>CAWBOE010000008.1:0-235456 GCA_963790295.1 uncultured Actinomycetota bacterium
CGCGAACGCCACGACCGGATGGTCGAGTTGCGCGCGTTCGACGGCCTCGATGCGGACGCCATCCTGGAGCTCGGCCATCAGAAGCTCGCCGAGGAACGCGCGGCGCGGCGCGCGGCCGCCCACGAGATCGACCCCGAAGCCGACGAGCTCGAGGTCGTCGCCCGCGTCAAGGCCGATCGCGCCACGACGTTCGCCGATGCCCTGGACGGCTACCGCACGGCGATGCAGCGGGCACGCGCCTACCTCATCGAGCGAGAGCTCGTGACGGTCCCCGACGACGAGCGGATCGACGTCATCGAGACGCCACAGTACCTGCGCAACGTCATCCCGTTCGCTGCCTATTTCGCGCCGGCCCCGTTCGACGCGAGTGCCAAGGGGATCTACGTCGTCACGCAGTCGGTGCACGACGACCCGAAGTCGATCCTCGAGCACAACCGCGCGTCGATCAGCAACACGAGCATCCACGAGGCGTACCCCGGCCACCACCTCCAGATGGACATCGCACGCCGGCACCGAGTCGTTGACCCGGCTACTGGCCGACGCCCCTGAGTTCATCGAGGGCTGGGGGATGTACTCCGAGCTGATGATGCGCGAGCAGGGCTTCGACGACGCGCCCGAGTTCAGGGTCATGCTGCACACCGACGCCATCTGGCGCGCCTGCCGGATCATCCTCGACGTGCGGGCCACTGCACCGCGGCGAGATCTCGGTCGACGAGGGTGTCGACTTCCTCGTCGAGCAGACCCGGTTCGGGCGGGACAACGCCCGCTCGGAGGTCGAGTGGTACACGTACCGGCCGACCTACCCGCTCTCGTACCTCCTCGGTCGCACCCTCCTCGTGGAGCTGCGCGAGGCCGAACGGCGGCGCCAGGGCGACGCCTTCTCGTTGCGAGCGTTCCACGACACGCTGCTTCGGAACGGGTCGCTGCCGCTGAGCTTCCATCGCCGCCTGCTGGCTGGCGAGGTCACCTGACCGCGTGCTCGTCATCCCATCGATCGACATCGAGGGAGGTCGTTCGCGCGTCGTGTACTGGCCTGGTGCCGCGGCCGGCATCGGGGCGCCCGACGGATCGGCCGGAGCGCATCGTCGAGCGCCTGGTGGCGCAGGGCGCGCCGCTGATCCACCTCATCGACTTCGACGGCGCGCGGCGCGGCAGCCCGGGCAACCTCGACGCCGTCGGCGCAGTGGCGTCACGGGCTGCCGTCCCGCTGCAGCTCGCCGGCGGCCTCGACTCACCGGAGGCCATCCAGCTCGCATTCGCGGCGGGCGCGACGCGCGTCGTGCTGACCACGGCCATCGCCGATCGGCCCGACGACCTGCGGGCATGCCTGACGGTCGCGGGAGACTGGCTGGCGGTCGGGCTCGATCCGCGGCCGGAACGACCGGCCGCATTCCCCTGGCGACGACCGGCTCCACCCTCGATCGAGACGCTGGTCGGCGAGCTGGTCGGCCTCGGCGTCGCGCGGTTCGTGCTCGCCCACGGTGGGGACCAGCCGGACCTCGAGCGGGTGCGATCGGTCGTTCGGTCGTACGATGCGGAGGTCCTCGTCGCCGGTGGCGTCCGCGACCTCGACGGTCTGCGCCGCGTGCGCCGAGACCGGCGCCGCCGGCGTCATCCTCGGAGAAGCACTGCTCTCCGGAGCCATCGACCTGCCCGCTGCCCTGGAGGCTGCCGCATGATCCCTCGCCCCATCGCCATACTCGTCCTGCTGGCCGTCGCGCTCGCGACGGTGGCCTGCAGCGCCCCGCCGGGCGGCTCCGCGCCGCCACCGGCGACCGCGGCGCCATCGACCGCGGCCGGCGGCACCGACTGCCCGACGGCGCAGCCGGAACCCCTCCTGGCGGGTGAGACGCGGGTGGTGACGATCGCGACGGACCTCGGGACGATGACCCTGACGATCGAGGCCGACCTGTCCCCGATCGCGGCCGGCAACTTCGTGAGCCTCGCCCAGTGCGGCTTCTACGACGGAGTGGTCTTTCACCGGGTGGTCCCCGAATTCGTGATCCAGGGTGGTGACCCGACGGGTACCGGCACGGGTGGACCCGGCTACACCATCAAGGACGAGTCGGTGACCACGCAATACGCGCGCGGCACCGTGGCGATGGCCCGCACCCAGGCACCCAATTCGGTCGGCTCGCAGTTCTTCATCGTCCTGGACGACGAGGCGCGCGGTTCACTCGCCCAGGCCAACACCTACCAGATCATCGGGTCCGTCACGGCAGGCATGGAGACCGCCGATGCCATCGTCGCCGCAGCCAATGGCGTCGAGTTGCCGAGCGATCCTGTCGAGATGACCGACGTGACCGTCGCCCCCTGACCCACATAGCCGAACGAAGGAGTCAGCACATGACCAAAGCCGCGGATGCCGCGACCGACATCGGCGACATCGAAGTCGAGCTGTACGACGAGTCCGCCCCCAAGGCAGCGAAGAACTTCATCGACCTCGCCACCAAGGGCTTCTACGACGACGTGATCTTCCATCGCGTCATCCCCGGGTTCGTCGTCCAGGGCGGCGATGGGCAGTTCGGCAAGAAGTCGGCGCTCGAGCGCGGGCGGGTCGGGACCGGTGGTCCGGGCTACAAGTTCGAGGACGAGCCCGGTCAAGGGCGACTACCAGCGCGGCTCGCTGGCGATGGCCAACTCGGGGCGGGGCGAAGATGTTGGTGTAGATGGGCACGATCGGCAGGTCGTGCTGGGGCCGCAGGGTGAAGATCGGGCAGGTGATGCTGTGGTCGATCCGCAGCTCGTTGCTGAAGGCAAGGTCGAAGCCGGCATCGAGGCCGTTGCGCAGGATGTGCGCCGAGAGGTCCTCCTCGCCGGCGAGGGTCATCCGCGGCAGCCCGAACTCGCGCTCCTCGTTGTACCAGTTGGCGTCGTAGAAGGGTGCCTTGCCGACCAGGAACTGCGGCATGTTGTCCAGCCACAGCTGGTGGAAGTGGTCGCTGCCGACCATCACCAGCACGTCCGGGTCCGCTCGGGTGAGCGTCTCGCGGAAGGTCTCGATCTTGCTCACCCACTCGTCGGCGAACGGCGGCCTGTCGGAACCGGTCGACGTGCTCGCGCGGTAGTAGAACGGGTGGTGCGTCGAGGCGATGACCGCAACGACCTGCGCCATGCCGGCTCCTCTCCTCAGTGGTTGAGGTGCGAGGCCGCCACGGCGAGCCTCGAAACCGCCTCGTCGGGTTCGACGTAGACCGCGTTGCGGTCGACGGCGAGGTAGGCGTCCATGCCGATCGGGCGACGACGCTCCTCGGCGATCTGCCCGAGCAGCCCGGCCGCCCGGGCCAGCAGCGCGAAGCCGCGCAGCAGCTCGACGGGAAGCCCGAGGTCGGCCAGCGCGGCCCCGCAGACTCCCGCGCCGTTGAGCGGGAGCCGTCGGCCGAGCACCTGCTCGTGGGTGCGGCCGATCGCCTCGAACAGCCGCAGGTGCGGGCCACGCAGTCCCTCCTCCTCGGCGATCCGCAGCAGCGCAGGGGTGCGCGGATCCTCGACCTTGTGCACCGGGTGGCCGAGGCCGGGGACGTACCTGCCCGCCTCGCGCGTCCGTCGTACGGCGTCCAGCGCCACCGCGTCCCACGCGGCGTTGCTCCAGGCAGGTCGCCGAGGTCCGCGATCACCGCGTGCAGGAAGGCGCCACAGTCCTCGGTCACACCGAGGAACCGCGACCCGCCGCCGAGCAGGCCGGCGGCGAGAGCGCCTTGCAGCGAGTCGGGAGCGGAGAGGTAGGTGAGGCGCGCCGCGATCGCGGTCGGCGTGAAGCCGTGGTCGGCCAGCGCCACGAGCACGGCCTCGAAGACCCGGGTCTCCGACGGCGTCGGGCGGCGCAGCGCCACCAGCCAGAAGGCCAGCTCGCCGAAGCCGACCTTGCCCATCAGGTCGGCGGTCAGGTCCTGGCCCAGCAGCCGGATCTCGTCGGCGGTCGAGGTGCCGAGCGAGGTCGGGAACTCCAGATCGCTCATGCGTCGGCCTCCAGCCAGGCGCGGATCTCGTTGCCGTGCTCGTCGAGCCCCGGCGGCGGTAGGCGGTAGCTCACGGGCGTCTCGGAGAACGTGATCGGGTTGCGGGCCGACGGCACCGCGGCCTCGCCCTCGCCGACCTGCACCACCGGGTCGAGGCCGATGCCCTGCGCGAACGCGAAGCCGTCGTCGATGGTGTTGATCGGACCGCACGGGACGCCGACGGCGATGATCGCGTCGAACCACTCGCCGGCGGTCGCGGTCCTGGAGGCGCTCGGCAAGCAGCGGACGGAGCTCGGCGCGGTTGGCCGTGCGGTCCTCGTTGCGGGCGAAGCGCGGGTCGTCGGCGAGCTCCGGCACGCCCAGCACCTCGACCAGCTTGCGGAACTGGGCGTTGTTGCCGGCGGTGACGATGAGATCGCGGTCGGCGCAGGGGAACGGCTCGTACGGGAACAGGCTGGGGTGGCTGTTGCCCATCCGGAACGGGACGGTGCCGCCGGCGACGTACGCGCTGGACTGGTTGACGAGACCGGACAGAGCCGACGACAACAGGTTCACCTCGACGTGCTGCCCGTGGCCGGACTCCGCACGGGTGCGGAGAGCGGCGAGGATGCCGATCGTGGCGTGCAGTCCGGCGATCACGTCGAAGACCGAGATGCCCGCGCGGTACGGCGGCCCCTCAGGGTCGCCGGTGAGGCTCATCAGGCCGGAGATGGCCTGCACGATGAGGTCGTAGCCCGGCAGCTTCGCGCCCTTCTCGCCGCTCCCGAAGCCGCTGATGGACGCATAGACGACCCCGGGGTTGGCGGCCGCGACCGCGTCGTAGTCGAGGCCGAAACGCGCCAGCCCTCCGGGACGGAAGTTCTCGATCAGCACGTCGGCGCGAGCGGCCAGCCTGCGCGCGACGGTGAGCGTCGTCGGCGTCGTTGAGGTCCAACGCGATGGACCGCTTGTTGCGGTTGACGCCCAGGTAGTAGGTCGAGACCTCGTCGCGCACGGGCGGCGTCCAGGTCCGGGTGTCGTCGCCCTGCGGGCCTTCCACCTTCACCACGTCGGCGCCCAGGTCCGCGAGCAGCATGGTCGCGTAGGGCCCCGCGAGGATCCGCGAGAAGTCGGCGACGAGCAGCCCCTCGAGCGGCCCGGCCAGCGGTCCGCCGCCCATCGCCATGCGCGCCGCCTCTCTCCTCGATCCACTGACCGGACACTCGTCCGCCTTCACTTTCCCCAGCCCCGGGACCCCTGTCAAGGAGCGGCTGGCGGGATAGTCCCTGACGATCGGCTTGCGTGGAAGCGGTCCCATGGGTGCGTATCGTCAGGGACTATCCCGGCGCGGCGGGGGTCTTGACACGGCGTACGAGGCGGGGTGAGGGTGCTGAGACGACTCGGGATGACCGTCAGACGGACATACGTCCGAGACAGGAGCGAAGGCGATGGCCGACCGTCGACCCGTGCTGTTCCGCAACGGCACCGTGCTGACCATGGACGACGCGCACACGGTGGTGAGCGGCGGTGACGTGCTCGTCGTCGACGACCGGGTCGCCGAGGTCGGCACCGGACTGTCGGCACCCGACGGCGCCGTCGAGGTCGACGCCAGCGGCGGCATCGTGATGCCGGGGATGATCGACACCCACCGCCACATGTGGCAGACGGCGATGCGGGCGTACGGCGCCGACTGGACCCTGACCCAGTACTTCGTCTGGTACTACCTCGAGCACGGCAAGCACTTCCGCCCGGAGGACATCCACGCCGGCAACCTGGTCTCTGCCTGGGACGCGCTCGAGGCGGGCGTCACCACGACGGTCGACTGGTCCCACGGCCTCCAGACCGTCGACCACGCCGACGCGGCGGTCGACGCGCTACAGGCCGTGCCCGGCCGCTTCGTGCTGGCCTACGGCAACATCCAGCAGGCGCCCTGGGAATGGACCGCCGACCCGGCGGTGAAGGCGTTCTTCGACCGCCGGCGCTCCGACGACGACATGCTCGGATTCCAGATCGCCTTCGACGTGCTCGGCGAGGAGTCCTTCCCCGAGGGGCCGGCGTTCGCGTTCGCCCGCGAGCTCGGGCTGGCACACACCACGCACGCCGGCGTCTGGGGCGCCACCAACGACAACGGCATCCGGCTGATGCACGAGAACGGCTACATGGGTGCCCGACAACATCTACGTGCACGCCGCCACGCTGACGGCCGACAGCTACCACCGGATCGCCGCGAGCGGTGGCTCGGTGTCGGTGTCCACGGAGTCCGAGCAGAGCGCCGGCCAGGGCTACCCGCCCACCTGGCAGGTACGCCGCCACGACATCCCCGTGTCGTTGTCCCACGACACCAGCGTGTGGTGGAGCAGCGACCTGTTCACCGCGATGCGCACCACGCTCGGCGCCGACCGCTCGCGCGAGCACCTCGAGGCGCACGCCGCCGGCGACACCGTCACCCACTCCCACCTGCGGGCCGAGCAGGTGGTCGACTGGGCCACGCGCGGCGGCGCCCGCGCCCTCGGCCGCGACGACCTCGGCCAGCTGGCTCCCGGCAAGAAGGCCGACGTCGTGCTCATCAAGAACGACGACTCGGCGTTCTCCTTCCCGCTGCTGAACCCCTACGGCCACGTGGCCTTCCAGGCCCAGCGTGGCGACGTGCACACGGTGCTGGTCGACGGTCGAGTGGTGAAGAGCGAGCACCGGCTGGTGGGTGCCGACCTGCCCGCCGTGCGCAGCGCGGTCGAGAACACCGTCGACTACCTCAAGTCGACGATCGGGCAGGTGGCTTGGGACGCAGGCATGTTCCCCGACCTGCCGAAGGACGACGTCCTCGACAACCCCTACCAGTACACCGACTACAAGTCCGACTCCACCCGCGAGGCCCGGGGCACGATCTTCGGCGAGCCGCGGCTCGGGAGACGCGTAGTGGCGGGTCGAGGCAGCGGACCCGACTTCGTCGAGGCCCTGGCCCGAGGCCTCGACGTGGTCGCGGCGTTCGGACCCGGGTCGCCGTCGATGACGCTTGCCGAGGTCGCCGCCGCGGCCGACCTGGCCCGGCCCACCGCCCGCCGACTGCTGCTCACCCTCGAGGAGCTCGGCTACGTCCGGGTCCGCGAGGGCGCCTACTCGCTGACCCCGCGGGTGCTGCGGCTCGGCATGGCGTACGTCGCGTCGCAAGGCCTCTGGGACGTCGCGCGCCCGCACCTGGAGGACCTCGTCGCGAAGACGGGGGAGTCGTCGTCGATGGCCCAGCTCGACGGCTCCGACATCGTCTACGTCGCCCGCGTCTCGGTGCCGAAGATCATCGCCCTGCGCGTGGAGATCGGCACCCGCTTCCCGGCCGCCCAGACCTCCCAGGGCAAGGTGCTCCTCGCGGCACTCCCACCGGAGGAGGTGGCGCCCACCATCGCGCTGCCCAGCCAGTCCGGCCTCCCGCCGTACATCGGTCGCACGGGCGAGCAGCTGCTCGACGAGCTCGCGCAGGTCCGGGCCCGCGGCTGGGCCCTCGCCGACGAGGAGTTGGCCCCCGGCGTACGGTCGATTGCGGTGCCCGTCCGCGACGGCTCCGGCGTGGTGCGCGCAGCGATGAACGTGACCGTGCACGCCGCCGAGACCAGCGTGGACACGTTGCTCGACGACCACCTGCCCCACCTGCTCCGCGCAGCCGGCGAGGTCAGCGCCGAGTGGGCGCTGTGGCAGAGCCGACCGCACGTGGAGAGAGGACAGCGACCATGGAGTACACCCGTCTCGGGACGTCCGGGCTGACCGTCAGCCGCATCGCGCTGGGCTGCATGAGCTTCGGCTCGCGCGACGACGACGGGCGGGGCTGGTCGCTCGACGACGCCGCCGCCGAGCCGGTGTTCCGTCAGGCCGTCGAGCTCGGCATCACCTTCTGGGACACCGCCAACGTCTACAGCAGCGGGTCCTCGGAGGAGGTCGTCGGCCGCGCGATCGAGAAGTACAGCCGCCGCGAGGACGTCGTGCTCGCGACCAAGGTGTTCTTCAAGATGCACGACGGGCCGGGCGGCTCGGGCCTGTCGCGCAAGGCGATCATGGAGCAGATCGACGCGTCGTTGCGACCGGCTCGGCACCGACTACGTCGACCTCTACCAGATCCACCGCTTCGACCCGGACACTCCGGTGGAGGAGACGATGGAGGCGCTGCACGACGTGGTGAAGGCCGGCAAGGCGAGGTACATCGGCGCGTCGTCGATGTGGGCCTGGCAGTTCGCCACCATGCAGCACGCCGCCGATCTCGGCGGCTGGACCCGCTTCGTGTCGATGCAGAACCAGTACAGCCTGCTCCAGCGCGAGGAGGAGCGGGAGATGTTCGCGCTGCTCGCCCACCAGGGCGTCGGCAGCATCCCGTGGAGCCCGCTGGCCAAGGGCCGGCTCGCACGTCCCTGGGGCGAGCAGACCCAGCGGTCCGAGAACGACGCCCTCCAACGGCGCTACGACGACGAGAGCAACCCACCGATCGTGGCAGCCGTCCAGCGGGTCGCCGAGGCCCGCGGCGTGCCGATGGCTCAGGTCGCGCTGGCCTGGGTGCTGCGCAACCCGGTCGTCGTCGCACCGATCGTCGGTCCGACCAAGGAGCGCCACCTCGCCGACGCGGTCGCGGCACTCGACCTCGAGCTCACCGACGAGGAGGTCGAGGCCCTCGAGGCGCCGTACACGCCGCGGCTGCCTTCCGGCTACTCCTGAGCGCCTGAGGCTTCGGCAGTCACCCACGCCGCCACCCCGGTTCGCGACGTCACGCCGAGCTTGTCCATGATCCTCGCCACGTGCCCCTCCACCGTCCGCGTGGAGATCACCAGCTCCAGGGCGATGCCCTTGTTGGACAGACCGCGGGCCACCAGCGCCGCCACCTGGCGCTCGCGCTTGGACAGGATCGAGCTGCCGAGGACCCGGCCAGTGTGTGTGCCCGAGGGTGTGCGGGTGCGTGTCGGCCCCTCCTGGCCCTGTGCGTACCGGACCGCCGCCTCCAGCGGCAGGGCGAGCCCCTCGTCGTACGCCGCCTTGAACGCGGCGTCGCCGAGGGAGCTCGAGAGCCGCTTCTGGACCAAGACAAGGCTGTCGTGGAAGTACAACCCCGTCTGGTAGCCGGCGTCAGCGCAGATGCGGTCGCGCGCCCCGAGCAGGACCGCCGCCTGTCGTTCCTGACCGGTGGCGGCGCAGCAACGCGCCATGACCTCGACGACGTTGGCCACGCCGGAGGCGCGGAGGACCGGTGTGTCGGCGAGGCTCTCACGCAGGACGGTCAGGGCCTCCTGATGCCGTCCGAGGTGCTCGAGGACGTCGCCGAAGACGCAGAGCACGTAGAACCTCTCGAACCGGTCACCGTGCTCGTCGCAGACTCGCCGTGCCTCGTCGAGGTACGCCACAGCGTCCGCCGCGCGACCGAGGAAGGCCGTGATCATGGCGATGCTCAGGAGAGATTCAACCTGTTTGGTCACCTCGCGCGCGGCGGCGTACTCGGGCATCGCCCGGAGGTGCTCTGCCAGCGACGTCTCGTGCTCACCACTCGTGCTCGCCAGCAGTGCCCGCGCGCGGTGCCGAGCCGCCCGGTCGGCGGGGCTCAGCTCGGCGACGGGCAGCAGCGCCGCGCGGCGGGCGAGCGGCGCGCTCGTCTCGGCGTCGTTGCGCTGCCCGGCGAGATTTGCAGCCGCCGTCAAGGCCGACAGCAGCGCGGGCGACGGGTCGAACTGCTCGGCCAGTACTCGGTCGAACCACCGGGTGCCCTCGTCCATCAGGTCCGCCGTTGGCCAGAACCACTCCAGTGACGTCATCAGGTCCAGCGCGTCGGAGCGGTCAACCTGTTGGCCGAGGCTGTGGTCGAGTGCCGCGCGCAGGTTGCCGAGGTCGGCGGTGATGCGATCCAGTCTGGTCGTCTGGCCGGGTGACAACCACTGCGCGGCGGCATCGCGGGCCAGCGCCACGTAGTGGTCACGGTGTCGGGACCGCACGAGCTCGGCCTCGCCACGGTCGCCGAGCTGCTCGGCGCCGTAGTCACGGATCGTCTCGAGCATCCGGCAACGAGTCCGCCCCCCGGCCTGGGTGGTGGTCAGCACCGACTTGTCGACCAGTCCCGAGACGAGCTCCACGGTCGAGGCGTCCCGGTGGCCGCACACCGCCTCGATCGCCTCGATCTCGGCGCCGCCCTCGAACACCGACATCCGTGCCCAGAGGTCCTGCTCGGCCGGAGAGCACAGGTCGAAGCTCCAGTCCACGAGTCCACGCAGGGTCTGGTGGCGGCGGGCGACAGTGCGAGGACCTGCGCCCAGCACGTCGAAGCGATCGCCGAGCCGGTCGGCGAGCTGGGCCACCGACAGCACGCGCAGCCGGGCCGCGGCGAGCTCGATCGCTAGAGGGATCCCATCGAGCTGTTGGCACAGGCGGGCGACGACCGCCGCGTTGGCGGCGTCCACACGGAAGCGGGAGTCGACGGCCCGGGCCCGGTCGACCAGCAGGGCGACCGACTCGAACCTTGCCAGGTCGCCGGTGGCAGCCTCGTCGGGCGTGGGCACCGACAGCGGCTCGACGTGCATCAGATGCTCGCCCGGCACCCCGAGCGGCTGGCGACTCGTGGCGACGACTCGCAACCCCGGAGCTGCGCCGAGCAGCGAGGTGACCAGCTCCGCGCACGCCCCGACGAGATGTTCGCAGTTGTCCAGCACGAGGAGCAGCTGTCGGGGGGCCAGGAACGCCGTCAGTGCCTCCTTCGTCTGCCGGCTCCCCTTCTCGACGCCCAGCGCCGCGGCTACCTCCGTCGGCACGGATGCGGGGTCGTGCTGGGACGCCAGCTCGACCCAGCCGACGCCGTCGCTGAACACGCGGGTCATCTGGTGCGCGAGACGTTGGGCCACACGGGTCTTGCCTGCACCTCCGGGCCCGACCAACGTGACCAGCCGTGCCGCGCGGACCATCCGTCGGCCCTCGGCGAGCTCCCGCCTCCGACCGACGAAGCTGGTCAGCTCCAGCGGCACACCCGGGGTCATGAGAGCACGCTACGACAGGCGATCGGCCTGGCCCGTCAGTCTCCACCGCTCCGCATGGTCGCCCCGCGGTCGAGGTGGGGCTCGTCGACGTCGACCCAGGCCGTGAGGTCGTCGCGAGAGTGCACGCCGAGCTTGCTCATCACCTTGGCAACGTGTCCTTCTGCGGTGCGGACGGAGACGCCCAGCGACGCGGCGATGTCCTTGTTGGAGAACCGCCCGCCACGAGCGCGGCGACCTCGCGCTCCCGGCGGGAGAGGGTGCGCCGTCCCGGTGGGCTGAACCGACCGGTTGCCGCCCGCAAAGGCGGCAACCTCGGCGAGGGTCATCGTCCGTCCTCGCTCGTAAGCCACGGTGAACGCTGCCTGCCCAGGTCCCGCGAAGGCGATCCTCGGAAGCCTCCGGGATCTGGCAGGTACGGCTCCTAGTCGAACCCCAGCTCGGTCCAGGCGGTGGCTCAGCGCCCCCAGGAGCACCGCGGCAGACCGATAGGGACGCCTGGACGCGTGGATGCGAACGGCTAGTCCAGCGCGAGGCGACAGGGCCGTGCCCACGACGGTGCCAGGACAGGACTCGCGCACGGCGCCAGGGCCTGCTCGTGTGACCGGCCTTCCAAGCGTGAGACCTTCGAGACGCAGGTCTCGCACCTCTCGATCACCTCTCCGCGAGATGCGCACAGGAGCATGGCCTTCTCGAGACAGCTGGCGGCCTCGTCGACCCGACCGAGCCACGACGTCACGACAGCCACCGTCTCCAGGTGCTCCACCTGACGATGCACATCACCGATCGCGGTGTAGTTGGCGATGGCGCCGCTGTGTGCCGCCAACGCGCCCTCGTGGTCACCGGTGAACGAGGCGAGCACGGTGGTGGCCCGGTATCGGTGGGCGCGCACCTCCGCCGAGCTGTCGTGCATCGGCATCTCCAGGATGCGGTCAGCCAAGGAGATGGCAAGCTCGGTGTCGCTCTTCACGCCGGCGATCCACATGGCGGCCACGAGGGCGCGCAAGAGGGGCAGACTGGCCTCGGCGACGCCCTCGGTGGCTCTCGCGGTCCAGCGCAGACCTTCTGGCATCGTGCCGGCGCCGACCCAGTACCACTCCAGGGACGCGACGAGGGCCAGGGCCTGGTCGCGACCGTGGGGCGCGGCAAGGGCGTGCTCGAACGCGGCGCGCAAGTTGCCGAGCTCCGCGGCGCCCCAGTCCAGCCACGCGGGCTGGTCGGGGCCGAACCACTCGCGCTCCGCCCGTCGGGCCGTCCTGACGTAGTGGTCGCGGTGCCTGGTGCGCGCGGCGTCGAGCTCGCCCTGGCCCGCGAGCCTCTCCAGCCCGTACTCGCGGATCGTCTCGAGCATCCCGTAGCGCGGTCCGCCGGCAGCACTCACCTTGGTGACCACTGACTTCTCGACCAGCCCGGTGAGCGCGTCCCGGGTCGTCTCGCCGGCACCGCCGGTCTCACCACACACCGCCTCGATCGCCTCGAGGTCCGCACCGCCCTGGAAGACCGACATCCGGGCCCAGAGTGCCCGCTCGGCCGGCGAGCAGAGCTCGTGACTCCAGTCCACCAGCCCGCGCAGCGTCTGGTGTCGCGCGAGGGCGGCGCGCGGACCGGTGGTCAACAGCTCGAAGCGCTCGTCGAGGCGGTCGACCAGCTGTCCCAACGACAGCACCCGCAGGCGGGCGGCCGCGAGCTCGATCGCCAACGGGATGCCATCGAGCCGCCGGCACAACCGGCTCACGTCCACTGCGTTGGCAGCGTCCACGCGGAAGCCCGGGTCGATCGCCCGGGCCCGGTCGGCCAGCAAGGCGACCGCCTCGATGTGGCCGACCGCGCCCGCGGCCGCCTCTCCCCGCGTAGGGACAGCGAGTGGTTCGATGCGCATCGGGTGCTCGCCGGGCACTCGCAGAGGCTCGCGGCTGGTGGCCACGACCCGCAGGTCCGGCGCCGCGTCGAGCAACCACCCGACCAGCTCTGCGGATGCCTCGACCAGGTGCTCGCAGTTGTCGAGCACCACAAGCAGCTCCCGGGAAGCGAGGTAAGCCTCGACCGCCTCCGCGACCGACCGCCCGGGCTCGATGCCGAGTGCGGCCGCGACGTCGCTCGTCAGGGAAGCCGGGTCGTGCTGCCCGGCCAGCTCGACCACGACGACGCCGTCGCGGAACCGACGTTCCACCTGGCGGGCGAGGCGGAGCGCGAGCCGGGTCTTCCCGACGCCGCCGGGTCCGGTCAACGTCACCAGCCGGGCCGCCCTGAGCATCCCCCGGCCCTCGGCGAGCTCCTGACGCCGACCGACGAAGCTGCTCAGCTCGACCGGCACGCCGCGAGGCACGGCTAGTCCTCGCCAGTAGCGGTGTTGGCGGTGACCTGGGCAGCGACCCCGGCCCGCGAGCTGACGCCGAGCTTGTCCATGATCCTGGCCACGTGGCCCTCCGCGGTCCGCTGCGAGATCACCAGCCGGCTCGCGATCTCGTGGTTCGACAGCCCCTCCGCGATCAGGTCCGCCACCTCGCGCTCGCGCCGGGAGAGCAGTGCGATCTTGCCCTGGTTCGACTGCGCGTCTGCTCGTTCGGGCTGCTGGGACGACGGCGTCGTGACGCCGCAGGCGAAGGCCACGACCTCTGCAAGCGTCATCCCGGCCCCCCGCTCGTACGCCGCCGCGAAGCCGGCGTCGCCGAGGGCCTCACGGACGCGCTCCTCGGACGCCTCGTGGTCGCCGCCGAACCACACGAACGGCGTGTGACCGAGGTCCGCGAGCAGCACGCTGAGGGCCCCTCGCAGCACAGCCGCACGACGGTGCTCACCCGTGGAGGCGTAGATGCCGGCGGCGCACAGCAGGGCGTGGGCGACGCCGGTGGTGCGCAGCGCCGGCGCGTGCTCGAGGCTGTCTCGGACCACGGCCAGGGCGTCGCCGAAGCGACCGAGCCGCCGCAGCAGGTTCGCTTGTACTCCTTGGATCTCGAAGCGCTCGAAGCGTTCGCCGTGCGCGTCGCAGATGCGCATCGCCGCTGTGGCGTGTTCGAGGCCCTCCTCGTGCCTGCCGAGCCAGCCCTCCGTCTGTGCCATCGTCCCGAGGTGCTGCACCTGCTGCGTCGGGTCGCCCAGCAGCTCGAACTCCGCGACAGCCTCGGCGTGGTAGCAAAGCGCTGTTTCGAAGTCCTCCGCCGTGCGCGACAGCTCGGCCGAGGCGCGGGCGCGAAAGGCCCGGACCTCGGAGGTGTCCTCCTGTATCGGGAGCTCCAACGCCTTCGCGGCCAGGCTCACCTTGGTATCCACGTCGTTGCTCATCGCCGCGTGCCACATGGCTTCGACCGTGGCGACGAGTGCGAGTGGGGTCGGGTCGAGCGGCGCTGACAGTGCGCGCTGGAACCAGCGGAAACCCTCCTCCATCGAACCCTTGCTCGGCCAGTAGGACGCGAGGGCGATCACGAGGCTGAGGGCATCGGAGCGATCCTCCGCGCGGGTGAGGCCGTGATCGAGTGCGGTGCGCAGGTTGCCCAGGTCGGTGGTGATCAGCGAGACCCACTTCAGCTGGTCGGGTCCGAACCACTCGGCACCGAAGGTGTTGGCCCGCGCGACGTAGTAGTCGCGGTGCCGGGCGGCGACCCGTTGCTCTCTCCGCGGGCGGCCAGCCGCTCGGCGCCGTACTGTCGGATCGTCTCGAGCATCCGGAAGCGAACGCCCGCGCCTTCGTCCGCCGTGCCAGCACCGACTTGTCGACCAGCCCGGCAAGCGCGTCCAGCACTGGCGACGCCGGGGTCGGCGCAGACCGACTCGATGGCGTCGAGGTCCGCGCCGCCTTCGAAGACCGACATCCGCGCCCACAGCGCCTGCTCCGCCGGAGAGCACAGGTCGTAGCTCCAGTCGATCAGTCCGCGCAGCGTCTGGTGGCGTGGCAGCGCCGCGCGTGGCCCGCTCGTGAGCAGCTCGAAGCGGTCGTCCAGACGGTCGACGAGCTGAGCCACCGAGAGCACCCGCAGCCGGGCTGCAGCGAGCTCGATCGCCAAGGGGATGCCGTCGAGACGGCGGCACAGGCGGGCTGATGAGCTCGGCGTTGGTGCCGTCGACCTGGAAGCCGGGGTCGATGGCCGGTGCCCTGTCGACGAGCAGCGCGACGGCTTCGACGTGGCCGACCGCGCCGCTCGCGACATCCTCCGGCGTGGGCACCGCCAGCGGCGCGGACGGTCATCAGGTGTTCGCCTGTCAGCGCGCAGTGGCTCGCGGCTCGTGGCCAGGACCCGCAGGTCGGGTGGGCGGCGAGCAAGCGAGGTGACCAGCTGCCCGCACGCGCTCGACCAGGTGCTCGCAGTTGTCGACCACGAGGAGCAGCTCCCGGGACTGGAGGTAGGCGCCGAGCGGCGTCCTCGAGCGACTGGCCCGGGTCATCGAGGCCGAGAGCGCCGCGGCTACGGCCGCGCCAGCGACGCAGGGTCTCGGGCTGCGCCAGCTCGACCCAGACGACGACCGTCGCGGAACGCTCGCTTCACCTGGTGGGCGAGACGGCCTGGCCAGCCGGGTCTTGCCGACGCCACCTGGGCCGACCAGCGTCACCAGGCGCGCCGCCCGGAGCATGCGCCGACCCTCGGCGAGCTCCTTGCGCCGACCGACGAACGTGGTCAGCTCGGCGGGGACCTCCCGCGTCACCTCAGCAGGCTAGACCGCGGGTGACGCGGCTCTGCGTCCTGTCCACCTGCGCGACGTTCGGCGACCCAGGCGGCGACTCTGGCGCGGGACTCGAACCCGAGCTTGTTCAGCAGGCGGGTGACATGGCCTTCAGCCGTGCGAGGGGAGATCACCAGGCTCTGCGGCGATCTCCTGGTTGGAGAGCCCGCGAGCGATGAGCTCGGCAACCTGCCACTCGCGCGCCGTCAGATGCGAGGGCGACGGCCTGGCCCAGGAGACAGCTGTGTCGTGGCCAGCGGCTGCTCGTCGAGCGCGAACGAGACAGCCTGGTCGACGCTCATCGCTCTGACCACGCTCGTACGCCGCCGCGTAGCCGGCCTCGCCGAGCAGCTCGCTGGCGCGGCGCTCGGCTGCTGCCTGCCGCGACTGGTCCTCTCTGATCAACGACGCGCCGATGTCGGGCCAGATGGCGTTGACCGCGCCGAGGAGAACGGCCGCCCGCGTGCCCTCGTCCAGCTCCGCGCTGACCACCGCGACCAGTCCGAGGGCGGTCACGACGCTGAAGGCGTGGAAGCCGCGCGCCAGGCGCAGGGCCTCGTACCCCGTGTCGAGAGCCTCGCGATACAGGCCGAGGTCTGCGAGGCGAGCGACCCGGAGGCAGAGGAGGTACGTGCGCCACCACTCGTCGCCATGCTCCTCGCACAGTCGCAGTGCCCGGTCGATGTGGCTCAGCGCGTCCGCCGGGCGCCCGCTCCAGGCGAGGAGCATCGAGGTCCGCAGATGGATCACCACGGCGCTCTCCGCCTCGTCCAGGCCCGAATGGATCGCCTCGCCCAGCGATCCGCGGTCCAGCTCGATCGCTCGGTCGAGGTCTCCGTCGATGAACGCGAGCAACGACGCGGCCGAGCGGCCGGAAGCGCCGACCGACGCGGGCTCGAGCTGGGCCGTCACGGCGAGTGCCTTCTCGGCGAACGTGTGGGCGCGCTCGCGGTCGTTCCCGAGAATGGCGAGCCACGAGCCTCTGACGAGTGCTCGCGACGTCTCGGGGGAGGCCTCCGGGCGGCCCGAGAGCGTGCGGTCGGCCCAGCGCAGGCCCTCCTCGAGCGGGCCGCTGCCGACCCAGTGCCACCACAGCGAGGAGAAGATGACGACGGCATCTTGGTGGGTGTCCGGCGAGGCCAAGCAGGCCTGGTGGGCCGCGCGCAGGTTCGGTAGCTCGATCGCGATCTTGGCGAACCGGTCGCGCTGGCGCGGTCCGAACCCCGAGAGCTCGGTGGTCCGGCCGAACGAGACGAAGAACTCGCGGTGCCGTTCGGCCATGACGATGGCCTCGCCGCGCTCCTCGAGCCGGTCGCGGCCGTAGTCGCGGATCGTCTCCAGCATCCGGTACCGCACCCGTCCCGCGACGGCGTGCGGCACGAGAACGGACTTGTCGACCAGTCCGGCCACCGTGTCGAAGACGTTGAGGCCCTTCTCGGCGCACACGGCCTCGACCGCCTCGAGGTCGGCACCACCCTCGAAGACCGACATGCGCGCCCACAGCATCTGCTCCGCGGGGGAGCAGAGGTCGAAGCTCCAGTCCACGGACGCCCGCAGGGTCTGGTGCCGGGGCAGGCTGGCCGTCGCCGCGACGGCCAGCACGCCGAAACGATCTCGCAAGCGGTCGGCCAGCTGGGCCAGGCTCAGCATGCGCAGCCGGGCGGCGGCCAGCTCGATGGCAAGCGGCATGCCGTCGAGCACCGTGCACAGCCTGGCGACCAGCTCCGCGTCGTCGGCGCTCGAGCTCGAAGCCCGGCACCACCAGGCGGGCCCGCTCCACGAAGAGCTCCACGGCCTCGGAGCCGGAGAGCGCGCCACGGCGTACGTCGGCCGGGGACGGGAGTGACAGCGGCTCGACGACCATCAGCTGCTCGCCCGCAACACCGAGCGGTTGACGGCTGGTAGCGACGACACGCAGTCCGGGAGACTCCTGGAGCAGGGCCTGGACGAGCCGTGGCGCACGCATCGACCAGGTGCTCGCAGTTGTCGAGGACCAGCAGCAGCCTGCGCTCGCGGACGAACGCCGTCACGGCCGCTTCCGTCGATCTGGCTGACGTCCTCGAGGTCGAGCGTGGTCGCCAGCTCGGTCGTCAGTGCGTCGGGATCGCGCAGCTCGGCGAGCTCGACGACGAATGCTCCGTCGGAGAAGGCTCGGGCGACGTCGTCGGCGAGCCGACGAGCCAGGCGGGTCTTGCCGACTCCGCCAGGACCGACCAGCGTCACCAGGCGGGCGCCGCCGAGCAGCCGGCGGCCCTCGGCCAGGTCCTGCCCGCGGCCCACGAAGGAGGTCAGGCCGACCTCGTGCCGCGCGCCCTTCTCGTTCACCCCCACCGCCTCGACTCGGCCTCCGACAACGACGTCGGAGACTAGTGCCGTCGGCAAGGAAACTTGGTCAACAGCCGCCTTGTCTCGGACGTGCGCACCGGGCGGTTGCCACGGAACAAGTACGGAACAGGTAGTGGAACAGGTATTTCCCCGCTGCTTCGCCGCGGGAAAGACGGTCACCCTCGTGCTCGCACGACACCGTCATCAGGAGCCCAAGAAAATGTTGTCAGAGCGCAAGAAAGAATCCCGCTTGCTCGCCGAGCTGGCGAAGACCGTCATCGAGGCCGCCCTCGACGCAGAGATGGTCGAGCACCTCGACTGCCGCCGCCCGAGCGCGGCCGCTCCACGGTCGCCGGAACTCTCGCAACGGTAGCCGGCCCAAGACGGTGCGCACGGTCATCGGGCCCGGTCACCATCGAGGTCCCCCGCGATCGATGGGGCACCTTCGAGCCCATGACGGTCGGGCAAGTGGCAGCGAGAGGTCGTCGGCGTCGACCGCGTGCTGCTGCCGCTGGCGGCCAAGGGTGCCCCTCCGAGGAGATGGTCACCCTGCTGTCGCAGGTCTACCCTCCCGATGCGCCGGCCAGGACGCTGAGCCGGATCGCCTCCACGGCGCGGGCTCGGCTGGCACGACTGGCACGAGCGCACCTTCGAGGGGCAGTTCCCCGTGCTGCACGTCCACGTGTCGACCCTGCGGGCCGGCAACGGGCAGCCGACCGGCTATCCCGTGCTCTCGGTGGTCGGTGCCACAGATCCCGACGCCGAGGGGCGACAGCGGCGCGAGCTGCTGAGCCTCCACGCGGTCCGTCCCGACCGTGGCAGCGAGCCCTGGCGCGCCGTCGTGAGCGACCTGCGGCGGCGCGAGCTCAGGGGCGTCCGGTCCGTGGTCGGAGCCGCGTCGGCACCGTTTCGGGCCGCGGTCGCTCACGCCTGGCCGCAGGCGGTCTGACCGCTGCGACCGCCGACGTGCTCGGCACCCGCGTCACCGCCGCACGGCCCGACACCGTGCTCGCGTTCCTGGCGACCCCGACCGATGCGTTCGTGGTGCCGGACGACGCGGTGACGCAGGCAGACCGCGCCTACGACGAGCGGTCCGGTGCGGCCAAGGCAGTCGGACGACCCCTGCGCTCGCTCTCGCGAGGCCGGCTGCTGCACCGGGCCTACCCACCCGACGCCGACCTCGGCATCGGCGACTGTCTGGTCCCCGCCAAGGGGCCCAACTACGCGCTGGCGAAACGAATCCAGCGCTGGCGGGCCACGACCTCGACGCGACGGCCGACAGGTCTCCTTCCACGTGGCGCCGTCGACCCGGACCAGCTCGGTGCTGAAGAACCGCGCCCTGGCCGCTGCCTTCGCGGGCGCGCACCGGTTCGGCGTCGAGGTCTTCGACCCCGACACGTCCAACACGCTGCATGACGACGTCCACCACACGCCGCACCGTGCTGAGCGGAGCCTTCCTCGGGCTGGTGAGCGCTCCGTTCGCGACGCTCCGCCCGGCGTTCGCCGCTCCGCGCAGCCTCTACAGCCGGGCTCGGTTCGCTGCCACGTTCCGTCAGCGGTTCTGGCTCGTCGACGGCGACAACAGGTGGCGGGTGCGGCTGGTCCGCATCAGCGACCTGCCCTACGCGCCCAAGGGCGACAGCCGCAGCTTCGCGCTGACGTTCCGGTCGGCCGCGGCCGGACCGCCCCAGGGCACGTACGTCGTGAGGCGGCGCGGGTTCACGCCGACGACGCTGTTCGTCGTACCCGACCCGCGTCGGCGTACGTACCAGGCCATCGTGTTCAGCGTGCCGCACAAGCGAGCTCGCTGACGACCGGTCGCACGCGACGTCCGGCGGCCGCTACTTCTTGACCACGACCGTGCAGTTGCGCAGGGCGTCGAGCGGGTCGCGGTGGCCGATGTAGACGATGATCCCGGGCGGTGTCGGCACCAGGATCTGGTTGCAGAAGATGTCGTCGCGGACGCCGTCGTCGGTGGCGACGATCTTGTTGTTGCCCTCCTCGCCGTACACCTCGTCGGCACCCGAGCCGGGGTAGATCACGTCGTCGCCCTCGTCGCCGGTGACCTGGTCGTTGCCGGCGCCGGCGAAGATCCGGTCGTTGCCGGCGTCGCCGTCGAGCTCGTCGTCACCGCTGCCGCCGGACACGTAGTCGTTGCCCGTGCCGCCCTGCGGGTGGTCGTTGCCGGCGCCGCCGAACACCGAGTCCCGGCCGTCGTTGCCGTGCAGCCAGTCGTTGCCGCTGTCGCCGATGGCGACGTCGTCGCTGCTGCCGAGCCGGACGTAGTCGTCACCGGCCAGGGCCAGCACCTTCTGGGAGCGGCGCTTGGTGATGATCGTGTCGTTCCCGGCGGTGCCTTGCACCGTCGAGCGGTGGGCCGATCGGGCAGCGTTGTGCTGCGCGCCGGTCGTGGTCGTCGTCGCTCCGGAGACCGCGGGAATCGCGACGGCGGCCAGGCAGAACACCTGTGCCGTCGCGACCGCAGCGAACAACCGGGCTCTTGGGGGGAGAGAACCCATGCATCGACGGTAACAAGACAATCCCCTAGTTGTCAGGTCACCGCCCTAGTCCCACCCCTTGGGTTAGACCGCGCCACCCGACCGGACTACTGCCTTTCCCGACGATCGGAGGAGGCGGAAGGGCCGCCCGGGACCCCACATCCCGGGCGGCCGCTCGAAGCTCCTGATCGCACCGGTCTAGCCGGTCGGCCACTCCAGGAACGTGACCTGGCCGCCGGTCACCCCGGCTGTCAGCAGCACGTCGTCCGTGCCCTTGTCGAAGAGCTCGTAGGAGCCCTCGACCAGCTCTGGGAACACCAACGACGGAACCGTGCCATCGGTCACGGGCCGCTCCACGACCGCGACGTGCGGCCGGTGGGAGTGTCCGTGGCCGTGGTCGTGGCCGTGGCCGTGGTCATGGCATGCCCGTGGTCGTGCCCGTGCCGGTGACCTCCGACGGGCCCGATCTCGATCTCCGTGCCGACCATCGAGGGCGGCATGGCCACCACGAGGGCACCCACGTCGCCGCCGATGTCCAGCAGCACCGAGCCCTGGCCCGCATGCGGGTTCTCGCTCATGTCACTTCGCCGCCGTCGTCCCCGGCACCGTCTGGTAGCCGCCCCCGGGCAGGCCGAGGAACGGGAAGCTCTCGGTGACCGCCGCGTTGGTGTTCGACGTGCCGTCGGCGACCGCGGATGCGGCGCCGTCGGGTGTGTACGACGGGTCGACGAGGGGAAGCGTCAGCCCCGCGACGGCCCGCAGCGCCACGGTGACGACGTCGTCGTTCACCCGGCGACCGTTGGGCCAGCCGGCCGCGTCCCCCGCCACCAGGCCCAGGTCGTTCGGCTGGGCCGAGGGCGGGATGGCCAGGTTGAGCCGCAACATGTCGGCCTGCACGGCGCCCGTGTAGTTCTGGAAGCCGGGCACGACGCCCTTCGGGATGCCCGTCATCAGCACCGCGTTGAGGTCCGCGCGGGGCTTGGTGTACTTCGCGAGGTTCGGGAACGCGCCGGGGTAGAGCACGGGCAGCAAGCCCTGCAGCTCGGGCTTGTTCACGTACTTCGTGTAGCGCTTGTCGTCCCACGGCGGCCGCGCGTTCCACTCGTCCTTCTCGGCCATCGGGACGATGACCTCGTTGAACAGCGGGTTGGCGAGGCGGGAGACCTGCTCCCACGGACCGTGGCCGACGTACTTGCCATTGGCCTGGTCCCACACCTTCGACTTGCGACGGCTTGCGGTCGCCCACACGCCGATGACCGCCTTCTTGCTCAGCGGGTTCGTGGGCACGCTGCCGTCGCGGGTGAGCTTGGAGATCGGGATCTCCAGCGCGATGGTGTGCACGTTGAACGACTGCACGGCGTTGACGCCGTTCATGTTCGGCATCGAGATCAGGTGTGCCTCGTTCAGCGGGCGCAGCGCACCCAGGTCGAAGATGCTGCCCAGGTCGACGTGGAACGCGTCGGCCCGCTGGCCGCAGAAGACCTTGATGCCCTGCTTCACGTTGTGCACGGCCTGCGCCGACAGCTTGGCGTAGTCCGGGGTGCTGCGGGGACCGACGTTGACCGGCGGCACGCGCAGGCCCTTGCCGAGCAGGACCTCCTTGTTCTTCTTCTCGTCCTTCCAGTCGACGCGGGTCAGGGAGTAGATCTGCGGCCGGTTCCAGTTGGGGCTGCCGATCGAGTCGATCGGGCCGGTGTTGTAGAGGAAGGTCTTGTCGTTGCGGACCTTCGTCTGGAACTTGAACTGGAACGACACGTCCCGGGTCGCGTCGCCGCGGTTGTTCACGTGGATCTCGTACAGCACGTCGTCGCCGAACTCGTAGAAGTTCGGGCCGCCGTCGGGGGCCTGCATCGGGATGAAGTTGGCGATCAGCGTCACGTACTGCGGCCGGTTCGGGCTGACGAACGCGTAGACGTCGGTGCCGTCAGCGACGGGGTCCTTGCTGATCTCGGGTGCTTCGCGGTGGGACGACATGTCACCGACCTCCCGCCGCGTTGAGGATCCGGGCCGCGAGGTCCGGGTCGTGGACGACGATCTCCCTCTCGCCGGCCATCAGGTGGACTCGGTCGCTGAAGTGGTGCTCGACATAGGCCACCACCGGCTCGCGAGCGCTGGTGCTGTTGCGGGTCGCGACGGCTGGTGCCGCCGACGCCGACTCGCCCGTCAGGCCGCCGACCAGCCCGGCCGTGCCGGCCGCTCCGATCCCTGCCGCAGCGAGAAACTTCCGTCTGCTGGTGTCACTCATCTGGTCCTCCCACATCGGGTCGCCCGCGTCTTCCGTGACGCGCGCCACTGATGGGTTCGGACCGGGCACTGCGGATTGGGTCGCGGCGTGATCCGTTGAGTTGCGCGTGATGCGCCAGTGCGCCTCATCCGTCATCGCCCTTGGTCGAGCATGCATCGACGGTCACGAGGCGACTCGACGTGTTGATGGGCGGTGCCCGACCGTCTGTTCGCCGACCGCCGGCTCGCCGGGGTCTACGACCCGCTCGATCCCGACCGCAGCGACCTCGACGCGTACGCCGCCATCGCTGCGGAGCTGGGCGCGCGAACGGTGCTCGACCTCGGGTGCGGCACCGGCACGTTCGCCGTGCTGCTGGCGGCCCGCGGCTTCGACGTGACGGCCGTGGACCCGGCGGGTGCGTCGATCGACGTGGCCCGGGCCAAGCCCGGCGCCGACCGGGTGCGCTGGGTGGTCGGCGAGATCGACGCCGTGGCCGACCTCCGGTTCGACCTCGTCACGATGACCGGCAACGTCGCCCAGGTGTTCGTCACCGACGAGGCGTGGGGGTCGAT
Organism: uncultured Actinomycetota bacterium; assembly: GCA_963790295.1. GTDB lineage: Bacteria > Actinomycetota > Actinomycetes > Propionibacteriales > Nocardioidaceae > Nocardioides. The sequence continues at coordinate 23,200 of CAWBOE010000008.1, forward strand.
GCTCGAGACGGCGTACGGAGTGCTTCGGCCCGGTGGCCACCTGGTCTTCGAGACCCGCGACCCGCGGCGCGAAGCCTGGCTGGAGTGGAGCCGCGAGGAGTCGACGACCGTCGCCGACGTCCCTGGCGAGGGCCGCGTCGAGTCCTGGGTGGAGGTCACCGACGTCAGCGGCGAGCTGGTGACGTTCCGCTCCACCCTCGTCTTCCAGGACGCCACGATCACCTCGGAGTCGACGCTGCGCTTCCGCGACCGTGGCTCGGTGACGGCCGACCTGGTGGCAGCGGGCTTCGTCGTGGAGGACGTCCGCGACGCCCCGGACCGTCCGGGCCGCGAGCTGGTCTTCGTGGCGAGCCGGCCTGATGCCTCGCTCGCCGGCAACAAGGAGCGCGCGTGGCGCGAGCTCGGCGTGATCGACCAGGCCCTGCTGCGCGGCGACATCGACGAGCAGTCGTGGCACGAGCGCATCCTGGCGATCGTGGAGCCGGCGTACCTCGCCGCTCCGACGCCGCAAGGGCAGTCGGGCCACAGCGGGGACGCCGTCGGCTGGGAACACGCGCGCCGTCTGCTGCTCGACGCGATTCCCGACGGGGCCGACGTCCTCGACGTCGGCTGCGCCAACGGGCTGCTGATGGAGTCGCTGGCGTCGTGGGCGGCCGACGAAGGGCGGTCCCTGGAGCCGTACGGCGTGGAGATCTCCGCGCGGCTCGCCGACCTGGCCCGCGCCCGGCTGCCGCAGTGGGCCGACCGGATCTGGACCGGCAACGCGATGACCTGGCTGCCGCCTCGCCGCTTCGGCGTGGTGCGCACCGGGCTCGACTACGTGCCACCGCGCCGGCGCGCCGACTTCGTCGAACGGCTGCTCGCCGAGGTCGTGGCTCCCGGCGGGCGGCTGGTCATCGGGGTCTACAACGAGGAGAAGGACCGCGAGACGGTCGCGGAGACGTTGCGGTCCTGGGGCCACCCGGTCGCGGGCGCCACGTCACGTGCGCACCGAGACGCTCGCCTGCGCTACAAGGCCGTCTGGGTGGACGCCTGAGAACGTGCCGGGTTGCCGCCGACATAGCCCGTTCGGGCCATGGTCGACAGTCCGCGCCGGGGAGTAGAACGTCGATCAGCGACGGGGGAGAAGTAGCCGGGGGGAGCCGGCCGGCCACAGCCTGATGGCTGCGCCGGCCGGCGCGCTCGCCGCGGTTCGTGCGAACTGCCTTGACCTCCAGTGCGACTGGAGGTTCTACGGTCCAGCGGGAAGGCCGATGACTTCTGGGGAGTTCTCCGGTCATCACCTCGACAGACCCGGACGCAGCGCCAGGAGCCACGATGAGCACCCCGAGCACGACCCCGCCCGCGGGCAAGGCGCAGCTCGACCTGCGCACCGGGTCCCAGCGGGTGTTCGCGCACATCCTGGCGAGCTCGCTGGTGGTCTCGGTCGCGAACTTCACGATCTGGTTCGCGGTGACCTTCTGGACCTACCTCGAGACCCGGTCGGTGCTGGCCACCGGTCTGATCGCGGGCATCTTCCTGGTGGCCACCGCCAGCACCGGCATCTGGTTCGGCAGCATCGTCGACCACCACCGCAAGCAGGTGGTGATCCAGGCCTCTGCCGTGGCGTCGTTCGTCTTCTACGCCGTCGGGGCTGGGCCTCTACCTGGCGACACCTGAGTCCGAGTGGCGCGACGCTGCGAGCCCGCTGCTGTGGGTGTTCATCGTCGTCGTGATGGTCGGCGTGATCGCGGGCAACCTGCGCGGCATCGCGCTGCCCACGCTGGTCACCCTGCTCGTGCCCGAGCACCTCCGCGACCGCGCCAACGGCCTGGTCGGCACGGCCTCCGGGGTCTCGTTCCTGGTGACCTCGGTGATCAGCGGCCTGCTGGTCGCCTTCGACGGGATGCGGTCGGTGCTGCGTGCTGGCCCTGGCGGTGATGGCCGCGTCGTTCCTGCACGTCTCGCGGCTGACCGTGCCCGAGCCCGTGGTGGTGTCGACGAACGAGGACGGGTCGGAGGACCGTGGTGTCGACCTGCGCGGCACCTTCCGCATCGTCCGCGGCGTCCCCGGCCTGCTCGCCCTGATCGTCTTCTCCTGCTTCAACAACTTCCTCGGCGGCACCTTCATGGCGCTGATGGACGCCTACGGCCTGTCGCTGGTCTCGGTGCAGGCATGGGGACTGCTCTGGGGCGTGCTCAGCGCCGGCGTGATCATCGGTGGGCTGATGGTCGTGCGCACCGGCGTCGGCGCCAACCCGGTCCGCACCCTGCTGCTCGTCAACGTCGTCCTCTGGACGACGTGCGTGGTGTTCCCGATCCGCTCCTCGATCGTGCTGCTGGCGGTCTCGATGATGGCGTTCATGCTGGTGATGCCGTACGCCGAGGCGTCCGAGCAGACGATCCTCCAGCGCGTCGTGCCCTTCCACCGCCAGGGCCGGGTCTTCGGCTTCGCCCAGAGCGTCGAGCAGGCCGCCTCGCCGCTGATGGCCTTCCTGATCGCGCCGATCACCCAGCTGCTCGTCATCCCGTTCATGACCGACGGCGTGGGGCGCGCGTGTGATCGGCCCGTGGTTCGGCACCGGCGCCGACCGCGGCATCGCGCTGGTGTTCGTGGTGGCCGGGATGATCGGCGTGCTGGTCACGGCCCTGGCGCTGCCGTCGCGTCCCTACCGGAACCTCTCGCGCGGCGTACGCCGCTCGGCCGCCTGGTCGAGGAGGTCGTCCACCGTCCCCGGGACCGGAAACCGGTGGCTGATCTCACCGGTTCCGGACCGGTGAGCGCGCCTGACGCGTCACACGTCGAACGTGACGCCCTGCGCGAGGGGCAGGTCGCCTGAGTAGTTGACGGTGTTGGTGGCGCGGCGCATGTACGCGCGCCAGGCGTCGGAGCCCGACTCGCGGCCGCCGCCGGTCTCCTTCTCGCCGCCGAACGCGCCGCCGATCTCGGCCCCGGACGTGCCGATGTTGACGTTGACGATGCCGCAGTCGGACCCGGCGGCCGACATGAACAGCTCGGCCTCGGCCTGGTCCTGGGTGAAGATCGACGACGAGAGCCCTTGCGGCACGGCGTTGTTGAGGGCGATGGCCTCGTCGAGGTCGTCGTAGGTCATCACGTACAGCAGCGGCGCGAAGGTCTCGGTGTGCACGACGTCGGACTGCGCCGGCATGCGCACCACCGTGGGCCGCACGTAGAAGGCGCCCTCCGCCTCGTCGGCGAGCACCCGCTCGCCGCCCACCACCAACGAGCCGCCGGCGTCCTGCGCGGCGGCGACGGCGGCGAGCGTACGACGTGTGCGCGCGCTCGTTGACCAGCGGCCCGACCAGGGTGTCGGGCGAGAGCGGCGAGCCGATCGGCAGCTTCTCGTAGGCCGCGGCCACCCGCGAGACGACGGCGTCGGCGACCGAGGAGTGGGCGATGACCCTGCGCATCGTGGTGCACCGCTGGCCGGCGGTGCCCGGCGGCCGCGAACACGATGCCCCGCGTGGTCAGGTCGAGGTCGGCGGACGGCGCCACGATCGCGGCGTTGTTGCCGCCCAGCTCGAGCAGCGACCGGCCGAACCGGGCAGCAACTCGTGGTCCGACCTCACGGCCCATCCGCGTCGACCCGGTCGCCGAGAGCAGGGCGACCGCAGGGTCGTCGACCAGCGCGAGACCGACCGCCGCGTCGCCGAGCACCACCTGGGAGACGTCGGGCGAGAAGCCCGCCTCGACCAGCGCCCGGGACAGCAGGGCCGAGGACGCGAGAGCGCACAGCGGCGCCTGCTCGGAGGGCTTCCAGACGACAGGGTCGCCGCAGACCAGGGCGATCGCGGTGTTCCACGACCAGACCGCGACGGGGAAGTTGAACGCCGAGATCACCCCGACGACGCCGAGCGGGTGCCAGGTCTCCATCAGGCGGTGGCCGGGCCGCTCCGAGGTCATCGTGCGCCCGAACAGCTGCCGCGACAGCCCGACGGCGTAGTCGCAGATGTCGACCATCTCCTGCACCTCGCCGCGCGCCTCGGAGGTGATCTTGCCGACCTCGACGGTGACCAGCGTGGCCAGGTCGTCGAGGTGCTCGCGCAGCAGCTCGCCGAAGCGCCGCACCACCGCGCCCCGCACCGGCGCGGGCACCAGCCGCCACTCGTCGTACGCCGCCGCGGCCCGCGCGACCGCCGCCGTCACGTCCGCGGGCGAGGACCACGCGAGCGAGGACACCGGCAGGCCGTTGACCGGCGAGAGGCCGACGTGGTCGCCGCGCGGCGTGTCGAGGTCGACGCCGCAGGCGGTGGCCGCCGACTCGGCGAGGGATCGGAGCTCGGACTCGGAGGGGAGAGTCATGCCTCCGAGGTTAGGCGGTCCGGGGTTCCGTCGGGCTTGTCGAGCTGCTCGTGCGCCCCGGCCATCACGCATCGCCACCACGGATCGGCGGCATCGATCGCTTGACAGACGTCTGTCGAAGCAACCACAGGCTGGTTCCCGGCTCCCACAGCGCCCCACACGCTCCGGTGTGCGCCCTGACACGCCCAGCGGACAAAGGCTGCCGGGGTCAGCGCGATCGGCGTCACACGCCACGACGTCCATGCCGATCCGCCCACGGAAGCGTCAGAAGAGCCGGCTCACCAAGTCTCCTGCCACATCTGCGGGTGGTGGTCGTGGTTTCGCTGCGTCAGCGGCCGGGACGTAGGAGCCATCCCCCACCTCCGGGCCAAAGTGGCCCAGCCTCCCGGGATCAGGTGCGTGCTCGTGCCGGGCCGGGGTGGCCCAACACCCATGACGCCACGAGCCGCCGATCCGGGGGTGCCTGATGTCCGAGCCTGCGACGCAGCCGGTGCGTTCCAGGCTCGGACATCCCCGCCTCCCCTGACACCCGACCCCAGCGCCTCGCTGCGCCACCCTCACACCCACACATACGTCAGAAGAGCCGGTCAGCCGGGTATCCGGACCTCACCCCGGATCGCGTCGGTCAGGGCAGCCACGACGTCGTCCTCGGTGAGCACCACGTGGGCGGCGGCGGGGCCGAGCGGGATGAAGGAGTCCTCGGCGGTGACGCGCGCGATCGAGCCGCCGTACCCGCCCTCGACCAGCGCCGTCACGACGCCCTCGGAGACACCGCCCGAACGCCGGGTCTCGTCGACGACCAGCACCCGCGGGAAGGCCGCGGCCACCGAGAGGAGGTGCAGGACCGGCAGCGGCGCGAGCCAGCGGAGGTCGTAGACCGTGGCGTCCACGCCGGTGCGCTCGATCGCGCGCCGCGACAGCCCGACGCCGTTGCCGAAGGTCACCACCAGCACGTCGCGGCCCGCCCCGGCTGGTGACCAGTGAACGCGGCCGAGATCGCGATCGGACTGCCCTTCCTGGCGCCACTCGTCGGGGGCGGCGTACGGCGCGGTCTCGGCCTTGTCGTGGTAGAGCGCGGTCGGCTCCAGCAGCACGCCGACCCGGCCCTCGCCGAGCGCCAGCCCGGCGAGGGTGCGCAGCAGCTCGGGCGCCTCGGCGGGGCCGGAGGCGCAGCCGACCACGATGCCCGGGATGTCGCGCAGCACGCCGATGCGCGTTGTCGTTGTGGAAGTGGCCGCCGAAGCCCTTGAGCGAGGCCAGCGACGCGATCCGGACGACCATCCCGTTGGTGTACTGCCCGTCGGAGAAGAAGCCCAAGCGTCGCCGCCTCGCCGCGCAGCTGGTCCTCGGCGTTGTGGAGGTAGGCGAGGTACTGGATCTCCGCGACCGGCAGCAGCCCGGCCAGCGAGGTGCCGAGGGCGAGTCCCGAGGATCGTCTGCTCGTCGAGCGGGGTGTCGAAGACGCGCGCCGACCCGAAGGTCTTCTGCAGCCCGAGCGTCACGCCGTACACGCCGCCCTTGACGCCGACGTCCTCGCCGAGCACGACCGCCTGCGGGCAGGTGGCCAGGATGTCGGTGAGCGCGGCGTTCAACGACTGCGCCAGCGTGAGCGGGCCGGCCTCCTCGGGCAGGCCGCGCGGGAACGACTCCTTGCGGTCGACGGCGGCGCCGAGAGTGGGCGGTGCGCGTCTGCCGCACGAGCGGCCGCATCACCTCCTCCGCCGACGTGAGGTGCTCGGCGGGCAGCACGTCGGCGGCCGTCCGCGACACCCGGTCGCGAGCGGCGTCGTACCGGTCGAGCACCTCGCGTCGGCGGCATGCCGGCCGCGACAGGGCCTGCGCGGTGCCGAGCAGCGGGTCGCGGGCGAGGTCGGCCTCGACGTCGCGCGGGCGCCGGTAGCCCAGCTCGGCGTCGGAACCGGCGTGTCCGAGGAACCGCACGGTGCGCAGGTGCAGGACGACCGGCCGTCGCGTCGACCTGACCTGCTCGACCGCCGCCGCACGCCGCCTCCAGCGTCGCCACCGGGTCGGCGCCGTCGGCGGCGAGCGTAGGCGAAGCCGGGTCGCGACGACAACGCCGCCTCCACCCAGCCCGGCGGGCTCGGGACCGAGATGCCCCAGCCGTTGTCCTCGCACACGACCAGCAGCGGCAGCGGCAGCCGGGTGTGTACGGCGTGGCCGGCTGCGTTGAGGGCGCCGACAGCCGTGGAGTGGTTGATCGAGGCGTCGCCGAGGCTGGCCACGACGACGGCGTCCTCGGGCCAGGGCGTGGCCACGCCGAGTGCGCTGCGCCCGGTGCAGCGCGAAGGCCAGGCCGACCGCCCGCGGCAGGTGGGAGGCGATCGTCGAGGTCTGGGGGATCACGTGCAGGGCGGCGTTGCCGAACACCTTGTGGCGGCCGCCGGAGATCGGCTCGTGCCGCGAGGCGGTCAGCCCCAGCAGCACGTCGCGCACCGGGTCGACGCCCGGCACCTGCGCCGCGCGGGCGCAGTAGAAGCCCGCCGGAGCGGTAGTGCAGGAGCGCGGGGTCGGTCGGGCGCAGCGCCATCGCGACGGCCGCGTTGCTCTCGTGCCCCGCCGAGCCGATCGTGTAGAAGCCCTCGCCTGCGGCGAACAGCCGGCGGGCCTCGAGGTCGAGGTGCCGGCTCAGCGCCTGGGCGTCGAAGAGCTCGAGCAGCACGCCGTAGTAGCCCTCGGCCCGGCCCGGCGCGGGCACCCAGGAGGCGACGGTCGCCCGGAAGTGCTCGTCGGGGCCGGCCGTCACGCGCCCCATGATGCCTGACCCGGTTGAGTGGTTTCGTGACAGGACTTCGTCCTCCTCAACCACCGGGTTGCTGGTTGAGGAGGCGCGTTAGCGCCTGACAGGCTCAACGCCGTCGCTGGCAGGAAGGCGCCGGCTGCCGAAGTCGTACGCTGGCTCGCTCGTCGACACGAGCGTCGGCAACGTCCGCCAGCACGGATGCTGAGCGTCGCGTAACGTGCGAGCCCTTGGCAGCTAACTCATCTGTGGTCACCACCGGGGTCGCGTTGAGGAAGGCGCGCCAGCGCCTGTCACGAAACCCGGTGAGTCGGAACGCGACCTGCTTGCGGGGTCTCGTGACGGGCCTGACGGCCCTCCTCGACCAGCGAGCGGGGTCGTCAGTCGAAGGACGACCGCTTCATCGAGAACACCCAGCGCCGGTGGGGGTGCTCGCTGACCGACCAGAAGCGCTCGGTCGAGGGCCAGTAGGCGATGTCCTCGGGGCCCATCGGGGTGGCGAGCCGGTGCTCGACCAGGTCGCCCGGCGTGCCGACGTACACGCTGCCGGGCTTCCACGGGCCGTGCGAGACGGTGACGTGGTAGCGGCCGTCGACGATCGAGGCGCCCTGCATCCGCGACACGCCGCCCTCGTCGACGCCGATCGGGCGGGACAGCCCGTCCTCGCCGGACTGCAGCATCAGGGTGTCCGGCTCGAGGTGGTAGCGCGCGAGCCGGGTCGTCTGCCCCGTCCGCCCGTACTCGCCCGCCACGAGCGCCGGCGGGTCGGCGCTGCGGTCCAGGGAGAGGAAGGAGTAGCGCAGCTTGTCGGTGCCGTCGTCGGCGTACGCGCGGTAGGAGAAGCGCACGGGCAGCACGTAGCGATAGCCGTACGACGCCACCTGCTGGCCGCGCAGCCCGAGCCGGTAGGCCCGAGGTGCCGCGCACGTCGGGCACCCGCATGATGTCGTCGACCTTGCAGGTCATCAGCCCGCGGGCGGTGGCGGCGACGTGGAGGTACGGGCCGTTCCAGACGATGCCGCCGGCGTGCACGCGCAGCGGTCGCAGCACCAGCATGCCGTGCTCGTCGAGCACCGGCACCACCAGCAGCACGTGCCGGTAGCGCAGGCTGGCCAGGTCGACGAAGGTGACCCGCACGCCGCTCTCGTCCTTGGCGTACCAGCTCACGGCCAGCACGTGCTTGCCGCCGATGTCCTCGGTGTCGGAGGCGTCGGCCGAGGTGGAGATGCCCTGCGGCCACCAGCGCTGGTCGCCGCGGTCCTGCCGGTCGAAGGCGAAGCCCCAGTCGACGGCCCGGCCGAGCCGCCACCGGCCGAGCAGGAAGGTACGCCGGGCCTGGCGGTTGAGGTCGGCCAGCACCGCGTCGACGCCGACCCGGCCGCCGAGCAGCGTGGCGAGGGCGTCGATCTCGCGGACGTTCTCGTCGGTCCGGCGCAGGTGCACCCCGACGGCTGGTCCCTCGTCCACGACCGCTCAACCTACTGTCATGTCCGTGCAGCCAGCCCGTGTCGTCGTCGGCGCCGCGATCGTGCGCGACGGTCGGGTGCTCGCCTGCCGCCGTACGGCGCCCGCCGGCGGCCGCGGGCCGCTGGGAGCTCCCGGGCGGCAAGGTCGAGCCGGGCGAGACGCCGGAGGCGGCGCTGGTGCGGGAGGTACGCGAGGAGCTCGGCGTCGAGATGGCGATCTCGCACTGGCTGGCGGCGCGAGGCGCCCATCACCGACGGCCTGGTGCTGCGGGTCGCCGTCGCGACGCTCGTCGACGGCGAACCCGCAGCCGGTCGAGCACGACGCCGTCCGCTGGCTGGCCGCCGACGAGCTCGACGACGTCGACTGGCTCGACCCCGACCGCCCGTTCCTGGCCGAGATCGCGTCCGCGCTCACCGCTGGTTGAGGAGGGCCGCCAGGCCCGTCCCGAAACCCCGTGGGTGAACAGTGTCGCCCTGTCCTGTCGCCGGGTTTCGATGGCAGGCGCTGGCGCGCCTTCCTCAACCATCGGAGTTGGCTCGGTGTCGGGGCTCGGACCTAGGCTCGAACCCGTGACTCCCGTACCCGACGCAGCGCATCCTCCTCGTCCACGCCCACCCCGACGACGAGACGATCCAGAACGGCGCGACGATGGCGAAGTACGTCGCCATGGGCCGCGGCGTCACCGCTGGTCACCTGCACGGCGGGCGAGATGGGCGAGATCCTGGTGCCCGAGCTCGAGCACCTGGCCGCCGACAAGGAGGACGGCCTCGGTGAGCACCGGCGCGGCGAGCTCGAGGACGCGATGAAGGAGCTCGGCGTCACCGACCACCGCTTCCTCGGCGGCTTCGGCACCTACCGCGACTCCGGCATGAAGTGGCACGACGACGGCTACGCCATCCCGGCCGATGACATCCACGACAACGCCTTCTGGCACGCCGACCTGCGCGAGGCCGCCGACCACCTGGTGGAGGTCATCCGCGAGGTGCGCCCGCAGGTGCTGGTCACCTACGACGAGTTCGGCAACTACGGCCACCCCGACCACATCCAGGCGCACCGGGTGTCGACGTACGCCGCCGCGCTGGCCGCCGTGCCGTCGTACAAGCCCGACCTCGGCGAGGCCTGGGACATCGCCAAGATCTACTGGTGCGCGATGTCCGAGAGCCGGTTCCGCACGATGCTGCGGCGGATGCGCGAGGAGGGCGACACCGAGACCTTCGAGGGGATGGACCCCGACGGCGACTTCGGGCCGTGGGTCACCCCGGACGCTCGAGCATCACCGCGCGCGTCGACGGCACCGACATCCTCGACACCAAGCTGGCCGCGCTCGCGCGGCACCGCAGCCAGGTGGAGGCGGACGGCGTGTTCTTCCGGGGTGCCGAGAACGGCCAGTCGCTGTTCGGCGAGGAGTTCTACCGGCTGGCCAAGGGCACGCCGGGCCCGGTCGGCGACGACGGCTGGGAGTCCGACCTGTTCGCGGGTCTCTGATCCCACGACCGGTGCGCCGGTCTGATCGTCGACCACCGCCTTCCTACGATGACCCGGTGAGCAGCAAGCCGGCCAGGGGCGAGCGGGCGCGAGCGCGCGGGCTTCCGCGTGGTGCTGGTGATGCTGCTCGTGCTCGGCGTGCTGCTCGGCGGCGGCTACGTCGCGGCCTACGCCGGCGCCCAGGACAAGACGCCGCGCGGCACCACGGTGGCCGGCGTCAACGTCGGTGGCCGCACGCTCGTCGAGGCGGCCGCCGCCCTGCGCGACGGCCTGGCGCCGCGCGCCGAGGCGCCGATCACCATCGAGGTCGACGGCGAGCAGCAGACCGCCACGCCGGCCGAGCTGGGGCTCGGCGTCGACTACGTCGCCTCCGTGCGCGAGGCCGGGGCCGGCCGCAGCTGGGACCCCGCCTGGCTCTGGAACTACTACACCGGCGGCGACGACCTCGACCCCGTGGTCACGGTCGTCCGAGATGACGATGACCGACTACCTCACCGGGCTCGCCGAGCGCCAGCGGTCGACCGGCGCGCGACGGCAAGGTCACGTTCCAGGGCACGCGGGTCACGGTGGTCAAGCCCCGGCCCGGCCGGTCCATCGACCCGGAGCAGGCCCGCGAGGCGATCACGGCGGCGTACCTGGCCGACGACCCGACCGCGGTCGTCGACCTGGTCTCGGCGCACCCCGAGATCGACGACGCCGACGTCAGCGCGGCCGTCGACGGCTTCGCCAACCCGGCGGTTTCCGGGCCGGTGACCCTCGTCTTCGGCAAGAGCAGGGTGCGGCTGCAGCCGCGCGACTTCGTCGCGGCGCTGTCGCTGCGGCCCAGCAACGGCACGCTCGAGCCGCACGTGGACCAGAAGAAGCTGCTCGCGGCTGGTCGACGCAGCAGGTCGCCGGCGACGGCGGCGCGCCGGTCGACGCGACTGTCGCGCTGGTCGAACGGCCGGCCGAAGGTGATCCCCGCCAAGCCGGGCGTGCGGTTCGACCCGGCCGAGGTGACGGCGGCCTTCACCGCCGCACTGACCAAGCCGGAGGGCGAGCGCGAGGCGCAGGTGACCGCCCAGGTGGAGAAGGCGGCGTTCACCACCAAGGACGCGCGGGCACTGAAGATCGACCGAGCAGGTCTCGACCTTCACGACGTACTTCCCGTACGCCGAGTACCGCAACACCAACATCGGCCGCGCGATGGAGCTGATCAACGGCACCGTGCTCAAGCCCGGCGAGACGTTCTCGCTCAACGAGACCGTGGGGGAGCGCACCGCCGAGAACGGCTTCGTGAAGGGCTTCATCATCGAGAACGGCATCTTCAAGGAGGACTACGGCGGCGGGGTCTCGCAGTCGGCGACGACGACGTTCAACGCCGCGTTCTTCGCCGGTCTCGAGGACGTCGAGCACAAGACCCACTCGTTCTACATCGACCGCTACCCGGTCGGCCGCGAGGCCACGGTGGCGTGGCCGACCGTCGACCTGAAGTTCACCAACACCACGCCGTACGGCGATCCTGATCCAGGCCGGCATCACGCCGAGCTCCTCGAGCGCCCAGGGCAGCGCGACGGTCACGATGTGGTCGACGAAGTACTGGGAGATCACCACCTCGGAGTCCGAGCGCTACAACCTCACCGAGCCCGAGACGCGGGTGCTGCACACCGAGGACTGCTACCCGAACGAGGGGTACGGCGGCTTCGACATCGACGTGACCCGCCACTTCCACCTGCCGTCCGACCCGTCACAGGACCACGACGAGGTCATGCACACCCACTACATCCCGTCCGACACGGTGATCTGCGAGCCACCGCCGGACGACGACTGACCATGGCGACGCCGATGGGGTCCGCGCAGGAGCTGGTCCGCCTGGAGCGTGAACGCCTCCGCGCACTCGTCGAGAGCGACATGGACGTTGCGGAGGCCCTCCACGCCGACGACTACCAGCTGGTCACTCCGGGGGGCCGCGCAATGTCGAAGCGCGAGTACCTCGACGGGGTCGCCGCCGGCGAGCTGCGCTACGTCGTCTTCGAGGCGGCGTCCGAGCCCGCCGTCCGCGCGTTCGACGAGGTCGCGGTCCTGCGCTACCGCGCCCGGATCGAGATCGACCTCCCTGACGGCCGCGACGCCGGCCTCTTCTGGCACACCGACGTCTACGAACGTCGCGAGGGACGCTGGCAGGCGGTGTGGTCCCAGGCGACCCGGACCCGGGACTGACCGCCGACCTATCGCTGGTCGAGGAAGGCGCGCTAGCGCCTGTCACGAGACCCGGTGACTCGGCCACTGGTTTCGTGACGGGACTTCGTCCGTCCTCAACCAGCGGATGGTTCAGCGAGCACGGCGTCGAGCTCGACCTCGATGACCCAACGTTCGTCGAGCAGGCCGGCGACCACGAGCATCGTGGACGCCGGCCGCACGTCGGCGAACACCTCGCCGTGCGCCTGGCTGGCCGCTGCCTCGTGGGCCCGGTCGGTGAGGAACGACCGGGTGCGCACCACGTCTGCCGCCGAACCGCCGAGCCGGGCAAGCGCGTCGAGGGCGATCTCCCAGCACCGGCGCGCCTGCGTCAGCGGGTCGGGGTCGACGTGGCCGTCGGGCCAGATCGGCGCCGTGCCCGACACGTAGACGTGCCGGCCGGTCCGCACGGCCCGGCTGAAGCCGACCGTCTGCTCGTACGGCGACCCGCTGACGCGACCCGCTCGGGTCGGTCACGGCGCGAGCCGGTTCAGGTCGCGGGGGAACAGCGTCACCTCACGGATGTTAGGGCTCTCGGTCAGCCGGCCGACGAACCGCTCGAGCCCGATCGCGAAGCCGCCGTGCGGCGGGATGCCGCGCCGGAACGCCTCGACGTACGACGCGTAGGGCTCGTACGGGTAGCCGCGGGCCTCGAGCGTGCGCGACGTAGTCGTCGTACCGGTGCAGCCGCTGCGCCCCGCTGACCAGCTCGGTGCCGCGGAAGATCAGGTCGAAGGACCTGCGACCAGTGCGGGTCCGTCGGGGTCGGGGTGGCTGTAGAACGCGCGGTGAGCGGTCGGGTAGCCCTCGACGACGACGAAGTCGCTGCCGTGCTCGGCCTTCGCCCACTCGCCGAGCGCGCGCTCGTGGGCCGGCGCGAGGTCGGGCTCGTCGTCGGGCGCGCCGGCGATCCTCAGGGCCTCGCGGAAGTGGAGGAGCGGGATCTCCTCGGGCACGACCGGCACGTCGATGCCGAGCCGCTCGACCGCGGGGGCGGCGTGCTCGCGCACCGCCGCGACCATGCCGGCGACGACGTCGCGCAGGCAGTGGATCACCTCACGGTGGTCCTCGATGAACCCGAGCTCGACGTCGAGGCTGACGTACTCCGCCAGGTGCCGCACCGTGTCGTGCGGCTCGGCGCGGAACACCGGCCCGACCTCGTAGACGCGCTCGAAGACCCCGACCAGCACCTGCTTGTAGAACTGCGGGCTCTGGGCGAGGTACGCCGGCCGGCCGAAGTAGTCGACCTCGAAGACGTTGGCGCCGCTCTCGGTCGCCGACTCGACCAGCTTGGGCGAGGCGACCTCGGTGAAGCCGGCCGCGTCGAGGGTCTCGCGGAAGCCCCGCATGCTGGCCGCGGCCAGCTCCCACTTGGCGCGCTGCTGCGGGTGCCGCCAGGTGACGGCCGCGTGGTCGAGCAGCGTCGGCAGGCCGGCGTTCAGCGTCGGCCGCCACAGCTCGACGGGCGGGGTGTCGGCGTCGTCGGAGAGCGGCCTGATCGTCGGCTCGGTCACCTCGATCCCGCCGGGCGCCTGCGGGTTGGCGGTCGCGGTCCCGACCACCTCGACCGGCGTCTCCTCGGGCGGCACCTCGGCCTCTCCCCGGACCACGACCTGCGCGAGCCCGGTGCGGTCGCGCACGACGAGGAACGTCAGCTGCGCCAGCTCGCGACGCCGGTGCACCCAGCCCTGGAGCCGGACGGTCGTGCCAGGTTCGGCAGCGGGCAGGGCAGAGCAAACAGTGCGATGCGGTGTTGTCATGACTACCTCCAGTGGACCGAAGCCCTGGAGGTGTGGGCGGGGGCAAGGTCGCGGTGCCACCACACCTTCGCCGATGAGTCATCGGCCTCTCGTCGGTACGCCGCACGCGCGGACCCGGCTTCGTGAGGGTTGTCAGGCCTCACCGGGGTCACGGACAAGGCTACGGACGCCTGGGCCGCGACGCCAACCGACTTGTGGCCCAGCGCTCATCGGCGCGGCGTGAGGTACGCGTAGGCGTGGTGGGTCGGGAAGCCCATCGAGCCGTACAGCGCCAGCGCCGGCTCGTTGTGGCCGAGCACCTGGAGGTAGGCCGTGGTGGCGCCGTGCTCGGCTCCCCAGGCGAGCAGCGCGGCCATGATGGTGCGGGCCAGGCCCTGGCGGCGGTGCCTCCGGGGAGACCTCGATGCCGCGGAAGCCGACCCAGTCGTCGGCGTACGCCGCCACGCCCTGAGCCGCACCCGGGATCGCGGCGGTGGCGGTCGAGCCGTCGACCTCCAGCGTCACGACGGAGCGGTCCACGGACCGCAGCGCCCGTCGTACGGAGGCCACCGACGCCAGCTGGAACAGCGTGTCGGCGTCGTGGCTCTCGGGCACCCAGCCGAGGCTCCTGAGGAACGAGCGCTCCTCCGACTCGCCCAGCACCGCCGCCACCGCCGGCTTCCCCAGCCCCGCGTAGTACCGCTCCACCTGGGTCACCGTGGCAACGTCATACGAAGTGGTCGCTCTGGCGACCACTTCGTATGACGTCCCGGCCGCGGCCACGGGGAACGCGAGCACCGAGTTGGCGCGGCGGGCGGTGGCGGTGGCCGAGGAACGCAGCAGCCAGCCGGACGGGCCGGCGACCGGCGTCACGACCAGGTCGGGGAACAGCGCGAACGCGCGCACCTGGGCCTCGCGTGGCGAGACGCGCAGCCGCGGCGACGGCCGCGGCGGTACCGGCTTGCCCGAGACGATGTCGGCGATCGCGATGTGCACCGGCTCGCCTCCCGCGGTCGGCGCCACCACGCAGACACCGTCGCCCCACGCCAGGCAGACGCCGAGCACGTCGGTCATCGCCGGGCCGCCCGAGGGCCCGGTCTCGCCCCGGAGCACGCGGCGCACGACCACGCGCGTCCCGACGACATGGGGGCCCAAGGACTGGGCCTGGGCGGACTGCGACACGCGCAAAGACTAGGCTGGGCGCATCCGCTCATCCGCTCGCATCAGCGGTTGCGAAACAGGAGGAACTGGTGACCTACGTCATCGCCCAGCCGTGCGTCGACCTGAAGGACCGGGCCTGCGTCGACGAATGTCCCGTCGACTGCATCTACGAGGGCAAGCGGATGCTCTACATCCACCCCGACGAGTGCGTCGACTGCGGCGCGTGCGAGCCGGTGTGCCCGGTCGAGGCGATCTTCTACGAGGACGACACCCCGGAGGAGTGGAAGGCCTACTACGACGCCAACGTCCACTTCTTCGACGACCTCGGCTCGCCCGGCGGCGCGGCCAAGCTCGGCGAGATCGACCACGACCACGAGCTCGTGGCGGCGCTGCCGCCCCAAGAGCACGACGAGTGACCCGACCCGTTGGTTGAGGAGGCCGTTCACGGCCGTCTCGAAACAGGGTCTCGACCCGCCTCCCGACTTCCCCTGGGACCACCTGGCCCCCGCCGCCGAGCGGGCCCACCAGCACCCCGACGGCATCGTCGACCTCTCGGTCGGCACGCCCGTCGACCCCACTCCGGAGTCCGTACGCCGCGCGCTCGCCGAGGCCGCCGACAGCCCGGGCTACCCGCTGACGATCGGCCGCGTCGAGACCCGGCAGGCCGCGCTCGACTGGATGGCAGCGCCGCCTCGGGGTCACCGGCGCTCGGCCTCGACGCCGTGCTCCCGACCATCGGCTCCAAGGAGCTGATCGCGAGCCTGGCGGTCCACCTGGGCGTCGGGCCCGGCGACCTGGTCGTCTACCCCGAGCTCGCCTACCCGACGTACGAGGTCGGCGCGGCGCTCGCCGGGCGCGCGCACGCTGGCCACCGACTCGCTGACCGCGATCGGGCCCGAGACGCCGCAGGCTGCTGTGGCTGAACTCGCCCGTCCAACCCCACCGGCCGGGTGCTCCCCGTCGAGCACCTCCGCAAGGTCGTCGACTGGTGCCGCGAGCGCGGCACGGTGCTGGTCTCCGACGAGTGCTACATCGAGCTCGGCTGGGACGCCCGGCCCGTCTCCGTGCTGCACCCCGACGTCTGCGGCGGCTCGGCCGACGGCATCCTCGCGGTCCACTCGCTGAGCAAGCGCAGCAACCTGGCCGGCTACCGGTGCGCCTTCGTGGCCGGCGACCCCGCGCTCGTCGGCGAGCTGCTCGCCGTGCGCAAGAACCTCGGGCTGATGCTGCCCGGCCCGCAGCAGGTCGCGATGGCGGCGGCGCTGGCCGACGACGCGCACGTCGACGAGCAGCGCGAGCGGTACGCCGCCCGGCGGGCCGTGCTGCGCCGCGCGCTGGAGGGCGCGGGGTTCCGGATCGACCACTCCGAGGCGTCGCTGTACCTCTGGGCGACCCGCGGGCGAGGACTGCTGGCAGACCGTGGCCGACCTCGCCGGGCTCGGCATCCTGGTCGCCCCGGGGGCGTTCTACGGCGCCGGCCGGCCGCGAGCACGTCCGGGTCGCCCTGACGGTGACCGACGAGCGGGCCGGCGCTGCGGCACAGCGCCTGGCAAACCGCTGAGGCAAGTGCCGGTCAAAGCGCATGGCAAACGCCCGGGTAAAGAGTTCCGAGGTCCGCCGAGAATCTTTACCGAGCGACGCCTTGAAGAAATAGGTAAAGGCCGACAACCGCAGAAAGAATCGCGATTATCGGCCTTTACTCTTGCTAAAGAGCCGCGGCGCCCGCCCCCCCAGACGGGCGCCACAGCCTTTTAGAGAACATGCGCCTCTCTCAGCAGACCGAGGCGTCGTACAGGTCTCGTGCCTCGATCTGGTGCTCGGCCAGCCGGCCCGGCACACGAACGGCGCTGATCGCGTCCATCCGCACTACCGAGTGGTCGTTCTGAGCGTCCACGAGTACCACTCCGTACCCGTCCACACCCGCGACGACCCCGGTGAGCCACTGGCCCCCGACCAGCACCTCCACTATTGCGTCATGGTCGTGCGCCCGGTTGAGCGCAGTTCCCATTGTCAAGATCGTGGAACTCTGCATGTTCCTGATCACCCCCCCGCTTAGCCGAAAAGCCCCCTCCTCGGCGTTGATGAGAAAATTAGCCTGCGAGAAGCGCCGCTGTCTGCCCCTCCCGACTACTGATTCCGTCGTGTCGTAACACTGTGCCTCTGGGAGCGGGCACATTCAGGCAAACCGTTTGTCACTGGCCTAGACCACCGCGTCGCGGCGGCCTCCGCTGAGCGTGGCGGGCGCTCCACGCGGCGTCGAACGCGGCGTCGTGACCACGGGACTGCCGATGGCGTCAGCGGGACACGTCGACGTGCACGTGGTCGCGGTGCTCGAGGATGCTGCCGGTCGCCCTGCGAGCCGCTCGGCACGCGGTAGTCCTGCCACCCGTCCCGCGGAGCGCGTGCCCGACCCGCCAGACCCGGTCGTCGAAGATCACCGTGGCGATGCCGAGCCGGTCGGCCTGCGCCGACCAGGTAGCTGGCGATCGGCCCAGCCGCGACGCTTGTTGTCCGCCGAGACCGGCCGGACGAAGACGTCGATCGCCCGGCCGTCGTAGTGGGCCGAGCCGGGCATGTGGCCCGTCGCGCACGCCGCCGGGCGCGAAGCCGCCGAGCGGCGAGGTCGCCGAAGGTCCGGGCGAGGTCGTCGCGCACGGCCGCGGCCCGCTCGGTGAGCCCGGCGTCGTCGAGGTCGGGGGAGACCTCGTCGCGGTCGTCGTCCACGGTGCACCAGAACGCCGCCCGGGAGTTGCCGGTGAGCGCCGAGGCGAGCACCCGGGCGTCCTGCTCGTGGTCGGCGTAGGCGTCGGGGAAGCCCGAGCGCTGCACCTCCTGGGCGGCCTCGGTCACCGGCATCGTCGGGTAGCCGTCGACCTTCGCCAGGGCGTCGTAGAAGGCGTTGGTCGGCGTAGTAGGGGTCGAGGATCTGCTCGCGCGACCCCCAGCCCTGGGACGGACGCTGCTGGAACAGCCCGAGGGAGTCGCGGTCGCCGTACTCGAGGTTGCGCAGGTCGGACTCCTGGTACGCCGTCGCGAGCGCGATCGTGGCGGCCCGGGCGGGCATCCCGCGCTGCACGGAGATGGCGGTGATCAGGGCGGCGTACCGCGACTGCTCGAGGTCCAGCTCGACCAGGTGCCCGTCCGACGCGGGCCTGGCACTTCTCGACGGGCGGGATGAGCGACGGCAACGAGCCGTCGCGCCAGCGTGAGGTAGACCGCGCCGGCGCCGAACACCAGCGCGGTGACGGTCAGCAGGACGACGAGACGGCGGGTCATGGTCACTCCGGTGGGACGCGGGCCGGCGAGCGTCAGTTGGCGTGCAGGGCGGCGTTGAGCTCGATCCCGCCGGCCTTCCACGGCACGGCCTCGACCGCGCCGGTCACCGAGTTGCGGCGGAACAGCACGTGGTCGGAGCCCGACAGCTCCAGCGCCTTGACGACGCTGCCGTCGGGCAGGGTGACCTTGGTGCCGGCCGTGACGTAGCAGCCCGCCTCGACGACGCAGTCGTCGCCGAGGGAGATGCCGACGCCGGCGTTGGCGCCCAGCAGGCAGCGCTCGCCGATCGAGATGACCTCCTTGCCGCCGCCCGACAGCGTGCCCATGATCGAGGCGCCGCCACCGACGTCGGAGTCCTTGCCGACGACGACGCCGGCCGAGACGCGGCCCTCGACCATCGAGGTGCCGAGCGTGCCGGCGTTGAAGTTGACGAAGCCCTCGTGCATCACGGTCGTGCCGGCCGCCAGGTGGGCGCCCGAGGCGCACCCGGTCGCCGTCGGCGATGCGGACGCCGGACGGCACCACGTAGTCGACCATCCGCGGGAACTTGTCGACGCCGTAGACCGTCACCCGCTGTCCGGTCGCCTGCAGCCGCGCCCGGGTCTCCTCGAAGCCTTCGACCGCGCACGGCCCGGCGCTGGTCCACACCACGTTGGTGAGCAGCGCGAACGCGCCGTCCATCGCGATCGAGTGGGGCGCGACCAGCCGGTGCGAGAGCAGGTGCAGCCGCAGCCAGATGTCCTCGGTCGACGGCCGCCGGCTCCTGCAGCGCCGCCGTCGACGTGCCTGACCTCGCGGGTCACCCGGCGTACGTCGTCGCGGCCGGCGAGCGCGTCGAGGCGAGCCGCCAGGTCGCGCCGGGTAGTCGTCGCCCGGGCTCGCCGAGCCGCGGCTCGGGGAACCACACGTCGAGGACGGTGCCGTCGTCGGTCACGGTGGCGAGGCCGAGTCCCCAGGCGCTCTCGGGTGCGTCAGTCACGCCCGAAGCCTACGGACCGTCGGCAGACCGTCCGAGCGCGCCGCCCCGTCTGGACTGAGGAGCGAGGCGAGCGCAGCGTGCCAGCGACGAGGGAAGACGGGGCGCCGCAGCGCGCTCGGACACGGCCGAGCGCAGCGTAGGCAAGCGTCACTGGCCCGTGCGGCCGTCGATGCACTCGCGCAGCAGGTCGGCGTGGCCGCAGTGCCGCGCGTACTCCTCGATCATGTGCACCACGATGTCGCGGATCTCGACCTGGTCGCCGTCGAGGTCGACGGTGGCGCCGAGGTCGTCGACGCCGTCGTAGTACTCCTCGGCCGCGCGACCTGCGCGCGCCAGGTCGCCAAGGCCTCCTCGACGACCGCCGGGTCGGCGACGGCCTCGTTGAAGTCGGCGTCGCGGTCCTCGTCCTTGCCGATACAGCCGCGGCTCGTCCTTGGCCCTGCAGGGCCGCTGGAACCAGCGGTGCTCGACCGCCGCCATGTGCCGCACCAGACCCAGCAGCGACATCGTCGACGGCGGCACCGACCGGCGCGCCAGCTGCTCGGCGTCCAGGCCGTCGCACTTCATCTCGAGCGTCTTGCGGTAGCGGTCGAGGTACTCGGCCAGCACCGCCTTCTCGCCGCGCGACGATGCACTCCGTCTCGCGGGGGTCGTCCTCGGGGTCGACCCACATGTCGGGGTACTTGCGGCTCGGGCTGACGATCGGTCACCGGCGTAGCGTGTCATGCATGCGCGTCCGCCGGACTCTCGCCGCCGCCGCCGTCACGTTGGTGTCGGTGT
Organism: uncultured Actinomycetota bacterium; assembly: GCA_963790295.1. Lineage (GTDB taxonomy): Bacteria > Actinomycetota > Actinomycetes > Propionibacteriales > Nocardioidaceae > Nocardioides. The sequence goes on from CAWBOE010000008.1 coordinate 43,365, forward strand.
CGTGGGGTGCCTCGGCGTCTGCCGCGCCGCAGAAGGACAAGGCGCCCGCGAACCGCCCGGTCGTCATCGCCCACACGATGAGCTCGTGCGGCAACATGGACGGGTTCTGAGTTCAAACGATTGGTCCGCGCCGGGGCTGCCCGGTAGCCTCGGCGGCACAGGCGTCCGAGCCGTCATCAGCGGCGAGCCTCCGGAAGAACGGGATCTCGGCAGCCAGCGGAGATCCTCACTAGAACCGGACGGGTAGGCCCGTCACAGCCGTGAACGAAGTGGTCCTCCGCCAGTCGGCAACCGCAGAGGCGGGGCAAGCGAGGTGGTACCGCGGCGAGAGTCGTCCTCGTGGTTCGACAGGACGACCGACGAACCGCAGGAGCGAACCCCGATGGCCTACCCCCAGGTCTCCCACACGCGGCGACGAGCAGCGCCGGCGTCCCGTCGAGCCCGTCCTTCCCGCCGATCGAGGAGGCGGTGCTCGCCTACTGGGCCGACGACGACACCTTCCGGGCCAGCGTCGAGCAGCGCGACGCGGGGGAGGACGGCGACAACGAGTTCGTCTTCTACGACGGCCCGCCGTTCGCCAACGGGCTGCCGCACTACGGCCACCTGCTGACCGGCTACGTCAAGGACCTGGTGCCGCGCTACCAGACGATGCGCGGCCGCCGGGTCGAGCGGCGCTTCGGCTGGGACACCCACGGCCTGCCCGCCGAGCTCGAGGCGATGCGCCAGCTCGGGCATGAAGACGACCGAGGAGATCCTCGACCTCGGCATCGAGAAGTTCAACGCCGAGTGCCGCAAGTCGGTCTTCGAGTACACCTCGGAGTGGCGCGACTACGTCACCCGCCAGGCCCGCTGGGTCGACTTCGACAACGACTACAAGACCCTCGACCTCCCCTACATGGAGAGCGTCATGTGGGCGTTCAAGCAGCTGTACGACAAGGGGCTGGCCTACGAGGGCTTCCGGGTGCTGCCCTACTGCTGGAACGACGAGACGCCGCTGTCCAACCACGAGCTGCGGATGGACGAGGACGTCTACCAGCCGCGCGTCGACCCCGCCGTGACCGTCGGCCTGCGGCTGACGAGCGGGCCGGCCGAGGGCGCGCTGGCCCTGGTGTGGACGACGACGCCGTGGACGCTGCGCGGCCAACCTCGCGGTGATGGTCGGCGCGCGACATCGACTACGTCGTCGTCGAGTCCGACTTCACGGGTACGCCGGAGCGGTACCTGCTCGCCGAGGCCCGGCTGGCGGCGTACGCGAAGGAGCTCGGCGACGACGAGCCGCAGGTCGTGCAGCGGCTGACCGGCGCCGACCTGGTCGAGAGCACCTACACCCCGCCGATGTCCTACTACCTCGGCCACGCGCGGGCCTTCCGCCTGGTCGACGCGGAGTTCGTGACCACCGAGGACGGCACCGGGCTGGTGCACACCGCCGGCGCCTTCGGTGAGGAGGACAAGGTCGTCACCGACCGCGAGGGCATCGAGCCGGTCGTGCCGGTCGCCAAGAACGGCACGTTCACCGCCCCGGTCGACGACTACGCCGGCCTGCACGTCTTCGAGGCCAACCTCGCGATCATCGACCACCTCAGGGCGATGACGCGTCCCGCGGCTGACGGGCGCGCGCTCAGACCACGGCGACCGGTCATCACGCCCGGCACCGTGCTGCTGCGCCGCGAGTCCTACGAGCACTCCTACCCGCACTGCTGGCGCTGCCGCGAGCCGCTGATCTACATGGCGGTGTCGTCGTGGTTCGTGTCGACCACCAAGATCCGCGAGCGGATGCTCGAGCTCAACCAGCAGATCCGCTGGGTGCCCGAGCACGTCAAGGACGGCCAGTTCGGCAAGTGGCTGGAGAACACCCGCGACTGGTCGATCTCGCGCAACCGCTTCTGGGGCTCGCCGATCCCGGTCTGGCGCAGCGACGACCCGGCGTACCCGCGGGTCGACGTCTACGGCTCGCTCGACGAGCTCGAGCGCGACTTCGGCGTGCGTCCCGACGACCTGCACCGGCCGTTCATCGACCAGCTCACCCGACCCAACCCGGACGACCCCGACCGGGAAGGTCCAGGATGCGACGCGTCACCGACGTGATGGACTGCTGGTTCGAGTCCGGGTCGATGAGCTTCGCCCAGGTGCACTACCCGTTCGAGAACGCCGAGTGGTTCGAGCACCACTTCCCGGGCGACTTCATCGTCGAGTACATCGGCCAGACCCGCGGCTGGTTCTACACGATGCACGTGCTGGCCTCGGCGCTGTTCGAGCAAGCCGGCCTTCGAGACCTGCGTCAGCCACGGCATCGTGCTGGGCTCCGACGGCCAGAAGATGAGCAAGTCGCTGCGCAACTACCCCGACGTGCGCGAGGTCTTCGACCGCGACGGGGCCGACGCGATGCGCTGGTTCCTGATGTCCAGCCCGATCCTGCGCGGCGGCAACCTGATCGTCACCGAGCGCAACATCCGCGAGGGCGTCCGCCAGGTGCTGATCCCGCTGTGGAACTGCTGGTACTTCTTCGCGCTCTACGCCAACGCCGCCGGCTACACCGCGCGGCGCCGTACCGACTCGCAGGACCCGCTCGACCGCTACCTGCTCGCCAAGACCCACCAGTACGTCGCGGACATGACGCGCCAGCTCGACGACTACGAGATCGCCAACGCGTGCGACTCCACGCGCGCGTTCCTCGACGTGCTCTCCAACTGGTACATCCGCCGGTCCCGCGAGCGCTTCTGGGCCGCCGACGGCGAACGTGCGACGAGGCGGCGCTTCGACACGCTCTACACGGTGCTCGAGGTCGTGGCCCGCTGCGCGGCGCCGCTGCTGCCGCTGACGACCGAGGAGATCTGGCGCGGCCTGACCGGCGAGCGCTCGGTGCACCTGACCGACTACCCCGCTGCCGACGAGCTGCCCGCCGACGACGCCCTGGTGACGGCGATGGACCAGGTCCGGGAGGTGTGCTCCGCCGGGTCGGCGCTGCGCAAGGGCGCGGGGCTGCGCAACCGGCTGCCGCTGGCCGAGCTGACGATCGTGGTCAGCGGAGCCGACGAGCTGGCCGGCTTCGAGCCGATCGTCGCCGACGAGCTCAACGTGAAGTCCGTGCGCCTGCTCGACGCCGACCACCCCGACGCCGCGTCGTACGGCGTGAGCCAGCGGCTGACGGTCAACGCGCGCGCCGCTGGTCCCCGGCTGGGCAAGGACGTCCAGACGGCCATCAGGGCGACGAAGTCCGGCGACTGGTCGGTCGGCGACGACGGCACGGTGACGGCCGGTGGACTCGTGCTGGAGGAGGGCGAGTACACCCTCGAGACCGTCGCCGGCGGCGGCGACGAAGCCGCGACCGGGATGCTGCCGCGCGGAGGGTTCGTGGTGCTCGACACCGCGCTGACGCCCGAGCTGGAGGCCGAGGGCGTGGCCCGCGACCTCGTCCGCGCGGTCCAGCAGGCGCGCCGTGACGCCGGCCTGGAGGTCTCCGACCGGATCGTGCTGACGATCGTGGCGCGCTCCGACGTCGCCGACGCGGCCCGGGCCCACCAGGACCTGATCGCCGCCGAGACCCTCGCGACCTCCCTGGCAGTCGAGGTCTCCGACGTCGAGCACCCCGTCATCGAGCTCCAGCGGGCGTGAACCGCCTCCGTCGGTCGAGGAGGTCGCGCAGCGACCGTCACGAGACCCGGTGACGTGCCCGAGGTCTCGTGACGGGCCTTGACGGCCCTCCTCGACCAGCGCGCGGCTGACAGGATGGCGCGCCGTGACAGACCTGGACCTCGCGGCCGATGCCGTGACGCTGCTCGAGCAGCTGGTGAACATCGAGTCGGTGAGCCGGAACGAGCAGCGGATCGCCGACGCCGTGGAGTCCGCGCTGCGCCCGTTGGGCCACCTGACCGTGACCCGGCACGGCAACACCGTCGTCGCCCGCACCGACCTCGGCCACGCCGAGCGCGTCGTGCTCGCCGGACACCTCGACACCGTGCCGGTCAACGCCAACCTGCCGGCCGTGCGCGACGGCGACGTGCTGCGCGGGCTGGGCACCTGCGACATGAAGGGCGGGGTCGCGGTGATGCTCAAAGTGGCAGCGACCGTGCCGGCGCCGAACCGCGACCTGACGTTCCTCTTCTACGACGCCGAGGAGATCGAGGAGGAGCACAACGGCCTTCGCCTGCTCGCGCTGAGCCAACCCGGACCTGCTGCGTGCCGACTTCGCGATCCTGATGGAGCCCTCGGACGCCGTCGATCGAGGCCGGCTGCCAGGGCTCGATGCGGGTCGACGTGATCGCGCGCGGCGAGCGCGCGCACTCGGCCCGGTCCTGGAAGGGCGTCAACGCGATCCACCGCGCGGGCGAGATCCTCGACCGGCTCAACGCCTACCAGCCCCGCCTGCCGGTGATCGACGGGCTGGAGTACCACGAGGGTCTCAACGCCGTCTTCATCAGCGGCGGCGTCGCCGGCAACGTGCTGCCGGACGTGTGCACGGTCGCAGGTCAACCACCGGTTCGCGCCCGATCGCAGCGAGGCCGAGGCGGCGGCGTACGTGACCGAGCTCTTCGCCGGGTTCGAGGTCGTCGTGACCGACTCGGCTCCGGGCGCGCTGCCCGGCCTGGACCGGCCGGCGGCCAAGGAGTTCGTCGAAGCGGTCGGCGGGGCGGTCAACCCGAAGTTCGGGTGGACCGACGTCGCGCGCTTCTCGGCCCTCGGCGTGCCCGCCGTGAACTTCGGGCCCGGCGACCCGATGCTGGCCCACAAGCAGGAGGAGTTCGTGCCCGTCGAGCAGGTCTACCGGTGCGAGTCGGTCCTGCGCACCTGGCTGGGCGGCTGAACGACCGACGCCTGGACACTTTTCGGCACCAGATGCCGAAGAGGGTCCAGGGTTCCGGTCTGCGTAGGCTGCCACCCGTGGTGAAGAGCAAGACCAAGGGTCCCGTCGTGCAACGTCGCGACCAGGTCGACGAGGGCACGACCGACCAGCGGCTGCTGGACTCGCGCGGCCCGACCGACTGGGTCCACACCGATCCCTGGCGGGTGATGAGGATCCAGGCAGAGTTCATCGAGGGCTTCGGTGCCCTCGCCGAGCTCGGCCCGGCGATCGCGGTCTTCGGCTCGGCGCGCACCCACCCCGGCGAGGCGACCTACGAGCAGGCCGAGCAGACCGGCCGCGCCCTTGCCGAGGCAGGGTTCGCGGTGATCACCGGCGGCGGCCCGGGCTCGATGGAAGCCGCCAACAAGGGCGCGAGCGAAGCCGGCGGCGTCAGCGTCGGCCTCGGCATCGAGCTCCCCTTCGAGTCCGGCCTCAACCCGTGGTCCGACATCGGAGTCAACTTCCGCTACTTCTTCGCCCGCAAGACGATGTTCGTGAAGTACTCCCAGGGGTTCATCGTGCTGCCCGGCGGATTCGGCACCCTGGACGAGCTGTTCGAGGCGCTGACGCTGGCGCAGACCGGCAAGGTGACGTCGTTCCCCGTCGTGCTGCTCGGCACGTCGTACTGGAAGGGGCTGATCGACTGGCTGCGCGACACCGCGCTGGCGCAGGGCACCATCAAGCAGCTCGACCTCGACATGCTGCGGCTCACCGACGACGTCGACGAGGCGGTCGGGGTGATGGTGGCCACGCGTGACGAGCGGCTGGCACGCCTCAAGAGCGCACCGGCGGGCGACGGAGTGATCGGCCGATGATGTGGTTCTTCGCGATCCTCATCGTGCTGGCCATGGGCGGCATCGCCATGGTGGCCGTCGGGTCGCGGGACGCCGATGTCGACGGCGTACGACGACCGTCCCGACGCCACCGTCCCGCGCGATGGGGAGCTCGGCGCCGATGACCTGCGACGGGTTCGGTTCTCGCTGGCCTTCCGCGGCTACCGGATGTCCGAGGTCGACGCACTGCTCTACCGGCTCGCCGGGGAGCTGGAGGACCGGGAGCTCCGCGACTCGCCGGAGGGCGACGAAGGGCCTACGACGCCCACTGCTCCCTCTCGTTGAGGCAGACTGCTGGCCGTGAAACCCGAGTACGTCGTCTACGTGCTGACCGCGCTCGCGGCGGTCGTCGTGGTGCTGACCAGGCTGCGGCTGACCAAGGACGCCGCCGCCGGGCGGCACCAGGTGGGTCTCGGGATCCTCAACGTGCACACCTTCTGCGGCGTGCTCGCGCTGGTCGGCTGGATCGTCTACCTGGTCGGCGCCAACGACCTGGTGGGCGATCGTCGCCCTCGCCTTCTGGTGGCTCGCGACCTTCGCCGGACTGCTGATCCTGCTGCGCTGGCTGCCCAGCCGGGGCAAGCACGCCACCGGCGCCCGCGACGACAGCTGGTCGGAGGGGCCGGGCCTGTCCGTACTGGCCCATGTCGGGATGCTCGCCGGCGTGCTGGTGTTCACGTGGTTCTACGTCTCGCGCTGACGGTCGCCGTCGCGGCGACCCTGCTCGCCGGGCCGACCGTCGTGGCACCCGCCGCGGCCTCGGAGTCCCGCCCGGTCAGGGCGGCGTACGCGAGCCAGGTCATCGGCTACTCGGTCAAGGGCCGGCCGATCGTCGCCTGGCACCTCGGCGAGACGCGCAAGCCGAAGGTGGTGCTGATCGCCGGGATGCACGGCAACGAGCCGGCTCCGACCGCGATCCTGCGCACCCTGCGCGACGGCAGGACCGTGCACGGCATCGACCTGTGGGTGGTGCCGTCGTACAACCCCGACGGGCTGGCGCGCGGCACCCGCCGCAACGCGCACGGCGTCGACCTCAACCGCAACTACCCGTACCACTGGGCGCCGCTGACCGGCTCGTACTACTCCGGTCCGAAGCCGGCCTCGGAGCCGGAGACCCGCGCGATGATGCGGTTCCTGCGCAAGGTCGAGCCGGACTGGATCCTCAGTCGTTCCACCAGCCCTTGCACGGCGTCGACGTCGCCGTCGCAGCGACCCGGCTTCGCCCGCCGGGTCGCTCGCATCGCTGGGACTGCCGACCACCACCTTGACTGCGGCGGCGTCTGCCACGGCACCATGACGGGCTGGTACAACCACCGGTCCCCGGGCTTCGCCCTCACCGTCGAGTACGGCGCCCGCCCCTCCCGCCACCTGATGACCAGGTCGCCCCCGGCCAGGTGCTGCGGGTGTTCGGCGCGTGGCGGGGTACGAACAAGTTCGACGTGGTGCCCTGACGGCCGAGGTTGGCGTCGTTCCGGAACGTCAGTGACGGTTGCAACGCCCCCGAACGTCCGGTGATACCCGGTCGACCGGGCATCCTCGCCCACCGGCGTCACCGCCCCTGGAAGACGGGCTTCTCCTTGTTGACGAAGGCGTGGACGGCGGCGCGGTGGTCGTCGGTGGCGCCGGTGAGCGTCATCATCTCCGACTCGAAGGCGACGGCTTCCTCGAAGGTGTGGCCGGCGGCGTAGGCGACGGATCGGCGCATGGCGCCGTAGGCGACGGTGGGGCCGGCGGCGAGGGCGGCCGCGAGCGCGAGACCTCCGACGGCGAGCGTCGGCGGCGGGTACGACGCGGGTGGCCAGGCCGAGGCGCAGCGCCTCGTCGGCCTTGATCGTGCGGGGCTGGTAGAGCAGCTCGATCGCCCGGGCCGGACCGACCAGCCGCTGCAGGGTGAACGACGATCCCGTGTCGCACGACAGCGCGACGCCGGCGAACGCGAGGTTGTAGCCCGCGGTGTCGGCCAGGATGCGGAGGTCGCAGGCGAAGGCCAGGGACGCGCCGGCGCCGGCGGCCACGCCGTTGACCGCGGCGATGACGGGCTTGGCCATGCCGGCGAGGGTCGTCACGATCGGGTTGTAGTGCTCCTCGACGGTGCGGAACAGCTGGTCGGGCGAGGCGCTCTCGAGGATCTCGATGTGCTGCTTGAGGTCCTGTCCGACGCAGAACGCGCGGCCCGTGCCGGTCAGCACGACGCAGCGCACCGCCGCGTCGTCGGCGACCGATCGCACGGCGTCCAGCAGCGCCTCCTTGGTCGCGACGTCGAGGCTGTTCATCGCGTCGGGCCGGTTCAAGGTGATGGTGGCGACGCCGTCGGAGACGTCGAGCAGCACGGGATCGGTCATGTGCGCATCCTGCCGCAGCCGGCGTAGCGACGGGGTCCCGGGGCGGGCCGTACGGCGCCGAGCGGGCGCGATAGGGGATAATGGTGCACGCTGGGCGCACCAGCGCACTCAGGGAGCAACACATCAGGAAGAGGTGCCGGATGGCGGCAATGAAGCCGCGGACAGGCGACGGTCCGCTGGAGGTCACCAAGGAAGGGCGCGGCATCGTCATGCGCGTCCCGCTCGAAGGTGGCGGCCGCCTGGTCGTCGAGCTGAACGCCGAGGAGGCCGGCGCTCTCGGCGATGCCCTCAAGGATGTCGTCGGCTGAGCCCGATGGCGCGCCTACGCACCCCGACTCCCACACTCCCACCCCAGGTCTCTCCCCCCCAGTTCGCCTTGAGCGGTGCGCTGCCGCATGCCCTCAAGGGCGTGGACGTCGTGGCGCTTCCCGTGCTGCCGGCTGACCGGGCCGACGACGGCGTGCTGCTCGGCCCCGGCGCCGACGAGCTCGGTCGAGCGCACCGGCCTCGACCTGCTCGGCGCCTGCGAGGTCGCCAAGGCCACGGGCAAGGCGGGCGAGGTCACCAGCGTGGCCGTCCCCGGCGGCAGCCCCGACAACGACGACCTGGCGCTGGTCGCTGCTGGTCGGCGTCGGCGAGGCCCGCCCGGCCGACCTGCGTCGCGCCGGTGCCGCCCTGGCGCGTGTCGGTGCTCGACCGCCGTGGCGTGGCGACGACCATCCCGAGCGTCACCGGGCCCGAAGGGCTCGAGCCCTTCGTGGTCGGCACCATGCTCGGCTCCTTCGGCTTCCACTGGCGCTCCGACGGTCCGCAGCACCGCCCGGTCCCCCAGGTCGTCGTCGCCGACAGCCCGACCGACGACCAGACCGACGCCACGTTGCGACGTGCGGTCGCCGATCGGCGGTGCGGGCTGGCGGGCCCGCGTGCTGGCCACCGTGCCGGCCAACCTGAAGAGTCCGCAGTGGCTGGCCGACCAGGCCGTCGCGCTCGCCGACGAGACCGGCCTCAAGGCCACGGTCTGGGACGAGACCAAGCTCGCCAAGGAGGGCTTCGGCGGCATCGTCGGCGTCGGCCGGGGCTCGGCCAACCCGTCGTGCCTGATCCGCCTCGACTACACGCCCCAGGGAGCGTCGTCCAAGACCCCTCGGGTCGTGCTCGTCGGCAAGGGCATCACCTTCGACTCCGGCGGCCTGTCCATCAAGCCCGCCGACTCGATGATGACGATGAAGCGCGACATGACCGGCGGCGGTGTGGTCATCTCCGTGCTCGGCGCCCTGGCCGCCGTCGGCTGCCCGGTCAAGGTCACCGGACTGGTCGCCGCCGCCGAGAACTCCGTCGGCGGTGACTCGATGCGACCGGGCGACGTGCTGCGCCACTACGGCGGCCGCACCAGCGAGGTCACCAACACCGACGCCGAGGGCCGGTTGGTGATGGCCGACGCCCTCGCCTACGCCGTCGACAAGCTCGACCCGGCCGCCCTGGTCGACGTCGCCACCCTGACCGGCTCGATGAAGGTCGCCCTGGGCCAGCAGGTCGCCGGCTACTTCGCCAACCACGAGGCCCTCGCCTCGGCGATCTTCGAGGCCGGCGAGATGTCGGGCGAGCCGTTCTGGCGGTTCCCGCTCGTCAGCGACTACGAGGACAAGCTCGCCTCCAAGGTCGCCGACGCCGACAACGCCGCCGGCGGTGCCGGCTCGATCACGGCCGCGCTGTTCCTCCAGCACTTCGTCGGCTCGGTGCCCTGGGCCCACCTCGACATCGCCTCGGTGGGCGACTCGCCCGACGAGAACTACGAGTGGAGCGCCGGCCCGACCGGCTTCGGCGCCCGCGCGCTGCTCGCCTGGCTCGGCTCGCCCGACCCGCTCGAAGGAATGCCGACGTCGTGATGCACGCACTCACGGTCCGCTGGTCGCTGGCCGACGCCCCCGCCGGTGTCGAGCAGAAGCTGGCGGCGTACGTCGCCGAGACCTCGCACGCCCGCTTCACCGGCATGGACGGGCTGAGGTTCAAGACCTGGCGCTGCCGTCCGGGGGAGTGGTTCGAGGGCTGCTACGTCTTCGAGTCCGACGAAGCGCGGGCGGAGTTCCAGACCGGCTTCGAGGCGACCGCCGCCGAGTCCCCGGGCTCGCAGATCATCGGCTCCGCGCCGATCCTGATCGAGCCGTGCGAGGTCGTCGCCGTCGCCGAGGGCGGCGAGGGGTTCCTCGCCGGCCGCCGAGCTACTGACCGCCGCTCGGCCCGCTGACGTCGAGGCAGGAGCCCATTCCTTCTTGGCCACCAAGCAGCCCGTCGCCGACGGGCAGCAGCAGCTCGACCAGCTGCTCGTGCTCGGCGACCTGCGCGGCCGAGCTCGCGGATGGCGACGGTCTCCTCGTCGCGCTGGGCGGGGTCGGCGACCCGGTCGTGCCACAGCGCGTTGTCGAACGCGACCACGCCGCCAGGGCGCAGCAGCCGGAGCGCCTCCTTGAGGTAGGCGGCGTACTCGACCTTGTCGCCGTCGGCGAAGACCAGGTCGTAGTGGCCGTCGGTGAGCCGGGGCAGCACGTCGAGGGCCGCGCCGGCGATGGTGCGCACGCGCTGGGGCGCGACGCCGGCCTCGGTGTAGGCCTCGCGGGCCAGCCGCTGGTGCTCGGCCTCGATGTCGACGGTGGTCAGCACGCCGTCGCTGCGCATGCCGCGCAGCAGCCACACGCCGGAGACGCCGGTGCCGGTGCCGATCTCGACGACCGCGCGCGCGTCGAGCACCGAGGCCAGGAACCGGAGCGCCGCGCCGCCGCCCGAGCCGATCGGCGCGACCCCCACCTCCTGGGCGCGGGCGCGGGCCGCCTCGAGGACGTCGTCCTCGGGGACGAAGGCCTCCGCGTAGGTCCAGGTCGCCGGCTTGGGAGGACTGGTCGCCATGGCGCGGACCCTACCGCCCGATCGGCCGCCGCGACAGCGGAGGGAACACCGCTGCCGACCCGGATCGTTGTCACCGTCAGAGGAGAGCCGCGCTATCAGGTTCCTCTCAGGACCCGTACCTACCTTGAGGAGTGACAGACGCTGTTCGGCACACGCAGGCGGCCGCAGGCGATCGAGTGGAGGAGCCCACAGTGGAGACGACCCCCGACGCGGTCCCCACCTGGGACGAGGTCGTCGAGCTGCACTCCGACCGCGTCTTCCGGCTCGCCTACCGCCTCACCGGCAACCGCCCCGACGCCGAGGACCTCACCCAGGAGGTCTTCGTCCGCGTCTTCCGCAGCCTGTCCACCTACAGCCCCGGCACCTTCGAGGGCTGGCTGCACCGCATCACCACCAACCTGTTCCTCGACCAGGCCCGCCGCAAGCAGCGGATCCGCTTCGACGCGCTCTCCGACGAGCGGGCCGACCGCCTGACCAGTGCCAGCGCGCCGCCCGACGCGGCGTACGCCGACCGCACCTTCGACGACGACGTCGAGCTCGCGCTGGCGAGCCTGCCTCCGGAGTTCCGGGCGGCTGTCGTCCTGTGCGACGTCGAGGGGCTCTCCTACCAGGAGATCGCCGACATCATGGACGCCAAGCTCGGCACGGTGCGTTCGCGCATCCACCGCGGCCGCGCCATGCTGCGCGAGGCGCTCGCCCACCGCGCGCCCACGGCGGGCCGCGAGCGGTACGCCGGCCCGGTCGCTGCCCGGCCAGGTCGTCACCGGAGGCCTCGCGGGCGGCCTGAGCGGGGGCCGGCATGATCGGCGGCCACCTCGGCAGCCGCGTCAGCGACCTGCTCGACGGGCAGCTGACGCCGGCCGAGGAGGACCGTGCCTGGGAGCACGTCCACTCCTGCCACTACTGCCGCGACCTCGTCGAGCGCGAGGGCTGGGTCAAGACCCGCCTGGCCGGCCTGTCGCTGGGCGGCACTCCTGCCTCCGACCGGCTCAAGGACGCCCTGATGGGCGCCCAGGCCGGGCTCACGCCGGGCGACGCGCTGCTGGCGCTGAGCGCCAAGCCGCGCCGCGGCAGCCTGGTCGCCATCGGCGGCGGGGCGGCCGGCGCCGCCGTGCTCGGCGTGCTGGCGCTGGGCGCCGCGCCTGCCAACGCCCCGGCCATCGACCGACGCGTCCCGGCGACCAACCTCCCGGGCACCGGCCTGGTCAGCCCGACGCCGCTCCCGAGCGTCGTCCCGACGCTCACCCGTCGCGCCCGCTGACGCTTCTCCCCCCTCCGGAGGCGGTGTCAGTTGCCGCCCTGGGCGAAGATGGGCACGTGAGCGACCGCCCGGAGCACTGGCTCCGACCAGGAGGACACCGCCCCCCTGTCCTTCCCCCGGCTCCGCGCTTCGGTCCGCCCCGGTCCCTGTCCGACGACGCGTCGTGGGTGCCGCCGACCACCCAGCCGCCACCGCCGTGGGCCAGCCGCGACGGCAGCCAGTTCGGCGACGCTCCTGGCCAGCCGAGCCGGGGTCGCACCGGCCCCCCAGCAGTGGCACCCCGGGCCGTCGTACCCGCCGCCCGGCACGCAGCCGATGCCTGCCTACGCCGCGGCGCCCGTCCGCCACCGGCAGGAGCGGGGCCGCGTCTCCCGGTGGGTCTGGCCGGCGGTGTGCGCGCTCGCCCTGGTCGTCGGCGGCCTGGCGGGGGCGCTGGGCGGAGCGGCGTACGAGCGCTGGGCCTCGGAGCCCGACGGCAACGGCAGCGTGGCCGGCGGTCTCCAGGAGAGCCGGCGCCACCTCCGAGGCGCCGCTCCCGCGAGAACGGCTCGGTCGCGTCCGTGGCCCGGCAGGTACTGCCCAGCACGGTGCAGATCGTGGCGCAGTTCGAGGGCCAGGACGACGGCGCGACCGGGTCCGGGTTCGCCCTCGACTCCCAGGGTCACTTCGTCACCAACAACCACGTCGTGGCCGACGCCGCCGAGAACGACGGCCCGATCCAGGTCGTCGACCAGGAGGGCAACAGCTACGACGCCACGGTCGTCGGGCGCAGCCCGACCTACGACCTCGCGGTGCTGTTCGTCGAAGGAGGGACCCGACCTGCCTCCCGCCTCCTGGGTGCGTCGCTGGACGCTCAACGTCGGCGACCCGGTCGTCGCCTTCGGCTCGCCCCTCGGGCTGAGCTCCACCGTCACGGCCGGCATCGTCAGCGCGCTCAACCGGCCGGTCACGACCGGTGACTCCGACAACGAGTCGTCCTACATCAACGCCGTGCAGACCGACGCCGCCATCAACCCGGGCAACTCCGGCGGTCCGCTCGTCAACCTGCAGGGCCAGGTGGTGGGCGTCAACTCCGCCATCGCCACCACCGGCGGTGCGGTGCAGGGCGAGGCGGGCAACATCGGCGTCGGCTTCGCGATCCCGGTGGAGCAGGTCAAGGTGACCGCCGACCAGATCCTCCGCACCGGCGAGGCGCGCTACCCGGTCATCGGCGCCAAGGTCGTCACCGGCGGCACCGGCGAGCGACCGGGGCGCCGAGATCAGCGAGGTGCTGCCGGGTACGCCGGCCGACGAGGCCGGCCTGCAGAAGGGCGACGTCGTCACCGAGCTCGACGGCACGCGGGTCACCGACGGGATCGCGCTGATCGTGGCGATCCGGTCGCACCGCCCGGGCGACGAGGTCGAGCTGCTGCTGACCCGGGGCGACGAGGAGCTGACCATCTCGGTGACGCTGGGCTCGGAGGTCGGCTGACCTCTCAGGTGCGCTCGGACTCCTGCTCGCTGGCTCGCCTCGGCGTCCTCGAACGGGTGCTCGTCGATGAAGGTGCGCGCCTCGGCGTACATCCGCTGGATGTAGGCCTCGAGCTCGGTCGCCTCGACCCGCCACTGGCCGCGGCCGCCGATCTTGATCGCCACCAGGTCGCCGCGCCGGACCAGCGCGTAGACCTGCGCGCTGGAGGTGTTGAGCACCTCGGCGACGTCGGTCAGCGTCAGGAAGCGCGGCGACTTGCCCCCGTGCTGATGACTGGTCGGCCATGCGGTCATGGTGTCACTGCCCGCCCGCACGCTCGGCGCTCCCTCCCCGCGGTTGTGGACACGCGCCGCGCCGGGCCGCGCGCCCCGGCATGATGACGCCCGTGAGCAGGAATCTCGGGAGCTCCGCCGCGCCTCACGCTGCCCCAGCGGCTGTGCGGGTCGCGCGGCCGGGCTGGCGCGATCCGCGCCTGTGGGTGGGCATCCTCATCGTCGCGGTGTCGGTGGTGGCCGGTGCGCGTGTGCTGGCGGCCGCCGACGACACCGTCACCGTCTGGGCGGCCGCCCGCGACATGGGCGCGGGCGACACGGTCACCGCCGACGACCTCGTCGTCCGGCGCGTGCGGTTCGGCGAGACCGCCGGGCTCGACCACTACTTCGCCGCCGGCGTCCGACCTGCCCGCCGACCTCCGGCTCGTCCGCGGCGTCGGAGCGGGCGAGCTGCTGCCGCGCACGGCCGTCGGCCCGGTCGGCGACGACGGGCTGGTGCAGCTGCCCGTCGCGGTCGACGCCGAGCTGGTGCCGCCGTCGGTGGCGGCGGGCTCGGTGGTCGACCTCTACGTGCTGTCCTCGGGCGGTGGACGCTGCCCGTCCGGCTGTGACCCGGTGCTGCAGCGGCGTCACGGTCGTCTCGGCCTCCTCGCTCGACGAGGGGTTCGGTGCGTCGGGCCAGCGCCAGCTGGTGCTCGGCGTCGCCGACGACGCAGGCCGGCGACTTCTTCGAGGCCTACGGCGGCGTCGACTCGCCGACCGTCACCGTGGTCCGCCGGGGCTGAGGGGGACGCGCATGGTCGTCGTGCTGATCCTCGCCTCGGGGGCGGCCTGGGAGTCCGCCGCGCTCGGTTGCTCGAGCGCGAACCCGGGGTCGTCGTGCTCCGCCGCTGCGTCGACGTGCCCGACCTGCTCGCCGCCGCGTCGGCCGGCCAGGCCGACGTGGCCGTGGTCGCTCTGGAGGCGCCCGGCCTCGACCTGGCGGCGGTCGACCACCTGCGTCGCTTCCAGGTGCGTCCGCTGGCATCGTGCCGGCCGGACCGGCCGACCAGTCATCGGCTGCGCGCCGCCCGGACTCGGCATCGGGGCGACCCTCGCCGACGACCGGCTCGACGAGCCTGCCGGCGGCAGTGCAGGCGGGCGACGGCGACTCCGCCGCCCCCACCGTCGTGCCGGACCCGCTCGCACCCCGACCCGCCGGCCGCCGGCGACGGCGGCCGCGTCGTGGCGGTGTGGGGACCGGCCGGGGCGCCCGGGCGGACGACCGTCGCGGTGGCCGTCGCGGCCGAGCTCGCCGCCCGCCGCCGGCGTACGACGCTGGTCGACGCCGATCCCTACGGCGGCGCCGTGGCCCAGCAGCTGGGCATCCTCGACGAGGTCTCCGGACTGCTCGCGGCGGCGCGGCTGGCGGGCGAGCGGGCTGCTCGAGGCGAGGTTCGGCTCGGTGCAGCGGGCGATGGGCGAGCACCTGACGGTCGTCACCGGCCTGCCGCGGCCCGACCGCTGGGTGGAGGTTCGGGCCGGGGCGGTCGAACACCTGCTCGAGGTGGCGGCCGCCCACGGCGACGTCGTGGTCGACACCGGCTTCAGCCTCGAGTCCGACCCGGTGGGCGAGTTCGGTGCGCGCCCGCCTCGCAACCAGACCACGCTGGCGGCGCTCGGCCAGGCCGACGAGGTGCTGGTGGTCGGCTCGGCCGACCCGGTGGGGCTCGCCCGGCTGGCGCGGGGACTGGTCGACCTGCCGCGAGGTGGTCGGCGGCGGCCCGGTGCGCGTGGTGGTCAACCGGATGCGCGCCTCCCTCGGCTGGTCCGAGAAGGACGTCGCCGGCATGGTCGAGGGCTTCGCCCGGCTGGTCGGCCTGCACTTCCTGCCCGACGACCGGCTGACCGTCGACCGGGCGCTGGTCGGCTGGCCGCACGTTGGCCGAGGTCGGGGAGTCGCCGGTCGGCCGCGCGGTCGCCCTCGTCGACGGCCTCGGCCGAGACGGCGGTGGCGCCCGCTCGACGGTCGGGCTACCGCCGACGTCCGGCCCACGGAGGCCGGCGGGTCAGGCCGCGAAGAGCAGGTAGAGCCCGCCGATCGTGAAGGCGACCATCGCGACGCAGCAGGGGCAGCTGACCGGTGATCCGGTGCCGCTCGGGCAGCACGGTCAGGGCCCGGTCGTGTGCGGCGACGACGCCGACCACGTGGCCCAGCACCACCGCGATCACCTTGGTCGTGGCGAGCGCGGTCGGGTGGTAGGAGATCGCGTAGCTGACGCTCCAGCCTGCGGTGCCGAGCAGGTTGCTGCCGTTGGACAGCGGGTCGCTGGCCAGGATCAGGGTCTGCTGCCCGACCTCGACGAGGTAGGTCAGGTAGTGGGCCACGATGTAGCCAGCCACGATCGGCACGATCGAGTGGGCGAACACGTCGGGCAGGCCGGTGCGGCGGGTGCCGGGCTCGACGCCGGTGGCCATCGTGCCCGCCACGAAGACCAGCCCGACCACGACGCAGAACGCCAGCAGGGCCAGGTTGTTCAGCAGGTACGTCGACAGGTCGGTGCTCTGGACGAACTTCACCCACGGCGTCGAGTCGCGGAAGGAGTCGAACGCCGTGCTGCCGAAGAGCACGGCCACCATCGCCACCAGCCCGGGCCGGACCTCGACCGTGGAGAGGTTGGCCAGCGGGCTGCGGACGAGCAGCCGCCCATCCGTCGTCGCCGGGCCCAGACCGACAGCTTGGACATCAGCGTGGAGTAGACCTCGAACGGGTCGGCTCGCTCGTAGAACGGCGCTGCCGAACACCGCTCCGCCGATCAGCATGACGCCGACGTAGACCGCGCACCACAGCCGGACCGGGCCCGAGCTCGGTGCCGTGCGGGTAGACCAGCTCGATCCAGACGAACGCCAGCAGGCCGAGGGCGGCCGGCCAGTAGCCGAGCCGCTCGGGGTAGTCGTAGAGCCCGCGGTCGGGGTCTGCCACCGTCGCCGGTGAGCCGGCCGACCGCGGCGTGGATCGTGCGGACCGGGCTGACCGCCCGCCAGACCGGCCCGAGGAGCAAGCGAGGCGACCGGCAGGCCGACCCACCACCATACGTAGAACATCCCGAAGACCGGGTTGGTGAGCAGGTCCTTGCCGAAGACGGCGGCGAAGGCGCCGAAGCCGAAGAAGACCAGGCCGATCGTGCGCAGGGCGACGTGCCAGCCGGTCGAGGCGGTCAGGTCCGACAGCGCGGCGCGGGGCGGGGCGCCCCAGCTCGCGACGGGGCGGCCGTCGTACCTCGGGTGTCGCCAGGCCAACGCGAGCACACCGAAGGACACGGCCAGCGCGGCCACCGCACCGGCGATGGCCAGCTCGGTCGGCAGCGGGAGGTCCTTGGCTCCGCCGATGCCGTGCTGGGCGAAGCCGCCGGGGAACGGGCAAGCTCAGCTCACTTCGAGCTGGACGATGACGACGTCGAGGTCGTGGGACTCGACATCGACGACGCCGGGCTGGTCGATCGGCTCGATCTCGACCGTCGAGGTGCCCTCGTCGTAGTCGAGCGTCTGCTCGGGATCGCTGTGCACGTGGATCTCGCCGGGCGCGTCGGCGGTGATGGTCAGCTCGATCGGCTGTCCGGTCTCCACCTCCACCCGCTCGCCGTTGGGCGAGACGGTGTCGCCCTCGAAGGTGACGTCGATGGAGGCGGGCGTCGTGGCACCGTTCGTGCCGCTCTCGTCGTCGCCGCACGCGGTGAGCCCGAGCAGCGCAACGGCCAGGACGGTCGCGGAAGCGAGGGTGCGCAGCATGTCTGGAACAATCCCACGCGACCCTGAAGGCGAACTGAACCACCCCCGGGAAGGCGGCACAGCAAGATGAGCGAGCGGCTGCGGCCCCGCGACCTCGCGGTGCTGGCCGGGGAGTCCGCGTCGACGCCGCGGCACAACGCCACCGTCGAAGATCTTCGACCCGGCCGACTCCGGCTTCGACTACTCCCGGCTGGTGGAGCTGGTCGGCGACCGCATCAGCTTCGTGCCCCGCTACCGGCAGCGGATCGCCAAGGTCCCCGGCGGCTTCGCCAACCCGGTCTGGGTGGACGACCCCGACTTCGACCTCGGCTACCACGTACGCCGGTCCGCGTTGCCGCGGCCGGGCACGCGCGGAGCAGCTGTTCGAGCTGGTGGCGCGCATCGTCTCGCGGCCGCTCGACCGTCACCGGCCGCTGTGGGAGGTCTACTTCATCGAGGGTCTCGAGGACGGCAAGGTCGCCGTGCTCTCCAAGTCCCACGAGGTGCTGGTCGACGGCGTGCACACCGTGGACCTGGCCCAGGTGCTGCTCGACCGCACGCCCGAGCCTCGGCCGCTGCACCACGACGACTGGCGGCCACTGTCGGCTCCGTCGCCCACCGGCCTGGTGGCCGGCGCGGTGCAGGACGCCGTGACGGACCCTGCCACCGTGCTCGACACGGCCCGGACGTCGATCCAGTCGGCGCTGCGGTCTGCCGACGCGCTCGCGACCCGCGCGGGCGCGGTCGCCGCGGCGCTGGGCGGCCGCCGCCCGGCCGGTGACCACCCGCTCGGTGGCCACCTGTCGCAGCAACGTCGGGTGGTCACGGTCCGCACCGCTCTGCACGACTACCTCGACGTCCGCAAGGAGCACGGCGGGAGCGTCAACGACGTCATCCTGGCAACCGTCACCGGCGCGCTCCGCGGCTGGCTGCTCGGCCGGTCGGAGTCGATGAGCGGCATCCGCCACGTCCGCACCGTGGTGCCGGTCTCGGTGAGCGACCGGGAGCTCGAGACGACCTCGCTGGGCAGCCCGATCATCGCCTACTTCGTCGACCTGCCGGTGGGTGAGGCAAGCCCGGTCGTCCGGCTGCACCAGGTGTCCTATGCCTTCAAGGCACACCAGGACACCGGACGCGGGGTCGCAGCCAACCGGCTGGCCGGTATCGCCGGCTTCGCGCCGTCGACCTTCCACGCGATCGGCGCCCGGGTCGCGGCCGACGAGGCTCGCCGTGGCTTCCAGCTCAGCGTCACCAACGTGCCCGGTCCCCAGTCGCCGCTGTTCGCCGCCGGGGCGCGGATGCTCGAGACCTACCCCGTCCACCCGCTGCTGCCCGGACACGCGCTCGCGATCGGCGTGACGTCGTACGACGGTCACGTCTTCTACGGCATCACCGCCGACCGCGACCGCGTCCCCGATGCGGAGGTGCTCGGGCAGTGCGTGCCGGACGCGCTGGCCGAGCTGCTCGACACGATCAGCGGCCGCACGCGCGCGCCGCGCGGCCGGGTGAAGAAGGCGGTCAAGCGGGCGACGTCGAAGAAGAGCCGCTGATGCGCCGCTACCAGCCGACCACGCTGGCCGCGCTCGGCTCGGGGGTCACGCCCGACGACGACGCAGTCATGGCTGCCAGCGAGTCCGAGGACGACGAGTACGACGCGCTGATGACGGCCGCCGACCTGGCGGCCGAGCGGCTGGTCGGTCTGCCGGACGGGCAGCGGCGGCGGGTCGTGGTGGTGTTCGAGGCTGGTGGCACCGAGATGCTGGCCGTCCACGCGGACACCGTCGACGACGCCTCCCCGGACGACGAGCTCGCGTGGTACGCGACGCAGGAGGTGGGCTCGCTCCTGGGTGGGATCGTCTGACAACATCGGCAGAATGGACGCCATCTCCTTCCCGCCCGCCCCGGTCAACGAGCCCAACCTCACCTACGCACCGGGCACTCCTGAGCGAAAGACGCTGGAGGACGAGCTGGCCCGGCTCCAGCGGCGCCAGCACACCTTCCGCGCCCACATCAACGGCCGCAAGCGCTCCGGCGGCGGCGCCGAGATCCAGGTCGTCCAGCCGCACGACCACCAGCAAGTGCTCGGCACCATCAAGGGCGCGACGCCCCGCGACGCCGAGCTGGCCATTCGCGCGGCGCTCGCCGCTGCACCGGACTGGCGGGCGATGTCGATCGACGACCGTTGCGCGATCCTGCTCAAGGCGGCCGACCTGCTGGCCGGCCCGTGGCGGCAGCGGATCAACGCGGCCACCATGCTCGGCCAGTCGAAGACGGCGTTCCAGGCCGAGATCGACTCGGCGTGCGAGCTGATCGACTTCTGGCGGTTCAACGTCCACTACGCCAAGCAGATCCACACCGACCAGCCGATCGCGAACAGCCCCGGGGTCTGGAACCGCACCGACCACCGGCCGCTCGAGGGCTTCGTCTACGCCATCACGCCGTTCAACTTCACCGCGATCGCCGGCAACCTGCCGACCGCTCCGGCGCTGATGGGCAACACCGTGATCTGGAAGCCGGCCCCCACCCAGCAGCTCGCCGCCTCGCTCACGATGGAGCTGCTCGAGGAGGCCGGGATGCCGCCCGGTGTCATCAACATGCTGCCGGGTCACGGCCTCGACGTCTCGAAGGCCGCTCTCGCGCACCGCGACCTGGCCGGCATCCACTTCACCGGGTCCACCCCGGTCTTCCAGCACCTGTGGCGGACCATCGGCGAGAACATCTCGTCGTACCGCTCCTACCCGCGCATCGTCGGCGAGACCGGCGGCAAGGACTTCATCGTCGCCCACCCCAGCGCCGACCCCGACGCGCTGCGCACGGCGATGATCCGAGGCGCGTTCGAGTTCCAGGGGCAGAAGTGCTCGGCCGCGTCCCGCGCGTACGTCGCGAAGTCGGTGTGGGCGAAGATCAAGGACGACCTGGTCTCGCAGACCGAGTCGATCACGATGGGCGACGTCACCGACTTCTCCAACTTCATGGGGGCGGTGATCGACGACCGGGCGTTCGCCAAGCACAAGGTCCGCGATCGCGCGGGTGCGGCGCAACAACCACCTGACCCTGCTGGCCGGCGGGCAGACCGACGACTCCGTCGGCTACTTCGTGCGTCCGACGATCGTGCAGTCCACCGACCCGACCGACCAGATGTTCAACACCGAGTACTTCGGGCCGATCCTGGCCGTCCACGTCTACGACGACGCCAGGTACGAGCGGGTCGTGCAGCAGATGGAGTCGTTCGCGCCGTACGCCCTGACCGGTGCGGTGATCGCCCAGGACCGCGCGGCAATCGCGTGGACCGCCAACGAGCTGCGCTTCGCCGCCGGCAACTTCTACATCAACGACAAGCCGACCGGCGCGGTCGTCGGCCAGCAGCCGTTCGGTGGCGCGCGGGCGTCGGGCACCAACGACAAGGCCGGCGCCGCGGTCAACCTGCTGCGCTGGACCTCGCCCCGGTCGGTCAAGGAGACGTTCGTGCCGCCGACGGACTACCGCTACCCGTACATGGGATGACCTGTGGTCCGCTTTCCCTTGCGGGCATCGATTTCGCCTGCGGCGGGCTTGGAATCGCCTGCGGCGGGCTTGGTCGCGATCGCTGGCCGGTGGTCCGGGCATGGCCTGTGGGGGACAGGGCGACAGCGGCGCCCTCCTGTGGTCCCCGTCCGCGGTGGTTGCGTTTGCCCGGGCGCCTGCGCTTTAGCCCCCACACGCCACGCCCGTACCGCCGGCCATCCGTCGCAGCCCGGGGGAGGATGACCGTGGCGACGGTGCGCTGACTGCTGACCGTAGCCCCGGTCTCACCAACCACGGGCCGCGAGCGTCGGGCGGCGGGACGGGGATGCCCTCCGGGGGCTAAAGCGCAGGCGCCCGGAGTGTGCAACCACCCACGAGCAGGGACCACAGGAGGGCGCCGCTGTCGCCCTGTCCCCCGGAGGGCATCCCGGGGCCGCCGTCCAACGCCCGTGACCCAAGCCCGCCGCAGGCGAAACAAGCCCCGCCGCAGGCGAAACAAGCCCGCCGCAGGCGAAACAAGCCCGCCGCAGGCGAACAAGCCCGCCACAGGCGATGGCAGAAATCGTGGTAATCTTCTGCCATGCGCACCACCATCGACGCTGCCGGCCGCATCGTGGTGCCCAAGTCGATCCGCGAGGCCATGGGGCTGACCGCCCGCCAGGAGGTTGACATCGTGTTCACGGACGGACGCATCGAGATCGAGCTGCCACCGGCTCGCGTCCACATCGAGAAGCGCGGCAAGGTGGCGGTCATCGTTCCTGATCAGGAGATGCCCGAGCTCACCGAGGAGACGGTGAGGGAGACCCTGGAGTCGGTCCGGCGGTGGCCTCGTCAGTGAGCTCGAACGCCTGTGACACCAGCGTGCTGGTTGCAGCGCATCTGGCGCAGCACCCGCGTCACGAAGCGGCGCTTGCGGCCGTCAACGACACTGTCGACTCCGTTCCGGCACATGCTCTGCTCGAGTGCTACAGCGTCCTGACCCGACTCCCTGGCGCCGACCGGTTGGACGGCCGTGCTGTTGCAGCGTCGCTCCAGGTTCTCGAGCTCGTCCCGTTGGGGCTTCCGGCCCGCCAGCACATTCGGACGATCGAGCTGCTGGCTGAGGCCGGCATTCATGGCGGCGCCGTCTACGACGGGTTGGTGGCCGCGACAGCACATCATCACGGCTGCACGCTCATCACCCTCGATCGACGGGCGCGGGCGACGTACGAGTGGTCGGCGTCAGCTACACGATCGTGTGACCCCAGGGGTCAGATCCTCCACTCGCCCGCGAGCCACTTGACGCCGACCTTGTTCTCGGCGCGGAAGGCGTCCTTGAGGAGGCCGGCGATGAGGTCCTCGAGCTTGCCGCCGACCAGCGGGATGCCGACCTTGACATCCATCGTGACCGTCTCGACGGCGTCGGGGCCGGACTGCACGAGGGTCGCGGTGCCGTTCATCTCACCCGGCTTGCCGGGGATGGTGACCTCGAACGTCGCCGCGGTCGGCGAGGTCCATTCCTCCCGCTGCACCAGGTCGATGGTGGCACCGACGAACTTCCGGGCGAACGAGGGGACGAGCGCCGTGCCGTAGGTGCGGTCGAGGTCGACGGTCATCGACCCGTCGTCGTACTCCTCGATGGTGACCCCCGAGTCCTCGACAGCCTGGTAGGTGCAGACGGCCTGCCGGAACTCGGGATCCGCCAGCATCCCGCGCACCTCCTCGACGGTGCGGCCGGGGTAACGGAGCTCGATCGTGACCGACTTCATGGGCTCATCCTGACGATGCGTGACCGGGGGCGCCAGCGGGCGCCGTCGGGTCGTAGAGTCGTGCCGTGTCAACGGCGACCGACCTGAAGAAGTCCGAGCTGCTCGACCGGGCCGCCGAGCAGGCGAAGGCCCGCAAGGGGTCGGGCGGGCCGCCGCCCGACACGGTCGGCGAGCTGATCAACGCCTACTACCGCCACATCGCCGCGGACGACCTCACCGACCGCACCGACGTCGACCTGTACGCCGCTCTCGCGTCGCAGTTCCGCCTCGCCGACAACCGTCCGCAGGGCCGCGCGAACGTCCACGTCTTCACCCCGAGCCACGCCGACAACGGCTGGTCGGCCGGCGGACACTCGGTGGTCGAGATCGTCACCGACGACATGTCGTTCCTCGTCGACTCGGTGACCATGGAGCTCTCGCGGCAGCAGCGCGAGATCCACCTGGTGATCCACCCGCAGTTCGACGTCGTGCGCGACATCACCGGCGTGCTCGAGAGCGTGCACCCGATCAAGGACGAGACCAAGCCCGCAGGCGAGACCGCCATCCGCGAGTCGTGGATGCACATCGAGATCAGCAGGCTGGGCGCCGACGAGAACCTGCACGAGATCGAGGAGTCCCTGCAGAAGGTGCTGCGCGAGGTGCGCGACTCGGTCGAGGACTGGGACAAGATGCGCGCCGAGGCCCTCGAGATCGTCGACAACCTGCGCTCGTCGCCGCCACCGCTCGACGCGGTGCAGATCGACCGCGGACGGGCGTTCCTGCAGTGGCTGGCCGACGACCACTTCGCGTTCCTCGGCTACCGCGAGTACCGCCTCGAGCGCGAGGGCGACGACGAGATCCTCCGGGCCGTCCCGGGCACCGGCCTCGGCATCCTGCGCCACGACCAGGACCAGTCGAAGGCGTTCGCCAAGCTGCCCGACGCCGCCAAGGCCAAGGCGCGGGAGAAGAACCTGCTGGTGCTCTCGAAGGCCAACTCCCGGGCCACCGTGCACCGACCGGCCTACCTCGACTACGTCGGCGTGAAGACCTTCGACGAGAACGGCGAGGTCAGCGGCGAGCGCCGGTTCCTCGGCCTGCTGTCGAGCGCGGCGTACACCGAGTCCATCACCCGGATCCCGCTGCTGCGCGAGAAGGCCACCGAGGTGCTCGCCCGCATCGGCGTCGAGCCGCGCAGCCACGCGGGCAAGAGCCTGATGGACACCCTGGAGACCTACCCCCGCGACGAGATCTTCCACACCCCGGCCGAGGAGCTCGCCGAGGTGACCCAGGGCGTGCTCCAGACCGTCGGGCGACGCCAGCTGCGGGTCTTCGTGCGCCGGGAGACCTACGGCCGCTACGTCTCGGTGCTCTGCTACCTCCCGCGCGACCGCTACAACACCGCCGTCCGCGAGCGGTTCTCCCAGATCCTGATGGACCGCTTCGACGGCGACTCCATCGAGTTCAACGTCAAGATGAGCGAGTCGACGACCGCGCGCGTGCACTTCGTCGTGCACCCGCCGCTGGGCGCCGAGATCCCCGACGTCGACGCCGGCGACCTGCAGCGGATGTTCACCGACGCGTCCCGCTCGTGGCGCGACGACTTCGTCACGGCGACCGTCACCGAGTACGGCGAGGACCACGGCTCGCGGCTCGCCCGCCGCTACGCCGACTCCTTCCCCGAGGCCTACAAGGAGGACTTCTCCGCCACGACGGCCGCGCTCGACGTGGGCCGCCTGGAGGCCATCGATAGCCGACCCGGGAATCGACATCTCGCTGTTCTCGCCGCTGGACGCCGGCCGCGGCGAGGCTCGGCTGAAGGTGTTCCGCGTGGGCGCCCCGCTGTCCCTGTCCCAGGTGCTGCCGATGCTCGCGTCGATGGGCGTCGAGGTGCTCGACGAGCGCCCGTACGAGCTCGACGGCCTCGACCGGCCGACGTTCGTCTACGAGTTCGGGCTGCAGTACCCGCCCGGCCTCCCTGACGAGATGCGCGGCCTGTTCCAGGACGCCATCCGCGCGGTGTGGGACGGCTACAACGAGATCGACGGCTTCAACGCCCTGGTGCTGGCGGCGGGGCTCACCTGGCGGCAGGCGACCGTCCTCCGCGCGTACGCGAAGTACATGAAACAGGGCAACTCGCCGTTCGCCGTCGACTACATCGAGGCCGCGCTGCGCGGCAACACCGACATCGCCCGCCTGCTGTGGCAGCTGTTCGAGGCTCGGTTCGACCCGGGCAAGAACGGTCTCGCCGCCGACGCCGAGGCGCGGACCGCCAAGGTCGAGGCGATCGAGGACCGGATCAAGCGGGCCCTCGACGACGTGGCCAGCCTCGACCACGACCGCATCCTGCGGTCGTACCTGACCCACATCAAGGCCACCCTGCGCACCAACTACTTCCAGCCGGAGGCGGGCGGCACGCTGCATCCCTACATCTCGTTCAAGCTCGAACCCTCGGCCATCCCCGACCTGCCGGCGCCGCGGCCGCGCTTCGAGATCTTCGTCTACTCGCCGCGGGTCGAGGGCGTGCACCTGCGCTTCGGCGCGGTCGCGCGTGGCGGGCTGCGCTGGTCCGACCGTCGCGACGACTTCCGCACCGAGGTGCTCGGCCTGGTCAAGGCGCAGATGGTGAAGAACACCGTGATCGTGCCGGTCGGCGCGAAGGGCGGGTTCTTCTGCAAGCAGCTGCCCGACCCGAGCGACCGCGAGGCGTGGCTCGCCGAGGGCGTCGCCAGCTACCGCACGTTCATCTCCGGCCTGCTCGACATCACCGACAACCTCGTCGAGGGCGAGTCGGTGCCGCCGAAGGGCGTGGTGCGCCACGACGGTGACGACTCCTACCTCGTGGTCGCCGCCGACAAGGGAACGGCGACGTTCTCCGACATCGCCAACGGCGTGGCCAAGGACTACGGCTTCTGGCTCGGCGACGCCTTCGCCAGCGGCGGCTCGGTCGGCTACGACCACAAGGCGATGGGCATCACGGCGCGGGGGGCGTGGGTCTCGGTCCGTCGTCACTTCCGCGAGCGTGGCATCGACTGCCAGACCGAGGACTTCACCGCGATCGGCATCGGCGACATGTCGGGCGACGTGTTCGGCAACGGGATGCTCTGCTCCGAGCACACCCGCCTGGTGGCGGCCTTCGACCACCGCGACATCTTCATCGACCCGACGCCCGACGCCGCGACGTCGTACGCCGAGCGCAAGCGTCTCTTCGACCTTCCGCGGTCGTCGTGGCAGGACTACGACAAGAGCCTGATCTCCGAGGGCGGCGGCGTGTTCCCGCGCACCTTGAAGTCCATCAAGGTGACACCGCAGATGAAGAAGGCGCTCGACCTCGACGACGGCGTGCACACGATGACCCCGGCCGAGCTGATGCGGGCGGTGCTCAAGGCTCCGGTCGACCTGCTCTGGAACGGCGGCATCGGCACCTACGTCAAGGCCGCCAGCGAGACCGATGCCGACGCCGGCGACAAGGCCAACGACGCGATCCGCATCAACGGCCGCGACCTCCGGGCGCAGTGCGTGGGGGAGGGCGGCAACCTCGGCCTCACCCAGCTCGGCCGCATCGAGTACGCCGAGCGCGGCGGCCGCATCAACACCGACTTCATCGACAACTCCGCCGGTGTCGACACCAGCGACCACGAGGTCAACATCAAGATCCTGCTCGACCGGGTGGTCGCGGCGGGCGACATGACCGAGAAGCAGCGCAACGCGCTGCTGGCGGTGATGACCGACGAGGTCGCCGGGCTGGTGCTGCGCGACAACTACGAGCAGAACCTCGCGCTCGCCAACGCCGCCGCCAACGCGCCGTCCCTGCTGCACGTCCACGAGGACTGGATGCGCCAGCTGGAGAAGCGCGGGGTGCTCAACCGCGAGCTCGAGGGACTGCCCTCGACCCGCCAGGTCCGACGGATGCTCGAGCGCGAGGAAGGCCTGAGCGTCCCGGAGATCTCGGTGCTGCTCGCGTGGACCAAGATCGTGCTGGCGGAGGAGCTGCTCGCCTCCGACCTGCCCGACGACCCCTACTGCCAGGTCGACCTGACGAACTACTTCCCCCAAGCCATCCAGCAGGGCTTCTCCGACCAGGTCTCCGAGCACCCGCTGCGCCGCGAGATCATCGTGACCCAGGTCGTCAACGACCTCGTCAACGGCGCGGGGCTGACCTACTGGCCGCGGCTGCAGGGCGAGACGAGTGCCGGGCCGGCCGAGCTCACCCGGGCCAACTTCGTGGCCCGCGAGATCTTCGGGTCGCTGCCCTACCGCGACGAGGTCGCCTCCCACGACAACGTGCTCGAGGCCGCCGTGCAGACCCGGATGCGCATCGAGATGCGCACCCTCGTCGAACGCGCTTCGCGGTGGCTCGTCACCAACCGGCGCCCACCCCTCGACAGCCAGGGCACCGTCGAGTTCTTCCGCGACCGGGTGCAGGCGGTGATGCGCGAGCTGCCCACGCTGCTCACCGGCCGCGAGCTCGACGCCTTCGAGGCGCGGCGCCGGCTGTTCATCGAGAGCGGGCAGGTGCCCGAGGAACTGGCGACCCGCACGGCGGTGCTCCACCCGGCGTACCAGCTGCTCTACATCCTCGAGATCGCCGACCGCGACGGGCTCGACCCGGTCGAGGTGGCGCGGGTGCACTTCCAGCTCGGCGAACGCCTCGGCCTGCCGATGCTGGTCGGCAAGATCCTGGCCCTGCCGCGCGACGACAGGTGGCAGACCATGGCCCGGGCCGCGCTGCGCGACGACGTCTACGCCGTCCACGCCCAGCTGACCGCCCAGGTGCTGCGGGCGACCGAGGCCGAGGAGCCGGCGCCGGCGCGCATCGCCAGCTGGGAGGAGGACGACTCGCTGGTCGTGGCGCGCGCCGCGGCGACGCTGGAGGACATCTGCGCCGACGAGACCGGCGACCTGGCCCGGGTGTCGGTGGGGCTGCGCGTGGTGAGGGGCTTGCTCGCTTCCTCGTGAGGCGACGCGATCCCGGCAGGCGCGACCGACTGGGCGTACGTTCCCTGCACTTGGCGTGCCTAGGAAGTCACGCCATGTTCAGGATTCTCCGGCCGGCCGGAGAAATCCCGCGCCCGCAGACCGTTACCTCGGCTAAAGGATTTCTCTGACGTCGGTGGGTCGTCGTATCGTCGATCAAGCGATGCCACCCTCTCCTTCAGCGGTCACGACCGCCGACCCGTCCGCTCATCCGCCCGCCAGCGTCAACTCGCTCTGGCGGCTGCGCGGCTACCTGCGGCCCCACATCCCCGCGTTGGCGGTCATGCTCGGCACCGCGCTCGGCGGCATCGCGCTCGCCGTCGCCATCCCCTTGGTCACCAAGGCGCTGATCGACGGCCCGATCACCAACGGCGAGATCGACGGCGTGCTGCCGCTCGGCCTGCTGACGCTCGCGCTCGGCATCCTCGAGGCCTTCTTGGTGTGGTGGCGGCGCTGGGTGCAGTCCAACGCCGTGCTCCAGATGGAGACGGCGATGCGGCGCGACCTCTACGCGCGCCTGCAGGAGCTCCCGATGAGCTTCCACAGCAAGTGGCAGTCGGGTCAGCTGCTCTCGCGGGCGACCACCGACCTGTCGGCGATCCGGAGGTTCAGCGGCTTCGGCCTGCTGTTCCTGGTCATCAACATCCTGCAGGTCACCGTGGTGACCATCGTGCTGCTCAACATGTACTGGCCACTCGGGCTGGTCGTGGCGTTCACCGCGGCGCCGATCGTCTGGCTGTCCATGCGCTTCGAGAAGCGCTACGTCGTGCTCTCGCGCCGGGTCCAGGACGAGCAGGGCGACCTGGCCACCCGCGCCGAGGAGGGCGCGGTCGGCATCCGGGTGATCAAGTCGTTCGGGCGCAGCGAGCACGTCTCGCAGGACTACGACGCCGCGGCCCAGAAGCTGCGCGGCACCAGCCTCGAGAAGGTCCGGCTGTCGGCGCGCTTCTGGACCTTCCTCGAGGTGATCCCCAACTTCGCCGTCGTGGTCGTGCTGCTGCTCGGCGCGATCGGCGTCGGCCGCGGAGCCCTCACCCCGGGCGAGCTGGTCGCGTTCATCACGCTGATGCTCTCCCTCGTCTGGCCGGTGGCCTCGCTCGGCGTGATCCTGGCGATGTCGCAGGAGGCCATGACCGCCGCCGCGCGCATCCTCGAGATCTTCGACACCCAGCCCGACATCGTCGACGGTCCCGGCGAGGCGCTCGCGTCCGAGGGCGGCCACCTCCGGTTCGAGCACGTCGACTTCGCCTTCCCCGACGAGCCCGGCAAGCTCGTGCTGCGCGACGTCAACCTCGACATCCGGCCCGGCGAGACCGTCGCCCTCGTCGGCGCGACCGGCAGCGGCAAGACCATCCTCACCGCCCTGGTGCCGCGGCTCTACGACGTCACGGGCGGGCGGATCACCCTCGACGGCGTCGACGTCCGCGAACTCACCCTCGACAAGCTCCGCTCGCTGGTCGCCACCGCGTTCGAGGAGCCGACGCTGTTCTCGATGAGCGCGCGCGAGAACCTCACCCTCGGGCGGGCCGAGGCCACCGAGGCCGAGGTCACCGAGGCGCTCGTCGGTCGCCCAGGCCGACTTCGCGCTCGACCTGCCCTGGGGCCTCGAGACCCGCATCGGCGAGCAGGGCATGTCGCTCTCCGGCGGGCAGCGCCAGCGGCTCGCCCTCGCCCGGGCCGTGCTCGCGCAGCCACGCGTCCTGGTGCTCGACGACACCCTGTCGTCGCTCGACGTGCACACCGAGAAGCTCGTCGAGGAGGCGCTGCGCCGCGTGCTCTCCGAGACCACCGGGCTGATCGTCGCCCACCGGGCCTCCACGGTCCTGCTGGCCGACCGCGTCGCCCTGCTCCAGGACGGCACCATCACCCACGTCGGCGCCCACCGTGACCTGCTGGCAACCGTGCCGGCGTACCGCGAGCTGCTCGCCGCCGACAGCGACCTCCAGGAGGCGGGCGCGTGACGGCCCCGGCGACCGAGCAGGACTGGCGCGGCGTCGCGGCCGACAACATCGCCGGCGACGAGCTCACCGAGGCGACCTCGGCCCGGCTGGCCACCCGGTCGCGACGGCTGCTCAAGGACCTGCTGCGCCCCTACGCCAAGGCGATCAAGTGGCTGGTCGTCATCGTCGTGGTCGAGAACGCCGCCCGGCTCTCCATCCCCTACCTGGTCAAGGTCGGCATCGACTCCGGCATCCCGCCGATCCGCGAGGACGACAACCTCGAGCCGCTGCTGCTGATCGTCGGAGCGGTGCTGGTCGCCACGATCACCCAGGCGGTGACCCGCAACCTGTTCCTGGTGCGGTCCGGGACGATCGGCCAAGACGTCCTGTTCGAGATCCGGCAGCGGGTCTTCCGGCACTTCCAGCGGCTGAGCCCGGCCTTCCACGACGACTACACCTCGGGCCGGGTCATCTCGCGGCAGACCTCCGACGTCGACGCGATCTACGAGATGCTCGAGTCGGGTTTCGACGGCCTCGTCACCGCTGCCCTGACCCTCGTCGGGACGGCCGCCCTGCTGCTGTTCCTCGACGTCAAGCTCGGCCTGGTCGCGCTGGTGTGCGGGCCCTTCCTGGCGTGGCTGACCAACTGGTTCCGCAAGTCCTCGGCCCGCAGCTACCGCGTGACCCGCGAGAAGGTCGCGCTGGTCATCGTCCACTTCGTCGAGTCGATGGGCGGCATCCGCGCCGTCCAGGCGTTCCGCCGCGAGCCGCGCAACCAGGAGATCTTCGACGACGTCAACGAGCAGTACCGCGCCGCCAACCTGGTCGCCTTCCGGCTGGTCGCCTGGTTCATGCCCGGCATCCGCCTGATCGGCAACGTCACCATCGCGGTGGTGCTCCTCTACGGCGGCTACCTCGCCTTCCACGGCGAGGTCACGGTCGGCGTGCTGGCGGCGTTCCTGCTCTACCTGCGGCAGTTCTTCGAGCCGATGCAGGAGATCTCGCAGTTCTACAACACCTTCCAGTCCGCCTCGGCCGCGCTCGAGAAGCTCTCCGGCGTGCTCGAGGAGGAGCCCGGCGTGCCGGAGCCGAAGCAACCGGTCCCGCTGACCGACCCGCAGGGCGCGCTGACCTTCGACCACGTCGACTTCGAGTACGTCGAGGGCGTGCCGGTGCTGCCCGACCTCGACCTGGCCGTGCCCGCCGGCCAGACCCTGGCGCTGGTCGGCACGACCGGCGCCGGCAAGACCACGCTCGCCAAGCTGGCGACCCGCTTCTACGACCCCGTGGCGGGCAGGGTGCTGCTCGACGGCGTCGACCTGCGCGACCTCTCCGACGAGACCTTGCACCGCGCGATCGTGATGGTCACCCAGGAGAACTACCTGTTCTCCGGGTCCGATCGCCGACAACATCCGGTTCGGCCGCCCGGGCGCGGGCATCGAGGAGGTCGTCGAGGCCGCGACGGCGCTCGGCGCCGACGGGTTCATCCGCGACCTGCCCGAGGGCTACGACACCCAGGTCTCCAACCGCGGTGGTCTGCTGAGTGCCGGCCAGCGGCAGCTGGTGGCGTTCGCCCGCGCGTTCCTGGCCGACCCGGCGGTGCTGATCCTCGACGAGGCCACCTCGTCGCTCGACATCCC
Organism: uncultured Actinomycetota bacterium; assembly: GCA_963790295.1. GTDB lineage: Bacteria > Actinomycetota > Actinomycetes > Propionibacteriales > Nocardioidaceae > Nocardioides. The sequence continues at coordinate 74,817 of CAWBOE010000008.1, forward strand.
GTCCGAGCGGCTGGTCCAGAAGGCCCTGCGCACGATCCTCGCCGGCCGGACCGCCGTGATCATCGCCCACCGGCTCTCGACCGTCGAGGTCGCCGACCGGGTGCTGGTGATGGAGCACGGCCGGATCGTCGAGGACGGCTCCCCGCAGGAGCTGATCGCCGGCGGCGAGGGCCGCTACTCCGACCTCCACCGCGCCTGGATCGACTCCCTCGCCTGACCCCCCACACCGATTCGTCATCGGTCTGGAGGGTCCTCGGCGCGGGGGAGCCGTTGACGAATCGGTGTGGGAAGGTCGCCGCATGCGCGGTGCCGTCGAGATCGTTCGCCTGACGGCCAGCGGCGAGGTGTCCACACGGACGGTGGTGGACGAGTCGCTGGACCGGATCGCCGAGCTGAACCCGCGGTTCAACGCGTTCACCGTCGTGCTGATCGAGCAGGCCCGCGCCGAGGCCGACGCGCGGGACGCCACGCGGGCCGCGGGCGAGCCGCTCGGCCCGCTGCACGGCGTACCGGTGGCCATCAAGGAGGAGCTCGACGTCGCCGGCTGTGTGACGTCGTACGGCGGCCGTGCCAACTCCACGCCGGCAGCACACGACGGCGAGGTGGTCCGGCGGCTGCGAGCGGCCGGGGCGGTGGTCGTCGGGAAGACCACCATGCCGGAGTTCGGCTCGTTCCCGTTCACGGAGTCGGAGGCGACCGGCTACACCCTGAACCCCTGGGACGAGTCCCGCTCTCCAGGAGGCTCCAGCGGCGGATCGGCCGTCGCGGTGGCGACCGGGATGGTGCCGGTGGCGATCGGTGGGGACGGCGGCGGCTCGATCCGGGTGCCGTCGTCGTTCTGCGGGATCTTCGGCCTCAAGCCGCAGCGCGGCCGGGTGACCACCGCCCCACACCCGCACCTGTGGTGGGCTCTCGGGGTGGTCGGGCCGCTGACCCGCAGCGTGGCCGACAGCGCCCTCGTGTACGACGTGGTGCGTGGCAACCTGCCGTCCGACCGGTTCCGGGCCGGGGGCGACGAGCCGTTCGTGGCTGCCGCCGCTCGTGAGCCGGGGAGGCTGAGGGTCGGCTGGTCGGTCAAGGTGCCGACCCTCGGCGTTCGCAACGACCCGGTCCATGTCCGGGCGGTGCAGGACACCGCGCGCCTCCTGGCCGACCTCGGCCACGACGTCCGCGAGGTCGACCCGCGCTACCCGGACCCGACCCTCGCCTTCGTGCCGCAGTTCTTCGCCGGCGTCCGCACCGAGGCCGACGAGGTCGAGCACTACGAGCGTCTCGAGCGCCGTACCCGACAGACCTACCGGATGGGTACGTGGGTCCGCCCAGGCGTCCGCGACTGGGCGCTGCGGCGCACCGACGCCTACTCCCGCAAGCTGAACCGCGTCTTCGACGAGGTCGACGTGCTGCTCACGCCGGTCACCGCCCACCGGCCGCCGAGGCTCGGCATCGTGATGGGCAAGGGCACCGTCCGCTCTTCCCTGGCCTCGCTGCCGACCATCACCTACCTGGTCCCCTGGAACGTCGCCGGCAACCCGGCCGCCTCGGTGCCGTGCGGCATCGCCGACGACGGCCTGCCCGTCGCCGTCCAGCTCGTGGGCCGCACCGACGACGAGGCCACCGTGTTCAGCCTGTCGGCGCAGCTGGAGGCGGCGCGGCCGTTCCCGCGGTGGGGCGTGGGCTGAGGCAGGTCTTCGGCGATCCGAGATCTGACAGACCAGCACCGAGGCAGCCGAGGCAGCCGAGGCTGCCGGGCTTGAGCTCTGCGGGTAGCGTCGCCCGACGTGGGAGCAGCCATCGAGGTGGTCGACCTGGCCAAGGCGTACGGGGAGCTTCGAGCGGTCGACGGGGTCACCTTCGACGTCGCCGAGGGCGAGTTCTTCGGGATCCTCGGGCCCAACGGCGCGGGCAAGACCACGACCCTGGAGATGATCGAGGGCCTGCGACGGCCCGATGCCGGCACGATCAGCCTGCTCGGGGAGTCGCCGTGGCCGCGGAACCACGCGCTGCTGCCGCGGATCGGGGTCCAGCTGCAGAGCACGGCGTTCTTCGAGCGGCTGACCGCCCGCGAGCAGATCCGCACCATGGCCTCCCTGTACGGCGTGGCGCCGGCCGTCGCCGACGAGTGGCTCGAGCGCGTCGGGCTCGAGGACAAGGCCGACACCCGGGTCGGGGACCTCTCCGGCGGCCAGGCGCAGCGGCTCTCGATCGCGTGCGCGCTCGTGCACGACCCCGAGGTGGTCTTCCTCGACGAGCCGACCGCGGCGCTCGACCCGCAGGCCCGGCGCAACCTGTGGGAGCTGCTGGCCGGCCTCAACGACAGCGGCCGGACCGTCGTGCTGACCACCCACTACATGGACGAGGCCGAGGTGCTGTGCGACCGGGTGGCGATCATCGACCACGGCCGGATCCTCGCAGCTGGACTCGCCGGCCAGCCTGGTGCGCGGCCTCGACGCGCCCACGCGGATCACCGTCGCGCCCGGCCAGCTGACCGCCGAGGAGGCGGCCGCGATCCCCGGCGTCGACGACGTCGCCGAGGACGCCGCGGGCGTGGTGCTGCGCACCCGTGAGCCCGCCGCCGTGCTCACCGCGCTGGCGGAGGGAAAGCACCTCGCCGGCGTCCAGGTGCAGACCGGCACGCTCGAGGACGTCTTCCTCTCCCTCACCGGCCGCGAGTACCGCGCATGAGGTCCGGCGTTCGGCAAGCTCAGCCTGGCGATCATTCGCGGCTTCGTCCGCGACAAGGCGTCGGTGTTCTTCGCGATCGTCTTCCCGCTGATGTTCCTGGTGCTCTTCGGCGGTCTCTTCGCCGACCAGACGCAGTCCAAGGTCGAGATGATCCAGGTCGGCGACGTGTCGTTCCTCGACGAGATGCCACAGAGCGAGAAGGCGGCGTTCGAGGAGACCTTCGACATCACCCGCAGCGACGATCTGGACGGCTCGATCGCCGAGGTCAAGAAGGGTGACGCCGACGTCGCCGTCGAGATGCAGGGCGACACGCTGGTCGCCCACTACACCCAGACCGACCAGGTCAAGGCTGCGGTGACCCAGGGCGTGCTGCGCGCCTTCGTCGACAGCACGAACGTCGCGCTGTCCGGCAAGCCGCCGACCTACCGGCTCGAGGCCGAGCGCGTCGAGGACGACTCCCTCAAGACCATCCAGTACGTCACGCCGGGCCTGCTCGGCTGGGCGGTCGCGATGAGCGCCAGCTTCGGCGCCGCGGCGACGCTCAACGGCTGGCGCAACTCCAAGCTGCTGCGCCGCCTGCAGCTCTCGCCCGGTACCGACGAGCACGCTCGTCGGCGCCCGCGTCGCGGTCACCGTCGCGATCGCGCTCACGCAGATGGCGATCTTCCTCGGGCTCGGTGCGGCGCTCTTCGGGCTGCGGCTCACCGGTGCCTGGCTGGCGTCGATCCCGCTGCTCGTCGTCGGCACACTGTGCTTCATGGCGATCGGCCTGCTGGCCGGCGCCGTCGCCAAGACCACCGAGGGCGCGGTCAACATGGCCAACTTCATCGTGCTGCCGATGTCGTTCCTCAGCGGCTCGTTCTTCCCGCTCGACGCCGCGCCCGGCTGGCTCCAGGCCCTGGCGCACGTGCTGCCGCTGTGGTGGCTCAACGAGGGGATGCTCGACGTGATGGTGCGAGGCGAAGCGGCCACGGCGGCGCTGCTGCCGATGGCGGTGCTCGCGGCCTTCGCGCTGGTGGTCACGGCCGTCGCCGCCAAGCTGTTCCGCTGGGAGACGACATGACGCGGCTGTTCCTCACGCCGGCGGCCCGCGTACGTCGGCTGCGCCGGCGGCTGAGCGGCGACGCCAGCAGTCCGCTCGCCGGCCGTCGGGTGCTGGTCACCGGAGCCTCCAGCGGGATCGGCGAGGCGACGGCGTACGCCGCGGCGGCGCGCGGGGCGACCGTGCTGCTGGTGGCGCGGCGCGAGGCGGAGCTGGCCCGGGTGCGCCGCACGATCGAGGAGCGCGGCGGCCGCGCCTCGGCGTACGTCTGCGACCTCACCGACCTCGAGGCGGTCGACGCCCTGGTCAAGCAGGTGCTCGCCGACCACGGCGGCGTCGACTACCTGGTGAACAACGCCGGGCGGTCGATCCGCCGCAGCCTGGCGCTCAGCTACGACCGGTTCCACGACTTCGAGCGGACGATGGCCGTCAACTACTTCGGCCCGGTCCGGCTGACCATGGGGCTGCTGCCGGCGATGCGGGCGCAGGGCTTCGGTCACGTCGTCAACATCGGCACCTGGGGCGTGCAGATGAAGGCGCCCAAGTTCGCCGCCTACATCGCCTCCAAGACCGCCCTCGACACCTGGGCGCGGATCGCCGGCCGGGAGACGTACGCCGACGGGGTGACGTTCACCAACATCCGCTTCGGTCTCGTCGTCACCCCGATGGTGGTCCCGGCGCCGGGGTACGAGGGCCGCAAGGCGCTCACCGGCCGACCAGGCGGCGGCCCGCGTGGTCCGCGCCCTGGAGGACCGCCCGGTCACTGTCGACAACGCCGTGGCCCGGGTGGGCGAGCTGCTGAACCTGGTGGCCCCGCGCCTGAGCGACGCGCTGATGAGCAGGTACGACCGCGCACACCCCGACTCTGCGGCGGCGCGCGGCGAAGATACGACCCAAGAGCCCGGCTAGCTCGCCTTCTTGGCAGCGGTCTTCTTGGCCGCGGTCTTCTTCGTCGTCGCCTTCTTGGCGGGCGTCTTCTTGGCGGCGGTCTTCTTCGCGGGGGCCTTCTTGGCGGCGGTCTTCTTGGCCGGCTTCTTCTCGGCCTTGGCCTCGTCGCTCGACTCGCCGCGGGCGGTCTTGGCGGCGTCGACCGAGCGCTGCAGCGCGGCCAGCAGGTCGACGACCTCGCCCGAGGACTTCGTCGAGGCGGGTGTCTTCTTGACCTCGCCGCCCTCGATCTTGGCCTTGACCAGCGCCTCGACCGCGTCGGCGTAGTCGTCCTCGAACTCGCTGGCGTCGAAGTCGCCCGCGAGCGTCTCGACGAGCATGTTGGCCATCTTGACCTCGGCGTGCTTGACCTCGCCGGTCTCGACGTAGAAGTCGGGCTGCGCGCACCTCGTCGGGCCACATCATCGTCTGCAGCACGATCACCTCGTCGCGCACGCGCAGCACCGCCATCGACGTGCGGTTGCGGATCGCCACGGTGACCACGGCCATCCGGTCGGCGTCGAGCAGCGCCTGGCGCAGCAGCGCGTAGGGCTTGGTGCCGCTCTTCTCGGGCTCGAGGTAGTAGGACTTCTCGAACCAGATCGGGTCGATCTGCTCGCGCGGCACGAACTTCTCCACGGCGATCTCGCGCGAGGACGACGACGGCAGGTCGGCGAAGTCGTCGTCGTCGAGGATGACCATCTCGCCGTCCTCGGTCTCGTAGCCCTTGGCGATGTCGGAGTAGGGCACCTCCTCGCCGTCGATGGAGCACACGCGTTGGTACTTGATCCGGCCGCCGTCCTTGGCGTGCACCTGACGGAACGACACGTCGTGGGACTCGGTCGCCGCGTAGAGCTTGACCGGCACGCTGACCAGCCCGAACGACACCGCGCCCTTCCAGATGGCTCGCATGGGAGCAGCGTACGGGCAAGCACCGACCGCGCGCCGCGCCTCGGCTGGTCGTGGAAGGTCGCGCCAGCGCCTGTCACGAGACCCGGCGACGTGCGTCCGACCGCTCGCCGGGCTCGTGACGATTGCTGCGCACCGCTCGACCAGCGGCGGTGGGCGATGGGGGAGAATCGCGGCCATGCGTCCGATGCTCGCCTCGAAGGGGACCTTCGTGCCGCGCGGCGAGGAGTGGGTGCACGAGGTGAAGTGGGACGGCGTGCGGGCGCTGACCGAGGTCCGCGACGGGCGGCTGCGGATGTACAGCCGCAACGGCAACGACATCACCGTCGCCTGGCCCGAGCTCAGCGTCTCGCCGCTGGGCGAGCGCGACCTGCTCGTCGACGGCGAGATCATCGCCCTCAACGAGCACGGGCTGCCGGACTTCCGGATGCTCCAGGACCGCATGCACCTGCGCAACGCGCAGTCCGCGCGCCGGCTGTCGGCGAGCAACCCCGCGACGTACATGGTCTTCGACCTGCTCCGGCTCGACGGCGAGGACCTCACCCGCCATGCCGTGGGAGGAGCGGCGGGCGCGGCTCGAGGGGCTCGAGCTGGACACCACCTGGCAGGTGCCCGCGGCGTACGACGACGGGCCGATGCTGTTCGAGGCGACCCTGCAGCAGGGCCTCGAGGGCGTGGTCAGCAAGCGTCGCTCCTCGACCTACGCCTTCGACCGCCGCACCGACTCCTGGCTCAAGCTCGCGCACCGGCTGAACGCCTCGTTCGTGGTCGGTGGCTGGCGGCCGCAGGAGGGCTCGGCCGCCGGCAACCTCGCCGCCGTGCTGGTCGGGGAGATGACGACCGACGGCCTGCTCTACCGCGGCCGCGTCGGCAGCGGGATCGGCCCGAAGGCCGGCACCCAGCTGGCCAAGCTGCTCGCGGGCCGCGATCGCGGGCGACAGCCCCTTCGCCGACGAGGTGCCGAAGGTCGACGCGCTCGGCACGCACTGGGTCGAGCCCTTCCTGGTCGTCGACGTCGACAGTCACGCGACCGCCAAGAACCAGCGCCTGCGCCAGCCGTCCTACCGCGGCGTCCGCGCGGACCTGAGCCCGGAGGACCTGCTGCGATGAGCCCGAAGGACGGCCAGGAGGTGCGCGTCGACGTCGAGGGCCGGACGCTCAAGCTGAGCAACCTCGACAAGGTGCTCTACCCACGGACCGGGACCACCAAGGGCGAGGTGCTCAACTACTACGCGCAGGTCTCGCCGGCCATGCTGCCGCTGCTCAAGGACCGCTGCGCGACCCGGGTGCGGTGGCCCAACGGCGTGGAGAAGCAGAGCTTCTTCGAGAAGAACATCCCCAACGGCACGCCGTCGTGGGTGCGCACCGCCGAGGTGCCGACCACCGGGTCGCGCGCGCAGGCAAGTGGTCGGGCGCGCAACGGCGACGTCCTCGTCTTCCCGGTCGTCGACGACCTCGCGACGCTGACCTGGCTGGCCAACCTGGCTGCGCTGGAGCTGCACGTGCACCAGTGGACGGTCACCAAGGGCGGCAAGGGCCCCAGCAAGATCCTGGGCGCCAACCGGCTCGTCATCGACCTCGACCCGGGCGAGGGCGCGGGACTGCACGAGTGCTGCCAGGTCGCCCTGCTGGTCCGCGACAAGCTGGCCGAGCGCAACCTCGAGACCGAGGCGGTGACCAGTGGCAGCAAGGGGCTGCACCTGTACGCCGCACTCAAGCGACGCAAGGACCCTGACGACTCCACGGCGCTCGCCAAGGACGTCGCCGAGGATCTCGCCAAGGAGCACGCCAGGCTGGTCACCGCGACGATGACGAAGTCCAAGCGGTCGGGCAAGGTGTTCTTGGACTGGTCCCAGAACGCCGGCTCGAAGACCACCCTGTCGCCGTACTCGCTGCGCGGGCGCGAGCTGCCCACCGTCGCCACGCCCGTCACGTGGGACGAGGTGACGGCCGGTGCCGACGACCCGCTCGGCCTCGAGCAGTTCCGTTTCGAGGAGGTTCTGGAGCGTCTCGCAGACGGGCGGTAGCCTGGCCGGGCCGACGGATCCGCGCGTTCGAAGGGTGACTCGGCGCCCGGGCGGCTTGTTACCAAAGCGTTGATGTCCTGTGGATGTTCTGTAGTTTTCGTGAGTGGCACCCCGACATAGCGTTTCGCGAGAAACCTGCCAGGTTCGGGTACGACCGGGGGGACGTCCCGAACCTGGCATTTCACGCGCTCAGGAGCCTGGTCTCCTGAGATCCCACGTAGGGGGGCGTGGACCCGTCGGGACGGGAGTTCCTGACGGGTCTTGGCTCTGCATCGCTCCAATTCTGCGCGATGAGCGGCGTCTCACGACCGCAGATCGTCCTATGCTCAGGCATCGTGGGGGGTTCCGTGCTCGTCGTCGAGGACGAGCGTGACATCGCGTTCCCGCTCGTCCGCACGCTCGAGCGAGAAGGCTACGACGTCGCCTGGGTCGACAACGGCCGCGAAGTGCTCGACCTGGTCGGTGGGGCAGCAGCCCGTCGACGTGGTCATCCTCGACCTGTCGCTGCCCGACATGGACGGGCTCGACGTCTGCCGCGCGCTGCGCGAGAGCGGCTACGACGGCGCCATCTTGATCGTGACGGCCCGCACGGGCGAGCTCGACCGCGTCGTGGGCCTCGACAGCGGTGCCGACGACTACCTCACCAAGCCCTTCGGGCTGGCCGAGCTCCAGGCCCGCGTACGCGCACTGCTGCGCCGCACCCGCGCACGGGGCGGCTACGACGCCGGCGCCGACCACGCGTCTGCGGCTCGACGTCGAGGCTCGCCGGGTCTACGCCGGCGACGCCGAGCTCAAGCTGACCAGCAAGGAGTTCGACGTCCTGACCGTGCTGGAGGCGCACCGCGACAAGGTGGTGCCCCGCGGCCGGCTGATGTCGGAGGTGTGGGACGAGAACTGGTACGGCTCGACCAAGACCCTCGACGTGACGATCGGTCGGCTGCGCCACAAGCTCGAGGAGGCCGGACTGCCCGACCGCGTGGTCGCCGTGCGCGGGGTCGGTTTCCGGCTCGAGCACACCCGGCCGGCGGGCTGAACTCGCCCTCGTCCGGGCGACGTACGCTCCGGACATGGGGGAGACGTGAGGCCTGCCCATCGTCTGGGCAGCCGTGGCCGCGGGCACGGTCCTCCTCGTCGCGGGCCCGGTCGCCGTCCGGGCGTGGCCCGCTCACGACCAGGACGTCAGCGCCGTCGACCTCCTGGCCACCATCGAGGACAACCTCGACCATCCCTACTCCGGCTACGTCGAGACGCGGGGCACCCTGCAGCTCCCGGTGGCCGACCGGTTCACCGACGTCGGCGACCTGTTCGGCAGCACGACCCGGATGCGGGTGTGGTGGCGCTCCGACGACGCCTGGCGCGTCGACAAGCTGCTCGCCACCGGCGAGCAGGATCTGATCCACAACGTGCAGGGCACGATGCGCTGGCGGTACGAGCAGAACGACGCGGACCTGAGCCACGACCCCGCCATCCGGCTGCCACGGACGGCCGACCTGGTCCCGCCGGCAGTGGCCGACCTGTTGCTGCGAAGGAGTCGACGCGACGGAGGTACGGCGGCTGCCCGCCGCCCGCGTCGCCGGTGTCGACGCGCTCGGCCTGCGGATGAGCCCCGCCGACGAACGGTCGAGCATCGACCACGTCGACGCCTGGGCCGATCCCGGACAGCGGCGTGGTGCTGCGGGTGGCGGTGGTCGGCAAGGGTACGGACACGCCGGCGTTCACGCTCGGAGTTCGCGGAGTTCTCGCGCGGCCACGCCGCCGGCCGAGCGCACGACGTTCGTGCCGCCGCCGGGCGCCGACTTCGACTTCGACGACGTGCTCGACATCGCCGACGCGGCCAACCAGTACGCCCCGGTGCTCCCGCCGGCCACCGTCGCCGGGCTGGCGAAGGCGCCGCAGGCCGACCGGGCCGTGGGGATCTACGGCTCGGGAGTGACCCGGCTGCTGGCCATCCCGCTGCGGCCCCATGAGGCGGAGCCCCCTCCGCAAGCAGCTGCGGCTCACCCCAGGGGTGCGCACCGTGCCACAGGGCACGCTGCTCACCATCGGTCCGTTGGGCGTGCTGATGTGCGGCGACGACGGAGAGGGTGGCTGGCTGGTCGCCGGCACCGTCACGCCCGACACGCTGATCCGGGCCGTCGACGACCTCTACCGGGGCATGGTGATCGTGGGGGACGGCCGATGACCTCCGTGATCCGCACCTACGGCCTGACCAAGCGGTACGGCGCCATCACAGCCGTCGACGGCGTCGACCTCGACGTCCGCGAGGGCGACGTCTACGGCTTCCTCGGGCGCCAACGGGTCGGGCAAGACGACGACCGTGCGCGTGCTGCTCGGGCTCGTGCTCGCCACGAGCGGCACCGTCGAGGTGCTCGGCCGGCCGATGCCGCGGGCCGGCGCCGTCGTGCTGCCGCAGGTCGGTGCCCTGGTCGAGTCGCCGGCGGCGTACCCGCGACTCTCGGGGCGCGCCAACCTGCGGGTGCACGATGCGCTCGGCGGCGGACGGCGGGCCGGCCGCGCGGGTCGCGTCGACGACGTGCTCGACCAGGTGGGGCTCGGCGGTGTCGACGAGCGGCCGGTGGCGGCGTACAGCCTCGGGATGCGGCAGCGACTCGGCCTCGCGCACGCGTTGCTGACCCGACCACGGCTGCTGGTGCTGGACGAGCCGACCAACGGGCTCGACCCGCAAGGCATCCGCGAGATCCGCCGGCTGCTGCTCGACCTCAACGCGGGCGGCACGACCGTCTTCTTGTCCAGCCACCTGCTCGCCGAGGTCGAGCAGATGGCCACGCGGGTCGGCGTCCTCGACCGCGGCCGCCTCGTCGTCCAGGAACAGCTCGACGTGCTCCAGCGGCCGACCGGGCGCACCTACGTGCGCACGCCGGACGTCGCGCGTGCGCGCGCGCTGCTCGACGGGCAGGTCGAGTCGTACGACGAGGCCTCGCTGCTCGTGCGCGTGCCCGACGTCGCCGCGCTCAACGCCCGGCTCGTGCAGGGCGGCGTACGCGTCAGCGTGCTGGCACCCGAGCAGCACACGCTCGAGGACGTCGTGCTGGAGGCGACCTCGAGCGGCAGGGGACCGGTTCGAGAGGGGAGTCGGCGTGACGCGGGTGCTGCCGCGTCGAGCTGCACCAGCTCGTGCGCAGCCGGCGGACCTGGGTGACGATCCTGCTGATCGACCTGCTGCCGACGATCGTGGCCGTGCTGCTGGCGCTGACCGACATCGGGCCGCGGCCGGGCACCGGGCCGGCGTTCCTCTCGGCGGTGCTGACCGACGGCACGCTCTTCCCGCTGGCGGCGATGGCGATCGTGCTGCCGCTGTTCCTGCCCATCGCGGTGTCGATCCAGGCTGGCGACGCGATCGCGGGCGAGGCCCAGCAGGGCACGCTGCGCTACCTGCTGGTGCGGCCCGTCGGCCGGACCCGACTGCTGGTGGCCAAGCTGGCCAGCGTGATGGTCTTCGTGCTGCTGACCCTCGCGGTGGTCGCCGCGACGGCGTACGTCGTCGGGGTGCTGCTCCTCGGCAGCGGCGACATCGGCCAGACCACGACGGTCTCGGGCACCGCTCTCAGCGCAGCAGCAGCTGATCGTGCGCACCTTCCTGGCGCTGGGCTACGCGCTGCTGTGCATGCTCGGGGTGGCGGCGATCGCGCTGTTCCTCTCGACCGTCGTCGACACCCCGCTCGGCGCCGCGCTCGGCACGATGGCGGTGCTCGTCGCCTCGACACTGCTGCTCACCCTCGACGCTGCCGACGCGATCGCGGGGTACCTGCCCACCCGCTACTGGCTGGCCTTCGTCGACCTCTTCCGCGACCCGATCCACTGGCGCGACGTCGTCCGCGGGACGCTGCTGCAGGGCGCGTACGTCGTGGTGTTCCTCGGGGCCGGCTGGGCCAACTTCATGACCAAGGACATCAAGAACTGACGCCCTGGAGCGATCCCCGGCGAGCCGGGGATCGCATCGCTTCCAAGGCATTGGATTGCCTTGGAGGTGCAGCGATTGCCTTGGAAGCGGCACGGCTATAGCGGTTCAGCAGATCTCGGGACCAGGTACGGCGGGATCGGCGACGGCCAGCTCGCGGGTCACGGCGGCGATCACGATCGGGCTCTGCGGCAGCTCGCCGTGGCTGACGACGGCTCGCGGGCAGACCGACTGGAGGGTGAAGCCGAGAGCGCCGTCGAGCTCGGACGACGACGGCGGGACCACGATGCGGTCGTCGGTCGTCCAGATCGACACCCACAGCGGTCCCTCGGGCGTCTCGTCGCCGGCGTTGAGCTTGCGCAGCAGCTCGCTGTCGGGCTGCAGCTGGCGGCACGCCTCGGGGCAGGTGTCCGGCGCGACGTCTCCACCCAGGCCCGCGAGGTCGGTGCCGTGATGGGGCGAGCCCAGGGTGACGACGCGGCGGGCCAGGCTGTCGCCGCCGAGCTCGCGCACCCACAGCCGGGCGACGACGCCACCGGCCGAGTAGCCGACCACGTCGACGGACCGCGCCCCGGTCCGGTCCAGGGCCAGGATCGCGGCCTTCTCGAGCTCCCGGGCCTGCCGGCCGAGGTCGCCGGTGTTGTCGCCGGGGAGGTCCACGACGGTCACGTCGCGGCCCTGGACGCGCAGGGCGTCGGCCAGCACGTCGAGGCCGGCCGTCCCGCCGCCGTACCCGGGCACCAGCAGCACCGGTCCCGGCGTCTCCTGTGACACCGGCCGCACGGCGTCGTCGCGGGTCGCCCACACCGCGACGCCGGCCCCGGCAACCGCGACCACGGCGAGCGTGACGACGGCGAGCACGAACCGCCTGCGGGCGGGCGAGAGGCCGTCGAGCACGCCCTCGATCCTGACATCGTGGGCCTGCCTCAGCCCGTTCTCAGGTGCCTCAGACGACGCGGTGGCTGCCGGTAGCCGCCCGGGCCGCCGCCAGAGATAGGGAGATCGTCCGATCCGCCGGCCCTGGCTTACGACCACAGTCGAGGCATGACCAACAACGGAATCAACGTCTACGTCGCGATGCAGCTCGCGAAGTACCGCCAGGACGACCTCCGCCGCGAGGCCCGCAGGTCCCAGCTCGCGCGCCGCGCACGTCGCGACGGACGCCGTACGACGCCCGACTACTGGGTCTGCACGCCCGACGTTCAGCCGCGGTGCGCGAGGACCGCGAGCTGGCCGAGTGCGAGGCCGGCGTCTCCCGCGGGCACGAGCCGGTGGGAGAGCACCTCGAACCGCTCCGCCTCCAGCCGCTGCGATGCAGGCCTCGGTCAGGAACGGGTTGAGGAAGAGGTCGCCGCTCAGCGTCACGGTCGACAGGCGGGTTCGCTCGTGCAGCCTGCCCACGGTGTCGACGACCAGGTCGACCACGGACTGCTGGAACCTCGCGGCGACCAGTCCGGGTCGACGCCCTTGCGCACGTCCTGCACGACCGACCAGATGACCGGCGTGGGGTCCGCGTCCTCGCCGAACGCATAGACGCGGGTACGGCGGCCGAGGTCGGAGAGTGCGAACGAGCGGGCGAGGGCGTCGAGCTCTGTCAGCGGCCTGGGCGCGGTACTCGGCTCGATGGCAGATGCCGGCGAGCGACGCGACCGCGTCGTACAGGCGTCCCATGCTCGACGTCGGCGACGCACCGGAGTCCGGTCTCGAGCTGGCGGTCGAGCAGGTTGAGCTCGTTGTCGTCGCAGGCGCCCACGCTCGGCAGCGAAGGGTCCCAGGGCACGCCTGCGCTGCGCAGGTGGGACAGCGCCATCCGGCAGGGGTTGCGCGCCGCAGCCTCGGCGCCCGGCAGCGGGACGTACGCGAGGTGCGTGGCCCGCTCGTAGCCGCGGTAGTCCGCGACCAGGAACTCCCCGCCCCACGAGGCGCCGTCGTCGCCATACCCACCGTCGTCGAAGACCACACCGATCACCCGGGTCGTCCCCACCGACGCCGTGCTCGGCCATCGTCGAGGCAACGTGCGCGTGGTGGTGCTGGACCTCGACGACCTCGGCTCGGCGCGCGAAGCGCTCGAGCGCCCACTGACGAGACGCGTACCCGGGGTGGGGGTCGGTCGCGACGGCGCGCGGCACGACCCCGCTCAGCGTCGACAGATGTTCGACGGCAGCGACGAACGCGAGCTGGGCCGTGGGGTCGTCCTGGTCGCCGAGGTGGCCGGACATCCAGGCGAGCCGGCCATCGGCGACGCAGAAGGCGTTGGCGGCGTCGCCGCCGACCGCGAGCGACGGCGGTACGTCGACGGGCAGCCGGATCGGCAGTGGCGCCAGGCCCCGGGAGCGGCGAACCGGCAGCTCGCGGCCCGCGACCGCCCGGGTCACGGAGTCGTCGCAGGGGACCCGGATGGGGCGGTCGTGCGCGAGCCAGGCATCGGCAAGCCCGTCGAGCCGGGCGAGTGCCTCGTGGTCGTCGATGACGATGGGCTCGCTCGCGACAGTCGCCGCTGGCCATCACCAGCACCCCTGGACCGGGTGCGTCTCCGGGCAGTCCCAGGAGCAGGTGGTGCAAGGGCTCGGACGCCAGCATCACGCCGAGGTCGCCCTGTCGGGGGGCGACCGCCGCGGCCAGCGCCCCGGGATGCCGGCGCGCGAGCACGACCGGACGGACGCCGCTGGTGAGCAGCTCGGCCTCGGCGGGAGCGAGGTCGATGACGTGCTGTGCGTCGTCCAGAGTGGCGACCATGACCGCGAACGGCTCGTCACCTCGCTGCTTGCGCTTGCGCAGCATCGACACCGTGTAGCCGTTGGTGGCGTCGCAGACCAGGTGGTAGCCGCCGACGCCCTTGACCGCGACCACGCCGCCCTCGCGGATGATCGTGCGTGCCTGGGCGAGGGCCTGCTCGTCGTACGTCGTCGGATGAGTGGGCGCGACCAGCCGGAGGCGTGGTCCGCACTCGGGGCAGCAGACCGTCGTGCACTGGAAGCGGCGGTCGTGAGGATCCGCGAACTCGCGGGCACACGCCGCACACATCGTGAAGCCGGCCATCGTGGTCGCGGTCCGGCCAGCCGCCCGCGCGGTGGCCACCGTGTAGCGCGGCCCGCACGCCGTACAGGTGACGAACGGGTGCCGGTAGCGTCGGTTGCCTGGATCGCGCAGGTCGGCCAGGCACGCCTCGCAGGTCGCCAGGTCAGGCGACAGCGGCTGCTTCACATGCTGCATCATCGGCATCAACCCCCCGGGGCTCCCGACATGAGACCGCGAGCCCTGTGCCAACTGCGCATGAATGTACGGCGACCGGGGCCCTCCGCGCTAGGTCACTCGAGCTCGCGGGTGTTCTCGAGGCGGAAGCCGACGCCGCGCACGGCGACGATCCGGTCGGAGAGCTCTTCGGTCTCGAGCTTGTTGCGCAGCCGACCGATGGTGACGTCGAGGGTCTTGGTCGAGCCGTACCAGTTCTCGTCCCACACCTCCGACATCAGCCGGGCACGCGGCACGACCTTGTCGCGGTGGGCCTCGAGCATCGCGAGCACGCCGAACTCCTTCTTGGTCAGCTGGAGCTCGACGTCCCCGACGTAAGCACGGCGTCCTTCGATGTCGAGGTGCAGAGCGGATCCGGACTGCAGGGCCTGGGGTCGGCCCGAACGGGTGCGGCGCAAGATCGCGCGCAACCGGGCCAGCAGCTCGGCCAGACCGTAGGGCTTGCGCACGTAGTCGTCGGCCCCGCTGTCGAGGCCGACCACGCAGTCGAGCTCATCCGACCGGGCGGTCACCATCATGATGCCGCCGCCGTACCCGCTCTCGCGGAGGGATCGACACACGTCGATGCCATCCATGTCGGGCAGGGACACGTCGAGGATCACGCAGTCGACGGAGCCGGCCGTCGACGACGTCGAACGCCTCGCGGCCGTTGCCGGCCCAGGCCACGTCGTAGCCCTCACGCTCCAGCGTGCTCCCCAACGGGAACGCGATGTCGCGCTCGTCCTCGACGAGCAGGATCGTGTCGGTCACGCGGTTGACCCGGACGTCGCTCGGCACGTGTGCAGCTCCCTTCGCCCGCAGCGAGTCCGCGGGTGGGACCGAGGATGATGGAGCCGCCGAGCACGTGCTGTTGACCTGCCGACATTGGTGGCGAAATGGTGTCACCCCCTGTTAGGTGGCCGTGGATCCAGAAGGCCCGGCTGTGGCCAACTGCCCGACTAGTCCACGAGCCGGCCTCGTAGATCGCTCGCTCTCGTTGAGGTGCGCAGAGCCGAAGCCCTGCTGGTGCTTCCGGCGGTGTTCTCCACAGTTGCTTCACACCTGTTCCTCAACCGGGCCCGGGGCCCCTAGTGTCCCTGCGACGTACCTCGTCTCGGGAGGGGGCTGGATGTCGGCGACGGCTGTCGACGGGCAAGGTCATGCTCAGGGCGAGCTGGTCGACCGGCTCGACATGCTCGTGCGCGAGGCCGTACGCCGGCAGGGCGTCGACCCGCAGCGCGACGCCCCCGTCGTGCGCCGCATTGCCGAGGGCGTGGTCCGCGACCACGACGAGCGCAGCCTCACCGGCGTGGTGGCGCCGGTGCCCGATGCCGCCGCCGTGGTGGGCGAGCTGGTGGCGCGGGTGTCGGGCTTCGGGCCACTGCAGCCGTTCCTCGACGATCCCGGGATCGAGGAGATCTGGATCAACGATCCGTCCCGGGTGTTCGTGGCGCGGCACGGCCGGCACGAGCTGACGAACCTGCTGCTGACCCGGGCCCAGGTCGAGGAGCTGGTCGAGCGGATGCTCAAGTCGAGTGGTCGGCGCGTCGACTTGAGCCGGCCGTTCGTCGACGCGATGCTGCCTGAGGGGCACCGCCTGCACGTCGTGCTCGAGGGCATCAGCCGCGGCTTCTCGGCGGTCAACATCCGCAAGTTCGTGCTCAGGGCCGCCAGGCTCACCGACCTCGTCCAGCTGGGCAGCCTGACGGCGACGGCGGCGGCGTTCCTCGAGGCGAGCGTCCGAGCCGGGCTCAACCTGCTCGTCGCCGGCGGGACCCAGGCCGGCAAGACCACGCTGCTGAACTGCCTGGCTGCCGCGATCCCTGGCGGCGACCGGGTCGTGAGCGCCGAGGAGGTCTTCGAGCTCAGATTCCCCCACCCCGACTGGGTACCGATGCAGACCCGGCAGGCGGGACTGGAGGGCACCGGCGAGATCGCGCTGCGCGACCTGGTCCGCGAGAGCCTGCGGATGCGGCCCAACCGCATCATCGTCGGCGAGGTCAGGTCGGAGGAGTGCCTCGACCTGCTGCTCGCGCTCAACGCAGGTCTCCCCGGCATGTGCACGCTCCACGCCAACAGCGCCCGCGAGGCTCTGGTCAAGATGTGCACCCTGCCGCTGCTGGCGGGCGAGAACATCTCGGCCCGCTTCGTGGTGCCGACCGTTGCCGCGTCGGTCGACCTGGTGGTCCACCTCGGGGTCGACGCCGAGGGGGTCCGGCGGGTCAACGAGGTCGTCGCCGTCCCCGGGCGGGTCGAGAACGACGTGATCGAGACCGAGACGGTCTTCGAGCGGGCCGGCGGGGAGCTGGTGGCCACCGGCGGGATGCCTCCTCGTCTGGCCAGGTTCCAGCGGATCGGCATCGACGTCCACGGCATCCTGGCCGGCCGCGTCGGCGGGGGCGGGTGATGGGCGCGTTGGTCGGGCTCGGCGTGGGCGTCGGGCTGCTCGTGGTCTGGTCGGCGTTCGCGACTCCGCGCACCCCCCGGACGTCCCGCAACCGCAGCGCCTGGCTGGCCCGGCGACTGGGCGAGGCCGGGATGCACCGGGTGTCGGTGCCCGGCGTGGCCGTGCTGAGCGTGGGTCTCGGCGCGGGCGCGGTACTGCTCGTGCAGGTGGTGTCCGGCACGCCCCCGGTAGCCCTCGCGTTCGGCGTGATGGCCGGCTACCTGCCCTTCGCGGTCGTCGCCGCTCGGGCCCGGCGTCGGAGACGCGAGCTCGCCGAGGTCTGGCCCGAGGCCGTCGACAACTTGGCGTCGGCCGTGCGGGCGGGGATGTCGCTCCCCGACGCGCTCGGCGCGCTCGGCGTCCGCGGGCCCGAGCCGCTGCGGCCGGCGTTCGACTCGTTCGCGCTCGACTACCAGGTGACGGGCCGCTTCGGCGAGTGCCTCGACCGCCTCAAGGAGGAGCTCGCCGACCCCGTCGGCGACCGGGTTGTCGAGGGGCTCCGGATCGCTCGTGAGGTGGGAGGTGGCGAGCTCGGGCGGCTGCTGCGCAACCTGTCGGGCTACCTGCGCGACGACGTCCGCACCCGCTCCGAGATGGAGTCGCGACAGGCCTGGACCGTCAACGGCGCCCGCTTGGCGGTAGCGGCCCCCTGGCTGGTGCTGCTGGTCATGTCCTTCCAGTCCGAGGTGATCCGCCGCTACGCCTCACCCGCGGGCGTGGCGATCCTGGTCGTGGGAGCGGCCCTGTGCGTGGCGGCGTACTGGTCGATGATGCGGATCGGCCGCCTGCCCGTGGAGCGGCGGATCCTGCGATGACCTTGGCCTGGTGGGGAGCTCTGCTCGGCGCGCTCGTCGCAGCGGGGGTGCTGCAGACCTTCGCGCGAGTGATGGTGCTCCGCAAGCCGCAGCTGGCTGTTCGGGTTCTGCCCTACGTCCGCGACCTCCCTCAGCTGGGCGCTGCGCCCGCACCGCGGTCCACCTCGGCCGCGCCGACGTCGGCGGTCGTCGGAGTCTTCGGACCTTTCCTCCGCTCCGCGGCCGCAGGGGTCGAAGCGGTGCTGGGCGGCGCGAACTCCGTACGCCGCCGGCTCGAGCGAGCCGCGAGCGACAAGACCGTGCACGAGTTCCGCATCGAGCAGGTGCTCTGGGGGTTGGTGGGGTTCGCCGCCGCTGCGGCGTACTGCCTGCTCCGCACGCTGGGCGGAGGTGCCGGCGCGATGTCGTCACTCCTCCTGTGTGCGATCGGCTTCGGTGCGGGTGTCGTCGCGCGCGACAACCACCTGTCGTCCCAGGTCAAGCAGCGCGAACGCCGGATCCTCGCGGAGTTCCCTGCCATCGCGGAGCTGCTGTCGTTGGCCGTGGCCGCCGGGGAGGGCCCGGTCGCTGCCCTGGACCGGGTCTGCCGCCGCAGCCGCGGCGACCTGTCCGCCGACCTCGAGCGAGTCCTGGCCGAAGTCCGCACCGGCGAGCCCGTCTCACATGCCTTCGACGCGCTCGCGGCCCGCACCGGCCTGCCAGTCGTGGCGCGGTTCGCCGAGGGGGTGGCCGTGGCAGTCGAGCGTGGCACCCCGCTGGCCGACGTGCTCCACGCGCAGGCGGCCGACGTGCGCGAGGCCGCGCGCCGCGAGCTGATCGAGACCGCGGCTCGCAAGGAGGTCTTCATGATGGTGCCGGTCGTGTTCCTCGTGCTGCCCGTCACCGTGCTGTTCGCGTTCTTCCCGGGCGTGATCGGCCTCAGCCTGACCATTCCATAAGAGGGGGAACCGATGAACCGTCTGGAAGCAGTCCTGTTCCGAACCCGTGCCGCGCGCACAGGTGCCCGGAGGGACGAGCGGGGCGACGTACCTGGTTGGGTGCTGGTCACCGTGATGACCGCCGGTCTGGTGATGGCGATCTGGGGGGTGGCCGACGACCAGCTCAAGCAGATGCTCGCGGACGCCCTCGACTCGGTGAAGATCTGAGCCCGTGCGCTCCCTGCTGGCGCGCGGGGAGCGGGGTGCGGCCGTCGTCGACTTCGTGCTCGTGCTCGTGGTGCTGATCCCGGTGTTCCTGGGCATTCTCCAGTTCGCGCTCGTCCTGCTCGTCCGCAACACCTTGGCGGCGGCGGCTTCCGACGGGGCTCGGTACGCCGCCACGCTCGACCGTGGGCCGGCTGACGGCGCCGCGCACACGCGGGCGCACATCGAGGGGGCCCTGGCCGCCCGGTTCGCCGAGGACGTCGCCGCGAAGCCGGTGCTGGTGGGAGGCGCGCCGGGCGTCGAGGTGCGGGTGCGCGTCGTCGTACCCGCCTTGGGCATCGGTGGTCCGGCGGTCGAGCTCACCGTGGTCGGACACGCGATCGAGGAGGCGCGGTGAGGCGCCCGACCGAGGCCGGCACCGCCCTCGTCGAGCTGACCTGGCTCGGCATCCTGCTGCTGCTGCCGATGGTGTGGATCGTGCTGTCGGTCTCCGAGGTGCAGCGGGGATCCTTCGGGGTCACCGCCGCCGCGCGGTCGGCCGGCCGCGCCTTCGCGCTCGCCCCCGACGACGCGACCGGCAAGCAGCACGCGAGGGCCGCTGCGGCCGTCGCGCTGGCAGACCAGGGCCTCGGCGACTCCGACTGGACCATCGCGGTCGCCTGCCCGCCTCAGCCCGACTGTCACGTGGGCGGCGCCGTCGTCATCGTGCGGATCGAGACCCGGGTCGGTCTGCCCTTCATCCCCGAGCTGCTGGGCGGAGGCGCGAAGTTCCGGCTCGACGCGGAGCACCACGTCCCCATCGGCCAGTACCAGGAACCCGGCCAGGTCGCGTCGTGACACCTCGACCCGGCCGACCCACCTGCCGGTCCGAGTCCGGCCAGGCGACGGTCATGATCGTCGGGCTCGCCACCGTGCTGGCGATGGGCGTTGCCGTCGTCACCGACGCATCCGCGGCATACCTCCAGCGCCAGGGCCTCGACAACCTGGCGGACGGCGCCGCCCTGGCCGGCGCCGACCTCGGTGCCGCCGGCACCGACGTCTACCAGGGCGGCCTCGGCGACGGCAGGCTGATGGTGACCGAGGCCGAGGCTAAGGCCGCTGTGCACGACTACCTCCAGCGGGCCGGCGCCCCCGCCAAGTACCCCGGCCTCCAGGCGTACGTCGACGCCGACCCGCTCACCCAGACCGTCCGGGTCCGCCTGACCGCTCCGCTGCACCTGCCGCTGAAGGTGCCGGGTGGTCCGGAGTCCGCCCTGATCGGGGCGACCGGAGCTGCGGTGGTGGCGGTCGACGACTGACGCTACGACGGCGGGTCTGGTCCACGCGCGTTCACGGGCGTAGCCTCGGAGGGTCGCGGGCCTGGGGGATCTCTACATGGTGATTGGCTCGCGACAGGGGGGACCTAACCCGTCCCTTGGGTCGTCCGCCTCGTCTGCATCGAGGCGGACGACTCTCGGCGTTGAGGGCGAGACGTCTGCGACCCGTGGCGTGTGGGTGGTGACAATGGGCGGGTGATCACCCTCGAGACGGCTCGCGCGCTCCGGGAGGCGATGGAGCACGCCGAGGTCCCGTGGACGCCGGCGCCGGGCGACAGGTTCCTGGTACCCGACCGGGACTTCGAGGACCCGTTCATCGTCAGCGAGATGGTGATCGAGGTGCGCGACCTGCCGAGCGGGCGGCTGATCCGGTTCAACGGCACCACCGAGTGGGCGCTGGACAGCGTGCCGGCCGACGAGGTGGTGTGGGTTCCTTGGGAGCACCAGCTGCGTGCGTTGCTGGGCGACCGGTTCGCCGCGATGGAGCGGGTGCCGGGCGAGGTCGAGGGGTACGCCGTCGTACTCTCCGACGGCTCGCGCCACGTCGACCTCGACCCCGAGCGTGCCTACGCCCACGCGGTGCTGGCGGTCCTCTGAGACGTCAGTTCGGGCCCGCCGGCCTGCGTTTCACCAGGAGATCTCTGCGACGTCGATGACCCGTCGCGGCGGGGCGTCCCTCCTGACGCCGACCGAGGGCGCTGCGAGCGACGGGAACTCCAGCGACACCTTGGCCTCGAGGTCACTCAGCGAGACCTCGAACGTTGCGAAGTCCTCGAGGCTGAGCGAGAGCCGCAGCGGGTCGACCTCCTGGGCGAGCACGAAGCAACGCGCGCTGAGCGTGCCGTCGAGGACGTAGACGACCACCTTCCAGTAGGCGCCCGGGATCAGCACGCCGCGGTGCACGACATCGTCGTCGGTGAGCACCGGGCCGCCGAACAGCGTCAGCCGACGGCGTTCGAGGCCGGCCTGCTCGAGGACGGCGTCCTCGAGCAGGCCCCACACCCCGTCGAGCCGCGACTGGTTGAAGTCGTTCATCTGCGGGGCGATGTTGGTGAAGAAGAACGAGTCCTCGTTGGCCGCTCGCGCCTCGTCGAGGGTGCCCCACAGCAGGTCGGAACGACGCGCGAGGTGCCCGCGGTCGAGGTCGTTGTCGGCGTACACCTCCTCGCCGGTCTGGCTCTCGACCGGCAGGCGGAGGTCCAGCCGGAACGCGTCGGCACGCGGGATCGACTCGCTCGGGAAGAGCGTCAGCCCGTCGATGTGCCAGGCCACCCATCGCGCCAATCGCCGCGAGGCGCTCATCGCCAGCGAGAAGTGCGCGTAGTTCCACTGGGTCGTGCCGTCGATCTCGAGCACGTCGTCGCCGACCGCGCCGACCGGGGTCGGTGCGGAGACAGGCATCCCGAGGAAGTCCGGATCGAACACTCCCGAAGGCTCGCACACCTTCTGACAAGGTGGACGCGTGGCGAGTGCACAGGCGTCCGTGGCCGTGATCGGTGGCAGCGGCTTCTACGAGTTCCTCGACGACACGCAGGAAGTGCCGGTCGAGACGCCGTACGGCGACCCGTCGGCGCCCGTCGCGATCGGCGCGGTCGCGGGCCAGGCGGTGGCCTTCCTGCCCAGGCACGGCAAGGGGCACGCCTTCCCGCCGCACCTGATCAACTACCGCGCCAACCTCTGGGCGCTGCGGGAGGTCGGCGTACGTCAGGTGCTCGCGCCGTGCGCCGTCGGTGGGCTGCTGCCGAGCGTGGCGCCCGGCGACATCGTGGTGCCGGACCAGCTGGTCGACCGCACGAGCGGCCGAGTGCAGACCTACGTCGAGCGTGGCGCCGTGCACGCGCCGTTCGCGGACCCCTACTGCGACCGGCTCTCGGCTGCCGTCGCCGCCGCTGACCCCACGGTCAAGCGGGGCGGCGCGATGGTCGTGATCGAGGGCCCGCGGTTCTCGACGCGCGCCGAGTCGCAGGCGTACGCCGCGGCGGGCTGGAGCCTGGTCAACATGACCGGCCACCCCGAGGCGATCCTCGCCCGCGAACTGCGGGTGTGCTACTCCGCTGTCGCGCTCGTCACCGACATGGACGCCGGCGTCGAGACGGGAGAGGGCGTGGGACAGGCGGAGGTGTTCGCGACGTTCGCAGCCAACATCGAGCGGGTGAAGGCGATCCTGTCGACCGTGCTGGCCGACCTGCCATCCCCGGACGGCTGCGCCTGCTCGGCCTGGGCCGACGACCTCGAGCTCACCTACGAGATCCCGGGATAGTCCGTGACGAAAATGTCGTGAATCGCATCTCGACACGACATTTCCGTCACGGACTATCTGCGGTGCTCAGACGATCGGGAGGACGGGGCCGGGGGAGGGGTCGGGGGTGGAGCGGAGGCGGCGCAGGCCGCGGTGCCGGGCGACCCGGACGGCCGTGGGAGTCAGGCCCAGGGCGGCGGCCGTGGTGGCCACCTCGAGGCCGACCACCTCGAGGCCGACCACCTCAAGGCAGGCGAGCACCTCGCGCTCGCGCGGGGGGAGGCCGGACAGCTTCCAGCGCACCCACGCCTGGTCGTCGACGTCGCGCTGCCGCGCTGAGGCCGAGGGCGCGGCGTCGAGGCATCGGTTGCATGAGGTGTGTCCCCTCTGGGGGTCGAGGTCACGTGCACCTCAACCTGTCGCCTGACGGGCTGGGCGTTACACGACACCAGGGGTTTCTTCGCGGCGTCCGGGCAGACCCGTCCAGGGCAGGGTGAGAAGTGCCCACGCGACGATCACGATGGCGACCTCGGCGAGCACGTAGAGCGGCCACGGACCGAGGTAGTCGAGGACCGTGCCGTCGGGCTTGCTGTTGAAGTAGCCGTAGTTGGTGTCGAGCAAGCCGTTGACCGACATGGCGACCGCCACCCAGATCGCGGTGGCCAGGACGGCCCAGCGGTACGAGCGCCAGTCGGGGCCCTGCTTCAGCGTCAGCGTGGCGTAGACGGCGCCCCACACCAGCAGGACGTGCTTGCCCCAGAAGGCGAAGAAGTTGGGGTCGGGGAAGGCCTCGTCGAGCGTGGGTTGGACGAGTGCCTGGAGCGCCAGCGTCAGCCCCCAGAAGTAGGTCAGCGCCAGGGCCAGCGGGTGTCGGGTGAGAAGGGCCCAGGCGACCGGGACCCACGCGAAGTCGCACAGCTGGAGGGGCAGGTTGCCCTTGATGTCGCCATCGCTGAACTCGGTGACGGTCCCGATGAGGCCGAACACGATGTTGCCGGCGGCGAGGGCGACGGCGAGCGGTCGCTCGACCGGTCGGCCACGCACGAGCGGCCCGACGGCGACCAGGACGACCACGCCGACGGCGAAGACACCGAGTACCACCAGGTGCGAGGTACCCCAGGGCTCGAACATCGTGACGCCGCGCTCAGACCCGAGTGAGCGCCCGGACGACGTACGCCGCCATGTCGCCCTCGACGAGACCGTCGCCGAGCCGGCGGGTCAGGCCGGCCGTGACTTTCGGCACCAGGTCGGCCAGGTCGCCGCGGTCCTGGAGCTCGAAGCGCAGCGGCGTGCCCAGGCAGTAGCCCTCGGCGAGCACAGCGGCGGACGGGGCCTTCCCGGTCAGCTCGACCCGCTCCAGCTCCTCGACGACGAGGCCGCCGGCCTGCACGTCGGCCCGGATCCGGTTCGGGTCGGCGTACCCGTGCGGGACCCGGCGCAGGAAGTCGGGCGGGTCGCCGGGCAGCAGCTCGGCCAGCGTGTCGATGACCGCGGCCTCGACCTCGTGGGTCTCGAGGGTGTCCCAGACGTTGAAGAGGAACGAACCGCCCGGCGCGAGCACCCGGCGCACGCCGCGATAGGCGCCGATCCGGTCCGGGAGGAACATCACCCCGAACTGGCAGACGACCAGGTCGAAGGAGTCGTCGGCGTAGGCGAGGTCCTGGGCGTCGGCCACCTGCCAGGTCGGGCCCGGGGTCAGGGTGGAGGCGTAGGTGACCATCGCCTGGTTGAGGTCGGTCGCGGTGATCTCGGCGTCCGGCAGGGCCTCGACCAGCCCGGCGGTGACGATGCCGGTGCCCGCGGCGAGCTCGAGCACCCGGGCGTGGGGCAGGGAGGTCGCCCGGAGCGCGAGGTCGGCGGCGTACGGCGCGAAGACCGCGAGCCCGAGGCACCGGTCGTAGACCTCGGGCATCGACTCGAGCCAGCTGGTGTCCGCGGTCATGGCCCGAGTGTGCCTCATCCGTAATATCCGGGGTCGTGAGCGACTTCCCGTACGCCGACCGGTTCACCGTCAACCGCAGGCTCCCGGACCGCGGGCGGCCGCGGGACGAGGTGCTCGCCGAGATGCGAGCGATGGCAGACGAGGAGGACGCGTTCTGGGAGACCGGCAAGGTCTCCGGGACGATGTACTGCGGCGACCACGCGCACTACGACTTCCTCAGTGAGGCGTTCGGGATGTTCGCCCACGTGAACGCCCTGCAGCGCGACATGTGCCCGAGCCAGACGAAGTTCGAGGGCGAAGTCATCGCGATGGCCCTCGACCTGATGCACGCCGAAGCGGTGAGGGACGGAGAGCCAGCGGGCCTGGTGACGACCGGCGGCACCGGTTCGATCCTGCACGCGCTGATCGCCTACCGCGAGCACGCACGTGTGACGCGCGGCGTGACGCGGCCGAACTTCGTCAAGCCGGAGACCGGCCACGCGGCGTTCGACAAGGGCTGCCACCTGTTCGGCATCGAGCTACGGGTCGCGCCCGTCGACCCCAAGACGACGCTCGCCGACGTGGACGCCATGGCGGAGCTCATCGACGACCAGACGATCGCGATCATGGGCTCGGCTGGCAACTACGCCTACGGCACGGTCGACCCGCTTGCCGAGCTGGCGGCGCTCGCGCAGGAGCGCGGCGTCGGCATGCACGTCGATGCCTGCCTGGGTGGCTTCATCCTGCCCTTCGGCCAGGAGCTCGGCTTCCCCATCCCCGAGTTCGACTTCCGCATCCCGGGGGTGACGACGATCTCGGCCGACACCCACAAGTACGGCTACGCCTTCAAGGGCAGCTCCACCTTGCTGTTCCGCGACAAGTCGCTTCGTCGCGCGCAGTACTTCCACCTGCTCGACTGGAGCGGTGGCAAGTACATGTCGCCCGGCATGGAGGGCTCGCGCTCCGGCGGGCTGATCGCCAGCACCTGGGCGGCCATGGTCTCGCTCGGCCGCGAGGGCTACCGCGAGCACGCGCGCGAGATCTTCGATACGGCGGCCGCGATGATGGAGGTGATCCGATCCCACCCCGAGCTGCGGATCATGGGAGAGGGGACGAGCGGCGCGCCGACCTTCTGCTTCTCCTTCACCTCCGACGACTTCGAGATCTACCACCTCGTCGACTTCCTGGGGCCGAAGGGCTGGCGGTTCAACGGCCAGCAGTACCCCAACGCCATCCACATGGCCGTGACCCGGCCCCAGACCCGGGCGGGTGTGGTCGAGGAGCTCGCGGCCGACCTCGCCGAGGCGATCGCCTACGCGAAGGAGAAGGAGGCCGCAGGTGAGGAGGCCTTCGCCGGATCCATCTACGGCGGCGTGGCCGGCGGGCTCGACCAGGCGACGTCCGAGTTCATCGTGATGGTCATGGACGACATGCTCGACAAGCAGCAGTCCCTGCCGCCAGGCGTGTGAGGCGGAGCAGTCACGTCCGGACATTCGCGGCCAGACGCATCAGTGAACGCGCTGATGGCGGCATGTGAGCGCGCTCGGTCGACAGCGGCCAGTGGCCGGGTGCTCTCAGGGGAGCGGTCGACCTGCGGGTGCCAGGCGCTCACCACCGGCCGCAGCGCGGGCCTCGCGTGCGGCTTGGCGGGCGACCCGCAGGGGTTCCGGCGTGCGGCGCACTGCCGTGCGTCGCACGACCTCGACCGCGGTGTCGAGGTCGGTCCGCCAGCCCGGGTGCACGACCAGCGGGCGGCTGCCCGGGCGGGTGCGGACCCAGGCGGCCACGACATCCCCCTCGATCCTCAGTGGAGCGGCGTCGCCGGTCATGTCGCCCGGCCAGTCGCCCCTGGCGACGAGGGGCCGGTGGGTGACTCCGACTGTCGGGATGTCGAGCTCGGCTCCCAGGTGGAGGGCCAGCCCTGCGCGACGGGGGTGGTCACGGCCGGTCCCGTCTACCAGCAGCACGTCGGGAGCCTGGGGTAGAAGCCTGACCACCGCTTCCAGCAGGGGGCCCAGCCGCAGCGCGAGCATCCCCGGGATGTAGCCCGCCCGTGCGGCGCCGGGCGTGACCCGGCGGGCAAGGGTCTGGCCGGCCTGGAGGAGCGCCGCGGCGCTCCAGGCAGGGTCGCCGGCATCACCCCGTCCGGAGTCGCCGCGCGGGAAGCACACCCAGCAGCCGCCGACCCTGAGCTCGTGGGGGTCGGGTTGCCACGACTCGAGGGGCAGATCGGCCAGCTGGCGTTGGCGCTCCACCAGTTGCTCCGCGTCGGAGGGCCACACGAGTCCATTGAACGCCGGTGTCGAGGTCCTCGGCGTCATCGAGCCCGTTGATGGTCGGACGGGAAGGCGGGCTCGGCGTCGTCGTCTACTGGAGGAGAATGCCGCCATGCGGCTCGAGTTCACGCTTGACTGCTCGGATCTCGACCAGATGGCGGAGTTCTGGCAGGCCGCGGTCGGATTCGTCGTGGACGGAACTATCGAGGGCCGGTACGTCTCGTTGAGTGGGCACGGTGTCACCCTCACCTTGCAGCGTGTCGCAGAGCCCAAGAC
The DNA here is from genome assembly GCA_963790295.1 of uncultured Actinomycetota bacterium. GTDB lineage: Bacteria > Actinomycetota > Actinomycetes > Propionibacteriales > Nocardioidaceae > Nocardioides. The sequence goes on from CAWBOE010000008.1 coordinate 101,985, forward strand.
CGTGAAGAACCGGATGCATCTCGACCTGCTCGTGGAAAACCTTGAGCAAGAGGTCCATCGCCTCGAGAACCTGGGCGCGTCCCGCGTCACGCCGACTGCCTGGCAGGAGTTCGGCCAGAAGTGGTTCGTGCTGGCGGACCCCGAGGGCAACGAGTTCTGCGTCGCACGCGAGCCCCATTGAGTGGTACACGGATCTCGGCAGATGAGGGCGTCCCGTTTCCGGCGGACTGGCACGGTGGCGCGTCGAGAGGAGCGGGTTGGGGAACATCTCGTGCCCCACGTGGCTGTCGCAAAATGACGGCTCGTCGTCGGGCCGCGAAAGGATCTTCGGTCCGCCTACGCTCAGCGGTGATCGAGTCGTGTGCTTGAGCGTGCGCTGTAGCGCTGTAGCGCACTCTCAGGCACACGACCCCGGTTCTCCGCCGCGGGCAGGAGGATCTTCGGCGCCCGGCCGTACGGCTGGCAATCCGCAACAGCCCACCACGTTCACGGGATGTTCCCCAAACCTCGGCCGACTCGCTCGGCGGTGCAATCTGGGCGGCTTGACGCTGCCGCGCACCGGGTCGGCCGTGCGTGTCGATCAGTCACCAGCGCACCTCCCCTAGAGTCCGTCCGTGGCCGTCACCGACAGCGACCTCGTCCTCACCGTCGACCTCGGCACCGGCGGCCCCAAGGTCGGCTTCGTGACAGTGCGCGGCGAGGTGCTGCTGGTGGGAGCACACGCCGGTCGAGACCGTCGTCGGCGACGGCGGTGCCCGCACCCAGGACGCCGGGCACTGGTGGACCGTGATCTGCGAGTCCGTACGCCGTGGGGTCGCCGCCGTAGACGCCGACCGGGTGGTGGCCGTCAGCGTCACCGGCCAGTGGGCGAGCACGGTGCCCGTCGACGAGGCGGGTCTCCCGGTCGGGCCGTGCGTGCTGTGGAGCGACACCCGCGGGGCGCCGTACTCCGCGAAGCTGGTGGGCGGCCCGGTCTCCGGCTACGCGCCCAAGGCGCTGGCCACCTGGCTGCGACGCAGCGGCGGCATCCCGAGCACGTCGGGCGCCGACCCGGTCGGGCACATGCTCCTCCTCCAGCACGAGTGCCCCGAGGTGCTCGCCCGGGCGCGATGGCTGATGGAGCCCGTCGACTACCTGACCATGCGGTTCACCGGCGTTCCTGCGGCCAGCCATGCGTCGATGACCGGCGCGTGGCTGACCGACAACCGGTCGCTGACCACGCTGGCCTACGACGACGTGCTCGTCCGGGCAGCCGGCGTCGACGGGTCACTGCTGCCGCCCCTGGTCGCGACGGGGTCGGTCGTCGGGCCGGTGCTGCCCGAGGTGGCCGCGCAGCTCGGCATCCCGCCGTCGGCCGTCGCCGTGACCGGGCTTCCCGACCTGCACGCCGCCGCCGTCGGCGCCGGGGCCGTCGAGCTCGGCCAGCCGCACGCCTCCATCGGCACCACCGCCTGGATCAGCGCGCCCGTGCCGCGGAAGAAGACCGACGTGCTGCGGCAGCAGGCCAGCGTGCCGGGCATCGACAACGCGTCGTACCTGCTCGCCAACAACCAGGAGTCCGCCGGTCGCAACCTCCAGTGGTGGCGCGACACCGTCGCTCCCGAGCTGACCTACGACACGCTGCTGGCCGAGGCGGCGGCGACGTCGCCCGGGCGCAGGCGGCGTGGTGTTCACGCCCTGGCTGACCGGCGAGCGCTCGCCCGTCGACGACCGCAACGCCCGCGCGGGATTCCACGGCGTCGGCGAGACCACGACCCGCGGCCACCTGACCCGGGCCGTGCTGGAGGGCGTCGCGCTCAACGCGGCCTGGCTGCTCGGTGCCGCCGAGAGGTTCGTCGGCGGTCGTCTCGACGACATCCGCCTGGTCGGCGGTGGAGCCCGGTCCGACCTGTGGTGCCAGGTGCTCGCCGACGCCACCGACCGGACCATCGTGCGAGTCACCGACCCGTGGCTGGCGGGGCTGCGCGGCGCCGCGCTGTTCGCGGCCCTGGCACTGGGGCGGGTCGGAGCGGGTCGAGCTCCGGGGGCTGGTACCCACCGACGCGCCGTTCCGGCCCCGACCCACAGCACCGGGCGACGTACGACTCCCTGGCCCGAGAGCTGCCGAAGCTGTACGCCGCCCAGCGGGGGTTCTTCCGCCGGCAGGGCGCCCTGCGCGCGGGCTGGTGATCCGGGGCGGCGGTGAGCCTGGCACCGTCCGGGCCGCTTGGAAATGGTGCCTGCCTCACCGCTGGCCGGGCGGGGTCGGGCGCTAGATTCGCGGCGCGCTTCCCGCGCCCCGTAGCCTTGACCCTTGTGGCAGGACCCGACTTCGACACCGAGATCAAGCAGCTCCAGGCGACGATGTCCACGATCGGCCAGGTGCTCGACCTCGACGGCATGCGCCGCGAGATCGCCGACCTCGGTGAGCAGGTCGCCGCGCCGGACCTGTGGGACGACCAGGCCAACGCGACCCGCGTGACCGGCCGCCTCTCCGCGCTGCAGGGCGAGCTCGACCGGTTCACCGACCTGCAGAGCCGGATCGAGGACCTCGGCGCCTTGGTCGAGCTCGGCCAGGAGGAGGACGACGCCGCGTCGATGGCCGAGGCCGAGGCCGAGCTGGTCAAGATCAAGAAGTCGGTGGAGGTGCTCGAGGTCCGCACGCTGCTCTCCGGCGAGTACGACGTCCGCGAGGCGCTGATCACGATCCGTTCCGGCGCCGGCGGCGTCGACGCAGCCGACTTCGCCGAGATGCTGATGCGGATGTACCTGCGCTGGGCCGAGCAGCACAAGTACCCCGTCGAGGTGTTCGACACCTCCTACGCCGAGGAGGCCGGCCTGAAGTCGGCGACGTTCGCGATCCACGCTCCCTACGCCTACGGCACGCTGTCGGTCGAGGCCGGCACCCACCGCCTGGTGCGGATCAGCCCGTTCGACAACCAGGGGCGGCGCCAGACGTCGTTCGCGGCCGTCGAGGTGGTGCCGGTGCTGGAGCAGACCGACGAGATCGACATCCCCGACGAGGACATCCGCGTCGACGTCTACCGCTCCTCAGGCCCCGGGGGGCAGTCGGTCAACACCACCGACTCGGCCGTCCGGCTGACCCACATCCCCACCGGCACGGTGGTCTCCTGCCAGAACGAGAAGTCCCAGCTGCAGAACAAGGCCTCGGCGATGGTGATCCTCAAGGCCAAGCTGCTGGTGATGAAGAAGGCCGAGGAGGCCGCCGAGCTCAAGGAGCTCAAGGGCGATGTCCAGGCGACCTGGGGCGACCAGATGCGCAACTACGTGCTGAACCCCTACCAGATGGTCAAGGACCTGCGCACCGGCTACGAGGTCGGCAACCCACAGGCGGTCTTCGACGGCGACATCGACGCCTTCATCGAGGCCGGCATCCGCTGGCGCCGCGGCGCCGAGCGGGCTGCCGAGAACTGATCGTCCCAGCGGCAGTAGTCCAGGATTCGCCACCAAATTCACCGGGAAATGGGTGGGATCGTCCTCGTCTCGTAGGCGACAGATGTGTCAACACCTACCGTGCGACGCGTCCCGACCGGCCGTGCCGGGACGCCGAGACGCTACCCGCGTCGTGGCCTGTCCGGAAGGAAGCTCGCATGTCAGTCGACACCATCGAGACCGCCGCCGCCGATCCAACGGCTTCCGATCTCTCCTTGCCCGCGCCCGCCGAGATCGTCGTCCAGACGGGCCTCGCCCAGGACGTCGTCACCAACGCGATGGTCGGCGCGGCAGGCGGTCGCAACCAGATCGCGGTGTTCAGCAACCCCTTCAACGGCGGCCAGAAGGAGTTCCTCTTCGTCGCGCGGACGCCAGCCTCTACTGGGCCACGCACTCCAACGAGTCCGTGGGCACGGCGAGTGCCGGATGGGAGACCAAGCGTCTCGCCGGGCTGGTCCGCGAGGTGGTCGTGGTCAACCACCCCAACGGCACGGTGTGGGCGTTCACCTACGGGACGATGCAGACCGCGATCGACGCGTGGCAGCTGGTCGACCGCGACGGCGACCGCCGACTGGGAAGGTCAATGCCAATCGCCGTTCGACTCCTTCCGCGTCGAGCGGCTCGGTGTCCAGTACCTCACCGACCGTCCTGCCACGCCCCTGGTGAGTGCGCTGTCGGCGGACGGCGACTTCCAGGTGATCCAGCCGTCCTACGACCTCGCTGACGCGGTGCTGGAAGAAGCAGCCGAAGGCGAAGCTGCCGACCACCCACGCCGAGATCGACGCAGGGGTGGCCGTCGCGTTCGATGACATCTACGTCAACACGGCACGCGTCTACACGGTCGTGGGCGGCTCCGTCGTGGTCTACGTCGTCGACCTGATGTCGTCGCAGGTGATGCCGCACCGTCACCGACTTCAAGGTCGACGAGATCGTCGGCGTCTGGTCGCAGCACTACGTCGGTGGCTTCGTCGGCCTGGTGCACCAGGTCGACCAGAAGCGCGACGTGGTGGTGTGCGGAGGCTACGACGCCAACGGTTCCTACTCCGACACGATGGCCCTCGACCAGCTGATCGCGGACGCCGTGGCGTGGCAGGACGCCGAAGGGCTCCTGCACCTCTACGGCATCGGCGCCGACAGCGCCCTCGTGCACTTCCACCAGACCGGCTGGCGACAGTACCCAGCCGCGGGTGAGGATCCTCCAGCCGATCTGGGAGGGCCACCTCGACGGCACGCTGCCCGTGGCCACCTCCCTCCCGCTCGTCGCCAAGGTTGACGCCTTTGCCACCGACGCCTATCCCGACGCCATGCCGGACCAGCTGGTCTTCCACTCCGGCGCGGCCCAGGGCGAGCCGTGCGCGATCTACACCCAGAGCGTCGACGGCCAGTACTGGTCAGAAGAGCGCGTCCGGATCCCCGCTCAGGACAGCGAGCGGGCCATCGTCAACCGCTACCAGGTGGTCGCGACGGTGAAGACCTCGGCCGGCATGCCGTTGCCCGGCGTCGACATCACCGTGACCGCCGACGACCCGGTCGACTTCGAGGTCCAGGGATCCATCTACCGGACGGGACCCAACACCGAGGCCCGCGTCACGACCGACCTGACGGGCCGCATCATCATCCGGACCCTGCCTTCGGGTCTGGCCATGCCCCGCTTGCACCTCAGCGTGGTCGGAGTCTCCCAGAGCGCCACCGTCAACCCGGCCGCATCGATCCACCAGTTCCTCGGAGGCGACGGTGTCCTGCCCAACCACGGGGACGGGTTCACGGCCGAGGCGGTCCTCAAGGCGACCAACCCTGACGGGTCCTACGTCTTCCCCGGCGTCGCCCGCACGACCGATGACATCGGGCCGACGGCCGACGAGCTGGTGAAGTCGTGTCAGCTCGCGTTCGCCGTCGACCGCGGCCAGCTGCCCACATGGGCTCAGGGGGCCGTCGCCTTCAGCCTCGAGTCGCCGCATGAAGGCGGGCCCGCCCTTCGGCTCTACCACAGCAGCGAGGAGGCCCACACCGCCGCGACACGGCTGCGCGAAGGCTCGGCGTACGATCTTGGGGCCGACTTCGACTGGGTGGGCGACATCTGGCAGGGCATCCAGAGCGGCGTGCTCGGCGTCAAGACTGTGCTGGTCAACGTGGCCGAGAAGTTCAGCCAGGTGACGGTGCTGCTGGCCGATGGCGCGGAGATGGTCTTCACCGCTGCCTGGGACCGGCTCAAGGGCGCTGCCCAGGCCGTGCAGGCCACCTTCGTGTGGGTAGAGGCGAAGATCGACCAGGTCATCGACTGGCTCTCGTGGGCCTTCGACTTCAAGGACATCGTCGACACCGCCAACGCTCTCGAAAGCGTGTTCGTCCAGCTGCCCGCCCTTGCGTCCGAGGCCATCGACCTGCGCCAAGGGTGCAGTCTCGGACGCCACGAAGGACTGGGAGAAGAAGGTCGAGGGGGTCTTCGACAACATCCGGGCTGCCTTCGGGTCACCAACTTCACTCAGTTCTCCCAGGATCCCCAGTCCAGCTGCCCGCGATCGGTCTCGAGACGCAGGCGATGTTGCACAGCGGGCATGCCAACTGGCTGCTGGACCAGTACGCCAGTACCTCCAGCCCGACGGGTGACCACGAGCCCGAGGACGCGATCCGGGGGTCCGTCAGCTGTGGCTGGAGGCCATCGACAAGGTGGCGAAGCATGCCGGCCTGGACGGCTCTGCAGCCGGTCTGGCAACAGGTGCAGGCCGACTTCGCAGGCCCGTTCGACGGCGAGCGACCCCTCCACGGTTCTCTCGGCCAGCATCGTCGCGGTCGCTGGACGTGTTCGAAGGGGTCTCGGCCGCCGGCATGTCGACTTCGTCGCGGGGCGATCACGATTTCATCGAGCTGATCGAGTCGCTTGATCGACCTCTTACCGATCTGTTCAACACCGAGGTCGGGCGACGCCTTCTACGTCGGACGCATCTATTCCTGGATGCAGGCGCAGGCAGGCGTCGAGCCGGACAAGGTGCAGCCGTTGACGATCGGGCAGGCTGTCGATGCTGATGGCGGCCTTCCCGGCCACCGTGACGTACAAGGCGCTGTTCGGCAAGGCGCCGTTCCCGGTGGGAAGGCGCCCGTCCTGGCCGCGCTGGCAGTCGCTCGCAACGGGTTCGCGGCTGGCACGACCACCGGAAGCGTGGCTGGTGCATGCCGGAGGGCTGGGAGGACTCCCTCCGACCGCTGCAGTTCTGCTGCTCGGCCATGATGGCCGTCGACGCGGTCTTCGACTTCCTCAACTTCAACTGATGACTGAGGAAGGTCGCCGTCGTGGACGTCGAGAAGGTCGCTCCGCCGTTCTGGTTCCGGCATTGGGGGATCTTCCACTGGCTCGACCTACGGCCTCGGTGACCTTCCCTGGCTCTGGGGCAACACCTTCCCCCGAAGGCCATGGACTCCGCCGAGTCGCTGCCGACGTGGACCTGGTCGGGAGCTTCCTCGCCAACGGGATCGACGTTGCCTGTCGCCTACGGCTCGGAAGACCTTCGTCACCGAGTTCGAAGATGACGACAAGGGGGTCGGCGCGGCCGTCTTCTGCATCCTGGGTGCCGTGCGGACGGGGATCTCGTTCGGCAGGTGGTGCGAAAGCGAGCAGGACCAGTACACGGCGTACGGGGACCTCAACCTGTGCCATCAACGTCACCTCCTTCTTCTCCGCGACCACGGCTTCTGCCGGCGCGATCTACACCGAGAAGACCAACCAGATGACTTTCGAGCTCCTCATGGCGAAGAACTGCTGGATGTCGTGTGCGACCTGTTCGCCGGGCTGGCGTCGGTGGGTCAGGTGCTCTACGAGACGACCCAGCCGCCGGGGATCACCAAGGTCCCCGACGTCACGGGCACCGGGCCCATGAAGTACCTTCCCGCGGCCCGACCCGAGGAGTTCTACGTGTGGGGACCTCCGGTGTCGAAGGGCGGCTGCGAACCCATGACCTGGACGGCGGAGTTCGCGGAGACCGATCCGCCGCCGGGCCTGAAGAGCCCGCTGCCGGAGGGTCTGGAGATCGACGCCAAGACCGGCATGATCAGTGGCACGATCGACTCGTTGAAGGGGGGACGGCCGTTCCTCCTCGTGGTCAGTGACGACTACGGCCCCGCCTTCAAGTACGTTGTGCCCCTCGAAGTCGGACTCGGCGTACTCCATCCCGGTGGGGTCCGGTGGCGCCGACGCGGACGAGGCACCTGAGTGAGCTCTGGGTCGGGGAGGCGATGCAGGTCCGCCTCCCCGGCGCGCGCGTCGCGATCGGCCGTCGGCGGGTGACCACGGTGATCACCGCTGGAGCCCGGCAGGCTCAGAGGCCGAGCGCCTCGTTGATCCGCGAGGAGGAGTCGGCCTTGGTCTCGCCGCCGACGCCCCAGACCATCTCGATGCCGAGCCGCTCGCACACCGGCGACCTCGCCTGTCGGCACGGCGTCGCCGTCGGGGGAGCGGTCGCCGCCGTTGCAGAAGACCAGCTCGACGCCGGGGTACGCCGCGTGGATGACCTCGAGGGAAGCGGCGACCGAGCCGTCGTCGTCGACCGCCACCAGCGCCGCGTCGGCGACGCGCAGCGCCTCGACGATGCGCAGCCGGTCGGTCTCGGAGGTGATGACCTTGCCCTTCTTCAGCACCTGCTGGGCGTCGTTGTTGACGATCACGACCAGGGCGTCGGCGAGCGCGCGGGCGGCCTCCATCATGTCGAGGTGCCCGACGTGCAGCGGGTTGAAGTAGCCGCTGACGACGGCCGCGCGGCGTACGGACTCCGGCAAGGCCGGAAGGTCGGTGACCGCTCATCACATGCCGTTGGGCTCGGGGGAGTCCATGTAGGGGTAGTCGAGCATGAAGGTGTTGAGGGCGTCGCCCGAGACGGCCGAGCAGTACTGCCAGACGCCGACCTGCTTGTCACCGCTCGGGTCCTGGTCGGAGCCGCCGATGGACCAGTGGGTGAAGGCGATGTGCTGGCCGTCGGGGAAGGCCTTGCCGTCGCTCTCGAGCCACGGCACCGCCTTGAACTTGAAGCGCAGGTTGTCGGTGCCGGCGAACTTGTCGGCGATGCCCCGCAGCTCGCTCATCTGCTCGGTGTCGCCGGCGACCGTCTCGTCGTACCAGACGATCGTGTAGCCGTGCTCGAGGTTGTGCACGAGGATGCCGAGCTCGGGACGGTCGCCCTCGGTGTAGAGCTTGCGCTCCATCGGGTCGGGGGTGTTGTAGTGCTCGCCGAACGCCGGCGGCGCGTCGTTGTAGAAGATCGCCTGGCCGTCGGGCACGTGCTGCTGGTTGCCGGTGGCCTTCTTGGTGGTCGGCTTCTCGCACACCGAGGCCGGGGCGCCGATCTTGTCGATGGCGACGTCGCGGAACTGGCGCAGGTCCCACCAGTTCTTGATCGGGCCGGTAGGCCGCCAGGCCGACGATCAGGATGGCCACGACCGCGCACACGCCCACGATCATCAGTCCGCGCCGCCGCTCCTCGCTCTTCTGCCGGGAACGGATCGACTCGATGACCGCCTGGCGGTCGGTCTTGGCTTGCTTGGCCACGTGCGGGTCCTTCAGGTCGGGTGCTCAGGGGGTGCGGGTCGGGGAACGACGGCAGAGTCTACGTAAGAGATGGCGAGGGCCGGAGATCGACGGCGTCATCCGGACCCGGTCGCCGTCGACCTCCCAGCCGTGGGCGTACGCCGCCACCCCGACCGCCCACGCCGTGCGCTCGTCGCCGGCCTCGACGACCACGTGGTCGCTCGGCGACGAGCAGTCGCGACGACCGCGAGGGCCCCGGCGAGGGCCTCGGCCAGCTCGTCGGCGCTGGCCGCGCGCCCGTAGACCGGGGCGTCGGCGGGATCGGCCTCGAGCGCCCGCAGCACTGCCTCGCGGCTGCCGAACCCGAACATGTCGGCGCCGTCGGGCCGCACCAGCGCCACCGCACCGGGGCCGTCGTCGCCGGCCGGCAGCACCAGGTCGGCCCGGCCGCGCAGAACGGCGAACGGGCGGCCGCCCAGCTTGCCCTGGGCGAGCTCGGCCGCACCCGCGATCTCGTCGGCCACGGCGGGTGCGGTGACGACGAGCGGGTTGCCGTGGCCGTCCGAGCGGCCCGCGAAGTCCTCGACGACGCGGACGCCGGCGGCTCCGATGGCGATGTCGGTCTGGCCCTCCCGCCAGGCCCGGCCGGCGGTGTCGGTGACGACGACGCCGACGACACGTCCGGTGAGCTCGGCGAGCCGCCGGCGGAGGGCCCGCGCCGAGGCGTCGGGGTCGACCGGCAGCAGCACCACGTGGCCGGCGGCGACGTTGGAGCGCGTCGACCCCGGCGGCGGCCATGGTCAGGCCGTGACGGGTGCGCGCGATGGTCGTCGGCCCGCGCCGGGCCACCACGCGCACGGTCTCCTCGGCGACGGCGTCCTCTCGCGGCCCGGCACGCACCCGGCCCTCGGCCTTGGCGACCACCTTGCTGGTCACCACGACGACGTCGCCGTCGGCGAGCGCGTCGGGCCCGTCGTGCCGAGCAGGGCGACCAGGATCGCGGCCAGGTCGTCGCCCTCGGCCACCTCGGGAGCGCCGTCCGGCGCCCACACCGTCAGCCGTCACGACACCAGCTCGACCGCCGCCGCGGCCATCGCCGCGGTGGCGTCGAGGTCGGTCATCAGCAACGGGACGGCGCGGCAGGCCAGGCCCGCGTCGACCACGCGGCGTACGTCGTCGGCGTCGGCCTCGTCGACCAGCCACCCGTCGAGGACGCCGCCGTCGGAGCGCGGGCCGTAGTGCAGGCCGACCCCGGCCGCGCTGACCTCGACCCCGATCGCGGTCAGCAGCTGCTCGGCCATGCCGCGCAGGTGGTGGCCGCCGACGATCGGGGAGAGGCCGACCACCTGGCCCGGGTCGCCGCCAGCGCCTCGCGGACGCGGGGGACGCCCAGGATCGTGCCGACCGAGACGACCGGGTTGCTCGGCGGGATCGACCACCAGGTCGGCGTCGGTGATCGCGTCGACAACGCCGGGAGCGGGCGAGGACTCGTCGAGACCGACGAACACCAGCGCCTCGACCGGCACCTCGGCGCGGAGCTTGACCCAGTACTCCTGGAAGTGCACGACCCGCCGCCCGCTGGGGGAGTCGGGGTCGGTGATCGCGACGTGGGTCTCGACGCGGTCGTCGGTCATGGGCAGCAGCCGGACACCTCCCCCGTAGAGAGGGGACAGCCACCTGCGGCACAGGGCCTCGGTCACCTGCGAGAGCGGGTAGCCGGCGTCGAGCATCTGGGTGCGCACCAGGTGGGTGGCGAGGTCGCGGTCGCCGAGGCCGAACCAGGTGGGCTCGACGCCGTACGACGCCAGCTCCTCCTTGGCGTGCCAGGTCTCGTCGCGCCGGCCCCAGCCGCGCTCGTGGTCGATGCCGTCGCCGAGGGTGTACATCACGGTGTCGAGGTCGGGGCAGATCTTCAGCCCGTGCACCCACCAGTCGTCGCCGGTGTTGGCGACGACGGTGACCTCGGCGTCCTGGGCGACTCCCGGCAGGATCCGCTCGCGGATCCCGTGCAGCAGTCCCTGCAGGAACCGCGCACCCCCCACGCCACCGGACAGCACGGTGATGCGGCGGAGGCCTTCGGGCATGGCGACCAGCCTGCCGCAGGGCCTCCAGCCGGTCTGGACCACCCCCAGGACCGGAGGTCCGGGTTTCCGCGTATACCAGACGCGGGCTTGACTTCCGGTGTACGACAGGCATGTAATTCCAACAGTGTTCTTCCGAGCCACCCGGCACCGGTCGGGTGCGGAGGACCGGGTCGAAAGGGCGAGTGCCGTGAGAGAACTGTTTCTCCTCGAGCGCAGAAGCCGAGGACGGCGGCTGGCAGGAGCGCGCGTTGTGCGCGCAGACAGATCCGGAGGCCTTCTTCCCCGAAAAAGGCGGTTCGACGCGGGAGGCCAAGAAGGTCTGCCTCACCTGCGACGTCCGCAACGAGTGCCTCGAGTCCGCCCTGACCAACGACGAGCGGTTCGGCATCTGGGGCGGCCTCTCCGAGCGCGAGCGCCGGAAGCTAAGAAGAAGGCCGTGTAGTTTTCGCTCGCTCCGCTCGCATGTCGGGCGCGCTTCGAGCGTCCCGCCTGTCCCTCGTCAGCGAGAACGCAGACCGCTTGCGGCTCGCGCATGCTTGACAGGCGTCCTCGCTTCCTCAGTCCAAGGCGGGACGGCGCGCCCGACGGACCTGTGGTTCGGGCCGGCGATTCGATGGGGTCACCGACGGCTCGTTAACGTGAACCCCCGTGAATCCGCCCCCGGGAGAGCGCGTCCTCGCGCTCGTCGTCAGCCATGACGGCGCCCGGTGGCTGCCCTCGGTGATCGCCGGCCTCCAGGGCCAGCGCGCACGTCCGGGTCGGGTCGTCGCCGTGGACACCGGCAGCAAGGACGCGTCCGCTGACCTGCTCGGGTCGGCGTTCGGGGCCGGAGCCGTGGTGCGCGCGCCGTCGTCGACGTCGTTCCCGGCCGCCGTACGCCTCGGCCTGGAGCACGCCGGGGAGGCTGCCGCCGCGTTCGAGTGGGTCTGGATCCTGCACGACGACGCCAACCCGGCACCCGACGCGCTGGCCGAGCTGCTGGCCGCCGCCGAGGCCGACCCCGAGGCCGACGTGCTCGGCCCCAAGCTGCGCGAGTGGCCCTCGCTGCGCCGCCTGCTCGAGGTGGGCGTGACGATCTCCGGCACCGGGCGCCGCGAGACCGGGCTGGAGCGCAGCGAGTACGACCAGGGCCAGCACGACGAGGTGCGCACCGTGCTCGCCGTGAACACCGCCGGCATGCTCGTGCGCCGCTCGGTGCTCGAGGACCTGGGTGGCTTCGACGACCAGCTCGCGGTGTTCGGCAACGACATCGACTTCGGCTGGCGCGCCGCGGCGGCCGGCCACAAGACGATCGTGGTGCCCTCGGCGGTGGTCTTCCACGTCGAGGCCGCCCACCGTGGCGTCCGGCGTACGCCGCTCACCGGCCGCCACACGCACTACCAGGAACGCCGCGCCGCGATGTACACGCTGCTGGTCAACGCCCGCGGCCGCTCGCTGCCCTGGCAGGTGGTCCGTCTCGGCCTCGGGACGCTGCTGCGCGTGGTCGGCTTCCTGCTCGTCCGCGCGGTCGGGCAGGCCCTCGACGAGCTGGCCGCCCTGGTCTCCCTGTACGGCAGCCCCGGCCAGGTGCTGGCCGCCCGGCGCGAGCGACGCCGCAGACGCCCCGATCATCCGCAGGGGCCGGAGCACGACGTCCGCGGGTTGCTGGCGCCCTGGTGGCTGCCCTACCGGCACGGCCTCGACGCGGTCAGCGACCTCGTCACCGCCCTGACGTTGCAGGCCCAGGACGTCGCCGAACGCCGCCGCGCGGCCGCGGCGGCGGCCGAGGTGGACCACCCGGTCACGCCGCGCCGGCCGGCGCAGGACCGAGCCGCGGCCGACGACGACGAGGGCCCGGAGGCCGACATCGGGCATCGTGGCGCGCTTCCTCACCAACCCGGTGGCACTCGGGGTGGCGGTGTTCGTGCTGCTGGTGCTCTTCGGGGCCCGCGAGGCGATCGGGCCCGTCAGCGGTGGAGGACTCTCGGCCGCGCCCGCCGACGCCGGCGACCTGTGGCGGCTGCAGAACGAGGCCTGGCACGCGCTGGGCCAGGGGACGGACGTACCGGCTCCGCCGTACGTGCTGCCGCTGGCCCTGCTCGCCACCGTTCTCGGCGGCAGCGTCGCCGCGGCGGTCTCGGCGATCCTGCTGCTCGCCGTACCCGTCGCGCTGTGGGGGTCGTGGCGGTTCCTCCGCGTCGTGGGCCGCCTCAGCGACGCGGCCGGTGCGCCGCGCTGGCTGCTGGCCGTGGCGGCCACCACCTACGCGCTGGTCCCGGTCGTCAGCGGCGCCTGGGGCGACGGCCGACTGGGGATCGTGGTGGTCACCGCGGTGCTGCCGTGGCTCGGGCACGCCGCCCTGGGCTTCGCCGACCCGGAGCCCGACCGGCGCTGGCGCGCGGCCTGGCGGTCGGGTCTGCTGCTGGCTCTGGTGGCGGCGTTCACGCCCGTCGCGTGGTTCTTCGCCGCGGTCTTGGGCGGGGCGCTGGTGGGGGTCGGCTTCGGCATCGCGCCAGCACTGATGCGCGACCGCTCGGTGTGGGGACCGCCGACAGCGATGCTCGCGTGCGTGCCCGTGCTGCTCTCGTCATGGTGGCTCCCGGCCGTCGTGAACGGCGCCGCGCGCAGCCTGCTGCTCGACTCCGGCCGGCTGCCCGACCCCAACCTGGGCTTCGAGGACCTGCTCGGTGGCCGGCTCCCCGGAGACCTCGGCGCGCCGTGGTGGCTCGGCGTCGCGCTGCTCGTGATGGCCGTGCTCGCCCTCGTCCCGTCCCGGACGCGCATCCCCGTCCTGGTCGTGTGGATCGTGGCTCTCGTCGCGGCCGTCACCTCGGCCGCGCTGGGCAGCCGTCCGCCTCGACCTTCCGGTGGGCGAGGCGCGGCCGGGGCTCGGCTTCTTCCTCGTGGTGCTCCGCGGCACGTTCGTGGTCGCCGCGTTCATCGCGATCCACGGCCTGGCCACCCGCGCCCGCAGGACCGGCACGTCCTTGCGTCGGCTGGTGCCGGTCGCGCTGACGGCTGTCGCGGCCGTCGTCCCGGTCCTGGGGCTGGCGTGGTTCGTGCTCGAGGGCCCGGGCGAGCTGACCGACGAGCGGGACACCGGGATCCCGGCGTACATGGTCCAAGACGCGCTCCGCGGGCCGGCCCACGGCATCCTGGTCATCCGGGGCAGCGTCGAGGAGGGCCTCACCTACGCCGTACGGCGCGGCGACGGCGTCACCATCGGCGAGGACGAGATCCTCGCGGCGACACCGACGGACCCCGACTTCGACGCAGACGTGCAGCTGCTGACCTCGCGCCCGCGCGCGGCCACCGTCGCGCGGCTGGCCGACGCGGGCGTCCAGTACGTCGTGCTGCCGGCCCCGGCCGACGGCAGCGTCGCGGCCGGGCTCGACGCGTCGGGCGGCCTGGACCAGGCCAGCGCCGAGGACCGCTCCACGAGAGCCTGGCAGGTCAGCCGTGCCGTCGACGAAGGCGCGCTCGACGGTCCGACGTCGTGGTTGCGCGTCGTCCTGCTGGTCGTGCAGGGCGTGGCGATCCTGGTCGTGCTGGTGATGTGCGCGCCTTCGACGGCGCCAGGCGCGCAGCAGGTCGGACGACGAGCCGGTCCCCAGCCCGGTCGGCCAGCGAGGTGCCGCATGAGCCGCACTCGAGGACGCCGCGCGGCACTGCCGCCGCCCGAGCGCGTCGCGCGCGGGCTGCGGGCCCGGCTCAACCTCACCGCGTTGCTCGCCGTCGCACTGCCGGCACTCACGGTCGGCGCGCTTGCGCTCGTTCAGCCCGCCGACGTGGACGACTCGTCGCACCCGCCCAGCGAGACCAGCCTCAACCTGGCCATCTTGACCTGTCCCGAGCAGCATCACCGACGGCCCGCGAGGTCTCCGTGGCCAGCGCGACCGGCCGCGCAGGGCAGGTCGAGGTCGCCGAGTCGGGCGGTGGAGCGGCCACGCCCGTCGACATCCAGGCCGACCGTCCCGCCACCGCCGAGCCCGGTTCGCGACCGGTGACCGTCCGGGGCACCGACGCGACCGCGCCGGGCCTGCTGGCGTCACGGCAGGACGAGGGGCCGGCTGCGGTGTCCTGCCGGGCTCCGGAGTCCGACCAGTGGTTCACCGGCCTCGGCGCGGCCGCCCGGCACACCTCGGTGGTCGAGCTGGTCAACCCCGATCCCGGCCCGGCCGTCGCCGACATCACCGTCATCGGTCCCCGGGGACTCGTCGACGCGCCGTCCCTGCGTGGCATCACCGTGCCCGGCGGGCGCAGCCTGCGGCTCAACCTGGCCCGGGAGATCCCGCTGCGCGGTGAGCTGGCCGCCCACGTCGTGGTGTCGCGCGGGCGGCTCGGCGTGTACGCCGCCGACTCGTTCGACGAGCTCGGGCGCGGCGAGGCGGGCGTCGACTGGCTGGCAGCCCAGCAGCCGGGCGAGGACCTGCTGCTCCTCGGGCTCCCGGAGGGCACGGGTACCCGCGCGCTCGTCCTGGCCAACGAGGGCGACACGGAGGTTCGGGCCGTGGTCCGCGTGGTCACCGAGGACTCCGCCTTCCGACCGCAGGGTCTCGAGGACGTGCGGGTACCGCCGGGCTCGGTCACCCGGGTCGCCCTCACCGCGATCCTCAGGGCGGCCGTCAAGGACGGTGCCGTCGGCGTCCACGTCGAGGCGACGGGTCCGCTGACCGCCTCGCTGCGGTCGTTCGTCGAAGGCGACCTGTCCCACGCCGTACCCCTGCAGGCCGTCTCCGAGGCGACGCAGGCGATCCTTCCCGACGGGCGTTCCACGGTGCTGCTCAGGGCCGACTCCGTGGGGTCGGCCGAGGTGCTGGCGCGGCTCTCGGGCGGTGGCAAGGAGGTCCAGCGGGTCGACCTTGCGCCCGGTCGCACGGTGCCGGTGCGGCTCCCGGAGGACGCGGTCCTCGTCCAGGTGACGCCGACCGCGACCGCCGTTCGCGGTGCCGTGGTGACCGTCGACGGCGGTGCCACGGTGGTCGGGCTGCACGAGCTGGTGCGGACCGGCCGGTGGTGGTTGCCGGACCTTCGCCCGGCCCTGCCCTGGGACGCCGACACGCCGCTCGCCCTCGAGTCGCCCGCGTCGTACCTCGGGTCGACGTCGGCCGGGTCGACACCCAGCAGCTCGGCCACCTGCTCGACCAGCACGGTGAGCACCAGCGCCTCGAGATCGGCGCGCGTCTCGCTCCGGTGCTCGATCGGCCGGCGGAAGAGCACCAGGCGCGTCGACTTGCCACCGCTGCCGCGGATCAATGACGAGAGCGGCACGGTTCCGGACGCCCAGTCGTCCGGGATCTGGGGCGCGTCCTCGACGGCGTACTCGACCAGGCCGAGCCGGTCGGCCCAGCGCTTCTCGATGTCGGCGACGACCTCGAGGACCAGCTCGTCGAACCGCTCGCGAGCGGTCGGCAGCATCGGCTCGCCGGGCCGGTCCGGCAGCACCGCCGGCCCACGCATCCCGCGGCCCCGCCGGTCGCGTACCGTGCGACGCGTCGCCGACTCCATGGCAGCGAGCCTAAGCCTGGCGCGCTCCGGCGGAAGGTACGGTCGCGTCGTGAGTCTCACGCGCCGCTGCTCCCGCACCGCGTGCGGCCGGCCGGCGGTCAGCACCCTCACCTACGTCTACGCCGACCAGACCGCCGTGCTCGGTCCGTTGGCGACGTACGCCGAGCCGCACGCCTACGACCTGTGCGAAGCCCACTCCGAGCGGCTCAGTGCGCCGCGCGGCTGGGACGTGCTGCGACTGGCGCCCGACCCGCGGGCGGGCGGCCCCACCACCGACGACCTGCTGGCGCTGGCCGACGCCGTCCGCGAAGCAGCGCGCCCGGTCTCCGTCTCCGTGGCCGCGCCCGCCGCCGAGACCGGCCGCGAGGTGGCCCGCAAGGGTCACCTGCGGATGCTCACCACCGACTGAGTTCGCTGGTCGAGGAGGTCGCGCAGCGACCGTCACGAGACCCGGTGACCGAAGCGCTGACCGTTCCGCGGGTTTCGTGACGGGCCGCGAGGCGGCCCTCCTCAACCAGCGGAGCACGGCAAGCGACCGCGCCACTAGAGTCGCTCGGGTGAGCAGCCTGGACCCGGACGTGGTGCGCGCGATCTTCAAGGCGTACGACGTCCGCGGCACCGTGCCCGACCAGGTCGACGAGGAGCTCGCGCGACGGACCGGTGCGGCGTTCGTGTCGGTGACGGACGCCGGCACCGTGGTCGTCGGGCACGACATGCGACCCAGCTCGCCAGGGCTGGCCGGGGCGTTCGCCGAGGGCGCGTCCGGAGCCGGCGCGGACGTCGTGCACATCGGCCTGGCCTCGACCGACGGGCTGTACTTCGCCTCGGGCCACCTGGGCCACCCGGGCGCGATGTTCACCGCCAGCCACAACCCCGCGCAGTACAACGGCATCAAGCTCTGCCGGGCCGGTGCGCAGCCGGTCGGCATGGAGTCCGGCCTCGCCGAGATCCGCGACGCGGTGCTCGGCGGCGACCCGCCGGCCAGCAAGCACGCGGGTTCGATCACCCACGTCGACCTGCTCGACGAGTACGCCGCCCACCTGCTCGGCCTGGCCCCCGTGGAGGGACGGCAGCTCAAGGTCGTCATCGACGCCGGCAACGGCATGGCCGGGCTGACCGCACCGGCGGTCTTCGGCGCGATGGGCAGTGAGCAGGTCGAGGTCGTGCCGATGTACTTCGAGCTCGACGGCAGCTTCCCGAACCACGAGGCCAACCCGATCGAGCCGGAGAACCTCCGCGACCTCCAGGCCCGCGTCGTCGAGGAAGGTGCCGACGTGGGGCTCGCGTTCGACGGCGACGCGGACCGGTGCTTCGTGGTGGACGAGCGCGGGCGCGCCGTGCCGCCGTCCACGCTGACCGCGCTGATCGCCGCCCGCGAGCTGCTGCGCGAGCCGGGTGCGAGCGTGATCCACAACCTGATCACCAGCCGCGCCGTGCCCGAGATCGTCACCGAGCTCGGCGGCACACCCGTCCGCACCCGCGTCGGCCATTCGTACATCAAGGCCACGATGGCCGAGACCGACGCAGTCTTCGGCGGCGAGCACAGCGGGCACTTCTACTTCCGCGACTTCTGGCGCGCCGACTCCGGCATGCTCGCCGCGCTGCACACACTGTCCGCCCTCTCCGACACCGACCGCTCGCTGTCCGAGCTCGCCGCGACGTACGAGCGGTACGTCGTCAGCGGCGAGATCAACTCGACGGTCGACGACCAGGCGGCCGTGGTAGCCGAGATCGAGGCGGCGTACGCCGCGAACGGCGCCGTCGTCGACCACCTCGACGGGCTGACCGTGACCACCGACGGCTGGTGGTTCAACGTCCGCCCCTCCAACACCGAGCCCCTGCTGCGGCTCAACGTCGAGGGCGCCGACACTGCGACCATGGAGCGCGTGCGCGACGAGGTGCTGGCCCGGATCAGGAGGAGCCCATGAACATCGACCCGTCCCTGCGCGAGGTGATCGTCTGCCCGAGCTGCCGAGCCGGGCTCGAGGAGGTCGGCGAGGAGCTGGTGTGCACCGGCTGCGGGCTGGCCTATCCGGTGCGCGACGGCATCCCGGTGCTGCTCGTCGACGAGGCCCGCCGGCCCGACTGAGATCACCCGGTCATCGACGATGGTTCCCTGGTTCGACGAGTCGAGGCTCGACGACGACGCCGCACTGGAGCACGCCGACCCCAGGCTGCGCACGCTGGCCGAGTCCGGGGCCAGGGTGCGGCGCGAGGCCGTCGAGGCCGAGGCGGCGCTGGCCGAGGCCGTCGCTGTGGCGCGCGAGCAGGCCCGCCCGCGTGCCGTCGTGGCCGCGGGGCCGGACTCCCGGCTGCTGCGGGCCGCACTCGAGCCGTGGTGCCCGGTGCCGTTCGTGGCGTGGCCCAACCCTGGGCTGCCCGGATGGGCCGGTGCGCTCGACCTGGTCGTCGTACTCGCTCCCGACGGCAGCGACGTCGGTACGGCGTCCGCGGTCGCCGAGGCGGTCCGGCGCGGCTGCCAGGTGGTGGTCGCCTGCCCGCCGCGGTCACTGGTCGCCCAGCATGCCGAGGGGCGATGGAGCACGATCCTGCCGAGCACCGCGCGCGACCAGCTGGCCACTGCCGTCCTCGTGCTGGAGTACCTCGACCGCGTCGACCTCGGCCCGCCGGCCGACCACGAACAGGTCGCCGAGGCGCTCGACCGCGTGGCGTCGTCGTGCTCGCCGCACCGCGACATCTCGGTCAACCCGGCCAAGATCCTGGCGATCGCGCTGGCTGACGCCAACCCGGTCGTCTGGGGCGGGTCCGTGCTTGCTGCGCGGGCGGCCCGACGGGTCGCCGAGTCGATCCGGCAGGCCAGCGGCCGGACCGCGATCGCCGGCGACGCCGAGCACCTGCTGCCGGTGATCGAGGCCGTGGCGCCGCGCAACGTGTTCGACGACCCCTTCACCGACGAGCCGGCGGACCTGCGACCCGTGCTCGTCGTCCTCGACGACGGCGCGGACGACGTGGTCGTCCGCGAACAGCGTGGTCGGCTCCAGGCCACCGCTGCCGAGCACGGCGTGCGCACCGAGACCATCGACGCCGACGCCGCGTCGGAAGTGGCGCGCTACGCCTCGCTGCTGCTGAGCGGGCGCTACGCGGCCCAGTACCTCAGCATCGGACTGGTCAACGACTGAACCCGCTCGCCCCGATAGCCTCCCAGCATGTCGACCGAAGGTGGGACCAAGGCGGTGGTGGCGGCGCTGCTGGCCAACACCGGCATCGCCGTCACCAAGTTCGTGGCGTTCCTGCTCACCGGTGTGAGCTCGATGCTTGCCGAGGCGATCCACTCCGTGGCCGACGCCGGCAACCAGGGCCTGCTGCTGCTCGGCGGCAAGCGGAGCCGCCGCGAGGCGACCGAGGCGCACCCCTTCGGCTACGGCCGCGAGCGCTACATCTACTCCTTCATCGTGGCGATCGTGCTGTTCAGCGTCGGCGGGCTCTTCGCGCTCTACGAGGCGTACCACAAGTACCACGAGATCCACGAGGCGCACGGACACCCGGAGGACTCGATCCTGGACAGCCGATGGTGGTGGGTCCCGCTCGTCGTGCTGGGCATCGCGATCGTCCTCGAGTCGCTGTCGTTCCGCACCGCCATCATCGAGACGAACAAGGTCCGCGGCGACGCCTCCCTCGTCTCGTTCATCCGGCGGGCCAAGCAACCAGAGCTGCCGGTGATCCTGCTCGAGGACCTGGCGGCCCTGCTCGGCCTGGTGTTCGCGTTCGCTGCCGTCGCACTCGCGCTGATCACCGAGAACCTCTACTTCGACGTCGGCGGCACCGCGCTCATCGGCCTGCTCCTGGTCCTGGTCGCCATCACCTTGGCGATCGAGACCAAGAGCCTGCTGCTCGGCGAGGCGGCCGCACCCGAGGCCGAGGAGCGCATCCGAGGGGCCCTCACCGCGCACGACTCCCTCGAGCGGGTCATCCACCTGAAGACCCTGCACCTGGGACCCGAAGAGCTGTTGGTGGCCGCCAAGCTGGGCGTCCGCCCGGGCACCACGATCGAGGAGCTGGCCGGCGCCATCGATGCCGCGGAGCGCGCCGTACGCGCCGCCGAGCCCCTGGCCCAGGTCATCTACCTCGAGCCCGACCTCTACCAGGCCGACCACGTTCCCGACGAGCGCCCCGAGCCGCCACCGCCCGCCGGCCACTGAGCTCGGCTGCCCGCTGACGTCATACGAGTCGAGCCGTAGACACCTCGGTTCGTATGACGTCCCGGCGCGGCTCCAGGGATGAGAGCCGTCTCATCCGGGGCTCATGGTCGCTTCACTCCCGCCCACCACCGTGGGACGCGTCCGAACGACGCAGGGGCCCGGCCGATCCAGGCCCCGGGAAGGAACCGACCATGAACCGCAAGCACGCCAACACCCTGGCCGCCTCGGCCGCCCTCGGCACCGCCACGCTCCTCGCGGCAGGACTGCTCTCGACGTCCACCGCCTCCGCCGCGGAGAGCGACCTGGTCAAGCGCGAGGAGGACCGGGTCGACCTCGTCCTGGTCGACGACCGGGACGACGACGACACCAACGACGACACGGACACCGGCGGCAACACCGGCGGCGGCACGGGCAACAGCGGCACCGGCAACAGCAACGACGCCACGAACAGCCGCTTCACCGGGGTGAGCCGTGACCGCGACTCCAGCCGCGGGGACAAGACCCGCGACTGGACCCGCGACGGGGCCGGCGGCGACAAGCGCGACTGGTCGGGGAACAAGACCAACGACCGGTCCCGCAACGACACCCGCGGCTGACGTGGGCACCCCGGACACCTGGGGCCTGCGAGAAGGTGACGCCATCACCGCCGAGTTGACCGCGATGCGGCTGCTCGGCGGTGGTGCCGCCTACGAGGCCTACCTCGCGTTCGACGAGGTCACCTACGCGCCGGTCGTGGTCAAGATGCTGCGACCCGGTCAGGTCGAGGACCGCTCCAGCCGGCGAGGACTCCGGCGCGAGGTTGTCGCGCTGGCCACCGTGAACCATCCCGGCGTCGTGCGCGCCCTGCGCCACGTCGTGGACGGCGACCGCCCGCACCTGGTTCTCGAGCACGTCGACGGGCCGCGGCTCTCGTCACTCGTACGGCGCTACGGACCGCTCCAGGCCCAGCAGTACCTCCCCCTCGCGATCGACGTCGCGTCGGCCCTGCACTACTTCCGTCGCGTCGGCCAGGTGCACCTCGACGTCAAGCCGAGCAACGTCATCATGGGTGCGCCCGCCCGCCTCATCGACCTGTCGGTGATGCGGTCGGTCGAGGACGCCGCTCGGCTGGACCACGTGATCGGCACCGATGCCTACCTCTCGCCCGAGCAGGCCGACCCCGGCCGGCTCGGCGCACCCGGTCCGGCCAGCGACGTGTGGGGGCTGGGCGCGACGCTGTTCCACGCCATCGCGGGCCACCGCCCGTACGCCGACGGAGAGCCGGACGCTGCCGAGGTCGCCGACCGCCACCCGCAGGTGGTGGCCGACCCGCCGGAGCTACCCGGGAGCACGCCCGCGGAGGTCGCCAAGGTGGTGCGGGCCTGCCTCGGACGCCGGCCCGGCGAGCGGCCCGAGCCGCGCGAGGTGGCGGACATCCTGCAGCCGGTGCTCGAGCGACTGCCCCGCGCCCGGCTGACCGGCTTCGCCGCCAGGCGGTGAGTCAGACGTTGAACCGGTAGCCCATGCCGCGCGCCGTGCTGATGGTGCTCGCCCCGAACTTGCGCCGCAGGTAGCCGACGTACACGTCCACGACGTTGGAGCCGGGGTCGAAGTCGTACCCCCAGACGTGGTCGAGCAGCTGCTCGCGGCTGAGCACCTGGCCGGGGTTGAGCATGAACACCTCGGCTAGTGCGAACTCGCGCGCCGAGAGGTCGACGTCGCGACCCGCGACGGTGGCCTTGCGAGTGCGCAGGTCGAGGCGGACGCCGCCGGCCTCGAGGAAGTCCTCCCGTGCCGGGCCGGCCGACGCGGCGTCCGACTGCCGCAGGCGCAGGCGCACCCTCGCGAGCAGCTCGGCGAAGCGGAACGGCTTGGGCATGTAATCGTCGGCGCCGCCCTCCAGCGCCGAGACCGTGTCGGTCACGGAGTCGCGTGCGGTCAGCACGATCACCGGCAGCCGACTGCCCTGGGCGCGGAGCGCCTCCAGGACCTCGAAACCGTCGAGGCCGGGCAGCCCGATGTCGAGGATCACCAGGTCGAACATCCCGGAGAGCGCCTCGTCCAGGCCCTGACGGCCGTCGGCGACCACCGTCGGCTGGTGGCCCTCCGCCCGAAGCCCCTTGGCCACGAACGAGGCGATGCGCACCTCGTCCTCGAGGATCAGCACGCGGGCCATCAGGGCGTGTCCGCCCGTCGCTCGGTCGGCAGCCGCAGCTCGAAGCGTGCACCACCGGTGGCGGCGTCCCGCACGCCGACAGTACCGCCGTGCGCTTCGGCGATCGCTCGCACGATCGAGAGCCCGAGACCGAACCCTTCGTCGTCCGGATCGGTGACCCGGCCGGCCGTCGAGCGGCCGAACCTCTCGAAGATCCGCTCGCGGTCCTCGGTGGTCACTCCGCGCCCGGAGTCCTCGACCCACAGCAGCAGCCAGGAGCCGTCGCGCGCCGAGCCCAGCGAGATCCGGTCGCCGGGACTCGTGTGCTTCACCGCGTTGTCGGCCAGGGCGAGTACCGCCTGGGTGACGCGCTGCTCGTCGACCACGACGGTCCCGCCCCCCTCGTCGGCGAGCGCCCAGTCGCGGTCGCCCAGGCTACGTGCCTTGGCCATCAGCGCCACCGTCAGCCCGGCGAGGTCCGTGGGCCGCGCCTGCACGAAGTCGGGCCGCCTGCTCTTGGCCAGCAGGATCAGGTCCCCGACCAGCCGGCTCATCCGGTCCACCTCGTCGAGCAGCACGGTGCGCGTGCGGGCCACCTCGTCGGGGTCCTCGGGGTCGAGCAGCTCGAGGTGGCCGCGCAGCACAGTGAGCGGCGTCCGGAGCTCGTGGCCGGCGTCGTCGAGGAACCGCCGCTGCGACTCGACCCCGTCCTCCAGGCGTTCGAGCATGTCGTTGAACGTCCGGGTGAGCGCGGTGATGTCGTCGTTGCCGGTCTCCGGGATCCGCCGGGACAGGTCACTGGTCGTGATGTCGCTGGCGATCTCGCGCACGGACCGCAGCGGGGCCAGCAGCCGCCCCGACTGCAGTGCCGCGAGCAGTGTGATAAGTCCCAGGGAGAGCACCGCGACGACCGCGTACGTGCGCAGCGTGCTGGCGAGCTCGGAATGCTCGTCGTCGAGGAAGTTGACGATCACCAGCGCGCCGTTGTCGGTCTCGCCCCGCACGGGCACGGCGGTCACCCAGACCTCGCCGTACGCCGCGTCGTCAATCTCGTGCGTACCTCCCGCGGCCAGCAGCGAGCTGACCGCGCGCTGGTACTGCGCGTCGTCCAGGAAGCTCTCGCCGTACCGGTTGGGGGTGCGGCTGCGCGGCTGGTCACCCTGGTAGGCGACCAGCATCTCGTCGTCGTCCGGGACGTTGCGCTCGAGGAACACCGTGACCAGCCTGATCGCGTCGGTGAACCCGGCCCCCGTCTCGGGGTCTACGCCCTCCCTCTCGAACACGCGGAACTCGTCGATCTCCTGGTCGATCTGCTCGCTGACCCCGGCGTCGATCCGCGCGGACTCGAGGGTCCACACGAGCACGCCCGCGCCGGTCATCGCGACCATCGTGAGCAGGGCGATGACGACGGCAAGCCTGGTGCGGACCGAGACCTGCGCGAACCGCCGGACAGGGGCACGCCCAACCGCGTGGTCAGTCGTCCCCCACGTCGGTGTCGTCATCGGTGTGATCGTCGCCCTCCGAATCTGGTGCACCGTCATCCTCGCCCACCCTGGTCGGCGTCGGGTTGACCACGCGGACTCCCTCGTCGTCCTCGTCGTCCTCGTCGTCCTCCTCGTCCCGGCCGTCGCCGGGTTCGCCCGGTTGGTTCCCGGAAGGCCGAGGGGGAGGGGACGGAGTCGGAGTCGGGGACGGGGACATCGAGCCGTCCAGGATCACCGGCGACCTGGGACCGGGGTCGGGCGGCGAGGCGACGAGCCGTCCCGCGACGTACGCGAGCATCGGCAAGGTCACCAGCAGCACCACCGCACCCTTCGCCGCAGCCCTCATGGACGCGAGTGTCGGGCTGCCTCATGGGCGGGCCATGAGACCTGCATGAGAGGACTCTCATCCGGCGGGTGAGGGGGTCGTGAGGATTCTTCGAACGTCCGATCGCAGGTCTAACCTGATCGCGCTCTCGACCACCGCAATCCCGTGAGGACGCCTGATGGACTTCAAGGTCGCCGACATCTCTCTGGCCGACTTCGGTCGCACCGAGATCAAGCTCGCCGAGCACGAGATGCCCGGCCTGATGGCCATGCGGGAGCGATACGGCAACGAGAAGCCGCTCACCGGTGCGCGGATCGCCGGCTCGCTGCACATGACGATCCAGACAGCAGTCCTCATCGAGACCCTCGTCGCCCTCGGTGCCGAGGTGCGCTGGGCGTCCTGCAACATCTTCTCCACCCAGGACCACGCCGCGGCCGCCGTCGCCGTCGGCCCCGACGGCACCGTCGAAGCGCCTGCCGGCGTCCCGGTGTTCGCCTGGAAGGGCGAGTCGCTGGAGGAGTACTGGTGGTGCACCCAGCAGATCCTGCGGTGGCCCGACGGCCCTGACGGTGCCAAGCGCTTCGCCAACATGATCCTCGACGACGGCGGCGACGCCACGCTGCTGGTCCACCTCGGTCTCGACGCCGAGAAGAACGAGGCCGCACCCGACCCGGCGTCGGCGACCAGCCACGAGCAGCAGGTCATCTTCCAGGTGCTGACCGACAGCCTGGCCGAGAGCGCCGACCGGTGGACCAAGATCGCCGCCGAGATCAAGGGCGTCACCGAGGAGACCACGACGGGCGTCCACCGGCTCTACGACATGATGCGCGAGGGCTCGCTGCTCTTCCCGGCCATCAACGTCAACGACTCGGTCACCAAGTCCAAGTTCGACAACAAGTACGGCTGCCGCCACTCGCTCGTCGACGGCATCAACCGCGCCACCGACGTCCTCATCGGCGGCAAGGTCGCGGTCATCTGCGGCTACGGCGACGTGGGCAAGGGCTGTGCCGAGTCGCTGCGCGGCCAGGGCGCCCGCGTCATCGTCACCGAGATCGACCCCATCTGCGCGCTGCAGGCCGCGATGGACGGCTACCAGGTCGCCCGGCTCGACGACGTCCTCGACCAGGCCGACATCATCATCACCGCCACCGGCAACAAGGACGTCGTCACCGTCGACCAGATGGCCCGGATGAAGCACAACGCGATCCTGGGCAACATCGGCCACTTCGACAACGAGATCGACATGGCCGGCCTGGAGAAGTACGACGGCGTCGTGCGCACCAACGTCAAGCCCCAGGTCGACCTGTGGACCTTCCCGACCGGGAACGCGATCATCGTGCTCTCCGAGGGTCGCCTCATGAACCTCGGCAACGCGACGGGTCACCCGAGCTTCGTGATGTCCAACTCGTTCACCAACCAGGTGCTGGCGCAGATCGAGCTGTTCACCAAGCAGGAGCAGTACCCCGTCGGCGTCTACGTGCTGCCAAAGCACCTCGACGAAGAGGTCGCCCGCCTCCACCTCGAGAGCCTCGGCGTCCGGCTCACCGAGCTGACCGACGAGCAGGCGTCGTACCTGGGCGTAGCCGTCGAGGGCCCCTACAAGTCCGACCAGTACCGCTACTGAGTCGTTCCTCGCTACGCTCGGCATGTCCCCGGATCTGCCGGGTACTCCCGCTCGACGTTCGCGCGCGTTGCAACGCACCTGACAGTCGGACGGAACGCACCCTGAGTCGTCGTGCGGACCATGGGCACGCGCGGACAGCGGTGAGTCAGCCGCGCGCAGTAGCGCCAGATTCCGGGCTCTCGCTGGCACTATTGCGGCATGACCAACGGCACCGACCTCGCGTCCAAGGGGCGGGTCCTCGTCGTCGACGACGACGCCTCGCTCGCCGAGATGCTGATGATCGTGCTGCGGCAAGAGGGATTCGAGAGCCGGATCTGCCCGCGCGGCGATCTCGCCCTCGACGCCTTCCACGACTTCCGGCCCGACCTGGTGCTGCTCGACGTGATGCTTCCGGGCAAGGACGGCATCGACGTCTGCAAGGAGATCCGGGCAGAGTCGGGCGTGCCGATCGTGATGCTCACGGCCAAGGGCGACACCGTCGATGTCGTCGTCGGCCTGGAGACGGGCGCCGACGACTACGTCGTCAAGCCGTTCAAGCCCAAAGAGCTCGTCGCGCGGATCCGCGCCCGGGTGCGGCGGTTCGACGCCAGCGACCACGAGGCGCTGACCATCGGCGACCTCGCGATCGACGTCGCCGGCCACTCGGTGACCCGTGACGGCCAGCAGATCAACCTGACGCCGCTGGAGTTCGACCTGTTGGTGTGCCTGGCCCGCAAGCCGTGGCAGGTCTTCACCCGCGAGGTGCTGCTCGAGCAGGTGTGGGGCTATCGCCACGCCGCCGACACCAGGCTCGTCAACGTGCACGTACAGCGGCTGCGGTCGAAGGTCGAGCACGACCCCGAGAGCCCCGAGATCGTCGTCACGGTCCGCGGCGTCGGCTACAAAGCCGGCACCTAGGAGACAGCGGGCACACGCCGATGGCCAGCTCCACCTTCCGTTCCGCGCTTCGCAGGGCCCTCACCTTCTGGCGGCGGTCGATCCAGGCGCGCGTGGTCGCCAGCACGGTCGTCCTCTCGGCGATCGTGGTGAGCGCGGTCGGGTGGTTCCTGCTGCAGCAGACCCAGCAGGGGCCTCCTCGACCATCGGGTCGACGCGGTGCTGACCGAGGTCGGCACCGCGATGGCGGACGCCAACAAGCAGCTCGAGCGGTGCGAGCGCCACCAACAACGACCCGAACCAGCAACGGACGCTGCTGGCCGAAGAGTTCCTGCAACGAGGAAACTCCCGTGGCTTCAGCTTCATCATCAACGACGACGTCGGCTCCACGGCGGAGTTCGGCGAGGGGGCGGACCTGACTCCGGGGCTGGAGACCGACAGCGTCCCGGTGTCGCTGCGAGAGCACTTCACCGAGGTCGCCGACACGGCCTGGACCTACACGCGGATCCGCCAGGACGGCGAGCCGACGGTGCCCGGGATCGTGGTGGGTTCGCAGTTCCAGCTGCCCGCCGACGGCCAGCTCTACACGGCGTACTTCCTGTTCCCGCTCGACGAGGAGCAGGAGACCCTCGCGCTGGTCACGCGGGCCCTCATCACCGCCGCGGCGCTGCTGCTCCTCCTGGTCGCCGGCCTGACCTGGCTGGTCACCCGCCAGGTGGTCACGCCGGTGCGGATGGCGAGGCGGGTGGCCGAGCGGCTGGCGGCCGGCCACCTCCAGGAGCGCGTGCGGGTCTCGGGAGAAGACGACCTGGCACGGCTGGCGACCTCGTTCAACCAGATGGCCAGCAGCCTGCAACGCCAGATCCGCCAGCTCGAGGAGCTCAGCCGCGTCCAGCAGCAGTTCGTCTCCGACGTCTCCCACGAGCTGCGCACGCCGCTGACCACGGTCCGGATGGCCGGCGACGTGCTGCACGACGCGCGCCGCGCTTTCGACCCCGCGACCTCGCGGGCGGCCGAGCTGTTGCAGACCGAGCTCGACCGGTTCGAGACGTTGCTGGTCGACCTGCTCGAGATCAGTCGCTTCGACGCCGGCGCCGCCGTCCTCGAGCTCGACGAGGTCAACCTGATCGACGTCGCCCACCGGGTGGTCGACCAGACCCGCGCGCTCGCCGACCAACGGGACATCCGCGTCGTCGTCGAGGCGCCCGACCACCCTTGCCTGGCCGAAGCCGACGTACGACGCGTGGAGCGGATCGTGCGCAACCTCGTCACCAACGCCATCGACCACGCCGGGACCCGGGACGTCGTGGTCCTCGTGGATGGCGACGACGAGGCCGCCGCGATCGCGGTGCGCGACTACGGCGTCGGGCTCAAGCCGGGGGAGTCGGCCATGGTCTTCAACCGGTTCTGGCGAGCGGACCCCGCACGGGCCCGCACCAGTGGCGGCACCGGCCTCGGCCTCTCGATCTCGCTCGAGGACACCCATCTGCACGGCGGCTGGCTGCAGGCCTGGGGCCGGCTCGGCGAGGGAGCCCAGTTCCGGCTGACGCTGCCTCGTCGTGTCGGCACGCCCTTGCGGCAGAGCCCGTTGCCGCTGGTCCCCTCCGACGCCCGCGAGGTGGTGGGGTGAGCAGGATCCGCAGGACGACCGCTCTGGGCGTTCGTCATCCTGGCCATGCTGGCCACGACGGCGTGTGTCGCGCTGCCCGAGGACGGTCCGGTCGTGCCGGTCGAGGACCAGGTCCGCACGCAGCCCGACCAGGGCGTCGAGCGCCGGGCCCAGCCGCCCCAGGAGGGCGACCCCGCCCAGGTGATCGTGAACGGCTTCCTCCAGGCCATGACCGCCTACCCGGTCCGCACCGATGTCGCTCGCCTCTACCTGGCCAGCGACATCCGGAACTCCTGGGACCCGGGAGGCAAGATCGTCACCTACGAGAGTCGCGACAGCGCGACCGGCAACGACGTCGTCAGGGTCGACATCCAGGGCGCGAACTGGATCGACTCGCGCGGCACCTGGCGCGGGCGGCGCGGGTCCGGAGACGTGCAGCTGAGCTTCCCGATGGTCCAGGAGAACGAGGAGTGGCGGATCGCCAAGGCACCTGACGAGTTCGTCGTCACCGACGACTGGTTCCAGGACCACTACCGCCCGGCCGCGGTCTACTTCCTCGACCCGACGGCGAGCATCCTCGTCCCGGAGCCGATCTTCGTCCGGAGCGAGCAGGTCGCCGGCTCGCTGATCGAGGCGCTGCTCGACGGCCCGGGGACCGACGTGGTCCGGTCGTTCGTGCCCACGGGCCTGAGACTCGGCCTGTCCGTCCCGGTCTCGGCGGACGGCGAGGCGTCCATCCCGCTGGAGGGCGACGTCAGCGTGCTGTCGCCGGAGGCCGCCAAGCTGATGGTCTACCAGTTCGCGTGGACGCTGCGACAGGACCCGCGGGTCTCGACGTTCAGCATCACCCTCAACGACCAGCCGGTGACCTTCGCCGGCGGCGGCACCGAGTTCAGCGTCGACCTCGGCTCCGAGTACGCCCCGACCGACGTCCAGGCGAGCTCGGCGCTCTTCGTCCTGCGCAACGGGCTGCTCGAGTCCGGCGACGCCGACGCCAGCACCCCGGTTCGCCGGCCCGCTCGGTCAGAGGCAGTACGGCGTCGAGCAGGTGGCCGTCAGCCTCCGCGGCGACCTGGTCGCCAGCGTCTCCGGGGAGGGCATCGCGCTGCAGCTGTCCTCGGTCGACGACGACGACGTGGCCGTCCAGGAGGTGCTGAGCGGGGCAACCCGGCTGCTCAGACCCGCGTGGGACTTCGCCGACCGTCTCTGGGTGGTCGACCGGGCAGCCGACGGCGCTCGGGTCAGCATGATCGACACCGCGCCGAGACATCACGAGCGCACGGCTCGTGCACGTGCCAGGCATCACCGGCGCCCGCGTCAACGCTTCCTCGTCTCGCGCGACGGCACCCGACTGGTGGCCGTCGTGCACGGCCAGCGTCCGACTCGCTGCGGGTCAGCCGGATCCGCTACAACTCCTTCGGCCAGCTCCGTCGGCGTCACCCCGTCGCGCAACCTGCCCTGGGGCGGCGGACGACGGGCAGCGGATCCGCGACATCGCCTGGCGTTCGGCGACCAGCGTCGGGGTGCTCCACCAGTTCACCCGCAGCGTCGCCCAGTTCGTCGCCGTGCCGGTCGACGGATCGACCGGGCTCGACGACCGGCTGACCATCGCGGGTCGCGCCAGGGCGCTGGTCTGCTCACCTGTGCCGGACGAGACGCTCTACATCCGGACCACCGACGGGCTGGGCGACCCCACCGGCGCCGAGGGCGGCGGCACGAAGCCGTTGCTGCAGGTGACCTCGATCCAGTACGCCGGCTGACTGCGTCCACAGCCCGGTGTCGGCAGGTTGAGCCGCACCCGCACCGCGTGCTGGCATCGACCGTGCTCGCCACCATCGCCGACGCGGCTGTCGACCTGCTGCTCGGCTCGCGGTGCGTCGGCTGTGACCGGCCCGGCCGGTTGCTGTGTCCCGAGTGCGCGAGCGACGCTGCACGAGCCGGCGCGCGTCGCGTGGCCGACCCCGGTGCCCGCGGGCATGGTCATGCCATGGACGGCCGCGGAGTACGCCGGCACGGCCCGCGCCCTGGTCCTCGGCCACAAGGAGCGCGCCATGCACGGCCTGCGCGGGCCGTTGAGCGGCCTGCTGGCCCGCGCCGTACGCAGTGCGGTCGACGACGCCGCCGCCGACGTGCCCGTCGTGCTGGTGCCCGGTGCCGTCTCGCCCCGCGACCGTCCGGGCCCGTGGTCACGACCCGACCTGGACCATCACGCGGGGGGCGGCGGTGCGACTGCGGCACCAGGGGTACGACGTCCGGCCGCTGCGGATGCTCCGGCTCCGGACGCGCGTGGCGGACCAGGCGGGGCTCGACGCCGCCGGACGGGCGGCCAACCTCGCGGGGTCGATGTGGTGTCCCAGCCGGTCGCTGCGCCGGCTCGCCGGGCCACCGACGCGCCGTCGTACCGAGGCCATGCTCGTGGTCTGCGACGACGTGCTGACCACCGGCGCCACCGCCCGCGAGGCCCAGCGCGCCCTGGAGGCGAGCGGCCTCACCGTCCTCGCCGTGGCGACCGCAGCGGCGACCCGGCGACGGCTGCCGCCGCCGCGGCGGACGGGCCCACCGGTTCACGGCGAAAGTTCAGGGACATGGGTTTCGTGGTGACCACCGATGGCCTACCGTCGTTGCTATGGAGTCCGTCCGGGTCCGTGGTTGCACCACCCGGGCACCTGAGAGGTTGCCAAGACAGTTGTCCGGGTGGCTAGCCGATGCCAGTCGCAGGCGAAACGGTCCACGTAAGGCCGTCCCCGGCGTGACAGCAGGGGACGACCGATCACGGTGCGGCTTAGAGGTAAGTCCTGCCTCGTCCGCGTCATCAGACATGGCGCAGGAGGGGAGAAGGGCAGTAGTGGCGGGACATGGGGCAAGCTGCGAACCCCTCAGCAGGCGGTTGTGGGGACGAAGACCAGGTCGGCCGGACGGACTCCACGCTCTCCATCCCCGACCGGTATCTGGAGGTATCCATGGACGTGGTCGTCACCGGCCGACACTGTGAGCTCTCTGACCGCTTCCGCAGTCATGTCACCGAGAAGCTCTCCCGGCTCGAGAAGCACGACCATCGGATCATCCGCGTCCAGGTGGAGGTCGAGAACGAACGCAACCCCCGCCAGGCCGACCGCGCCGTACGCCTCGAGCTGACGGCGTTCTCCAAGGGGCCCGTCATCCGGGCCGAGGCCGCTGCCGAGGACAAGATGAGCGCCCTCGACCTCGCCCTCGACAAGATGGCGGCCCAGATGCGCCGTGCCGCCGACCGCCGTCGCGAGCACAAGAACAAGCACGACCGCGTGGCCGACCTGCTCGACGACGCGGCCCTGCAGGACGGTGCCGGCCCTGACATCGACTCCGAGTCGGTCGACGGCCGAGCGTCAGGTCGGGCCGATCTCGGTCACCGGTGAAGGTCCGCTCGTGGTCCGCGAGAAGACCCACCGCGCGTGGCCGATGACGCTCGACCAGGCGCTGTACGAGATGGAGCTGGTCGGCCACGACTTCTACCTGTACGTCGACAAGGACACCGACCGGCCCTGCGTGGTCTACCGCCGGCGCGGCTACGACTACGGCGTGATCTCCCTCGATCTTCAGGAGTAGCGGTGGTCTCGCCACCCCACCCCTGGGGTGCCCGTGCCGATACCGCCCGTTCGGGCTATGGACCCCTAGTGATCGAGGTTGGCGAACCGGGCCCCGACATGGCCCGGGCGTGTCATGATGCCCTGGTGTCCTTGAACCACGAGCCGGCGACCCCCGAGCCGACGCGAGTGCTGGTCGTCGACGACCAGGAGCTGTTCCGACGAGGCCTGACCATGCTGCTCGCTGCCGAGGACGGCATCGAGGTGGTCGGCGAGGCCGGTGACGGCGCGAGGGCGTGGCGATGGCGTCCAGCACCGCACCCGACGTGGTGCTCCTCGACATCCGGATGCCCAAGCGCTCCGGCATCGAGGCCTGCCAGGAGATCAAGGAAGCCGTCCCGGCCGCCAAGATCATCATGCTCACCTCCTCCGACGAGGAGGCCGACCTCTACGAGGCCGTCAAGAGCGGTGCCTCCGGCTACCTGCTCAAGGACTCCTCCATCGACGAGGTCTCCCAGGCCGTCCGCGTGGTCGCCGACGGGCAGTCGCTGATCAGCCCGTCGATGGCGGTCAAGCTGATCGACGAGTTCAAGCAGATGTCGCGACCCGACCGCTCCGCCGTCCCCGGCTTCCGCCTGACCGAGCGCGAGCTCGAGGTGCTCCGCCTGGTCGCCAAGGGCCACAACAACCGCGAGATCGCCCGGCAGCTGTTCATCAGCGAGAACACCGTCAAGAACCACGTGCGCAACCTCCTCGAGAAGCTCCAGCTGCACTCCCGCATGGAGGCCGTCATGTACGCCGTCCGCGAGAAGCTGCTCGACCTCCCCTGACCGCGACTCGGCGGCTCTACGACCTGCAGATGCGCCGACTCGCGGTGTCGGTGGGGCGCACTAGGGTCGCACGGGTGACGAAGGGTGTGACCACGCTCAGCACCAGCCAGGCCCGACGCATCGCGCTGGCGGCCCAGGGGTTCCTCGACAAGCCCCACGACCAGCCGACGATGCGCACGCTCTCCCGCACGGTCGAGCGCACCGGCGTGCTGCAGGTCGACTCGGTCAACGTGCTGCAGCGGGCCCACTTCATGCCGCTGTACTCCCGGATGGGCGCCTACGACGTCGACCTCCTCGCGCGAGCGAGTGCGAGGAAGCCGCGACGCCTGGTCGAGTACTGGGCCCACGTCCAGGCCCTGATGCCCGTCGAGCTCTGGCCGGTGATGCGCCACCGGATGGCCTCCTACCGCACCCAGCGCCACAAGTGGTGGGGCAGCGAGGTCAGCGAGGAGCTGGTCAAGAGCCTGATGGCCGAGATCGAGGAGCGCGGCGCCTCGACGGCCCGTGACCTCGACGAGGGTCTGCCGGTGGCGAAGAAGCACTGGGGGTGGAACTGGTCGGCCACCCGGCGAGCGCTCGACTACCTCTACATGGTCGGCGAGGTGGCCATCGCCGAGCGCAACAGCCAGTTCGAGATCAAGTACGACCTCCCTGAGAGGGTGCTGCCCGCCGAGGTCCTCGCGGCGCCGACGCCGACGCTCGAGGAGGCCAACCGCGAGCTCATCCGGCGCGCGGCCAGGTCCCACGGCGTGGCGACCGCTCGCTGCCTCTCCGACTACTACCGGATGCAGCTCCAGCCCGGGGCCGGCAACCGCGCCACGCTCGGCGCGATCGACGACCTCGTGGCAGAGGGTGAGCTCGAGCCGGTGCGGATCGAGGGCTGGAACCGGCCGGCGTACCTCCACCGCGACGCGCGTCGCGCGCGCAAGGTCGACGCACGCGCGCTGCTCAGCCCGTTCGACCCGGTGGTGTGGCTGCGCGAGCGCACCGAGAAGCTCTTCGACTTCCACTACCGCATCGAGATCTACACCCCTGCGCCCAAGCGCATCTACGGCTACTACGTGCTGCCGTTCCTGCTCGGCGACGAGATCGTCGGCCGCGTCGACCTCAAGGCCGACCGCAAGTCGGGCCGGCTCGTCGTCAAGGCGGCGTACGCCGAGCCCGGTGCGCCGGCCGACACGGCCGACGAGCTGTCCGCCGAGCTGGTCCGGCTCTCCGGCTGGCTCGGCATGGACGAGCTCACGGTCGAGCCGCGCGGCGACCTGGCTCCCAGGCTCCGTTTCTGAGCAGAGCGCCCGCCCGCTCCGCCCGGCAGCCGAGATTCAGGAGCGCCATCACCCGCTAGGTAGAGTGGCGCCGCTACCCCCAGACCCAAGGAGTGCCCGCACGTGCCTGCGATTCTCGACCGACTGCTCCGCATCGGCGAAGGCAAGATCCTGCGCCAGCTGGAGTCGATCGCCAAGGCGGTCAGCGCCATCGAGGACGACTTCGTCAAGATGAGCGACGCCGAGCTCCAGGGCATGACGGTGGAGTTCAAGGAGCGGCTCGAGAAGGGCGAGACCCTCGACGACCTGATGCCCGAGGCGTTCGCCACGGTGCGCGAGGCGGCCAAGCGGGTCATCGGCCAGCGCCACTACGACGTGCAGATCATGGGTGGCGCGGCGCTGCACCTCGGCAACATCGCCGAGATGAAGACCGGTGAGGGCAAGACCCTGGTCGCCACGCTGCCGTCCTACCTCAACGCGCTGGCCGGCGAGGGCGTCCACATCGTCACGGTCAACGACTACCTCGCCAAGTACCACGCGGAGTGGATGGGCCGCATCCACCACTTCCTCGGGCTGACGACCGGCGTGATCCTCCCGCAGATGCGCCCCGACGAGCGGCGCGAGGCCTACAACTGCGACATCACCTACGGCACCAACAACGAGCTCGGCTTCGACTACCTCCGCGACAACATGGCCAGCACGATCGAGGACTGCGTGCAGCGCGGCCACGTCTTCGCCATCGTCGACGAGGTCGACTCGATCCTCATCGACGAGGCCCGCACCCCGCTCATCATCAGCGGCCCGACGCAGGACGAGGTCCGCTGGTACGCCGAGTTCGCCAAGATCACCAAGAACCTCGTCCGCGACGTCGACTACGAGGTCGACGAGAAGAAGCGCACCATCTCGGTCCTCGAGCCCGGCATCACCAAGGTCGAGGACCACCTCGGCATCGACAACCTCTACGAGTCGGCCAACACCCCGCTCATCTCGTTCCTGAACAACTCCATCAAGGCCAAGGAGCTGTTCCGCAACGACAAGGAGTACGTCGTCATGGACGGCGAGGTGCTGATCGTCGACGAGCACACCGGCCGGATGCTCGCCGGGCGCCGCTACAACGACGGTCTCCACCAGGCGATCGAGGCCAAGGAGGGCGTCACCGTCCGCGAGGAGTACCAGACGCTCGCGACCGTCACGCTGCAGAACTACTTCCGCCTCTACAAGAAGCTCTCCGGCATGACCGGTACGGCCATGACCGAGGCCTCGGAGTTCGACAAGATCTACCGCCTCGGCGTGGTGCCGATCCCGACCAACCTGCCGATGATCCGCAACGACCAGCCCGACCTCGTCTACCGCACCGAGGAGGCGAAGTACGAAGCGGTCGTCGACGACATCGCCGAGCGCAACGCCAAGGGCCAGCCCGATGCTCGTCGGCACGGTGTCGGTGGAGAAGTCCGAGCTGCTGTCCGGTCTGATGAAGAAGCGCGGCATCCCGCACACCGTCCTCAACGCCAAGCAGCACGCCGACGAGGCCAAGGTCGTCGCGCTGGCAGGTCACAAGGGCGCCGTCACGGTCGCGACCAACATGGCCGGCCGCGGCACCGACATCATGCTCGGCGGCTCGATCGACTTCCTGGCCGACCAGGAGCTGCGCAAGCAGGGCCTCGACCCGCACGAGGACGGCGACGCCTACGAGACCGCGTGGCCCGCGATGGTCGAGAAGATCAAGGCCCAGGTCGCCAACGAGCACGACGAGGTCAAGGAGCTCGGCGGCCTCTACGTCGTCGGCACCGAGCGTCACGAGTCGCGGCGCATCGACAACCAGCTGCGCGGTCGCTCCGGCCGTCAGGGCGACCCCGGTGAGTCCCGGTTCTACCTGTCGCTGCAGGACGAGCTGATGCGGCTGTTCAAGTCCGACTGGGTCGACCGGGTGCTCCAGGTCCTCAAGATCCCCGACGACGTGCCGATCGAGAACAAGCGCGTCACCGGCGCGATCGCCAACGCCCAGGGCCAGATCGAGTCGCAGAACTTCGAGTCCCGCAAGAACGTCCTCAAGTACGACGACGTGATGGACCGCCAGCGCCACGTCATCTACGACGAGCGTCGCAGGGTGCTCGAGGGTGCCGACCTGACCGAACAGATCAGCAACTTCGTCGACGACGTGGTGACCGGTTTCGTCACCGGGGCGACCGAGGGCTTCGCCGAGGAGTGGGACCTCGAGGGTCTGTGGACCGAGCTCAAGCAGATCTGGCCCGTCAGCCTCGACCTCGCCGTCATCGAGAAGCAGGCCGGCGGCAAGTCGAACATCGACCGCGACCAGCTGATCGAGGACCTCAAGGCCGACGCCCATGTCGCGTACGCCCGCCGCGAGGCCGAGGTCGGCGAGGAGGTCATGCGCGAGCTCGAGCGGCGCGTCATCCTCTCCGTGCTCGACCGCAAGTGGCGCGAGCACCTCTACGAGATGGACTACCTCCGCGAGGGCATCTACCTGCGCGCCTACTCCCAGCGCGACCCGCTGGTCGAGTACCAGCGCGAGGGCTTCGACATGTTCGCCGCGGTGATGGACGGCATCAAGACCGAGTCGGTCGGCTTCCTGTTCAACCTCGAGGTCCAGGTCGAGGACGAGGACGAAGCCGCCGAGGAGGAGTTCGAGCCGATGCGCGCCGAGCTGCCCTCGATGCCGGCTCAGCGGGTGACCGGCGAGGAGGAGGAGGAAGCTGCCGCTCCCTCGGTGTTCGAGAAGCCGGGTCACGCGGGCCGCGAGACGCCGCGGGTGCGCGCCAAGGGTCTCGACCGCCCGAAGCAGCCACAGAACCTCTCCTACTCCGCCCCGACCGAGCAGGGCGAGGTCGAGGTCGCGGGCGCTACTGTCACGAACGCCGGCGACGAGTTCGCCGACGTCGGCCGCAACCAGCTGTGCCCCTGCGGGTCGGGCAAGAAGTACAAGCGCTGCCACGGCGCGCCGGGTGGCCCCACGGGCCTCACCGCCCGCGTCAGCTAGTGCGCGATCGCTCCACCGGGCCGGCCGTAGGACTCGGCGACGATCTCGGCGACGACCGACAGGGCGATCTCGCCCGGCGTCTTCCCGCCGAGGTCGTGGCCGGCCGGGACGTGCAGCTTGGCGAGTCCGGGGACACTTTCGGCCACGAGGTCGGCGAGCAGGCCGGCGGCACGGCGGCGGCTGGCCATCATCGCGACGTACGACGCGTCCGAGGCGAGCGCGCTGCGCAGCACCGCCGCGGCGTCAGGCGCGTCGTGGTCGCAGAGCACGACCGCGTCGCCGGCGCGCGGCAGCACCTCCGACAGTCCGGGGCCGCCGTCGTCGTGGACGATGATCACCACCTCGTGCCCGACCGTGGTGGCGATCGTCTCGATCGCGGCCGAGATCGGGTTGGCTGTCAGCAGGATCACCCGTCCCCGCTGGTCGTCGTCGTCGCGCCAGGGCTGCTCGCGGTGTTGGTGGGTCACGGGCCCAGTCTGTCGGCCGGCCTCACGCGAACTCCAGCGCCGAGCACACCCACCTCCCGCGCTGACGCTCGAAGCGCGCGGCCACGGCTCGCGACCGGCGGCCGTAGCGAACGTGGGCGCTGACCTCGGCGACCTGGTCGGAGACGAAGCAGGTGCGTACGCCGACGACGTGCGGGCGGGTGCCCTGCACGCCTCCCTGGCCGGGCCGCCGGCCGACGGCGCGAGCCACGAGATGGGCCCGGCGACCGAGGTCCTGGTACACGCCGGGCGTCGTCCACCGCAGCACCTGCGAGACCGGCCGGTCGCCGCCGACGATCTCGACGACCGCCTGCACGATGCGGCCGGAGAAGCGTTCGAACTCGCGGCGGGCTGCCCGGTCGATGTCGACCATGTCGCCCGCGGGCTGCCCCGCCAGGCAGTCGGTCTCGGGCGGGTCCTGCCGCGAGGTCAGGTCGAGGGCGAGGGTGCCCTGCACGCTGGCGACGCCGACGGAGCGCAGAGCGGGGCGGGGGAGCAGCGCCACCGGCGCGGTCGCCGCGTGACGCGCGCTCACCGCCTGCCCCCGTCGTGCCCGGAGGGCGGCAGCACGAGGCGTTGCCCCGGCTCGATCAGGCCCGGGTCCGGCCCGATCAGGTCGCGGTTGAGGGCATAGAGCTCCGGCCAGGCTGCGGCCGTCTGCTGGTCACTGGCGTCCGGACCCAGCTGGTCGGCCGCGAGCCCCCACAACGTGTCGCCCGGAGCGACCATGACCGTGGCTCCGGACGTGCCCACGGGTGCCGCAGCCGGCACGGAGGATGCAGCAGCCGGGGGTGGCGGCGGGCGGTCGCGGCGGACAGCCGGAGGCACGGCGACCCGCTCGGGCAGCCGAAGACCGGCCAGGACGTGCTCCGGCGACCCGGCACCCGGCGACGTCGTACCTCCCGCCAGGGCCGGTGCGGCGAGCCCGCTCGTCAGCGCCGCGCCACAGAGCACGAGAACGGTACGCCGGACGGCGACCGGCACGCCGCGACGGGCAGCGGGTAGCCCTCGCGCAGCATCGGCGATGACCACGGTGGTCACCAGCCACAACCAGGCCGTGACCGCGGTGGCCACCATCGCGCAGCCCCAGACCAGCACCGAGTCGAAGGCCGCTGCGCCCAGCTGCCCTCGACCCGCGACGCCTGCTGCCTCGACCAGCACC
Organism: uncultured Actinomycetota bacterium; assembly: GCA_963790295.1. Classification (GTDB taxonomy): domain Bacteria; phylum Actinomycetota; class Actinomycetes; order Propionibacteriales; family Nocardioidaceae; genus Nocardioides. The sequence continues at coordinate 141,012 of CAWBOE010000008.1, forward strand.
GGGACCAACCCGCCCACCAGCCCCGCGGCAACGCAGCTGACCCCAGCCCACACGGCTGCGCAGCGCCCGCGCGACACCTGCATCCCGAGAACCATGGCTAAACCTCTCGTTTGCGTACGTTTGCTTCAGTCAAAGGCGTTTTACTGTGACAGACAACGCACTCCTCCACAACTGGTGGCATGACAGGCTCGGCCCGTGGGCTGGGACGAACGACTCTTCGACCTCCTCGACGACCTCGAGGGAGAGGCCGGTGCGCTCTTCGCCGCCGAGCGGGACGCCGAGCTGGCTGACCGCAGCCGCGCGGAGTACGCGTCGGTCACCTTGGCGAGCAGGTTGATGGCCTCGCAGGGCCGCATCGTGGCGCTCGAGGTCGACGGCGTCGGCAGTGTCCGCGGCGAGCTGCGCCGGGTCGGCACCGGCTGGTGCCTGGTCGCGGGCGACGCAGGTGACTGGCTGGTCCCGGTCGACGCGGTCGCCTCGGCCGAGGGGCTCTCCGACCGGGCGGTGCCGGAGGTCGCCTGGTCGGCGCTCGCGCGGCTAGGCGTGGGGTCTGCCCTGCGCAGGCTCGCCGACAACGCCACGCGGTGCGTCGTCTTCACCCGGCGCGGCGATCGCCACGAGGTGCTGCTCACTCGGGTCGGTCAAGACTTCGTCGAGGCCGAGACGGTCGGCGACCGGCCGCGCCGCCTGCTGCTGGCGCTGGCCTCGGTAGGCGCCGTACAGAGCCGCGAGCCGGGCTAGCGTCCGGTCAGCCGATCGCGTAGGCGACGGCGAGCCCGACGTAGATCACCACCGCGACGAGGAAGCCCGCGGCCACGGCGGTGATCGGCTGCACGTCCTGGTGGCGCAGCCGCGCCCACAGCACGACACCGCCCAGCACCAGCGCGATCGCGAACGCCAGTGGAGGGATGAACACGACCATCAGGGCGCCGAGGGCGAATCCGCCCAGGGCTCGCGCGGCGTCTGCGACCCTGCGGCGCCGTCACAGTAGGAACGGGGCACCGATCAGCGAAGCGGTGAGCCGGAAGGCGCCCCAGCCGAGGACGCCGGTGAGGTAGCCCGCGGCCATCGCCGTCAAGGCGTCGTCACCGTCGCTGCTGAGGCTCGCCCAGGCCAGGATCAGCCCGAGCACGATCGCGACCATGATCGCGGTCGCGGGCAGGTAGAAGCACGGTCGTGGTGCCGAACACGGCACCGATCGCGAGCTGCCACCACCGGCTGACCGCCATCATGTCGTCGAACTCCCTCAGGTCGCGTCGAGGTCGAAGGGAGGAGTCTCGTCGGCGCGCAGCGGTCGCGGCCGGGGGCGGACTGCGTCGTCGGGCTCGTTCATCGCCTCCATGATGTGCTTGCGGACGATCGTGCGCGGGTCGAGGTCACGCAGCTGGAGGTCGGAGTACTCGGGTCCGAGCTCGGTGCGCAGCTCGTCGCGGGCGGCGTGCGCGAACGACCGCAGCTGGCGGGCCATCCGGCCGGCCTGGCGAGCCAGGTCGGGCAGCTTGTCGGGTCCGAAGACGAGCACCGCGACGAACGCGATGACCACCATCTCCTGGAGCCCGACCCCGAACACGGCTCAGAACTTACTCGTCGGGGTGAGCCCCAGCTGGAGCCCTGCCAAACCTCGACCCCGGCCGACTAGTCGACCGGCCACCTCGCGCAGGGCCACTGCCGCGGGGTTGGTGGGGTCGGACTCGACCACGGGCTTGCCGGCGTCGCCGCCCTCACGCAGCGACGGCTCGAGCGGGATCCGGGCGAGGACGGGTACGTCGTAGCCGAAGCGCTCGGACAAGGTTGCGGCCACCCGATCGCCGCCGCCGGACCCGAAGACGTCGATCTGGTGGGAAGGGCCGCAGTGGGGGCAGGTCAGCGAGCTCATGTTCTCGACGACTCCGACCACGCGCTGGTGCATCATCGAGGCCATCGTGCCCGCGCGCTCGGCCACCTCTGCGGCGGCCTCTTGCGGAGTGGTCACCACGAGGACCTCGGCGCCGGGGAGGTGCTGACCCAGCGAGATCGCCACGTCGCCGGTGCCGGGCGGGAGGTCGAGGAGGAGGACGTCGAGGTCACCCCAGTAGACGTCCGACAGCATCTGGACCAGGGCGCGGTCGAGCATCGGACCGCGCCAGGCGACGACCTGGTCGCGGCGCGGCTTGAGCATGCCGATGGAGATCACGCCGACGCCCGACGGTGTCGGCACGGGCATGATCATGTCCTCCACCTGCGTGGGGCGCGCGTCGGCGACCCCGAGCATGGCCGGCACCGAGTGGCCGTAGACGTCGGCGTCCACGATGCCGACCGCGCGGCCCTCCGCGGCCATCGCCAGGGCGAGGTTGACGGTGACCGACGACTTGCCGACGCCGCCCTTGCCGCTGGCGATCGCGAAGACCTGGGTCAGTGAACCAGGCTGGGCGAACGGGATCTCGCGCTGGGCCTGCCCGCCGCGAAGCATCTGCTGGAGACCGGCCCGCTGGTCGGCGGACATCACACCCAGGGTGAGCTCGACGTCGGTGACGCCCGGGACGGCGCGCAGGGCGGCGTTGACGTCGCGGTTGATGGTGTCCTTGAGGGGACATCCGGCGACGGTGAGGAGGACGGTCAGTCGCACCGTGCCGCCGTCGATCTCGACGGTCTCGACCATGCCGAGATCGGTGATCGGACGCTTGATCTCGGGGTCCTGGACCCTGCCGAGTGCGGCGTCGACGGCTTCCCGGCTGGGTACTGTCGGGGAAGTGCTCATGGTGCCGCGAGTCTAGGCGGTGCCCCCTGATCCCTTCGCCTCGGGACGACGCCTGGCGCGAGCGGCCACCAGAACTTCCGCCTGAAGAATTCCGCTTCACTTTCAGTCAGTTAAGGTATGATCTTCATATGACTGGAAGAAAGCCCATCGCTTCAGAGCGTGGGTCGATCGCCACCGTCCTCGGCGACATCATCGGCTCGCGCGGCTTCCGCGACCGCCGTGACCTCCATGTCAGGTTGGTCGGCAGGCTCGACGAGCTCAACGACCTCCTCCGGGCCGAGGAGAAGGAGACCGGGAGCTCTCTGCTCGTCTCACCGTTGCGGGTGACCGCCGGCGACGAGTACCAGGGCACGTTCACCACCCTGGGTGGCGCGCTGCGGGCGACCGGATGGCTGCGGCTGGCGCTGGTGCCCGACGTCGACGTGCGCCACGGCCTGGGGTGGGGACCCGTCGAGGTCCTCGACGACGAACCCCGCGTCGAGGACGGTCCCGGGTGGTGGGCCGCCAGGGCGGCGGTGGTCGACGTCGAGGAGGAGGCGACACGGGCCGGGCACCGCCGCCGCCGGACGGCGTACCACCGCGCCGACGGGTACGACGGACCCGAGCCGGACGCCGTGAACGCCGCGCTGATGCTGCGCGATGAGCTTCTCGGCGGCCTGTCCGACCGCTCGCTGGGGGTGCTGCGTGGTCTGCTTGCCGGAAGGACCCAGCGCGAGATCGCGGAGAAGCAGGGCGTGTCCGCCTCCGCCGTGTCACAACGGGTCCGCAACGACGGGCTCGCCGCGCTGGTCGCGAGCGAACGACTGCTGGGAGGTCTGCGCTGAGCTGGCTGGCTCTGCTCCTGGTCGGGATCGGGTTCACCGACCTGGCTCACTCGTTGCGGCACACCCGGTTCGTGCCGGGCACCTCGGGCGCGACGGCCACCGTCGCGGTCGGGCTGCTCGCCGGCCTGACCGGATGGCCCGACCTGGCGGTCGTGCTTGCCCTGGCGGCGTTCGCGTTCGGCTGGGAGCTGGTGGTCAGCCGCGGCTTCTCGGCGCAGATGGCCTGGCTCCCGCTCGCTGTGCTCGTGGCGGCGGCCACCGTCGCCGCCGTGCTGTCGGGCCAGGCCGGTGCGGCCGACGGTCCTCTCGGCCGCTGGCTGGACCAGGTGCCGCTGCCGGTGCTGCGCGACCTCGACGCCGACGGCCTCCTGCTGCTCGCGGGGGTGGTGCTGCTCCAGCTCTCCACCGGCAACGTTCTGGTCCGGCTGGTGCTGGCCGCCACCGGCACCATCACCCCCGACCCCCACGGCGCGTCGCAGGGGCCTGAGCGCCGGCTGAAGGGCGGTCGGCTGCTGGGCCCGCTCGAGCGACTGTTCATCCTCGGCCTCGGCCTCGCCGGCAACCTCACCGCCGCCGCCATCGTCGTCGCCGCCAAGGGTCTGCTGCGCTGGCCTGAGCTCTCCTCACCGGCCGAGCAACGCGAGGTCCACCGCCTGACGGAGTACTTCCTCGTCGGCTCGTTCGTGAGCTGGCTGGTCGCCCTCACCGGCCTCGTCCTCCTGTCTTGAGACACCTGCACCGCGGCAGCTGCGTACGGGCCGGGCCTCGCGTCAACCACCCCCGAGCCGCGACTGGTGGGCGCCGACGTGGGCGTGGCCGACGGAGGCTAAAAGGGCTTGGCCGCGGCGGCCGCCGGCGGCCGCAAGAGGTCTCGACGCCATGCGGCCGACGCGCCGCCCCTGTCCTCCGTCGGCCATGACCACGGCGGCGGCCAGCGATCATGACTCAAGCCCCGCGCAGCGGAAAGCCCGGCCAAGCGGGAATCAAGCACCGCGCAGCGGCTCACGGTCGGCGTCGTCGTCAGACGACTGAGCCCGCTCCTCGAGGTCGCTGAGCAGCGAGCGGAGCTCGGACCGCAGGTAGTCGCGGGTGGCGACCTCGCCGACGGCCATCCGCAACGACGCCACCTCGCGAGCCAGGAACTCCATGTCCGCGTGGGCGCGCGCGTCTGCCTGGCGGTCCTGCTCGGCGATCACCCGGTCGCGTGCCTCCTGGCGGTTCTGCGCGAGCAGGATCAGCGGGGCGGCGTACGACGCCTGCAGGCTGAGCATCAGGGTCAGGAAGATGAACGGGTACTCGTCGAACTGCATCGGCGAGTCGTCGGGCCACGAGACGTTCCAGACGACCCAGAAGACCACGAACATCGTCATGTAGATCAGGAACCCGGCAGTCCCCATGAACCGCGCGAACTGCTCGGCGAAGGTGCCGAACATGTCCGGGTCGTACGCCGGCCGGCGTACCAGCTGGCGCCGCGCCTCGCGCGGGGTGTCGAGCCGGGCGCGCCGGCTGGACTCAGCCATGCCGCACCGCCTGGTCGCGCCAGTTCTCGGGAAGCATGTGGTCGAGGAGGTCGTCGACCGTGACGGCGCCGAGCAGGTGGCCGTCCTCGTCCACCACCGGAGCGGCCACCAGGTTGTAGGTCGCCAGGTGCGCCGCCACCTCGTCGATGGTCGCCTCGGGGCGGAGGTTCTGCATCGAGTCGTCGAGGGCCCCGGCCACCAGGGTGGACGGTGGCTCGCGCAGCAGGCGCTGGATGTGGGCGACGCCCAGGAAGCGACCCGTGGGCGTCTCCAGGGGCTGCCGGCAGACGTAGACCAGGGCTGCCAGGGCGGGCGTCAGGTCGGGGTTGCGGACGTGGGCGAGCGCGTCCGCGATGGTGGCGTCGGGCCCGAGGATGACCGGTTCGGAGGTCATCATCGCGCCGGCAGTGTTCTCGACGTAGGACATCAGCCGCTTGACGTCCTCGGCCTCCTCGGGCTCCATCAGCTGCAGCAGGATCTCGGCGGTCTCGGGGGGCAGCTCGGCGATCAGGTCGGCCGCGTCGTCGGGATCCATCTCCTCGAGGACGTCGGCGGCGCGCTCGCTCTCGAGGTGGCCCATGATCTCCACCTGGTCCTCCTCCGGGAGCTCCTCGAGGACGTCGGCCAGCCGCTCGTCGCTGAGCGCCGCGACGACGGCGATCCGGCGCTCGAAGGGCAGGTCGTGGATGACACTGGCGGCGTCGGCCGGACGCAGCTCGTTGAGCGCGTGGATCAGCTGGGTCGCGCCCTGCGCCGGCTCGCGCTGCGTCAGGCCCTCGACCTCGCCCCACTCGACCACGTGCGTCTGGCCGCGGCGGCGCAGCGCCTTGGCGGGCTCCTGGACCGCGACCCGGCTGAGCACCCAGTCGCGCGTGCGGGCCTGCTCCATCGCGACGTCGTAGATCGTGCCCGTCACCCCGCTGGCCTTGATGGTGACCGTGCGGTCGAAGAGCTGACCGACGACGAGCGTCTCGGTGGGGCGCTGCTCGAAGCGCCGCATGTTCAGCAGCCCGGTCGTGTAGACCTGCCCGCTGTCGATGTTGGTGACGCGGGTCATCGGCACGAAGATGCGACGCCGCCCGAACACCTCGGCCACCATGCCCAGCACCCGCGGCTGGCTGACCTCGGACCGGAGGGCCACCACGAGGTCGCGCACCTTGCCGACCTGGTCGCCCTGGGGGTCGAAGATCGGCAGTCCGACGAGCCGCGCGACGAACACGCGGGACGGGGCGGTGCTCACAGAGCCGAACGCTACTCGGGCCGGGTGCCACGATGGGCGCATGACGCGGCCCGGCTCCTCGGTGTCACCACGGGTCGTGCTGCACGTGGGGCTGCCGAAGACCGGGACGACGTACCTCCAGGGCGTGCTGGCCCACCACCGCGACGCCCTGCGCAGCCGCGGGCGTGCTGTATCCGTTCGTCCGGCCGCAGGCGATGTTCCTCGGAGCCGTCGAGGTGCGGGGCAGCCACGAGAAGTTCGGCCTCTCCGCGGCCGACGTCGCGGGCACCTGGCAGGCGCTGTGCGACCGGGCTCGTGACTTCGCCCTCGCGCACGACGGCACCAGCGTGATCAGCCACGAGATCCTCGGCGGCGCGGAACCCGCCGAGATCGCCACGGCCCTGCAGCCCCTGTCTGGTCTCGAGGTGGACGTGGTGGTCACGGCGCGAGACCTCGGCAGGCAGGCAACCGCACACTGGCAGGAGGAGGTGAAGCTGGGCGACGTACGGTCGTTCGGCGACTTCGAGGCCGAGCAGTTCCGCGCCGACGTACCCGGCGGGGCAGCCACGGGTCGCGGACCGGCCGCACTTCTGGCACGCCCAGGACTACGCCGCGGCGCTGCGCCGGTGGTCGACTGCGGTGCCGGCCGCGCGAGTGCACCTGGTCGTCTGCCCGCCGCCCGGCGCCGAGCCGGACCTGCTGTGGCACCGGTTCGCCGAGGCGTGCGGCATCACCGGCGCCGCTGCCGGTGTGGTCGATCCGTTGGCGGTCGCGCCCGCCAACCTGTCACTGACCGTCGAGTCGATCGCCACGTTGCGCGACCTGAACGCCCGGTTGGCGGGCCGGATCACCCCGCGAGAGCATGCCCGCTTCGTGAAGCGGGGGCTGGGGGAGGGCCGGCTGGTGGGGCGACCTGGTACGCCGCCCCGCACCCCCGCGACGCTCGCCGACGTCCTCGTGCCCGCCGCCGCCACCTGGCGGGACGCGATCGAGTCAGGCCGCTACCCCGTGCACGGCGACCTCGACGACCTCACGCCGGTGCTCGGCGGCCCGGACGACCCGCACCCCGACGACGTACCGCCCGGGGTGCCGGACCCGGCCGAGGTGGCTTCCCTGGTGGCCGAAGTGCTCAGTGAGGTGGAAGGCGAGCGCGTAGACTCGGGACATGACGGCACGGGGAACTCTGGCAGGGCTCCTGCTTCCGCTCGCGCCTGCTGAGCGCCTGCGGCGACGACTCCGGCTCGGCCGCGGCTGACCCGGGCGGTTCCGACTCCTCGACGGCGGCCGACACCCCGAGCCCGACGGAGAGCGACAGCCCGAGCGATACCTCGAGCCCCGAGGTCGACAAGCCCAAGAAGCCCCAGTGCGACGACATCTGGGTCGAGGGGAAGAACCTGCCGTGGGGCTACGAGCAGTGCTACGACGGCGATCGCCGGGTGAAGGCCAACGGCCGCTACTGCGAGATCGGCAAGCCTCTGATCACCTACCGCGACAACTGGTACGCCACACCCGGGGGTCCGGTCAACATGACCGAGGGCCCGCTCGCGGAGGACCCCGACTACCAGCAGGCCATCAAGGCCTGCGGCGGCTGACAGCCCGAACCTGCGCGCGCCGATCTGGTGATCGGCCGATCCGCTGTTACCCTCGTCGGCCGGGGGCCAGCGATGTGCGCTGACGTGCTCCTGCCGACCGGATCGTGGCCTCCGCGATCCACAGCATGAACCGATCATCAGGAGTGTGACTTCCGCGTGCGTCGCCTGACTCTCTTGCCTGCCGTGGTGACGGCTGCTACCGCACTTGTGCTGGGGCTCCTCGTGGCATTGCCTTCCGCGACCGCCACGACCGTCACGGCAGACCCGCAGCTCGCTGTCGGCCGGGTCCTCGGCAAAGCCCAAGAACGAGATCGACAAGAAGCCGCCGGAGCGCTACTTCGTGCCCGCCCGGCGTGCGCACGAACAACCCCCTCGGGGACCGCGAGGCGAGGCGCAGGATCATCGGGCACCTCCTCCACACGATCAACAGCGTCCCGGGCGGTCAGAAGATCCGCTTCGCCACGTGGAACATGCGTTCGGACGCCCTCACCAACGCCCTCATCGCTGCTCACCGCAGGGGCGTCTCGGTGCGGGTCATCATCGACCGACTCAACGCCAACGCGACGAACCCCAACCACGGTTTCGAGCGGCTGACCAACGCGCTGAAGTTCGGGCAGAAGAAGCGGCCCGAGAGCATGAAGAGCTTCACCCGCCGCTGCGTCAGCGCCTGCCGTGCGCCGGGCGGCATCGCCCACGTCAAGTTCTACCTGTTCAGCAAGGTGCGGACCGGCAAGAACAAGAGCGTCGACGACGTCGTCATGTACGGCTCGGCCAACGCCACCGACCTGGCGGCGTACGCGCAGTGGAACGACCTGTACACGTTGCGCGGCCAGGGCGCGGTCTACCGCGAGTTCGAGCACGTGTTCCGGCAGATGCAGCGCGACCAGCAAGGTCGCCCAGCCGTACGAGACGTACGAGCACGGCAACTTCACCGAGTACTTCTACCCCTACAAGGGCGCGGGCACCGAGAAGGACCCGCTCATGCAGGTCCTCAACGACATCGTCTGCAAGGGCGCGACCGGCGGCACCGGCACGAAGGGGTTCACCAAGATCCGCATCGCCCAGACCTCGATGTGGGGAGATCGTGGCATCACGATCGCCAAGCGGCTCGCCACCATGTGGAACCGCGGGTGCGACATCAAGATGGTGTACGCCGTGCTGGGCAACGAGGTGCTCAGCCAGCTACGGCGCGCCAGCCGCGGTGGTGTGCCCATCCGGCAGATCGCTCAGGACCCCAACCGTGACGGCATCTACGACCGCTACCTCCACATGAAGAACATGGCGGTCAGCGGCGTGTACGCCGGCGTCACGAATGCGAACGTGAGCTGGAACGGCAGCGCCAACTGGACGTCCGTGGCCCTGGCCAGTGACGAGGTGGTGGCGCGCATCTACTCCCCGAAGGTACGCCGCCAGTACGCCCGCTGGGTCGACTACCTGTTCGCCCACCCGCCGAAGTTCTCGTGCAACCCCCGGTGCGACGGGCCGGTCAACAGGGGAACCCTGCTGGCCGAGGGAGGCGACCCGTCTGCCGTCCTTGGTTCCTGGACCGAGCGCGACGTGCTGAGCCGAGCCCGCGAGCGCGGTGTCGACCCCTACGCCAAGCTGCGGAGCGAGCTGAACATCCCGGAGGACGTCTCCCTGCCTCAGTGAAAATGGGGGGCAGCGGGCCAGTTCAAGTACCCTGCCTGGGTGCCCCCCGGTTCCCATCGTCGCGCGCGCCGATCCTGGCGTCGGGCGATCGGCGCTGCCTGTGCGGCGACGGCCCTGACGGTCGGCGCAGCCGTCGTGGTGATCGTCGCGCCGGGTGTCGGCGACGGCACGTTGAGCGGCGTCCTCGCCGGCTCGCAGGAGGCAGGAGCGAGTGGGGGCCAACAGCAGGCCGGGGCAGCTCGTGCCGCTGCCCTGACGAAGCCAGACCCGGCGAGGCTGCAACGGCGACCTGTGTCGAGGTCCGGCGTCCGCAACCCCGTCAGGGCTGATCCCGAGCAGCCTCGGAAAGCCAGCGCGAAGTCGGCCGCGCAGCCGCTGAAGATCGTGCGGGCAGGGCCGACCCGATCGCACGAATCCCGCCGCCCAAGCCGAGTGACCCGTTCACCTTCCGGATGGGCACGTTCAACATCCTCGGCAGCCAGCACACCCGGGGCAGCCGCCGCTGGGGCCCCGGCACCACCAGGGCGGGCTTCACCGCGTCCCTGGTCCAGGGCTTCGGCCTCGATCTGGTCGGCTTCCAGGAGGTGCAGGACGACCAGCTGAACGTGCTCAACGCCCGGCTCGCCGGCTTCAGCGTCTGGCCGTCCCGGGCACTGGGCAACAACGGCGTCCGGCTGCAGATCGCGTTCCGCGACTCGATGTTCGAGCTGGTCGACGCGCACTCCTTCACCACGGTCTTCGACCACCAGTACCGCCCTATCCCCGTGGTGCTGCTGCGCAACCGCGTGACGGGCGGCGAGTTCTACTTCATGACCATCCACAACTCGCCCCTGGGCATGGTGGCCGAGCGCGCGTCCGCCAAGCGCGCGGAGATCGCGCACATCAACGGTCTGCTGGCCACCGGAAAGCCAGTCATCATCAGTGGCGACATGAACGAGAAGGCGCCGTTCTTCTGCCAGGTCGGCGCGGCCACCGGGATGGTGGCAGCCAATGGAGGATCTCCCAGCGGCTGCGTGCTTCCGCCGCCTCCGGTCAAGATCGACTGGATCATGGGTGGCGGCGGCGTCAGCTTCTCCGGATACTCGCTGGTTGCTGGCGGTCTCGTGGCCAGGGCGAGCGACCACGAGTTCCCGCAGACGACGGTGACCGTGACGCCCTGAGCCCACCGGCGTCACAGCTGGTACCCGGGTAGTTAGGGTGTGCTGGTCATGGTGGCAGACTCCTCCGAGCCCGATGCCGGCGTCGTCGCCGTCGACGACGCGGGCGTGCACCTGTCCCCGAGGTTCACCGGGTCGGGCGACGTGTACTTCGACGGCCATCACGCCTGGTCGTTCAGCGTCGGCGAGTCCGCCACCACACCGGGCGATCGAGCGCTGCTGGTGGAGTGGCCCCGGCGGATGACCCGTTGGCTCAACGGAAGGTCGTTGGTCCAGGTGATCTCAGCGGAGCACGTGGTCTTCCGCGACGAGGTGGCCTTCGGTGACAGCCCCGAGCGCGTGAGGTTCGTCGACAAGGACGGGATCCCCGTCATGATCGACAAGTGGGGACTGCTGCAGCGACCCTTCTCCGGCCGTGACCCCAGGGTCATCGAGCAGATCGTCGACGTCACCGCCGAGATCCTCGAGGTGATGGAGCGCGACTGCGGGCTGCAGGCGTGGATCGCCTTCGGCACCCTCCTGGGCGCGGCGCGTGAAGGCAAGGTCATCGGTCACGACTCCGACGTGGACCTGGCCTACCTCAGCGAGCAGCCGACACCTTCGGAGATGGCCGGCGAGCTGTACGGCGTGGCCCGCGCACTGCGCGCGCACGGCTTCCAGGTCCAGCAGAAGTCGGCGTCGTTCATCACCGTCGTGCTCCAGTCGGCCGACGGTGGCGCCGCGAGCGTGGACATCTACACCTGCTTCCACGTGGGAGACCTGCTCTACGAGACCGCTACGGTCCGCGCGCCTGTCGGACGCGACGCGATCCTGCCGTTGGGGGAGCTGGAGTTCGAGGGCAGGCTCTTGCCGGCTCCCGCCGACCCGGGCCGCCTCCTCACGGTCAGCTACGGGCCGCGCTGGCGAGTGCCCGATCCGTCGTTCAGGCACCAGCCCGGCCGTCAGATCACCGAACGGTTCGACGGCTGGTTCGGGTCGCTGATGCGCCACCGGCGCGACTGGGAGCGCTACGTCGCCGATCGGCAGGATGACGCGGACCTCGGCCCGTCCGAGTTCGCCGGCTGGGTGATGGAGCGGCTGGCACCCTCGGAACGTGTCGTCGAGGTCGGGTGCGGCAGCGGAGCCGACGCGCTCGCCTTTGCGAAGAGCGGCTACGACGTGCTCGGACTCGACTACTGCAGGCACAGCCTGCGCCCGCTGGAGCGACTGGCCAAGCGGAACGGGTGGCGGGCGTCGTTCCGCATGATGAACCTCTACGACCTGCGCGACGTGCTGACGCGCGGGGCGTCGTTGGCCCGGCACCGCAGCAGTCCGCAGGTCATCTACGCCCGCGAGCTGCTCGAAGCGCTCGACGCCGATGGCGTGGAGAACTTCTGGCGCTTCACCAAGATGGCGCTCAGAACCGGTGGCCGGGTCTTCCTCGAGGGCTGCTCGATGTCTCGCCGTGACTGCGCGGAGTGGCGGGCCGAGCACGGCGGCGGACGACTGTCTCCCGTCGACCCAGCGTGGGTGGAGGGTGATGCCGTCCGCCACGGCGGCCAGGTGACGCATCGCGCCGGCTTCCTCGACGCCCGCGCGGCCGTGCGGGGAGGTACCCCGGCGCGCTGGAGGATGATGGTCGAGTGGCCGTCACCGAGCTGAGGAGAGGAGCGGAGTGACCCAGCGCTTGTACCTGCACGTCGGTGCGCCGAAGTCGGGGACGACGTACATCCAAGGGGTCCTCGAGCACAACCGGCGCCGCTTGGCTGACGCAGGCGTCCTCGTCGTCGGCGAACGGCACCTCGACCGCGTGCACGCCGCGATGGTGGTGCGTGAGGACCCCCGGCTCGAGTCTCTGCCCGAGCGGGCCTCGGCAGCCTGGGACCGACTCGTCGCAGAGATCCGGCACTGGCGGGGGCGCACCGCGGTGTTGTCGTACGAGCTGTTCGCCGGCGCCTCCGCCGAGCAGGCTGGACGAGCCCTCGCCGATCTCGAGGGCATCGAGACGCACCTCGTCATCACCGCGCGGGACCTCGGCAGGTCCCTGCCGTCGGCGTGGCAGGAACGGCTGAAGTTCGCGTTGACCACCCCGTTGGAGCGCTGGCGACCACGACCGGAGTCGGCCGGGGTCCGCGCCGAGTGGGGGTGGCGGACCATGGACCCTTCCGGAGTGGCCGCGCGCTGGGGTGCCACCTTGCCACCCGAGCGGATCCATGTGGTGACGGTGCCTCGCGAGGCCGGCGACGGCCAGGAGCTGTGGCGCCGCTTCGCCGTTGCGACCGGCCTGTCCGACCACGACCTCGACCTGACCTTCAACCGCACCAACGAGTCGCTGGGGTTGGTCGAGGCCGAGCTGCTGCGCCGGGTCAACGAGCGGATCAACGATCGGCTGGCGGGCAACCGTGAGCACGCTCTGTGGTTGCGAGACACCCTTGCCCACGGGATTCTCGTCGAGCTCGGGCGCGAGCCGATCGGGCTGACCGACGAACAGTTCGACGACGCGACCACGCGGTCGCGCGAGGCGATCCAGGCGCTCGCGGAAGCGGGCTACGTCGTGCACGGCGACCTCGCCGACCTCGAGGCCACCAGGCCCACTGCGCGAACGCCGGGCGAGGCCACCGACAGCGAGCTGCTCGAGTCGGCCCTCGAGACGATCGTGCGACTGCTGCTGCTGGCCCGCGACCGGGCCAGGGAGAGCAGCGCCGCCGTCGGCGTCCCCGACGACGGTCCCCGTGTCCTCGCGATCGGCAAGGGGGTCCTCCGTCGCGTGACTGCGCGGAGGGTCGACCGGCGCTACCAGGAGGTCGCGGCACGGATCGCCGAGCTGGAGGCTCGGGTCGCCGAGAATCGGCGACTGCACCTGCGGGTAGCGGAGCTGGGCGATGTGGTGACCGAGCTGCTCCTGCCATCCCACGCGAGCGACGGCAGGGTGACCACGAGGGCCTTGAACGACTTCCGGCAGCGGAGCCTCTGACGATGTCGCTGCACCGCCGCATAGCGGGCCGGCTGCCCTCACCGACGGTCAAGGCCGTACGCCGCGTCGCGGTCGGGATCGGCCTGCAACAGGTGATCGCGCTCGAGCGAGCAGTCGACGACCTCGCAGAAGCCGTGGCGGAGAACGCGCTGCTGGAGGTTGGACTCGAGCGTCGGGTGACGGGAGCTCGAGCAGAGTCTCCTGCCCCTCCTGGTCGCCCGAGACGCGCGGAGACGCGCAGGCCTGAGCGCGAACCTTCGGCGCGCTCTCGACGTCAGACGACACGGACGATGCCGTACCGCTGCTGGAGGGTCTGACGAGACCCTCCGAGAATTCCAGATTTGTAATTCACCCGGAAGCGTTGCGTGTGACTGATGTGACTGGTGGGATTAGCCCACTCAGTCTCCGGATTCGCCACCAGAACGCCTGCCAGACAGGAAGATTTCTCTCGTGCCCCACCGTGCTTCCCGCCCCCTTCGACAGGGTCCCGCGCGCCGCCTGGCCGCGGGCCTGCTCCTGTTGACCACAGCCCTGGTGGGCACCACGCTCGCTGTCACGTCACCCGCGACGGCCGGGGGAAGCCTCACCGACGGGGAGGGCGAGGCGGTGCCGCTGGCGCCGGCCGCGCCCGGTGTCATCCGGATCACCCAGGCCAACCTGCTCTCCGGGCAGCCCGCCCTGGAGTTCCAGTCCGATGCCGCGACGGTGCTGAGCAACGGCCCCGACTTCATCACCTACAACGAGGTGCCCTATCGGCACGACATCTTCCTCGCGCCGCCCGGCTACGCGTTGTGGCGTACGCCGGGTGAGTACACCGGCGCGACTCCGGTAGCGTGGCGCACCGACCGCTGGACCGCCATCAACCAGGGCACCACGACCGTCAGCTACAAGCTGGGCAGGCTGCCCGGCCAGAAGGTGCACTGGGGCATCCGCTACGCCAACTGGGTGACGCTGCAGGGCATCGACGGTCACGTCGTCTCGGTCATCTCCGCCCATCTGGCGCCCGAGACGAGCATCACCGAGGGACTGCAGGAAGTCGGTGTCAACAACATCGGTGTCCTGGCCAACCAGCTGGCGGCCTACGGGCCGGTGCTGATGGCGGGCGACATGAACTTCCACTACGGTCCGCTGCAGTACCCGCGCGCCCTGCTCGCGTCGTACGGGTTCACCTCGACCTACGACATCGTCGGCAGCCACTTCCCGACCGGCGACCACCAGGGCGGGACGATCGACTACGTCTTCGTCAAGGACGCGAGCCAGTTCACGGTGCTCGGCCAGTACAACCAGGAGCTCTACTCCGACCACGACGCCATCACCGCCGATCTCAGCTTCACCGACGCGCCGGCGTCCGTGCCGGTCAGCTTCACCCCGGGCAACTTCACCAACGTGCCGACCGGCAACCGGCCCGCCCGGCGTGGCGGTGCTCGATCTCATGGTCAAGGCGGTGGACAACGCGCCCTCGGGCGCGGCCATCCACCTGACCACCGCCAAGCTCGGCGACAAGCCGCTCTACCGCGCGCTGCGGGCCGCGATCGACCGCAAGGTCCACGTCCAGGTCGTCACCCGGCGGGCAAACCACCCGTCGCAGCAGGAGCAGAACCTGATGAACGTCCTGGGCGACAAGGTCTGGAAGAAGAGCTGGGCGGTGGGCTGCGGCGACGAGTGCCGGGCCATCGAGAGCCGCGGCAAGCTGCCCCAGACGCGGTTGCTGATCAGCCAGTCCGGAGTCACCAAGGCCCTGCGCATCGACGCCGACGGCCCGATGGTGTTCTCCGCGGGCAACACTCTGACGACAGCGACGATCTGGACGAGCCAGGCCTACTACGACGGCGCGTTCGTGCGGTTCTTCAAGCTGGTGGGCCGCGAGATCTGACCGCCATTCGGTGCTTGAGGGCGGCGTCAACCGGTCGAAGCACGATGTGATTGAGGTGTGGTGTGCGATGGCGTCGTTCTTCGACTTGGTGAGAGTTCGGCCGCTGGTCCCACTCCTGCGGTGAGCCAGGGTCAGGGCGGAAGTCCGACCGGGTAACTCTCGCGCCTCAGAGCCCCGTGGTGGCGGCACCGAATTGGTCCCGTGGGGACACTGCGCGTGCTGGTCTAGGCAACCACCCAACGTTAGAACCAAAGCACCTACTACAGGACCCGCTCATGAGGCATCCTGAAGGTCCCCCCATCCCGCGACGATCACGGTCGCCGTAAAACAAAGGCATGTCCCCCCCATGTCGAATATAGCCACGCGTCTTTCGCCACCCCGTAATGCTGCCCTGGTCGCCCTTGCCGCCCTGACTGTCTTCCTCGCGGCCCCAGCCTTGGCGGCCTCCACCTCCACCTCCGGCAACGACATGATCTCCGGAAACAGAGGCGACAACTTCATCAACTCTCTCGCCGGCAACGACACCATCTACGGCTTGGCCGGTGACGACTCGCTCAAGGGTGGACCCGGCAACGATCTGGCCCTCGGCGGACCCGACAACGACACCGTCTATGCTGGGCCCGGCGACGACACGGTCTACGGCTCCGACGGCAACGACGACGCGAGCGGCGCGACCGGCAACGACACCCTCGACGGCGGCCTCGGCGACGACATCCTCGACGGTGGACCTGGCAACGACGCCCTCACCGGCATCGACGGGAACGACGACCTGGGCGGCGCGACCGGCGACGACCGCCTCGACGGCGGCCTGGGCGACGACATCCTCGACGGTGGACCCGGCAACGACACCCTCACCGGCATCGACGGGAACGACACCATGAGTGGGGCGATGGGCGATGACTTCCTGGACGGCGGCCTCGGCGACGACTGGATGCACAGCCACACCGGCAATGACCGGGTCCTCGGCGGCGAAGGCAACGACCACCCGCAGGGCGGTCCCGGCGACGACCGGGTCGAAGGCGGTCCCGGCAACGACCAGCTCGACGGCGAGTGGGGGGTCGACGTCCTGATCGACGGTCCCGGCAACGACGAGGTGACCGGCGACCAGGACGGGGACATCATCTTCGTCGGCTCCGGCCAGGACGAGATCTACGGCGAGGAGGGCGACGACTTCATCTTCGTCCTCGACGACGGCGAGGTCGACCACCTCTACTGCCAGGGCGACAACGACACGCTCGTTTTCGTCAGCACCCGCGATCCGCTCGATGTGATCCACACCGTGGCAACGGGTGGCTGCGAGACGGTCCGCATCGACGAACTCCCGCCCGTGAACTGGCCGTACTGACCCGACAGCCACGCTGCGCGGGTAGGAGGCCGTGGGTGGCACCGAGTCGAGCCGCGACGGCCGAATGGCCATCGAGGCCCAGTGCAACCATCACTAGCCTCGGTCTGCCGATCTTCATCGCAGGGATCGTCAACGGGATTGACTGTGGCGCTGATTCACGCACTTGCCTCGGTCGACGGCACGGTACTGATCCCCGGTCAGCTCGCCCTGGGCCAGTTCCAACCGGCCCTCGTGGCGGTGTGGGTCCGGCGTGCCATGCCGTCGGCGGGAGCCACCGGGAACGACGGAGTCTGGTCCACGTGCTCACAGCAACAATGAAGGGCCCGAAGCGACCCCCATTCGCCCGACTCAACCGCGGCCTCGTCTGACCAAGGAGAAACGGCGTCACCGGACGATCGACCCCACCAGTTCCGCCCGGAACAGGCGAGCGCGCCAACGATCCCTAGGACTCAACCACCGGATTGCGTGTGGTTTGGGCCATAGCCGCTCTTGATCTCGCCGGATAGCCTGCGCGCGCATCCCCGAGCGGCTAGGAGCCCCAGCTGATGGCACGCCTGTGCGAGACCGACGGTCTCACCGACGACCAGATCGAGATCCTCAAGGCGGTCCGGCAGTTCGTCGAGAAGGAGATCCTCCCGGTCGCCACCGAGCTCGAGCACGCCGACGAGTACCCCACGGAGATCGTCGAGGGCCTCAAGGAGCTCGGCCTGTTCGGGCTGATGATCCCCGAGGAGTACGGCGGCCTCGGCGAGTCGCTGCTGACCTACGCGCTGGCCGTGGAGGAGATCGCCCGAGGCTGGATGAGCGTCAGCGGGATCATCAACACCCACTTCATCGTCGCCTACATGCTGCTGCAGCACGGGACCGACGAGCAGAAGCAGAAGTACCTGCCGCGGATGGCCACCGGCGAGGTGCGCGGCGCCTTCTCGATGTCCGAGCCGGGCTGCGGGTCCGACGTGGCGGCGATCAAGACCAAGGCGGTGCCCGACGGTGACGGCTACTCGATCACCGGCCAGAAGATGTGGCTGACCAACGGCGGCTCCGCCAACCTGGTCGCCGTGCTCGTCAAGACCGACGAGGGGGCTGACTCGGTCTACCGCAACATGACGACGTTCCTCGTGGAGAAGGAGGAGGGTTTCGGCGAGACCGCGCAGGGGGTCACCATCCCCGGCAAGATCGAGAAGATGGGCTACAAGGGCGTCGACACCACCGAGATGGTCTTCGAGGGCCACCGCATCCCGGCCGAGCAGATTCTCGGCGGCGAGCCCGGCAAGGGCTTCTACCAGATGATGGACGGCGTCGAGGTCGGCCGCGTGAACGTCGCCGCGCGCGGCTGCGGGGTCGCCAACCGCGCGTTCGAGCTGGGTGTCGCCTACGCCCAGCAGCGCGAGACCTTCGGCAAGAAGATCGCCGAGCATCAGGCGGTGCTGTTCCGGCTGGCCGAGATGGCCACCAAGATCGAGGCGGCGCACCAGATGATGGTCCGCGCGGCCCGCAAGAAGGACTCCGGCCAGCGCAACGACCTCGAGGCCGGGATGGCGAAGTACCTCGCCTCGGAGTACTGCTCGCAGGTCGTCGAGGACTCCTTCCGGATCCACGGCGGCTACGGCTTCTCCAAGGAGTACGAGATCGAGCGCCTCTACCGCGAGGCGCCGATGCTGCTCATCGGAGAGGGCACCGCCGACATCCAGCGGATGATCATCGGCCGGCGGCTGCTGGAGGACTACAAGGCCTGAGCGCTCAGGCGGTCTCGACCTCGGAGATCACGTAGGTGACCTCCTCGTCGGCCACCATCTTGTCCTTGTCGACGTAGACGCTGTCGGGCCACGCCTGGCCGGCGGGCCACTCGACATCGACCTGCGCAGCCTCCGGGTCGTTGCCGCGGTCGATGATGTCCTGGATCGTGATCCGCGCGTACTCGTCGGTGACCGTGTCCCCGGCGTCGTGGCCGTCGCCGGTGGTCGCCCACGTCACGCCGCTGACCGCACCCTCGGCGACCGCGATCCGGTACTTCTGGTCGACGTTGGCGCAGAAGCACCGCATCTCCAGGGTGTAGGCGTAGTCCTGGTGGGGGAAGTCGGGCAGGCTGCCAGGCTCCGGTTCAGCGGTCGGACCCGACGGGGTCGGCTCCGCCGTCGCCGAGGTCGGCGGGGTGGTGGGCGAGGTGTCGGTGGCCGTCGTACCCCCGTCATCGCCGCCGCACGCGGCCACGGTGGTCAGGGCGCCGACCAGCGCGAGAGCGGCGAGGACACGGCGACGCGGAGTCATGGCCGTTCGACGGTACGACGCCCGGGCAGGTTCCGGGTGGAATCCACGTCGACTCGGCTTGGCGGACCGTGCGATGGTGGAGGGGCGTCCCAGTCACCACTCTCCCAGGAGGAACGATGCCCGCGTCGAGCGACGAGTCAGGTGCCAACGAGGACCTCAAGGCGAAGATGCGGGAGGCGCTGGATCGCAAGAAGCAGGGCGGCGCGAAGGGTCGCCAGGGCGACAACCCGGTGCGCGAGAAGGCCCACGGCTCCGAGGTCGCCGGCGGTGCCACGCCCAAGATGCACCGCCGTAAGGCCGGCGGCGGGGGCTCCTGACGTCTCGGTCGAAGGCGCGACGTACCAGGTGCAGCTGGATTCGACCTAGAGGATGCGCACCTCACACCACGCAGAACTCGTTGCCCTCGGGGTCGGCCATGGTCACGTGGTCGAGGTGGCCCTGTTCCATCGACCGGTAGCTCACCGTGCCGCCGGCCTCGACGAGCAGGTCGACCATGCCCTCGATGAGCTCCTCGCGCTTGTCCTGGTCGACGTGCCGGCCGCCGGCGACCTGGAGGTCGAGGTGCAGCCGGTTCTTGGCGGTCTTGGGCTCGGGCACCTTGAGGAACCCGATCGAGGGCAGCACGCCCTGGGGATCCTCCAGCTGGGAGCCGTCGGTCCACTCGTCCTCGGGCACCTCGAAGTGGCGGAGCCAGGCCTCCCAGCTGTCCCAGCCCTCGGGCGGCGGGGCCGCGACGTAGCCGAGGGCGACGGTCCAGAAGCGGGCCATCGCAGCGACGTCGTGGCAGTCGAAGGTGAGCGTCCAGCGGGTCGTCATCGGGCCTCCAGCAGGTGACAGCGCGCGGTGGTGAGGTTTCCCACGTTCCCACGCGGGCCCGACGCCCGGCACGATGGCGGCATGCAGTTCGGCCGCAGCTATGAGGAGTTCGAGGTCGGTGCGACGTACCAGCACTGGCCGGGCAAGACGGTGACGGAGTACGACGACCACCTGTTCTGCCTGCTCACCATGAACCACCACCCGCTACACCTCGACAGCAACTACGCCGAGGAGACCACCCAGTTCGGCAAGAACGTCGTGGTCGGCAACTACGTCTACTCGATCCTGCTCGGGATGAGCGTGCCCGACATCAGCGGCAAGGCCATCGCCAACCTCGAGATCGAGTCGCTGCGGCACGTCGCGCCGACGTTCCACGGCGACACCCTCTACGGCGAGACCACGGTGCTCGACAAGTGGGAGTCGAAGTCCAAGGACGACCGGGGCGTCGTGCATGTCGAGACCATCGGCTACAACCAGGACGGCACCGTGGTGTGCATCTTCCGGCGGAAGGTGATGGTGCCCAAGCAGAGCTACCTCGATGCCCGTGGCGGCGAGCAGCCCGGCCGGCCGACGCCGGTGCCGGACAAGAACTGGCCCGGGACCCAGACCTAGTCTCCTCACAGGACACTAGGCCCGGAACGCCCTGGCCAGCGGCAGGAGGCCGAGCACCAGCACCATCGGTACGGCGAACCCGACGCGCAGCGACCCCGCGCCGACCAGGCCGGTCATCACCGCACCCAGCAGCGCGCCGACGTAGTTGAACTGGTTGAAGCGCGCGATCACGGCATCCACCCGGGCCCGCCTCTCGAGCGGATCGAGGTCGGCCCCTGCGATCCGCGCGGCCGCCGAGAAGCTCAGCGGCGCGACCACCGCCACGCCACCGCCCATCACCAGGAAGCCCAGCACGGCCACCGGCCACGACGGCGCGAACACCACGACGGCGAGGCCGAGGCAGGCCACCAGTGCGCCCACGCGGAGCACGCGGACCGGCCCGTGCCGGCGTACGAGGCCGTCGCCGGCCAGCCGCACCAGCCCGCTGGCCAGCAGGTACGGGAAGGTCGCCAGCGCGACCAGGTCCGACGGCGCGTCGACCGCGCGGTCGAGGAAGGTCGGTCCCCAGGTGAACGCCGCGGTGTCGACCATGTAGAAGAGCACCAGCGCCGCCCCGACCAGCAGGATCGGCCGCCACGGCACAGGGGCGTCGGCGCTCGGCGCACCGGCACGCTCGTGCGGGAGGTACGGCGCCGCGAGGGCCGCCACGGGCACGACGGCCAGCAGCGCCATCCAGCGCAGGTCGAGGTCGGCGGTGGCCAGGGTGAGGGCCGAGCCGACCAGGCCGCCGACCGTCCACGCTCCGTGGAACGACGGGAGGATCGGTCGTTCGTAGCGGTGCTCCAGGGCCACCGCCTGCATGTTGACCACCGCGTCCACGACGCCGAGCACCACGCCGTACGCGGCGACGGCGCCGGCGAACACAGCGACACCCGGCGCGAGCGTGGCCGCCGGGACCGTGACCGCGATCCCGGCGAGCGAGGCCCGCAGCAGCGCCGCGCTCCCCACGCGCGGAGCGAGCCGTTCCGCCAGCAGCGTGCCGACCCCGGCGAGCAGGACCAGGGCGAGGAGCAGCAGCGAGAGCTCGACCTCGGAGAGGTCCCACCGGTCCGAGAACGCGGGCAACCGCGTCGTCAGGCTGATGAACACGAAGCCCTGGGTCGCGAACGCCCCGGCCACCGCGAGTCGGGAGCGGCGGAGCGACACGGGCGCATCCTGACAGAAGTCCTCGCCCCGGTCCTTCTGCCCTACCGTGAGCCCGTGACCTCGTGGGAGCGGCGGATGGAGTGGCCGCTGACCGTGGCAGCGGTGGTGTTCCTCGGTGCGTACGCCTGGCCGATCCTCGACCCCGGCATGCCGAGCGGGCTGGCGCGCACCTGCTGCGGTCGTCGGCTGGGTGGTCTGGGGGCTGTTCGCCGTCGACTACGTGGCCCGGGTCGCCGGCGCCGAGGACCGGGTCTCCTGGGTGGTGCGCCATCCCGTGGAGCTGGCGATCCTCGTCCTGCCCATGCTCCGGCCCCTGCGCGTGCTGCGCCTCGTCACGCTGCTGCGGGTGCTCAACCGCTCGGCCGCCGGCAACCTGCGCGGCCGGGTCGCGATCTACGTGTCCGTCGGGTCGTCGCTGATCGCCTTCGTGGCCGCGCTGGCCGTCCTGGACGCCGAGAGGAAGGCCGAGACCCCGCTGATCACCAGCTTCGGTGACGCGATGTGGTGGGCCTGCACGACGATGACCACGGTCGGCTACGGCGACACCTATCCGGTCACCACGGCCGGGCGCTTCATCGGCGTCGGCCTGATGATCGGCGGCATCGCGCTGCTCGGCACGGTGACGGCGACGTTCGCGTCGTGGCTGGTCGAGGCCGTCCGCGAGGAGGCGGACGAGACCGAGGACCAGCTCTACGTCGTCCAGGCGGAGGTGCGGGCGCTGCGCGACCGGCTGGACCAGGTGTTGGAGGAGCGCGGATGAGTGAGCATCCCGAGATCGAGGTGTGGCTCGTCCGCCACGGCGAGACCGCATGGAGCAAGGCCGGACGCCACACCTCGACGACCGACCTGCCGCTGACCGCGGACGGCGAGCGGGTAGCCGGGACGCTGCGCGACCGGCTGGCCGGTGAGGCCTTCGACCTGGTCCTGACCAGCCCGATGCAACGGGCTCGCGTCACGGCCGGCCTGGTCGGGTTCGGGGACGCCGAGGTCGACGACGACCTGGTCGAGTGGGGGTACGGCAGCTACGAGGGCCGCACCAGCGCCGAGATCCGCGAGGAGGTGCCGGGCTGGTCGATCTGGACCCACCCCGCGCCCGGCGGGGAGACGCCCGAGCAGGTCACCGAGCGTCTCGACCGTGTGGTGGCGCGGCTGCGCGACGTCCCCGGCAAGTCGCTCGTCTTCGGCCACGGGCACGCCCTGCGGGCGCTGACGGCCCGGTGGCTCGACCTCGCCGTCGCCGACGGGAGGCTGTTCCGGCTCGACACCGCGACGCTCTCGCGGCTGGGCTACGAGCGTGAGAACCGGGTGATCCTGGCCTGGAACTCCTGACGCGATCGGTCGTTGAGGTGCGAGCTTGCGAGCCTCGAAACCGCCGATCGTCGCGGCCGGCCTTGACGCCGGGGGGCCGCGTCACGACGGTTGTCCCATGCCTCTGGTCGCGGGGTGCCCCCGCTGCCGCGCCGACGTGGAGACCGTGGAGCCGAGCGGTCGCTCCCGCTGTCCGGTGCACGGCGAGATGACCCGGACGCTGTGGCGACCCGCGGGGCAGGCCGGGGTGTCGTACGACGAGTTCGCCGACCACCTCGGCGCCGCCGACGGCTTCCCGACGTACCTGCCCTGGCCGATGAGCCCGGGTTGGGCCGTCACCGACTTCGCGGTGGCCGCGGGTGACCGGCCGTGGGGGACCGCCACGTGCGTCTCGGGGACCAGCGAGCTGGACGGGCCGGTCGACGTGTTCGTGGTCGCCGAGGAGCCCGGCACCGGCCTGGGCTCGCGGTGTGCGGGCATCGACCGCAGCGATCCCGGCCGCGAGGTGGGGGAGGGCCAGCCGACCGTCCGCGTACGGATCGGCAGCCAGACCGTGCCGCTGTGGGTGGTCTCGACGTCGTCGTCGGACGAGCGGTTCGACCGTTCGGTCTTCGCGGGGGAGGCCGACGGGCGGTGGCTGTGGCTGGTGCTGCGGCCGGCCTCGGCGATGCTGCTGCTGCGCGACGACTGGATCCTGCGCGACGTGTCGTCCGTGGGGCCGCCGTTGGTGGAGATGCCTTTCGGCGGCCCGCGCCCGGTCTGGTGAGACACGCCCGTCCGGGCCCCTAGGGTGGAACGTGTGCTGATCGACCTCCACACCCACTCGCGGGCCTCCGACGGCACGCAGAGTCCCGCGGAGGTGATGCGCGCGGCCGCCGCACGCCGGCCTCGACGTGGTGGCCCTGACCGACCACGACACGGCGCAAGGGTGGGGTGAGGCGACCACGGCGGCCGCCGAGCTCGGCCTCGACCTGGTGCTCGGCATCGAGATCAGCACTCGCTATCGGCTCGGCGGGCGTGCACCTGCTGGCCTACCTGCCCGACGCCGACGACCCCGACCTGGTCACCACGCTCGACCGGATCCTCGAGGGCCGCAACGCCCGGGTGCCGGCGATCCTGGAGCGCCTGCGTGACGTCGGGGTCGACCTCACCGAGGACGACGTACGACGCGTGGCCGAGGGGACGCCCGCGACCGGGCGTCCGCACGTCGCCGACGCGCTCGTCGCACGCGGAGTGGTGGCGTCGCGGGCCGAAGCGTTCGAGCGGTACCTCAACCCCGGGCGACCCGGCTACGCCCGTCGGTTCGCGGCCGATCTCGACGACGTCGTTCCGCTGGTGGTCGCCGCCGGCGGCGTCCCCGTCGTCGCGCACCCGTGGGGCCGCACCGCGCGGGCCGAGCTGACCGCCGACGCCTTCGCCAGGCTGAAGGAGATCGGGCTGGCCGGGATCGAGGTCGACCACCAGGACCACGACCCGGCTGCGCGCGAGCAGCTGCGGGCGATCGCCCGAGACCTCGACCTCGTCGTCACCGGGTCCAGCGACTACCACGGCGCGGGCAAGGTCGACCATGACCTCGGCTGCAACACCACCGCACCCGAGGAGCTCGCCCGGATCCGTGAGCTCGCCGCAGACGCCCGAGCCGCGAGGGCTGCTCGATGAGCGACCTCATCGACACCACGCTGCTGACGAGTGCGTTCGTCACACTGTTCGTGATCATGGATCCGGTCGGCACCGTGCCGATCTTCCTGTCGCTCACCGGAGGTCGTTCCAAGGCCAGCGCCCGTCGTGCGGCGTGGCAGGCGGTCGCGGTCTCGTTCGTGGTGATCTCGGCCTTCGCGTTCTTCGGCCAGCGGATCCTGTCCTACCTGCACATCTCGCTGCCCGCCCTGCAGTGCGCGGGAGGCCTGCTCCTGCTCCTGGTTGCCCTGGAGCTGCTGACCGGCAACGAGAAGGAACCCACCCAGCAGGCCGGTACCAACGTCGCGCTCGTCCCGCTCGGCACCCCGCTGCTCGCCGGACCCGGCGCGATCGTCGCGACGATGCTCTACTCCCGCCGCGTCCACGACTTCGCCGACTTCGCCGCGGTCGCCCTGGCCGTCGTACTCGTCCACCTGTGCATCTGGGCCGCGATGCGCTACTCCCTGCCCATCCTCCGGCTGATCCGCGAGTCCGGAGTCCTGCTCGTCACCCGCATCGCCGGCCTGCTGCTGTCGGCCATCGCCGTCCAGCTCGTCGCCGACGCCGTCCGCGCCTTCATCGCCGGCGAGGGGTAGATGTTCAACGGCGGCCCAGGTTCTGGAACCGCTGGGCGAGACGGGTGGGGACCATCCGCGTGGCCGTGGTGATCGCCTTGTACTGGCGGCCCGGGACCGACATCGCCTTGCCCTTGTCGAAGTCCGCGAGGCACTCGGAGACCAGGAAGTCCGCCTCCATCCAGAGGAAGCCGGAGCCGCGGCGGACGTTCATCCGCTCGTGGAACTCGGTCTTGGTGAACCCGGGGCACAACGTGGTCACGGTGACGCCGCGGGGGCGGTACTCGTTCGCCGCCCAGGCGCCGAAGCTGTTCACGTAGGCCTTCGCGGCGGAGTACGACCCGCGGGGCAGGAACGCCGCGACGCTGGACACGTTGATGATGCCGCCGCTGCCGCGCGCCGTCATCGCGCTCAGGGCCGCGTGGGACAGGCGCATCACCGCCACGACGAGCACGTCGAGCATCGCCTGCTCGTGCTCGACGTCGTTGTCGAGGAACCGCTTCTTGAGCCCGAAGCCGGCGTTGTTGACCAGGATCTCCACCGGTCGGTCGACGGAGGCCACCCGTGCCTCGACCAGGGCCAGCTGTGAGCGGTCGGTCAGGTCGGCGGCGAGCACCTCGGCGCCGACGCCGTACGTCGCCTGGAGATCGCCCGCGACCGACTCCAGGCGCTCGGTGTCGCGGGCCACGAGGACCAGGTCGTTCCCGCGGGCGGCGAGCTGGCGGGCGAACTCCAGACCGATGCCGGCGGTGGCGCCGGTCACGAGGGCGGTAGGCATGCGAGCGATCGAACCAGGTGCCTGCCGCGTTTCGCGGCCCGGGTCCGGCATGATGGCTCCGATGACTTCCCCAGACATTGATCGGGCCACCACCACGCTCGCGGTCGCCAACCAGAAGGGCGGCGTCGCCAAGACGACCAGCGTCGCCTCGCTCGGGGCCGCACTGGCCGAGCTCGGCCACTCGGTGCTGCTGGTCGACCTCGACCCGCAGGCGTGCCTGACCTTCTCGCTCGGGATCGACCCCGAGGACGTCGAGGTGTCGATCCACCACGTGCTGACCAAGGGCACGCACGCCTCCGAGGTGATCATCGAGACCGACGACGGCGTCGACCTGCTGCCCGCGACCATCGAGCTCGCCCGTGCCGAGGCCGACCTGCTCACCCGCACCGGCCGTGAGCAGGTGCTCAAGGCCGCGCTGGCGGACCTGGCGCGACGGAGGCGGCGTACGACTGGGTGCTGCTCGACTGCCCGCCCTCGCTCGGCGTGCTGACCGTGGCCGCCCTCACCGCGGCGCGACGGCGTGCTGATCCCGCTGCAGTGCGAGACGCTGTCACACCGCGGCGTCGGGCCAGCTGCTCGACACCGTCCACGACGTACGCCGGTTCACCAACCGCGACCTCGAGGTCTGGGGCGTGCTGCCGACCCTGTACGACGGCCGCACCAACCACGCGCGCACGGTGCTGGAGACCATCAGCGAGACCTACGACCTCGACGTGATCGAGCCGCCGATCCCGAAGACGATCAAGTTCGCCGAGGCGCCGGCCGCGGGCCGTTCGATCCTGGCGACGTCGCGCAGCAGCAAGGGCGCGAAGGCCTACCGCGAGGCCGCGACCCACCTGGTCGAGCGCAGCAGGCAACCCGCGCAGCGCCGGAAACCGTCAACCGGTGACGGTGACAGGGCGATGACCGCCCAGCAGCCGCGCGACCGAGGTCCGGCCCCGCTACGCGCGGATGGGCGCCGCGGTCGCCTCGCTCGGCGTCACCCTGGTCGCCGTGCTCGGCGGGTTCGGGGTGCTCCCCGTCGAGTCGACCGTCGCCAACGCCTCCGACGACCGCACCGCCGGCCAGCGCGCCGACGCCACGACCCAGGCGCCCGACGACCGGCCCGCCGGACCGACGGCGGCACGCCGAGGGCACCAAGACCAGGCCGAAGAAGGCCCGGGCACCGGCGTCGGCAAGTCGGCCGACTCCACCGAGAGCCAGGTCGACCCCCAGCTCGACGCGACGCTGCCCGGCGGCTCCGGCACCGGAAGGCGTGTGGTGTTCAGCGAGAGCCGCCAGCGGGTCTGGCTGGTCGACGACGACGAGCAGGTGGTCGCGCACCTACCTGGTCTCGGGCAGCGTCTACGACAACCTCGACCCGGGCTCGTTCAACGTCTACTCGCGCTCCGAGGACGCCTGGGGCGTCGACGACTCCGGCAGCATGAAGTACTTCGTGCGCTTCACCCAGGGCGACACCGGCGCCGCCATCGGCTTCCACGACATCCCGGTCAAGGACGGCCAGCTCGCCCAGACCGAGGCCCAGCTCGGCACCCCGCGAGCCACGGCTGCATCCGCCAGCGGCGCTCGGACGCCATCGCGCTGTGGGAGTTCGCCCCGCTCGGCACGCCGGTGGTCGTCACCGCCTGAGCGCGGTGGCGGCCGACGGTCAGGCCGGGGTGCCCGACGCGGTCGGTCGCGACGTGCCCGCGTCCGAGCGGCACAGCCGACGACAGCCGACCGCGGCTGGCGCAGCTCGCCGGCAGCGCTGGCGGCCGGCGGCGACGGCGCCGGCTGCGGCTTGCCTGCGGGACGCTCGCCTGGTCGCGGCTGCCGGCTCTCGCGCCGGCTGCGGGGCGACGCCCTCGGCCGACTGCCACCGCGGGTACGGCGGCGGTTGCGGTTGCGCGCCGGACGCTCACGACGCGCTCGCGCGTCGCCACGCTCGCCGCGCTCGCCCGGTCCGCGCTCCGGCCGCTCGCGCTCGGGCGCTCGACCGGGGCCGGGTCGACGATGCGGCCCTTGGTGCCGGGCGGGATGCCGAGGTCGTGGAAGAGGTGCTCGGAGGTCGAGTAGGTCTCCTGCGGCTCGTCGAACGGCAGGTCGAGCGCCTTGTTGATCATCTTCCAGCGGTGCAGGTCGGCCCAGTCGACGAAGGTGATCGCGATGCCGGACGCGCCCGCGCGGCCGGTGCGGCCGATCCGGTGGATGTAGGTCTTCTCGTCCTCGGGGCAGGTGTAGTTGATGACGTGGGAGACGCCCTGCACGTCGATGCCGCGGGCGGCGACGTCGGTGGCGACCAGCACGCCGGATCTTGTCCTCGCGGAACTTGGTCAGCGCCTTCTCGCGGGCCACCTGGGCCATGTCGCCGTGCAGCGGCGACGGCCTTGAAGCCGCGCTCGGCGAGGTCGTCGGCGATCCGCTGCGCCTGGCGCTTGGTGCGGGTGAACACGATGATCTTGTCGGCGTCCTCGGCCTGCAGGATGCGGCCGATGATCTCGGGCTTGTCGAGGTCGTGGGCCTGGTAGATGAACTGCGCGGTCGCGGGCACGAGCTGGGTGTCGTACGACGACTCGGCGCGGATGTTCATCGGGTGCCGCATGTGGGTGCGGGCCAGCGAGACGATCGCGGCCGGCATGGTCGCCGAGAACAGCATCGTCTGGCGGGTCTCGGGGGTCATCCGGAGCAGCTTCTCGACGTCGGGCAGGAAGCCGAGGTCGAGCATCTCGTCGGCCTCGTCGAGCACCAGCGCGTGCACGTGGGAGATGTCGAGCGCACGCCGGTTGCACAGGTCGATGAGGCGGCCGGGGGTGCCGACCACGATGTCGACGCCGGCGGAGAGCGCGTCGAGCTGCTGCTCGTAGGGCACGCCGCCGTAGACGGTGAGCACCCTGAGCCCGCGGTCCTTGCTCGCGAGGTGGAGGTCGCTCGACACCTGGAGCGCGAGCTCGCGCGTCGGCGCGACGATGAGCGCCTGCGGCTTGCCCTGCGGCATCTGGGCGTACGCGGCGTCCTTGGGGGAGACGCTGCGCTGCATCACCGGGATGCCGAACGCGAGCGTCTTGCCGGTGCCCGTGCGGGCCTGGCCGATCAGGTCGGTGCCCAGCAGGGCGACCGAGAGGGTCATCTCCTGGATGGCGAAGGGGGTGGTGATGCCGGCGCGCTCGAGCGCGTCGCAGATCTCGGGGTCGACCCCGAGCTCACGGAAGGTGGTCACGATGTTGAGTTCTCTAGTTGATGTCACAGTCGATGGTCCGTGCGGCGGACCAGAGATCGAGTGAACGTCACGGGATCGGTCTGCCGCGCACATGCGCCCCGCTTGTCACGCCTGCGCGCACCCGGATCGGGGCGCAGGTCAGGCGGGGTGAATCACGCTCATCCTATCGGTAGGTTGGATGCATGCCTGCATCCGCAGCGCCCGCCGACCCGGCCGACTTCCAGGATCCCGCCTACCGCGAAGCGGTCGTCGACCTGCTGGCGGCGATCTCCTACGGCGAGATCTCGGCGTTCGAGCGGCTGGCCGAGGACTCCAAGATGGCCCCTGACATCCGCGACAAGGTGGCCCTGGCGACGATGGCGGGGGCCGAGCTCGGGCACGTCGCGCGGTTGCACGAGCGGCTCGTCGAGCTCGGTGCCGACCCGTTCGAGGCGATGGCGCCGTTCATCGAGCCGATCGAGAAGTTCCACCGGCACACCGCGCCCGCCGACTGGCACGAAGGGCTCGTCAAGGCCTACGTCGGCGACGGTCTCGCCGCCGACTTCTACCGCGAGATCGCGGCGTACCTCGACACCGCGACCCGCGATCTGGTCATCGCCTCGCTGGAGGACTCCGGGCCAGGCCGACTTCGTCGTCGACCGCATCCGTCACGCGATCGAGGTCCAGCCGTCGCTGGCCGGACGCCTCGCCCTGTGGGGCCGGCGGCTGATGGGCGAGGCGCTGACCCAGGCCCAGCGGGTCGCCGCCGAGCGCGACGCGCTCTCGGCGCTGCTGGCAGGCGGCATCGACCGCCCCGGGCTCGACCTCGCGGCCATCGGCCGGATGTTCACCCGGATCACCGAACGCCACGCCGAGCGGATGGCCGAGCTCGGGCTGGCGTCCTGAAACCCAGCGATCGCGTCAGACCTTGACCCGCGGACGCGGTAGCCGGCGGCAGCGGTCACCAGGACGGCCGCGACGACGACCTGCCAGGTGTGCCGCCACCAGTCGAAGCCGGCGGTGTTGTCCTTGAAGAACAGCGTGTAGAGGAAGTTGCCGATCAGCACGCCGCCGATGCCGCACGCGACGGTCAGCCAGGTCGGGATGCTCACGTCGCCGCGGGCGAACTTCTTGCCGAGCCAGCCGATGATGGCGCCGCCGATGATCATCAGCAGGAGGTCGATCATGACCCGGGGTCCTTTCGCGAGGTGGTTGCGTCACCTTCGATCGTGCCTCGTAACCGAGCCGGAATCACGGGTCGGCCCCCGGTTTCAGGGTTGATTCAGGGTCGCGCGGATCACGAGCGGAAGCCGACCTGGCCGGACACGCCACCGCCGATCTCGACGTAGGCGATCTTGTCGCCCGGCACGAGGATGCGGCGGCCGCGCACGTCGTCGATGGCCAGGGTGCCGCTGTTCTTGACCGCGTCGGCGACCTGCTTCTCGATGTCGTCGACGGTCTCGTTGGTCTCCAGCACGACCTCGCGCGGGGCGTGCTGCACGCCGATCTTGACCTCCATGGGTCTGCTCCTTCGGGTACGTCGTCAGTGGGGCTCGTCGGTCAGTGGGGCTCGTCGGTCAGGGGGTAGCCGCGGATGCCACGCCACGCCAGGCCGGCGACGAGGGCGGCGGCGTCGCCCTGCTTCACGTGGGCCTTGATGCCGGACGCCTCGGACAGCCAGAACCGTGCGCTGACCTGGGCCATTCCCACCAGCGAGACGGCGAGCAGCCGGGCCTCGGCGTCGGGGAGGCCGGTGTCCGCGTGGATCACCGAGGCGATCATGGCCGCACAGTCGGAGGTGACCCGGTCGACGCGCTCGCGGACGGCGGGCTCGTTGGTGAGGTCGGACTCGAACACCAACCGGAAGGCGCCGGTGTCGCCGGCGACGTACTCGAAGAAGACGTCCATGGTCGCCGCGACACGCTGCTTGTTGTCGTGGGTCGACTCGAGGGCAGCGCGGCAGTTGTCCACGATCGCGTCGCACGAGGCGTCGAGGAGGGCGAGGTAGAGGTCGAGCTTGCCGGGGAAGTGCTGGTAGAGCACGGGCTTGGAGACGCCCGCACGGTCGGCGATGTCGTCCATCGCGGCGGCGTGGTAGCCCTGCGCGACGAAGACCTCCAGGGCCGACTCGAGCAGCTGGGCCCGGCGTTCCTGGCGCGGCAGGCGCGCCCCACGCGGGGTCGCCCAGTCGAGTCACCGGCCGGGTCGTCGGCCGAGTCAGCAGCACCCAGGTCGTCCACGGTTCGCGAGCCTACTGCTCAGTACGTCGAGTCCGGATGACGGGACGCGGTACGGGCGCACCGGGGGCGACGGGGAACATGGGCGACCCCGGTCGCGTTCTCCCGGGGACGACCACCGCACGACCCGACTGGAGCAGACGTGTCCTTCCCTCCCCTGGTGGAGCCCGCCGACGAGCTGACGATCGACGAGGTACGCCGCTACAGCCGGCACCTGATCATTCCCGACGTCGGCATGTCCGGTCAGAAGCGGCTCAAGAACGCCAAGGTGCTCGTCATCGGCGCCGGCGGTCTCGGCAGCCCGGCCCTGCTCTACCTGGCGGCGGCGGGCGTCGGCACGCTCGGCATCGCGGAGTTCGACGAGGTCGACGAGTCCAACCTCCAGCGCCAGATCATCCACCAGCAGTCCGACATCGGGAAGTCCAAGGCACAGTCGGCCAAGGAGTCGGTCCTCGAGACCAACCCCTACGTCAACGTGGTGCTCCACGAGGAGCGCCTCGACAACGACAACGTGATGCAGGTCTTCGAGGGCTACGACCTGATCGTCGACGGCACCGACAACTTCGCGACCCGCTACCTGGTCAACGACGCGGCGTACTTCCTCGGCATTCCCTACGTCTGGGGCTCGATCTACCGCTTCGACGGGCAGGCGTCCGTCTTTGCTCCCACGCTCGCGGACGACGCTCCTTGCTACCGCTGCCTCTACCCCGAGCCCCCGCCGCCCGGCATGGTGCCCAGCTGCGCCGAGGGTGGCGTGCTCGGCGTGCTGTGCGCGAGCATCGGCTCGATCCAGGTCAACGAGGCAATCAAGCTGCTGACCGGCGTCGGTGACCCGGCCATCGGCAAGCTCGTCATCTACGACGCCCTCGAGCTGGACTGGCGCAAGCTGAAGGTGCGCAAGGACCCCAACTGCGCGCTCTGCGGCGAGCACCCCACCGTGACCGAGCTGATCGACTACGACAACTTCTGTGGCGCCGTTTCCGAGGAAGCGCTCGACGCGGCCGCGGGTTCGACCATCTCGGTCACCACGCTGGAGCAGATGCTCAAGGAGCGCGACGAAGGCAGCCGCGACCTGGTGCTCGTCGACGTACGCGAGCCCAACGAGTACGAGATCAACCAGATCCCCGGCTCCGTGCTGATCCCGAAGGGCGACTTCCTGACGGGGCATGCGCTCGCCCAGCTGCCCGGTGTCGACTCCGGCAAGCAGGTCGTCATGTACTGCAAGACCGGCGTCCGCAGCGCCGAGACGCTCGCCATCGTCAAGGGCGCGGGCTACTCCGACGCCGTCCACGTCGGCGGTGGCGTGGTCGCCTGGGTCAACCAGGTGGATCCCAGCCAACCGTCCTACTGACGGGCGAACGGAGTTCGCACGTCAGCAGGGCGGTTCTCGACGGACGAGCTTGGCTCGGACGAAGGACGAGCCAACCTCGTCCGTCTGGTGTCGTGACCTGTGCCAGACGATGAGCCACCTGGGCCGTAACCCGAGGACCGGTTGCTAGTTGGGCCCTTTCGTAACGACGCGGCGTACCCCGACTCCGCGCACGACGGAAGGCGACCCCCTTCATGCAGATCAAGCGACTTCTCGGCGCGCTCGGCGGCGCCGTGATGCTCACCGCAGCGGTGCTGAGCGCGCCGCAGGCCTCGGCCGCCCCGACCTGGGCTCCGGCCGCGACGGCCAAGATCCACCCGGGCACGATGATGTACACCAACGGTGCCCAGTGCACCGCGAACTTCGTGTTCACCGACTCCTCCGGCAACACCTACGTCGGCTACGCCGCCCACTGTGCCGGCACCGGCGGCGCCACCGACACCGACGGCTGCCAGGCGGGCTCGCTCCCGTTGGGCACCCGCGTGTCGTTCAACGAGGGCGGGTCGCTGCTCAGCGACGGGACCGTCGTCGGCAACGGCACGCTCGTGTACTCGTCGTGGCTGACCATGCACGCGCTCGGCACGACCGATGCCAACACCTGTGCCTACAACGACTTCGCGCTGGTCAGGGTCGACGCCGCCGACGTGTCGAAGGTCAACCCGAGTGTCCCGTTCTGGGGCGGCCCCACCGGCATCGACACCGACGGCACCGCCACGGGTGACCGGGTGTGGACCTACGGCAACTCCAGCCTGCGCTTCGGCATCACCCAGCTGTCGCCGCACACCGGCGTCTCGCTGGGCGACCAGGCAGCGGACGGCGGCTGGTCGCACCCGCTCTACACGGTCACGCCCGGGATCCCGGGTGACTCGGGCTCCGGCTTCCTCAGCGCAGGCGGCAAGGCGGTCGGCACGCTGTCGACCCTGGGCCTGGCTCCGCTCCCCGCCTCCAACAACATCGGCGACCTCGCCAAGGAGCTCGCTTTCGCGCAGGCCCACTCCGGCATCGGCGGGCTGCGGCTGGTCAACGGCACCGAGCCGTTCGACCCCGTCCTGTAGAGGACACCCCTGCGTCGTTGCCCCGTCCGGTGTCTGCCCGGGCGGGGCAGCGGCAGTCAGAGCCCGCGGCAGCGCCCGCCGGCGTCGGTGAAGCGGGCGTCGCACGCCCCGAGCGGCGAGCCGTCCGCGAGCGCCGTGACCACAGCTTCGACGGCGGCGACCACCAGGTCGGGCACGTCCTCGTGCATGACGTGCCCAGCGCCGATGCCGACGGCGTGCACGCCGTCGCTGGAGCGCCTGGCCAGCTCGTCGTGGTAGTGGAGCCACGCCTTGGCCCAGGGCTCGCGCGAGTCCTGGCTGAGCACCGCTACGGGGAGCTCCCCGAAGTCGAGGTCCGCGAGCTCCTTCTTCAGCTCCGCGACATCGACGTCGCGGCCGCCCTCGCTCCACACGAGGCTCTCGTCGACCAGCTCGGGGTCGGTGAACTGCTCGCGGACCGCGGAGTCCTCCAGGACCAGGCCGGCGAGGTCCTCGGCGTACGCCGCGGCGTACGCCTGCGCGACCAGGCCGCCGTACGACCAGCCGAGCACGACGTACGGCGGGTCGATCGCCTGAGCGGACAGTGAGGCCCGCAGGTCTGCGGCCGCCAGTCCGGGGGACGGGTCCGGAGCGTCGTCGGCGAGCGGATGGCTGGAGCCGATGCCCGCGCGGTCGTACCAACAAGTGCGTGTGGTGGGAGCCAGCCGGTCCTGCAGGCCCTCGAAGGTGCTGCCCGTGGTGTCCAGGCCCGCGATCAGCACGACCGTCGGTCCGCCGTCGCCGGCGCAGTCGACGTGCAGGTCGGACACCGGCCCGTCGGCGGGGGACGGGGACGCCTGCGGTGCGGGCGTGGGCTCGAGCGGGTTCGGAGTCCGCGGAGGCGCAGCCGGCGACCAGCAACGCGGAGATCAGCATGGCTGCCACCGTGCGCATGTCCCCAGTGTGACCCGACTGTGACCGTGACGGTGGTTCGCCGCGGGGGGTGGGCGGCACTAGGTTCGGGCCATGTCCGACAACGGCACCCCTGACGCAGCGACGCGGGCATCCGCCGTGGCGATGGTGGGAGTGCTGGCCGCGGTCGGACTGATGCTGCTGCTCGTGACC
Source organism: uncultured Actinomycetota bacterium (assembly GCA_963790295.1). Taxonomy (GTDB): domain Bacteria; phylum Actinomycetota; class Actinomycetes; order Propionibacteriales; family Nocardioidaceae; genus Nocardioides. Next base: position 175,981 of record CAWBOE010000008.1, read on the forward strand.
TGGGCCGCGACCATCGGCCCCCAGGAGGTCGTGACCGACTACGGCAGCCCGCCGTCGTACCCCTCGCTCTCGCCATCAGCGTCCGCCACCGGCGCACCAACCGGCGAGGACGCGGGCGCGCGAGGCAGCGGCGGAGGCAACGACCTGCTCCTCGAGATCGTCACGATCGTCGCCTTCGGGCTGGCGGGCATCTTGATGGCGGCGTTGCTGCTGACGGCCGTCAGGTGGTTGCTCACCCGCGACTGGAGGCGACGCCAGCGCGAGCCCGATCCAGCCGAGGTCGACTTCGACCCGCTCGACGCGCCGGCCCTGCTCGCCGAGACGATGGTCGCCGGTGCGCGACAGCAGCGGGAGACGTTGGCCACCGGATCGCCGCGCAACGCGATCGTCGCCTGCTGGCACTCCTTCGAGGAGCTGGCCGAGGGCGCGGGGGTCCGCCGGCAGCGGTGGGAGACCTCGTCGGAGTTCACCATGCGAGTCCTCGACAAGCTGTCGGCGGACGGCGGGGCCGTGCTACGCCTGGCCGAGCTCTACCGCGATGCCCGCCACTCGAGCACGACATCACCGAGACCAACCGGCGTAGCGCCATCGAGGCCCTCGACGTCATCCACAGGTCGTTGGGCGAGAGGGCGTCCGACCGGGGTGCGGCCGCGGGGTCGCCATGAGCGTGAGCGGGTTCTGGCGGCGCTGGATGGTCTCGACGGCGGCGATCTTCGGGCTGATGTGGCTGCTGCTGGACGTGCTCGACACCGGACCAAGGCCGGGAAAGCTGCTCCTGCTGGTCACCTTCGCAACGGCCGTCGCAGCACTCGTCGCCGTCGGGCTGGTGACCGAGGGACCCGACTGGAGCGTCTACTCCGCTCAGTCGACCACACCTGTAGGCCAGGACCACAGGCTCGGCATGTACACCCGGGTGATCACCGGGCACCTCGATGCCCGCTTGCCCGATCCGGGGCTCCGTGACCGCTTTGCCGCCCTGGCGGACCGTCGGCTGCGACAGCGTCACGGCGTCGGGCTGCACGACACCGAGGCCGCCGACCTGCTCGGCGAGGCGACCCACCGGATCCTGACGGGACCCGCCCGGCGCCTGTCGCGCGACGAGATCGAACGCTGTGTCCGAGAGATCGAGGAGCTGCTAGTGTCCACTGATGCCCGGGTCGCCGAAGCCTCCCGCCTGGCGGGAAGCGTCCTCGACGAGGTGGAGAAGGCCGTGGTCGGCAAGCGCAACGCGCTGATGCTCGTGCTCGCATCCGTGCTGGCGAAGGGCCACGTGCTCCTCGAGGACTTCCCGGGCCTGGGCAAGACGCTCGCTGCGCGGTCCCTCGCCAAGGCGCTCGGACTTGACTTCGCCCGTGCGCAGTTCACGCCCGACCTGCTGCCCGCCGACCTGACCGGCTCGTTCATCTACGACCAACGCGCCGGCGCGTTCGAGTTCCGGCGCGGGCCGTTGTTCACCGGCCTGCTGCTCGCCGACGAGATCAACCGCACGCCACCCAAGACGCAGTCGGCGCTGCTGGAGGCGATGCAGGAGCGACAGGTCACCGTCGAGGGCGAGACCTTCGGACTCCCTGCTCCGTTCCACGTGCTGGCCACCGCCAACCCCATCGAGTACGAAGGCACCTACCCGCTGCCCGAGGCACAGCTCGACCGCTTCTTGATGAGGGTCAGCTTCGGCTACCCCACGCGCGACGAGGAGTACGACGTGCTGGTGCGCCGGCTGGCCCGCGGACAGGAGGAGGTCGACCTTGCCCAGGTCACCGACGCCGTGGGTGTCCTGGAGATGCAGGCCGCCACCGAGACCGTGACCGTCGACGAGAGCGTGGGTCGCTACTGCGTCGACCTGGCGATCGCCACCCGTGACCACACCGACGTGCTGACCGGCTCCTCCCCGCGCGGCTCGCTCGGACTGGTGCTGGCCGCGCGCGGCTGGGCGGTGCTCCGCGGCCGCGACTACGTCATCCCCGAGGACGTCAAGGCGGTGGCGCGTGCCGTTCTCGGCCACCGGATCACGGTCAAGCCCGAGCTCTGGATGACCCAGGCGAGCGGGCAACGCGTGGTCGACGCCGTGCTCGCCTCGGTCGCCACGCCCACGACCCTGGAGGCCACGCGGCCGGCGTCCTTCGAACGACCCGCCGCGACGGCCGGCCAAGGCTGAGGTCGGGTCAGGCGATGCGCGCGTGGACGGTGACACCGGCGCTCAGTCGGGCGATGGTCGTCGGCGTCCTGCTGGTCGGTGTCGCGGTGCTGCTGGGCGAACCGGTGCTCGTGGTGCTCGCGGCGCCCCTGGTGCTGCTGGCGGCCGTGGGCCTCGTGCTGCGGCCGGCGAGCAGTCCCACCGTGCGCGGGGTGCTCGACCACGTGTCGCTCTACGAGGGTCAAGGCACCCGCTCCCGACTGGTCGTCTCCGAGGCCGACGGCGTCGAGCACGTGACCAGGATCAGCGCCCAGGCGCCGTACGTCGCCCTGCACCCCGCCTCCGGACGCGTCAGCGGTCTCTTGCGCGACGGTGTCCCTGACCTCGAGATCAGCCCGCGCCGATGGGGCAGGCGGACCCTCGGCGAGGAGAAGGTCGCCCTCACCAGCCCCTGGGCGGGCTATCGCTGGGGGCCGGTGCTCGAGCGCGGCTCCGAGATGACGGTGCTGCCCGCCTCGGCGCCCTTCGACAGCGCCGCCGAGGCGCCGCAGCCGCTCGGTCTGGTCGGGGCCAACCGGTCGCGCCGGGTCGGCGACGGCACGGAGTTCTCCGGGATCCGGCCCTTCCACGCCGGCGACCGGCTGCGCCGCATCAACTGGCGCGTCTCGCTCCGCACCGGCGACCTCCACGTCGTCACCGCACGCGCAGAGGAGGACAGCGGTGTCCTGCTGGTCGTCGACGCGCTCGCCGACTTCGGCCGGTCGGGTGGGGTCGATGGCGGGGCCAGCAGCCTCGACGTGACGATGCGGGCGGCGTCCGCGCTCGCCGAGCACTTCGCGCGCCATGGTGACCGGGTCGCCCTGCGGGTGATCGGCGCTGGCTGGGAGGTCGTCGGCTACGGCTCGGGGCAACGCCACCTGCGACGGGTGCTCGGCCGGCTGGCCGGGGTGCGTCCGGCCCAGCTGGCGACCGACGCGACCGAGAAGCTGCGCTTCGGAGCGACGGCCGGCACGGTCGTCATCGTGCTCTCGCCGCTCCTGTCCGACGCGGTCGGCACCGCGACCGCCTCGATGCACCGGCGCGGCCTGCCCGTGCTCGTCGTCGACACCCTCCCGCACGACGCCCGGGTGATCGCGCCCGAGGGTGCCGATCCCCGCGTGGCCGATCTCGCCTGGCGGCTGCGCCGCACCGAGCGCGACCAGCTGCTGACGGCCCTCGCCGGCCTGGGGTGTCCCGTGGTGGCCTGGCGCGGCCCCGGAACGCTCGACGCCGTGCTCCACATGCTGGCCCGGCGGGCCCAGCTGCCACAGGTGAGCGCGCGATGACCTTCGACTGGCGGGGCTGGACGCCGGGGCAGTGGGCACTGCGTGTGGTCGTCCTGCTCGGGCCGATGCTCGCGCTGTACGCCCGGGGGCCGTCGCTCGGCGCCCCACCTGTCTGGCTGGCAGCACTCGTGCTCCTGCTCGCGGCCGGCTGGGCGCTGGCGACGGAGTCCGCGGTCGGCGTCGTCACGCTGCTGGTGGTCGGGCTGTCGTGGTCGGCCGGCCTGGACGGCGGGCTGCCTGCCGGCGCGATCGTCGCTGCTCTCGGCATGCTGGTCGCGCACCTCGCTGCGCTGGTGGCCGCCTACGGCCCACCCCGGCTGCCCGTCGCGCCCGGCGTCGTACGCCTGTGGACGTTGCGCGGCCTGGTCCTGTTCGTGACCGCGCCGGTCGTGTGGATGTTGGCGCGCGGCGTCCGCGAGCTGCCCGGCTCGGGCTCCGTCTGGGTCCTCGGCCTGGCCGTTGCCGTGTCGGTCGTGGTGGTCGCTGCCGTCGCGGCGCAGACGGTCATGCCCCGGGGCGACGACGAGTGACCGCCATCGACTGGGAGGAGTACGCCGAGCGCGTGCTGCAGTGCGTCGAGCAGGTCCCGCGGGGCCGCGCGACGACGTACGGTGCGATCGCCGAGGTCGTCGGCGCCGTGCTGGGTGGCGGCGGCCCGCGGCTGGTCGGATCGGTGATGGCGGCCCACGGCGGCCCGGTGCCGTGGTGGCGCGTCGTACGCGCCGACGGATCGCTGCCGTCGAGCCACCAGGGCGAAGCCCGATTGCGCTACCTCGAGGAGGGGACCCCGCTGCGGGCCTCGGGCAACGTCGACATCAAGCGCGCGTTCTTCCGGCCGGAGTTGTGACGCCGCGCGGGCCGAGCCGCGCGGCCGCATCAGGCGCCAGGTCGAGGAGGGCTCGACGCGGGCCCGAGCTGCGAGGGGACGCGTGACCGTCTGAGACCCGGGGACCTGTCAAGCAAGCGGAGGGCAAATTCAACGCAGCACCGCGACGGCCGCTTCGTAGTCGGGCTCGACGCCAATGGCCGGCGGTGATCTGGGTGTGGAGGACGGTGCCGTCGGTGTCGAGGACGACGACCGAGCGGGCGAGCAGACCGCGCCACTTCCCGTCGGTCATGGTCATGCCGTAGTCGGTGCCGAAGCCGGAGCGGAACGCCGACCCGAGGACCACGCCGTCGATGCCCTCGGTGTCGCAGAAGCCGGCGACCGCGAAGGGCAGGTCCTGGGAGACCGCGATGATCTCGGTGTTCTCCAGCCCGGAGGCCAGCTCGTTGAACCTGCGGAGTCCGGCCTGGCAGACGCCGGTGCCGATGCTCGGGAAGATGTCGAGGACAGTGCGCTTGCCTCGGTGTCTTCGTGACGTCGGCGAAGTCGCTTCCGGTCAGCGTGAAGTCGGGGGCGGTGCTGCCGACGGCCGGCAGCTCCCCGACTGTGTGGACGGTGGTGTCGCCGAGCTGGGTGGTCGCCATGCCCCAATTCCTAGCAGGGACGGCGCTCAGCTCCGCGACCGGGCAAGCTCGGCGAGACGGGCCAGGGCGGCGGGGAAGATCTCGGCCGGGGGAGTGACCAGGCCGGCGCCGACCTGGCCGACGCCGGCGACGCGGCCGGCCATCCCGGTGTTGATCTGGGGCAGGATGCCGGTGCGGCAGACCTTGGTGACGTCGATGCCGGTCGGCGTTCCCTGGAACTCCAGCACCGGCACCGACCAGCGCGGGTTCTCGCCGAGGGTGATCTCGTGCATCCGCCGCGTGGTCGCCAGCGCGTCGGGCACCGAGCCGCCGACGAAGCGCACGATCGCCGGCGCGGTCGCCATCGCGAAGCCGCCGATGCCGGCGGTCTCGGTGATCGCGGAGTCGCCGATGTCGGGGTTGGCGTCCTCGGGCCCGTAGTCGCCGAGGTAGAGGCCGTCGGCCAGCTGCGCCGGCCCGGTGAACCACTCGTCGCCGGTGCCCGCCACCTGGATGCCGAAGTCGGTGCCGTTGCGGGCCATCGCCACGACCATCGTCGAGCCCTCGATGCCCCGGGCCGCGTCGAGCGCGAGCTTGCACGCTGGCATCGCCAGGTTGAGGAAGAAGTGGTCGTTGCCGCCGATGAAGCGCAGCGCCTCGGCGACCCGGCCGGACCCGCCGGACTGCACCATCGCCGGCGCGAGGTCGCGCAGCAGCATCAGCGTGCCGGCGCGGTTGCGGTTGTGGGCCTCGTCGCCCATCTGGAGCATCTGGGTGAGGATGCCGGTGACGTCGACGGGGCCCTGGTCGTCGGCAGCCGCGCGTACGGCGGCCTGGAGGAGCGGGCCGAGCACCTCACCCATCCAGCGCAGCCGGTCGAGCACCTCGGGCCCGTAGGCGCCGTAGCGCAGCACCTTGCCGAGGCCCTCGTTGAGCGAGCAGAAGGTACGCCGGCCGGTGCGGGCGTCCTCGAGCACCCACATCCACATCGACGGCGTGACCACGCCGGCCATCGGACCGACGGCCCCGCGATGGTGGCAGGGCTCGAGCGAGACCGAGGAACCCGACTCGAAGAGCGCGACGGCGTCCTCGGGGTCGCTCGACCAGGCCCTCGAGCGCGGCGCCACCCATCAGGGCGCCGCGCAGCGGACCCGGCGCGCGGTCCCACCCGATCGGTGGGCCGGCGTGCAGGAACTCGCCGGGCTCGAGCCCGAGCACCTCCGAGGCCGGGGCGACGTCGACCAGCGTGGCCTGCACGTCGAGCATCGCGGCCAGCGCGCGGGCGTTGGCGTCGGCGCGCAAGGGGTCGGTGGCCACCGCCACCAGGTCGTCCTCGGTGCCGGCCATGGGCGGTCGCCAGTCGACGCGGGTGACGGGCACGGCCTGGGACTCGACGGCGGCGGCGAGCAGGTCGGTGCCGACGGCGACGACGGCGTCGGGGGTGTCCATCAGGCGCCACCTCCGAGGAGCTCGACGGCGCGGCGGGCGGCGCCGGCGTTGGACAGGTGGACCTCGGCGCCGGCTCCGGCGAGCTGGCCGGCCTGGCGGTCGCGGTCCTGAGGGTCGTGAGCGGTGCCGACCAGGGCCACCACGACGGGTTGCGGTACCTGGGCGATGGCCGGCGCGAGCAGGGCGGCGGGGTCGGGCTCGGCACCGTGGCCGAGCACGACGTCGAGCAGCACCACGCCGGTGTCGCCCTCGGCAGACACCTCCGCGAGGTGTTCGAGGCGCAGCGTCGGATCGATCATCGGGTGGGCACGTCCAGCGGTGTAGGCGTCGTCGCCGAAGTCGGTGAACGTGTGCCCGCCCTCGGTGCCGACGAGCTCCTCGACGACGATGCGCGCCTCCGAGCAGTTGGTGCCGCCGACGAAGAGCCCGTGCACCCGGCGCCCGGGCCCGCCGAGGTGGGAGGCTCCGGGGACCCGTACCGGCCAGGCCGGTACGTCGCGCCCCAGCCGCCTGAGCACCGCTTCGGCCGCAGCGGTCAGGTCGGGTCGCCCGGCCCCGAGCAGGGCCAGCTCGACGGGCGTGCCCAGCGACGCGACGTACTCCTCGATCGCGGCAGCGACCTCGGGCGCGGGTGGCTTGGAGACGAGGACGATCAGCTCGACCGTCTCGTCGACGTCGAGCCGGCGCAGGGCCTCGCGGGTGGCCAGCCCGCCGACCTCGGCGGACAGGTCACGCCCGCCGACGCCGAGGGCCGACGTCACGCCGACGCCGGCGTGGTCGAGGAGCGCGAGCAGCTGCTGGCAGCCGGTGCCGGAGGCGGCGACGATCCCGACCGGGCCGGGCTGCACGACGTTGGCGAAGCCCAGGCCGAGGCCGCCGACCACGGCGGTGCCGCAGTCGGGACCCATCACCAGCAGGCCGCGGTCGTGCGGCCACCCGCTTGAGCGCGATCTCCTGCTCGACCGGCACGTTGTCGCTGAACAGCATCACGTCGGCGCCCGCGTCGAGCGCGTCCATCGCCTCGACGGTCGCGCTCGCGCCCGGCGTCGAGACCAGGACCAGCGCGCCCGGCGCCGAGCGCAGCGCGGTCGCGGACGTGCGGTGGGGCTCGAGCTCGGCGGGACCGGCCGGTCGGCGTACGGCTGCCGCCAGCGACCGGTCGACGGCGGCAAGCCCGCGGTCGAGGGCGTCGTCGTCCTGGACCCGGAGGGCGACCACCATGTCGTTGGGGCTCGCCGCCGGCACGTCGAAGCCCATGCCCCCGAGGACCTCGACGTTGAGGGGGGTGGCCATCGCGACCTGGGCGGCGAGCACGCCGTCGAGGGCCGCCACGTCGCGGCTGACCTGAAGCAGCGTGACCGAGTCGGCGTAGGCCCCGGACCGCAGCTCGACGTGGGTCCTCATGTCGGGGTCCCCGTCGGGATCGTGAGCCGGAGGAGCGCAGCGGGGGAGGTGAGCGGTCTCGTGGGGTGGTTTCATGCTGCTTCCTCCATCGCCAGGGTGGTCAGTGCATGCCTGGCTCCCCACCAGAGGCCGGCCCCGGACGTGTGCCCGATGCTGGTGAGCGCCCGGGTGGCGCCTGCCTCGGCCGGCGTGCCGAGGGCGGCGACGTACGCCGCGAACTCCGGGAGCACCTCGCCGTGCAACGCGCACTCGACCAGGGTCGCCGACAGCACGGTCGTGCGGTCGAGCACGTCGCGCACGGCCGCGGCCACCTCGTCGGTGAGTCGGTCCGTCGCCACGAGTACCGCCAGCCACCCGCACAGCACGTCGTCGCCCAGCGGCGTCAGCCCGCCGCCGTAGCCGACCTTGCGCAGGATCGCGGCGCGATGTTCCGTGGCCGTCGGTGACCTCCTGCGGGAGGAGCCGGGCAACCAGGGTCCGGAGAGGGGGAGCGGTGGCCGCGGCGAGCCCTCTGCGGGACCGGTCGCGGGGACACGGCGCGGCGATGGGCGCGGCTATCCGCGACAGCGACCGTGGGCGGCGAGCCCGTCTGACGGCCGGTCGCGGGAGGACCGGCGCCCGGGGCGCGCCACGGCGACAGCAGAGTGGGCGGCGAGCCCGTCTGCGGCCGGTCGGGGGGGCCGCGCCACCGCTTTCGCCGGGCTCGCCGCCCGACCAAGGACTCTGCCGGTGTTGATTCGGGGCACGCGAACATCCACGAATCGTCCGATCCGGAGGGGGTGACCGGTCAGACACAGGGTCCCGCGCACAACATAGGGGCTCACCGGCCCCGCCGCGAGCACCGCCGTCGGCGACACGCCCGAGGATGACGGGGCGATCCGGAGTGCGCACGGCACCTGCGCCGCCGACGGAGCGACCACTCCGACGCAGCTGCCGGCCACCTCGACGTACAGCGCGGACGCTGTGTGGTGCAGCACCTCGACCGGGCCGTCGGGTGCCGTGCGCAGGTGCTCGGCCACCCGCGCCGGCGCGCTGGCCGGGAGTGCCTCGGGCGGGCTCAGGGGGACCACGCTTCCCGACGCTATCGGCCGCCGTTACATTTGGCCGCTGTGAGGTTGTGCCAACGATCATGAGGACGTGCCTCAAGTGTTGACAGGCAGCGGCAGGACGAGCGCAGCATGAGGGCCGGCGAGGACGCTGGCCTGGCGCTGGCCCGTACCGACGCGCTGCACACCGCCCTGACCCATCTGGTCCTCGAGGGCGGCGACCTGCGGCAGATCGCGGCCGAGGCCGCCGACGTCCTCGACGTCGAGGTGGTGTTCACCTCGACCGACGGCCGCGAGCGGGCGTCGGCCCTGACGGCGGAGGCGCGCGAAGCCCTCGGTGAGGGCCGGCTCGTCGACGCGACCGGGCGCATCCGCGTCGAGCGGGTGAAGGAGGACGGCGTCCTGCTCGGCGCGGGCGAGGTGCGGGCGCTGCGCGTCGCAGCGGGCGGCACCGACCTGGCCCGGTTGGTCTGCCTCCGGCTCGACCGGCCGATCACCGAGGTCGACGTGCACGCACTCGAGCGGGTGGCGATCGTGGCGGCGCTGCTGATCACCCGGCAGAGCGCGGTGTCCGCGGTCGAGAACAAGTACCAGGGCGACTTCCTGCGCGACCTGCTGGTTCGCGGCGTGGGCGACGAGTCCTACGTCGACGAGCACGTGTCGGCCTTCGGGTGGACCTTGGGCCGGCCGGTCGTCGTTGTGGTGGCCGAGATCGATCCCCAGCCCCGCGAGGAGAAGCCTGCCTCGCGTGAGCAGCGTCGGACCTGGCAGGAGCGGTTCTCGGCGGCATGGCGGCAGGTCGCCCACGCACTCGACGCAGGAATCCCGAGCGTCGACTTCAGCTCCGAGGTGGTCACCTTGCTACCGGTCGTGCTCGGCGACCCCGACCAGACGAACGGTCACCCGGGCGCGCCGACCAACGGCGCCGGTGGATGGCCGGGACACGACGTCGTACGACGCGTGGTCACCGGCGTGGCCGGCGACAAGGGTGGCGGCAGGCGCAGCTTCAGCGTCGGGGTGAGCAGGATGGCCACCGACCTGGAAGCGCTGCCCGAGGCGTACGCCCAGGCACGCAGGGCCGTCGAGATCGGCCGCCGGGTGCACGGCACCGGCTCCACGACGTTCTTCGACGAGCTCGGCCTGCACCGGCTGATCGCGCTGATCCCCGACGACGGCGAGCTACGGGCCTTCGCCCGAGACGTCCTCGGCCCGCTGGCCGACGGCACCACCGAGGCCGCCAACCTGCGCGAGACCCTCCAGGTGCTGCTCGACACGAACTTCAACGTGGCCGAGGCCGCACGCCTGCAGTTCTTCCACTACAACACCATGCGCTACCGGGTCTCCAAGCTCGAGCGGCTGCTCGGCCCCCTGTCCTCCGACCCCCACCTCCGCCTCGACGTCGCCGTCGCCCTCCGCGTTCTCGAGATCGCCGGCTGAGCGTCGTACCCCGCCGGCGTCCACAGGAAGGCCCGCATGTCCTGCCAGGCATCCCGGCGTTCCTTCGGCAGATTTCGCTGTCGAGGGTGTGTGATGGCCCTCACTACGTTGTGGGTTCTCGGGGGACTGATCTGCTGGATCGAGACCCAAGGGAAAGGGGCCGGCGATGCTACGACGTCGATGTTCAAGTGGGAGGTGGTGGATCCGGCGCCAGGTGAGCCGGTAGCCCCGCACCAGCGCCTCGCCTGGGGCAAGACGGTCGGGCTCGGCGCCCAGCACGTCATCGCCATGTTCGGCGCGACCTTCGTCTTCCCGCTGATCATGGGCCTCGACGCCGAACCTGGCGATCATGATGAGCGGCATCGCGACGATCTGCTTCCTGCTGATCGTCCAGGGCAAGGTGCCGAGCTACCTGGGCACGTCGCGCGTCGTTCGTCGGCGGCGCGGCAGCCATCTACGCCAGACGGGAGGGAGGCCCGGCGGGCCAGCCGACGTCACCGGCGCCATCCTGGTCGCCGGCGTGGTGCTCGCCCTCGTCGGGCTGATCATCCACTTCCTCGGTGCCGAGGCCGTCAACAGGGTTCTGCCGCCTGTCGTCACCGGCGCGTCGTCATGCTGATCGGCTTCAACCTGGCGGGGGTCGCCACCGACATCTACATGCCGTGGCGACCCGTGGGTGGCTATGATCACGATGCTGGCGGTCATCTTGATGGCCGTCGGGTTCGGGGCTTCCTCGGTCGGATCGCCATCTTCCTCGGGCCTGGTCTTCGGCTACGTCCTCTCCTGGGTCTTCGACCTGATCTTCGGCCAGACCAGCCTGCCGGTCCCCGGCAATCGAGCGGCGGCAGACAGGGTCAACTGGGACCTGGTCAGGCCGCCGACTGGTTCGGCTTCCCGCGCCAGACGGTCGAAGGGCTGGTCGGCAACCAGGCGCAGCCGGGCAACGCCGACGTCGGTTGGCACTTACCGTCGTTCTCGATTACATCTTCATCCTGCTCGCGATGCCCGCAGTGATCGCGCTCGATCGCCGAGAACATCGGCCACGTCAAGGCCGTGGCCGAGATGACCGGCGTCGACCTCGACCCGTCTCGGCCGCGCGGTCGCCGCCGACGGCGTCGGCACGGTCATCACCTGCACCGTGGGCGGTCGCCGACGACGACGTACGCCGAGAACATCGGCGTCATGGCCGCGACCCGGGTCTACTCCACGGCTGCGTACTTCGTCGCCGCGATCGTGGCAATCCTGCTCGGCCTGATTCCCAAGTTCGGCGCGATCGTAGCTGCCACGCCACCGGCCGTGCTCGCCGGCATCACGCTCGTGCTGTACGGCATGATCGGCCTGCTCGGCGCCAAGATCTGGATGGAGAACGGCGTCGACTTCGCCGGCCCGGTCAACCTGGTGCCGATCTCTGCCGGCTTCATCTTGGCCATCGGATACGACGCGCCGTCTGCAGATGACTGACGACTTCATCGCTCGGCGGCATCGCCCTCGGCACGATCGTCATCGTCGGCGGCTACCACATCGCCCGTGTCGTGGCGCGCGCCGCGGGCATCGACGCGGGCGAGGATGGCGGTCGTGCGTCGGCCGACGGGCGGCCGATCGGAGCGCGACCGCCGAGCTGACCCGCCGATACCACGGCATGCGTGAAGCCTGCTGCCTTCGACTACGTCCGGCCCGGGTCGCTCGACGACGCCATCGCGGCGCTGTCGGGCGACCCGGGCGCCAAGGTCCTGGCCGGTGGGCAGAGCCTGGTGCCGCTGTTGTCGATGCGGCTCGCGGCGCCGTCGCGGCTGGTCGACATCAACGGCCTGCCCGGGCTCGACGCGATCGAGGCCGGTCCCGACGGCGTGCGCATCGGCGCGCTCGCCAGGCACGCCGACGTGCTGGCATCCGACGACGTACGCCGCGTCCAGCCGCTCGTCAGCCTGGCGCTGGCCAACGTCGCCCACGCGACCATCCGCAACCGCGGCACCACCGTGGGGTCGATCGTGCACGCCGACGCGGCGGCGGAGATGCCGATGGTGCTGCGGCTGCTGGGCGGCTCGCTCGAGGTGGTCGGTCCCTCGGGACGCCGGACGATCCAGGCCGACGACCTCTACCTCGGCCCGCTGGAGTCGTCGCTGCACCACGACGAGATCGCCGTGTCGGCGTACTTCCCGGCGTTGCCGACCGGTGCGGGAGTGGCCTTCGAGGAGATCGCCCGCCGGCACGGGGACTACGCGCTGTGCGGCGTCGCCGCGCTGGTCACCGGCGAAACCGTGAAAGCCGGTTACCTGTCCGTCTGCGAGGTGCCCACCGTCGTCGACCTGAGCGGTGTCGCGGACGCCGACCTCGGTGACGCGGCACTCGAGCAGCTCGACCCGGGCGACGACATCCATGCCTCCGCCGACTACCGCGCCCAGCTCGTGCGGGTGCTCACCGAACGAGTCGTGGGCGCGGCGAGGAAGATGGCCGCATGACGGAAGAGCTCCACGACGTCCGCCTCGCGGTGAACGGCGTCGCGCACGACGTCGCCGTACCCGCCCGGCGGCTGCTCTCCGACGCACTCCGCCACGACCTCGGGCTGACCGGCACCCATGTCGGCTGCGAGCACGGCGTCTGCGGGGCGTGCACCGTGCTCGTCGACGGACGCCCCATGCGCTCGTGCCTGATGTTCGCTGTCTCGGCCGTCGACAGCGAGATCACCACCGTCGAGGGGCTCACCAACGCCGACGGGTCGCTCGGGCCCGTGCAGCAGGCTTTCCTCGAGTGTCACGGGCTGCAGTGCGGCTTCTGCACCCCGGGCTTCCTGACCACGATCACGGCCGGGCTCGAGGACAACCCGTCGCCCACCGAGGCCGACGCGCGAGACATGATCGCCGGCAACCTGTGCCGGTGCACCGGCTACCAGAACATCGTCAAGTCGGTGCTGCGGGCCGCGGAGCTGGCTTCCGATGGTTTCGTGACGGGCGCTAGCGCGCCCTCCTCAACCAGCGATCAGAGCGGTCAGCTGGACCACGAGGAGCGCGACGACGACAACGCCTCCACGGGGCTGGGCGCATGACGACCAAGCTGTTCGGGTCCCCGGTCCAGCGGGTGGAGGACCAGCGGTTCCTGCGCGGCCTTGGGCGTTACGTCGACGACGTCGACGCCGGGCCACACACCCTGCACGCCGCGGTGCTCCGGTCGCCGCACGCCCACGCCAAGGTCCTCGACGTCCACGTCGAGGACGTGCTGGACGTCGAGGGCGTGCACCTCGTCTGGACCTACGAAGACCTGGCCGAGCTGTCCGGCCCGATGGGAGAGCCGCTGCCGCTGCTGATCCCGCACACCGACCTGACCCACGGCCGCACGCAGTACGCGCTCGCCAACGGCGAGGTCAACTACGTCGGCGAGGCCATCGCCTTCGTCGTGGCCGACGACCGGTACGTCGCCGAGGACGCCGTCGGCCGGATCCGGGTCGACTACGAGGTGCTGCCACCCGTGGTCGGCATCGACGCCGCTCGCGCCGCCACGCACCTGGTGCACGAGGACGTCCCGGGCAACGTCGGCGCCCGCATGGAGCAGCACAACGGTGACGCACCGGCGGCGATCAAGGCGGCACCGCACACACTGACCCTCGACCTCACCGTCGAACGCAGCGCCTGCCAGCCGATGGAGGGCCGCGGCACCGTCGCGCGCTGGGACCCGGCGGTGAACCGGATGACGGTCTGGTCCTCGACCCAGACCTCGACCGGCGTGCGCGCGGCCATCGCCGTCAAGCTCGGGCTCGACCTCGGCCAGGTCGACGTGGTGACACCCGACGTCGGCGGTGGCTTCGGGGTGAAGATCAACCACCCGTGGCCCGAGGAGCTGCTGGTACCGCTCGCCGCGCGAGCGCTCGGGAGGCCGGTGAAGTTCATCGAGGACCGCCGCGAGCACTTCATCTCCTCGGCCCACGAGCGCGGCCAGGAGCACCACGTCGAGGTCGGCTTCGACGACGACGGCCGTCTCCTCGGGCTGGACGTGGAGTTCTGGCACGACCACGGCGCCTACACGCCGTACGGCCTGATCGTGCCGATCATCACCTCGACCCAGCTGCTGGGGCCCTACAAGCCGGGCGCCTACCGGGTCAGGTGCGAGTCGCTCTACACCAACACGGTGATCGTCACGCCCTACCGGGGGGCCGGCCGGCCGCAGGGCTGCTTCGTGATGGAGCGGACCCTCGACGCGATCGCCGAGTTCCTGGGCAAGGACCGCGCCGACGTGCGGGCGGCGAACTTCATCCAGCCCGACGAGTTCCCCTACGACCAGGGCCTGATCTTCCAGGACGGCCGGGCGCTGGAGTACGACTCCGGCGACTACCCCGCCTCGCTCGACAAGATCAAGAAGCTGATCGGCTGGGACAAGTTCCCGGCCTACCAGAAGCGGATGGCCGAGCAGGGCCGCAAGGTCGGCATCGGGCTCGCCTGCTACGTCGAGGGCACGGGCGTCGGTCCCTACGAGGGCGCCCACGTTCACATCGAGACGTCCGGCAAGGTCAAGGTCGCGACCGGGCTGACCACCCAGGGACAGGGGCACGCGACCGTCTTCGCGCAGATCGCGGCAGACGTGCTCGGCGTACCCCTCGCCGATGTCGAGGTCGTCACCGGCGACACCCGGCGGATGCCGTACGCCGTCGGCACCTTCGCTTCCCGCGCGGCGGTGATGAGCGGGTCGGCCGTCCACCTGGCGGCGACACGGGCTCGCGAGAAGGTGCTGAGGATCGCGGCCGACGCCCTCGAGGCGTCCGAGGACGACCTCGAGATCGTCGACGGCGTGGTGTCGGTGAAGGGGGCACCCGACTCGTCGATCGCGCTCGGCACGATCGCCGTGCTGTCGAACCCGCTGCGCTACGCCTTCGACGAGCAGTCCAAGCTCGCGACGCAGTTCTCGGTCGGCGACCCGGGCAAGCCGCCGGTCGCCGAGGACGACGAGCCCGGGCTGGAGGGCAAGGACTTCTACTCGCCCGAGCGCTCGACGTTCGCCTCGGGCATGCACGCCGTGATCGTCGAGACCGACCCGGCCACCGCGGAGATCAAGATCCTGCGGTACGCGGTCGTCCACGACTGCGGGTACCTGATCAACCCGATGATCGTCGAGGGGCAGATCCACGGCGGGGTGGCGCAGGGCGTCGGCGGGGCGCTGTACGAGCGGATGGCCTACGACGAGTCCGGCCAGCTGCTCAACGCGTCGTTCATGGACTTCCTGATGCCCTACGTCACCGAGGTGCCGGCCGTCGATCGAGATCGACCACCTCGAGACGCCGTCGCCGCTCAACCCGCTCGGCATCAAGGGCGCCGGCGAGGCGGGGGTGATCCCGTCGGCGGCGGTGTTCGCGGCGGCGATCTCCGACGCCGAGGGTTTCCCGATCACCGCGATGCCGATCTCGCCGTCGGAGCTGTTCGCGCTTCGTCACGCCCACTCGTCCGAAGGGGAGACTCATGAGGATCGCCGGAGAGAACACCCTGCACGCCCCGGTCGACAAGGCCTGGGACGCCCTGCTCGAACCCCGCCGTGCTGGTGGCCACGATCCCGGGCTGCGAACGGCTGGTCGCGACGGGGGAGAACTCCTACGACATGACCGTCACCGCCGGCGTCGCCGCGATCAAGGGCACGTACGCCGGCACCTGCGTGCTCTCCGACCTGCACGAGCCCGCTTCGCTGGTGATGAAGCTGGACGGCGCCGGGGCTCCCGGGACGATCGGCGCGACGGTGAACGTCGGGTTCGCCGACGGCGGTGACGGCACCACGCGCGTGACCTGGGACGCCGACGCCGTCGTCGGCGGGATGATCGGCGGAGTCGGCCAGCGGATGCTGACCTCGGTCTCCAAGCGGATGGCCGGTGAGTTCTTCGGCAACGTCGACAAGGCGCTGTCGGGCGGCCTGCCCGCCGCCCGCGCCGCCGGTGCCGCCTCGGAGGCCGCCGTACCAGCCGCCGGCCAGGTCTTCACCGCCCCCGCCACGACCTCGCGGCATCTCCAGCCAGTCAGACTTCGTCAAGGGCATCGCCGTCGGCGCCGGCCTGGTCCTCCTCGGCGTCGTCGTCGGCTCCCTGTTCGGGCGGCGGCGGTGAGCTGGCGGTCGGGATACCCGGTCGACCGGGTATCCCGCGACGTTCGGCGTCGTTGCAACCCCGACAAACGGGCAGGAACGACACCGAAGTTCGGCCCCGATGCCCGACCTGACCGTCGACTCGACCGCCCGGGAGATGGTGGCGGCCATCGCGAGCCGCGAGATCTCGTGCGCCGAGCTGATGGACCTCCACCTGGCCCGGATCGCCGAGAAGAACCCCCAGCTCAACGCCGATCGTCAGCCTCGACGAGGACCGGGCCAGGGACGGCGCCAGCGAGGCCGACCGGACGCCGTACGACGAGCGCGGGCCGCTGCACGGGCTGCCGTGGGCGTTCAAGGACACCCACGCGGTGGCGGGGTGGCGGACGACCTACGGCTCGCCCCTGTACGCCGACCACGTGCCGCAGCGCGACGAGCTGATCGTCGAGCGGATCCGGGCCGCGGGGGCCGTGCCGATCGGCAAGACGAACGTGCCGGAGTTCGCGGCCGGGTCGCCACACCTTCAACACGATCTTCGGGACCACCCTCAACCCTGTCGATCCCAGCCGCAGCGCGGGCGGGTCCAGCGGGGGAGCCGGCGTGCGCCCTCGCGGCCGGCATGGTGCCGCTGGCCGACGGGTCCGACATGGGCGGATCGCTGCGCAACCCCGCGTCGTTCTGCGGCGTGGTCGGCCTCCGCCCGAGCCTCGGCAGGGTGCCGGAGTGGCCCAAGGAAAACCAGTGGGAGACCACCTCGGTCGGTGGCCCGATGGGCCGCACGGTCGGGGACGTCGCGCTGTTGCTGAGCGTCATCGCCGGCCCCGACGCCCGGGTCCCGCTGGCGCTGGCCGACCCGGGCGCGAACTTCGCGCCGCCCGTCAGCGGGACGCTGCCGGGGCTGCGCGTCGCGCTCAGCCCGGACCTGGGCGGCACGATCGAGGTCGACCACGAGGTGGCCGCGGTCGTCGAGGCGGCCGGCGCGGGCGATGGCGGCCGCCGGCGCGCACGTGTCGAGTCGGCGCACCCGGAGCTGCGCAGCGCCGACGAGACCTTCCGGACCCTGCGCGCCTGGCACTTCCAGGCCCGGTTCGGCCACCAGCTCGCCGAGCACCCCGAGGCCTTCAAGGCCTCGCTGGCCGACAACATCCGCGCCGGCGAGCCGCTGACCGGCGCCGACGTCGCGCGCGCCTACCGCGACCGGACGGCACTGGCCGAGACGATGCGCCGCTTCTTCCATGAGTACGACGTGCTGCGTGCTGCCGACCTCGCAGGTGCCGCCGTTCCCGGCCGACCAGGAGTTCCCCACGGCCATCAACGGCAAGCCGACGGCGACCTACCTCGACTGGATGCGGTCGGCGTACTTCATCACCGTCACCGGCTGTCCCGCCATCTCGGTGCCGGCGGGCACGACGCGCGACGGGCTGCCGGTCGGCGTCCAGATCGTCGCCCCTCACGGCGCCGACCGCCGGCTCCTCGAGGTCGCCGCCGCCTTCGAGGCGCTCCCCGAATAGAGGGCGGAGCGCGCCGGCCCGTCTGGACTCAGGGTCCGGCGCGGCCATCGCGTCCTGCAGCGACGGAGCGAGGGAGGAACGACCGAGCGGAGGAGTGAAGGACGCGATGCCGAGAGCCGCGCCGGACAGGCGAACTTCGTTCGCCCATAAACAGGTGAAGGGCCCCGGCAGTATGAGTGCCAGGGCCCTTCGTTGACCGCCGTGGTGACCCGACGATCGCCTCACTCCAGATCCGGCCCCGGCCCAGCTGTCACCCGCGAGCCGCGGCGGCCGAAGCCACCGTATGGACCTTCACCTTCGTGAAACCCGAACCTCCCGGAGGAAGTTCGTGAGGAGAGTTCTACGGGGTCGCGAGGACAGGGCGCAAGAGGGAATTGCCAACTATTTCGGAGAAATCTCGCCCGTCCACAACGTTCGGCGTGTCGTCCACAGAGCGGTCCCCGTCGTCCACAGCGGGAGGTCGATCGTCCACAGTCCGGGGCGCAAACCTGTGGAGGACCCGCTGCGGGTTCGGCCTACCCTGACCGGGTGCCCGCCACCGTTGCCGAGATCCGCCGCTACCCCGTGAAGTCGATGGGCGGAGAGGCTCTCCCGCGCGTCGAGCTCGACGCCCGCGGGCTGGTCGGCGACCGGCACTACGCCGTCGTCGACGGTGACGGCCGGTTCGCCGCGGGCAAGGACAGCCGCAGGTTCCGCCGTCGCGACGAGGTCTTCGCGTACGCCGCCACGACGGCGCCCGACGGCACGGTGCGGGTGCGCCGGGGCGCGGACGGCTGGCTGGCCGGGGAGCAGGCCCTCGACGACGAGCTGACGGCCCGGTTCGGCGACCCGGTGCGGGTGCTGCCGGAGCAGGGTGTCTCGCACTTCGACGCCAGCCCGGTCTCGATCGTCGGCACGGCCACCCTCGACTGGTGCGCCCGAGAGCTCGGGGTCGATGCCGACCGCCGCCGGCTGCGCACCAACCTGGTGGTCGAGACTGCCGAGCCGTTCGAGGAGGAGGGCTGGATGGGCCGGCAGCTCGAGGTCGGACGAGCCGCCGACGCACCCGTCCTGCTGGCCGTCGTCGAGCGGGTCGAGCGCTGCCGCACCATCGACCTCGCCCAGGACGGCGTGACCACGACGACTGCCTGGCTCAAGGCGCTGGGCCGCAGCCGCGAGCTCTGCGTTGCTGTCTACGCCGACGTGGTCGGCACCCGGCGCGGTCGCGGTCGGAGACGGGGTTCGCGTCCTGTGACATCCACAGCGGCGGGACACCCCCTGTGGACGAGGCCCGATCGCCTGTGGAGGAGTGCCGCGGACTTGTGGAGGACGGGTCGATGTCGAGAATTCCCCTATTTTTCTTGGGGATTCCTCTTGCGCGCGTGCTCGCCCAGGACATAGAACTTCTCCTACGCGATTCCTCCGGGAAGAGCGGGATCGGCCGGAAGGCGAAGGTCCACACCGCGGGGCAACTCGCGGCGGCAGCAGGGTGACGAAGCTGCTGGGACCAGAACCCAAGACGATCGACCGGAAGCGTCACCGGTACCGGTCAATGGAGGGCCCTTGTGACTCATACTCACAAGGGCCCTTTCTGTTGTAGTTGCCTCTCCGCTTCGCTTCGAGGCGTGTCCGAGCGCGCTGCAGCGCCCCGTCTTCCCTCCTCGTTCGCTCGCTGCGCTCGCATGCGCTCGTCAGTCCAGACGCGGCGGCGCGCTCGGACCCCAACTCCACGCTGAGCGCGATGGCCGCGACGGACGAGTCCCCGTCGCGCCGGACTAGCCTGACTTCCATGTCGGAGCTCCCCGTCGTCCGCGTGGCCGCCGTACAGGCGACGCCGGTGATCCTCGACCTCGAGGCCAGCGTGGCCAAGGCGATCGGGCTGATCGCCGACGCGGCCGGGCAGGGTGCGCAGCTGGTGGTGTTCCCCGAGGCGTTCTTGTCGCTGTACCCGTCGTACGCGTGGGCCCACCTGCCCACCAAGGGGTCGCAGGCCGACGAGTTCTGGGAGCGGTTCTGGGAGAGCTCGGTGGCGGTCGGTGGACCCAGGTCGACGCACTCGTCGAGGCGTGTCGCGAGCACGACGTGCACGTCGCGATGGGCGTGAACGAGCGCGAGGACGACCGGCCCGGATCCGTCTACAACACACTGCTGCTCCTCGGTCCCGACGGTGTCCTCTCGCGGCACCGCAAGCTGATGCCGACGTACCACGAGCGGCTCTTCCACGGCGTCGGCGCGGGCGACGACCTAGCGGTCACCGAGACACCCATCGGCCGCGTCGGCGGGCTGATCTGCTGGGAGAACCGGATGCCGCTCGCGCGTTGGGCGGTCTACCAGGGCGGGCCGCAGATCTGGGTCGCCCCGACGGCCGACGACTCCGACGGCTGGCTGGCCACGATCCGCCACATCGCCATCGAGGCGGGCGCGTACGTCGTGTCGGTGCCGCAGTACATCCCACGCACGGCCTTCCCCGACGACTTCCCCTGGCCGCTGCCCGACCACGAGGTTCTCGGTCGTGGCGGTGCCGCCATCGCCGCGCCCGCGTCGGGCGAGCTGGTCGCCGGGCCGCTCTACGACGCGGAGGGCATCGTGCTCGCCGACTGCGACCTGCGGGAGACGCTGCGGGCCAAGCGCTGGTTCGACGCCGCCGGCCACTACAGCCGCGCCGACGTCCTCTGGCCCGGCCGCTGACCGCCTCTCGACCCGACTCGGCGTCGCCCGGCGGACAGGACACAATGGCCGGGTGATCTACGAGGTCGTCCACACCGCGGTCCCGCCGCTGCTGAAGATGATCTGGCGGCCCCGGGTCTTCGGGCTGGGCAACATCCCCCGTACCGGCGGCGTGATCCTCGCCAGCAACCACCTCAGCTTCGTCGACTCCGTCGTCATCCCTTCGGTGGCGCCACGCAAGGTCGTCTTCCTCGCCAAGTCCGACTACTTCAAGGGCCGCGGACTGAAGGGCACCGCCCAACGATGGTGGTTCGAGGGCATCGGCATGCTGCCGGTCGACCGCGACAACACCCAGGCCGCCATCGACAGCCTCGACACCGCACTGGAGGTGCTGGGCAGGGGCGAGGCATTCGGCATCTACCCCGAGGGCAGCCGGTCTCGCGACGGTCGCCTTTACCGCGGCCGCACCGGCGTGGCCCACCTCGCGCTCACTGCCGGCGTGCCGGTCGTCCCTGTGGGCCTGCAGGGCACCGAGAAGATCCAGCCGGTGGGGTCGACCCGCCCCAAGATCGCCAAGGTCACGGTGAAGTTCGGCGAGCCACTCGACTTCACCGGCCGTGCCGACGGAGTGCCGCTCGGGCCGCGCACGTCGCGAGGTCACCGACGAGATCATGGCGGCCATCCAGCAGCTGTCGGGACAAGAACCGGCCGGCGTCTACAACGACCGCGCGATCGAGACCTGAACCGACACGGGGCTCACTCGACCGACCAGGCGATCGCCGGCGGGTCGTACCTCGCACACCGCGGACCGCCCTTCTCGTCGGTGAGCGACACGGTCGCGACCAGCGTCCGCCCGCGCATCGACCGCGGCCGCCACCACCGCCGGGTCGATCCGGTCGAGCATCAGCTTGCCGCGCCGGAACATCTCGAACCGACCGCCCACGAGGTCGCACCCACGTGACGTACAGGAAGCGGTCACCGCGCTTGCCGTGCACGAACGTGACCGCGGAAGTCGCCGTCCACGACCCGCACGGTCAGCGGCCACTGCGGCGCCGCCGTGTCCGCCGGCACCAGGCCCGACGGGGTCCCTGTCGGCCTGGATGCCGACGTGGACGTCGCCGTACGACGCGAACGTGCGGCCGGGCGGGTCCGTGCCTCGCACGATCACGGTGAGCTCCACGCCCCGAGGCTAGGTGCCGCTGGTGACACTCGCCAACGTCGGCCGTCTCGCTGGGCAGGTTTCGCCGTCGCCGCCTCCTCCCGCCGGGGGAAGACTGACGGCATGACCCGCAGGATCCGCATCGGCATCGACACCGGCGGCACCTTCACCGACGTCGTCGCGTTCGACGAGGACACCGGCGAGCTGGTCACCACCAAGACGCCGTCGACGCCGAGCAACCCTGCCGACGGGTTCATGGCGGGCATCGACAAGGTGCTCGGCCTGCTCGGGCTGCCCGAGGGCGACGGAGACGCCATCAGCGCCGTCAGCCACGGCACCACGGTGGCCACCAACCAGCTGCTCGAGGGCAAGGTCGACGCCCTCGGCTACATCACCACCGAGGGCTACGAGGCGATGCTCGAGATCGCGCGGCAGTCGGTGCCTGACGGCTACGGCAACTCCTACTTCTGGGTCAAGCCCGACCGCATCGTGCCGCGCCACCTGGTCAAGGGGGTCGGCGGCCGGCTCGACTTCACCGGCGCGGAGGTGCGGCCGTTCGACGAGGACGGCGCCCGCGCGGTCGCGCGCTGGTTCCGCGACAGGGGCATCAGCACCCTCGGCGTCTGCTTCCTGCACGCCTACGCCAACCCCGACCACGAGGAGCGGATGCGCGCCGTGCTTGCCGAGGAGCACCCCGCCGCCGTCGTCTCGCTGTCGAGCGAGGTGCTGCGCGAGTACCGCGAGTACGAGCGGGCGATGACCACCCTCGTCGACGCGGCGGTCAAGCCGCGCCTCTCGGCGTACGTCAACAACATCAAGGGCCGGCTCGCCGCCTATGCAGGAGAGCGGCGGGTCCCCTTCTACGTGATGAAGTCGAACGGCGGCGTGCTCTCGGCCGACGAGGTCGTGCACCAGCCGATCACCACCGTGCTTTCCGGTCCGGCGGCCGGCGCCCTCGGTGCGGCGCTGATCGCGCAGGTCGCGGGGTTCGCCAAGGTGCTGACCAGCGACGGCGGCGGCACGTCCACGGACGTCAGCGTGGTGATCGACGGACAGCCGACGCTGACCACCGAGGGCTCGGTCGGCGCCTACCCGTCGAAGATCCCGATGATCGACGTCGTCACCGTCGGCGCGGGCGGCGGCTCGATCGCCTGGCTCTCGCCGGAGGGCACGCTCAAGGTCGGCCCGCAGTCTGCTGGGGCGGACCCCGGGCCGCTCTGCTACGCCAAGGGCGGCCAGGACGTCACCATCACCGACGCGCACGTCGTCCTGGGTCGCATCCCGCCACACCTGCTCGGCGGCGAGATCCCCCTCGACGCCGACGCCGCGCGCGCGGGAGTCGAGTCGCTGGCCGGCAAGCTCGGCCTCAGCCCGGAGGCCTGCGCCACCGGCGTCCTCGAGATCTCCGCCTGGAACCAGGCGAACGCGCTCCGTCAGGTCACCGTCAAGCGCGGCCTCGACGTCCGCGACTTCACGCTGACCACGTTCGGCGGCTCGGGCTCGCTGCTGCTGTGCCGCTTGATGGACATCCTCGGCATCCCCACCGTGCTGGTCCCGCCCAACCCCGGCAACGTCTCGGCGTTCGGGCTGCTGACCGTCGACGTCAAGAACGACTACGTGCAGACCCACGTGTCGCTCGCCGACCGTCTCGACGCGGGCGTCGGTCACGGCGGCGTACGACGCCCTCACCGGGCAGGCGGCCGAGGCGCTGACCAAGGAGGGTTTCGCGGCCGAGCAGCACGTGTTCCAGCGGACGGCCGACCTGCGCTACTTCGGGCAGGCCTTCGAGGTGCGGGTGCCGGTGCCCGAGGGTGACCTCGACGACGCCGCGCTGGCCTCGGTCGCCGACGCCTTCCACGCCGAGCACCGCGCGCTCTACGGCTACGACTTCGCCGGCGACGGCTCCCAGCAGGTCGAGTGGGTGAACCTCCGGGTGTCCGGCATCGGGCCGATCACGCGGCCGGAGATCAAGCGCGTCGCCGGGCGGTGGTTTCGCGACAGGCGCTAGCGCGCCTTCCTCGACCAACGGGAGGTCACGTCCCGTCTGCTTCGACGCCGAAGCCGGGTACGTCGACACCCCGGTCGTCTCCCGCGAGCGACCTGTCGCCGGGCTCGACGCTGACCGGGCCGGTGATCGTCGAGGAGTTCGGCTCCACCGTGCCGATCCACCCCGGTTTCCAGGTCCGCGTGGACGAGTACCTGAACCTGATCGTGACCAGGGTCGAGGAGGACGAGGCATGAGCCGCCGCGCACCCACCCAGTTCCCCTTCGGCTCGCTGACCGACGATGCAGGCGCGAGCGCCGACCCGGTGCTGGTCGAGATCGTCAGGGCTCGCTGGCCAGCGTGGAGATGGAGGTCGAGACCGCCATCGCCCGCACCAGCCGGAGCCCGATGATCCGCGACGCGCACGACTTCCGGGCAGGCATCCACGACCGGCTGCTGCGCAAGCTGACCGGGCGCTCGTACTCCGCGCTCGTCCACCCCGTGGCCCGCGACTTCCCGATCGAGGAGATGCGCGAGGGCGACGTGTTCTTCCACAACGACGTCTACCGCTCCGAGGGCGGCATCGGGCACCTGCCCGACCTCTGCGTGACGGTGCCGGTGTTCAGCGGAGGCCCAGACGATCGACGGGTCGTCGCGTTCGTGCAGGCCTTCGGCCACCACGACGACATCGGCGGCGCGGTCCCCGGCTCGATGCCCTCCCACGCGACCAGCGTGTTCGAGGAGGGGCTGATGGTCCCGCCGATCCGGCTCTGGGACGCCGGCGTGCCCAACCGGGCCGCGCTGTCGATCATGACCCGCAACTCCCGGATGCCCGAGAGCCTGGCCGCCGACCTCGACGCGGAGTGCTCGGCCTGCCTGATGGGCGCCCGCCGGCTCGGGCGAGCTGTTCGACCGCTACGGCGTCGCGACCGTGGAGTCCTGCTTCGACGCGATCATCGACCGCACCACCACGACGTACCGCCGCGAGATCCTCTCGAAGATCCCCGTCGGCACCTGGGTCTGGGAGGACTACGCCGAGCACGACGGCGTCGACGAGCCGATGCTGCACACCCAGCGGATCACGCTGACCCGCACCGTCGGCCGACGACGACCGGACGGCGAGCGGCTGATCCTCGACTTCGACGGGACCTCGCCCCAGGCCAAGGGACCGATCAACCACTGCGGCGACTACAGCGACGGTGTCTTCCTCAAGAAGTGGCTGGCGCCGATCCTGCGCAACCTCGCCGACACCCCCGAGCGGATGGCCGAGCTCGACGTCAACGAGGGCATCGTGCCGCTGATCGAGATGCGGTTCCCCGAGCCCGGCACGCTGCTGACACCCGTCTTCCCCGCGCCGACCAACGCCCGCACGTTCGTGATCCTCGGCTGCTCGGCGTGCTCGCCGGCGTGGTCGCCAAGGCCGTCGACGGGCGGATGCCGGCCGACCAGGAGACCATCCGCTACACCGGCGTCTACGGCGAGGACCTCGACGGCCGGTCGTACCTGATGCGCGAGGTGCTCGGCGGCGGCTCCGGCGGCCGCTACTACGCCGACGGCGAGGACACCATCCACGTGGTGCCGGACTCGCGGAACCTGCCGACCGGAGTTCACCGAGGCGCGTTTCCCGTTCCGCGTGGAGTCGCTGGGGCTGGCGACGGACTCCGGCGGCGCGGGGGAGTACCGCGGCGGGCTCGGCTACGAGAAGCACATCCGGATGCTCAAGGACGCCCACTTCATGTCCATCGCCGACCGGTCGATCCTGGCCTGCTGGGGCGTTCGCGGCGGGCTGGCCGGACAGCCGTTCCAGGTGACGATCGACCCGGGCGGGCCCGGCCGAGCGCGAGGTCGACGCCCTGGCCGACGCCGAGCCGGTCGCGGCGGGCGAGGTGATCCGGATCCGCACGACCGGCGGCGGCGGCTGGGGCGACCCGCTGCGGCGCGACCCCTCGCTCGTCGTGCGTGACGTCGTGTGGCGCAAGGTCTCGCCCGAGGCCGCGCTGGCGTCGTACGGCGTGGTGCTCACCGGTTCGCTCGACGACGACTCGCTCGGGTACGACGCCGACGCGACCGCCGCCGAGCGCTCCGGCCGACCCGCGCCGTCGGAGGCGTTCTTCGACCGCGGCCCGGGCTACGCGCGGCTCGCCGACGGCGCGGCGTACGCCGACGTCGACCTGCTCGCGTGAACACCGATTCGTCTGCGGTTTGCGTGACTTCTCCGCTCAGCGACACAGACGAATCGGGGTCGGTCTTGTGCGACCGGCGCATGATGGAGGCATGGCTCGCTACGACGTCGACGTCCGCATCAAGCCGGGGCAGCACGTGCGCCGCAAGGTCCGCGCGAAGAGCGGGCACGCGGCGTACGAGCGGGTGGTGCGCGAGCACGTCGAGCACGGCGGCGCGTGGTCGATGGAGCTGGCCATCGTCACCCGCAAGGGTCTGCGTCGCCGGTCGACGGTGCTTTCCGGCCCGCCCTCGAGCGGTGGCGACGACGGCGGTCTGGCCGGCGTCCGGGAGCCGCGCCGGCCGAAGCCGACCCCGCCGAGCCTGCGCGCGGCGCGCGAGTGACCGACGCGTGACCGACCGCGAGACGGACCTCGCGCTACCTGCGCCGCTGCGTCGAGCTCGCCCGCGAGGCGTTCGAGGACGGCGACGAGCCGTTCGGGTCGCTGCTGGTGGACGGCGACGGCGTCGTGCGGTTCGAGGACCGCAACCGGGTCAAGGACGGCGACGAGACCCGCCACCCCGAGTTCGAGGTCGCGCGGTGGTCGGCGTCCCACCTGACCGCCGGCGAACGCGCCGCCTCCACGGTCTACACCTCCGGCGAGCACTGCCCGATGTGCTCCGCGGCTCACGCGTGGATGGGGCTCGGCCCGATCGTGTACGCCGGGTCCCGGCGCAGCTGACCGCCTGGCGGGCGGACTGGGGCCTGCCGCCGTCGGCCGGTGCGGCCGCTGCCGATCCAGGAGGTCGCGCCCCGGCGTCGAGGTCCGCGGCCCGTTCGCCGAGCTCGAGGACGAGCTGCGCGAGCTGCACCGAGGCCAGGCCCAGCGTCGGCTCGGCTGATCGGCTAGCTCGGAACCCACCCAGTCGCCGAGCCAGGCCTCGAGGCTGTCGGCCTCCGGGACGAACGACGCGGCCCAGGTGGGCTGGTCGGGCGGAAGCTCGTCGTCGTCGTCCAGCTCCTCGAGGTCCCAGTAGACGAGCCTTCCGGTCTCGCGATCGAGGCAGACCAGGTCCCAGTCGTCGCCCTGGATCGGGCAGCAGCCGCGCCGGCCACGCCTGGCCCTGCGGGCCGATGGGCTCGTCGGTCAGCTCGCGGTGCTTCGCGACGAGCTCGGACAGGCTGAACACTCCACCGCCCGGCCCGACGCCGCCGTCGGCGACCTCGAGGTAGAGCCGGCGCAGGTCCGGCGGGGAGGGCGAAGCCCAGGGCGGTCTCGGCGGCCGCACCGCCTGCTCCGTGGCGGGCGGTGGAGCCGGTGTCGCTCGACGGGGCCGCCGAGGGATGACCGCGCCGGAGCCGGTCATCACGAACAGCTGCTCGCCCGCCCGGTGAGCCGCGACAGCGCGCCGAAGAGCCCGCGGGCCTGGCTGCCGTCTCCGGTGACGGTGTTCCGGATCATTCCCGCGAACGGTGAGTTGATCCCGCCGAGGTACTCCGCGACCTGGCGCTGGAAGTCCTCCGAGTGCCCGGCCGGGTCAGCCCGGACGCCGGCAAGCGCGTCCTCGAAGGGCGTGCTCGATGCCGCCAGGGCTGCCTCGTCCGAACGCGGGTGGGGTCCTGCGCGCGCTCGCGCAACCGCTGCACCAACGAGTCGCTCAATCGGTCCGTCATAGCCGTCCACTGTGAGGGCTCCGACACCGATTCGTCTGCGGTTTGCCTGACTTTTCCCCGCTCGGCGTCGCAGACGAATCGGGGTTACTCGGGCTCGTTGCCGTGTCGTCGCCGAGCCGGTAGGGCACGGTGACGCCGCTGTACATCAGGTGGGCGACCAGCCCCTCGGCGGCGTGCTTGAGGTTGTGGCAGTGGTCCATCCAGACGCCGGGGTTGTCGGCGACGAAGGCGACCTTCATGGTCTCGCCGTTCTCCACGTCGAGCGAGTCGACCCACCACGGGCTGCCCGTCGCGGGCTCGCCGTCGCGGGAGAGCACGACGGCGTGGTGGCCGTGGAGGTGCATCGGGTGCACCTCGCCGCTGTGGTTCTCGATCTCGAAGACGCACGACGTCGCCCTCGTCGACCAGGTACATCGGGACGTCGGGCCACAGGTGCCCGTTGATCGACCACCAGAACCCCGGCTTGCCGTCGACGAACCCGGGGCGTCGGCCCATGGAGTAGCGGAAGGTGCGA
Organism: uncultured Actinomycetota bacterium; assembly: GCA_963790295.1. Classification (GTDB taxonomy): domain Bacteria; phylum Actinomycetota; class Actinomycetes; order Propionibacteriales; family Nocardioidaceae; genus Nocardioides. Next base: position 203,925 of record CAWBOE010000008.1, read on the forward strand.
TCGGCGTCGGCCGGGTCGAAGGGCAGCGCCGCGGGGGCGCCGTACGAGAGCATGTCGAGCTTGTCGCGGCGGCTGGCCGGACGGCGCCGGGGTCCTCGCCGAGGACCAGTGCGGTGAGGCCGATCTGGATGCGCGCGGGCGCGGTCGACCTCGAGGTCGTAGCGGCCGCCGGCGGGCACCGCGACCCGCTGGCCCTCGACCGGGGTCGGGCCGTTGACGTCGCGCCCGTCGACGGCGAGCACCGAGTAGGCCGCCGAGCTCCACACCTGGACCGCGCCGTTGTCGGTGTTCACGACGCGCACCCGGGTCACCTGGCCGTCGGGCACGTCTTCGACTGCACCAGCCCTCCTGGCCGTTGAGCGTGCGCGTGCCGCCGTAGGTGTGGGTGACGGCGAGGAAGTCCTGCAGGCCGGCGTCGGCCGACGTGCTTGACGACCAGCGGGCCGAACAGCCCGCGCAGCACCTGGGTGTGCGAGACCTGGTGGGAGTGGTACCAGAACGTGCCGGGGTCGTCGACCACGAAGCGGTAGACGTGGTCCTCGCCTTCCGCGATGGCGTCCTGGGTGACGCCCGCGACGCCGTCCTCGGCGTTGGGCACGTCGACGCCGTGCCAGTGCACGCTGACCCCGGCCTCGACGTTGTCGTTGTGGACGCGTACCTCCAGCAGGTCGCCCTCCGTGGCCTCGATCAGTCGGACCGGGGGACTCGCCGTTGAACGTGTAGCCGTCGACCTCACGACCGGACTTCAACGTCAACCGCTCCTGGCGTGCGGTCAGCTCGACCACCACGTCGGCCGGGCGGTCGGTGTCCTCGACGAGGTCCGCGACGCTGACCGCGCCGTCTCCGTGGTGGCCCGCCGCGCGTGGTCGAAGGTGTTCGGACCACCGCCCGTGTCGACGTACCCCATGTCCATGACCGAGTACTCGCCGGGCATCCGGCTGGCCTGCCACATCCACGCCAGGGGCAGCACGACGGCCAGCGCCGCCGCGACCGCGACGATCTGCCGCCACCGGCTCCTGGCGGCGGTGAGGAGCTGCCGGAACCGGTCTTCGGGTCGGTCAGGGGTCACGCAGCGACGGGCGTGCTCGGTGTCGTGGCGTCAGCAGCCTTGGCCAGCCTGGCCGCGTTGCCGGCGGAGCCCATCAGGATGAAGGCGTTGAGGCCGTGGAGCGCCCCGATGTAGGCCGACTCGTGGCCGAAGATGCCGAGGAACACCTGCACCACGATCGCCGCCAGGACGATCGCCGCCCACTTGACCCCGCCGGGGATCTTCGCGAAGAACGACAGGATCAGGAGTACGAGGCCCAGCAGCGGGATGATCATCATCCCGTTGATGCCGTGGATGATGAATCCCCCGACCCCGGTGAAGCTCAGGTCGTCGGACTCGAAGGCGGCCTTGTCGAGCACGCCGCCCTCGTCGACCCAGATGCCGAGACCGGCGACGGCGAAGACCATCGCCATGGCCTGGATGACGACCTCGACCGCGATGATGATGGCGAGAATCCGGTACGCGTTCCTCATGGTTAACCCCCCTAGCTCGGACGTTGCCGCGAACAGGATGCCCTTTCTCGGCCCCGTTGTCGCGGATTTGGTCCTGCCGGAGTCATCGGGAGCAGTAATCCCTCCCTATCCGGACCCTCGACGGCCCTCCTCACCCAGCGTGGCAGGCGAACTAGGTTGCTGGACATGAGGGTCGCGATCGTCGGTGGCAACGGGAAGACGGGGCGCGCGGTGACGAGCGGCCTCGAAGAGCGTGGCGCCGAGGCGGTGCTCCTCGGGCGCGCCGAGTGGGAGCGACCTGGCGGCGGCGATGCGAGGGTGCGCCGCGGCGTACGTCGTCGCGCCGAACTTCCACGAGGACGAGCCGGCGTACGTCGACCACGTACTCGCGGCCTGCCGGGCGGCCGGTGTGCCCAGGGTGGTCTACCACTCGGTCGCCTCGCCGTACGTGCCCGAGATGGCGCACCACCTCGGCAAGGCCGAGGCCGAGCACCGCGTACGGCGCTCGGGGCTGGCCTGGACGATCCTCCAGCCGGGGGTCTACCTGCAGAACTTCGGACTGGCCGATCCCTCGGCCGGCCCGGTCCGCGTCCCGTACGACGTGCACGCGAGGTTCGGCTTCCTCGACCTCGCCGACCTCGGCCGGGCAGCCGCGACGGTGCTGCTGGACGACGGGCACGTCGGCGCGACGTACGAGCTGGCCAGCCGGACCGGGAGCGTCGCCGAGCTCGCGGCCGAGGCGGGCACCACCGCCGAGCGCGTGGATGCGGGCGACGCCCCACCCGGCCTCCGGGCGATGTTCGACTACTACGACCAGCACGGCCTGCCCGCCGGAACCCTGCCTCTGCGCGCCCTGCTCGAAGGTCTCTAGGGTCGGGCCATGAGCCGTCCGCTGACCGTGATCACCGGCGGTACCCGCGGCATCGGTGCGGCGACGGCGCTGCGGCTCGCCGCCGACGGGCACGACCTGGTCCTCGGCTACGCCTCCGACGACGACGCCGCCGAAGCGACCGCCCAGGCGGTCCGTGCGCGTGGGTCCGAGGCCTGGCTGGTCCAGGCCGACATCACCACGGACGAGGGGGTGGCACTGCTGTTCGCCCGGGCGGCTGAGCTCGGCACCGTCACCGGGCTGGTCAACAACGCCGGCGCCACCTTGCACATCGGCCCGCTCGCGGAGACCCCGACGGGCGTCATCAGGCGGACCGTCGAGCTCAACCTGACCGCTGCGATCATCTGTGCGCGTGCGGCGGTCCGGCTGATGAGCACCAGCCGCGGCGGCACGGGGGGCGTCGTGGTCAACGTGTCGTCGGGCGCGGCGACGCTGGGCGCGCCCCACGAGTACGTCCAGTACGCCGCCGCGAAGGCCGGCCTCGACGCGCTCACGTCAGGCCTCGCGATCGAGGTCGCGGGCGAGGGCGTGCGCGTGGTCGGCGTGGCTCCGGGCATCGTGAACACCAGCATCCACGCCGACGCGGGGGAGCCGGGACGCGTCGACCGCGTCGGCCCGCTCGTCCCGCTCGGCAGGGCGGGGGAGCCCGGCGAGGTGGCAGACGCGATCGGCTGGCTGATGAGCGACGAGGCGTCGTACGTCACCGGTACGACGCTGCGCGTGGCGGGTGGGCGCTGATGACGACCCGCGCACTGGTCCGCGCGGCCACGCCCGCCGACCACGCCGCCGTCTCCGACGTGGTCACCCGCGCGTTCGCCGACCACGGGCCCACCGTCGCCGCGCTGGTCGTCGCGCTGCGCGAGAGCGGCCACGTACGTGCCGAGCTGGTCGCGGAGACCGAGGGCGCGGTCACCGGCCACGTGACGCTCAGCCGCTCGTGGGTCGATGCGCGGAAGGCGCTGGTCGAGGTGCTGGTGCTCAGCCCGCTTTCGGTCGCTCCGGAGCACCACCATCGTGGCGTCGGGACCGAGCTGCTCGGCGCGGCGGTCGATGCAGCGCGGGGGCTCGGTACGCCGGCGCTGTTCCTCGAGGGCGATCCCGGGTTCTACGCCAGCCGGGGGTTCGAGCCGGCCACGCCGCGCGGCTTCGTCAGGCCGTCGCCCCGGATCCCCGAGCCGGCGTTCCAGGTGGCCGTGCTCGACGCCCACGAGGAGTGGATGACCGGGCCCCTGGTGTACTGCGACCCGTTCTGGGTCCACGACTGCGTCGGGCTGCGCGACCCGGACCCGCGGCTGGCGAGCCTGGAGGATGCGGGGTGAACCGCGCTCAGACCTTGCGGACCGACGTCAGTACCCCGATCTTCTCGATGCGGTGCTCGGGGTTGTGGAACTCGTCCGACCAGTAGTTGCCGGCCGCGTGGTCCTCGAACGTCGCGCACGTCGACAGCGTGATCATCGCGCGGGTGGGCTCGCGGCCGGGGCGCCCAGGCACGCCGGCCGACTGGGCCCGGAGCGAGGCGGGGGACCGGAACGACGTCCGCTGGTTGCGGACGACCTCGTAGACGAGCCGGTGGGTGGCGGTCTCGACGACGATGCGGGCGCCGATCCGGACCGACGGGAGGTAGCGGAAGGGCGCGGTGGACGACGAGCGGTGGCCGGTGACGAGGTAGTTGCCGATCCCGCCGGGACCCACCAGTCCGCCGGTGCTGTGCGGGCTGGCGGCGGACCCGTCGTTCTGGATGGCTGTGCCCGGTCCGTCGTCCGGTGTGCCGGCGTACGGCACGACACGGAGCCCGGACAGCCCCAGCGCCGGGATGGAGAGCCGGGCCTCGCGCGGCCGCCCGCTCGTCGCGAGGGGTCGTGCGGACTCGGGCGACTCGGCAGCGGGGCTGGATGTCGTGGTTCCGGGCGTCGAGGGGGTCTGCGACCCGGTTGGCGAGGGTGATGCGGACGGAGTCCGCGAGGCGGTGCCCGTCGCCGAGCCCGACGGACCGGCCGCGCTCTCTCCCGAGCACCCCGTGACGAGCGCCAGAGCGGCAACCGTGGCCGCTGCATGCGCTCTCATGCTCTTCGACGGTAGCGCGGCGGCGGGATAGTCCGTGACGAGAATGTCGTCACCTGCGTCGAGTCACGACAGTTTCGTCACGGACTGTCCGTGCGTCAGCGCAGCAGACCGTCGGCGAGGACGGCGAGCATGGAGCGTACGGCGGCGGGGTCGAGGTCGCCCTGGTCGGCGACGACAGCTACACCCCCGACGAGGCGGCACATCTGGAGCGCGTCGACGTCGTCGCGCAGCGCGCCCTGGCGCGCGGAGGTGGTCGACGATGCGCTGGGTCTGGCCGACCAGCACCCGGGTCTTGGTGGCGATCGGGGAGTCCTCGACGCCCATCGCCGAGGTGATCTTGGCGGGCCCGCCCTTGTGGAGGCTGATCAGGGCGACGTACGCCTCGAACCAGCCGAGCAGGAACTCGCGCGGCGGACCCTCGTAGGCCAAGCGCCTTGTCGGTGGTCTCGGTGACCCGGTCGACCCACACCTGCATGACCGCGTCGAGCAGCGCGTCGCGGGTCGGGAAGTGGCGGTAGAGGGTGCCGGGACCGACGCCCGCGCGCTTGGCGATCTCGTCGAGCGAGGCGTCGTAGCCGCGTTCGCGGAAGATCTCGCGCGCCACCTCGACGATGCGGTCGCGGTTGCGCCTGGCGTCGGCTCGCACGATTCTCCTTGCTAACCGGAGATTGTCTCCGTATGGTGGATCCAGTAACCGGAGTCATCCTCCACTAAGTGTACGACGGCCCGGGTCGCCCGGGCCAGAACGGAAACCCAGGACATTGCCTGCGACCCTCTCACTCCCTACGCGCCTCGGCTCCCCGACGCGCGAACGCGCCCGGACCGGCGTGCTGATCGTCCTCGTCGCGCAGCTGATGCTCGTGATGGGCGTGCTCGGTCTCGACACCGACAGCGCGCTGTTGCTGACGACCGCCACGTTCGCCCTGGTCTACCTCGCGGGCACGGCCGCCGCGCTGGCGCTGCTCGAGGGCTGGAGCCGCGTCGCGGCCGGCTGCTCGGTCGTCGCCTCGGCCGGGTTCGTGGCTGTCACGGGGTGGCGGGTGCTGGTGCCGGTCGTGGTGGGCGGGTTGGGCGTGGTGTGGAGCCGGGCGCGGTCACGGGCAGGCTCGGCGTCGCCCTCGTGACCGAGTCCGCTGGCAACGGTTGCCAGCCGCCGCTGGGGGCATCGGCAGGAAGTGCCGTGGGGACCCTGATGGCGGGCCACTAGGTTCGTGCGCATGAAGGTCCTGCTGGCGCTGGGCGGCAACGCCATGACCAACGCCGAGGGCCGGGCCCGTCCCGAGGACCAGATCGCCGCGGCCGAGGTCGCGATGGCGGCCGTGGGTGCGTTGCTCGAGACCGGCGCCGACGTCGTGGTGACCCACGGCAACGGCCCGCAGGTCGGCAACCTGCTCGTCAAGAACGAGCTGGCCGCGGCCGTCGTGCCCCCGGTCCCGCTGGACTGGTGCGGCGCGCAGACCCAGGCCACGCTGGGCTTCGTGCTGATGGACGCGCTCGACGCCGAGCTCGCCCGCCGCGGGGTCGACCGGCGTTCGGCGGCGCTGGTGACCCGGGCGCTGGTCAGCCTCGACGACCCGGGGTTCACCAAGCCGACCAAGCCGATCGGCCGGTTCCTGCCGGCCGAGGAGGCGGCGTTGCTGGTCGAGCACGGCGAGACCTGGGAGGACCGCGGCGAGAAGGGCTGGCGGCGCGTGGTCGCCTCGCCCGAGCCGCTCGAGATCCTCGACGCGCCCGCCGTGCAGCGCGTTGGTCGACGCGGGCTTCGTGGTGATCGCCAACGGCGGCGGCGGGATCCCCGTGGTCCGCGAGGCCGACGGCTCGCTGCGCGGCATCGAGGCCGTCATCGACAAGGACCTCGGCGCCGCACTGCTCGGCAAGACCCTCGGGCGCCGAGGTGCTGGTGATCGCCACCGACGTCCCGCACGCCGTGCTCCGCTACGGCACCCCCGAGGCCGAGGACATCGGCCGCGTGCAGGTCTCGCAGATGGAGGCGTACGTCGCCGAGGGCCACTTCGCGTCCGGCTCCATGGGGCCGAAGGTCGAGGCCGCCTGCCGGTTCGTGCGCGCCACCGGACGGCCGGCCGCGATCACCGACCTGGACAGCATCGTCGACGCGGTCGAGGGCCGCGCCGGCACCGTCGTACTCCCTGATTGAGAGGAACCGCCATGCCCGAGCGCCATCGAGGTCCGCAAGGTACCCATCCACTCCGTCGCCGACGCCTCCGGAGCTGACCAAGCTCATCGACGACGGCGTCATGGACGCCAGCCGCGTCATCGCCATCATCGGCAAGACCGAGGGCAACGGCGGCGTCAACGACTACACGCGGATCATCGCCGACCGCGCGTTCCGCGAGGCGCTGGTCGCGGCGGGGCGCCGGCCGACCAGGTCAAGGAGGTCCCGATCGTGTGGTCGGGCGGCACCGACGGCGTGATCAGCCCGCACGCCACGATCTTCGCGACCACCGACGCCGAGCCGAGCGACGAGCCGCGGCTGACCGTCGGCTTCGCGATGAGCGAGCAGCTGCTGCCCGAGGACATCGGCCGCGTCGCCGATGATCAGAAGGTCGCCGACGCGGTGAAGGTCGCCATGGAGCGGGCCGGCATCACCGACCCGGCCGACGTCCACTACGTGCAGACCAAGACCCCGCTGCTCACGATCCACACCATCCGCGACGCCAAGTCGCGCGGCAAGACCGTGTGGACCGAGGAGACGCACCAGTCGATGGACCTCTCCAACGGCTGTACGGCGCTCGGCATCGCCGTCGCGCTCGGCGAGATCGAGATGCCCACCGACGACGACGTGATGCACAGCCGCGACCTGTACTCCTCGGTCGCCTCGTGCTCGTCCGGCGTCGAGCTCGACCAGGCGCAGGTCGTCGTCGTCGGCAACGCGACGGGCGTCGGCGGGCGCTACCGGATCGGCCACTCGGTGATGACGGACGCCCTCGACCAGGACGGCATCTGGGACGCCATCCGCTCCGCCGGCCTCGACCTGCCCGAGCGCCCGCACACCTCCGACCTCGGCGGCAAGCTGGTCAACGTCTTCCTCAAGTGCGAGGCGTCGGCCGACGGCCAGGTGCGCGGCCGCCGCAACGCGATGCTCGACGACTCCGACGTCCACTGGCACCGCCAGATCAAGTCGTGCGTCGGCGGCGTGACCGCCGCCGTCACCGGCGACCCGGCCGTGTTCGTCTCGGTCTCCGCCGCCCACCAGGGCCCCGACGGCGGCGGCCCGGTCGCCGCGATCGTCGACCTGGGCTGAACTTCGGGGTCGTTCCTGACCGTTAGTGACGGTTGCAGCGACTCCGAACGTCCGGGATACCCGGTCGACCGGGTATCCGCCCCCGGCACCCTAGGAGTCCAGCCACTCCCGGATCGCGGCACCGTGCTCGTCGAGCAGCGGCGGCGGGCGGTGCTCGGACCGACCGCCGGAGAACGGCGTTGTCCTCGAACCGGATGCGGCGATCCGGCGAGCGTGAGCCGCCCGTACGCCGGGTGGTCGACGTCGACGAGCAGTCCCTGCGACCGCGTCTGCTCCCACGTCGTAGACGTCGTCGAGCGAGCGCACCTTGCCGGCGGGGACGCCGACGCCGAGCAGGAGGTCGAGCCAGTGCTCGGCCGGCTCGGTCGCGAAGACCGTCTCGATCTCGGCGATCAGGTCGTCGCGGTGGGCGACCCGGGCGCGGTTGGTCGCGAACCGCTCGTCGGCCGGGTCGAGCCCGACGGCCGGCGCGAACTTCTGCCACAACCCCTCCGACCCGACCGCCACCTGCACCGGCGAGGTCGCCGTCGCGAACATGCCGTACGGCGCGATGGCCGGGTGGTGCGAACCGCTCAGGCCCGGCACCTCGCCGGCGATGGTCCAGCGGGTGCCCTGGAAGGCGTGCACGCCGACGATGCCCGGCGAGCAGCGAGGTGCGCACGACGCGGCCCCGGCCGGTGCGGGAGCGTTCGTGGAGCGCGGCCAGGACGCCGTACGCGAGGTTCATGCCGGCCAGCAGGTCGGCGATCGGCACGCCCACCTTGGTCGGCTCGTCGACGCCGGTGACGCTCATCAGGCCGCCCTCGCCCTGGGCGATCTGGTCGTAGCCCGCGCGGCCGGCCTCCGGCCCGTCGTGCCCGAACCCGCTGATCGAGCCGATCACCAGCCCCGGGTTGAGCTCGTGCAGCCGCTCGACGGGGAAGCCGAGCCGGTCGAGCACGCCGGTGCGGAAGTTCTCCAGCAGCACGTCGGACCGCTGGCACCAGCCGCTCCAGCACCGCCCGGTCGTCCTCGGCCTTGAGGTCGAGGACGATCGACTCCTTGTTGCGGTTGGCGCTCATGAAGTACGTCGAGTCGTGCGGGTCCTCGGGACCCGGATCGCCCGCCCACGGCGGCCCCCAGGCGCGGGTGTCGTCGCCGGTGGCCGACTCGACCTTGATCACCCGGGCGCCGAGGTCGCCGAGCATCATCGCGGCCTGCGGTCCGGCCAGCGCGCGGGTCAGGTCGAGGACCACGAGGTCGGCCAGCGGGGCGTCGTACGTCGGCTCGCTCATGTCGGCAACCTACTGTCGGACCGGATGCAAGGTGGGCGCATGACCTCGGGGACCACCACCTACCGCCTGGTGCGCGACGAGCGCGCCGGGCGCAGGCGCCCGTGCTCGACGACGACCAGCAGCGCGTGGTCGACCACGAGGGCGGGCCGCTGCTCGTGCTCGCCGGCCCCGGCACCGGCAAGACCACGACCCTGGTCGAGGCGATCGTCGACCGCATCGAGCGCCGCGGCGCCGACCCCTCCCAGGTGCTGGCGCTGACGTTCTCCCGCAAGGCCGCCGAGCAGCTCCGCGACCGCGTCACCGCGCGGCTGGGCCGCACCACCGGCTCGGCGATGTGCTCGACGATCCACTCCTTCGCCTACGGCCTGATCCGCCGCTACGCCCCTCGCGAGCTCTACCGCGCCCCGCTGCGGCTGCTGTCCGCGCCCGAGCAGGACGTCGTGGTCCGTGAGCTGCTCAAGCCGTTCGCCCGAGTCGGTCACCTGGCCACCCGAGCTCGACCGCGCGCTGGAGACCCGCGGCTTCGCACGCGAGGTGCAGATGGTGCTCTCCCGCGCCCGCGAGAAGGGCATGGAGGGCTCCGACCTCGTCGCCCTCGGCGAGCGCGAGGCGATGCCGGCGTACGTCGCGGCGGGGCTGTTCCTCCAGGACTACCTCGACAACCTCGACGACCAGTCCGCCACCGACTACGCCGACCTGATCCGGCGCGCGGTGATCGAGGCGACCGCCCACCGCGACGAGCTGCGCCGGCAGTTCCGGCACGTCTTCGTCGACGAGTACCAGGACACCGACCCCGGCCAGGTCGCCCTGCTCCGCGCCCTCGCCGGCGACGGGGGAGACCTGACGGTGGTCGGCGATCCTCACCAGTCGATCTACGGCTTCCGCGGCGCCGAGGTGCGGGGCATCCTCGACTTCCCCGCCGACTTTCCCGGCGCCGACGGCAGCCCCGCTCCGGTGGTGTCGCTGCGGACGACGCGGAGGTTCGGGCCGCGGCTGCTCGTCGCCACCCAGCGGGTCGCCGGCCGCATCGGGCTCCCCGGCGCCATCGACCCCGGCGCACGCGAGGCGTTCCTGCTCCCGGTGGCCGACGAGCGCGGCGGCGACGGACTGGTCACCGTGCGCACCTTCGACACCGAGCGCGCCGAGGCCGAGCACCTCGCCGACCTGCTCCGCCGGGCTCACCTCGAGGACGGCGTCCCGTGGGACCGGATGGCCGTGCTGGTCCGCTCCGGTCGCGTCAGCATCCCGCCGCTGCGCCGGTCGCTCGGTGCCGCGGGCGTTCCGGTCGAGGTCGCCCGCGACGACCTGCCGCTGGTGCAGGACCCCTCCGTGCTGCCGCTCCTCGACGCGCTGCGGGCCGCCGTCAACATCGACAACGACGACGACGAGTCCGCCGACTACGTCGACCACGCGCGAGCCGAGTCGCTGCTGCTGGGGCCCCTGGGCGGCCTCGACGCCGGCGACGTACGCCGCCTCTCGCGCCACCTGCGCACCCGCGAGAAGGACGCCGCCCATGCCGAACACCGCCTGCCGCTCACCTCGCGCGAGCTGGTCCGGCGCGCGGTCCTGTGTGACGGCTTCCTCGACGAGGTCCAGGGCCCGGAGGCCGCGGCCGCCCGGGCGGTGCACACGCTGGTCCGCGACGACCGCCGACGGGCTGGCCGCCGGCGGCACTGCCGAGGACGCCTTGTGGCGGCTGTGGTCCGGCACCGGCTGGCCCCACCGGCTGCGCAGGGCGGTCGAGTCCGGCGGCGGCGCGGCCCGCCGGGCCCACCGAGACCTCGACTCGGTGGTGGCGCTGTTCGACGTCGCCGCGCGTGAGGCGGAGAAGCGCGACGTCGCGGCGGTGTCCGGAGCCCACGGCGTCCGCGACTTCCTGGCCCGGCTCGTCGCGCAGCAGATCCCGGCCGACACCCTGGCCGAGCAGGGCGTGCGTGGCGCGGCCGTTCGCCTGCTCACCGCCCACCGCTCCAAGGGCCTCGAGTGGGACCTCGTCGTCGTCGCCCACGTCCAGCAGGACGGCTGGCCCGACCTGCGCCGCCGCTCGACGATGCTGCAGGCCGACCGGATCGGCCGCGGTGAGCTGGTCCCGCCCCTGACCGCGCGCGAGCTGCTCCAAGAAGAACGCCGGCTCTTCTACGTCGCCTGCACCCGTGCCCGGTCCCGGCTGGTCGTGACCGCCGTCGCGTCGGCCGACGACGACGGCGAGCAGCCGTCACGGTTCCTGGCCGAGCTGGGCGTCACGATCGAGAAGGTCGAGGGGCGGCCGTCCCGCCCGCTGTCGCTGGCCGGTCTCGTGAGCGAGCTGCGCCGCACCGTCGCCGACCCCGGCACCACTCCCGGTCTGCGCGCCGCGGCCGCGCGCCGGCTGGCCCGCCTGGCCGGCGAGACGGTCGACGACAGGCCGCTCGTCCCGCAGGCCGACCCGTCCTCCTGGTGGGGCACGCGCGCCGCCACCCGGTCGGTCGAGCCGGTGCGCGACCCCGGCGAGCCGGTTCCCGTCTCGGCCTCGATGCTCGAGGCCGTCATGGTGTGTCCGACCCGGTGGTTCCTCACGACCGAGGCCGGCGGAGCGGGCCCGACCCACCAGTCCGCCAACATCGGCCAGCTCGTGCACGCCCTCGCCCAGCGCGTCGCCGTCGGCGAGGTGGCGTCCCGACCTGGAGCTGCTGATGCGCCACGTCGACGAGGTGTGGGGCCGGCTGCACTTCCGCACGCCCTGGTCGGCAGCCCGCGAGCACGACCGGATCCAGGTCGCCCTGACCAGGTTCCTGGAGTGGCACGACAGCAGCTCCCGCAAGCTCGTCGCGACCGAGGAGCGCTTCGAGACGGTCGTCGAGCTCGAGTCGGGCGAGAGGGTCAGCCTGTTCGGCTACGCCGACCGCATCGAGCTCGACGCCGACGGTCGGGTGGTGGTCGTCGACCTCAAGACCACCAAGGACAAGCTCACCGGCCCCCAGGTGCAGCGCCACGTCCAGCTCGGGGTCTACCAGTACGCCGTCGACCACGGCGCGGTCGACGAGCTGGCCCCCGAGCGGGGCGAGTCGGGCGGAGCCGAGCTGGTCCAGCTGGGCCTGCCCGACGGCGACTCCGCAGTGGTACAGACCCAGCCGGCCTATCCGGACGACGGGCCGGAGCGCGCCGCCCTGCGCGCCCAGATGGAGCGCGCCTCGGCGCTGGTCCGCGCCGAGGAGTTCCCGGCCGTCGCCGGCGACCACTGCCGCGACTGCGACTTCAGGTCGATCTGCCCGATCCAGGGTGCGGGGTCGGTGACCAGCCGATGAGCGAGTCCCTGACGACCGAGACCATGACGATCGAGACCCCCGAGCAGCTGGCCGGCTTGATGGGCTGGGACTTCGCGCCGAGTCCCGAGCAGTGGGAGGCGATCCGCGCCCCGCTCGTCCCGGCGGTCGTCATCGCGGGGGCCGGCTCGGGCAAGACCACGTTGATGGCGGCCCGCGTCGTCTACCTGGTCGCCACCGGCCAGGTCCGCCCCGACCAGGTGCTCGGCCTGACCTTCACGACCAAGGCGGCCAGCCAGCTGCGCGCCAAGGTGCGTGAGGCGCTGCTGGCCGCCGGCCTGCTCCCCGAGCCCGGGGTCGTCGGTCACGAGGTGGGCGACGACACCCTGGAGCCGACCGTGGCGACGTACAACGCCTATGCCGCCGGCCTCCTGACCGACCACGGCCTGCGCATCGGCCACGAGCCCGACACCCGCGTGCTCTCCGACGCCTCCCGCTACCAGCTCGGCGCGCGCGTGGTCGAGCGGCACACCGCCGAGGTCCGGTTCCTCACCGACCATCCGCCGACCGCGATCCAGAACCTGCTCGCCCTCGACGGTGCGATGAGCGAGCACCTCGTGACCCCGGAGGAGGTGCTCGCCTTCGACCGCGAGGCCGAGGCCGAGTTCCAGCGCGAGGACGACGCCGAGCGGGCCGGCCGCAACCGCAAGACCTACCTCGAAGCCACTGCCAAGGCCATCAACGCCATCGAGCGGCGCCGCGAGCTGATGGACCTCGTCGTCGGCTACCGCCGCCTCAAGCGCGACCTCGGTCTGATGGACTTCTCCGACCAGATCGAGCTCGGCGCCCGGCTGGCCGTCGAGCAGCCCGACGTCGGGGCGCTCGAGCGGGAGAGGTTCCGCGTGGTCCTCCTCGACGAGTACCAGGACACCTCCGTCGCCCAGGCCACCATGCTGTCGCGGCTGTTCTCCGGTGGCCATGCCGTGACCGCCGTGGGCGACCCCAACCAAGCGATCTACGGCTGGCGCGGTGCGTCGGTCTCCAACATCCTTCACTTCGCCGACACCTTCCCGCCGGCGTCCGGCGGTGACGGGCCGAGCGCGCCCAGCTACTCGCTCACGGTCAGCCGTCGCTCCGACCGCCGCATCCTCGAGGCGGCCAACCGGCTGGCGGAGCCGCTCCACACCAAGTACGCCGGCCAGGTCGGCGCGATTGCCAGGCTGGCCGCCAAGCCCGACGCCGGCCAGGGCCACGTCTCGACCCGCGTGCTCCAGACCCAGGCCGACGAGCTCGCGTGGCTGGGTGACGAGGTCGAGGCCGCCCACGACGCCGGTGCGAAGTGGTCGGACATCGGGGTCCTCACCCGCGACAACGCCCATGCCGCCGACGTGTTCGACGCGCTCACCGCCCGCGACGTCCCCGTCGAGATCGTGGGCCTGTCCGGGCTGATCCGCCTGCCCGAGGTGGCCGAGGTCGTCGCCACCTTGCACCTGCTCAACGACGTCACCGCCAACGCCGCGCTGCTCACCCTGCTCACCGGACCGCGCTGGGCGATCGGGCCGCGCGATCTTCGCCTGCTCGGCCGGCGTGCCGCGCTCCTGGCGGGTGGCCGGCCGCGCGAGGCCGAGACGCTGGGCGACCAGCTGATCGCGATCGCCGACGGCATCGACCCGGCCGAGATCGCCGCCCTCGGTGACGCGCTCGACTCACCCGGTGACGCGCCGTACTCACCCGAGGCCCTCGAGCGGTTCCGGCTGCTGTCGGCCGAGCTCCGGAAGCTGCGCGCGACGGTGGGGGAGCCGCTGCTCGACATCGTGCGCCGGATCATCGACACCTCGGGCGTCGACATCGAGCTCGCCTCAGCGGTGTCGCCGGCCGCGGCCGCGAGGCGTGACAACCTCGACCTGTTCGTGAAGGCGGTCGCGGAGTTCCAGGCCGTCGACGGCGACGTCTCGCTGTCTGCGCTGCTGGCCTACCTGACCGCCGAGGACGACCAGGGCAACGGTCTCGACCTCGCGACGCCGACCGCCGCCGACTCGGTGAAGCTGCTGACGGTGCACCGCGCCAAGGGCCTGGAGTGGGCACAGGTGTTCCTGGTCGGGGTCTGCGAGACCCGGTTCCCGTCCAACCGGTCGCGCACGCTGTGGACCTCCTCGCCCGCGGTGCTGCCGGCCCCCCTGCGCGGCGACGCGCGCGACCTGCCGCAGCTGGCCGGGTTCGACAAGGCGGCGCTCGACACCTACCGGGCCGACACCCGCGCCCACGACCAGGAGGAGGAGCTCCGGCTCGGCTACGTCGCGTTCACGCGGGCGGCCCACCGCCTCAGCGTGACGTCCTACCTCTGGAGCCCGCGTCCCACGCCGTTCGGCCCGTCCCCCTACCAGGCGGTGGTCCGCGACCAGCTCGAGTCCTGGGGCGACCCGGTGGCCGATGACGAGTGGCTCGAGAAACCCGCCAAGGGCGACCCCAACCCGTATGCCGAGTTCGACCCGTCCCGCCCCTGGCCCGAGCCGGGCCCGGGCCGCGAGGCGGCGCTGCGGCTCGAGGCAGCCCGCGTGGTCCGCGAGGTCGACCCGACGGCCCCCGACGACGACCTCGACGTCATCGACGCCGCCAGGGTGGCCGAGTGGGACGACGAGCTCGAGCGGCTTGTCGTCGAGGCACGCGCCGACCGCGACCACCTCATCGAGGTCCCCCTGCCCACGTCGCTCTCGGCCACGGCACTCGGACGGCTGCGCACGGACGCCGAGACGTTCGCGCGCGAGCTGGCCCGGCCGATGCCCCGGCAGCCGTCCCCGGCGGCGCGGTTCGGCACCCGCTTCCACGCCTGGGTCGAGGCCCGCTTCGGCCAGCAGGACCTCTTCGACCCCGAGGAGCTGCCCGGCCAGGGCGACGCCGGCATCGACTCCGACGACGACCTCGCCGAGCTGATCGAGACGTTCGAGCGCGGTCCGTTCGCCGACCGCGCGCCGCACGCCGTGGAGGCGCCGTTCGCGCTCGTCCTCGACGGGCAGGTGGTGCGCGGCCGGATCGACGCGGTCTACGCGGAGGAAGACGGGCTTCCTCGTGGTCGACTGGAAGACCTCACGCCGCGACGACGCCGACGCCCTGCAGCTCGCGCTCTACCGGCTGGCTTGGGCCGAGCTCTCCGGCGTGCCGGTCGAGCGGGTCCGCGCGGCGTTCTACTTCGTGCGCAGCGGGCGGATCGTCGAACCCGACGACCTGCCCGGCCGCGACGAGCTGGAAGGCCTGCTCAGCCCGCTCTGAACGCCGCCGTCAGCGCGAGGTCGACCATGTCCGCGAACGTCCGCTCGCGCTCGTCGGCGCCGGTCTGCTCGCCGGTGAGGACGTGGTCGGAGACCGTGCAGATCGCCAGCGCCTTGCGGCCGTGCTTGGCGGCCAGCGTGTAGAGCGCGCTGGCCTCCATCTCCACGCCGAGGACGCCGTAGTCAGCCATCCGCAGCATCAGCTCCGGCCGGCTCGCGTACATGGAGTCGCAGGAGTAGATCAGTCCCACGTGCGTCGGCGCCGCGCGCTCGCCCGTCTCCGCCGCCTCGACGGCCGCGCGCAGCAGGCCGAAGTCGGCGACCGGCGCGTAGTCGAGGCCCTCAAAGGTGATCCGGTTCATCGACGAGTCGGTGCACGCGCCCGACGCGATGACCACGTCGCCGATCGCGACCTTCTCGGTCAGCCCACCGCACGAGCCGACCCGCACGATCGTCTGCACGTCGTACTCCCGGATCAGCTCGTTGACGTAGATCGCCATCGACGGCTGGCCCATCCCCGAGCCCTGCACCGAGACCTGCTGACCCTGCCACGTGCCGGTGAAGCCAAGCATCCCCCGGACCTCCGAGTAGCACGTCGCGTCCTCCAGGAACTTCTCCGCGATCCGCTGCGCTCGCTTGGGGTCGCCGGGTAGCAGGACGACAGGCGCGATCTCGCCAGGCTCGGCTCCGATGTGGGTACTCACGAGCGTTAGCCTCGCATTTCGTGAGCTTCCCGCACCTCGACCTGGCGGCAAACGCGCACGACCGGGCCGGCGAGCGGCGGCTGGACGACGACTGGCTCGACGAACGCTGGGGCGATCCGGAGACGCGGGTGCTGGTCGTCGCCGGTACTCGGATCCGGCCCGTCGACGGTGCGGTGCCGTGGGTCGCGCCGGACGATGCGGCGTACGACGGGCGGCGCGTGCTGCTGGGCGAGCGTGACGGCCGCACCTGGTTCGCGCTGATCGTCGACCCCGCCGACGCCCCGGGAGAGAGGGGCGAGTGGGTCGGCATCCGCGCCGTGCTCCCGTACCTGGCCCACGGCGACGTCACCGAGGCACCTCTCGTCTTCCACGCCATCGGCATGGCCGAGTGGCACTGGGCGACCCGGTTCTGTCCGCGGTGCGGAGGCTCGCTCGAGCCGCGGCTGGCCGGCGCGGAGCTGGTGTGCACGGCGTGCGGCAAGGCGCAGTTCCCGCGGACCGACCCCGCCGTGATCATGGCGATCACCCACGGGCAGCCCGGGAGCGACGACGAGGAGCTGCTGCTCGGACGCCAGGACTCCTGGCCGACAGGTCGCTACTCCACCCTGGCGGGTTTCCTCGAGCCCGGCGAGACCCTGGAGGACGCCGTCCGCCGCGAGGTGTGGGAGGAGGTCGGCATCCGCGTCGGCGAGGTCACCTACTTCGGGAACCAGCCCTGGCCGCTGCCGGCCTCGTTGATGCTGGGCTTCCTGGGCAGGGCCGAGACCCGCGAGATCAAGGTCGACGGGCGCGAGATCGAGGACGCCCGTTGGTTCAACCGCGCGCAGATGCGGTCGGGTGCCGAGAACGGAGACCTGGTGCTTCCCGGCGGTGTCTCGATCAGCCGTTCCCTCGTCGAGCACTGGTACGGCGGCCCGCTCCCCGGGAGCTGGTGACCCGGTGGACTCCTTCGGTGAGGTCGCCTTGCTCCACTCCATCCCACGGACGGCCACCGTGTCGCCGGTCTCCGACAGCTCGCTGCTGTCGCTCGACCACGAGATCTTCGTCGCCACCGTCTCCGGCCATGCGCCCGACCCCGGACTGGGCGCCGAGGGCGCCGTCGCCGGCCCGCTCACCGAGGACGCCCGCCGTCCGCGGAGCTCGAACTCTGGGGTCGTTCCTGCCCCTTAGTGAGGGTTGCAACGACACCAAACGTCCGGGATACCCGGTCGACCGGGTATCACGTCACCGGCGTCGCAGCCTCAGCTCGCCAGCGCGGCCAGCTTCTCCTTGACCTGGATGACCGAGGGGTTGGTCTGGGCGGAGCCGTCGGAGTAGACCAGCGTCGGGACGGTCTGGTTGCCGTGGTTGACCGACTCGACGAGCTCGGCGGCGTCGGGGTGCTCCTCGATGTCGACCACGTCGTACGTCGATGCCCTCACGGTCCAGCTGGCTCTTGAGCCGGTGGCAGTAGCCGCACCACGGCGTCGAGTACATGGTGAAGGTGCCAGTACGAGTCGAGGTCATGGTCATCGGGGAGTGTCGCCTCCGGCGTCTAGATTGACTTCTGCATCGGATCCGAGCCTCACGAGCTCGTCAAACCGTCAACCATCATCTCCCAGGAGTTGTTCCTTGCCCGACCCGGCCGCCGTCCTCCGAGGCCTCGATCCCGAGCAGCGACAAGTGGCCGAGGCGCTCCGCGGACCCGTGCGGGTGCTCGCCGGTGCGGGCACCGGCAAGACTCGGGCGATCACCCACCGTATCGCCCACGGCGTCGCGTCCGGGGTCTACCAGCCGACCGAGGTGCTCGCTGTCACCTTCACCACGCGAGCGGCCGGCGAGATGCGGGGACGGCTGCGACGGCTGGGCACCGAGGGCGTCCAGGCGCGCACCTTCCACTCCGCTGCCCTGCGCCAGCTGCGCTACTTCTGGCCGCACGTCCACGGCACCGAGCTGCCGACCCTCACCGAGTCCAAGCTCGGCATGCTCGCCACCGCCGCCTCCCGCCAGCGGGTCCGTCCCGACCAGGCCCAGCTGCGCGACATCGCCTCCGAGGTCGAGTGGGCCAAGGTGAGCAACGTCATGCCTGACGACTACGCCCGCCTGGCGCTGCGCACCGGCCGCTCCGTCAACGGGATCGACGCCGAGACGGTCGGGCGGGTCTTCGGCAGCTACGAGGAGGTCAAGCGCTCCCAGTCGCGCATGGACATGGAGGACGTCCTGTTGTTCACCGCCGGCCTGCTCGCCGACGACCAGCGCGTCGCGGCCCAGGTCCGGCGGCAGTACAAATGGTTCGTCGTCGACGAGTTCCAAGATGTCTCCCCCCTCCAGTCCGCCCTGCTCGACCTGTGGCTCGGCGGGCGCGACGAGATCTGCGTCGTCGGCGATCCGGCCCAGACCATCTACTCCTTCGCCGGCGCCGACGCGACCTACCTGCGCGAGTTCCCGGCCAAGTACCCCCGCACCACGTCGATCGACCTGGTCCGCAACTACCGCTCCAGCCCCGAGGTGATCTCCGCGGCCAACCACCTGCTCGCCGGCACCCCGAGTGCGGGCGTGCGCCTGGTCGCGCAGTCGCCCGCAGGACCCGAGGTGAGCTACCAGTCCTTCGCCGACGAGGTCGCCGAGGCCGAGGCCGTCGCGGCCGCCGTCGAGCGCCAGCGTGACAGGGGGACGCCGCCCGGCGAGATCGCCGTGCTGTTCCGCATCAACGCCCAGTCCGAGGCCTACGAGGAGGCGCTGGCCGCCCGCGGGATCCCCTACGTCGTCCGCGGCGCCGCCCGCTTCTTCGACCGGGCCGAGGTGCGCGAGGCCGTCACCCGACTGCGCGGTGCCGCCCGCGGCGACACGGGGGTGCCCCAGGGTGACCTCGTCGAGTCGGTCCGCGGCGGTGCTCTCGGTGATGGGCTGGACGCCCGAAGCGCCGGCGGCGCGGGGACAGACCCGCGACCGCTGGGAGTCGCTGCAGGCGCTGGTCGACCAGGCCGCCGAGCTGGCCGCGGCCGGCGTCACCGAGCCGGGCACGCCCGACCTGGGCGCCTTCGTCGACGACCTCGACCGTCGCGCCTCCGAGCAGCACGCTCCCGTGGCGGGCGGCGTCACCCTGGCCACCCTCCACGCCGCCAAGGGCCTCGAGTGGGATGCCGTCTTCGTGGTGGGTGTCTGCGAGGGCACCCTGCCGATCACCTACGCCGAGTCGCCGACGGCCGTCGAGGAGGAGCGTCGTCTGCTGTACGTCGGGCTGACCCGCGCCCGCCGTACCCTCGCCGTCTCGTGGGCCTGGGCCCGCAACCCCGGAGGCCGCGCCACCCGCAAGCCGTCGCGGTTCCTCGACCCCCTGCTGCCGGCCGCAGCCCGAGACACGCGCACCGGGCGTCCCACGGGCGCCAAGGGCCGCAAGGTGATCAGCTGCCGCGAGTGCGGCAAGCCGCTGGCCACCGGCGCGGAGAAGAAGCGCGGCCGGTGCGCCGACTGTCCGGCCTCCTACGACGAGGAGCTCTTCGAGCAGCTGCGCACCTGGCGGTCCGGACAGGCAGCCGAGGAGAGCGTGCCCGCGTACGTCGTGTTCACCGACGCCACGCTGCAGCTGATCGCCGAGCACAAACCCCGCTCCGCCGAGGCGCTGCTGCGCATCAACGGCATCGGGAAGGCCAAGCTCGAGCGCTACGGCGACGCGGTGCTGGGCCTGGTCGGGTGACGTCACCCGCCGTTCGGGAACAAATACGAACTCTTTGCGAAAACACCCGGAAAAGGAATTGCCCACCCCTACGGGTGCGGGGTACCTTGCTGCTCCGACCGAATCACCCTGCGCACCAGCGACCCTGACAAAGTCGGCGCCAGAAGCACTGAAGGAGGTGGCCCAGATGATGAGCAACCACATCGCGATGACGGAGCAGATCCCGTCGTCCTTCGGCATGCCCGCCTACGGCCGCGCCCTCGGTGCCGCCGCCGGCGTCGACGTGTGCACCCAGACGACCGCTGTCGTCCTCGGTGCCCGCGTTTCCGGCATGGGCCGCATCAAGGGCGACTTCCCGGGGACCTCTGCCTGGAGACCACCGAGCAGGTGACACCACCTCACTCGGCAGCCTCCAGGCCGCGGAACCCGACACCGGGATCCGCGGCCTTTGTGTTTCTCCAAGACCGAACCAGGCCGAAGAGACACAGCCCCAGAAATGGGCCAAGTACCTAGCCAACAAGCGATCAGGTCACGAAGGAGGTGAGAAACATGACCATCACTGTTCTCGACCGCAGGGATGGAGCAGCCGAGGAGATCTCTCTGAGCCAGCTCCACGACGCGGCCGACCAGGTGAACGACGAGCTGCTGCCGTGCCGAGTCAACAACTCGGACCTGTGGTTCGCCGAGTCGCCCCAGGACGTCGAGTTCGCCAAGGCGCTGTGCAACGACTGCCCCGTGCGTGCCCTGTGCCTCGACGGAGCCCTGGAGCGGCGTGAGCCCTGGGGTGTCTGGGGAGGTGAGCTGTTCCTGCAAGGAGTGGTGATCCCCCGGAAGCGTCCGCGCGGCCGTCCGCGGAAGAACGAGGTGGCTGCCTGACATCAGGCCGGCGCCCCTACCGATCGGAATCTCGACCACAACCCATGAAGACCAACCGAAGCCGGAGGACCGCCATGAACACCATGCACGAAGCCCTCGCGCGGGCCCAGATGACCGCGCGCCTGGGAGAGGCGCAGCAGCTGCGCCGTGGCCACCAGCTGGTCATGGCACGTCGACTCAGCCGCAAGGCGGAGCAGGCCGCGCAGCAGGCGCGTCTGGCCCTCGCTCGCGCCATCTGACCAACGCAGACCCGGAACGTCGCCGGAGTCCGCACCACCACACACAAGGAACCAATCACCAGTCATGCAGACCAACCAGAACCGGAGCACGAAGATGAATCTCATGCACGAAGACCTGGCCCGCGCACAGATGCGCGCGCGCCTGGGAGAGGCGCAGCAGCTGAGGCGGGGCCACCAGATGGCCCTCGCCCGTCGACTCAGCCGCAAGGCTGAGCGGGCCGCACAGCAGGCGCGACTCGCGCTCGCCCGCGCCCTCTAGATCCTCACCCCGATGACCTGATCGCGGTGACCACCGAGGCCGGGTACGACGACAAGTCGTCGTACCCGGCCTCTGTACTCATTTGCGCCTCCGCTTCGCTTCGGCGCGTGTCCGAGCGCGCTTCGGCGGGCCGTCTTCCCTCCTCGCTGGCTCGCTGGCGCTCGCCTCGCTCGTCAGTCCAGACGCCCCGGCGCGCCCGGAGGGTACGTCGGTGGCTGAGGTACGCGCCTCCAAGCCACCGCGAGCGTAGGGTCGGCCGGTGAAGACCTGCGACTTCTGCGGCAAGCAGGCCGAGGACGACGACGACGACGCTGACCTGGACCACCGCCGCCGAGAACGGTCGGCAGCGCACCTTCTGCGACACCTGCTCGCGCGAGCACCTGCGGGCGATGGAGTCCAAGCTGGACTCCGAGTGGTGGTGACGGTCGAGCCCGTCACCCCCAGGTGCACCCGCAGTGCGGGTGCCGGGGCCATGACCGCGCTCGGAATGCCAGCTCGCTGGTGAGGTCGACGGTGGCCGACCAGGTCGCCGGCCGGTCGCCCTCGGCGTACGTCGTCAGCTCGCGGGCTGCGAGCGCGAGCGCCGCCGTGGGCCAGCACGGGGTCGGCGGGGACGGGCCGACCCCGCGGGTCCTCGAGCTGCTCGAGCACCAGCCCGCGGCGCGGGTCGTCCTCGGCCAGGTGGGCGTCGACGCAGCGCAGGCAGGCCGTGACGCCGGGTGCCACGAACGGGCCGATGCGGGCCCCGTGGGGCAGCAGCGCCACCAGGAGATGGGCCCGGTCGCCCCGGATCAGGAGGTCGATGCGCGAGCGAACCGGCTCACCGCACGACACGACCAGCGTCACGGCCGGCGGCTCCTCCGCGACCGCGATGGCGAGACCGGCGACGGCCAGAAGGTCGGCCGCGGTCGACTGCCACGGCTCCGGCGCCACGAGCGCCACGCGGCAGACGGCCCGGCTCGCGAGACGCGCGGGAGCGGACGGCCCGTGGGCCGCGAAGGCAGCGGTGGCCGCCTGGCGACGTTCGTCGCGTGCGGCGGCGACCACGTCGGCCCGCTCGACCACCAGCCCGGCGTCGAGCAGGCGCCCGAAGGCCAGGCCGGCCTCGGGAGTCAGCGACGCGAGGCCCTCGCCGGCGTCGAGGTCCCGCAGCAGGCGACGTACGCCTTCGGTGTCGGGCAGCACCACCCGCGGCTCGTCGATGCCGACCTGGAGGTGCGTCGTCGTCACGCCGGAACACCCGCAGCCCGGGCGCAGGACCGGCCGGCCCTCGCGGCCTGCTGTCGTGGTGCTGGACGCCATGGCCCGCACGCACCCACGATGCCGTGGCGCTCGACGGTCCGCTCTCCACAGGGCACAGCGACGGCGGCGCCACCCGACCGTAGGTCGGGGGCGCCGCCGGGCAGAGTAGGGGGTTGCTCAGGCCTTGCCGAGGATGCGGTTGAGGTTGATGCCGCAGACCGGGCAGACGGCCTTGGCCATCCGGGTGCCCTTGTCGTTGACGTGCACCTCGCCCTCGGCCTCTCGCTTCTCCTTGCACTTCACGCAGTAGAACTCGCCGCTCCAGGTCTCCGCCATGACGGCCTCCTTGCCTATCCATTTCTCGGTCGTCGCGACGGGGCATATCGGGGAAGCCCGTCGGAAGCCGGTGGTGGGGCCACCAGGCCGTTCTCGACCCTACGGCACGCGTGTCTGAGCGTGAAACAGGCGCACCGGAGCGTCGGCCGGCGTGTTCGAGGCGTCAAATCCCTGCGTGAGTCGCCTCACAGATGCTTCGGCGGCTTGCTCAGTAGCCTGCGCGCATGAGTCCCGAGCACCTGCTGGTCGAACGACCTGCTGACGGCGTGGCCCTGCTGACCCTCGACAACCCCGGCCAGCGCAACGCCATGTCGGAGCAGATGACGGACTCGTGGGTGGAGGCGGTCGAGGCCTTGAGGGCGGACCGGTCGGTGCGCGTCGTGGTGGTGACGGGACGCGGGCTCGGCGTTCTGCTCGGGCGGCGACACCTCGTGGATCGTCAGCGAGCCCGATGCCACGGTCGATGAGCTGCGCACCCGGATGATGGCGTTCTACCGCGCCTGGCTATCGGTCCGGTCGCTCGAGGTGCCGACCGTCGCCGCCGTCAACGGCGCCGCCATCGGCGCGGGGCTGTGCCTGGCGCTGGCCTGCGACATCAGGTACGCCGCCGCGTCGGCGTCGCCTCGGAGCCCCGTTCGTCCGGCTCGGGATGCACCCCGGCATGGCCGCGACGTGGTTGCTGCCCGAAGCGGTCGGTCATGCAGCCGCTCGCGACCTGCTGCTGACGGGCCGCACGGTCGATGCCGACGAGGCGCTGCGGCTCGGCCTGGTGTCGCGGGTGGTCGACGACGCGTCGTTCCAACGATGAGGTCCTCGACGCCGCGACGATGATCGCCGCGACCGCGCCGATCGCCAGCCGGCTCACCAAGCTCGCTCTGGCGGACGGCGGCCACGCGACGTACGACGCCGCCTTGCAGTGGGAGGCGCTCGCCCAGCCGGTGACCCTGGCGACCGAGGATCTGCACGAGGGGATCCGCGCCGCGCGGGAGAAGCGGACCCCCGAGTTCAGGGGACGATGAGCGCGCAGCGACGCACCGTCTCTGCTTCGCAGCGGTCGCGACCATCGACGCCGTCGGCACGATCGGACCCGGGGCCTCCGACGAGCAGGTCGGCGTAGGGACTGCCGTACAGACGGTCGTCGCCCGGGCCGCCGTACAAGGAGCGCCGGGAGGCCGGCCCGCAGGCGTGCTCGGGCACGATGGAGAGGGAGTCGTCCCCGCGCCGACCGTTCATCTCCACGTCGCAGGCCCACGCTGTCAGCGAGTCGCTGTCGGCGCTCCCCAGCAGGAGAGCGGATCGCGCGTGGATGTCAGCAGACTCGAACGACGTGACGAGCAGTGCGGGGTGCCCACCCGTCGGGTCCTCGTAGGACGAGCGACTTCTTCGCCAGGTCGAGCACGGCCCGGGGCACGGTCTGGAGGGTGCGGAACGGCTGCAGCACGAGCTGGTCGCGCCCAGCCCCAGCCCGTACGGCGGGCCGGCCGAAGGTGAAGCTGTGCGCGGTGACGATGACCTGGTCGTTCCCGCCGGCCAGGCGTGCCCCGACGAGCCCGGGCGCCGAGACGTAGAGGAGCTCGTCGGCCGGCCCTCCGAGGAAGCGGAGGCGTGCCCGGTTGGTGTAGCCGAGGAAGAACCGCTCGAGGCCGTCCCAGTGCCACGCCGGCACCCGGTTGTGGCGCACCTCGCCGACGCGGTTGTCGTAGACCCACCGCCCTCCGGAGGGCCAGCTGTACAGCTGGTCGCGTCCGCGGCCACCCGCCACGAACGTGTCGGGACCGAGGGCGCCCTGCACCGACACCATGTCGCCGCTCGCGCCGGTGTCCACGACCTCGGCGGGTGCGCTCGTCTTGCCACCGATACCGACGAGTCGTTCCGCCCCCGGTGTGGACGACGTCCGCGTCGTCGTCGACGGCGTCCACGTAGTCGCGCGCGCGGCCACCCTCGTAGGTGTCGGCGCCAGCGCCGAGAACGGTGCCGATCTCGGCTGTCCGCAGGTCGCCGGTGGTGTCGACCACGTCGTCCCCGGCGCCGACATCGACCTTCAGGCCGGCCCGGTCGGCCGCGGCATGGGTGCTGGTCGTGCACACCACGTCGTCGCCGCCACCGGTGTCGACCGAGCGGGCGCCGTTGGTCACGACGACATCGGGGCCGGGGGTGCCCGTCAGCGCCGCGCCGGGAGCGCCGACGATGGTCGCAGTCAGGCCGCGGCAGGCCTCGACGGCCGCCGTGGCACCGGAGGCCAGCACGTGCTGGGGGCGTCAGCAGGAGGATCGCAACGGCAACGGCGCGGAGTCGCATGACAGGTGAGACGCCGCGGGCAGACGGGCGGTTCGGCCGACCCGGGCGAGAAGAGGGCGAGAAGAAGGGGCTCCCCGTCCGTTCCGCGACGCTTGCCTTCCCCTTGCGAACGTCGCCTCCCGGACTGGGAGCCCCATCTGCCGTCCACGCTAGGTGGCCTCCGGTGACAGGGTCAACGCGCGCGGCGTGTCGCCTGTGGACAGCCTGTGGACAACTCTGGGGAGAACCTGGGCGGACCGGTGCACGAGCGGTGGACAGGTAGCCTCGGGGCGGCCCTGGCTGTGGACAGCGCACGACGCGCGGGCGGCGTACGGGCCGCTGACCAGCGACGATGTCGCCACCGTTCGTCCACCGGGTGTGGACAGAAGAAAGTTCGAGGCAGATGGCCCAGAGCTCATGACGCAGCGCTACCAGGCCGGACCGGTCGCCGCGCTGCGCCGGATCGCGTTCTTGATGGAGCGCGGCCGCGAGGAGACCCGCCGGATCCAGGCCTTCCGCAACGCCGCTGCGGTGATCCTGCCGCTGCCTGTCGACGAGGTGGCCGCCCGAGCGGCAGCCGGGACGCTCACCGACCTGGCCGGGATCGGGCCGAGCACGGCCAAGGTGATCACCGATGCCGTGGACGGCGATCATGCCGGAGCGGCTGGAGAAGCTCGAGGCGGAGTTCGGGCCGCTGGTGAAGGGCGGAGACGAGGTGCGCGCGAAGCTGAAGGGCGACCTGCACTCCCACTCCGACTGGTCCGACGGCGGCTCGCCGATCGAGGAGATGGCGTTCACCGCCATCGAGCTCGGACACGACTACCTCGTGCTCACCGACCACTCGCCCCGGCTGACGGTCGCCAGGGGCCTCAGCATCGAGCGGCTGACCCGTCAGCTCGGTGTGGTCGAGGCCATCAACGACCATCTGAGCGACGCCGACTTCACGCTGCTCAAGGGGATCGAGGTCGACATCCTCGACGACGGCGGGCTCGACCAGACCGACGAGATGCTGGCCAAGCTCGATCTGCGCGTGGCCAGCGTGCACAGCAAGCTGCGGATGGATGCCGCCCCGATGACCAAGAGGATGATCGGTGCGATCAAGAACCCACGGACCAACGTGCTCGGCCACTGCACCGGGCGGATGGTGATGGGCAACCGAGGCACCCGGCCGCCGTCGAGCTTCGATGCGAAGGCGGTGTTCGAGGCCTGCGCCGAGCATGACGTAGCTGTCGAGATCAACTCGCGTCCCGAGCGTCGCGACCCGCCGACCAAGCTGCTCGAGCTGGCCCGTGACATCGGATGCCTCTTCTCCATCGACAGCGACGCGCACGCCCCGGGCCAGCTCGACTTCCAGCAGTACGGCTGCCAGCGCGCGCACGACGCGGGCATCGACCCCGACCAGATCGTCAACACCTGGCCGCGCGACCGGCTCTTGGCGTGGGCGAACCCGCAGCGTTCGATGGAGCGCTGACGCCGCTGGGCCCTCGGGGCTACGGTGAGCCCATGGCCGCGGATCCCGAGGTGGAGGTACGCCGCTCCAAGCGTCGCCGCCGCACCGTCTCGGCGTATCGCGAGGGTGACCGGATCATCGTGCTGATCCCTGCGTCCTTGACCCGCCGCCAGGAGGCCGAGTGGGTCGAGACGATGGTCGCGCGGATCGAGCAGTCCGAGCGCCGCCGGCGTCCCACCGACGAGGACCTGCACGCGCGCGCGACGGCGCTGAGCGACGAGTACCTCGGCGGTCTCGCGGAGCCGGTGTCCGTGCGCTGGGTCGACAACCAGCGCTCCCGTTGGGGTTCGTGCACCCCTGGAGACCGCACGATCCGCCTGTCGGCGCGGCTGCAAGGGATGCCGTCGTGGGTCGTCGACTACGTACTGGTGCACGAGCTGGCACACCTCCTGGCACCTGGCCACGACGCGGCCTTCTGGGCCTGGGTCGATCGCTACCCGTACGCCGAGAAGGCCAAGGGCTACCTTCTGGGCTGGTCCGCCGCCGCCCGCGTCGACGACCTGCCCGGCGACGTCGACTAGTCAGCACGGGTGGCGCGGGTTTCGTGACAGGCGCTAGCGCGCCTTCCTCACCAGCGGACGACGGTCGGTCGCGGGCCAGCCGGATCAGCACGTGCATCTCGTCCTCCAGGCCGTCGGGCAGGGCGTCGACGGGCCACCAGCGGACGTCGAGGGACTCCTCGCTCGCCGCATGGCGTACGCCGGCCGGTGCTCGCGCTGCGAACCGGACGTCGAGGTGGTGGACGTCGCCGCGCGGGTCGCAGAAGCCGACGACGTGCTCGTCGAGGTGCACCGGTTCGGGGTAGAGGTCGAGGTCGTGGACGCCGGACTCCTCGCGAGCCTCGCGCAGCGCGGCCGCGGCGAGGGTCTCGTCGCCGGGCTCCAGGTGACCGCCGAAGGCGAACCAGCGGCATGCCTTGCGGTGGAGGTTCAGCAGGACCTCGTCGCCGGTCGACGACAGCACCAGCGTGCCGGCCGTCAGGTGGGCGGGGAAGCAGGACCGCCGTTCGCCGTCGGGATGCGCCTCGAGGTGGGTGACGTAGCGCGTCCGCAGCGCTTCCTGGTCAACGGATGGCGCGGTCCAACGGCGCAGCGTGGCCAGCGCCTGCTCGTGCAGGCTCACTCGTCGGAGCCGACGTGCCCCGTGTCGTCCTCTGGGTCGTCGTTCGGGTCGTCGTCGGTCGGCTCCTCGCCGGCCAGCATCCGCTGGAGAGCGGCGTCGAAGTCCTCCTCCGACATCTCCTCCGGGGCGCTGGCTCCCTCGCGGAACCCGAGCGGGTCGTCGAGGTCGGCAGCGGTCGGGAGCAGCGCCGCGCTCATCCACACCCCGTCACGTGCCTCGGTGCCCTGACGCGTGCGCAGCGACCCCCACAACGTGGACGCGTCGCGCAGCCGGCGCGGGCGGAGCTCGAGCCCGACGAGTGCGGCGAAGGTGTCCTCGGCGGGGCCGCCGGCCGCACGGCGACGGCGTACGGCCTCCTGCAGCTTGCTCGCGCTGGGCATCCGCTCGTGGGTGGCTTGGGAGACCACCTCGTCCACCCAACCCTCGACCAGGGCCAAGGTGACCTCGAGGCGATCGAGTGCGGCCTGCTGCTCGGGCGACTTGTCCATCTCGAACATGCCTCCCTCCATCAGCTCGCGCATCGAGTCGGGGTTGTTCATGTCGATGCCGCGCATCTTCTCCTCCAGCGAGCTCTGGAGGTTGGCGGTGTTGACCTCGATGCCCTTGGCGTAGTCGGTCACGGCGCCGAGCAGGTGCTCGCGCAGCCAGGGCACGTGGGCGAACAGCCTCTGGTGGGCGGCCTCGCGCAGGGCGAGGTAGAGCAGCACGTCCTCCTCGGTGACGTCGAGGCCGGAGGCGAACTCCTTGACGTTCTCCACGACGAGGGCGGCCTTGCCGGGAAGGCCCAGTGGCAGGCCGACGTCGGAGGCGCTGAGCACCTCGCCGGCCAGGGCGCCGAGGCCGGAGCCGACCTGGGAGGCGAGCATCGCACCGATGGCCTTGCCGAGCATGCCGACGATGGGGGCGGCCATGGCCTGCGCGTCGCCGCCAGGGAAGGCGTTGCCGATGCCGGCCACCGACGACTCGGCGATCGGCTCGACCAGCCGCTTCCAGCGGTCGACGGTGCCGACGATCCACTCGGCGCGGCTCCAGGCAGCGGTCGACTGCACACCCGACGGGAACGCGGTGGTCTCGTCGAGCCACAGGTCGGCGAGCCGGACGGCGTCGGCGACCTGGTCCTGCTGCTTCTGCGAGGGCGAGGGGTCCTTCTCCTGCGCGACGCCGCGTCGGGCCATGTCGGTGGCGACGTCCCAGTTGAGCGGACCGTCGTAGGGCTGCATCATCGCCTGGATCTGGCCGAAGAGGGCGCCCAGGTCGGGCATCCCGGTCCCGCCCGCCCCGCCGGGGGTGCCGAAGAGCGCACCGAGGTTGCCGAGACCGCCGCCGGCGAAGAACTGCTCGAACGGCGTGCCCTTGAAGGGGTTCTGGTCGCCCCCGCTTCGCTCGGGGGTCTCGTCCCGATCCTCGTCTCCGGGGTCGTTGGTCATGCCCCAACGGTACGGCGTCCCGCCCAACGTTCGCCCAGGGCGCAACTGGGCGGTGGCGGAGGCGCGCAACTGGGCGGTGGGGGAGGCGCAGCTCGGCGGAGGCGCGAGAGCCTAGGGTGGCGGTGTGGACGTGTTGCGCCTGGTCGACATCCGCGACGCCCCGCTCGAGGTGGCGGAGGTGATGGCCGCGCTGGACGACGCCGCGTCCGGTGGGGTCACCGTGTTCGTCGGACGGGTCCGCGACCACGACGGGGGCCAGGACGTACGGGCCTGGAGTACTCCGCCCATCCCTCCGCCCTCCACAAGCTGCGCGACGTCTGCGCGCAGGTCGCCGCGTCGTACGACGTGACGGCGCTGGCGGCCCTGCACCGCACCGGAACCCTCGCCATCGGCGACATCGCCGTCATCTGCGCCACCGCGACCGGGCACCGAGGCGAAGCCTTCGAGGCCACCCGGGCACTGATCGACACCCTCAAGGCCGAGGTCCCGATCTGGAAGCACCAGTCGTTCGCCGACGGCACCGAGGAGTGGGTCGGCTCGCCGTGAGGACTGCACGTCGGTCTCGTGACAGGCGCGAGCGCGCCTTCCTCAACCAGCGGCCTGTCCTCCCTACGCTGAGCGGGGTGGAGATCCTGCTGTGGCTGGTGCCGCCGGCCGTCGTGACATTGCTCGCGATGGCGTGGGTGTCGTGGCTGGGGCGGGAGGGACGCGGCGAGATCGACCGCGAGGAGGCCGTCCGCCGCCTGGCCAAAGCGATGCAGAAGGACCACCCGGGTGCCCGCAGGCCGCGGCCGGTTCCGGAGCGCGACCGCAGCACCGGCATCGCGGTCCGCCGGTCGGCTCGGCGTCCCGACCCCGACCGCGAGCAGGAGCGCCCCCGACGCGCCTCGTGATTCGGTTCGGGTGAGAGGCTTGCCCGCATGACGCAGCGGACGACGGCCGGCCTGGCGGCCGTGCTGCTGCTCGGAGCGCTCATCGCGTGGACGGTGTTCCGCCCGATGCCGTACGTGACCTACGAGCCCGGCCGCACCTTCGACGTACTCGGCGAGACCGACGGCAAGGAGATCATCCAGGTCTCCGGTCACAAGGTTTACCGCGATGCGGGCGAGCTCCGGATGACCACCGTGCTGGTCTCGACGCCGGGTGCGCGCCTCGACCTGTTCACCCTGATGACCGACTGGCTGAACCCCAACGACGCCGTCTATCCCTACGACGCGGTCTACGCGCCCGACCTCGACCAGGAGGAGAACCGCGAGGAGGGGCAGGTCGAGATGGTGACCTCCCAGGACAGTGCGGCCGCCGCCGCGCTGCGAGGAGCTCGGGTACGCCGTCACGCCCGTCATCGAGGTCGTCGCCGTCACCGACGACACACCGGCGGCCGGCAAGCTCAAGGTGCGTGACGTCCTGCTCGAGGTCGGCGGCATCCCGATCACGTCCGGGGAGGACGTCTCGAAGGCGGTCACCGAGGCGCCGAAGGGCCAGCCGATCCTTTCAAGGTCAAGCGAGGCGGCAAGAACGGCAAGGTCGTCGAGACCTCCATCACGCCGACCACGATCGACGGGCACCAGCGCGTGGGCATCCGGATCGGCACCGGCTTCGAGCTCCCCTTCGAGGTCTCGGTCAACCTCAGCGACAAGATCGGCGGACCCAGCGCGGGGTTGATGTTCTCGCTGGCGATCTTCGACACCCTGACCCCGGACTCGCTGACCGGCGGCCAGGTGGTGGCCGGCACCGGCACCATCGACGAGCAGGGCAGGGTCGGGCCGATCGGGGGCATCCAGCAGAAGATCGTGGGGGCGCGCGAGGACGGCGCGCAGCTGTTCATGGTGCCCCCCGACAACTGCGCCGACGCGATCGGCTCCCGCAACGGCGACATGCGTTTGGTGAGGGCCGTCACGATGCATGCAGCGGTGCAAGCCATCGAGAAGTGGGTGAAGAACCCCGACGCGAAGCTTCCGGAATGTGCCGCGACGACGGAGCGGAAGGCCGACGGATGAACCCAGACGGTTCGCGTGACGGGTCCACGGGCGACGTGCCCGGACCTATCGACGAGATCGTCGACCCTGCTCTCGCATCCGCGGTGCTCGAGATCGAGCAGCACATCGCGACCGGAGGCTGGGACCAACCCGCACGCCTGTACGCCCTCGTGCCCACCGCCGAGCTGGTGGCCAAGGAGCCCGTGCTCGCGCACGCGATGGGCCTCGACGAGGCCGCCGCCGCCGGCTCGCTGACCCCCGTCGAGCAGGATCCGCTCGGCGCCGACCTCGAGCGCTCGCTGGAGTCCATCACCTGGCCGTCGGGCGTCGCCGGCTGCGCGGCAGTCGTGGAGCGGCTCGTGCTGCCGCCGGATGCGGAGGCCACGGTGCTCGAGGACCCGGACGGCGCGTC
>CAWBOE010000009.1:0-108759 GCA_963790295.1 uncultured Actinomycetota bacterium
GCGGTCTCCGGCTCGGACTCCTTCTTCCAGCCCTTCCAGAGCGCGAAGTCGCGCGGGTCGCGCTTGCCGCGCGGGTCGGCGTCCTCGGCCGGCGCCATGTCGTCGAGGCCCTGGTTGGTGAGCTCGCCGTACGCCGGCCACGAGCGCACGTCGAAGTAGACGTCGCCGGAGCCGTCCTCGGCCGGGTAGGCGTGGCCCTTGGCGATCAGCGTCGTGATCAGCTCGAGCATCTCGGGCACGTGGCCGGTCGCGCCGGGCTCGTAGGTCGGCGGCAGCACGTTGATCGCGGCCAGCGCCTTGTCGAGCTCGCGGTGCATGGCGTAGGCGAGGTTGAACCACGGCCGGCCCTGCTCGGCCGCCTTGGTCAGGATCTTGTCGTCGATGTCGGTGACGTTGCGGATGAACGTGACGTCGTAGCCCTGGTGGGTCAGCCACCGGCGCAGCACGTCGAAGTTGACCGCCGACCGCACGTGGCCGACGTGCGGCTCCGACTGCACGGTGAGCCCGCAGACGTAGATGCCCGCCTTGCCCTCCTCGAGGGGCACGAAGTCACGGACTTCGCGGGTCGCGGTGTCGTAGAGCCGGAGCGTCACCCGGGAAGTCTATGGTCGAACGATGCGTCCGCCCGCTTCCGCGCGCGTGCTGCGTGCGCTGCTCGTCGCCGCCCTCCTCGGCCCGGTCGGTAGCCTCGCGCCCGTGGCTCCGGCGTCCGCAGCTCGCGAGGGCGACCGCGCAGCGCGACATCACCTTCACCCGCTTCGAGGGCGCGGCGCTGGCGACGGGCAGCCACCGCGGCACCGTCGTCGCCGACGGCGCGCGTCGTCTTCGGCGACCGCGACCGGCAAGGGCGAGTACGCCGGGCGCTCCTACGAGCGGGCCCGGTGGACGGCGCCCTGGCAGACGTCGTCGCTTCGCCTTCACCGAGCTGGTCGCGTCGTGGTCGGCGCGCACGCCGGGCGACTGCTTCGTCGAGGTCGAGGTGCGCGGCCGCAACAGCAAGGGCGTGACGTCGAGCTGGGACCTGCTCGGTCGCTGGGCGGCCGGCGACAAGTTCGTGCGCCGCACCACCGGCTCACCGCAGTCCGACGACCTCGCCTCGGTCGACGTCGACACCTGGAAGGTGCAAGGGCACCGGCGGGCTGGTCTCCTGGCAGCTGCGCGTCTCGCTGTTCCGCAAGGCCGGCACCGCGCGGGCCGACGGTCGTCGATGGTCGGCGCGATGGCCAGCCGGCTGCCGCGCGTCTCGTCGGTCGCCGCCTCCGCAGCCCGGGCCGGGCGTGGGCACCGAGCTGGACGTGCCGGCGTACTCGCAGATGGCCCACTCCGGCCACTACCCGCAGTGGGGTGGCGGCGGCGAGGCGTGGTGCTCGCCGACGTCGACCTCGATGGTGCTCGCCTACTACGACGCGCTGCCGCCGCCGTCGGCCTACCGCTTCGTGCCGGCCGGCCACGCCGCCCCGTGGGTCGACTACGCCGCCCGCAGGACCTACGACGCGGCGTACGAGGGCACCGGCAACTGGCCGTTCAACACCGCGTACGCCGCCCCGCTCGCCGGCCACGCCTTCGTCACCCGGCTGCGGTCGCTGCGCGAGGCCGAGACGTTCATCGCCGCCGGCATCCCGCTGGTCGCGTCGGTGTCGTGGGGCCGGGCGAGCTGACCGGCGCGCCGGTCTCGTCGTCCAACGGCCACCTGCTGGTGATCGTCGGCTTCACCGCCGGCGGCGACCCGGTCGTCAACGACCCCGCCGCCGACGACCGCCGGCCGGCGTACGCCGCGTCTACGACCGCGCGCGAGTTCGAGAACGCCTGGCTCCCCAAGTCCGGCGGCATCGTCTACGTCATCCACGACGACGCCCACCCGCTGCCGCCGCCCCGGCCCAGGCCAACTGGTAGGCCGAGCGCTGCACGTGAGCGCCATACGGCTCGAGGCATCACGGCCTGCGTCAGGACGCGGCTGCTCAAACGCCGTGCGGAGCACCTCGTGCCAGCCGGTGGCACCGTCGGGGAGCACGTCGGCCTCGGCGCCGGTCTGCACCTGGCCGTCGTTGTCGGTGGCGCGGACCCGCAGCACGTGGTCGCCCTCGTCGAGCGTCGAGCGTGGTCGCCCACTGCACCCAGCTGTCGATGGTCGTCGGCGTCGCCGATCTCGGCGGACTGCCAGGCCCCGCCGTCGAGGGAGACCTCGACGCGCGCTGATGCCGGTGTGCTGCGCCCAGGCGACGCCGCCGACCCGCACCGTCGCCGGCGCTCGAGCTCGTCGCCGCCGCCGGGTACGTCGATCCGCGACGACATCTTGACCGGCGCCTGCTCGGCCCAGCCGCGCTCGGTCCAGTACGCCGAGATGTCCTCGAAGCGGGTGACCTCCCAGTCGACCACCCACTTGCAGGCCGACACGTAGCCGTAGAGCCCGGGCACCAGCGTGCGCACCGGGAAGCCGTGCTCGATCGGGAGCGGCTCGCCGTTCATGGCGACGGCCAGCATCGCGTTGCGGTCGTCGGTCAGCGCCGCCAGCGGTGTGCCGCACGTCCAGCCGTCGTCGGAGGTCTGCAGCACGGCGTCGGCGCCGTCCTGGACGCCCAGCCTCGCGCAGCAGGTCGGCGACGCGCACGCCGCTCCACCAGGCGTTGCCGATCAGCTCGCCGCCGACCGGGTTGGACACGCAGTTGAGGGTGACCCAGGCCTCGGTGAGCTGCCGCGCCATCAGGTCGTCGTAGGTGAGCACCAGCTCGCGGTCGACCATGCCGTGGATGCGCAGCTGCCAGTCCTTGGGCTCGATCGCCGGCGGGATCAGGGCGGTGTGGATCAGGTAGAAGTCGTCGTTCGGCGTCCGCCACGGCGCGATGCCGTCGAGGCCGACCGACACGCCGGCCGGCGGCATCGGGCTGGCTGACGCCCGGCAGCCGCAGCAGCCGCCGCGACTCCTCGACCTGGCGGCGGCCGCGCGCCCAGCACCGGCCGAGCGACGGCGACCCCGACCGAGGCGACCACCATCAGCCCGGCGCCGATCAGGAAGCCGCGGCGCGGCGCTCGCCGTACGTCGTCGGCGACCGGCCGTCGCGGCCGTCGCTCGGCCGCGCCGCTCGGCGCTGCGCAGGCTGTCGGTGAGGACCGACAGGCACACCACCCAGGTCACGAAGCCCACGAACGACGGGCAGCAGGTCGGTGGCGCGGGCGCGTACTGGACCGCGATCGGCCACGCCGCCCAGCACCGCGAGCGACGGCGAACAGCAGCAGCGGCTGCCACCACGACCGGCGGGCCAGCCGGCCGGCCCAGGCGAACAGCAGCCCGAGCAGCACGAGCAGGACGACGACCAGGAACGGCTTGTCGTTGGTGCCCGAGGATGCTGATCGCCCGCTCGACCACCGGTCCCGGCGTGAGCCGGATGACCAGCTCGGCGACCGCGACGACCGGCGACTCGCGGATCGTCATCACCATCGCCACGAAGTAGCTCGTGGCGAGGCCCGCCGCGCCGGCGATCACGCCGGCCAGCCACCAGGCGTGCCGGGAGGTCCTCACCCCTCGATTGTCGCTCAGGCATGATCGGCCTGTGAACGAGACGCCTTACGGCCCGGTGACGTCACCGCCGGCGTCCCCCCGGGTCGGCGTCGGCGTCGACGTCCACCGGCTGGCGGCCGGCGTCCCGATGCACCTCGCCGGCCTGGCCTGGCCCGACGAGGACCACGGCCTCGAGGGTCACTCCGACGGCGACGTCGCCGCGCACGCCGCCTGCGACGCGCTGCTGTCGGCCGCCGGGCTCGGCGACCTCGGCAGCCAGTTCGGCACCGCCGACCCCGCGTGGGCCGGCGCCGCCGGGCGTCGCCCTGCTGGCGGAGACCGCACGCACGCGTCCGCGCGGCGGGCTTCGCGATCGGCAACGTCGCCGTCCAGGTGATCGGCAACCGCCCGCGCCTCGGCCCGCGCCGCGCCGAGGCCGAGGCCGCCCTCGGCGCCGCCGCCGGCGCCCCGGTCACCGTCTCCGCCACCACCACCGACGGCCTCGGCCTCACCGGCCGCGGCGAGGGCGTCGCCGCCATCGCCACCGCCCTCGTCGTCGAGCTGACGACACGATTCGTCTGCGGTCACCCAGCGCAGGAAGTTCACCGGTAATCCGCAGACGAATCGGTGTCCGGTGACGTCAGGCGGCGCCGAACAGGCCCAGGGTGCCGTTGACCACCGGGGCCCACGACTCGGCGCTCTGCTGGAACTCCTCCGGCGGGGCGTGCTCGGCGGTGATGATCACCGCCGTGCCGTCCTGCCGGACCGCGCAGATCAGCAGGCCCTGGAGCGGGACCGACGCCTGCTGGTCGGTCCAGGTCGCCTGGTACTGCATGCCCGCCATCGACACCACCGACCCGAAGGCCTGCAGCGGCGTGATGTCGGTCTGGCGGAACTGCGTGTAGGTGTTCTTCGGCAGGATGCCGTCGATCGAGGCCGCGATCACCGAGGCCGCGTCGGCCGACGGGTCGACGGTGCCGGTGACGGCGTACACGAAGCTGTTCTGGCCGTCGCCGAGCAGCACGTCGCTGTCGCCCTGCGCCGACGACCTGCCAGCCCGGCAGCACCGGCACCTGCACGCCGTTGCCGATGGTGACCACGTCACCGCTGGGCTCCGGGTCGAGCGTGGGCGACGGGCCCTCGGTCGGCGTGACCGGTGACGGCTCCTCCGTCGGCGACGGCTCCTCGGTCGGCTCCGACCCGTCGGTCGGCTCGGGCGCGGCCGTGCCGATCGGGCTCGGGCTCGAGGATGCCCGCCGTCGGGCGTGATCTCCTCGCCCGGCTCGACGACGCCGCCGGCGCCGCCCGACGTGAGCGGCAGGTCGTCGTCGTCGCCGCCGAACACGACCGCGCCGATGCCGCCGATCGCCCCGACCGCGACCACACCGGCCACGATCAGGCCGATGGTCTTGCCGCGGCTGGACTTGAAGAAGCCGCCGGGCGTGCCCGGACCGGGCGGACCGGCCGGCGGCACGGGCGCGCCGCCTTGCGGGTAGCCGTAGCCGGGCTGGGTCGCCGGAGCCGCGGGAGCGTACGCCGGCTGGGCCGGTGCGTACGCCGGCTGGGCCGGCGGCGCCGCGGGGGCGGCGGGCGGCTGGATCGGCGGCGTCGCGGGAGCGGCCGGGTCGGCCGGCGGCGGGCCGCTGCCGGGTCGACCGGCGGCTGACCCGCCGGCTGCTGGGCTGCTGGGGAGGCTGCTCGCTCATGCGACACCTCCCGGCCGGAGGGCGCGCTCATGCTGCGGCGCGCCTGGTGGCTGCTGGAGCGCACGGACGTGCCGCACACCATGCAGAAGTTGGAGTTGTCGAGCAGCAGGTTCTCGCACTCCGGGCAGAAGCTCTCGTCGACCGTCGACCGCTTGGAGCGCAGGCCGTCGGTGCGGACGGCGTCCTCGACCGCCGCCTCGAGCAGCGCGGCCTGCATCATCACGCGGATCCGCACGACCAGCACGGCCAGGATGACGAAGCCCCACAGCAGGCCGAGGGCCTGGCCGAACGGCACGTAGGACAGCAGCCGCACGCCGAGCCAGTAGCCGACGTTGGCGGCCACGGCGAGCCCGAAGTTCATGAAGTACGACGGTCTTGAACCCGTCGTAGCCCTCGCCCTTGCCGGAGAACGCCGCGACGGCGATGCCGGTCGCGGTGCCGTAGATGAGCGACTTGACCACCATCAGGTTGACCACGACGACCGCCCACGAGGCCAGGCCGTCGGTGGTGCGGAAGTCGCCGGAGGTGAAGACCGAGGAGTAGAGCACGATCGTCTCGAACGCGGCGTACGCCGTGCCGGCCGCGATGCCGAAGGTCAGGCCGTCGATCATGTCGTCGAACTGCGGCCGGGTCGCCAGGAAGACGCCGCCGATGTTCTTGGCGACCTCGGCCACGATCGGCAGCACCACCGCGAAGAGCAGCAGCGCCGGGATCGACAGCGACTCGATGCCGACGCGCGAGCCGGCCGCGAAGCGAGTTGAACTGCTCGTCGAAGACCCAGCGGAAGAAGAAGAGCGTCACCAGGACCGACAGCACGCCGGTCGCCGATGAACAGGCCGGCGACGACGGGGATCGGCGCGTCCTCCCACATGTTCACGTCGTAGATGTAGACGAGGTAGGCGATCGGGATCAGGAACGCCGCCGCGGCGACCGCGATCGGCAGCAGGCCCAGGCCGGTGGCCGCCGACGATCAGCACGGCGCTGATGATCATCGCCCAGCGGTAGTTGTCGGCGGTCTCGCGGTTGGTGTGCGGCATGATCGTCGAGATCAGCGCGAACTGGTTCACGCCCTCCGACGACTGCACGGCGTAGGAGCCGGCTCGCGTGGATGCGCTGCCACGCAGAGAGGTCCCGCAGCGGTAGCAGTAGAGCGCTACCTCCGGGTTCTCGGTGGAGCAGGTGGGACAGGGCACGGTGGTTACCTCTCCGTCATCGATCGGGTCGTGTCGGGTCATGCCTGGCTCGACATGTCGGGGTGCAGGCTATTTGTCGGCGGTCGCGGTGCGGTAGGGCTTTTCGGACTCGATCTCGCCATGGCGCAGTCGAGACTGGATGGCCGCCGAGACGGGGGGACGACGTGACGAAACGCACGGACGGAACAGGAGCCGCGGCAGGCCCGCGATGGGTCAGAATCTCCGATCATGAGCCGCTCGCGCGGCTCGACTCCTCGCCGTGCCCGCCGTCGTCGCCCTCGTGCTGGGCATGACGGCCTGCGACGACAACCGCTCGATCGGCGGCGACGACCCGGGCCCGACGACCCTGATCGCCTCGGCGGCGTACGCCAGCACCCACCCCGACACCGACGTCTCCGGGCGGCTGGCCGAGCCTCCAGCGGGCCATCGACCAGCTGCGCGAGACCACCGGCTCGGGCTGGGTCGGCCGCCAGGACGACGTGACCGGCTACCTCGGCGAGCTGTCCGGCGGCCGCTACGCCCCGAGCAGACCGGCCGAGGCGACCGCCGCCGACGCCACCGACGACCGCGACCGCCTTCCTCGACGAGTACGCCGAGGACCTGTTCGGCGTGCCGGCCGACGCGGTCGTGCGTGCCCACCGACGGCGAGACCGACGCCAGCGGCAGCACCGGTGCTGCGCGCCCCGCAGGAGATCGCCGGCGTGCCCGTGCTCGACGGCGGCCTGGTGCATGACGCGTCGGCGGCGACGACCGAGCAGGCCCGGCTCAACGTCGTCCGCGGCCGGGTGTTCCCCGGCCTCGACGTGCTCACCGACCCGCGGATCACGCCCGCGGATCGCCGCGGCGCGAGGCGATCCGGCTCACCCAGGGCCAGGTCAAGGGCCAGCCGCGCCTGGTCGTGCTGCCGCGCGACACCGGCAAGCTGGCCTGGGAGGTCAACGTCTTCGCCGCCGGCACAGTCCGACGCCGGCGTCCAGCTCAGCGACGGCTTCTACTACCTCGACGCCGTCAGCGGCGACCTGCTCGAGGTGCGGCCCACCACCGCCGAGCTGGCCGCGCCCGGCGTGTTCAGCAAGCTGCTGTCGAAGGGCTCGCCGCAGGTCTCGCGCCGGCTCAGCCAGATGGTGCTCGCCGAGCCTCGACGGCGCCCAAGGGCCAGCCGGTCGACGTCACCGGCAACGCGCCGTACCTCGGCCAGGTCACCGCCAAGGGCCTGCGCGACAACCAGGGCGTGGCCCTCATCGACACCACCACGCCGAGCTACAACGCCGGCGACCGGCAAGGGCGGCATCTACACCTTCACCGCCGACGGGTCGAGCAGCAACTCCAACCTGCCCGGCCGCCAGTACGTCGAGGGCTCGCACCCAGATCAGCGACCCCGACGCGATCGGCGCCCAGAAGATCAGCCGGATCGTCTACGACTACTACGCGAGCATCGGCCGCAACTCCTGGGACGGCAAGGGCGCGTCGATGGTGTCGACGGTCAACTTCAGCGACGGCGAGTTCTGCAACGCCTTCTTCAGCTCCGGCCTGGAGCAGATGGTCTACGGCAACCCGTGCGAGGGGCCCGACGGCGACATGCAGCTGGTCACCCTCGACGTCACCGGCCACGAGGTCACCCACGGCGTCACCAGCTCGACCGCCGGGCTCAACTACACCGGCCAGTCCGGCGCCCTCAACGAGTCGTTCTCCGACTACTTCGGCAACGTCATCGGCGACCGCTACTACCAGCGCGACTCCGCCACCCTCGGCGAGGACGCCTGCCAGACGGCGAACGAGCCGCAGTCGCTGTGCTCGCAGAACCCCAGCGGCGCGCTCGCGACGCGCTACATGCTCAACGGCAACACGATGGACGACTACCTCAACGTCATCGACCCGCCGTTCCGCTGGACCGTCGCCGTCGGCCGGATCACCGACAACGGCGGCGTGCACCTCAACTCCGCGATCTGGAACAACGCGCTGTGGACGATCCGCAGCCAGCTGGCCAAGATCGACAACAAGCCCGGCTACCAGTCCAAGCTGGCCGGCGACTTCGACCTGATCGTCTACTACACGCTCACCCACCAGCTCGGCCCGAACTCCTCCATGGTCGACGCCGCCAACGCCGTCGAGGACACCGCCGTCAAGGCCGGCGCCGACGCCACGATCATCCGCGTCGCCAAGGAGGTCTTCGACCAGAGCGGGCTGTGCCCGGGCTGCTACGACCCCGGCCCGATCGCCGGCGACATCGTCAGCAACAAGTCGCAGTCCGAGGTCAGCCCGGTCGTGTCGGGCAAGAACATCGCCTGGATCAACCCGGTCGGCGGGCCCGGCACCCCGTCGGTGAGCAGCGGGCTGTCGTCCAACCCGATGACCTACGACATCGCGTGGGCGGGCGACGCGCTGGTCACGATGGAGCTGACCAACAACGGCGAGGCCGTGGTGCTGCACGAGAAGGGCGGCAAGACCACCAAGCTCGACAACCTCCAGTTCTCGACCTTCATGGCCGGCCTCGGCGGGCTCCGAGGACGGCGCCGCCTGGTGGACGGCCGAGAACAGCACGATGAGCTACGTCGACGCCAGCGGCAAGGTGAGCCGCGTCAAGATCAACGGGCTCGGCGGCGACACCATCACCGCGATGGCGGCCGGCGGCGGCACGGTCGGCTTCGGCACCGACGACGGGCCGGGTCGGCTTCTGGAAGCCCGGCACCAACGAGGTCGACCAGGTCGGCAGCGATGACCGGCGCCGTGCTCGTCCGCTGGCGGCGTACGGCGACCACGTGGTGGCCATCGACGGCAACCAGTCGGCCGACGCCTTCGGCACCGACGGCAGCTCGACCCACCTCAGCGACTTCGCGTTCCCGTTCGGCGCGGCCGCGAGCGCCGAGTACGCCGTGTTCCCGGTGGCCGTCGACAGCCTCCCCGGCGGCGTCAGCGAGGCCATCGGCGGCCGGATGCCCGACACCGACCTCTACCTCTACTCCTTCGAGACCAACAAGATCTACAGCCCGCTGAAGGAGCGCGGCCAGCAGGGCTTCCCGTCGATCTCCGGCAACCGCCTGGTCTGGCAGGACGGCGTCTTCGGCGGCGACGACATCATGGAGGTCCGGCTCCCCTCGGCCTCTGACCGCCGCGTCTGCTCGACCCGCGCTCGCGCCGCCTGCCGACGAGCACCACGCCCTCGACGACCCGCACCTCGTACGCCGGCACCGACGACGTGCTCGTCGTCCAGGCAGCGCCCGGTGCGCAGGTCGAAGGCGTGCCGGTGCCGCGGCGAGGCCACGAACGGCACGCCGTCGCGGGTGCCGACGATGCCCTTGGCGAGCACGCGGTCCGGTCGAAGGGGTCGTGGTTGCCCAGCGCGTAGACGCCGTCGTCGGCGGTCCGGAAGATGGCCATCGAGTGACCGTGCACCAGGGCACTCGCGCCGCGCTCGACCTCGAGCTCGGCGACCCGGCAGACCGGGAGCCAGTCCTCCGTCGGGCTCATGCTCGCGCGACGCTAGGTCCGACGTGTTGTGCGGCGTGTTTCGCCGTGTTACGGCAGCGATAACTGACCGTGCCTCGCGTGGGAAGTGTTCATCTGCTTGGCGCGCTCAGTGTGCGTGCAGCGCAAGGCGCCGGAGCGAAGTCGCTGTGGCCCATCTTCGAGCGACGGCAACGCCGCGATGTGCGTGCAATGTGTGCGCGAAGCGCATGAAGACTTCCACGCGCGGCGCTAGGCTCGCGCCGCGTGACCGAGCCCGACGCCGCCGTGGTCGTGGTCGCCGCCGGCTCCGGCACCCGGGTCGGCGCGGAGGTCAACAAGGTGCTGCTGCCCCTGCTGGGCGTGCCCGTGGTGGCCTGGTCGGTGCGCACGGCGCTGGCGCTGCCCGACGTACGACGCGTGGTCGTCGTGCACCGCCCCGACGAGCGCGAGGCGATGGGCGAGGCGCTGGCGCCCGCACCTCGGCGACGGCGAGGTGCTGCTCGTGCCCGGCGGTGACACCCGCCACGCGTCGGAGTGGGCAGGCGCTGCAGGTGCTGGCCGACGAGGTCGACGGCGGCGCCCTCGCGGTCGTCGCCGTGCACGACGCGGCCCGCCCGCTGGCCGACGCCGACCTCTTCGAGCGGACCCTGGCCGCCGCCCGCGAGCACGGCGGGGCGATCCCGGTCGTGGCCGTCGACGGCGTGGTCCGCCGCGACGGCGCGCCCGTCGGCGGCGCGAGCCTGGCGGGCGTCCAGACACCGCAGGCGTTCCGGGCGCGCGGACCTGCTGGCGGCCTACCGCGCCGCCGACGGCCGACGGGTTCACCGGCACCGACACGGCGTCGTGCGTCGAGCGGTACGCCGCGGCTCACCATCGCGGCCGTGCCGTCGGGCCCGGCCAACCTCAAGATCACCTTCCCCGAGGACCTCGAGCTCGCCGCGCGGCTGCGTCACGCCGGCCGGGTGAGCGCCTCGAGCACGCGCACGTCGTCGCGCGCCGCCGACCCGCATCGCCTCGGCCGGGGCCTCGACGAGCAGCACCGGGCCGCCGGCCCGCAGCGCCTCGACCAGCGGCGCCAGCTCGACGGCCGGGTCGGCGAGCAGGTCGGCCGCCGCGGCCACCCGGTCGGCCGGCACCACGACGGGCGAGACGACCCGGGCCAGCGCCTCGCGGTCGACGGTCGTCGCCCGAGCGTGTCGCCGGCCAGCGTCTTGAGGGTGTCGGTGACCGGGCGCACTCCCGCCACCACCACGCCCTCGTCGACGCGCCCGGCGTACGCACTCGGCGATGAAGTCGGGCGGGGTCATCGGGCAGAGCGCGTCGTGCAGCACGAGCGGGAGTCCGGCGTCGACGCACGCCCTCGATCGACGTGCGGGCGTCGAGCGGCAGCACCCCGGCCTCGGAGAGCGCCCAGGTGGCGGTGGTGACCAGCGCCTCGCCGTGCACCAGCGCGAACGGCAGCGACCCGCGGCCCTCGTCGAGGACCCGGCCCGAGCGCGATCACGTCGACGTCGGTCTGGCTCATTCCGGCTCCTGGATCTCGAGACGGCTCAAGAACCAGAGGCCCCGCCCGGCTCGAACCGTGCGGGGCCTGAAGGCTGTCGGTCAGGACGCGAGCACCTCGTCGAGGATGGCCTCGGCCTTGTCCTCGTTGGTGTGCTCGGCCAGGGCCAGCTCGGAGACGAGGATCTGGCGCGCCTTGGCCAGCATCCGCTTCTCGCCTGCGGAGAGGCCACGGTCACGCTCGCGGCGCCAGAGGTCGCGGACGACCTCGGCCACCTTCATGACGTCGCCGCTGTGGAGCTTCTCGAGGTTGGCCTTGTAGCGGCGCGACCAGTTGGTCGGCTCCTCGACATGGGCAGCGCGCAGCACGTCGAAGACGCGGTCCAGGCCGTCCTTGTCGACCACGTCACGAACCCCGACCAGGTCGAGGTTCATCGCGGGTACGCGGACCACGAGGTCCTGTTGGGCGACGATCCGAAGGACGAGGTACTGGCGGTCCTCCCCCTTGATCGTGCGCATCTCGATGTCTTCGATGACTGCGGCCCCGTGGTTCGGGTAGACAACCGTTTCGCCGACGGTGAAGGTCATATGTTCGGTACCCCTTTCCAGGTGACCAGTCTAACACGTCAGCAAATGAGCGACCGACACGTTTGCCCAGGTCAGAGGCCCATTCCGGGCTTGACAAGACCCGCCTCCTGTGCCGCTCGGGCCGTAGCGAGCCCTGCCGCCGACGCCGCCTGGCCGATACTGAGCCGGCATGTCGGCGCTGGCGGTGTGGCCGGTGCAGCTGGTGCGCGCGGCCCACCCGCTGCACGCCCTGGTCACCGCCCTGGTGCTCGGGCGGCACCGCCCTGGCCAGCGGTCGCCCGCTGCGCGAAGCCGGCCTGGTGGCGGCCACCGTGCTGGTCGGTCAGGCCGTCGTCGGCTGGCACAACGACCTCGTCGACCGCGCCCGCGACGCGGCGCACGACCGCCCCGGCAAGCC
The DNA here is from genome assembly GCA_963790295.1 of uncultured Actinomycetota bacterium. GTDB lineage: Bacteria > Actinomycetota > Actinomycetes > Propionibacteriales > Nocardioidaceae > Nocardioides. The sequence goes on from CAWBOE010000009.1 coordinate 12,331, forward strand.
GCTCGGCGTCCGGGTCGCTGGACCCCGGGCAGCGTCTGGTTCGCCGTCGCGTGCGGGGTCCTGCTCGTGGTCCCGCTCGCGCTCGGCAACGGCGTCACCGCCGGCTGCGCCTACCTGCTCTCCGTCGCGGCCGCGCTGCTGGGCAACGTGGTGCTGCGCCGGACGGCGTTCTCGTGGCTGCCGTGGGCGGCGTCGTACGCGCTGCTGCCGGCGTTCTTGTCGTACGGCGGGTGGGGCGGCCAGGTCCGAGGGCGACCCGCCGACGGTGGTCGTCACCGTGCTCGCGGCGCTGCTCGGCGTCGCCGTCCACTTCCTGCTGGCGCTCCCGGACCTCGTCGAGGACAACGCCGACGGCCTGCGCCACCTGCCGTTGCGGCTGGCGCTGCGCATCGGCGCGCCGCGGCTGCTGTGGATCTCGATCGGCGTGACGGTGTTCCTCGCCGCGTCCCTCGTGGTCGCGGCGGCAACGGTCGGCCTGCGCCAGTAGCCACGGTGGCGCAGGGGGGCGAGCGCCTGGAAGCACGACGGCCCTTCGACGCTAGGCTGTGGCCCGCCACACCCGTCGACCACGAAGGCCTGTGACCCATGGACCGTCGGCTCTCGCGCCGCTCCCCAGACTCCGCATCGCCCTCTTGTTCGGGGCACTCGTCCTCGCCGTCCCCGGCGTCTCTGCGTGTGGCTTCAACTACGCCACCGACCGGGAGAACAACCTCGCCAACGGGGCCAACAACAAGGACGGTGTGGTCGACGTCCTCAACGCCGTGATCGTCTCGAGCGAGGACGGCTCCGGCACGTTCATCGCGAGCCTGTCCAACAACTCCCCCGACGAGGCCATCAGCCTGGACTCCCTCGGCTTCGGGCCGAACTCCACGGTGGAGGTCGCGTCGTTCGCGCCGATCGAGGTGCCGGCGCACGGCCTGGTCAACCTTGCCACCGAGCAGGGCATCAAGGTGTCCGGCGAGTTCGAGGCCGGGGAGTTCATCGAGCTGAGCCTGGGCTTCGACAACGGCGAGACGGCCGACCTGAACGTGCCTGTGGTGGCCGCCGACGACGAGTACACCGACCTCGACAACGGCACCGGCGTGCCCGTGCCGACCCGCAGCCGAGTAGGCGTCATGACCTACGAGCTCGTCCTGCTCCGTCACGGCGAGAGCACCTGGAACGCCAAGAACCTGTTCACCGGCTGGGTCGACGTCGACCTCTCCGACAAGGGCCGCCAGGAGGCGGTGCGCGGTGGCGAGCTGATCCGCGAGGCGGGCCTGCTGCCCGACGTCGTCCACACCTCGCTGCTGCGGCGGGCCATCAACACGGCCAACCTGTCGCTCGACACCGCCGACCGCCACTGGATCCCCGTACGCCGGTCGTGGCGGCTCAACGAGCGCCACTACGGCGGTCTCCAGGGCAAGGACAAGAAGCAGACCATGGAGGAGTTCGGCGAGGAGCAGTTCATGCTCTGGCGCCGGTCCTTCGACGTACCTCCGCCGCCGATCGAGGACGACGACGAGTACTCCCAGGTGGGCGACCCGCGTTACCACGGCCTCGGCGACGAGATGCCTCGCACCGAGTGCCTCAAGGACGTCATCGAGCGGATGCTGCCGTACTGGGAGTCCGACATCGTCGCCGACCTGCGCGCGGGCCAGCGCGTCCTGGTCGCCGCCCACGGCAACAGCCTCCGCGCGGTGGTCAAGCACCTCGACGAGATCAGCGACGACGACATCGTCGGCCTCAACATCCCCACCGGGATGCCGTTGCTCTACCGGCTCGACGAGAGCCTGCGGCCCACCGTGGCCGGGGGCGAGTACCTCGACCCCGACGCCGCCGCTGAAGCTGCCGCCGCCGTCGCCAACCAGGGGCGGTGACATATTGCCGAGCGGAGCTCGGCTGATCGGGCGCGCTCGCGAGCGTCGCGCCTTCGCTCCTCGCTGAGCTCGCCCAGGGGCTCGCCTAGCTCGTCAGTCCAGGCGGGACGGCGCGCCCGACCTCAGGCGTCGGTAGCTGACCGGGAACTGCCCGGTCACCACGAACACCACCCGGTTGCCGACCGAGACGGCGTGGTCGGCGATCCGCTCGTAGTACCTGCCCAGCAGGGCGATGTCGACCGCGGCCTCGACGCCGTGCGCCCAGTCGTCGGACAGCAGCTGGGCGAAGCTGGTGCGCCGCAGCTGGTCCATCTCGTCGTCGTCGCGGCCCAGCGCGATCGCAGCCTCGACGTCGCGCTCGGTGATGATCTGGGCGACCCGCGACACCATGTCCTCGGCGACCTCGGCCATCCGCGCGACGGTCGGGCGCACCTCGTCGGGCACGGCGATCAGCGGGACCCGCAGACGGGCGATCTTGGCCACGTGCACCGACAGGTCGCCCATCCGCTCGAGCTCGCTGACCATCCGCAGCGCCGAGACGATGATCCGCAGGTCGCCGGCGACGGGCTGCTGGAGCGACAGCAGCGAGAAGCAGTTGTCCTCGACCCGCTCGGTCGCCTCGTCGATCTGGGAGTCGGCGCTGATGACCTCCTCGGCCTTCTCGGCGTCGCCGGTCAGCAGCGCCTGGGTGGCCAGCCGCACCGCCTGCTGGACGCTGCCGCACACGACGGCGAGGTCGCTGAAGATGGAGTCGAGCTGGTCATGGAAAGCCTCACGCATGCCGCGGACCGTACGGGGGCTCGGTGACCACTTGGCGTCAAGCGGTGAACGGGCGGTGAACACTCGTCGAGAGGGCGTCTCGCGAAGCGGTTGCCGGGTGAACCCCTGCGTACGATCGCAGTGTGGACCCCACCACGCAAGCCTTCCTCGCGGCGCTCATCGGGGCGCTCGTCGCGGGGGGCGGCGTCCTCGCGTGGCACGTCAGCGAGCGCCAGCAGCGGATGCTGCCGGACGTCGACGAGCCGGCCGTGCCCGAGGGCGTCGCCTCCGTGCTCTCCGTCCTGCGCAGCAGCGCGGTCGTCGTGGGCGCCGACGACGCGGTGCTGAAGGCCAGCGCTCCGGCGTACGCGATGGGCCTGGTGTCGGGCACCAGCCTGATGTCGCGCGAGCTCGCCGAGCTGGTCGCCCAAGTACGCCGCGACGGCCAGATCCGCGAGACCGAGCTGCTGATGTCACGCCAGAACGTCACTCCGCGCCACGTGACGGTCAGGGTCGCGCCGCTCTCCTCGACCCTGGTGCTGGCGCTGGTCGAGGACCGCACCCGCGAGCGCCGTGTCGACGCCGTACGCCGCGACTTCGTGGCCAACGTGTCCCACGAGCTCAAGACGCCGGTCGGGGCGATCAAGCTGCTCGCCGAGGCCGTGTGCGACGCCGCCGACGACCCGGTCGCCGTACGCCGCTTCGCCGGCCGGATGCTGACGGAGTCCGACCGCCTGTCGCGGCTGGTGCAGCAGATCATCGAGCTCTCCAGGCTCCAGGACGACGACCCCCTCGACGCGCCCGTGCTCGTCGCCGTCGACGACGTGGTCGCCGGAGCGGTCGACGCGTCGGCCATCGACGCCAACGACCGCGGCATCAAGATCGTCACCGGCGGCGCCCACGGCCTGAAGGTCTTCGGCAACGAGGAGCAGGTGCGCGCTGCCGTGGCCAACCTCGTCGCCAACGCCGTCGCCTACTCCGGCGCCGCCTCGACGGTGCTCGTCTCGACCAAGACCGACGAGCAGATGGTCGAGATCTCCGTCGTCGACCAGGGCATCGGCATCCCCAGCGGCGAGCTCGACCGCATCTTCGAGCGCTTCTACCGCGTCGACCCGGCACGCCACCGGTCCACCGGCGGCACCGGTCTCGGACTGTCCATCGTCAAGCACGTCGCGGCGACCCACGGCGGCGACATCCGCGTGTGGTCCGTCGAGGGCCAGGGCTCCACGTTCACCCTGACCCTGCCGCGCGCCCACCAGGAAGCCATCACATGACCCGTGTTCTCGTCGTCGAGGACGAGGAGAGCTACTCCGACGCTCTCGCCTACATGCTCCGCAAGGAGGGGTACGACGTCGCGATCGCCGCGAACGGACACGACGCCCTCGCGGAGTTCGACCGCCACGGTGCCGACATCGTGCTGCTCGACCTGATGCTCCCGGGCCTGCCGGGGACCGAGGTGTGCCGGCAGATCCGGCAGACCTCCAACGTCCCGGTCATCATGGTCAGCGCCAAGGACGACGAGGTCGACAAGGTCGTCGGCCTCGAGCTCGGCGCCGACGACTACGTCACCAAGCCCTACTCGCCCCGCGAGCTGGTCGCCCGCATCCGCGCCGTCCTGCGCCGCGGCCACGAGTCCGAGCTCGCCCCGATGACTCTCGAGGCCGGCCCCATCCGGATGGACGTCGAACGCCACGTGGTCACCGTCGACGGCACCGACCAACGGCTCCCGCTCAAGGAGTTCGAGCTGTTGGAGATGTTCCTGCGCAACCAGGGACGGGTGCTCACCCGCGGCCAGCTGATCGACCGGGTCTGGGGGTCCGACTACGTCGGCGACACCAAGACCCTCGACGTCCACGTCAAGCGCCTGCGCGCCAAGCTGGAGCCCGACCCCAGCGACCCGAAGTACCTCGTCACCGTCCGCGGCCTCGGCTACAAGCTGGACCTGTAAGCGGGCGGGATACCCGGTCGACCGGGTATCGCGGACGTTAGTGGGGGTTGCAACCCTCACGAACGTCCAGGAACGACGCCAAAGTTCGGCGGGAAATCGGCGAACGCCGTCCGATAACCGCTCGAACGGTGTCGGTCGTCATCCCTAGGCTCGTCTGGTGAACGCGACCCCTGCTCGGACCTGGCTCCCGCTCGCCGCCGTGGCGGTGACCTTGGTGCTGTGGGCGTCGGCGTTCGTGGCGATCCGCCACCTCGGCAAGGACTTCGAGCCCGGCTCGCTGTCGCTCGGCCGGCTGGTCGTGGGCGCCGCGGCGCTGGGCGCCGTCGCGGTGCCCAAGCTCAAGGCGGTGCCCCGGCTCACGGTGCGCGAGTGGCTGTCGATCGTGGTGATCGGCGTGCTGTGGTTCGGCGTCTACAACGTCGCCCTCAACGAGGGCGAGCACCACGTCGACGCCGGCACCGCGTCCATGCTGCTGCAGGTCTCGCCGATCCTGATCGCGGTGCTGGCGACGATCTTCCTCAGCGAGCGGTTCACGACCTACCTCGCCCTGGGTCTCGCACTCGCCTTCGCCGGCGTCGCCCTGATCGGCACGGCCGACAGCGGTTCAGGCGGCAGCCGCGACCTGCTCGGCGTGGTGCTGTGCCTGGTCTCGGCCGCGGTCTACTCCATCAGCGTGATCCTCCAGAAGCCGCTCGTGAGCAGGCTGCCCGCTCTCCACATCACCTGGCTGGCGTGCACGGTCGGCGCGGTCGCGTGCCTGCCGTTCGTGGGCCAGCTGGTCGACGACACCCGCAACGCCCCGGCGTCCTCGGTCCTGTGGGTGATCTACCTCGGCGTCTTCCCGACAGCCATCGCGTTCACCACCTACGCCTACGCTCTGCGCCACATGAGCGCCTCGAGCCTCGGCGTGACGACCTACCTCGTGCCGCCGATCACCATCGTGATGGGGCTGGTGTTCCTGTCCGAGACCCCACCCACGATCGCGTACGCCGGCGGCGTGCTCGCGCTGCTCGGCGTCGCCGTCGCGCGGCGCAAGCCCAAGCCCAAGGCCGCCATGCCCCAGCCAGAGGAGACCGCGCGCGTCCACGGATAGTGGGATGCTGCGCACGTGAACGCCGTCGCGGCCGCGCTGGTCGCCATCGTGGCCCTGATCCACCTCTACATCGTCGTGCTCGAGATGGCGCTCTGGACCAAGCCGCAGGGGCGGGCAGCGTTCGGCACTGACGCGGAGTTCGCGGAGGAATCCAAGACGCTGGCCGCCAACCAGGGCCTCTACAACGGCTTCCTCGTCGCCGGCCTGGTCTGGGGCCTGGTCGCCGACAAGATGGACGTCCAGGTGTTCTTCCTGCTCTGCGTGATCGTGGCCGGCGTGTACGGCGCCGCGACGGTCAGCCGCCGGATCCTGCTCGTGCAGGCGCTACCGGCCGCTCTCGCCCTCGTCGCCGTCCTCGTCGCCGACTGACGGGTCCCCGCCGGACTCGAGCCAGCCCCGGAACGCCTCGAGGTTCGCCGTGGACTCGCCGCGAAGGTTGCGCCACTCCCACTCCTTGCGGATCGAGGAGGCGAAACCGAGCTCGAGGATCGTGTTGAACGACTCGTCGGCGTAGGTCAGCACCGACCCGAGCAGCCGGTCGAGCTCGTCGGGGGTCACCGACGACAGCGGCAGCCTGGCGTCGAGGTAGATGTCGCCCAGCCGGTCGAGCGCGAACGCCACGGCGTACATCCTCAGGTTCCGCTGCAGCAGCCACCGGTAGACCGCCTCGTGGTTCTCGTCGGGAGCGCGGCACACGAAGGCGTGGCAGGCCAGCGCGTGCGGGCCGACGTCGAGACGAACCGCCGTCTGGAGCTTGCGCTCGCCGGGCAGGGCGAAGCTGAACACGCCCTCGGCGGGCTCGGTGAAGTCGATGTCGTGGTCGGTCAGGTGCCGCCGGACGGCGACGATCGGGTCGGCCGCGCTCACACCCGACAGGCTAGGGGTCTGCTGAACAAGGCGCCCGTCGCGAGTGTCGCGATGTGCGTGCGATGGCAAGGCGGAGGAACGAAGGCGGGTGGATACCCGTCGAGTGACGACAACGCGGCCAGCGCGCGTGCAGCGCGGCGCGTAGCAGCGCGGATTGTTCAGCAGACCCCTAAGCAACAGCTTCGCGCATGAACGACCTGGCCCGTTCGTAGGTCTCGAGCGTCTTCTCGGCGGTGAGGTCCCACGAGAACTGCGCGGCCTGTCGGAGCGCACCGCGCGAGAGCCGCTCGCGCAGCGCCGGGTCGCGGACCAGTGACGCCAGGGCGTCGGCCCAGTCATCGGGCCGGTGGGAGTCGACCAGGATGCCGCTGCGCCCGTCGTCGACGACGGTGGTCAACCCGCCGACGGCAGCGGCCACTACGGGCGTGCCGGAGGCCTGGGCCTCGACGGCGACCAGGCCGAACGACTCGTTGTAGGAAGGTACGGCGACCAGGTCGGCCGCGGCGTACCACTGCGCCAGCTCTGCCTGCGCGACCGGCGGCACGAACCTCACCACGGCGTCGAGGCCCAGCGCCGCGGCCAGCTGGGCCAGCGACTCGGGATGCTCGAGGCCCGAGCCGGAGGGCCCACCGACGATCGGGACGACCAGGCGCGAACGGAGTCCGGGCTCGCGCTCGAGCAGCACCGCGACCGCGCGCAGCAGCACGTCGGGCGCCTTCAGCGGCTGGATGCGGCCGGCGAACAGCAGCACCGAGGCGTCGGCCGGCAGGTCGAGCCGCCGGCGGGTGTCGGCGCGGTCGCGCGGCCGGAACACGTCGAGATCGACACCCGGGTGGATCACGTCGACGCGCGTGGCGCAGGCGTCGTACAGGTTGATCAGCTGCTTGGCCTCGGTGTCGGTGTTGGCGATCAGGATGTCTGCGGCCTCGACGACCTGCTCCTCGCCGATGATGCGGGCGACGGGCTCGGGGGTGTCGCCCTCGGCGAGCGCGTCGTTCTTGACCTTCGCCATGGTGTGCATCGAGTGCACCAGCGGCACTCCCCAGCGGTCGCGCGCCAGCGCGCCGACCTGACCGGAGAGCCAGTAGTGGGAGTGGACGGCGGAGTAGTGCCCCAGCGGCTGGGAGGCCTCGCTGCGCAGCACCTCGCGCGCGAACACGCACAGCTGCCCGGGCAGCTCGTCCTTGGTGAGTCCTTCGAAGGGGCCGGCGTGGATGTTGTGGACCAGCACGCCCGGTGCCGCCTCGACGACCGTCGGCAGGGACGAGGACGTGGCGCGGGTGAAGATGTCGACCGGGATGCCCTGCGCGGCGAGCCGCTTGGAGAGCTCCATCACGTAGACGTTCATGCCGCCGGCGTCCCCGGTGCCCGGCTGGTCGAGCGGGGACGTGTGCAGGCTGATCATCGCCACACGGTCGGTAGCTCCCACGTGCGTGCGTCCCTTCGCGTCGGCGGACTCCTCCAGAGGGCCCAACCGCCCAGTTCCCGGAACGATTCCCGCCGAGCGCTCTTTCGGCGAGCTTGCGAGCCGGCAAGAGCTAGCGAGCTGTCTTCAGAGAGTGGCCCCGCGCGGGGCTCGGACCAGCAGGAGGAGGGCGAACACGGCGACGGCCGCGCCGGCCACCCCCCACACGATGCCGTCGTCGGAGGCCGAGGTCGCCACGAAAGCGATGACCATCCAGAACAGCAACGGCAGCGCGCAGGCCACGAACAGGCGCAGTGCCATCAGGCCGCGCTTGACCAGCAGCGTGCCCAGCTCGAGGAGGAACAGCGTCGCGAGCGCGGCGCCCGCCCAGAACAGTCCGAGCTCCACGGGATCGTCACCGCGCTCCCAGACGTACCAGGCCGCAACCCAGGCAAGGCCTCCGAGGATCCCGAGCACCTGAGCCACCCTGCGCACGAGCTGGCTCCGTTCCCGTCTCGCCTGGTGTCTGTGGGCTTCCGGCATGACCGGTCAGTCTGCCGGGGGACCCGTCGCGGCACAATCGCGCCATGAGCACGACCCCCATGGACCACAGGATCGCCGTCGTCACGGGTGCCAGCAGCGGAATCGGCGCGGCCACTGCTCGCCGGCTGGCGGCCGAGGGCTTCCTGGTGCACTGCGCCGCGCGGCGTACCGACCGCATCGAGGCCCTCGCGGCCGAGATCGGTGGCGTCGCGACGGGCTGCGACGTCACCGACCGCGACTCGGTGGCCGCTCTCGCCGAACGCGTCGGCCCGGTGCTGCACGTCCTGGTCAACAACGCCGGCGGCGCCTTCGGAGGCGACCCGGTCGAGCCCTCCGATCCCGACGACTGGGCCAGGGCGTACGACGTCAACGTGCTGGGCACCCTGCACGTCACGCAGGCCCTGCTGCCGGCGCTGCGGGCCAGCGGCGACGGGCTCGTCGTCAACATGGGGTCGACGGCCGGCCGGGTCGTCTACGAGGGTGGCGGCGCCTACACCGCCGCCAAGCACGCCCTCAAGGCGCTGACCGGGACGCTGCGGCTCGAGCTGTGCGGCGAGCCCATCCGCGTCACCGAGGTCGCGCCGGGCATGGTGCGCACCGACGAGTTCGCGCTGAACCGCTTCCGCGGCGACGCCGAGAAGGCCGCGTCCGTCTACGCCGGGGTGCCGGACCCGCTGACAGCCGATGACATCGCCGACGTCGTCGGCTGGGTCGCGACCCGCTCGTCACACGTCGACATCGACGAGATCGTGGTGCGACCGCGCGCCCAGGCCGCCCAGCACAAGGTGCACCGCGTCACCTGAGCGGGCCATCGGGCCGGGCATCGGGCAGACTTCCCCCGTGCAGACCATCGGCCTCGTGGGGGGCATGAGCTGGGAGAGCAGCGCGGTCTACTACCGCGACCTCAACCTCGGCGTGCAAGAACGGCTCGGCGGGCTGTCGTCGCCGCGGCTGGTGCTGAGCACGGTCGACTTCGCCGAGCTGACCGACCTCGAGGAGGACGAGCGCTGGGACCAGATCGGCGAGCTGCTCGCCGAGGCCGGACGCGGCGTCGAGCGGGCCGGAGCCGACTTCCTGCTGCTGTGCACCACGACGTTCCACAAGGTGGCCGACCAGGTCGAGGCGGCGGTCGACATCCCGCTCCTGCACCTCGCCGACGTGGTCGCGTCGGCGTGCCTCGAGCAGGACGCCACGACCGTGGGCTTCATCGGCACCAAGGTCGCGATGGAGGACGAGTTCTTCTCCGAGCGCCTCGGCCGCCACGGCGTCTCGGTGATCATGCCGGCGGCGGAGCACCACGACTGGCTCAACGCCGCGATCTACGACGAGCTGGTGCACGGCCGGGTCGTCGACGCCACCCGCCGCAGGGTAGTCGCGCTGACCGAGGAGCTCTGGGACGCCGGCGCCGGCGCGATCCTGCTCGGCTGCACCGAGATCGAGCTGCTCGTCTCACAGGCCGACATCGAGCTGCCCGCGATCCCCTGCACCACCCTCCACGTCAACGCCGCCCTGGACCGCGCGCTGCGTTGATTGGCTCGCTCCGCTCGCATGTCCGCCGCGCTGATAACCCCTGGTCTTCCTCCTCGACTCGCTCGCTGCGCTCGCTTCGCTCGTCGTGCAGACCAGGGTGCGCGGCGGACTCAGCGTGGGGTACCGCCCGCGCTGGTGTCGAGCACGATGACGGCGAGGCGGGAGAGGTCGGGGGTCAGGTGCTGCTCGGGCACCTGCGCCCGGCGGCCGCAGAGGTTGAACGCGTAGACGAACATGTCGGGGTGCGGGTTGCCACCCGGCACGTGGCTCAGGTCGATGCGGTCGACCAGGCTGCGAACCTCCGGCACCCGGGCGTCGTGGCTGGCCAGGTCGACCGAACCCTCGGTGGTGCGCCCGGCGAAGCCGCCTGTACGGCGGACGACGACGAGGGTCTCGTCGGCGCCGGGCTCGGGGGTGGTGGGGGCGGAGGTCGAGCCGTCGGCAGGGGTGATGCCGACGGTCTCCCAAGCCTGGCGCACGGCCTCGGCGTGGTCACCGGCTGCCGCGACCGTGGCGGCCGCGAAGCCCGCGAAGTCGGTGTCGGGACCTACCGGACCTCCGGTCAGGGCGGCGTACCAAACAGCCCCGGCACCCTCCCACGAGCGTCCGCCGATGGCCGTGGCCGCGAGGTGGAAGGCGCGGTTGGGGATCCCGGAGTTGAGGTGGACCCCGCCGTTGTCGTCGGTGGTCTCGATGTAGGCGTCCATCGAGGCGCCCTGGGGATCCTTGCCCAGCTGCGGGTCGTCGTAGGCCGTGCCGGGGTTGGCCATGTCGCGCAGCCCGCGGGCGTTGACGCCCGGGAGGAACAGGCCTGCCCCGACCAGCCAGTCGGCCTGGTCGACGGTCTGGCCGAGCAGCCACTGCTTGAGGCAGCTGCCGAAGACGTCGCTGACGGACTCGTTGAGGGCACCGGACTGGTCCCGGTAGCGGAGCCCGGCACTGTGCTCGGTGACCGCGTGGCTGAGCTCGTGGCCGAGCACGTCGACGGGCTTGGTGAACCGGTCGAAGATCTCGCCGTCGCCGTCACCGAAGACCAGCTGGGTGCCGTCCCAGAAGGCGTTGTCGTAGTCGCGGCCGTAGTGGACCGTCACCGACACCGCAGCACCCGCGTCGTCGTAGGACGAGCGGTCGAAGACCTCGGCGAACAGCCGCAGCGCGCCGTCGATGCCGTCGGCGGCCTCGTCGACGGCTGCGTCGCCCGAGGCCGCGTCGCCGGCGCCGCGCACGGGCGTGCCGGGCAGCGTGGTGGTGTTGCCGGCGGTGTGGACGGTCCAGTCGGGGACGGTCGCGACAGCCCCGGGCTGGCTCACCGTCGCGGAGGGGTGCGGATGCGGCGCGGTCGTCGCGCGGAGGTCGCGGAGCTGGGCGTCGACCGAGAGCGTCGCGGTCGCCCGAGCGGCGGCACTGCTGCCGCCGGCGGCCGAACGGGCGATCTGCTCGAGGAGGTACGGGGGGATGAAGGAGCAGGTCATGGGTCCTGCCTACCGGCCCGGACCGACAACTCCAAGCATCAGGAGCTGTCGGCGGCTGTCCCGTTGAGGACGTCGCCCGCGCCGGCGCCGGCCTGGGTGCCGCGGCCGACGCCCTCCTCGGGCACGAGCAGGCGCAGCGCCATCAGGTCGCGGACCGCTGCCGCGACGAGCTGGACCGAGATCGGCCACTTGCCGGCCAGCTCGCGGTTGGCCGCGGCGTGCAGCTCCTCGATCGACGCACCGCCGGCGGCGGCCATCCAGACCACCCGCCGTAGCCCGTCGAGCGCGAGGTGGTGCCCGCTGACCGCGGTGGGCCGGTCGTCGCTGTCACCGATCCCGACGGCGACGTAGAGCTGCCCGGGCCCGACAGGATGCTGCGTACGGACCAGCAGCAGCTCGGCCAGGACCGGGGCCGCAGCGTGGATCTCGCCGTAGCGCAACACCCACAGACCGTCGACCTCGTCGATCAGGTCGGGCAGCGCGGTGTCCGACCACGCGTCCGGGGAGCCGACCAGGGCGCCCTCGAGACGGCGTACGTCGTCGGGCCGGCGCACGCGGGTCAGCTCGGGGATGCCCCGGTGAGCCGGGTCGTGCTCGAGCAGCACGGCGGCGGCCAGGTGCAGGGGCCCGGCGGGACAGGGGCGCATGCCCAGGGCGTCCGGACCGGCCAGGATCGAGGACTCGGGGCCGAGCTCATCGTCCTGCTCGAAGCGCAGGGGCTCGGGGAACGGCACCACGTCGAAGGACTCGTCGGTCGCCAGCAGCTCGTCGGTGACGTAGCCGAAGCCGCGACGGCTCAGCTCCGCGGCAGCACCGGCGCGCAGGGCGGGGTCGGTGGAGAACAGGCCGAGCACGCTGCCGTCCGGCGTCGCTACAGCGGCGGCGCGAAGCACCACCAGCCGGTCGGCGGCCGCGGCGAGGGCCAGGTCGCGGAGCTCGTCGGCAAGGTGCAGACCGTCCTCGGGCTCCAGGGGACGGTCGGAGCGCGGCAGCGTGATGACGGTCTCGTCACCGTGCGCCGAGCCGGGGTCGGTCGAGCGGCAGCGGGACCAGAGGGCGTCGACCTGCGCGGCGGCGGGATGTCCGCCGGCCTCGATCCGGACTCGTCGGCCCAGGACGTCGAGCAGCACTGCAGGGGGCTGGGAGGAGGCGCGCGTCACCGGGGCCGCCCCGCCGCCGGCCCGTGAGGCCGTGCGGGCAGGGGCCTGCGCAGGCAGGCGTTGCCACCCATCGAGATCCCCCCAGATTCGACGTACGAGTGCTGACGCACCAGCGCCCGCCGCCCCCGGCGGACGCACCACAAAGGTAGCCAGCGGGCTCGGGAGGGGTAAAGGACGATGCGGCGGTGGACCATACCGGCCCGTAGACTCTGCGGGTTTCGCCTCCGCCGACTCTCGAACCCCTGTAAAGGTGCCCGCCTCGTCATGCCCGAGACACCCTCGACCGCCCCTCGCGACGGCCTGCGTCACGACCTGAGGAACGTTGCGATCGTCGCCCACGTCGACCACGGCAAGACCACGCTGGTCGACGCGATGCTGCGCCAGGCCGGAGCCTTCACGGCCCACCAGCTCGAGGACGTGACCGACCGGGTGATGGACTCCGGCGACCTCGAGCGCGAGAAGGGCATCACGATCCTCGCCAAGAACACCGCCGTGCACTACACCGGGCCGTCGGCGCCGGGCGGCATGACCATCAACATCATCGACACCCCCGGCCACGCCGACTTCGGCGGCGAGGTCGAGCGCGGGCTCTCGATGGTCGACGGCATCGTGCTGCTGGTCGACGCCTCCGAGGGGCCGTTGCCGCAGACGCGCTTCGTGTTGCGCAAGGCGCTCAACGCCGACATGCCGGTCGTGCTCGTCGTCAACAAGGTCGACCGCTCCGACGCCCGGATCGCCGAGGTCGTCGACGAGACTTACGAGCTGTTCCTCGACCTGCTCGACGAGCACCACGCGCAGGACGCCCTCGACTTTCCCGTGGTCTACGCCTCGGCGAGGTCCGGCCGGGCTTCGCTGGAGACACCCGAGAACGGCGGGCAGCCCGGCTCGCCCGACCTCGAGCCGCTGTTCCGCACGATCGTCGAGACGATCCCGGCGCCGGCGTACACCGAAGGCGCGCCGCTCCAGGCCCATGTCACCAACCTCGACGCCTCGCCGTTCCTGGGCCGGCTGGCCCTGCTGCGGGTGCACGAGGGCGAGCTCCGCAAGGGCCAGACCGTTGCGTGGATGAAGCGCGACGGCTCCAAGCAGAACGTGCGCGTCACCGAGCTGCTCGTCACCGAAGGTCTCGAACGCAAGCCCGGCGAGTCCGCCGGACCCGGCGACATCGTGGCCGTGGCCGGCTTCCCCGACATCACCATCGGCGAGACGCTCGCCGATGCGGACAACCCGGTCGCGCTGCCGCTCATCCACGTCGACGAGCCGGCGATCTCGATGACCATCGGCACCAACACCTCCCCGCTGGTCGGCCGCGCCAAGGGCAGCAAGGTCACCGCCCGGATGGTCAAGGACCGGCTCGACGCCGAGCTCGTGGGCAACGTGTCGCTGCGCGTTCTCGCCACCGAGCGTCCCGACACCTGGGAGGTGCAGGGCCGCGGCGAGCTGGCGCTGGCGATCCTGGTCGAGCAGATGCGCCGCGAGGGTTACGAGCTGACCGTCGGCAAGCCGCAGGTCGTCACCAAGGAGGTCGACGGCAAGCTGCACGAGCCCATGGAACGGCTGACCATCGACGCGCCGGAGGAGTACCTCGGCACCATCACCGAGCTGCTCGCCGCTCGCAAGGGCCGGATGGAGCAGATGACCAACCACGGCACCGGCTGGGTCCGCATGGAGTTCATCGTGCCGGCCCGCGGGCTGATCGGCTTCCGCACCGACTTCCTCACCGAGACCCGTGGCACCGGGATCGCCCACCACATCAGCGAGGGCTACGAGCCCTGGGCCGGCGAGATCCGCTCGCGCAGCTCCGGCTCGCTGGTGGCGGACCGCAGCGGCGCCGCGACGGCGTACGCGATGACCAACCTGCAGGAGCGCGGGATCCTGTTCGTGGAACCGACCACCGAGGTCTACGAGGGGATGATCGTCGGCGAGAACTCCCGGGCCGACGACATGGACGTCAACATCACCAAGGAGAAGCAGCAGACCAACATCCGCTCCTCCACCTCCGACAACTTCGAGAAGCTGATCCCGCCGCGCCGGCTGTCGCTGGAGCAGTGCCTGGAGTTCTGCCGTGAGGACGAGTGCGTCGAGGTCACCCCGCAGACGGTGCGCCTGCGCAAGGTGGTGCTCGACCAGAACGAGCGCGCCAAGCTCGCCTCTCGCGAGCGCGCAAGGCGTGATCGAGTTGCGGCGTGCCGAGTTGCGACGCTGTCACGGCGCACTGAAGCTTGGACGGAGGCGCAACTCGCGAACATCGCGGAATGTGAGAGCGCTTCCACATTGAACGATCCAATCTTTACGCGGGTATTGACACGGCCATGTGGCGCCGGTCATAGTCCGACGCAACCGAGAGTGGAAGCGCTCTCACACCCACCAGGAGGCACCCGGTGTACCGCAGCACCCCACGGATGGCCCTGACCGCGGCCTCGGCGGTCGTCCTCTCCCTCGGACTGGCCGCGTGTGGCGGCGACGACGGTGACGGCGGCTCCGGCAACGGAGGCGACGGGCCGGTCGAGATCACGATCGCGACGTTCAACGAGTTCGGCTACGAGGACGTCATCGAGGAGTGGAACGCCGACAACCCCGACATCCAGGTGACCCAGAAGAAGGTCGGCACCTGGGACGAGGCCAAGGAGAACCTCTACACCAAGCTGGCCGCAGGCTCGGGACTGTCGGACATCGAGGCGATCGAGGGCGACGCGATGCCGGCGATCCTCGCCGAGTCGGACGCGTTCGTCGACCTCACCGACCCTGCGCTCGACGGCCGGTGGCTCGACTTCAAGGCCGAGGCGGCGACCAATGCCGACGGCCAGATGATCGGCTACGGCACCGACGCCGGCCCCGAGGGCATCTGCTACCGCGCAGACCTGTTCGAGAAGGCGGGCCTGCCGACCGACCGCGACGAGGTCGCCGCGTTGATGGGTACCTGGGAGGACTACTTCGCGACCGGCGAGGAGTTCGTCGCGAAGGTGCCGGGCACCGCGTGGTACGACTCCACCGGCGGCACCGCCCAGGCGATGCTCAACCAGGTCGAGAACCCCTTCGAGCAGTCCGACAACACCATCGACGTCGAGAACCCCGAGCTCCAGGCCGTCTACGAGACGTTGACCGCCAACGTCGAGAAGGGTCTGTCCACCAAGCTCACCCAGTGGAGCGAGGACTGGACCGCGTCCTTCCAGAAGGACGGCTTCGCCACCATGGCCTGCCCGGGCTGGATGCTCGGCGTGGTGTCGGGCAACGCCGACGGCGTCGAGGGCTGGGACTTCGCCAACGTCTTCCCCGGCGGCGGCGGCAACTGGGGCGGCTCGTTCCTGGTGGTGCCGCAGCAGTCGGAGCACCCGGACGAGGCCAAGGAGTTCGCGGCGTGGATCACCGCGCCCGAGCAGCAGGTGAAGGCGTTCGAGGCGATCGGGACGTTCCCGAGCCAGGTCGAGGCCCTGTCGTCGCCGGAGATCCTCGACGCCACCAACGAGTTCTTCAACAACGCCCCGGTGGGCCAGATCCTCAGCGACCGCGCGGCCGCGATCACGGTCCAGCCCTACAAGGGTCCGAAGTACTCCGACATCCTGCAGGCCTTCCAGGCCGCGCTCATCCGCGTGGATGACGGCAGCAACTCGCCCGACGAGTCCTGGCAGACGTTCCTCTCCGACGTCGACCAGCTCTCCTGACGGCACGGGACACGGGACTGCACCGTGCCTCAGGATGTCGAGGTGAAGTCCGGGGACGTCGCCCCTCGCGATGAGCGCAGCGCGGCGTCCCCGGCCTCCCCTCCCACAGAACCACCCGCCGTACGACGTTCGGCGTCTCGCCGAAGCTCTCCGTGGCGGGAGCGGCTCAGCCGCTGGGACGTGCGGTTCTCGCCGTACGCGTACATCTCGCCGTTCTTCGTCCTGTTCCTGGTGATCGGGATGTTCCCGCTGGTCTACACGGCGGTCGTCTCGGTCTACGACTGGAACCTGATCGGCGGCAAGGGTGAGTTCGTCGGGCTGCAGAACTACCGGGACGTCGTCGGCAACCCGTACTTCTGGAAGTCCGCGGTCAACACGCTGAGCATCTTCGTGCTCTCGTCCGGTCCCCAGATCATCATCGCGCTCGCCCTGGCCGGGCTGCTGGACACCGCCCTGCGCGGCGCGACGCTGTGGCGGATGGGCGTGCTGCTGCCGTTCGTGGTCGCGCCCGCCGCGGTGGCGATCATCTTCGGCAGCCTGTTCGGTGACCGCTACGGGCTGATCAACGAGGGCCTCGGCTGGCTGGGGTTGTCGGGCGTGCCGTGGCACACCGACCGGCTGGCCAGCCACGTCGCCATCGCGACGATGGTCAACTGGCGCTGGACCGGCTACAACGCGCTGATCCTGCTGGCGGCGATGCAGGCCGTGCCGCGCGACCTGTACGACGCCGCGGCGATCGACGGTGCGAGCCGGCTGCGTCAGTTCACCTCGGTCACGGTGCCGAGCATCCGGCCCACGGTGATCTTCGTGGTCATCACCTCGACGATCGGCGGGCTCCAGATCTTCGCCGAGCCACGGCTGTTCGACACCACCCTCGCCCAGAACGGCGGCAGCGACCGCCAGTTCAGCACCATGACGCTGCTCGTCTACGACTTC
This sequence comes from uncultured Actinomycetota bacterium, assembly GCA_963790295.1. Taxonomy (GTDB): domain Bacteria; phylum Actinomycetota; class Actinomycetes; order Propionibacteriales; family Nocardioidaceae; genus Nocardioides. Next base: position 29,565 of record CAWBOE010000009.1, read on the forward strand.
GGCTGGCACCTGCGCGACCTCGGCCGCGCCTCGGCGACGGCATGGCTGCTGTTCCTGCTGATCATCGTGATCGCACTCGTGAACTACTACCTCTCGCGGCGGTTCGGGACGCTGGCACACCTGCGGCGGCACGGAGGGAGGCGGCGATGACGCGGCGTCCCGGGTTCCTCGTCTACGGCCTGCTGTCGGCGTTCATCGTCGGCTCGGCGCTGCCGCTGTACTGGTCGTTCCTGATCGGGTCGCACACCAAGGAGGTCGATCACCCGCGACGTCCCGCCCTTCCTGCCCGGTGGGCACTTCATCTCCAACGTCCAGCGGGTCTTCGACTCCGTGCCGTTCTGGAAGGCGCTGGTCAACAGCCTGATGGTCTCGACGGTCGCGGCGACGTCGGTGGTGTTCTTCGCGACGCTGGCGGGCTACGCCTTCGCCAAGCTGAGGTTCCGCGGCAACACCCCGCTGCTCATCTTCGTCGTGGTCACCATGGCCGTGCCGACCCAGCTGGGCGTGGTCCCGCTGTTCATCGTGATGGCCGAGCTCGGCTGGACCGGCACCGTGTGGGCCGCGATCGTGCCGTGGATCGTCACGGCGTTCGGCGTGTTCTTCATGCGGCAGTACCTCGTCGACGCCGTGCCCGACGAGCTGATCGAGGCCGCCCGCGTCGACGGGTGCAGCCAGTTCCGGACGTTCTGGACCGTCGCGGTCCCCGCCGCGCGCCCGGCCATGGCGGTGCTGTGGCTGTTCACCTTCATGCAGGTGTGGACCGACTTCTTCTGGCCGCTGATCGTGCTGCCGGCCGAGAACCCGACCGTGCAGGTCGCGCTCAACCAGCTCCAGAGCGGCTACTTCAAGGACTACGCCCTCGTGCTCGCCGGCACGTCGCTGGCGACGATCCCGCTGCTCGTCCTGTTCGTCGCCACCGGCCGCCAGTTCGTCGCCGGGATCATGCAAGGAGCCGTCAAGGGATGACGACCCCCCTCACCACCCAGCCCGCCGCCGCTCTCTCGGAGGCCGTGTCCTTCCCCCCGGGTTTCGTCTGGGGCGCAGCCACGGCGGCGTACCAGATCGAGGGGGCCGCCTCGGAGGACGGGCGGTCCCCCTCGATCTGGGACACCTTCTCCCACACGCCCGGGATGGTCGCCAACGGCGACCACGGCGACGTGGCCTGCGACCACTACCACCGGATGCCCGAGGACGTCGCGCTGATGGCCGAGCTCGGGCTGGCGTCGTACCGGTTCTCGGTGTCCTGGGCCCGCGTGCGCCCCGACGGCGGCCCGGTCAACGCTGCCGGGCTGGACTTCTACGACCGGCTGGTCGACGAGCTGCTCGCCCACGGCATCGACCCGTGGCTGACGCTCTACCACTGGGACCTGCCGCAGGCCCTGGAGGACCGCGGCGGCTGGACCGACCGCGACACGGCGTACCGCTTCGCCGACTACGCGACCTCGGTGTACGACGCCCTGGGCGACCGCGTGCCGACCTGGACGACGCTCAACGAGCCGTGGTGCTCGGCGTTCCTCGGCTACACCTCGGGAGACCACGCGCCCGGCCGCCAGGAGGGCCCCGCCGGCCTGGTGGCCGCACACCACCTGCTGCTCGGGCACGGCCTGGTGCTCGACGCGCTACGGGGCAGGGACGAGGTGAGGTGGGGGATCAGCCTCAACTGCACGGTTGCCGACCCCGTGTCCGACCAGCCTGTGCACCTCGACGCGGCCCGGCGGATCGACGGCTTGCACAACCGGTTCTTCCTCGACGCCGTGCTGCGCGGCCACTATCCCGCGGACGTCATCGAGGACACCGCACACCTTGCCTGGTACCACGCCGTCCGTGAGGGCGACCTCGCGCTCATCGGCGCACCGATCGACGTGCTGGGCGTGAACTACTACCACGGCGACGCGGTGTCGGGCCATCCTCAGGTTGAGGGGCCCACACACGCACCGCCGACGAACCACCACGGGGTCGAGGCCCGGCGAGGAAGGTCGCCGTTCCCGTCGGCCGAGCACGTGTCGGTCGTCCCCCGCGACCTGCCGCGCACGGCGATGGACTGGGAGGTGCAGCCAGACGGGCTGCGCCGGCTGCTGGTGCGGATCCACGACGACTACCTGAGCGGGCACAGTGCGCCCCCGCCGATCTACGTGACCGAGACCGGGGCGGCGTACGTCGACCGGCTGGCGGACGGCCGCGTCGACGATCCCGAGCGCCTGGCGTTCCTGGACTCCTACCTGCGTGCGGTGCGCGACGCCATGGGCGAGGGCGTGGACGTCGGTGGGGTGTTCGTGTGGTCGTTCCTCGACAACTTCGAGTGGGCCTACGGATACGACAAGCGGTTCGGCATCGTGCACGTCGACTACGAGACGCAGCGACGGACGCCGAAGGCGAGCGCGCTGTGGTACTCCCAGGTCGCCCGGACGAATGAGCTGGCCGCGGTCTCGACAAGCTCGACCGGCGGTTAGCGTGACGGCGATGAACAGCAATCCGACGCTCGACGAGGTGGCCCGGGTCGCGGGCGTCTCGCGGGCGACGGCGTCGCGCGCGATCAACGGCGGGTCGCGGGTCAGCGTGGCGGCGCAGCAGGCGGTCGACCAGGCGGTCCGCTCGCTCGGCTACGTGCCGAACCCCGCCGCGCGCAGCCTGGTCACGCGACGTACTGACTCCGTCGCGGTGATCGTCCCCGAGCCCGACGAGCGAGTGTTCAGCGACCCGTTCTTCGCCCGTACCCTGCGCGGCGTCGACCGCATGCTCGCCGCCAGCGACCTCCAGCTGGTGCTGCTGCTCGCGACGCCCGGGGCCGAGGGGGCGCGCACGATGCGCTACCTCTCGCACCGGCACGTAGACGGCGCGGTCGTCGCCTCCCACCACCGCAACGACGGGCTGGCCGACCACCTGATCGCGATCGGGCTGCCGTGCGTGTTCGTGGGCCGGCCCTGGGTCGGCGACCGGGTGACGTACGTCGACGTCGACAACGTCGCCGGCGGCCGCGAGGCTACGCGGGTCCTGATCGACCGCGGCTGCACGCGCATCGGCACCATCGCCGGGCCCGCCGACATGACCGCCGCCGTCGACCGACTGCACGGCTGGCACGAGGCCATGGGCGCGGCCGACCTGCCCACCGAAGCCGTCGCGATCGGCGACTTCACCGAGGCCGGTGGCGAAGCCGCCGCGCGCGAGCTGCTCGACCGCCACCCGGACCTCGACGGCATCGCCGTCGCGTCCGACCTGATGGCGGCCGGCGCGCTGCGGGTGCTGGCCGACGCCGGCCGGCGGGTACCCGACGACGTGGCCGTGGTGGGGTACGACGACCTCGGCGTCGCCGAGCGGACCTCACCACAGCTGACCACCGTGCGCCAGCCCATCGTGGAGATGGCCGAGCGCGCCACCCGCCTCCTGCTGGAGCAGATGGACGGCACCGGCCCGGCCGGCGCGATGCGGGTCATCATCCCGCCGGTGATCGTTCGGCGGGAGAGCGCCTGACCGGATCGGCCGCGTTCCCGGCGGTGAGCTAGCGCACCGTTCAGCCCGAGACAACGGTGGCAGGGGTTCACCGCCTGCCCGAGGTCACTACCCTCGGTCATGGAGGTGGGGCATGCACGTCGTGGTGCTGGGGCCGGTGACCGTGGGGGTCGCCGACGGCACGGCCAGCCCGGCAAGCGAGCCCGGGCGCTGGCGGCGGTGCTGGGGCTCTCGAGCGGCAAGGCGAAGGTCCACCGACCACCGAGGAGCTCGTTGCGCGGGTCTGGCCCACTGCACCGCCCGACCCGGTCGCTGCCCTCGACGGGCTGCGAGCCCAGCTCGGCCACAGCACGACCTTCGACACGGACGCGGCGCGGTTCGCCGAACTCACCCGGCGCGCGGACGAGGACGCGGCCGCGGGCAACCTCGCCGCAGCCGAGGCCACGCTCGGCGAGGCACTCGGCCTCTGGCGGGGCGAGGCGCTCGAGGACGTCCGCGACACGACGTACCTCCAGCAACAGGCCCGGCGGCTCACCGAGATGCGGCTGACGGCGATCGAGGACCGGCTCGACCTTGCCGTCGGCCAGGACCGCGCCGGGGACTTGCTCGACGAGATCCGCGCCGACGTCGACGCCCACCCCACCCGCGAGCGGCTGTGGGCGCTGCTGATGAGCGCGCTGTACGCCAGCGGTCGCCGCGACGAGGCGATCGCGGTGTACGCCGAGGCACGAGCCACGCTCGCCGACGAGCTGGGCATCGAACCCGGGGAGGCGCTGCAGCAGCTGCAGGCCGGCATCCTGCACAACGGCCCCGACGGGCCGGCCGTAGGCACGACCGACCGCACGTCGGTTCAGCCACGCAAGCGTGCGCGGATCCCGGTGCTGGCCTCGACCACCTACGGCCGGGACGAGCTACGGGCCGAGGTCGCCGCGCTGCTCACCGACGAGGACGTCCGGCTGGTCACGCTCACCGGGATCGGCGGCAGCGGCAAGTCGCGGGTCGCGACGCTGGTGGCCACCGCCGTGCAGGAACGCTTCGCCGACGTCGCCTACCTCCAGGTGACCGAGGCGGTCGACGCCGGGCAGCTGGTCGGAGAGATCGCGCTGGCCCTGGACGGCTCGCTCACCGGCGACCCCGCCGACGCACTCGCCGCGCTGGATCCCGCGAAACCCGTCCTCGTCGTGCTCGACAACCTCGAGTCGCTCGACGCGGGCGCCGGCGTGGTACGGCGCCTCCTCGACGTGTCCGCTGCCCTCACTGTCCTGGTCACCAGCAGGCTGCCGCTGCGGACCGAGGGCGAGCACGAGCTGCCGGTCCCGGCGCTGGACGTGCCCGGTACGGCGGCCGACCTGGCCGCCGTCGCGGCCGCGGCCTCGGTGCAGCTGTTCGTCGACCGGGCGACCAGCGCCGAGCCGACCTTCCGGCTGGCGGGACACGAGCACGACGTGGCGGAGGTGTGCAACCTGCTCGACGGTCTGCCACTGGCCATCGAGCTCGCCGCGGCGCGGGTCAAGCTGCGCAGCCTCGACCGCATCATCGACGGGCTGCGCACCAACCTGGACCTCCTGGCCACCGGCTCGCAGGCGTTGCCCGAACGGCAGCGCGCGATGACGACGGCGATCCGCTGGAGCTATGACCGGCTGACGGCCGACGCCCAGCTGGTGTGCGACCGGCTGGCGCTGTTCGAGCGAGGTTTCACCATCGAGGCGGTCGAGGCGGTGTGTCCCGACGTGGCCGAGGTGATCGAGTCCCTGGCGACGATCGTCGACGCCCGGCTAGTGCGGCAGATGCCGAGCCGCGCCGACGTCCGCTTCGTGGTGCTGGGCACGGTCCGGGCGTTCGCCCGCGAACGGCTGCTGGTCCGGCCCGACCTGATGCGCAGCCGCGAGCTCCTGGCCGCCCATCTGACCCAGCGCGCCGAGGAGGCCCGGACTCGCCTGTACGGCGCCGACGGCGTCCTGGCCGCCGCCCGCTTCGACGACGACGCGGCCGACATCGCGGCCGCGGTCGAGTGGGCCCTCGAGTCCGGGCGCCGAACCGTCGCCGTCGAGCTCATGCTGGCCAGCCTCGACTGCTGGGTGGCGACCGACCGCCACAACGAGGCGCTCGGCCTCACCGTTCGGGTGCTCCAGGACGTCCCCCAGCAGGGCCCGGAGGCTGCCCGGCTGCTCGCTGCGGCGACCCTGCTGTCCCACCAGCTCAGCGACCACGACCAGGCCATCGACGTACGCCCGGCTGGCCCTGGAGCTGGCGGAGCGACACGGCGACCGGGTCTCGGCGGCGACGGCCCGTACCTTCCTCGGCGCGGAGCTGGTGTTCGCCGGTCAGTTGACGGACGGAGTGGCGCTCGCTGAGGCCGCGGCTGCGGAGGCGGAGGCGCTGGACCTCTACCCGCTGTCGACGCAGGCCCTCACCGTGCTGGCGATGGCGCTGGCGTTCAGCGGCGACTTCGAGGGCGAACGCCGCGCCCACGAGGCCAAGCTGGCGATGGTGCGAGCGAAGGGTGACGTTGCCCGTACCGCCGACGTCCTCAACACCCTGGCCGAGATCGCCCTGGACGACGGCGACGGCGAGGGCGCCCACGCCTTCGCCGTGGAGGCGCTCGGCGATCGCCGGGCAACGCTTGCCGACCGTGGCGCGCGACACCGGGATCACGTTGGCGCGCGCTGCCCTCCTTCGCGGCGATATCGCCGGGGCCGCGCACCGGCTGGCCGAGGCGCTCGACCAGAGCGACCGCCTGGGCCAGGCGTTCGCCGTCGCCCAGTGCCTGCGCGTGGGTGGCTGTCTGGCCGCGGCTCACGGCGAGCCCGATAGAGCAGTCCGGCTGTTCGCCGCGGCGCAGAGCCTCTCGCCGTCACCCGGCGGCGGCGACGTACCTCCCGAACAGGACTTGGCGGCGACGCTGGTGGAGGCCCGGACCACGTTGGGGGAGCAGGCTGCCCGGCGCGCCTGGACTCTCGGCTCGGGGCTGCCGCTCGCCACGATCCGCGGGCAGCTGGCCGAGCTGCTCGGCCGGGTCAGCGCCCCTGCGTGAGGGCCTGGGTCGCCGCTTGCAGGTCCTTGGTCCACTCCGCGCCGAACAGGTCGCGACCCGACGGGTCGGCCGCCCACTCCAGCGACTCGGGCGTCACCGGCAACGGCTCGAACCGGTCGAGCACCTCCGGCCGCAGGGGGTCGGCGCCGCTCTTCTGCTCCAGGAAGTAGGCCAGCAGTCGCGCCCGGGCCCGCAGGCTGACGAGCAACGGCTCCACCGCCTGAGGGTCGTCACCGAGGTGGGCCTCGAGCTCGACGAGGTCCTTGCGCAGCTCGGCGATCGCCACCAGCACGCGCGTTCCGTTGCGGGACGTGGCGATCAGCGGCGTCCAGTCGCGCAGTGCCACCAGCAACCGCCGGATGCACTGGTCGACGAGCTCTTTGCGCCACTCGGGGTCGCTGGTCTCGGGCAGGGTCGCCGGCCACGTGCGCGGGTCACCCGTGCGGTCGATGCCATCGCGATGCAGCCGCTCGCGACCCTGCCGCAGCCACTGGAGCGGCTTGCCGGGCGCCCAGGTCCAGCCGTGGGCGTCGGGCGGCTCGGGTGACGACAAGAAGGCGATCCCCACTTCGGCGTCGACGAGGTGGTCGACGATGCCGCCGAGACCCGCGGCCGTGACACTCTCGTCCAGCCGCTCCTGGGCCCGCAACTGGCCAGCCTCATAGGACAGCAGGCCGACGCCGAACAACAGCACGGTCTGGACGATGCCGCTCACCACTCCGTGCTCGTCCCAGAACTCGTTGATCGCCGGGGTCGGCCAGTCGGTCAGCGGCCAGTCGGTGGCGATCAGGAGCATCAGCAGGACCGCGCAGCCGCCGGCGAACAGGGCAGCGGCCCGCGCCGTGAGCTGCTGCTTGCGGGCCCGGTCGGCGAGACGCCAGACCAGTACGGCGATGCCGATCTCGACCAGCAGCAAGAGCACCGCCGTCACGACGATCCCTCCAGGGCCTCACGTACGGCGGCGCACTCACGGTCCAGTGCCTCCGCAGCGGCCGGCTCGGTGACCTCGCGGCGGGCGAGGTATTCGGCGCCCGAGGGCGAGCCGCAGCGCGAGGTCGGCGACGTACGACGCCGTGGCCCACGGCCGCGTGGCGCGCACGGTCCGCGCCAGCTCCGGTCCTCGGAACACCCACTCGCCCACCAGCGTGGTCGCCTCGTCGGCGGTGGTGACCCCGAGGCCGGTGAGCACGGTCCTCAGCGCCGCCGCCCACTCGACCGGCTCGGCGCCGTTCTCGTCGCCGGCGAGCCGCTCGGCCCAGGCCCGCACCCCGGCCACGTCGAAGCCCCCCGCGTGGGCGTCGTCGAGCATGCCGGCGGTGTCGCCGTGGGCCAGCCGCACCGACATGAACTCCTGGTCGGCCAGCTCGAGCAGCCCCGCCAGCGCGATCAACCGGCGGCGCACCTGGTCGGTGGGCGCCCGCTCGCCCTTGTACATCAGGTCGTGCTGCAGTGCCGCCCACGCGTGCTGGAGGATCGACCGGACCTGCAGCTCAATGACCTGGTCGGACACGCCGAGCTCTTCGCGCTGCTCCTCGCGGAACCTAACCAGGAAGTGCAGGCTCTGGTAGCCGGGTACGTCCAGCAGGGAGTCCGCGCGCTGGTCGGACATCTCCTCGACGACGTACAGCCGCTGCACCAGCCGCGCGACCGGCGCCACGTCGGCGCTGAGCGGGACGAGCACCCGCGCACCGACGAAGTCGGTCAGCTCGGCGGCGGGGTCGGCGTACTTGAAGCCACCGCGGCCGTCGGACTTGGTCGCCTTGTCGAGGAAGCTGTCGAGCGACTTGGTGCGCGTCTCCAGCCGAGCGTCATCGAGATGGGCGGCGCGCAGCGCGCTGCCGAGGTGTTCGAGGAAGGCTGCCTCGAGGGCCTGGAACTCTCCGACGTGCTGCTCGAACCAGGCCCGCAGCTCCTGGCGCCGCGCCTCGCGGGTGGTCATCGGCTCGCCACCTCAACCCGCCCCGAGCTCGTCGGTCGACGACGCGGACCGCAGCAGGTCGAGGTCGACGAACCGCTGGAACATCGTCCACGCGGCGTCGCCGTCGTGGGCGACCGGCTCGAACGACGCCGTGTCGGGGTCGTCGGGCAGTGAGAGCAGCGCGACCGTGACCCGCGGCGTGGTGAGCCCGTCGTGCAGCGCCGCGGCCAGGACCTCGCCGACGCGGCGTTCGACAGGGTCGGCACTCAGCGCCCGGTCAGCGGCGTCCTCGCTCGGTCAGCGACACCGAGGCGACGACCTCGCGGATGCGTGGCGCCAGTCCCTGCACCTGACGTCCGGAGTAGAACCCCAGCCGCGCGGCGTCGCGGAAGCGGCGCTTCTCCGGGCCGACCCAGGCACCGTTGGCGAGGTAGAACGGCCACGCGCCTGCCCCGGCGACCACGCACACGCGCTCACTCGTTGCCGGAGCCATCCACCCACCTCCCGGCGCTCACCGTAGTGCTCTCGACGCCCGGGCTCTATCGTGCGAGGGGCCAGTTCGTCACCGTGTCGTGAGAGGCCCCGGATGACTCGATCGCGCCTGTCCGCCCTGCTCGTCGCCCTCCTGCTGAGTGCAGGCGCGCTGGCCGCGGTCCCGGGGCCTGCGGCTGGGTCATCGGCTGGGTCATCGGCTGCGTCATCGGCTGGGTCCTCGGGTGCATCGGCCGCCCCGGAATGCCGGTGGGGTGCGCGCGGCCTGGTCGAGAACCGCTGGCTCGGCGGCGCCGGCAGCTGGTCGGATGTCACGAAGTGGTCGCGCGGCGTCGTGCCCGGCATCGCCGCCCGCGACTACGCCTGCATCCCCCAGGGCTCCGACGTCGTGGTCGACACGCAGACGCTGCGCGTCGACCTCGACGTGCTCGAGCTCGGCCTGGGGTCGCGGCTCACCCTGCAGCCCGGCACGGCGATGTACGTCTGGGGCGACCAGGACGCCGTTCGCTCGATCACCAAACGTGACTCCGTCCTCGAGGTCGACGGCGCGACCCTGGGCGGCGGCGGCCGGCTGCACGTGATCGGCACCCTGAGCGTCCACCGGTCGTCCAGCGGCGCTCCCGCCACCTTGACCACCCACCCCGAGTCGTCGGCGTACTCCGGGCCGCCCGGGATCCTGGAGATCGGGGACGAGGGAACTCTTGACCTACGCGGCAGCGGCAGCGTCCGGCTTGCCACGCAGTACATCGTCGACGTCCACGGCCGGGCGCGCCTGCGCGGCGACGCGGGACTGGTGGCCGACCACGGCACCACGTTCCTGCTCCAGAAGCACTACTTCGGCGGAGGCGTCGGACGGCTGGTCCTGCTCAACGACCACGGTTTCGCCGAGGGCGACGCCGCCGGCGTCAAGGAGCTGGCGACGTTCGTGAATCGCGGCCGCATCGTCAAGCGCGAGTCGACGGGCACCAGCCGCATCGAGGCCCTGTATGTCGAGCGCGACGGCGAGGTCAGGAAGGTGTCGGGAGAGATCGAGCTGCCGCCGCCGCTGCCGCTGGAGCCGCCGGCGACCGACACGTGCGGCGACCCGGCGTCCTGCAACCCCCTGCAGAGCGCCTCGCTGCGGCCGCCCGACGCCGACGTCGACGGCATCGAGGACCTGTTCGTCGAGCCGCTCGACGGCGAGAGCGTGACGGGCGCGATCGGGGTCCCGATGAAGGTGCACGCCCTGGGGCTCGATGCGAGCATCGCCGACCCGGCGGTCATCCGGCTGCGCTACGACCTGCAGCTTTTCGACCTGGCTGGCATCCCGCCCAACGCGACCGAGCTCGTGGTCGGCCACGCCGACGGTCCTGACGAGAAGTACGTCGACATCCCGTGCCTGTGCCGGCAGGGGCCTGCCGCTGGGCGCCACGGCCTGCCTCGACGTCCGCGCGAGCACAAGGACGGTGGCGATCTCGTGCTGGTGGTGCGCACGACCGACACGAGCCGCTGGATCGTCAGGTAGTCCCGGACGCAGGGCGGCGCGCGGCCAGATCAGTGCGTGAACCAGCGCCCGAGCAGGGTGCCGTCCTCCTCGACGAGCGAGTGCAGCCGGAGGTGGACGTCGACGGGCGGGCCGTCGGTGATCCGCGGGTGGGTGCCGGCGACCAGGCGCGGCACGAAGGTGCAGTCGACCTCGTCGGCGACGCCCTGGTCGAGCAGGTCGCGGAGCAGATGGGGGCCGCCCTCGCACAGGATGTCCTCGAAGCCGCGGTCGACCAGTGACTGCTTGAGCGCCGCGAGGTCGACGCGGTGCGAGCCGAGCACGAGCACGTTGTCGGCGCCGAGCAGGTCGCGCGCGGAGTCGAGGCCGGCGGCCACGCCGACGGTCGCGAGCAGCACCTGGCCCGGCTCGGCCTTGCGCATCGTCTCGGGCACGCTGCCGCTGCGCGAGACCACGACCGTCGGGACGGCGAGCGGGCGGGTAGCCCTCGGTGCGGGCCGTGCCGGCCCCGACGACGACACAGTCGGCGAGCTCGCGCAGGAGGTGGAAGACCTGCTGGTCGGGGTCGTTGTTGATCGAGGAGGTCAGACCGGACTCGCCGGTCGCGGCTCCGTCGATGGTGGAGACCATGTTGACGCGCAGCCACGGCGTCTGCGGGGCGGCGTACACCTCCCGGAGGTCGCCGTCGGGTCCGAGCAGGGTCCTCATGTCGTGGGGATGCCTTCCGCGCTGGTCATCGGTCTGGGCCGCCGCGCCCACCTTCCTCGTCGGTATCGGTTCGGGCGCCTGGTCGTCCCCATAAGATCACGCGCATGCCTTTGTCCCTGCGGCGGAGGCGGTTCTTGCGCCGACTGGCCGGCTACGCCACGAACCCCGCCGCGCGCCGGGCCCGCGTCCTGATGCACCGCGAGCAGCACCATGTCGTGGCCGGCCTGCCGCTGGTGCTGCCCCCGACCACGACCTGCCCTTCTACCAGCGCCGCGACCCGACGTACGACGCGTACGCCGAGCTGATCGTCGCCGAGCTCGCGGCGGCCGTGGAGCGGATGCTGGTGATCGACCTCGGTGCCAACGTCGGCGACACCGCCGTCGCCTGCCTCGGTGCCGCCCCCAACGTCGACGTGATCGCCGTCGAGGGCCTGCCGGCCTTCGCGACGTACCTGCGCCGCAACACCGCGGCGTACGGCGACCGGTGCCGCGTCGTCGAGTCGTTCGTCGGCCCGGTGGCCGGCGTGACCGACCGCGGGTTCATCACCACGGGCTCCTCGACCGGGCGCTTCGCCAACAAGGTGGAGAAGGGTGAGGCCGTCGACGACTTCGTGACGCCCGAGGAGCTGCTCGCCGGGACGGACGGCTACGACCAGGTGACCTGGAAGAGCGACATCGACGGGCTCGACATCCATGTGCTGGTCCAGCACTGGGACGCCATCGACAGCGGCTGCGACACGCTGTGGTTCGAGTTCGACCCGCCCTCGACACTCGGTGACCGTGACGACATCGGGCGGCTGATCGACCTGCTCGCGGACAGCGGGCGCACCGTCGAGGCCTACGACAACCTGGGCCGCCGCATCGTCACCCTGGAGCCGGGTCGCGCGGTCGGCACCGGGCTGAGGTCGCTCGAGGGGTGGCTCAACGTGCAGCGCTGGGGCCACATCACCGTGCCCTACCTGGACCTGTGGGCGTTCTCGCCCGGACTCCCAGCGCATCACCCAGTAGGCCACGCCGTAGGGGTCCCCGGCGTAGTCGACACCGGCCGTGCGCATCCCTCGCAGCAGGTCGCCCAGCCGCGCCAGCCCGGCCGGGTTGCCGACGAGCAGCTCGCCGGCGAGCGGGACGTCCAGCAGGGACAGCCCCTCCGGGTCGGGTGCCCGGAGGGCGGCCTCGACCTCGGTGTCGAACGGCACCGCGCGCTCGTCGACGTAGCCCGGGGCCGCGTCGTTGCGGCGGGCGCTGCCGTTGGCGACGACGAGGTACGCCGGGCCGTCGCCCTGCTGTGCGCCGGCCAGGAGCTGCCTCCCGACGCGGGCACCCTGCTCGTCGGCGACGACCGTGACGGCCCCCGCCTCCGCCACCCAGGCCGCCGCGGCCAGCGACGCGGCCCGGACCTCGGCCACGGGGTCCTCCTGGCCGGCGTACTCGGGCAGGAAGGCCAGCACGCCCGGCACCAGCGCGACCCTCACTGGCCAGTCGCCCTGATGGCACGAAGCGGGGGTCTGCGACCAGCGATGGACCAGACCATGTCGACTGTCTCGCGGGTCTCGCGGACCTGGTGGACGCGGTAGATGCGCGCGCCGGCCAGCGCGCAGACCGAGGTCGCGGCAAGGGTTCCGGTCAGCCGCTCGCGGGTCTGCGCGCCGAGGGTCTCGCCGACGAAGTCCTTGTTGGACAGTGACACCAGCACCGGCCAGCCCGTGTCCACCATCTCGCCCAGGCGGCGGGTCACCTCGAGGGAGTGGAAGGTGTTCTTCCCGAAGTCGTGCGCGGGGTCGATGACGATCGACCCGCGCGCCACGCCCGCGGCCAGTGCTCGTTCGGCCAGCGCGGTCGTCTCGGCGATCGCGGCCGCGACCACGTCGTCGTACTCGACGCGGTAGGGATCGGTCCGCGGCGGCAGCCCGCCGGTGTGCGTGCACACCACGGCCGCGTCGAACTCCGCCGCCACCTCGACCAGCCGCGGGTCGTGCCCGCCCCAGGCGTCGTTGAGCAGGTCGGCCCCCGCCGCGCAGACCTCCCGCGCCACCTCCGAGCGCCAGGTGTCCACGCTGATCACCACGCCGGGGTGGGTCTCGCGTACCCACGCCACGAACGGCACCACCCGCCGGATCTCCTCCGCAGCGTCGACCACCTCGCCGTATCCCGCGCGGACGCCGCCGACGTCGACGATCTCGGCGCCTTCGTCAACGACCTGGTGGACGCGCTCCTGCGCCGGCCCGTCGTCGTACGTCGCCCCGCGGTCGTAGAACGAGTCGCGCGTGCGGTTGACGATCGCCATCATCAGCGTCGCGTCCGGCCCGAACCGGTGACGGCCCAACCGCAGCTCCATGCCGCCCAATCTTGCAGCACAGCCTGCCAGGCGCCGCGGGCATGACGAAGGCGAGGGACCAACCCCTCGCCACTATCAACGTATAACGCACCAGGGGTCTTGCGGCAAGACCCCCGTCGTGCCGCAGAATCGCCGACCCTGGCCACCCTCGGCGGACTGGAGAGCAACAGGTGACCTCACTGGCAAGCACGGCGTTCGACCTTCCCGACCACCTCGCCCCCAAGGCCGATCCGGCGTTGGTCGCGGGGGACGAGCAACACTTCGCGGCGATCGCCGAGAGCCTCGAGCAGACGATCGCGGACCTGTCCGGCCGCCTCGACGAGGAGCGCCAGGCGCCAGCAGGGACGGGCCAGGAGGCGATGGACCGCGACTTCGAGGTCCACCGGCTGACTGCCCGCCTGCGTGCCCTGCGGCGGTTCACGTTGGACCTGTGCCTGGGCCGCATCGTCGCCGAGGGCGCCTCCGAGCCGGTCTACATCGGACGGCTCGGGCTCACCGACAAGACCGGGCGCCGGTTGCTCGTCGACTGGCGCTCCCCCGCAGCCGAGCCGTTCTTCGGGGCGACGCACGCCAACCCGATGGGACTGAGGAGCCGCCGTAGGTACCGCTGGACCCGTGGCCGGATCAGCGACTACTGGGACGAGGTGTTCACGCCCGACGGGTTCGAGGGGCACGCCGCACTCGACGACCAGTCGGCGTTCATCGCCAGCCTGGGCAGCAGCCGGTCGCCCCGGATGCGCGACGTGCTGAGCACCATCCAGGCCGACCAGGACGCCATCATCCGGGCTGGGTCTCGCGGCGCGCTCGTCGTCGACGGTGGTCCGGGCACGGGCAAGACCGTCGTCGCCCTGCACCGCACGGCCTACCTCCTGTACGCCGACCCGAGGCTCGGGCACCGGCGGGGCGGCGTGCTCTTCGTCGGCCCGCACCAGCCCTACCTCGCGTACGTCGCCGACGTACTTCCCAGCCTCGGCGAGGAGGGCGTGCAGACCTGCACCGTGCGGGACCTCGTCGCCGAGGGAACCGATGCCGTGCCCGAGGCCGACCCCGACGTGGCGCGCCTGAAGTCGTCAGTGGACATGGTGAAGGCGATCGAGCCGGCGGTCCGGTTGTACGAGGAGCCGCCCGGCGAGGGCACGGACGTCGAGACCCCGTGGGGCGACGTCTGGCTCTCCGCCGACGAGTGGGCCGAGGCGTTCGAGTCGCCCGACCCGGGTACGCCGCACAACGACGCCCGCGACCAGATCTGGGAGGTGCTGGTCGCCATCCTCGCCGACAAGCTGGACGACGAGGACGTCTCGCCCGACGAGCTCAGCCGCGCGATGGCGCGGAACGAGGAGCTGGTGACGACGCTCGGCAAGACCTGGCCACTGCTGGAGGCGGCCGACGTGGTCGGCGACCTGTGGGCGGTCCCGGCGTACCTGCGCCTGTGCGCGCCGTGGCTCACGCCCGACGAGGCCGGCTTGCTCAAGCGCCGCGAGCCGCAGGCATGGACGGTCTCCGACCTGCCGCTCCTGGACGCCGCACGGCAGCGGCTCGGTGACCCGGAGGCGTCCCGTCGCAGGCGTCGGCGCGAGGCCGTCCTGGCCGCCGAACAGGAGCAGATGTCCCAGGTCGTCGACCAGCTGGTCGCGACCGACGACTCGGAGATGCAGGTGATGTCGATGCTTCGCGTCGACGACATGCGCGACAAGCTGGTGAACGACGAAGCCCTGCCCAGCGTCGACCCGGACCTGCTCGCCGGCCCGTTCGCCCACGTCGTGGTGGACGAGGCGCAGGAGCTCACCGACGCCGAGTGGCAGATGCTGATGCTCCGATGCCCGTCCCGCAGCTTCACGATCGTCGGCGACCGCGCGCAGGCCCGGCACGGGTTCGCGGAGTCGTGGCACGAGCGGCTCGAGCGGGTCGGGCTGGAGAACGTCGACCTGGCGTCGCTGACCATCAACTACCGGACGCCCGAGGAGGTGATGGCTGAGGCCGAGCCCGTCATCCGGACGGCGTTGCCGGACGCCAGCGTGCCCACCTCCGTCCGCAGCAGCGGCCTCCCCGTCGTACACGGGTCCGCCTCGGACCTCCAGTCGGTCCTGGACACCTGGCTCGCCGCGAACGCCGAAGGCGTCGCCTGCGTGATCGGGCTGCCTGCCTACCTCCCTGCCTTCGAGGGCGGGCCCCGGGTCCGGTCCCTCACCCCGGAGCTCGCGAAGGGCCTCGAGTTCGACCTGGTCGTGCTCGTCGACCCGGAGTCCTTCGGCGAGGGCATCGAGGGAGCGGTCGACCGCTACGTGGCGATGACCCGCGCGACCCAGCGGCTGGTCGTCCTCATCAACCGCTGACGTCGTCGCTCCGTATGGTCGTCGGTGGGCGTTCGCCCATCCCGGTTGGGCGGGCTTCCAGCTGCCGTCTGGGCGAGCGAGACCTGGTCTGGGCGAGCGACGTCCCGCTCGTTCGTTGGTTGAGAGTGCCGTCAGGCCCGTCACGAAACCCTTCCTCGGAATCCCGGGCGGACAAGGGCTTCTGAGCCGGTCGGGTGGTTGCCAGGGCATGGCCGTGGCGCGGACGGCCCAATGCGCTCTGACCCGGACCAACCCCTTCCTCAGGGCGGTCGGGGCTGAGGAGCACGGGAGGACAATGGCTCAAGCCGTCCAGGGACTCCAGAAGGGCGTGATGAAGATGCCGGACATTTGGACAGAGCATCCAGAGATCGTGCGAGATCTCCTTGAGGAGGCCGGCTTCACCTGCGGGGTCGAGCCCAGGATCTTGGAAGGCCGGGACCCGGACTGGACCTGCATCATCGACGGGCAGCGCATCGGAGGTGACATCTACATCCACCAGGCCGACACGGTCCTGGGCGTCAGCATGGGGGCGGTGGCGCTCGCTCTGCTCGGTGCGCTGGTAGCAGTCCTGCTCGTGGTTCTCTGGCAGACCCGGCTGATCATCAGCCTGAAGCGACAGGCTCGTGGTTCATGAGTACGTCAGGGGCCGGGAGAGCCAGTGGAGCACCGCGACCGCCGCCCGAGGCTGGCGCGAGCGCCGTTCGAATCTGAACGGAAGATCCCCAGCACCAGGTGCTGGGGATCTTCCGATTTCTCACCCATCGCGTGCACTCGGCCGCACTGGCGCGGCTGATCCTGACGTTGTAGGTGTTGATGGCCGCGCTTCCCTACAGCTGACGGCTCGGCTGACCTCTTGACCCGTCCCCGTGGAGGGTGACCGGCCGGTGGGGTGATCTGAGATCCTGCCGCGATGGGCGAGCGAACAGGGAGCGCGGTGGCGTGGTTGCTCGCGGCGGAGGAGCCCGCGGTGCGACACCTGGCTCGCCGCGACCTGCTGGGCGAAGACTCAGCGCCGAAACGGGCAACCATCATGTCGGGGCCCTGGGTGTCGGCTTTGCTCACCGGGCAACAGGCCGACGGCGGATTCGGAGGCGATCCCTACCGCAAGTGGACCGGCGCACACTGGCGGTTGGTCTCACTGGCGGAGCTTGCCGTGCCGGCGACCGACCCGCGGGTCGCAGCCGCTGCTGAGCATGTCCTGGCCTGGATCGTCGACGACCTGAGGTACCCGCCACGCGTCGTCGACGGGCTGCCGCGCTCGCACGCCAGCGTGCAGGGCAACGCGCTCGGCGCGTGTGCGCGGCTCGGACTCGCCGGGGATCAGCGCACCGAACGCCTGGCCGAAGCGATCATCTCCTGGCAGTGGCCGGACGGCGGCTGGAACTGCGACAACCGGGCCGACGGTCACCGCTCGTCGTTCCACGAGTCGTTGCGCACCGCCTGGGGTCTGCTGGCGTACGCCGCGGCCACCGGTCACACAGGTGCCCGCGAAGCCGCAGACCGGGCCGTTGAGCTGTTCCTGCAGCATCGCGTGTTCCGCAGTGGCGGGACGGGCGAGCCGATCAACGCCCGCTGGCTGTCGATGCCCTACCCGTCGTACTGGCACTACGACGTGCTGTCGGCACTGCTCGTCATCGCACAAGCGGGCAGGTGCACCGACCGCCGAGCCTCCGATGCCCTGGACCTCCTCGAGAAGAAGCGTCGACCGGACGGCAGGTGGAACGCGCAGGCACAGTGGTGGCGCGCGAGGAACAGCATGACCACTCCCGAGGTGGTCGACTGGGGCCGCGCCGGCGAGCCCAACCTCATGGTGACCCTCAACGCGCTGCGGGTGCTGACCGCGGCCGGCCGGATCTCCGTCAGCCACTGACACGATCCCGCCACGAAAGCACCCCTCAGCCCAGGTGCCCCCGCACCGACACGTGGCCGGACAGCAGGTTGCGGGCGATGGTGCGGCGCTGGATCTCGTCGGTGCCCTCGTAGATGCGGAGCACACGGAGCTCGCGGTACCACCGCTCGATCGGGAGCTCTCGGGTGTAGCCCATGCCGCCGTGCACCTGGAGGACGCGGTCGACGATCTCGTTGGCCTTCACACCGCCGTACAGCTTCGCCATCGACTGGGCCTGACGGGAGTCGATGCCCTGGTCGACCTGCCAGGCGGCGGTGAGCACCAGCCACCGCAGGGCCTCGATCTCCACGGCCGAGTCGGCGAGCATCCACTGGATGGCCTGGCGGTTGGCGATGGGTTCGCCGAAGGTGACCCGCTGGCGGGCGTGCTCCATGCCCATCTCGACCAGCCGTTCGCAGGCGCCGAGCGCGCGGGCGGGGAGCAGGTAGCGCCCCCGGCCGATCCAGCGCATGGCCAGCTCGAAGCCGCGGCCCTCCTCGCCGAGGATCGCCGAGTGCGGCACCCGCACGTCCTGGAAGCTCAGCGACGCGGGACCCCACTGACCCATCGTCGGGATCGGGGACGAGGTCCAGCCGGCCTCGCGGTCGACCAGGAAGCACGTCACCGACTCCGCTGAGCGCCCTTCCCGATGGACTTCCGGGTCGGTCACGGCGAACACCATCACGAAGTCGGCCAGGTCGCCGTAGGTGATGAAGGTCTTCTCCCCGTTGATCACCCACTCGTCGCCGTCACGTACGGCGGTGGTGCGGATGTTGCGCGCGTCGGACCCTGCGCCCGGCTCGGTGATCGCGAAGCAGCTGATCCTCTCGCCGTTGATGGTCGGGCAGCAGGTAGCGCTCCTTCTGCTCGTCGTTGGCGGTGTAGAGGATGTTGTCGGCGTCGCCGCCGAAGCTGAACGGTACGAACGACCGGCCGAGCTCGACCTCCATCAGGGCCGCCATGACCGCGCCGAGGGCCATCCCGCCGTACTCCTCGGGCGTCTGCACCCCGAAGAACCCCGACTCCTTCGCCTTGTCGCGCAGCCCGCGCAGCTCCTCGCGCGTCAGGCCTCGCTCGCCGCGGCGCTCCCGCTCCAGGACGGTCTGCTCGAGCGGCATGATCTCCCGGGTGACGAAGGTACGCACCCAGTCGCGGATCTCACGCTCCTCGTCGGTCAGGCTCAGGTCCATGTCCGCACCTTAGGAGAGGCGACGCGCCGACCAGGATGCCATTGGTCACGGCACGAGCTCGATCGACACAATGGCGCGGTGACCAGCGATCCCCGCGTGCCGCCGCTCCACGTGCGCGCCATGGGGGTCACCGTCGAGATCGCCGTGCCCGACCAGCCGACGCGGGACCGTCTGGCCCGCCAGTGGTCGCGAGCCGTCGTGCCTGCCCCCGACGAGCCGGCGGCGGCGCACACGACGGCGCAGCCGGGGCCGAAGGAGACCGAGGCCTCCCGCGACTACGGCCTCACGACCCAGGTCACCATGGCCGCGCTCCGAGCAACCGCCGGCCGGCGGATCAACCTGCACGCAGGGGGCGTCGCCGACGAACGCCGGCGCGTGCTGGCGGTCGTGGGCCCGTCGGGCACCGGGAAGACGACGGCGACGGTGGCGCTCGCACGACGGCTGGGGTACGTCTCGGACGAGACGGTGTCGATCGACGCCGCCGGCACGGTCGCGCCGCACCCGAAGCCGCTCTCGGTGGTCGTCGACCCGCAACGACTGCGCAACAAGGAGCAGCTCTCGCCCGACGACCTCGGGTTCCTGCCGACCCCCGACGAGGGACGGCTGGCCCGACTGGTCGTCCTGCACCGGGGCGCCGAGGGCCGCAGAGGCCTGGCCAGGCTCGCCACCGCGGAGGGGATGCTGCAGCTCATCGAGCAGTCGTCGTCGCTCGCGCAGGTGCCCCGCCCGCTCCAGGTCCTGATGGGCCTGATCGAGGAGTGCGGCGGCCTGTGGACGCTGGCCTACGACGAGATCGAGGATCACGTCGACGAGCTGGTCGAGCTGCTCGACGAGCCGCCTCCGCACGCCGAGCCGGCTTTCGGTCCGAGGCTCACCTGGCACCCGGGCGAGAGCGAGCTGCCCGCTGGTGCCCGACGAGAGCGGTCCGCTCCTCGCCCGCCGTCCGTGGGCCGAGGCGGTGGAGATCGACGACGAGCTCGTCGTGCTCGCCGAGTCGCGCGCCCTGCTGCTGGCCGACCTGACCGCCACGGCCTGGCTCCACCTGGCGCGGCCGTGCTCGATGGAGGAGCTGGTCCGCGCGGCCGAGCAGGCGCCACGGCGCGCATCCCGAGGCCGCGGCGATCGTCGGCGAGGCCGTGGCCAGCGTTGGTGGAAGAGGGCCTGGCTGCGCGCGGGTCGCTGGCATGATCGAGCCGTGACCGCCCTCGCTCTCGTCCTCGCGCCCGTGGCCGCGGCCGTCGTGCTGCTGGTGAGCGGCTGGGCCAAGGTCGGTGACGTCACCGGCATGCGCCTGGCGTTCGTCGCGATGCGGGTGCCGGCCGCGCTCTCGCGACCCGCCGTCGTACGCGCTCTGCCCTACGCCGAGATCGCGCTCGGACTGGCTCTCCTGCTGACCTGGGGCTGGCTGCTGGCCGTCGTCGGCGCGGTCGCGACCGCGCTCTTCGTCGCGTACGCCGTCCTGGTCGCGCGGGTGCTGCGGACGGGCGAGAGCGTCGAGTGCAACTGCTTCGGCAGCCTCGGCGGCGACCAGGTCACCTCGGCCACCCTCGCCCGCAACATCGTGCTCGTGGCGCTGGCCGCGATCGCGACGGCGTTCGGCGTCGGGGGCTCGGGGGTGATCCCCGCGCTGGGCGACCTCGAGGGCGCCGCGTGGTGGTGGCCGGTGATGACGGCGCTCCTGGTCCTGCCGCGGTGCTCGTCGTCCGCCCCGGCCCGGCGACGGACGCGCGCCGTCGTCGAGGCCGTCGACTACCTGCGCCAGCCGATCCCCATCGGCGTCCTCGTCGCCAGAGGACGGCCGACGCGTCCAGCTGCGCGACCTGGCCGCCCAGCGCCCCCAGCTGCTCGTCGTTCATGTCCGTGGGCTGCGGCTCGTGCCACGTGCTCGCCGACCTGCTGCCCGGGCATCGCCGAGCGGCTGGGCGTCGTGGAAGTGGCGACCGTCTTCTCCGAGCCGCTCGACACCTTCCCGGACGACCTGGAAGGGGCCGGGCATCACGCCGTACCACGACCCCGACAAGGTCGGTCACCGACCTGTTCACCAGCGTCCGGCCGGCGGCCGTGCTGCTCGGTGCCGACGGGCTGCTCGCCGGCGGGCCCGTCACCGGGGTCCGCGAGATCGAGGCGTTCGTCGACGACATCGTGGGCGAGCTCGAGGCGGCACCCGAGCTGCCGGCCCCGGTCGAGCCACACCACGACCACGGCCACGACCACGACCATGGGCACGACTCACGACCACGAGCTGGTGGTGAAGCTCGAGGAGGACCACGCCGACGCGGAGCGCGGGGTAGCGAGTCAGTTGCGCCGCGAGCCGGCGGGCGGCTCGTCGAGGCTGTCAGCCTCCATGCCGGCGGCGACGTCGAGCCGGCCGAGCTCGACCAGCCGCGCGAAGTCGGCGTTGGTCGCGCGCACCTCGTCGAAGGTGCCGCGGCCCTCGATCCGGCCGTCCTGCATGAAGATCAGCTGGTCGCAGTGGCGCACGGTCGAGAGCCGGTGCGCGACGACGATCAGCGTGGTGTCGCCGTGCAGGGCGGCGATGGTGGTGGCGACCTTGTGCTCGGTCTCGTTGTCGAGGGCGCTGGTGGCCTCGTCGAGCATGATCAGCTGCGGGTCGCCGTAGAGCGCCCGGGCGATGCCGACGCGCTGACGCTGGCCACCGGAGATGCGCAGGCCGCGCTCGCCCACGGGAGTCTCGAGCCCGTTCGGCAGGGAGGCCACGAGGTCCGCGAGCTGGGCGCGCTGGACGGCGTTCGCGAGGCGCTCGTGGTCACGCTCCTCGACGGGTACGCCGAACGCGATGTTGGCGGCCAGCGTGTCGTCGATCCAGAACACGTCCTGGGGCACCATCGCCACGCCGGTCTGCCACTCGGGCAGCAGCTCCTGGATCGGCCGCCCGGCCACCGTCACCTCCCCCGACGTCGGGCGTGTGGACGCCGAGCAGCAGGTCGACCAACGTCGTCTTGCCCGACCCGCTCGGCCCGACGATCGCCAGCGACGTGCCGTGCGGCACCGTGAAGCTGACGTCGCGCACGACCGGCTCGGTCGTGTCGGGATAGCGGAACGTCAGGTTCTCCACGACGAGGTCGCCCACCGGTGCCCGCTCAGCGGGCGGGCCGGGCAGCACGGCCGGCGCGGGGAACTCGTGCAGGTCGGCGACGATCATCCGCATGGCCGGCAGGCCGACGCTGATGGCGCTCAGGGCCGCGATCAGCCGGACCAGGCACGGCAGCATCCGCGTGCCGGCCGCGAGGAAGAGCGCGAGCGTCGGGACGGCCGACCGGCCGCTCTCGGTGGCGAACACCACGACCGCCATCAGCGCCATGCCGACGACGAAGAGGATCTCCAGCGCGTACTTCGGGCAGCTCACCGAGCGCGGTCGCCAGCCGCTGCGCCTCGGCGGTCTGCTTCTTGTTCCGCGCGAAGTCGCTCACGAAGTACTCGCCGTTGCGGCGCAGCTGGATCTCCTTGACGCCGCCGATGGCGTGGATCGCCGCCTTGAACTGGAGCAGCGCGTGCTCCACCAGGCGCGTCCCGACCTCGACGCTGCGGTGCTTGAGCTGGCGGTTGAGGAAGAACGAGGTGATCCCGAAGAACACGATCGCACCGGCCGCCGCCACCGGGCTGGCGACCAGCAACAGCAACGCCAGGCCGAGCAGGGTCAGCGACTCGGTGCCGAGGGACAGCATCCCGACCACGACCTTGCCGTAGGTCATGCTCACGCCCTCGCCGACCCGGTAGACCTGCATCGAGAGCCCGCGCGAGGTGAACACGACGTACGGCGCCACGAGGTAGCCCCGCAGCAACCGGGCGGCGGTCCGGCGTTCCTGCCGGGCCACGAAGCCCAGCTGCCACCACCGCAGCGAGATGCCGAGCACGCCCTTGAGCACGAACGCCGTCACCATGAAGACCGCGATGACGACCGCCAGCTTCGCGTCGCTCGGCTGGTCGCTCGGCGGGTCGCCGACCAGGCGCGCGATCACGCCGATGACGCCGGTGTCGCGGTCGGTCGAGGTGGCCAGCTGCACCAGCGGGACCAGCGCGGCCACGCCCACGATGTCGAGGACCGACATGGTGACCGACCCGACCATGGCCACCACGAGCCGCCAGCGGGTCCCCGGCCCGAAGAGGATGCCCGCCCCGGCGGGAAAGCCCAGGAGGCGCAATGCTCGCCTGACCACGCGCTCCTCCGACCCGTCCGATCCCGACCGGCCCAGGCTACCGGCCCGAGCGCGGGTCGCGGGCCAGCACGACAGCGCGGCCTATCATGTGCCGTTCGACGACCGGGCCGTCAGGTCCGGCGGCCCGCTCGACGGGCACAGTGGGAGGTGGCAGGTGCCGGGGATCGGGTCCGCGCTCAGGTCGGCGCTGCTGACACCGATCCGCCAGGGCGACCGCACCGTGCTCTGGGCCGGGCCGGACCGGGGCTTCGCCAACCTGCTGTATCTCTGGCTGGTCGCGGCGGCCCGGCAGGCGCGCGGCGAGGACGTCGTCGTACGTCATCAGCCGGCGATGGACGCCTGGCTCCCCGTGCTGCCGCGGCTGCGCGAGCTGACCGTCGACGCGTCGGCGGTGCGGTTCCGCGACCGCCGCGACCTCGGCTGGCACCAGGCGTTCGGCACCGACTACACCCCCGAGGAGCTCGACGCCTTCGTCCGCGGCTACCTGCTCGACACCCCGTTGCTGGAAGACCTGCTGCCGGACGACGCGCAGGCGCTGACCGTCAACGTCCGGCGGGGCGACTACTACTCGGTCACCCGGTTCCGCGGCATGTACTCCTTCGACGTCGCCGAGTACGTGCGGGTCGCGGTGGCCGACAGCGTGGCGGCGGACGGTGCCGTGCACGCCGTGCGCGTGGTCAGCGACGACCCCGACTGGTGCCGGCTCAAGCTGGGCTTCCTCGCCGACGTCGCCGACCGGGTCGAGCACATCGAGGCCGGCCAGCCCAGGGAGCACTTCCGCACGCTGGCGTCGTCCCGGCGGCTGGTGCTGGCGAACTCGACGTTCTCCTACTGGGGCGCCTACGTGAGCAACACCGCCCACCAGGACAACCACGCGCAGGTGTGGGCGCCGTGGTTCCACCGCCGCGACATCGACGGCGGCCGTGCCTGGCACCTCGACCCACGCTGGTCGGTCGTGCGCGACATCCCCGGCGGGTGGGACGGATGAGCGCGTACGTCGCGTCTCGCCGCTGGGCGGCCGCGGCGGTGCGTGCCGGCCGGCGGTACGTCGTGCCGCGCGAGGCCGCCGAGCACCGCGCCGCCGTCCGTGGGACCCGGCTCCCTCAGCTGCCCCGCTCGCACCGCAGGCCCGGCTCGGTGTGGGCGGTGAGCATGGTCAAGGACGAGGCCGACATCGTGGTCGGCACCGTCGAGCACCTGCTGGGCCAGGGCGTCGACCATGTGCTCGTCGCCGACAACGGCTCGACCGACGGCACCCTCGACCTGCTGCACGACCTGGCCCGGCGGGCACCGGTTCACGTCGCCGTCGACGCCGAGCCGCGCTACTTCCAGGCAGCCAAGATGACGCGCCTGGCCGACGCTGCGCGGCGGGCCGGCGCCGACTGGGTGGTGCCCTTCGACGCCGACGAGTACTGGTTCGCCGCCGGCATCTCCCTGGCCGACCACCTGCGGGCCACCCGAGAGGGGTTGGTGCGCGCCCGGATGTTCAACGTCTTCCCGACGGCGGCCGGCGGCTGGCGCCTCGACCTGACCTCGCACTCGTTCGGCAAGGTGGCGGTCCGCGCGCACTGGGCGGCCCGCCTCGGCATCGGCAACCACACGGCCTCCCATCCGGGCGAGCACGTGGAAGGGCTCTACATCGCCCACTACCCGTGGCGGTCGGCCGCCCAGCTGCGCCGCAAGGGCGTGCAGGGCGGCGCCGCGCTCACCGACGACCAGGTCGCCCGGGGGCAGGGCAAGCACTGGGCGAGGTTCCGCGACGCCGGCGTGGCCTGGACCGACCAGGCGTGGGCCGACGTCCTGGCGGGCCGGCCCCGTCCGGACCTGTGGTGGTCGCCGGTCGGCCCGTTCCGCGAGGAGGACCCACGGACGTGGGACAGCTGGCCCGTCGACCTGACGATTCCAGCCCCGCGCCCCTGAGCGCGCCTTAGGCTCGTTGTCCGATGCACGACTCACTGCGCGCCCAGCTCGGCCAGCTCAGCTGGTCGGCGCGTGAGTTCCGCGACCCCCGGCGCTGGGGCCGCCTGGCGCGCGCGGTGCGCCGCAGCGACCTCCCCGACCTGCCCCGGCGCCGTCGCCGGCCGGGCGAGGTGTGGGCGGTGTCCACCGTCCGCGACGAGCGCGACGTCGTCGGCGCCGTCGTCGAGCACCTGCTCGACCAGGGCGTCGACCACGTGCTGGTGGCCGACAACCGGTCGACGGACGGCACCTACGAGCTGCTGGCCGGGCTGGCGCGGTCAGACCCGCGGGTGCACGTCGCCCGCGACAGCGAGCCGGTGCACATCCAGTCGGAGAAGAACACCCACCTGGCCCACCGGGCCTGGCGGGCCGGCGCCGACTGGGTGGTCCCGTTCGACGGCGACGAGTTCTGGTTCGCCCGCGGGCAGCGGCTCTCCGACTTCCTGCGCGAGCAGACCGGCGACGTGGTGTTCGGCGACTTCCTCCACATGGTGACGGTGACGCCGGCCGCCGACGCCCGGGACGCGACGTACCTCCTCGACGCGACCCCGTCGTTCCCCAGCAAGGCGGCGTTCCGCTCGCACCCCCTGGCGGTGGTCGGCCACGGCAACCACGACGTGGCGCGGGTCGGGCCGCGCTCCCGCGGGCTGTACGTCGCGCACGCCATCTACCGCAGCGAGGAGCAGGTGGCTCGCAAGCTACGCCAGGGACTGGCTGCCGCCCGCCGGGCGCCGGCCCCGGTGCTGGGCGAGCACTGGCGGGCCGGCGGCACCCTCACCGACGACGCCATCGACGACGTGTGGCGCACCATCACCTCCGGAGCGCCGGACGTCCGCATCCGCTGGGATGCCGCAGGCCCGATGACCAGGGTGCGACCGGGCCGGTGGCCGACGTGGGACCCGGACGGCGAGGTGCCCGTCGTGGACCGTGCCGGCCGGAGGAGCAGCACGCCATGAGCAGTGGCCTGACCGAACCGATCGCCGGCGAGGAGCCCGCACCCCGCCGCGACCTGCCGCGGCTCACCAGCCTGCGGGCCTTCGCGGCCTTGGCGGTCCTCGGCTACCACCTGATGCGGCACACCGAGCTGCTGCCCAACGACGAGTGGTTCCGCTACGGGTTCGCCGGGGTCGGGTTCTTCTTCATCCTGTCCGGGTTCGTGCTGACCTGGTCGATCCGGCCCCACGACGTGGCGGCGGACTTCTGGGTCAGACGATTCGCGCGGGTCTACCCGAGCCACTTCGTGATGCTGGTCGTCGCGGTGGTGCTCCCGGTCGTGCCCGGCGCCATCACCTGGCTCGGCGCCGTCGCGGGCCTCCTGCTCGTCCAGTCGTGGTTCTCCGACTGGGACGTGGTGTTCGGCATGAACGCCGTGAGCTGGTCCCTGGCGTGCGAGGCGTTCTTCTACCTCTGCGCGCCGTTGGTGATCCGGAGGCTGGCAGCGTCCTCCCGGTCGGGTGCGGTCGTCGCAGCGGGCACGTGGGTCGCCGTGACGACGGCGGCGGCGGTGGCGTTCGGGCTCCACAGCAGCGCCGCTGACGTCTACGCCTACACCAACCCGCTGATCCGCTCGGGCGAGTTCGTGCTCGGCGTCCTGCTGGCGGTGCTGGTCGAGAAGGGCTGGCGACCGCGGCTGCCGTTCGTCCCGTGCGTGCTGCTGCTCCTGGTCGTCGCCGGCGCCCTGTCCGTCAGCCCCGGCAACCTCCGCCAGTCGATCGCCGACATCGTCCTCGACCCGTTCTTCGCCCTCGTCATCCTCTCCGCCGCACTGGCCGACCTGGGTGGGCGGAGCGGGGTGCTCCAGCGCCGGCCGCTGACCTACCTGGGCGAGGTCTCGTTCGGCTTCTACCTCGTGCACGAGCTGGTCATCGTGAACCTCGCTCCGCACCTGCCCACCACGAGCCAGGTCGACCACGTGGTGTCGCTGACCGCGATCGGCGCGGCAGCGCTCGGTTCGGCGATGGCGCTCCACCACCTGGTCGAGCTGCCCTGCCAGGGCGCCGTACGCCGCTGGTGGGCCCGCCGGCGTACTCGTTCGGGCAAGACACCGACTTCCGCGAAGCGCTGAGGCCGCCCCTCCGACACTCCTAGACTGAGCCGCCTGTCCAGACCAGCAAGGAGGCGAGTGTGGGAGCGGAGTCGGTCACGGCTGTCGTCCCCCACTTCGGCGCACCCGAGACCCCGATCCCGCTGCTCGAGGCGCTGGTGTCGCAGGCGCCCGGCGAGGGCACGTCCGCCCTCCAGGTCGTCGTCGTCGACGACGCCTCACCCGAGCCGTTCCCCGGCCTCGCCGGGGTCGAGGTCGTCCGGCGGGAGACCAACGGCGGCTTCGGTGCGGCCGTCAACACCGGCGCCTCGGTGGCCGAGGGCGACCTCCTGCTGGTGCTCAACAGCGACCTCGAGATCGGCCCCACGTTCGTGGCCGACCTCGTCGCCGCGGCACGTCCGTGGCAGCCGGCAGTCGTCAGTCCGCGCGTCGTCGGGCCGGACGGCGCCGAGCTGCCGACCGGGCGACGCTTCCCGCGGGTGCGGCACCAGGTCACCGAGTGGCTGGTGCCGCTCGCGCGGTGGCGTGACACCGACACGCTGCACCGCGCCGTCGGCCACGACGTCGACGCACGCGACACCGAGACCGTCGTCGACTGGGTGGTCGGGCGCCGCAATGCTGGTGCCGGTCGCCGACTTCCGCGCCGTGGGTGGCTTCGACGAGCGCTTCTTCATGAACTCCGAGGAGGTCGACCTCCAGCGCCGGCTCCGGGAGCGCGGCCTGCCGTCCGTCGTGCTCTCCGCGCCGACCGCCGTGCACGCAGGCGGCGGCTCGAGCGAGTCCGCCCGCCGCCGCGAGTGGCTGGTGCAGTCGCGGCTCGCGTACGCCGACAAGTGGGGTGGACGACGACGGCTGCAGGCTCGCCCTGGGTGCGGCCACCGCCACCAACCTGGCCTGGAACACCGGCCGCCGCATCGCCGGTCGCGACGTCGCGCCGCTGCGCACCGCTCGCCAGGAGGCCGCCCTGCTCCGTCGAGGGGCCCGCGCGATGAGTCCCGAGGTCTCCGTGGTCGTGCCCTCCCGAGGCGGCGCCGAGCGGCTGCCGGTCCTGCTCGGGCTGCCTCGAGCGCCAGACCCACGACGACTGGGAGGTCGTCGTGGTGCTCGACGGCGACGTCGACGGCAGCGAGCAGGTGCTGGCGGCGTGGGCCGACCGCGTGCCCGTGCGGGCCGTGGTGTTCCCCGGCCAACCGCGGCCGGCCGGCAGCCCTCAACGCCGGCCACGCCGACGCGAAGGGCGACGTCCTGGTCCGCTGCGACGACGACCTGGCTCCCGGCCCCGACTACGTCCAGCTCCACGCCGCCGCCCACGCAGTCGGGTCCAGCGGGGGTGGTCGGGATGTGCCGCAACGTGTTCCCGGAGACGGCGTACGCGCGCGTCTACGGCCGCCCGGCGTACGAGCGGTTCCGTGCCGGTGCGCACGCCGCCTCGCCCGACACGCGCTGGCGCTACTGGGGCGGCAACGTCTCGGTCGACCGCGAGCACCTGGGACCGCGTCGGCCCGTACGACGAGGGCTACCGCGGCTACGGCTGGGAGGACGTCGACTGGGGCTACCGCGTGCACAGTGCGGGCGTACCCGATCACGGTCGTCCCCGGGCTCGAGACCGACCACCACATCGCCGCCACCACGACCGCCGGCCGCGCGCTGCGCGCCTACTACTCCGGGTCCGCCCGGCGCCGCTTCGAGGCCAAGCACGGCTTCCAGGTGGTGGCCCCGGCCGGGCCGCGACCCTTGGAACCTGGCCGTCGGCGCGGCCGCGCGACTGCTCAGCGAGCGGGGCATCGGCCGGGCCGGCCGGGCCGTCGACCGGCTGGCCGACCGCCTGCCGCGCTGGGTCGCCGAGAAGGCCGTCGCGCTCACCGTGGAGGCAGGTGCCCTCGCGGGCTACCGCCGCAGCGACGCCGGGCAGGCGATCTGAGATGGACAACACACGACGAAATCGGTGGCCGAACCCCAGGCGGCATAGACATTTGCCAGGGTCCTGGCTCGTTTCCTTCCGGAATGCCGACAGGAGGGGCAGAATCAGTCGGGGGCCGCGTGGGGGCGCGTCCCGTTCGTTCGGGGGGAACACATCACATGACGTTGCTCGACAACGCCGTCCGCAGGATGGCGCGTACGCAGCCGTCACATTCGGCGCGCCTGATCCCGCTCGTCGCCGCGATCGGCGACTTCGTCCTGCTGGCGTTCGCTGTGTTCGTCGCGATGATCGGCCGGCAGGAGCTGACGTTCTTCGACCCGCGCGACGACGTCGTCGACTTCGTGAGCGTGGCCGCCGGCCCGCTGCTCGTCGGCTGGGCCGCGATGCTGCTCGCCGTCGGCGCCTACGCCCGCGACATCTTCGGGGCCGGCACCGAGGAGTACAAGCTGGTCCTCAAGGCCTCGCTGCTCAGCTCTGCCCTGGTCGGTATCGGCTGCTACCTCACCGGCTTCCCGCTCTCTCGCGGCTTCTTCCTGCTGGCGTTCACGATCGGGACGCCGCTGCTCCTGGCGTGGCGCTTCGTGTTCCGCCGCTCGATCCAGCACACCCGCCGCCACGGCCACCTGCGCCAGGGCGTGATCATCGCCGGCAACGCCCGCCACATCGACGAGGTCGCCGCGGTGCTGCGCCGCGAGTCGTGGCTCGGCTACACCGTGCTCGGCGCGCTGACCACCGCCGACCAGCCAGG
This sequence comes from uncultured Actinomycetota bacterium, assembly GCA_963790295.1. GTDB lineage: Bacteria > Actinomycetota > Actinomycetes > Propionibacteriales > Nocardioidaceae > Nocardioides. The sequence continues at coordinate 59,242 of CAWBOE010000009.1, forward strand.
TCATCGAGACCCCGGCCGGCATCCCCGTCCTCGGCTCGACCACCGACGCCGCCGCCGCCATCGACGGCGTCAGCGCCGACGTCATCGTCTTCGCCGACGGCGCGTTCTCCAGCGCCCACGACCTGCGCCGCGCGATGTGGGACCTCGAGGGCTCACACGGTCCAGTGCGATCGTGGTCCCGAGCCTCACCGACGTCTCCAGCGAGCGCCTCAAGGTCCGCCCGGTCGCCGGACTGCCGCTCGTCCACGTCGACGCCCCGCGCACGCTGCACGCCTCTCACTGGGCCAAGCGCGCCTTCGACGTCGTCGGCTCGCTCGGTCATCCTGCTGCTGATCTCGCCTGTCTGGCTGGCCACCGCGGTCGCCATCAAGTTCCACGACGGCGGCCCGGTGCTCTTCCGCCAGACCCGCATCGGCCGCGACGGCCGCCCGTTCAGCTGCCTGAAGTTCCGCAGCATGGTCATCGACGCCGAGCAGCTGCGCGCCGACCTCGAGGTCAACCACGAGCGCAGCGCCGTGCTGTTCAAGATGGCCGACGACCCGCGCGTGACCAGGCCCGGCAGGCTGATCCGCCGGCTCTCGATCGACGAGCTGCCCCAGCTGTGGAACGTGCTGCGCGGCCAGATGAGCCTGGTCGGCCCGCGCCCGCCGCTGCCGCACGAGGCTGCCCGCTACGGCTCCGACATGAGCCGTCGCCTGCGGGTGCGCCCCGGCATGACCGGCCTGTGGCAGGTCTCCGGCCGCTCCGACCTCAGCTGGGACGAGACCGTGCGCCTCGACCTCTACTACGTCGACAACTGGTCGATGGTCCAGGACCTCAACATCCTGGCCCGCACCGTCTCCGCCGTCCTGAGCTCCCGCGGCGCGTACTGACAGCCGACCCTCGCCACAGACCGTCCGAGCGCGCCGCCCCGTCTGGACTGAGGAGCGAGGCGAGCGCAGCGAGCCAGCGACGAGGCAAGACGGGGCGCCGCAGCGCGCTCGGACTCGCCCAAGCGAAGCGGCCTGGCAGGATGTCCGGTGTCCGACTCCGCCGACCGGTTGCAGGTGCTTGTTCGTCTGCACGGCGAACATCTCGCGGTCGCCGTACCTCGAGCTGCGGGCCAGGTCGCTGGCCGGGGACGCCCCGGTCGACTTCGCCAGCGCCGGGGTGCACGCTCGCGACGACACCCTGATCGACCCGGCGATGGCCGTCGAGCTGACGGCACGCGGGATCTCGTCCGACGACTTCCGCAGCCGCCGGGTGACCGGCTCGATGCTCGGCCGCGCCGACCTGGTGCTCACCGCCGAGGCGGCGCACCGGGCCGCCATCCTCGACGAGCACCCGATCGCGACCCGCAAGGTGCTGACCGTCGGCCAGGCCGACCGGGCCCTCGACCGGATCGACCCGGGCACTCCCGCCTCGGAGCTCGCGGCTGCGCTCGTGGCCGCCCGAGGCGGCGCTACCGCCGACCTCGACATCGTCGACCCCTACCGTCGCGGGCCCGAGGCGGCCCGGGCCTGCGCGCTGATCCTCGACAAGATCGTCGACCGGCTGCTCGCCCGTCTGGCTGCTCGACGCCGACGGAGGCCCGGTGACCGCGCGGTGACCAAGGTCCTGGTCGTCACCCCTGCGTTCCACGGCTACGGCGACTCGATCGGCAACGCCCTGCGCCGACGCGGCCACGACGTCACGGTGCACCCGTACGACGCGCACGTCGGCACCTGGGAGAAGGCCCGCCACAAGCTCGACGGTCGAGCTGCCCGAGAGGTTCCTCGGCCGGCTCGGCGCCGACCGGCACTGCGAGCGCCGCACGGCGCGCCACCGACAGCGCCCTCGAGGTCCACGCCGCGGTCCGGCCCGACGTGGTGCTGGTGATCCGGGGCGACCTGTTCGAGCACGCGGTTCTGGGACCGGCTCGAGGAGTCCGGGAGGCCGTTCGTCGTCTGGCTCTACGACGAGGTGCGCCGGATGAGCCACGACGTCGCCAACCTTGCGCGGGCCACGGCGGTGACCAGCTACTCGCCGCTGGACGTGCAGTGGCTGCGCGACCAGGGCATCGACGCCCACCATCTGCCCAACGCCTTCGACCGCGACCGGCAGGTCGTGCGGCCGATGGTCCGGCGCGACGAGATCAGCTTCGTCGGCGCGCGCTACCCCGACCGCGAGCAGACGCTGCGTCGGGCTGCACGAGGCCGGCGTGCCCGTCCGCGCCTACGGTCGCGACTGGTCGCGCCACCCGGTCGACCGGCTGCGCACCTGGGGCTGGCACCGCCCGGACGTGCCGCCGAGCGCGACGTCGACCGCGACACGGCGTACGCCGTGATGGCCGCGTCCGCGGCCACGCTCAGCATGCACACCGACCAGGACGGCTTCGCGATGCGCACCTTCGAGGCGTGCGGCTCGGGCGCCGTCCAGCTCATCGACCGTCCCGACCTGGCCGGCCTCTACGACGACGGCGTCGAGCTCGCCACGCTGGGAGACGTTCGAGGAGCTGCTCGAGCTGTGCGTCGCGGGCCCGCATCGACCTCGCCGTGGGCGCGAGGGCCTGCGCGAGGCGGGGCGCCGGCGCACCCTCGCCGAGCACACCTTCGACCACCGGGTCGCGCGTCGTGGAGCAGCTGTGGGGCTGAACCACCCGCGCGACCTCGACGCCTGGCACGCCTGGCAGCGCTCGCGCTCGCCGCTGCGAGCGCTGCGTCGACCGCGTTCCGCACCGCAGCCGCCGCTCGCGCGGCACGCCTGACGACCATGGTCTCCGGGCCGCGCGTGCTCGTCGTCCTCGACTGGCTCGCCCCGACGAGCCTGATGGCGCTGTTCGAGATGACGGCGCATCTGTCGGCGCCGTACGCCGTGCTCTCACCGGCACCCTCCGGTCCCGACCGGCTCGACCGCCGAGGCCGCTCCCTCGTCACCCGCGACGCGACGTCGTCCCGGAGGAGCTCGCGTCGGTGCGGTGGTGGTCGGCCGCCGGCCACTACCTGCCGCTCGGCGCGGTCGCCCACGCGTGGTCGCGACGCCTGGGCGCGCGCGTTCGTCGCCGTCCAGCACGGCCTGCTGACCCCCACGCGCCGCCGCTCGCCCCCGACTCCGCACCTGCTGGCCTGGTCGGACGCCGACGCGGACTTCTGGACGGTCGGGGCGGGCCGACGTGCAGACGCAGGTCGTCGGCTCGCAGCTGCTCTGGGAGGCCGGGCCGGGGGCACACCCGCGTGACCGACGACCGGCCGACGTTCCTCGGCCAGCTGCACAGCGCCGAGATGGGCCGCCGCGAGATGGCGCGGTTCACCGGCGCGTTCTGCCGCACCGAGGGCGCCCGCTACCGGCCGCACCCGGGCGAGCGCGACCGGCTCTCGCGGTGGCAGCACGCGCGCTGGCGGCGCCAGGGCATCGAGCTCGACGACGGCTCCGTGCCGCTGCGCGAGCTGCCGACGCCGGTGGTCAGCGTCTTCTCGACGGGCATCCTCGAGGCCGCCGCCCGCGGCGTACCGGCCTGGGCGGCGTACGACCGACCCGCCTGCGTGGCTCGAGGAGTTCTGGGAGCGTTACGCCATGTCCCGCTACGGCGCCGAGCCCACGCCCGCGCCCGCCACGCCCGAGCGCGAGCCCGCCGTGGCCGTGGCCGCCGCGATCGAGGCCCTCCTGTGACGGCCGTCTGCGTGATCCCGGCGCGCGGCGGCAGCAAGGGCGTGCCCGGCAAGAACCTCCGTGAGGTCGCCGGCAAGCCGCTGATCGTGTGGACCATCGAGCAGGCGCTCGCGGTGACCGAGCCGCTCGAGGTCGTCGTCTCGACCGACGACGACGAGATCGCCGCGGTCGCGCGAGCCGCCGGCGCGTCGGTGCCGTTCCTGCGCCCGGCGGAGCTCGCCCAGGACACCACCGCGACCGAGCCCGTCGTCCGGCACGCGCTGGCGACCCTCGACGCGCTCGGCACCCAGGCCTCGACCGTGATGCTGCTGCAGGCGACCTCGCCCGGTACGCCTGCCCGGGCACCCTCGACCGCGCGCTCGCGGAGTTCGCCGTCGACCGGCGTCGACTCGATGGTGGGCGTCGTCCCGCAGGCGCCGTTCCTGTGGTGGGCCGGCGACCCGCCGCGTGCCGACTACGCCGTCGACGCCCGTCCGCGTCGCCAGGACCTCACCTCCGAGACGCTGCGCTACCGCGAGACCGGTTCGCTCTACGTCACCAAGCGATGGGTGTACGACGACCTCGACAACCGCCTCGGCGGCCGGATCGGCCTGTTCGTGATGGACGAGGTCGAGGGCACCGACGTCGACACCGAGCTGGACCTCGCGATCGCCGAGCAGCAGCTGCGAGGGCTGTGAATGGGGTCCCCTGTCTACGCGGTGCTGGCGCACCACCAGCCCGGCCAGCTCGCCCGGCTCGTCGACCGGCTGTCGCGGCACGGGTCGACGGTCGTGGTGCACGTCGACGGCCACGCCGACCTGCGCCCCTTCGACGAGGCCGTCTCCGGGCGGGCGAGCTTCAGCCGGCGGCGACTCAAGGTCACCTGGGGAGGCTTCTCGCTGGCCCGCGCGCTGCTCACCGTCGTCGAGGACGCCCTGGCTGCCGACCCGGACGCCACCCACGTGCAGCTGCTGTCGGGCCTCGACTACCCCGCCCGCCCGGAAGCCGAGCTCGAGGAGCACCTGGTGCCCGGACGCTCGTACGTGAACTTCTACCCGATGCTTCCGGGCAGCCAGTTCGACACGATCCCCCATACCTGGTGCTTCCACGACCAGTACGCCCTGCTGCCGGGCGACTGGGGCAAGCGGGCCTACCGCTTCGTCGACCGCCTCAACCGACGGCTTCCCCGGCGTACTCCACCGGTCCCGCTCTACCGCGGGTCGACCTGGATGTGCCTGGCCCGGCCCGCCGCCGAGTACGTGGTCGCGGCCGCGCACGACCGCGAGCACCGGCGGGTGATGCGGTACCTGCGCACCATCAACGTCCCCGACGAGATCGCCGTGCAGACCCTGCTGGCCAACTCGCCGCTGGCCAGCACGCTGGAAGGTTGGGAAGGCGGCGCCTTCCGCCCCGAGGAGAAGCGGGTCTACCACCACTACATCGACTGGGACCCGGCGCGGGAGAACCCCGCCGTTCTCGACCTCGACGACCTGCCTGCCATCCGCGGGTCGGGTCAGTACTTCGTGCGGAAGGTCGACCCCGCCCGCTCCGCGACGCTGATGGACGAGCTCGACGCGACCTCGACACGACGTTGACCCCGGGCTGGTCCCGGGCGAGGCTGGCGAGTACCGCAACCATCGACGCCAAGGAGGATTGCCATGTCAGGCAGGGTCGTCCACTTCGAGATCCCCTTCGACGACGGGGACCGCGCCCGCTCCTTCTACCGAGACGCCTTCGGGTGGCAGCTGACGGAGATGCCCGAGATGGGCTACACGATCGTGACGACGGGGCCGACCGACCAGCAGAGCGGCCCGACCGAGCCCGGGTTCATCAACGGCGGGTTGTTCGAGCGGAGCGAGCAGTTCCCCGGCAAGGCGCCCAACCTCGTGATCGACGTGGCGAACGTCGACGACGCGCTCGCGAAGGTCAAGGACGCCGGCGGCACGGTCGTCCACCAGCGGATGGCCGTCGGCGACATGGGGTTCACCGGCTACTTCACCGACACCGAGGGCAACCTGATCGGCCTGTGGGAGACCGCCACGTGACTCGGATGCTCACCGACGACGAGCTGCATCAGGCGTTGCGTCGTCACTGGGAGCACTCGGGCAAGGACGAGGACGTCGCCCACGAGATCTACCACGACGACGCCGTCTTGGAGTTCCCACAGTCCGGCGAGCGCTTCGAGGGCGTGGACAACTTCCGCGAGTGGCGCCGGCAGTACCCCGCCGACCTCAAGTTCCACCTCCGGCGCATCAGCCATCGCGACGACCTGGTCGTCACCGAGTACCTGATCAGCTACAACGGTGCGCCCTGGATGTTCACCGTCAGCATCATGGACTTCCGGGGCGACCGGGTCGCCCACGAGCGGATCTACATCATGGACGGCTGGGAGGCCGCAGAGTGGCGCGCCCCGTGGCGGGCCGAGCGCAGGGCCGACCCCGAGCCCCCGGCTCCGTGATCGACCCAGCGCGCCGCCTGCCGAGAGCCGGGGTCCCTGCGCTCGGTCGCCTCAGAGCTGGGATCTCAGCACGTCGATCTCGCAGCCTGGCGAGGCCGGGTCGAAGCCGTGCTCGACCAGCCACCGGACCGCCGTCAGGCAACGCATCGACCACCAGCCGCGGATCACGTCGAGGTCGACGTCGGTGCCATAGCCGGCGATGACGTCGCCGAGGTGCTCCGGGTGTCCGAGCGTCAGGCTGGCGAGGTCGTAGAGGGCGTCGCCCTGGCCCGCCTCGGACCAGTCGACCACGCCGGTGATCTTGTCACCGTCGACGAACACGTGGGCGACCTGCAGGTCGCCGTGCATGAACACCGGTGTCCACGGCCGGAGCGCAGCCTCGGCGACCTGGCGGTTGCGCGTGACCAGGTCGGCGGGAAGGACGCCGTTCGTGAGGAGCCACGCGCACTCGCGGTCGAGGTCGGATGCCTTCTCGTCGAGGCTCCGACCAGGCCAGGGAGGCAGCGGCGCGTCGTGCAGCATCCGTACGGCGGCACCCGCCGCGGCCCACGCCGCCGACGACGCGATCGACGGCTCGCCGAGGCGGCCGAGTGCCTTCCCAGGGAGGGCGGCGAGCGCGAGCACGGGCGGGTTCCGCCACAGGACCTCCGGAGTCGGGATCGGCGCCAAGGCCATGGCCTCGACCTCGATGTCGGTGTGCGTCTGGTCAGCGTCGATCTTCAGGAACACCTCACCGACGCGCAGGGTCGCGCGCTCGTGATGGGCGACGACGACCTCGACCTTCCACGTCGGCCACTATCGCGGGGACGACCGCCGACGTCACCGGGTTTAGCTGCCCGAGAGCCGTGCCCTGGGCAGCGCTCAGGAACCTTCCGCGGCCCGCTTCATGCCTTCGGCTTCCAGGTTTAGGTACCGGTTGGTCAGTCCCTTGTAGAACAGGGCGACTGGGATGAGGAAGCCCCGCATGTCGAGCGCCAGCGTGAGACGTGCGCGACGCTCGTCCAGCGCCTCGACGCGGTGACCCGCGGTGCTGGTGATGCCGCTGGTCTTCTGCGTCCACACGAAGTACGAGGGCGCGTCCCAGACGGTGATGTCCCAGGTGCCTTCGGGCAGCTTCGGTTGCTTGAGGCGCACGCGGCTGCCCTGGGTGATCGGCGCAGCCGTGAGCAGCTCGACGACGTCGACGGTCTCGATGCGCTGTGGCCACGCCTCGAGGTCTGCGAGCACGTCCCACACCCGTTGTTGCGGTGCGTCGATCTCGATGGACTTCTCGAAGTGCATTTGAGCCGCACTCTAGCCGGGACGCGAGCTGCCTCACAGGCGTCAACGTCGGCGAAAGGCGGACCATCGGCAGCAGGACACGCGAAGCGTGAGTGCGGGCCACTCGGGGCAACATTCGTGAACCTGGTTCAGAGGAGTTACCCCAGCCTCCTCAGCCAGCGCCTGGCTGCCCTGGTACGCCTTGACGTCGTACAACGCCACGGCAGACCCTGCCGCCATGGCTGAGCCGTACGTCGTGCTTCCGGACGAGGGCAGGGTGCTCGACCTCGGCAACTTCGAGGCGGTCGTGCTGGCGACCGCCGAGGACAGACCGACGGGGCGTTCGCGCTGCTGCAGACCCGCCGCGAGCCGCCGGGTTTCGGTCCGCCGCTCCACCGTCACCACGACAGCGCGGAGGGGTTCTTCGTGCTCGAGGGCGACTACCTGATGATCCTCGAGGACCGTCGCCAGGTCTGCCCGCCAGGCAGCTTCGTGTACGTGCCGCAGGCGTGGCGCACACCTTCCAGGTGGTGTCCGAGACCACCGGGCCGCAAGCTCAACCTGTTCTCGCCGGCCGGCATGGTCGGGTTCTTCGAGGAGCTGGCCCGTTGCGAGGCCACCGGCGGGGCGACACGCCGGAGCGCCTGGACGAGATCGCGGCCGGCGATACCACATGGAGGTCCTGGGGCCCGTGCCGGACGCCTATCTCTGAGCCGAAACGCCACGGCCACCGGCTCTTTACCCAACCTCCGGACCCGCAGGCGCCCGAGGTGACAGGATTCTGTGGTGATCATCGAGCGCAACCTGGCGGCGTACCTCGTCTACGCCGAGGACCCGGTGCTGCGCGCCCTCGAGAAGATCACCGCCAACCAGGCGCGGATCATCTTCCTCGTCGACAGCCACGGCCACCTCGAGGGCTCGCTGTCCGACGGCGACTTCCGCCGCTGGGTCAGCCACGCCAGGCCCGCGTCGACCTCAACCGCGCCGCGCCGCGAGGCCGCGCAACACCGAGGTCCGCGTCGGCCTGCCGATCAGCACCACGCCCGGCCGAGATCGCGCACGCTCTTCGGCGCCGGGCATCGACCACGTGCCGCTGGTCGACGAGCGCGGCCACCTCGTCGCCGTCGCGATCAACCGCGACAACGAGCTCCGGATCGGCCGCTACCAGGTCGACCGCGACAGCGCCGGCCTGGTGATCAGCGAGATCGGCATCAACCACCAGGGCTCGGTCGACTTCGCCAAGGAGCTCGTCGACCGGTCGGTCGAGGCCGGCGCCGACGTCGTGAAGTTCCAGCTGCGCGACATGGACGCGCTCTACCGCCAGGGCGTCGGCCGGCAGCGGCGGCGAGGACCTCGGCCCGCAGTACACCCTCGACCTGCTCGCGAAGTTCAACCTCGACGGCCGACCAGCTCTTCGAGGTCTTCGACCACTGCGCGCGACGTCGGCGTCGAGGTGATGTGCACGGCCTGGGACCCGCCCAGCGTCGACCGCCTCGCGGCGTACGGCATCCCGGCGCTTCAAGGTCGCCTCCGCCGACATGACCAACCACACGCTGCTGCGCGCACATGGCCGCGTACGGCGTCCCGATGGTGATCTCGACCGGCATGTCGACCGAGGCCGAGATCATGCGAGACCGTCGAGCTGGTGCGCGGCACCGGCGCGTCGTACGCCCTGCTGCACTGCCAGTCGACCTACCCGGCGCCGTTCAAGGACGTCAACCTCGCGCTACCTCGACGCGGCTGGCCGAGATCGGCCAGTGCCCCGTCGGCTACTCCGGCCACGAGCGCGGCTTCCACGTGCCCGCTCGCCGCCGTCGGCGCTCGGCGCCAAGATCATCGAGAAGCACTTCACCACCGACCGCACCCTCGAGGGCAACGACCACAAGGTCAGCCTGCTGCCCGGCGAGTTCAAGGAGATGGTCGCAGCGCATCCGCGAGGTCGAGGAGGCGCTCGGCACCGCCGCCCCGCGCGGGGTCTCCACCGGCGAGATGATGAACCGCGTCAACCTCGCCAAGTCGCCTGGTCGCCGCCCGCCGCATCGAGGTCGGCGACACCATCGACCGCCGACGCCGTCGACATCAAGAGCCCCGGCCGCGGCCTCCAGCCCAACGCCCTCGACCGGCTCGTCGGGCCGCACCGCCGCCGCGCGCCTTCGAGCCCGGCGACTTCTTCTACGCCAGCGACCTCGGCGACGCCGCGCCGCAGCGGCCGCGCAGTACGACTTCAAGCGCCCGTGGGGCCTGCCGGTCCGCTACCACGACATCGACGCGATGACGCGCGACTGCACTGCCCGACTTCCTCGAGTTCCACTTCTCCTACAAGGACCTCGAGATCGACCCCGCCGACGGTCTTCGCGAAGTACGACGGCCGGCTGCCGACACGGCGTTCGCCTGCCACTCCCCCGACCTGTTCGCCGGCGACTTCATGCTCAACCTCGCCAGCGAGGACGACGCCCACTGGGAGCGCTCGATCGCGCGAGCTCCAGCGGGTCATCGACGCTGACCCGCGTCGCTCAAGGCGCTACTTCCGCAGGCGACGCGCCGCGACCCGGTCGTGATCGCCAGCCTGGGCGGCTTCACCAAGGACGCCCACGTCGCCCGACCACGAGCTCGGCGACATGTACGCCCGGGTCGCCGCCGGGCCTCGACCGCATCGACGACACCGGCGTCCGGCTGTGCGCCCAGACGCTGCCGCCGTTCCCCTGGTACATGGGCGGCCAGCTCGTTCTGCAACCTGTTCGTCGGCGCCGCCGACACCGCGCGCCTGGGCCGAGCAGCTACGGCCGGCGGCTGTGCCTCGACGTCTCCCACTCCAAGCTGGCCGCCAACTTCAAGGGCCAGGCCGTTCTCCGAGGCCATCGACCTGCTCGCCCCGCACGCCGACCACCTCCACCTCGTCGACGCCACCGGGTGTCGACGGCGAGGGCGTCCAGGTCGGCGACGGCGAGGTCGACTGGGCGCTGCTGGCCCGACAGCTCGACGAGCATCGCGCCCGGCGCCGGCTTCATCCCCGAGATCTGGCAGGGCCACGTCAACGACGGCGAGGGGTTCTGGATCGCCCTCGAGCGGCTGGAGCAGTGGTTCTGAGACGACCGGCACCGCGGCACCCGGCCGACCGCCCTGTGGGTCGATCCCCGTCAGCGACCTGGGCGGGGTGGCCCGCCACGTCGCTCGACGTCGTCCGGGCCGGCCTGCCCGGCTGGCGGCTCGGTCGTGCTGTGCCCGCCCGGACGCCTGGTCGCCGAGGTGCGCGCGGCCGGCGGCGCGGTGGTCGCGGCGCCGTTCGGCCCGGAGCACGGGCTGCGCGCCAGCGTGCGCTCGCTGCGCCGCACGCGTCGAGCGAGCTGCGCCCGCGCGTGGTGCACACCCACCTCTCGTACGCCGACATCGTCGGCCGCCCTCGCCACGCCGCGACGCGTCGCGCTGGTCACCACCGAGCACGGCATCGCCGCCGACGACAGCGTCTACCACGGTCGGCGCGCGCGAAGTCGGCGGTGATGGCGCCGGGCCCACCGAGCCCGGCTGCGCCGCTTCGACGCGGTCATCGCGGTCTCCGAGGCGACCCGCCGCGCGATGGCCGACAAGTGGCACCCGCGCCAGCGAGGTCCGCGTGATCCCCAACGGCGTCGACCCGCGTCCCGGCGCCGCCGCGCCACGCAGGCCGGGCTGCGGGTCCTGTCGCTCGCCCGGCTGGCCCCCGAGAAGCGGCTGGCCGACCTCGTCGACGCGCTTCGCCCTGGTCGCCCGCGACCACGCCGACGCGACGCTCACCCTGGCCGGCGTCGGCGAGCTCGAGGCCGACCTGCGCCGCCAGGTGACGCGCGCTCGGCCTCGACGACCGGGTCGCGCTGCCCGGCTACGTCGACGCCGGCCGGCGCGCTGGCCGAGGCCGACGTGCTGGCGATGCTGTCGGTCTGGGAGAACTGCCCGTACGCCGTCCTCGACGGTCTCGTCGCACGGCACCGGCGTCGTGGCCGCGCCCGTCGGCGGGATGCCCGAGATGCTGCCCGACCACTGCCTCGTCGACCCGGCCGACCACGATGCCGTGGCCGCCGCACTCGTCGAGCAGGGGCGAGCCTCGACGCCCGGCCCAAGGTGCCGGCAGGCTGGCCGACCGTCGCCGACATGACGGCCGCGATCGGCGAGGTCTACGCGGAGGCCCTGCGGTGAGCGCGGGCACGTTCTCGAGCCGCTCGGGCACCTGGGACGCGTTTCCGGTGCTCTCCGACGAGTCGCACCGTCGCGACAGCAACGACGGTCGGCTCATCGACTTCTTCGCTCTTCGCCACGTTCCCCATGGCGCACGCTCCAGTTCGGCGGCCTGCCAGGCTCCGAGCTCGCGGCCGGTCTCGCCGTCGGTCTGGCGCTGCCTCCGGAGACCGCGCGTGCGGTCGAGCCCGTGGCTGACCTGGACGCTCCTGTCACTGCTCGCGCTGATGCTCCTGTCGGCGCAGCTGAACGCCGCCAACATCGACCCCCAGCCGCCGGGTTCTCCACCTCGTGCTCTACGTCGCGTTGGCCCTGATGGCGGCGCAGGGCCGCTTTCACACCCGATCCATGGCCAAGGGGCTGGCCGTCGGGCTGCTGGTCTCCGCCGCGGCGTACTACGCGGGCTACGGCACCGGCTACGAAGGCCGGCTGGCCGGCCTGATGGCCGACCCCAACGCGGCTGGCTTCATGCTCACCACGCTGGGCTGCCTCGCGCTCGCCGGCCTGCCAGGCAGCCGGTTCCGCGTACCTCTGGGCCTGATCCTGGTGGTCCTCGTGGTCCTGACCTTCTCCCGCACCTCGTTCCTGGCGGTCGCGCTGATCGTGGTGTGGGTGGTCATCGGGCGGTTCCTCGCAGCCTCGTTGGGGACGCTGCTCCTGGTCGGCATGATCTGGGTGGTCACCAACATCCCGGTCACGCTGCGCACCCTCGGCCCGTTCAGCGACCGCAGCGGCAGCGACGCACTCCGCACGCGCATCGCCAGGCTCGAGGAGCTGCAGATCGACCAGGCCCCCTGGTACGGCCACGGCCCCGGCACCAGCTACGTCGACGTGCTGGGCGGTCGGTTCTTCTTCCACAACAGCTACCTGTCGATCCTCAACGAGGGTGGCCAGGTCAGCCTGGTCCTGATCGTCGCGGCGGGCGTCTTCACCCTGTTCGCGCTCCTGCGACTGCGCACCGGACCTTCGCAACCCCTGGTACGAAGCGGGCATCATCGCCGTCTCCATGTGCGCGGTGAACCTCGGCGAGGTGCTGCTGGAGCTGCCGGCCGCCCTGGCGCTCGGCATGGCCGCGGCCTACGTGCAGACCCAGCGCGGCTCCCCGGCCGTCGGCGCGGACGACACCGTGTGGGCCCCCGACCTCGATACCGTGAGGCTGAGATGACGCGGGTCTACGTCGCCGCCAACCGCGGTGACATCGGTGGCGGCGAGGTGATGCTGCTGCGGCTCGCGAGCGCCCTCTCCGACCTCGGCTACGACGTCACCGCGGTCGTCCCGTCGACCCCCGGCCACCTGGGGGCCGAGGCACGCGCGGCCGGACTGGACGTCCACGTCGTGCCCTGCCAGGGCCGGCGGTCGTACGCCCGGGCCCTGCGCCGCTGGGACCGCAGCCGCGACGGCGTGCTGTGGTGCAACGGACTGCTCCCCGCGCTCGCCACGGCCGGACGGGCGCGCCGGATCGTGCACCTGCACCAGCTGCCAATCGGGCTGAACAGGCGCCTGGCCCGGATCGCGCGCATCGGCGCCGCCACCACCGTCGTACCGTCCCGCTACCTTGCCGACCGCCTCGCCCCCGCCGAGGTGCTCCCCAACTGGACCGACTGGTGGGCCGCAGACTCGCCCAGGCCGGCCCCCGGCGACCAGGTCTCGGTCGGGTTCATCGGCAGGGTCGGGCTGGAGAAGGGCGTGCACGTGCTGGCCGCCGCGTGCGGCCTGCTGGACCCCGGGCTGCGGGCGAGGGTGCGGCTCGTGATCGCGGGCGACGACCGGTTCGTGCCCTCGGCCGACCGCGAGAAGGTCCAGGCGGCCTTTGCCTCCTCGGGAGCGCGCGTGGAGCAGACCGGCTGGGTGTCGCCGGTGGAGTTCTTCGCCCGCGTGCACGTCGCGGTGGTGCCCTCGGTCCAGGCGGAGTCCTTCGGGCTGGTCGCCGCGGAGGCGATGGCGTCGCGGTGCCCGGTCGTGGTCACCGACGCGGGCGCGCTGGCCGAGGTGGTCGGCCCTGACCACCCGTGGGTGGTGCCCCCCGGCGACGCCGCCGCGCTCGCCCGCACGCTCGCCGACGCGATCCGGGCGCTGCCTGCCGCCGACGTGACCGCGGCGGGGCGCCGGCGGTGGGAGGCCGAGTACTCACCCGACGCCGGCCGCACGCACCTGCACGCCCTGGTGGGCCGGCTGGTCGGCCTCGGCGTCCTCGACGGGCCGCCCCGGCTCCGCGGCGAGGCGCCGCGGTGAGCCGCCCCCGCGTCGCGATCGCTCACGACTACCTCACCCAGCGCGGCGGAGCCGAACGCGTCGTGCTCGCCCTGCTGCGCACCTTCCCCGGCGCGGAGGTGCACACCTTGCTGTACGACGCCGACGGCACGTTCCCGGAGTTCCGCGACGTCCGCGTGGTGACCTCGCCGCTCAACCGGATCGCGGCGCTGCGCCGCCACCACCGCGCCGCTCTGCCGGTCCTGGCCCGCGCCGCCTCGCGGATGACCGTCGACGCCGACGTCACGGTGATCTCCACCAGCGGCTGGGCCCACGGCTTCGACGTGCGCGGGCGCAGCGTCGTCTACTGCCACAACCCCGCGCGGTGGCTCTACCAGGGCGATGACTACCTCGGCGGCCGCTCCCACTCCCTGCCCGGACTCGCGCTCGGTGCCCTCGCGCCGCGCCTTCGCCGCTGGGACCGCGCCGCGATGCTGCGCCACGACGCCTACCTGGCCAACGCGACGGTCGTGCGCGAGCGGGTCCGCGCGGCCTACGGGATCGATGCCGAGGTGGTCTTCCCGCCCACCGTGGTGCACCCCGAGGGCGACGAGGCGCCCGTCGGCCCGTTCGCGCCGGGCTACCACCTGGTCGTGTCGCGGCTGCTGCCCTACAAGAACGTCGACAAGGCCGTCGACGCCTTCCGGCGGCTGCCCGCCGAGCGGTTGCTGGTGATCGGGCGCGGGCCGGAGGACGAACGGCTGCGGGCCACGCTGCCTACCAACGTCGCGATCGTCTCCGGGGTCAGCGACGCCCAGCTGCGCTGGGCCTACCGCCACACCGTCGCGCTCGTGGCGCCGAGCATCGAGGACTTCGGGCTCACCCCGCTGGAGGCCGGTGCCTTCGCCAAGCCGACCCTCGCGCTGCGAGGCGGCGGGTACCTCGACACGGTGGCCGAGGGCGTCACCGGGTTGTTCTTCGACCGTCCGGACGCCGAGAGCATCGCGGCCGCGGTCGTGGCCGGACGTCGTACGCCGTGGGACCAGGACGCGATCTTGCGTCACGGCCGCCGGTTCGAGGAGGGCACCTTCCGGGCGGCCGTGCTGGCCGCCGTCGAGGGCGTCCTCGCGGGCGGCCCTAGCGTCCGGCCAGCCAGATCCGCAGGCTGATCCCGCGGCTCGTCAGGAGGCGGCGGCCGTTGACCCCTCGACCACCGAGGGCTCGCCCACGGTGTCGAAGCTCTCGCCGTCGTCTTCACTCACCAGCAGGTCGTTGCCGAGCTGGACGACGAGCACCCCGTCGGCCGAGGCAATGGCCAGCGGCGCCCTGTCGTCGCCGAAGCACTCCAGCTCGTCGACGGACTGGTCCTCGGGCGAGCTGAGGCCGACCGACGCCGCGCAGTCGGGGGTCGCGCCCAGCACGAAGTAGCGCTCGTCGTCCGGCCCCGCGGTCACGCTGAGCTGCTTGTAGTCGTTGGCCGTCAGGGTGCGGCCCGGCTCCCCCGGGGCGAGCGTGAAGTAGTTCAAGCGCTCGCAGCTGGCGATCGCCCGCGTGGGCAGGAGGTTCACGATCTGCACGGCCACGCAGGGAGTCCCGATCTCCGCTCCCCGCGGACCGGTGACCCTGCTCGCCGTGGTGTCACCGGCCAGGCGCCAGATCGTCACGGCGTCGTCGTTGGCCTGCCAGGTGGCGCCGCCGTCGGTGGAGTCGAACGTGACCGGCTCGCACTTCTCCTCGACGAGCTCCAGCCCGGACACCCGGAACCTGCCGTCGGCGTAGACCATCAGACCGAGCACCTCGCGCAGCCCGGGCGGCGGCTCGACGGCCGTCAGCGCGACACCGTCGTCGACGTTCCCTGCCCAGAGTCGCGTCGGGTTGTCGAACCGCTCCTCGCACGCACCGCGCGTGGCCCGCAGCACGTCGCCCGCCTTGTTGACGCCCAGCAGGATCGGCCCGACGACGCTGTCGTCGTCCGCCGGCGGTCCCGTGGGCGCCGCCGTCGGTGTCTGGCTGACCTCGAAACCCACGGACGATCGCTGCATCGGGGGGAGGTTGCCCGTGTGGGCGCGATAGCCGACGGCCACGACCGCGACGTCGACGACGGCCAGCGCCGCCAGCGCGGCGAGGGTCCTGCCGCGCATCACTTTGCCCGGGCGCCGGTCTTGGCCAGGCTCGGCTTCTTGCGGGCGCCTGGCCGGTGGGACGGCGGGTTGTCACCGTAGCTGGAGGTGTAGCTGCCGTAGCCGTAGCCGTAGACGACGGCGCCCAGGCCGCTGAGCGGCGCGCGGTTGAGGACGACACCGAGCATCCGGCCGCCGGTCTGCCCGAGGCGACGCTTGGCCAGTCTGGCCTGCTCCTTGTAGGTCTGGCCGATCGCGAAGACGACGATGGCACCGTCGGCGATCCCCGCGAGCAGCGCGGCGTCGGTGACGGGCAGCAGCGGCGGCGCGTCGAGCACGACCAGGTGCTCGCGCGAGAGCTCCTGGAGCAGCAGCTGCATGCGGTGCGAGCCCAGCAGCTCGCTGGGGTTGTGCGGCACGCGGCCGGCGGACATCACCTTGAGGTGCTGGATGCCGGACTCCTGGAGCGCCTCGTCGGCGGTGACGTCGCCGACGAGCACCTGGGCCAGGCCGATCTGCGAGTCGACGCCGTAGACGCCGGCGACGACCGGCCGCCGGAGGTCGGCGTCGACGAGGACGGTCTCCTGGCCGGCGTTGGCGAGGACCCGCGCGAGGTTGGCCGCGACCGTCGACTTGCCCTCGCCCTCGTTGGCGCTGGTGATCACCACGGAACGGATCGGGTTGTCGACGTCGACGAAGCGGAAGTTGGTGCGCAGCTGCCGGAAGGCCTCCGCCGCCGGCCCGCGGTTGGACGCCTCGAGGCCCTCGGTCTGGCGGCGGTCGAGGTCCTTGACGTCCGGCACGATCGCGAGCACCGGGGTCTCGATGAGCTCCTCCACCTCGTCGACCGAGCGCAGCTTGCGGTCGAGGTTCAGCCGGATGAAGGCGGCGAGGTAGCCGAGCAGGATGCCCGCGATCCCACCGAACAGCAGGTTGCGGACGTAGTTGGGCGTGTACGGCGCCGCTGGCACGGTGGCGTCGTAGACCGGCGTCAGGCGCACCAGGCTCTCGAGGCTCGTGCCCTGCGGCAGCGACTTGTCCTCGTTGGCCTTGGCGACCTCGGCCGTCGCCTCGACGCCCGCCTGCGACAGTGCCGCCGCGGCTTGGGGCGTGGCGGCGTAGCCGGTGACGACGACCGACGAGGTGATCGAGTCGGCGCGGCCGCTGATGCTGACCAGGCCCAGCGGGATGTCGAGCTTCTCGGCCACCAGGCTGCGAACGGGCTGCGAGCCGACGTAGGCGGCGTAGGTGTCTGCCTTCTTCTGCGACAGGCCCAGCGAGGCGCTGAGCTGTCCGATGTCCGTGGAGTCGCCGACGTACACCTGTCCGGTGGCCACGCTCGCGTAGGTCACGGGCCGGGTCAGGGTCCACAAGAACGCCGCGACCAGGCCGACCGAGGCGACCACGAAGATCAGTCTCCAGTTGGCCCGCGTCAGCCGGACGAAGTCGAGAAGTGTCACGCGATCCTCAGCTCGGGAGCCGCGCGAAGGCGCGCGGGTGTTCCCGAGAACCGTAACCGTTCCGGCAAGCCGACACGGTCACTTGACACTTTTCGAGCGCCAGGAAACGGCGCACTGCGGCGGCCAGCGCCCGGGCGTAGCGCTCCCGCCCCGGAGCGCTGGTCATCGTCGCCGCGTCGCGCGGATGGCGCATGTTGCCCAGCTCGACCATCACCACCGGCACGTCGGAGAGGTTGAGCGTGCCGAGGTCGCGACGTACGTCCAGACCGTCACCGCCGGCGACGTACGTCGCCCGGGTCAGACCGCGGTCCACCAGCGCAGCGCGGGTGGCCAGGGCGAGCCGGCGGGAGGACCGGTAGATGTCGTGGGTCCACGGGCGCCGGTCGGGTGGCGCGATGACGTGGAAGCCGTGAGCCCCCCGGGCGTAGGCGCCGTCGGCGTGGATGCTGATCTTGAGGTCGGCGGCCCGGCCGTCGTCGAGGCGGTTGCCGGCGCGGCCGCGCTCGTCCACGCACGGGCCCCAGCGGTCCGGACGGTTGCTGTGCCGCGTCATCCGGACCTCGGCACCCAGCGCCCGCAGCCGCTCCCGGAGCCGCAGGGCGACGTGCCACGTGAGGCTGGCCTCGGGGTAGCCGCCGTTGGTGGCCGTGCCGGTGGTGTTGCAGGCCTTGCGGAAGCCGCCGGCCGGGACCAGGCGGCTGGTCCGGCGCGGGAAGTTGCGGTTGCCGAGCTGGTGACCGGGGTCGATCACCACCACCCGGCCGTCGAGGGTCGCGGGGCCGCGTCGCGCGTCGGTGTCGGGCGCCGCGGCTGCCGGGACCGGAGCAGCGGCGAGAGCCGAGGCCAGTGTCACCGCCACTGTCACCGTCAGGGCCACCGCGAAGCGCCGGGTCATTCGTAGCCCAGGATCTCCTGGCGCTTCGCGGTCCAGGCCAGGGCAGAGGCGATGGCTTCCTCGATCGTCAGCTCGGCCCGCCAGCCGACCAGCTCGGCGATGCGGTCGACGTTGGCGTAGGAGCCAACGGCATCGCCGGGACGCGGAGGGGCCTCGCGCACGGGTACCTCGCGGCCGGAGACCCGCTCGAACGTCGAGACCAGCTCGCGCACCGACAGACCCTCGCCGCGGCCGATGTTCAACACGACACTGGGCTCGCCGACGCTGTCGATGACGTCGTCGAACTGCTCGATGGCCCGCACGTGGGCGCGCGCGACGTCCCACACGTGGACGTAGTCGCGGATGCCTGTGCCGTCGGGGGTCGGGTGGTCGACACCGGTGATGGTGAACGCCTCCTGCTGCCCCAGGGCGGCCCGCACCAGCTGGCCGAGGACGTGCGAGGGCTCCTTGGCGTAGACGCCGGTCGTCAGCTCGGGGTCGGATCCGATCGGGTTGAAGTAGCGCAGGATGACCGCCCGCAGGTCGGTCGCGGACGCGACGTCCTGGAGGACCTGCTCCATCATCTGCTTGGTCCGGGCGTACGGCGACGGCGGGTCGAGGGCGTCGTCCTCACGCACCTCGAAGCCTTCGGCCGGGGCGGCGTACAGCGAGGCCGACGACGAGAAGAGCACGCGGTGCTTGCCGAGCCCCTCGAGAGTGTCGAAGAGCTCCAGCGACTTGGCGACGTTGTCGCGGTAGTACTCGTAGGGCAGCTCGACCGACTCGGGCACGATGATCCGCGCCGCCATGTGGATGGTGGCGTCGAGGTCCGGGTGCTCCTCCACGACCCGCGCCAGGAGGGCGCGGTCGGCGATGTCGCCCTCGTAGAAGGCCCGGTCGCCGACGAAGACCCGCGGGCCGGTCAGCAGCGAGTCGAGGACGACCGGCGTGTGGCCCGCCTCCTCGAGCGCCTTGGCGGTCGTCGAGCCGATGTAGCCGGCTCCGCCGGTCACGAGAACCTTCATGCCGGTCAGGGTAGTGGCCGCCCCTCGACCCTCCTGAATCGGCCGGACTGCGCCCGGCTGGCACAATCCCCCGCATGCCTTCTGCACTGATCACCGGCATCACCGGCCAAGACGGCCTCTACCTGGCCGAGCTGCTGCTCGCCAAGGGGTACGACGTGCACGGCCTCATCCGCGGACAGAACAACCCGCGTCGCGACCTCGTCGAACGCCTGCTGCCCGACGTCCGCCTCCACAACGGCGACCTGACCGACCTGTCCAGCCTGATCCGCGCGATGCGCGACTCCGACCCCGACGAGGTCTACAACCTCGGTGCCGTCTCGTTCGTGGCCTACTCCTGGGAGAACGCGCCGCTGACCACCGACGTGACCGGCAAGGGCGTGCTCAACATGCTCGAGGCGGTGCGCCTGCACGCCGGAGACGACCTGGGCCGGATCCGCTTCTACCAGGCGTCGAGCTCGGAGATGTTCGGCAAGGTGCAGGAGGTGCCGCAGCGCGAGACGACCCTGCTGTGGCCCCGCTCGCCGTACGGCGTGAGCAAGGTCTTCGGCCACTACATGACCATCAACTACCGCGAGTCCTACGGGATGCACGCCTCGTCGGGGATCCTGTTCAACCACGAGTCGCCGCGTCGCGGGCCGGAGTTCGTGACCCGCAAGATCAGCCTGGCCGTCGCGCGGATCCACCTCGGCACCCAGAAGGACATCGTCCTGGGCAACCTCGACGCCGAGCGCGACTGGGGCTTCGCAGGCGACTACGTCGAGGCGATGTGGCTGATGCTCCAGCAGGACCGTGCCGACGACTACGTCATCGCCACCGGTCAGACCCACTCGATCCGCGACTTCCTGCACGCGGCTTTCGCACACGTCGGCCTCGACGACTGGGAGCGCTACGTCAAGCAGGACGAGCGCTTCATGCGGCCCGCCGAGGTCGACCAGCTGATCGGGGACGCGTCGAAGGCCAGGGCTGCGCTCGGCTGGGCGCCGAAGGTCAGCTTCACCGAGCTCGTCGCGATGATGGTCGACGCCGACATCGCGGCGCAGAAGGCTGGCTGGTGACGAG
This sequence comes from uncultured Actinomycetota bacterium, assembly GCA_963790295.1. Classification (GTDB taxonomy): domain Bacteria; phylum Actinomycetota; class Actinomycetes; order Propionibacteriales; family Nocardioidaceae; genus Nocardioides. Next base: position 79,503 of record CAWBOE010000009.1, read on the forward strand.
AGCGTTCGTCACCGGGATCGGCGGTCAGGACGGCAGCTACCTGGCCGATCGCCTCCTCGCCGACGGGCTCGAGGTGCACGCGCTGACGTTCGACCCTGACGGCCCTCCCCTGCACTGTCCCGCCGACGTGGTGCTGCACCGCGGTGACCTCGCCGACGTGGCCGCCGTACGCGCGCTGCTGCTCGACGTCGACCCGCACGAGGTCTACAACCTCGCCGCCATCAGCTCGGTCGCCCAGTCCTGGCAGGAACCCGACCTCACCGCCCGCGTCAACGGGATCGGTGCGGTCGGACTTCTCGAGTCGGCCCTCGCCGCGCAGGAACGACACGGGCACCGGGTCGCGTTCGTCCAGGCCTCGAGCGCCGAGATCTTCGGCGAGCCCAGCGTCAGCCCGCAGGACGAGGAGACCCCGGTCGCGCCCGTCAGCCCGTACGGCGCCGCCAAGGCCTTCGCCCACCTCACCGTCGCCGTCTACCGGCGTCGCGACCTCCACGCCGTCAGCACGATCCTCTACAACCACGAGTCCCCCCGCAGGCCCGAGCGATTCGTCACCCGGCGCATCACCGCGGGCGTCGCCGCGATCGCCCGCGGGCGGGCCGAGCGCCTGGTCCTCGGCAACCTCGACGCCCGCCGTGACTGGGGGTGGGCTCCCGACTACGTCGACGCGATGGTGCGCGCCGCACGCGCCACCACCGCCGACGACTACGTCGTCGCCACCGGCGAGGGCCACTCCGTCCGCGACTTCGCCGCCGCCGCCTTCGCGCGCGCCGGCATCACCGACTGGGAGCCGCTGCTGGTCAGCGACCCCGCGCTGCACCGCCCCGCCGACGCCACCGACCTCACCGGCGACGCCGCCAAGGCCCGCCGCGACCTCGGCTGGGCACCCACGGTGACGTTCGAGGAGGTCGTCGGCCGCATGGTCGACGCCGATCTCGCGCGGCTCGATCGGAGATAGCGCCTCCGGCGGGGTTGCCTCCACACGCGCGGCGGCTGCGTGCAACGGGGCCCCGTTGCCCTCCGCCGGTGCTCGGGTGCGGGCGAGGGTCAATGATGATGCAAGAGCTCCATGAGATAGGTGCCGTAGCCACTCTTCAGGAGCGGCTGCGCGACCTCGACGAGCTCGTCGTCGGAGAGGAAGCCGCGGCGCCAGGCGACCTCCTCGGGGGCGCCGATCTTGGTGCCCTGGCGGCTCTCGATGGTGCGCACGAAGTTGGAGGCGTCGTTGAGCGAGTCGAACGTCCCGGTGTCGAGCCAGGCGCTCCCCCGTGGGAGGACCTCGACGAACAGGCGCCCCTGCTCGAGGTAGATCCGGTTGAGGTCGGTGATCTCCAGCTCGCCCCGGGCCGACGGCTTGAGGTCCTTGGCGTACTCGACGACGTCGTTGGAGTAGAAGTACAGGCCCGGGACGGCGTAGTCGCTCTTGGGCTCGGCGGGCTTCTCCTCCAGGGAGACCGCGCGGAACTCGTCGTCGAACTCCACCACGCCGTACTCCGTCGGGTTCGCGACCCGGTAGCCGAAGACCGCGGCGCCGTCGATCTCGGAGAAACGCATCAGCTGCGAGCCGAGACCGCTGCCGTGGAAGATGTTGTCGCCGAGGACCAGGGCCGCGGGATCGTCGCCGATGTGGTCCTCGCCGATGATGAAGGCCTGGGCCAGGCCGTCGGGGCTCGGCTGCTGGGCGTAGGTCAGGTTGATGCCGAACCGCGAGCCGTCGCCGAGCAGCCGCACGAACGGCTCGGCGTCGTGGGGCGTGGTGATCACCAGGATGTCGCGGATGCCCGCCAGCATCAGCGTCGAGATCGGGTAGTAGATCATCGGCTTGTCGTAGACCGGCATCAGCTGCTTGCTGATGCCCTGCGTGATCGGGTGCAGCCGCGAGCCCGTGCCCCCGGCCAGGATGATCCCCTTCATGAGCGAGCATCCTAGGATGCCCCTCATGTCTCGCCTGCTCGTGACCGGTGGTGCCGGCTTCATCGGCTCCAACTTCGTGCGCTACCTGGTCGACCACACCGACGCCCGGATCACGGTCCTCGACAAGCTCACCTACGCCGCCACGCGCGAGGCGGTCGAGGGTCTCGACCGGGTCGAGCTCGTCGTCGGCGACATCGCGGACGCCGATGTCGTGGAGCCGCTGGTCGCCGAGCACGACGCGGTCGTGCACTACGCGGCCGAGTCCCACAACGACAACTCGCTCAACGACCCGAGCCCGTTCATCCGCACCAACCTGGTCGGCACGTTCACCATCCTCGAGGCGGTGCGCAAGGCCGGCGTGCGTCTCCACCACGTCTCCACCGACGAGGTCTACGGCGACCTCGACCTCGACGACCCGAAGCGGTTCACCGAGGACACGCCGTACAACCCGTCCAGCCCCTACTCCGCCTCGAAGGCCGGCTCCGACCACCTGGTCCGCGCCTGGGTCCGCAGCTTCGGCGTCCGGGCCACCATCTCCAACTGCTCCAACAACTACGGCCCCTGGCAACACATCGAGAAGTTCATCCCGCGCCAGATCACCAACGTGATCATGGGCGGCCGTCCGAAGCTGTACGGCGACGGGCTCAACGTCCGTGACTGGATCCACGCCGACGACCACTCCAGCGCCGTCTGGACGATCCTCAACCAGGGCAGGATCGGCGAGACCTACCTGATCGGCGCCGACGGTGAGAAGAACAACCTCGAGGTCGTGCAGCTGATCCTCAAGCACTTCGGCCGCCCCCAGGACGACTTCGACCACGTCACCGACCGCGCCGGCCACGACCGCCGCTACGCCATCGAGTCCGGCAAGCTGCGCCAGGAGCTCGGCTGGCAGCCGAAGTACCAGGACTTCGAGGCCGGGCTGGCCAACACGATCGAGTGGTACCAGGCGAACGAGGCCTGGTGGCGGCCGCACAAGGAGGCCACCGAGGCGACGTACGCGCTGAAGGGCCAGTAGCCGTGTCCGATCTCGCGCTGGAGGTCACGCCGATCCCCGGGCTCGTCGTGCTGCGGCTCGACGTCCGCGAGGACAGCCGCGGTTGGTTCAAGGAGAACTGGCAGCGCGAGAAGATGCTCGACCTCGGCCTGCCCGACTTCGGGCCGGTCCAGCACAACGTCTCGTTCAACACCGCGCGCGGCGCGACGCGAGGGATCCACACCGAGCCGTGGGACAAGTTCGTCTCGATCCTGACCGGACGCGTGTTCGGTGCCTGGGTCGACATGCGCGAGGGGTCGTCGTTCGGCACGGTGTTCACGATCGAGATGGACCCGACCGTCGCGGTGTTCGTGCCGCGCGGGGTCGGCAACAGCTACCAGACGCTGGAGGACGCGACCACCTACAGCTACCTCGTCAACGAGCACTGGCGTCCGGGTACGTCGTACCCCGCCCTCAACCTGGCCGATGACACGGTCGCGATCGACTGGCCGATCCCGCTGTCGGAGTCCGAGATCTCCGAGAAGGACCAGGGCACGCCGCTCATGGCCGACGTGGTGCCGATGAAGCCGCTGAAGACACTCATCGTCGGCGCGCTCGGCCAGCTCGGGCGCGCTCTCCAAGCGGACTTCCCCGACGCCGACCTGGTCGACCTCGTCGAGGGAGCCCGCGACGGTGTGCTCGACGTGGCCGACCCCGTGCAGGTCGGGGCGTTCCCCTGGCACGAGTACCAGCTGGTCCTCAACGCAGCCGCCTACACCGCGGTGGACAAGGCCGAGACCGACGAGGGCCGGGCCGCCGCCTGGGCGGCGAACGCGTCGGCTCCCGCCGCTCTGGCCCGGATCGCCACCGAGCACCGTCTGACGCTCGTGCACTACTCGACCGACTACGTCTTCGACGGCACGGCGAAGGTTCACACCGAGGACGAGGGCTACTCCCCGCTCGGGGTGTACGCCCAGTCCAAGGCCGCGGGCGACATCGCCGTCGCCACGACGCCACGCCACTACATCGTGCGCACCTCGTGGGTGATCGGCGACGGCCACAACTTCGTGCGCACGATGCAGAAGCTCGCCGGCGACGGCGTGTCACCCACGGTGGTGCACGACCAGGTCGGCCGGCTGACCTTCACCTCCGACCTCTCACGAGCGACCCGGCACCTCGTGTCGACCGGGGCGCCGTACGGCATCTACAACGTCCAGGGCGCCGGCCGCGTCACCTCGTGGGCCGACCTCGCCAGGGAGGTCTTCCGGCTGAGCGGTCGCGACGCCGACGACGTCACGCCCGTGACCACCGAGGAGTACGTCGACGGGCGCGCCGGCATCTCACCGCGGCCCGCCAACGGAGTGCTGGACCTGACGAAGATCGAGGCCACCGGCTTCCAGCCGGCCGACCACCTGGAGCAGCTGGCGGACTACTGCCGGTCGTAGTCGTCGTCGAGGCGACAGATGTCGTCCTCGCCGAGGTACTCGCCCCGCTGCACCTCGATGACCACCAGCTCGTCGTCGTGGAGGTTGGCGATGCGGTGCGGCGTGCCGACGCCGATGTCCACGCACCCGCCCGACTTCACCTCGAGGGTCTCGCCGTCGACGGTGCAGGTGGCCGTGCCGGTGACCACGACCCAGTGCTCGGCGCGGTGCCGGTGGGTCTGGTAGGACAGCCGCTGGCCGGGGTTCACCACGAGGCGCTTGACCTGGTAACCCGCACCACGGTCGAGCACGTACCACGCGCCCCACGGCCGCTGGTCGGACTCCATCTCACGCAACTCCTCGTCGGGTCGGGCTGCACGCCCAGAGCGCCCGTCAGCGTCGCGTGAGCGAGCTGAGCGCGGGCTTGACATCTGCAAGGTAGACCAGCGCGGCGACGGTCAGGGCCAGATTGATCAGGTTGAGAGGGGAGCCTGCCAGCACGATCTGGGCCACCACGCCGAGCCCGAGGATGATGGTCCAGGCCGCCTTGTTCAGCTTGCCGGCGACTCGGTAGGCCTCGTCCGAGAAGCGAAGCGAGCTCACGAACGCATAGAGCTTCACCGCGAGCAGCCCGATCTCGACGAGGAGCATGGTCATGCCCTCGACGGCGAAGACGTCCAACACGCAGGTCAGCCTACCTGCACCACTGGCCGAGCGGTCTGAGCGGAAGATCCCAAGCACTTGGTGGCTGTCGCGAAATGACGGCTTGCCATCGGGTCGCGAGAAGATCTTCGGCGGCCACCTGATCCGCAGGGACCGAGTCGTGTGCCTGAGGCAGCGCCATAGCGCGTTCTCAGGCAACGACCCTGGGTTCTCGACCGCGCGCAGGAGGATCTTCGGGGTACGGCTGAGTGGGTGGTCAACGCCGCGCGTGGGTGGCTGGGGCGTCCGCGCCCGTGCGGGCCCGACTGCACGATCGGGTGAGAAATCGGAAGATCCCCAGCACCTGGTGCTGGGGATCTTCCGTTCAGGTTCGAACGGCGCTCGCGCCGGCCGACTTCGATCAGTCGCCGACCTTGGCGGCGGCGTCGGCGAGCGCGCGCGAGCCCGCGGAGACGGTCTTCTTGGCGGCGGTGCCGGTGGCCTTGGCACTCGACTTGGCGGCGGTGCGCTTCTTGGCCGCGGTCTTCTTGGTGGCCTTGCCGGCGCTGCTGGCCTGGGTCCTGGTGGTCTTGGCCTTGGCAACCGTCGTCTCGGCGGCGGCCACGGTGTCCTGGGTGGACTGCTGGCGGCGGATCCGGCCCACGAGCGTCTGGCCGCGCTTGACCAGGTCGCCGTAGGCGCCGGTGGCGGTCGCCCAGCCGGTGGCCGGGAGCTCGACGACGCGCTTCTCGATGGCGACGCGGGTCGCCTTCGGGTCGAAGGTCGTCACGGTCTTCTGGACGTCGGCCACCCGCTTCTGGGTGCCGGCGACGTAGTCGCGGACGACCTCGACGGCGTAGTCGGTCACGCCGACGCCGGCGTTGAAGACACGCTGCGCCGACTTGGCGGCCTCGGTCTGGACGGTCTTGATGTCGAACTGCTTGATGTCGAACTTGGCCTTGGCCATGTCCTGCTCCTTCTGGTGGTGGTGGTCAGTCGGTCTGCTGGCCCGCGGGCACGCCGTTGGTGGCGACGAACGACGCGTACACGTCCAGCAACGTCTGCTTCTGGCGCTCGGTGAGACCGGCGTCGTTGAGCACGGCCAGCTCCACGGACCCGCCGACGCCGTCGTCGGGACTGACGATGCCGGCCCGGATGTAGAGCTGCTCCGCGGAGATCCGCAGCGCCTTGGCGAGCTGCTGGAGCACCTCGGCCGAAGGGCGACGCAGACCGCGCTCGATCTGGCTCAGGTAGGGGTTGGAGACGCCGACCTGCTCGGCGAGCTGCCGGAGTGAGAGCCGCGACGCGGTGCGCTGCTCCCTCAGGTAGTCACCGAGCGACCCGACGGTCCGCCCCATCTTGGTCCTGGCCATTCGCCCATCGTGCTAACTCTTGTTAGCAAATGCAAACTGACGACGGCGTGATCCGAGTCACGAACCCAGGAAAATAAGCCAAACTTCAGACGGCCGTTGCTAGCAGAAGCCTAGAACGTCGCGCGGATCCGGCCGACTGGCACGCCGCCGCCGTACAGGTCGACCCGCCCGGTCGCGCGTACGGCGTCGGTGTCGACGCCCGGCTCGGTGTCGACCTTGCTGCGCTGCAGCGCCGCCGCCATCAGCACCGGCCGGACCCGCGCGTAGCCGTCGTCGGCCTTGAGCGCGAACGCTCGGCCGTCGCGCAGGGCGACCGCGTAGCACGCCTCCGCTCCGGCCTTCCCGATCGAGCCCGGGATCGCCGTCAGCAGCGCCCGCTCGTCACGGTTGGAGCCGGAGACGTACGCCGGGTGCTCCCGGATCGCGTCGGCGACGCGCCGTTCGGGGCCGTCCTCGGCGACTGCCAGGGCCCGGAACCCGCGGGCCAGGCCGGTCAACGAGGCCGACAGCAGCGGGGCCCCGCACCCGTCGACGGCGACGACCGCGACGGGTTCGCCGGTCAGCTCGCCGAAGGTGTCGATGATCGCCACCTGCAGCGGGTGGCCCGGCTCACGGTAGGTCGCGGTGTCCCAGCCGTTGACCACGCAGGTGAGCAGCATCGCGGCGTGCTTGCCCGAGCAGTTCATCAGCACCGGCTCCTTGACCCCGCCGGCCCGGATCACCGCGTCGCGGGCTGCGTCGTCGAGCGGGTAGTCCGGTGGCGTCTGCAGCGCGGACTCGTCGAGGCGGCCGAGCGCGAGGATGCGGCGTGCGCCGTCGACGTGGAAGTCCTCGCCCGAGTGGGAGGCGCACGCCAGGGCAAGCAGCTCCGGTGGGAGGTCGAGCCCGAGGCGCACCATGGCCAGGGCCTGGAGCGGCTTGTTGCACGAGCGCGGCAGGATCGGGGAGGCGACGTCGCCCAACGACCAGTCGATCTCGCCAGAAGAGTCCAGGGCGACCACCGAACCGTGGTGGTGCCCCTCCACGAACCCCGAGCGGACGATCTCGGCGACGACAGGCAGCGACATGCGGGAAACGCTAGCGTTGCCGGATGCGGGTGCTGTTCGCGACGACGGCGAACGACGGCCACTGGGGTCCGCTGCGACCGTTCGCCCAGGCTTTCGCAGCCGCTGGGCACGACGTGCGGGTCGCCGCGCCCGCGTCGTACGCCGCCGCGCTCGAGCGGGCCGGCTTCGCGCACGAGCCCTTCGCCGACGCGCCGCCCGAGCTGATCGGCCCAGTCATGGCCCGGCTGCCGACCATGTCGTTCGAGGAGTCGAACCGCGTGGTCCTGCAAGAGGTCTTCGCCCGCATCGACGCGCGGGCGGCACTCCCCGGCCTCACCGCGACGATCGAGGCGTGGCGGCCCGACGTCGTGCTGCGCGAGTCCGCCGAGCTCGGGTCACTGGCAGCCGCGGAGCGGGCAGGCATTCCGCACGTGCACGTCAGCATCGGGATGCACGAGATCGCCGACGACTTCGCGCGCGAGACGACCGAGCAGGTGGCGGAGCTGGGCCGGATCGCGGGGCTCGACGACGAGCGGCTGGCCGCCGCCCTGAACGCAGAGACCATGCTCAGCTCCGTGCCAGCGAGCATCGACGGCGCCGGCCCGGCTTGGCGTTTCCGTGATCCCGGGCTCATCGAACCGGGCGACGAGCTGCCCGGGACCGTGGGGCGACCCCGACCATCCGCTGGTGTACGTCACGTTCGGCTCGGTCACCGGGTCGCTGGGTCCGTTCGACGGTGTCTTCGCCGAGGCCGTCGACGGCCTGGCCGAGCTGCCGGTCCGGGTGCTGATGACCGTCGGGCGACGGCTCGACGCCGAGACGTTGCGGCCCCTGCCCGCCAACGCGTGCGTGGTGCCCTGGTGGCCGCAGGGGTGCGCGCTCAAGAACGCCGCGGCGATGCTGGGGCACGGCGGCTTCGGCACCACGATGGGCGCTCTCGCCAACGGGGTGCCCCAGGTGGTCGCGCCGATCTTCACCGTCGACCAGGTCGCGAACGGTCGCCACGTCGCGGACTCCGGCGCCGGCCTGACGGTCGACCCTGGACCGGGTGGTGTCGCACCAGCGTGCGCGCTGGTCCCCCGCCTGCTGGACGAGCCGTCGTACGCCGAGCGGGCGCGCGCCGTCGCCGCCGAGATCGCCGCGCTGCCGCACCCTCGAGAAGCCGTGTCGCGCCTCGAAGCCCTGGTAGGAGGTGTCTCCTAGGCTGACCGCGTGGAGGCAGCGAGCGCTGCCCCCGTCATCGCGACGCGGGGGCTGACCAAGGACTACGGCTCCGTCCTCGCGCTCGACGACCTCACGATCCAGATCGCGCCCGGCATCACCGGCCTCGTCGGCGCCAACGGTGCAGGCAAGTCGACGCTGATCAAGATCCTGCTCGGCCTGGTGCCGCCCACGTCCGGCGACGCGTCCGTGCTCGGTCTCGACGTGGCGGCGGACGCTGCGGTGATCCGGAGCCGGGTCGGCTACCTGCCCGAGCACGACTGCCTGCCACCCGACGTCAGCGCCAGCGACTTCGTGGTGCACCTCGCGATGATGTCGGGGCTGCCCCGGGTGGCCGCCCGGGAGCGGGCCGCCGAGGTGCTGCGCCACGTCGGCCTCGCCGAGGAGCGCTACCGGCCGATGGGCGGCTACTCGACGGGCATGAAGCAGCGCGCCAAGCTCGCCCAGGCGATCGCCCACGACCCGCGGCTGGTGCTGCTCGACGAGCCGACCAACGGGCTCGACCCGGCGGCCCGCGACGACATGCTCGGCCTGGTCCAGCGCGTCGGCCAGGACTTCGGCATCTCCGTGCTGGTGACCTCCCACCTGCTCGGCGAGCTCGAGCGCGTCAGCGACCACGTGGTGATCCTCGACAGCGGCCGGCTGCTGCGCGCCTCCGAGACCCGCGACTTCCTCGACGCCACCGGCACCCTGCTGGTCGAGGTGCTGGGCGACGACGCGCAGGCCCGGATGGGGCAGGCGCTCGGCGCGGCCGGCGTACCCGTGCAACCGCGCGGCGGGCTGCTCGCCCTCGACCCCGACCCCGACAGCGCCGTCGACGTGCACGACCTGGTGCGCGACACCGCGCTCGAGCTCGGCCTCGGGCTGGTCCGCATCCAGGCCGACCACCGCCGCATCGAGGACGTGTTCGCCGATGGCTGACGCACCACGAGCCGGGGTCATCCACGACCTCGGGTACCGCCCGTACGACGGCCCGCGCGCAGGCGGGGGAGAGATCGCCCTGGCACTGTTCGTCAGCGGGTTCCGAAACGCCTTCGGCCTGGGCCGCTCGGGCAAGTCCAAGGTGATGCCGTTCCTGCTGCTGGGCATCAACCTGCTGCCGGCCGTGATCATCGTGGGTGCCATGACCCTGTTCGGCCTCGACGAGCTGCCCCTCGCTTACGCGCGCTACGCCTCCGCCACCCAGATCCTGCTGAGCATCTTCGTCGCGGCGCAGGCGCCCGTGCTGTTCTCGCGCGACCTGCGCCACGGGTCGATCGCCCTCTACCTGGCCCGGCCGCTGTCGTCCGCGGCGTACGCCGTCGCGCGCTGGGCGTCCCTGCTGGCGGCAACCCTGGTCTTCTTGCTGGTGCCGATCATCGGGCTGTACGTCGGCGCGGTGCTGGCCGAGCTGGACTTCAGCGAGCAGACACGGGAGGCCGCCAAGGCCGTGCTCCTCGCGGTGCTGCTCGCGCTGATGCTCACCGGCGTCGGCGGGCTGATCGCGTCGGTCTCGGTTCGCCGGGGGTTCGCGGTGGTCGCGACGATCGCCGTGCTGCTGCTGGGCAACGGTGTCGTCACCGCCATCCAGGGCATCTCCGAGGAGCAGTCGGAGCCGGACGTCGGCGCAGTGGCCGGGTTGTTCTCGCCGTACTCCCTGTACCGCGGAGGCGTGTCGGCGCTCACCGACGAGCTCTTCCTGACCCCGCCGGTCGGCACCACGCAGACCGCTGCCTACTTCGCGGTCATGATCCTGGTCGCCGCGGCCGGGCTCGCCGCCATCGTCCTTCGCTACCGACGGATCGCGGGCCGGTAGGCCATGGGCACCATCAGCCTCGAGTCCGTCAGCCGGTGGTACGGCAACGTCGTCGCCGTCAACGGCATCAGCATGACGGTCGGCCCCGGCGTCACCGGCCTGCTCGGCCCCAACGGCGCCGGCAAGACCACGCTGATCGCCCTGATGGCGGGCTTCCTGTCGCCCTCGGCCGGCGCCGTCACCCTCGACGGCGCGACGATCTGGCGCAACACCGAGGTCTACCGCACCATCGGCCTGGTCCCCGAGCGCGAGATCAGCTTCGGCTACCTCACCGGCTGGCAGTTCGTGCTGGCCAACGCCGAGCTGCACGGCCTGGCCGACCCGGGGGCCGCGGCCGAGCGGGCGCTCGAGGTCGTCGAGATGGTCGAGCCGGCCGGGCGCCGGATCGGCACGTACTCCAAGGGCATGCGGCAGCGCGTCAAGCTCGCCTCCGCGCTCGTGCACGACCCCGGCGTGCTGCTGCTCGACGAGCCCTTCAACGGAGTCGACCCGCGCCAGCGGCTGCACCTGATGGCGCTGCTCCAGCGGTTCGGCGCCGAGGGCCGCACGGTGCTGTTCAGCTCCCACATCCTCGAGGAGGTCGAGCAGGTCGCCCGGCAGATCGAGGTGGTGGTCTCCGGGCGGCACGCGGCGTCCGGCGACTTCGGCGAGATCAGGCGGCTGATGACCGACCGCCCCGTGCAGTACGTCGTGGTGAGCGACGACGACCGCCGCCTCGCCAGCGCACTGATCGCCGAGCCGTCGGTCGTGGCCGTGGGCCTGCGCTCGCTCGTCGGTGGCAGGGGTGGCGTCGACGTGTCGGTCTCCGACCTCGGCGAGTTCGCGCTCCGGTTGCCGCGGGTGTCCCGCGACGCGGGCGTCCGGCTCCTCGAGCTGACCCCCACCGACGAGTCGCTCGAGAGCGTCTTCTCCTACCTGGTGGGCCGATGAACCCGACCATCCTCCGGCTCTCGACCCAGGCGTTGCTGGGACGCCGGCGCGGGCTGGTGCTGGCCCTGATCCCGGCCGTCGTGGTGGCGCTGGCCATCGTGGTCCGCGCCCTCACCGAGGCGGGCACCGGCTACGAGATCATCGACGCCATCGGCTTCACCCTGGCCCTGCCGCTGGTCGCGCTGCTCGCCGCGTCCGCCGTGCTCGGCCCCGAGATCGACGACGGGTCGATCGTCTACCTGATCGCCAAGCCGGTGCCCCGCCGCGTCGTGCTCTTGAGCAAGTACGCCGTCGCCTGGCTCGCCACGATGGCGCTCGGGGCGCTGCCGCTGCTCCTCGCCGGCCTGGTCCTCGACTCCTCCGAGCCCGGCAAGGCGCTGGCCTGGGCCCTCGGCGGAGCGGTCGCCGGGACGGCGTACACGGCGCTCTTCCTCGGCCTCGCCGCCCTGACCCGCCACGCGGTCGTGATCGGCCTGCTGTTCGTGCTGCTCTGGGAAGGGCTCCTCGGTGGGCTGCTCAGCGGCATCCGATGGGTCGCCATCGGCGCGTGGGGCCAGGAGGTGGCCGCCGCCGCCAGCGACGCGATCACCGACCCCGGCACCGGCCTGACCTACGCCGTCCTCGCGGCTGCCCTGGTGACCGCCGCCTCCCTGTGGTTCGCCAGCGACCGCCTCCGCTCCTTCACCCTCCGCGGCGATGAGTAGGGGTCACGGCATGCAGGCAACCGTCCGAGCGCGCCGCCCCGTCTGGACTGAGGAGCGAGGCGAGCGCAGCGAGCCAGCGACGAGGGAAGACGGGGCGCCGCAGCGCGCTCGGACACGCGCCGAAGCTTGCGGAGGCGCAAATTGAACACTGGTGATGTTCCGCTAAGCGTGCGGGTGCACCTGGGCCACGCGGCCGTGGAGGTCATCGCGCTCGACGCCGGTGTCGACCTGCTCCACATCAAGGGCCCGGCGCTGCTGCCGGACCTGCGTGCCAAGGACCGCGGCAGCAGCGACGTGGACGTCCTCGTCGCGCCGGGCCACGTCGACCGCTTCGAGCGGGCGCTCGCGCTCCACGGCTGGGAGCGCCGCAGCGGCTACGCATCCGGCTCCGCCTTCCAGCACGCGTCCAACTGGTTCCACGACAGCTGGGGGTACGTCGACGTCCACGCCCGCTGGCCGGGTCCGCAGGTGGGGGCCGAGGAGGTGTACGCGGCGTTCGCGGAGGGAGGGCATCGCCAGGAGATCGCCCACGTCGCCTGCCGCGTGCCCAACCGGGTCGCACAGATCCTGATCCTGGTGCTGCACGCCGCGCGCTCGCACGGGGCGAGTCCCGACATCGAGCTCGCCTGGAACCGCCTCGCACCGGAGGAGCAGGACGCCGTCCGCGCACTCGCGGACGCCTTGCGGGCCCGCACCGCCTTCGCAGCGGGTATCGGCGAGCTGGACTCCGTCGGGGACGACCCGACAGCCGCCCTGTGGCGCTACTACTCCCAGAGCGGTGGAGGCCGCCTGGGCGAATGGCGGGCGCGATGGCGCGCAGCAGCGACGCTGCGCGAGCGTCTCGACGTGGTCGCCAGCGCCCTCGTGGTCAACCGCGACCACCTGCGCATGGAGCTCGGCCACGTCCCCTCGCGACGCGAGCTCGCCGCGCGACAGTGGCGGCGCGTCCGCGTGCTGTCGCGCGAAACAGCTGCGGCGGTGCGCGCCAGGCTCTGGCGCAGGGGTACCCGATGAACGGTTCGGTGCGCCTGGCCGACCGCGTCGCGTGGCTCGACCTCGCCGACCGCGGACAGGACGCGATCTACGCCAGTGCCCTGCCGGACGGTCCCCCAGTGGTGCTCCAGGCGACGGCGGCCCTGATCTTCCTGGTGGGCGCGCGGGGCGGGACCCTCGAGGAGGTAGTGGCGGGCGTCGCCGAGGAGTCCGGCCAGCCGGTGGAGGGGATCCGGGACGACGTGGTCGGTTTCGTGGACGAGCTCGTCGCGCGCGGCCTCCTCACCCGCACCGGCTGAACCAACCGAAGGTTTGCGGAAGCGCGCGACGCCTGACCCGAAACTGGTCCGTGGATCGGTCACTGGGTCTCGTGACAGGCCTTGACGGCCCTCCTCGACCAGCGGGTTGTGGATGGCAGGATGGCCGCCGTGCCGCTGCCCCATGGACTGGCCCAGTACCACCCCGGCCCGCGCGAGCTCGACGACCTCGAGCTGCTGACCTCAGGGGCACTGCACCCCACGACGCGGTTCAACGAGCCGGGCTCGCCCATCACGCTGACGTTGCCCGCAGACCTCGCAGCAGAGCCGGAGGTGGAGCTCGTCGACCCCGAGGGGCTGCCCCTTGCGCGCGTCTCGGCAGACGGGTCGGTCACCTCGCTCACGCCCGCGCAGCACGGCCCCTTTCGCCGGCTCTACCTGACGCCTGCCCAGGCTCGCGACGCTCACTCCGGCGCCACCTTCGTGCCGGTCACCGACGCGCTCGACGAGGACCAGCTCGCCCGCCTCGCGGCGGTCGAGGGTCGGGTGGTGCTGGTCACCCTGGTCGGCCACGGCACGCCGGCGCTGTCAGCGGTCGGCCTGCTGCGGGCGAGCCTGGCTGCGGCCGCACGTCTGGCGGACGCCGCCGTGGTCGCCGTACCCCTGGCTGCCCACGGCGACCCCGAGGCCGACCACGAGCTGGGCGTGCGGGTCCTCCGGGCCTACGCCGGCGACGACCCCGTGGTCGCGCTGACAGAGGACACCGGCGACCGGGACGCTCCGCTGAGCGACGAGATCGCCGCCATCGTCGACTTCGACCGCCCGCCACCCGGCGAGCAGGGCGTGGTGCTGTTCTTCACGGGCCTCTCGGGCAGCGGCAAGTCCACGCTCGCGCAGGCCGTGATGGACCGAGTCCTGGAGCAGGGCAGCCCGGACCGTCACCAGCCTCGACGGCGACGTCGTACGCCGCCACCTGAGCGCGGGGCTGACGTTCTCCAAGGAGGACCGCGAGACCAACATCCGCCGCATCGGCTGGGTGGCGGCCGAGATCTCGCGCCACGGCGGGATCGCCGTCTGCTCCCCGATCGCGCCGTTCGACGCGACGCGCAAGCAGGTCCGCCAGATGGTCGCCGACGCGGGCGGCGCGTTCTTCCTGGTGCACGTGGCCACGCCGCTGGAGGAGTGCGAGCGGCGCGACCGCAAGGGCCTCTACGCCAAGGCTCGTCGCGGCGAGATCCCGGAGTTCACCGGCATCTCCTCGCCCTACGAGGAGCCCGAGGACGCCGCCCTCCGCATCGACACGACCGGGCGCACCATCGAGGACTGCCGCGACGAGGTGCTCGCCGCGGCCGGGGATTTGCTGGAATAGCCGCTTGAATCAGTAGAGTTATTGCAAGTTTGTCGTACTTCACCCCAAGGACACCATGGCCGACCTGATCTCCGACTCCTTCTTCTCCATCCTCGCCGCCGGCTTCTTCGTCGGCGTGGTCGTGGGGTTGACCGGGATGGGCGGCGGCGCGCTGATGACGCCGGCGCTGATCTTCCTCGGCGTCGGCGACGCCGCCACCGTGGTGACGGCAGACCTGACCGCGGCGGCGGTATACAAGACCGGCGGCGCGATCGTGCACAAGCGCGAGGGGTCGCCCAACATGCAGCTGGCCAAGTGGCTGATCCTGGGCTCGGTGCCGATGGCGCTGCTGGGCCCCCACCTGGTCTCCTGGTTCACCGACCCCGAGGACCTCGACAGCACCCTCAAGCTGTGCATCGGGTTCGCCCTGCTGCTGGCCGCCGCTACCTACGCCCTGCGGCTCTACATCAACCTGCGCCGGGTGCGCAGCGGTGCGGCACCCGAGGACGAGCACCCGCACATCCGGCCGCTGGCCACGGTGCTCGTCGGTGCCCTCGGTGGCCTGCTGGTCGGGGTCACCAGCGTCGGCTCCGGCTCGGTGATCATGATCGCGCTGCTGATGCTCTACCCCGGCCTGGCTGCCGTCCGTCTGGTCGGCACCGACCTGGTGCAGGCCGTGCCGCTGGTGCTGGCCGCCGCGATCTCCAACATCGCGCTGCACGGCCTGGACTGGTCGATCCTCATCCCGCTCGTGATCGGCTCGGTGCCCGGCACCCTCCTCGGCAGCAAGATCGCGCCCAGGGTCCCGCAGTCGTTCATCCGCCGCGGCATCGTCGTCGTGCTGACGATGTCGGGCGTGGCCCTGCTCGACAAGGCTGGTTGGGCGCCGCTCGGATCGGGCGAGGACGACACCCACCCGATGCTGGTGGCCGTCGTCGGCCTGGTGATGGTGGTGGTGGTCCCGTTGGTCTGGGGAGTGCTCCGGCGGCAGCAGGGCCTTCCGATGTTCGGGTCGCCGACCGTCGCCGAGCTCGAGGGCGAGCAGTACGCCGACGCGGGCGACCGCCGTACAGGGTGAGCGTCCGCACACCGCTCGCGATTCGTGGGCTGCCCTGGACCCCCCGATAGCATGACGAGGATTTCGCATCCGGAGAGGTACCTGACGAGACGATGACCACCGCACCCCCGACCCACGTCGACTACCAGCTGAGC
This sequence comes from uncultured Actinomycetota bacterium, assembly GCA_963790295.1. Taxonomy (GTDB): domain Bacteria; phylum Actinomycetota; class Actinomycetes; order Propionibacteriales; family Nocardioidaceae; genus Nocardioides. The sequence continues at coordinate 95,335 of CAWBOE010000009.1, forward strand.
CAGCTCGACCAGCTGGAGGCAGAGTCGATCCACATCTTCCGTGAGGTGGCGGCGGAGTTCGAGAAGCCCGCTTTGATGTTCTCCGGCGGCAAGGACTCCATCGTGATGATGCGGCTGGCCGAGAAGGCCTTCTACCCCGCCAAGATCCCCTTCCCCGTGATCCAGATCGACACCGGCTACGACTTCCCCGAGGTGCTCGAGACCCGCGACCACTGGGTCAACCGCCTCGGCGTCCGCCTGGTCGTGGCCAGCGTCGAGGACGCCATCAAGAACGGCGTGGTCGTCGACGACGGCAAGACCAGCCGCAACCGCCTCCAGACCGGCACCCTCCTCAACGCCATCGAGGAGAACGGCTTCACCGCGATGTTCGGCGGCGGCCGCCGCGACGAGGAGAAGGCCCGCGCCAAGGAGCGCGTCTACTCCCACCGCGACGAGTTCGGCCAGTGGGACCCCAAGATGCAGCGCCCCGAGCTGTGGAGCCTCTACAACGGCCGGATCCACGAGGGCGAGCACATGCGGATCTTCCCGATCTCCAACTGGACCGAGCTCGACGTGTGGGACTACCTCGGCCGCGAGGGCGTCGAGCTCCCGTCGATCTACTTCGCCCACCAGCGCCGGGTCTTCGAGCGCGACGGCATGCTGATGTCCGAGAGCGAGCACAACCCGTTGCGGCCCGGCGAGACGGTCGAGGAGCGCACCGTCCGCTTCCGCACGGTCGGCGACATCACGCTGACCGGCTGCGTGGAGTCCGAGGCCGACACGATCGAGAAGATCATCGAGGAGGTCGCGGTCGCCCGGATCACCGAGCGCGGCGCGACCCGCGGTGACGACCGGTTCTCCGAGGCGGCCATGGAAGACCGCAAGAAGGAAGGCTACTTCTGATGGACCTCCTCCGCTTCGCCACGGCGGGCTCGGTCGACGACGGCAAGTCGACCCTCATCGGCCGCCTGCTCTACGACTCGAAGTCGATCTTCGAGGACCAGCTCGAGGCCGTCGAGGCCACCAGCGTCTCCAAGGGCCACGAGTACACCGACCTGTCGCTGCTGACCGACGGCCTGCGCTCCGAGCGCGAGCAGGGCATCACCATCGACGTGGCCTACCGCTACTTCGCGACGCCCAACCGCAAGTTCATCATCGCCGACACCCCGGGCCACGTGCAGTACACCCGCAACATGGTCACCGGCGCCTCGACCGCCGACCTCGGACTGGTGCTCGTCGACGCCCGCCAGGGCCTGACCGAGCAGTCCCGGCGGCACGCCGTGCTGCTCTCGCTGCTCCGGGTGCCCCACCTGGTGCTGTGCGTCAACAAGATGGACCTCGTCGACTGGTCCGAGGAGACCTACGAGCGGATCCACAAGGAGTTCACGCAGTTCGCCACCAAGCTGTCGATCCCCGACCTCGAGATCATCCCGATCTCGGCGCTGAACGGCGACAACGTGGTCGACCGGGGCGAGAACTCCCCCTGGTACCACGGCCCGACGCTGATGCACCACCTCGAGCACGTCCACGTCGCCTCCGACCGCGACCTGGTCGACACCCGATTCCCGGTGCAGTACGTCGTCCGGCCCAAGTCCGACGCCCACCACGACTACCGCGGCTACGCCGGCCAGGTGGCCGGCGGGGTGCTCAAGCGCGGCGACGAGGTCGTCGTCCTGCCGAGCGGGATGACCTCCACGATCGAGGGCATCGACCTGTTCGACCAGGAGGTCGACGAGGCGTTCCCGCCGATGTCGGTGACCGTGCGGCTGGCCGACGACGTCGACGTCTCGCGCGGCGACATGATCGCCCGGGTCAAGAACGCTCCCAAGCCGACCCAGGACATCGACGCGATGATCTGCTGGATGACCAACGCGCCGCTGCGGCCGCGCGCCAAGCTCGCCATCAAGCACACCACGCGGATGGGCCGGGCGCTGGTCAAGGACATCCAGTACCGCCTCGACGTCAACACGCTGCACCGCGACCAGGACACCAAGGAGCTCGGCCTCAACGAGATCGGCCGGGTCCAGCTGCGCACGACCGTCCCGATGCTGTGCGACCCCTACGCCAAGAACCGCACCACCGGCTCGTTCATCCTCGTCGACGAGGCCACCGGCGTGACCGTCGGCGCCGGGATGATCAACAACGCCAGCTGAGATTTCGATCTCAACGGAAGATCACAGGCGCCTGACGCTTGCGATCTTCCGTTTCAGCGCAGGTTCGGTCGGACGTGGAGGCCGACCTCGGGGTCGACCACGACCTCCTGCGCGGCGGGCACGCCGTCGGCGTCGAGGGTGGCGTCGACGGCACGTTGCGCTTGACCAGCGCCAGGGCGATCGGGCCGAGCTCGTGGTGGCGGGCGGAGCTGCCGACCATGCCGACAGCGCGGCCGTCCAGGAGCAGGTCGGTGCCCTGGCGGGGCAGGCGGTTCTCGGTGCCGTCGAGGTGCAGCAGCGTCAGCCGGCGCGGTGGGCGGCCGAGGGTGTGCACGCGCGCGACCGTCTCCTGGCCGCGGTAGCAGCCCTTGTCGAGGTGCACGGCGGGGCCGATCCAGCCGACCTCGTTGGGGATCGTGCGGTGGTCGGTGTCGAGACCCAGCCGCGGCTCGCCGCGCGCGATCCGCAGCGCCTCGAAGGCCCAGGTGCCGCACGGCTGGCCGGCCGCGGCGGCGTACGCCGGGAGCCGGTCGCGCGGCACCAGGTCGTACGCCGCCGCGTCGCCGTCGACGGTAGGGCGCCAGGCGACCGCGAGGTCGGCTGTCACGTCGGTCACCTCGACCCGCATCATGAAGCGCATCCGGTCGAGGAACTCCACGAGGCGCCGCGGCCGCGCCGGGCTCGGTGTGTGCGGTGAAGGCCTCGCCGTCGTCGACGCCGGCGAAGGCGTGCTCGACGTGGCCCTGCGGTGAGAGGACCAGGGCCTCGGTCCACACGCCCGCAGCGAGTCCCTCGAAGTACTGGGTGGTCAGGGAGTGCAGCCAGGTCAGCCGGTCGGGGCCGCTGATCCGCACCACGTCGCGGTGGGACAGGTCGACGAAGCCGTCGTCGGCCTCGAGGGCGCGCTGCTCGCCGTTGAACGAGCCGTAGTGGGCGGCGACGCCGGCGTCGATGCCGTCGCCGGCGACAGCGCCGGGCAGGTCGAGCAGCGGGCTGGTCATGCGTCGCTCCCGGTGGGGTCGGTGCCCTCGGGCACTCCACGCAGGTGCCGAACACCGTCAGGTGGCCGACGTCGACGGCGAAGTTGTGCTCGCCGCGCAGGCGGTCGGTCAGCGGCTGGAGCATGTCTGGTCCAACCGAGACGATCGCCCGCAATTCCTGCAGACCAGGTGGAAGTGCTCGTGGTCGGTCACCGAGTGGTACGTCGGGGCCCGGTCGCTGAGGTGCGCGTGACGGACCAGGCCGAGTCCTTCGAGGACCTCCAGGGTGCGGTAGACGGTGGAGGCGTTGACCGCCGACGACTGCTGGTGCACCTCCGCGAGCACCTCGTCGGGCGTGGCGTGACCGAGCTTCTCCACGGCGGCCAGGATCAGCTCGCGCTGGGGGGTCAGCCGGTAGCCGCTGTCGCGCAGCCGTCCTCGCAGGTCGTTCACCCCGGGGCCTCCCGGCGCGTGCCCCGGGCCGGCGCCCCGCTGCAGCCGGGCCCAGGTGTGCGGCTGGAGCTCCTGGCCCATCGCGGCCATGTCGTAGGCGTAGAGCAGGTCGCCGTCGACGTACCCGTAGAGCCGCTTGCCGGCCGTGTAGGCCTTGGCCGTGGCCGTGCGCGCGACGGTGTCGGTGACCATCTCGAAGCGCGGCTGGTCGGGATGGATCTCGCCGTGCCAGATCTCCACGAACCCGGTGTTGTGGGCCATCACGACCTCGACCGTGCGGTCGGGCTGCGGCCGCAGGAACCCGGTCTCCTGGGCGGCGTTGCGCACGAAGTCGCCCTTGTCGTCGACGATCCAGGCGCGGCTGAAGTAGTGGATGAACGGCCGGCCGTCCTGCTGGAAGACCAGCTCCTGGCCGAACTGGAAGCCGTCGATCGTCGGGTAGTCGCCGTGTCCGTTGCCGTTCCAGCTGCCGATGATCCACGCGAGCGGCGCGCACAGCTCGTGGATGTTCTCCGGGATCTCGAACGGCATGGCGCTTCACTCTAGTGTTGGGCTGTGGCCCGGAAGCTTGTCGTCAAGGTGACCTGCGGCGCCGAGGACGCCGAGCGCTGCAACCAGGCGTTCACGGTGTCCGCGGCGGCTGTGGCGGCCGGGGCCGAGGTGAGCCTGTGGCTGACCGGCGAGGCTGCCTGGTTCGCGATCCCCGGCAGAGCCGAGGCCTTCGACCTGCCGCTCGCCGCGCCGCTGGCCGACCTGCTCGCGGCCGTGCTGGCCGGCGGCCAGGTCACCTTGTGCACCCAGTGCGCCGCCCGCCGCGGGATCGCCGACCGACGACGTGGTAACGGGCGTGCGCATCGCCGGCGCGGCCGTCTTCGCCGAGGAGGCCCTCGACGACGACGCCCAGGCGCTCGTCTACTAGTCCCGCACCGCTCTCGAGTCCAAGCTGAGCGGTCGCTCGGGACTAGCTACGACAAGTGCTTTCGCCGCCGGCAGCGAGACCACCGAGATGACGGAAGAGGCGCGTCGCTTCGCATACTCCGCCCTCAGTCGTGGGCGTTTGACGCCTTTCGAACACCCGTGTCTGACAGGCAGCAGCGGGACGGTCATCGGCATGGTCGATCAGCGGTATGTGCGGATGTTCGCCTCGGCGACGCCCGGCTCGGGATCTGTTCATGCCAGTTTGGACTAGAAGCCGCCGCCCCCGCCACGGGCAATGCGACCCTGCCTCGTGGTTCTCCTTGCCACATCGCTGACAGCGCAGGAAGGTACCTGTGGCCTCCCCGTCGGCAGACGGGGGATAGGCGACCTTCACGTAGTCGTGGCCCTTCAACTTGCAGACGGTGAACCGCTTCAGGTTGTTCATGACAATTCGACGCCTCCTCGACTCAGGCCCCTTCAGTCTGGCTTCTTGCGACGAGCACGGCCAGTGCCGCAATGAACTCGCTAGCGGTCGCGCGCACATCGGCAGATCCGGGCGGTTCCCCGTGAGAGGAACCATAATTGGCCGCCCCCGCCGTGTCGGCGGCGAGGAAGCCGCCGTCCCGCTGAGGTGTCGGATGCGGGACAGCGGCTCCGGAAGCGGATCCCCTTGCGGTGATGTCTTGCCATCGCCGCCGAGCGCCCGTCACGGGCAGCGGCGGGCGGTCTCCAGACGGACAGGTCCGATGAGTTTTCGCCCGGTCAGCCGTCCATCGTTGAGAGCCGACCCTGGTCGCGCACGTTCGGTTCGAGACAGGCCATCGGCGGGGACGCGCGTGTGCCGCCGTTCCCGGCGCCACCGGTCCACGACGGAGCCCTGGAGGTTCACGATGCATCCGACGACGGTCGAGGCGAACGGCGTCACGCTCGGGATCGAGCAATTCGGCGACGCGGCGGCGCCGCTCGTCTTGTGCGCGGGCGGCACGACCATGCTCTCGTGGCCCGACGAGCTCTGCGAGGCCATCGCGCGCGGCGGGCGTCACGTCGTCCGGTACGACCTGCGCGATTCGGGTGCGTCGCTCACCGTCGATCCTGAAGCTCCGGCGTACACGCTGCGCGACCTTGCCGCCGACGCGGCAGCGCTCGCCCGCGAACTCGACGACCGGCCCGCGCACCTAGCGGGCATCGGCGTCGGCGGGATGGTCGCCCAGGTCGCCACGCTTGACCACCCGGACGCGTTCTCCGCGCTCACCCTCGCCGGAACGCGACCCGTCGCCCCGGGCCCGGTCGATGACGACCTGCCCGACCATGACGCGGCGACGATGCACCGGCTGTTCTCGCGCTCGATGCTCGACTGGTCCGACCGCGACGCGGTGGCGGAGTTTGCCGCTGGTAGCGCTGAGATCCTCGGCGACGATCCCGCCGCCGCACGCGCGGCCGCCGAGCGAAAGTGGGACCGCACGCCGGGCACGGTGCCCGCGGTCCAGATGGCCAACCAGCTGGGCATGGTGTTCGCCAGGCTCGACTGCAAGCCGCGCTGGCGCGAGCGGCTGGCCGAGCTCGCGATGCCGGTGCTGGTGGTGCACGGACGCCGCGACCCGTTCTTTCCTCTCGGCAACGGCGAAGCGCTCGCACGCGAGATCCCCGGTGCGCGGCTGCTCGTACTCGAACGAGCCTCGACGGCGATCCCCGATGCGGCCGCCGGTGAGGTCGCGACGGCGATGCTCGCCCTCTAGGCACTCACGGTCCTGGCCGCAACACCCGCCTCGGATCCATGTGGGAGTGACAGGAATGCCCAACGGCCGTGAGTCCCGCTGGCGGATCGGCGTGTCGGCGACCCGGATTGTCGGGGCGACACCGAGGCGGATCTCCGTGCAGTCGGCGGTCAGCTCCATCAGGTACCGGCTCGATCACGTGGGCCGTGACGGCTCTCGGCTCGTGGCGCGCCAGAGTCCGGATCTCTGAGGCGTGTGTCCACCGCCAGTCGCGCAGCGCTCAGCAGCAGCGGGACTGGGCGTTGCTCTCCCGTTGGTCGGACCTGTGGCGTTCAAACTCGCGCCGAGTCATGGGGTCGATGCCTTGTGCTCGGCAGCGGTCCATGTACTCGTCCCACTTCGCCTCCCCGGTCACCTGGCGGATGTACCACAGCACCGCCCGAGCGGTCCGGAGCAGGGTGGCGCTCATCGCGGTGCACCGGTCCCGGCGAATCGGTCCTCGGAGCTCTCCCACTCCCGGACGGCCTGCTTCTCCTCCTTGGTGGCGAAGAAGTCGGAAGGGGCGACGATGCGGGAAGGCTGCGCGGGCACCTCGGTCGTGGGCAGGCCTTCCGCGCGCAGGGCCTTGGCGATGATGTAGAGGGCGTTCAGGACGATGACGATCACGAGGAGCGCGAAGAGCGCCTGCAACGTGCCGTTCACGGTCGAGTTCGTGACGACCTGCCTCATCTGGTCCATGTCGGTCGCCGGCGCCAGCAGCTCACCGTTGTCGATCGCGTCCTGGTAGTCCGAGCGCTGGGTGAAGTAGCCGATCTTCGGGTTGTCGGAGAACACCTTCTGGTAGCTCGCGGTCATGGTGGTGATGAGGTCCCAGACCAGGCCGACGCCGGGTACCCACGCCCACTTCGCCTTGCCGTGCTTGATCAGCAGCGTCACGCAGAGGGTCAGGGCGATGGCGGCGAGCAGCTGGTTCGAGATGCCGAAGAGCGGGAACAGCTGGTTGATGCCTCCCAGCGGATCGGTCACGCCGATGTAGAGCATGTAGCCCCACAGGCCGACGACGATGGCACTCGCGGACCAGGATCCCGGCTTCCAGGCCAGGTCGCCGTACTTGGGCCAGAAGTTGCCGATCGTGTCCTGCAGCATGAATCGGCCCACCCTGGTGCCTGCGTCGACGGCGGTGAGGATGAACAGCGCCTCGAACATGATCGCGAAGTGGTACCAGAAGGCCGCCAGACCGCCGCCGAAGGCGCTGGTGAAGATGGCCGACATGCCGAACGCGAGCGTCGGGGCACCGCCGGTGCGCGAGATCAGCGTCTCCTCATCCACCGCCTGGGCGGCAGCGACGAGGTCGCCCGGAGAGATCGTGAAGCCCAGGGTGCGGATGAACTCGGCGGCAGTCTCGGGGGAGCCACCGGTGGCACCGGCGGGCGCGTTCATCGCGTAGTAGAGGCCGGGGTCGATGATCGAGGCCGCCATCAATGCGCTGATGGCCACGAAGGACTCCATCAGCATGCCGCCGTACCCGATCATCCGGACATGGCTCTCCTTGGCCACCATCTTCGGGGTGGTTCCGGAGGCGATAAGGGCGTGGAAGCCCGAAAGCGCGCCACAGGCGATCGTGATGAAGACGAACGGGAACAGCTTGCCGGCGAAGACGGGCCCGGTGCCCTCTCTCGCGAAGTCCGTCACCGCGTCGTTCTGCAGTACCGGCGCCGCGAACAGCAGACCGACCGCGAGCAGCACGATCACGCCGATCTTCATGAAGGTCGACAGGTAGTCCCGCGGTGTCAACAGCATCCACACGGGCAGGATCGACGCCACGAAGCCGTAGATCACGAGGCCCAGGGTCAGCTGCTCCTTGGACAGGGTGAGGGCATCTGACAGGCCCATCTCGTCGACGTACCCACCGCCCACGATCGCGAGCAGCAACAGCCCCACGCCGATGGCGGTCACCTCGCCCACGCGTCCCGGTCGGACGTGGCGCAGGTAGTAGCCCATGAACAAGGCGATGGGGATGGTCAACGAGATGGAGAACACGCCCCAGGGGGACTCAGCCAGCGCGTTGACGACCACGAGGGCGAGCACGGCCAGGATGATGATCATGATGGCGAAGACCGCGATGAGGGCGGCGAGGCCACCCACCACGCCGATCTCTTCGCGCACCATCTGCCCGAGGCTCTTGCCGTCTCGCCGCATCGAGAAGAACATCACGACCATGTCCTGGACGGCGCCGGCGAAGATGACCCCGACGATGATCCAGATGGTGCCCGGGAGATAGCCCATCTGGGCAGCCAGGACAGGGCCGACCAGCGGGCCGGCGCCCGCGATCGCAGCGAAGTGGTGCCCGAACAGCACCCGCCGGTCGGTGACGTCGAAGTCCCGGCCGTTCTGCAGCCGTTCGGCGGGAGTGGCCCGCGTGTCGTCGACCTCGAGGACGCGGTAGGCGATGAACCTGGCGTAGAAGCGGTAGGCAATGGCGTACGACGACAGCGCCGCGAACAAGATCCAGAGGGCGGAGACCTCTTCACCGCGGGAGAGCGCCAAGACCGTCCAGCAGACGGCCCCGATGACCGCGATGCCTCCCCAGATGGCCATGGACTTGGGTGTCATCCGCTGTCGAGGTGACAAGCTCGACGGTGCCGTTCCGGTAGCCATGTCGGCTCCTCGTGGTCCAGGTATTCCGAGTACTCCTGTCAGTCAAGTTACGCCTGACCGCGACCCAGGGCGAGGGTCCTGAGATCCAGCTGGACCCGGATATGACGGACGTCCACAGGCCCCGACCCTGCGTCTCGCAAGGTCGGCCCTGTCGCGAGTGGTGGCGGGCGAAGTGGCAGGGTGAACTGTCCTGGCTCAACACATCCAGGTGACACGCCCAAGGTTGCTCTAGGCGTGACTTGCATGCGCTCGCTCATCGGCCAGATCCGGGCGGTTTCGGTAATAGGAAGCCCTTCCGAGACTCGCACACCGGCGGGGACGTGCTCAGCGAACCGATTGGGGATCCGCTTCCGAGCGCTGTCCCGCACCGACACCTCAGCGGGGACGCGGCTTCCTCGCCGCCACACGGCGGGGGCGGCCAATTATGGTTCCTCTCACGGGAACCGCCCGGATCCGCCGATGTGAGTGCTTCCGCCACAGGGTCGGCACGTGACCCGGACCTCATGCGGGACAAGGCGCGAACGAAGCCCGGGGGCGACGATGACCGCCTCGGCCCTCCCGGTGGGGCGCTGCAACTAGCAGTCGCTGGGGGAGACCGATGGAGCTCTCGCACGCAGATCGTGGACGGGGATAACCGGCGCGCTGCGCTAGTGGGGCCGCATGAGCCGGGCGGCGCGATCGGCATCGCGCGAGATGCGCACCGACCGCTCGACAAGCTCGCGCAGGACGTTCAGGTCGATGTCGGCCAGCGTCTTGATGTAGAGCTTGCTCACACCGGTCTTGTAGGTGCCGAGCTTGGCCATCAGCTTGTGGTCACGCGCCTCGAACCCGTTCATGAGATTGACCACCAGATGGGCCTTCCGCGGTGAGAACCCCGCGAAGGGCATGCGTCCCTCACGCCCGCTCTCATAGCGGTAGTGCAGGGTGCCGAAGCCCACAATGCTCGGCCCCCAGAGCACCGGTGGCTCACCGGTGACCTCGCCGAGCAACGTGCACAGCACCTTGGCGTCGGCCCGACGTGTCTCGTTCGGCACCGCGTCCAGGAACGCCTTGACATCAGCGGCGGTTGGCTGCATGACCGGGGGCTTTGCCACTGGGACCAGTCTGCCAGCCGTCGACTGCAACCACACTATCAAGCGCGGTCTTGGACGACTCGCCAACGGAGCCGGCAATTTCCATCTCGCCGACGGCGTCAAGCGCGTCGTGACCCCGCACCGGCGTGGGCCTAGAACGTCCGGTCGACGCTCGCGGTGATCGGTGTGGTCTTCGTGTTCGTGTTGTCCCCGCCGCCGTGACCGCTGCTGCGACGGACACCCGGCGAAGGTCATGCGACGCGGCGTACCGAGTGAAGGCGCACGCTCATGGCGGATGCCGCGATCCGGGCGGAGCGTAGCTGCCCAGAACGCGGCAGTTCCAGATGGCCGGCGCCGCCCGTTACGCGGGTCCGGCGCCGCGCTCCCGCCGGGACGTCCCGTCCCATCACGAGCCGGACGGCGAACCGTCGGAGCCAGATCCAGAACACGCCGTAGGGCACGAACAAGGCCCGGCACGCGGCTCGAGCCGCACCGCCGAGGCGAAAATGTTCTCGCCGGCAAGCGGCGGCAGGCGCACATCTTCACCAGCGCCTCTGCGCGCGTCGTCGGCGAGCGCGTCCTCAGGCTGACCACGACTTCCTCCATGGCGTAGGCAACGTCTCACCGCCGTGACGGAGATACGGCGTGGCGATCCGGGCACCCCGAGAGCCGTGTCAGCGACGGCTGAAAACTGACCCCGGAGGCGGCCGAATATTGACCCCTTTCGACCGAGTTTCGACTCAACCGAGTCGAGGGGAGCGAAGGGAGTTGTTGTCAGTGGAGGACTGGGCCGAGATCCGAAGGCTGTATCGCGCGGAGGGGTTGCCGATCAAGTTGATCGCCAGGACGTTGGGGGTCTCGGGAACACGGTGCGTGCCGCGATCGCCTCGCAGGGACCGCCGAAGTGCGAGCGGACGCCAGCCGGGTCGGCGCTCGACGAGTTCGAGAAGCGATCCGTGAGCAGTTGACGGTGGCGCCAGGATGCCGGCCACGGCGATCGCTGAGCGAGTCGGCTGGACGCGCGGGACCACGTGTTCAAGGAGCGGGTCGAGGAGCTGCGACCGGCCGACCTGCCGCCGGACCCACCTCGCGGACCAGCCACGCGGCCGGTGAGATCGCCCATGCGACCTGTGGTTCCCACCCATCGAGCTGCCGCTGGGGTTCGGGCAGACGCGGACCCGGCCCAGCCGCCCGTGCGACGATGGTGACCGGTGACTCCCGCTGCTCTCGGGCATCTTCTATCCCGTCCCGCAAGCCGTCCGGCAAAGCTTCATCCGTGGGCGCATCCACCGTCCTGAACGTCGTCGTCCGGGTTCTACGAGTCGGGCGCCATGGCTCAAGACCCACACCCGGAGTCGGGCGTGGGTCTTGGGGAGACCGGGCATCGAGCGTTGGCTCCACCCCATTCAGCGGGGTTGCGCCAGTACTGGAAGAGGTTGCTCTACGGCTGTTCCGAAGTACGGGCCGCCCATGAAACGCCCCGCCAGGCCTTGTGGCTGTTGACCGAGTTCACGTAGCCGATCCACGTAGCCGCCGGGCTGATGATCCACGGGCCGCCGCTCGCGCCGCCCGTCATCGTGCACGCGATCCTGATGTGCCCGTAGCCGTCGGAGGCATCGCGGCCGGGGCAGTAGATGAGGTCCTCGCCGCTGTAGGGGTATTGCGGCCAGCGCGCGTCGCTGATCGGGTAGCCGAACGAGTTCCGCTGGAGACCTGTGCTCTGGTTGAACGTGATGCCCTGTCCGCCGACGGAGGTGACCAGGAACCCGCGCGCCGGATCCGGCTTGACGAGGACGACGGCGATGTCGTCCGTCCAGTCGTACTGCCGTGTGCCCGGAGTTCCGTAGAACCAGGAGTTGGTGGTGGACAACTGCCTCGCGTACCAGACGCCGAGCTTGCAGCCGTACTCGTAGCCCGGGCAGAACCGGACGCTCTCGTACCAGAAGCCGTTCCCGTCGACGAGGCCGTTGTTGTCCGGGTCGGGAGTGAAGACGCAGTGGCCGGCCGTGAGCACGAGCGACTTGTTCTCGCTGTTGATGGCGGTCGCCGCTGCAGATCCTCAGTCCACACCGGGCCCGGGCTAGACGTCGAAGTAGAGCTTGCCGACCTGGCGGTTCGGGTTCTGGAGTAGCTGCCCGGCCAGGCGCCGTTCTGGGCCAGCGCAGCGACTGCGGAGCTGGTGGCCGTGGCGGGGGTGCCGGGAGGAACTTGTGCCCGTGGGAGCTGAACCGCCCTGGAAATCCCGGAGGGTGCTGATCCAACACAGGAGGACTCAGCACATGTCAGCACCGAGGAAGTACGACCAGGAGTTCCGGGAGCGGGCGGTCCGGATGTATCGGGAGCGGCTGGAGGAGCCGGGCGAGTCCAAGCTGGGTGCCCGCCGTCACGTCGGGCGCGCTGCTGGACCTGAATCCGGAGACGTTGCGGAACTGGGTCGAGGAGCGCGAGCGGGTCGAGGGTCCGGGTCCGAGCCCGGGTCGCGGGCGGCGGAGTCGGAGGAGGTCCGGGCGCTGAAGCGGCGGGTGGCCGAGCTGGAGCGGGCGAACGAGATCCTCAAGACCTCGGCCGCGTTTTTCGCCCAGGCGGAGCTCGACCGCCGACTCAAGTGATCGTGGACTACATCGACTCCCACCGGGGCCGGTTCGGCGTCGAGCCGATCTGCGCGGTGCTGGCCGAGGCCGGGATCCGGATCGCGCCGTCCACCTACTACGCCCGCAGCAAGGCGCCGGTCACCGACGCCGAGCTGGAGGAGGCGTACCTGGCCAACGCGCTGTGGTCACTTGTGGCAGGACAACTGGGGCGTCTACGGGGCCCGGAAGCTGTGGCATGCGGCCCGCCGCGCCGGCCACGACATCGGCCGCGACCAGGTCGCCCGGCTGATGAGGATCGCCGGGATCGCGGCGCGGTCCGCGGCCGGCACCGCACCATCACGACCCGCCGGGACCGGACGCGCGCCGCGGCATCCTGACCTGGTCGAGCGTGGCTGGCAGGCGCCGACCGGCGGTCGACCAGCTGTGGGTGGCCGACTTCTCCTACGTGTGGACGTTGGCCGGTTCGTCTACGTCGCGTTCGTCGTCGACGTCTACTCCCGCCGGATCCTGGGCTGGCGGGTCACCACCACCAAGCGCACCCATGGTCACCGACGCCCTCCGCCAGGCCCTGCAGGTCCGCCGCCGCGGCGAGCACGAATGGACCTCCGCCGGGCTGATCCATCATTCCGACGCCGGGTCGCAATATGTCTCGGTGGCCTTCACCGCCGAACTGCTCGAGGCCGGGATCGCCGGCTCGATCGGCACCGTCGGCGACGCCCTGGACAACGCGCTGTGCGAGTCGACGATCGGGCTGTTCAAGACCGAAGCCATCAACCTCGGCGGACCGGCCTGGACCGACCGCCGCGCCGTCGAATGGCAGGTCGCCCGCTGGGTCCACTGGTACAACACCGACCGGCTCCACTAGCAATACGTAGTCTGTCGAAGCAGGAGGACACAACATAGCC
>CAWBOE010000010.1:0-42813 GCA_963790295.1 uncultured Actinomycetota bacterium
AGCCCCCGGGCGGCCCGCTGGTCATGGCGTCGGTTGCCGCGGTCTGGTGCGTTCTGCCTTCCGGTCCAGGTACGAGTGGTTCGGTACGTCGCCCGCCGCGGATTTGCCTGTCTGGTCCGGTGGTCCGGGGACAAGCGGCACACGACCCGAGTGGGACTGACTCAGGGCACGCTCAGCGAGCCCTCCAGCGCTCCCGCCAGGCGGGCGCCTCGAAGTGCTCGGTGACGTAGATGGTCTCGCGGGCGACCAGGTCCCCGCGGTACTCGAGCACGGCCAGCGCGGGCCGCCCTGGGCCGCTGTCGTAGCTGATCTCGGCGAAGCCGACCCAGACGTCGCCGTCGCCGACGATCCTGGTCGGGCGCAGGGTGACCTTGCCCGGGTACTGAGCCCTCCACTCCCGGAAGGTCGCCAGACCCTCGAAGCGCTCGCCCGACTGGGGGAACTCCAGCACGGCGTCCTGGTGGTAGATCTCGTGCTCGGCGTCGACGTCGACGCCGACGACCTCGAGATGGCGGCGCACCTCGGCGAGGCGCTGCTCGTGAATCGACTCGCGACCGGTGATGGCCGTGGTTGCTGACATGCTGCTCTCCTCTTCAGGTAACCTGCTCTTCAGGCAACTTGAACAAATACTAAGGAAGCCTGAACAAATGTCAACAGCCAGCGCCCGACGCCTTCGCGAGCCCGAGGTCAACACGACGTACCTGCTCGGCCGGGCGCACAAGCGGCTCAACGAGCGGATCCGCGAGGGTGTCATCGCGGCGGGTCACCCGATCCGGGCGGCCCACTCGGCGGTGTTCGTCAACATCGACCGGGGCGGCAGCCGCCTCACGCACCTCGCCGAGCGCGCGGCCATGACTCCGCAAGCCATGGGAGAGCTGGTCGACGACCTGGCCGCCCTCGGGTACGTCGAGAGGGTCGCCGACCCGGCCGACCGGCGGGCCAAGCTGATCATGCTGACCGACCTCGGCTACGACGCGTTGCAGGCGGCGCTCGACACCATCATCGACATCGAGGCCGAGCTGCTCTCCGCTCTGGGTGCCGGGGGCCTGCTCAAGCTCCAGCGGGTGCTGCGCCGGCTCGCGCCCGAGGACTGATGCGCCTCTCGCCGAGCGCCCTCCGCGGGTGTTTGCGAGGATGCCCGGCATGACCGAGACGCCCGCGCTCGTCCGCTACGTCGTCGAGGGGGCCCGCGCCACCATCACCCTGGACAGCGAGCACAACCGCAACGCGCTGAGCCGACAGCTGGTGTCCGAGCTGTTCGCAGCGCTGGAGGCGGCGGAGGCAGACCCCGCCGTGCGAGTCGTGGCGATCACCGCCGCCGGTCCGGTCTTCTGCTCGGGCGCCGACCTCTCGGAGGCGACCGCCGACGGCATGCAGGACGCGGCGCTGACCATCGTCGGTCTCCAGCGGTTGATCGCCACGATGGGCAAGCCGGTGGTCACGCGCGTGCACGGCGCGGTCCGCGCCGGAGGCATCGGCATCGTGGCCGCGTCCGACGTCGTCATCGCGCTCGACGAGGCCACGTTCGCGCTGACCGAGGTCAAGCTCGGTCTGGCGGCGGCCATCATCTCCCTGACCGTGCACGCCCGCATGAACCCGCGCGCCGCGGCCCTGACCACGCTCGGCGGCGGCGTGTTCAGCGGCACGCAGGCAGCGGCGTACGGGCTCGTCACCGAAGCTGTGCCGGCCATTGCGCTCAACGCGCGGATGGCCGAGGTGTGCGCCGAGCTCGCCACCGGCAGCCCGCAGGGTCTTCGCGAGTCGAAGGCGATCCTCAACCGCGACCTGGTGGCCCGCATCGACGCGCACGGCACGGAGATGGCTGCGCTGAGCGCGCGGCTGTTCGCGTCCGACGAGGCGCGAGGGGCGATGGCGGCCTTCTTGAACCGCAAGAAGTAGGCCCTCGACCCCCCTCTACGAGTAAAGTTGAGGACTTGTCTGCCGCACTCCGGCATACATCACGGGGATGCATCGGTGAGGGGTCAGGGTTTGTCGGAAGAGCTACTGGCGCGGGAGATCGCGGCGGAGCAGGCGTTCGTCGACCGGGTGTACGTCCAGCTGGACAAGTCGGCGAAGGCTGCACAGCAGCTGGCCCGCGAGGGCTACGACCGTGGCCGCCTGGGCCACGAGGGCGGGCTCGTCGAGCGCGACGCGATGGTGTTCCAGGCCGCGAAGCGGATCGCGCAGCTCGACGCAGCCCACGAGGGGCTGGTCTTCGGGCGGCTGGACCTCCGGCCCGAGCTCGACGTGGATCCGCGCTACGTCGGCCGGATCGGCCTGCGCGACGACAACCACGACTCGCTGCTGATCGACTGGCGCGCGCCCGCGGCCGCGGTGTTCTACCAGGCGACCGCCGCCGATCCCAAGAACGTCGTCCGCCGCCGGGTGCTGCGCAGCACGGGTCCCAAGGTCGTCAGCGTGGAGGACGAGCTGCTCGACGCCGAGGCGGACACCGAGCTGCCGATCGTCGGCGAGGGCGCACTGATGGCGCAGCTCTCCCGGGCCCGCGACCGTTCGATGCACTCGATCGTGGCGACCATCCAGGCCGAGCAGGACCTCGCGATCCGCGCGCCGTCGCGTGGGGTGACGTCGATCTCCGGAGGCCCGGGGACGGGCAAGACGGTCGTCGCGCTGCACCGGGCGGCGTACCTCCTCTACACCGACCGCCGCCGCTACGAGTCGGGCGGTGTGCTGGTCGTCGGTCCGAGCGGTGTCTTCATGCGCTACATCGAGCGCGTCCTGCCCTCCCTCGGCGAGACTGCCGTCGCGCTGCGGTCGCTGGGCGAGGTCGTCGACGGCGTCCGGGCGACCCGCCACGACGAGCCGGCGGTCGCCGACGTGAAGGGTTCTGCCCGGATGGCCGAGCTGATGCGGCGTACGTCGCGTCAGCAGGTTCCTGGGTCGCCGCGGGAGTTCCGCATCTTCTGGCGCGACGACGTGATCCTGCTGGACGGCGCGAAGCTGGGGCAGCTGCGTCGCCAGCTGATGGGGCAGGGCCGCCGCAACCGCCAGATCCCGCGGGTGGCCTCGTCGCTGCTCGACGTGATGTGGCGCCAGGTGCGCGGCGAGCGCGGTCGCGAGCGCGGCCGTGAGGCGTTCAACGACGAGATGCTGTCCAACCAGTCGTTCGTCGACTTCGTGGTCGAGTGGTGGCCGCCGCTCGACGCGCCCACGGTGCTGGGCTGGCTGCGCGACCCCGACTTCCTGGCGCGGGTCGCCGAGGGCGTGCTCTCCGGCGAGGACCAGCGGCTGCTGTCGAAGTCGTGGGCCCAGGAGACGACCCCGTCGGTCGAGGACGTGCCGCTGATCGACGAGCTGCGCTACGCGCTCGGCGACGTGCCGACGCGAGCCGAGGAGGATCACGAGCTCGACGACTTCCTGGGCGGCGACGTGCAGGAGCTGACCTCGGCGGTGGAGCGCGAGTACGGCTCCGGCGGCCGCCGCTGGACGCCGCCGACCAACAGCATCGAGGACGACCCGTTCGCCCACGTGCTCGTCGACGAGGCCCAGGACCTCACCCCGATGCAGTGGCGGATGGTCGGCCGCCGCGGCCGCACCGCCTCCTGGACCATCGTCGGCGACCCCGCCCAGTCGTCGTGGCCGGCGCCCTCCGAGGCCGCTGCTGCCCGGGCCGCGGCGCTGGAGGGCAAGGAGGTCCACGAGTTCCACCTGTCGACCAACTACCGCAACTCCGCTGAGATCTACCAGTACGCCGCGGCGTATGCCCGCCGCGCCGGCCTCGACGCCGACCTGCCCACCGCCGTCAGGTCGACGGGTGTCTCGCCCCGCGAGGTGAGCGGGGCCGGCGACCTGGAGGCCGCCACCCGGACGGCCGTCGCCGAGGTCGCCGGCCAGGTCGAAGGCACGGTCGGGGTCGTCGTACCCGTCGCGCGCCGTTCGGACGTCAACGCCTGGCTGGCCTCCTGGCCCGAGCTCGCCGCCGACGCCCCCGGCGCCCGCGCCGCCATCGACTCCTCCACCGCCCCGTCCGGCGACGACCGCATCGTCGTCCTCACCGGCCTCGACACCAAGGGCCTGGAGTTCGACGGCATCGTGGTCGTCCGCCCCCAAGAGATCGAGGCCGAGTCCGCCACCGGCACCGCCACCCTCTACGTGGTCCTCACCCGCGCCACCCAGCTCCTCACCGTCGTCTCCTGAGCATCAGGGACACGACGTCCGGTGCCAGCGCGTGACGAGCCGGAGGTCCGGAAGCCGCCAGGTCTGCTCCGTGGGAGCAAAGCCGGTCGCGCGTGCCGCTCGGCGGAGGGCAGCGGGGTCCGCCACCGGCTCGAACTCGTAAGCGGTACCCGGCGCGATGAGCAGATCGCACGTGGTCGAGGCCGCCCCGGTTCCGAGCCACGCAGCCATCGTCGGTTCGTCGGGAGTCTCCAGCGGCTCGATCATCACGATCGGCAGGGGCGTGCCCCCCGTCAAGAGGTTCTCAAACTGGACCGAGTTGGGGTTGAGCAAGCGGTGGCGGAATCCGAACGTCGTCAGGACGCCGGCGTCCAGCTGCGTCGCCAACCGCCTGTTCGCCACCACCCAGGCTCGCTGACGTGCCTGCGCCATCGGGTCTTCCGGCTCCGCCGGAGGTTTCAGCATCCCGCTGGCGATGTAGTCCTGGATGTTGCCCCCGCCGTCCACCAACGTCGCGGAGCCCAAGACGTCGATCTGGACCACGCGCGGTTCTGCCAGGGGGCTGTCGACGTCGACGCCCGCGGCGGTGTTCAAGAGCAGAGTCGCCAACAGCCCCGTGGTTAGCGTCCAGCGGAGCTTCACCGGCATCCGCACGACGGCCGCGGCGACCAATGCCGCGAACGCCGGAACGAGCGGTGCCAGGAAGCCCGATCCCTTGTTGCCGGTGCTGGTGAGGATCACGATGCCCCAGATGGCGAACAGAAAGCTCGGCAGCAGGGGGCTGCGCAGCCAGCGAACCCACCGGGACCCTTCTCCGTCGGACCGTCGGAAGCCCACCATGACCAGAAGCACGATGCTGACCACGCTGAGCGCCGCCAGCGGGAGGCCGATGTTGGTGACGAGGGTGTACTCGACCATGGCGCGCCACGACCGAGGCGAGAGCAACGACTCGTCCGCGCCGTATTCGGCCCGGCGGTTTCCGTACCCGAAGGAGGTCAGGTAGGTCAGGACGGCATGGCCGTTGCGGTAGTACCACGGACCCGCGACCACCAGCGCGACTGCCCCTGACAGGAGGACGTTGAGGGCGCGCCTGCGGCGCTGGGGACCGACCGCTACGGCGACGGCCGCAGCGAGGACCAATGCAGGAACGAGCGCCACCGTCATCGTGCGCGCGAGCACCAACGCACCGAGACCCGCGCCCGCCACGACCGACCATCCACCCGAGAGCCAGCGGTCCGAACGGGCGAGCGCCCACAAGGTCACCGCTGCCGCCGCGGCTGCCGCGATCGCGAAGTTGTAGGTCCGCGAGTAAGAGATGAGGACAGGTGCAGCCGCGGCGACGGCCAGGCACAGCCAACCTTCGCGGCGACCCGCGATCGCATGGCCGAGCCCGTAGCAGGCCAGCAGCGTCAGGCACCCGAGTGCCAGCGCGACGAAGAGGCCCAAGGAGCGATGCACGCCCAGGACCTCGTAGCCCACGCTGGTGGTGGCGGTCATCAGGGGTGCGAAGATGCTTGGTCCGAGCACACTGTCAGCCCATGCCGAGACCCCACCCTCCTCGAAGGCACGGTGGTTGTTCAGTGCGAACGCCTGGTACCCCGCTTCGTCGATGTCCATCGGCAGACCGCGGCGAAACTCGAGAAGCCACCGAGCGCCGATGAGGGCGAAGGCGGCCACTGCCAGCAGTACAAGCAGTGGCTCGCGCCACCTCCCGGCGAGACCCCGCGCCCGGCGTGTCCGCAACTGGTCTGTCAGCTGGTCCTCGGACGCAGGAGAGGGAGCGGGACGCCGTTCAGGCGAGGCGTTCCATTCCTTCACGCGGGCGACTTTACGTCCAGCCATCCAGCCATCCAGCCATCCAGCCATCCAGCCATCCAGCCATCCAGCCGTGGTGACCGCGGTCAGGGGGAGGACAGCGGTTTGTGGGTGCTGAGGGAGAAGCTGATGGGCAGCCACCAGTGCGTGTCGAGGTCGGCGAAGGACTCGATCACAGGCGCGAGTTCCGCGGCGACGCGTCCTGCCTGGACTCGAAGGGGGTCGCGGCCGTCGGGCTCGGAGCCAAGCAGGTAGCCCAGGTGCCGCAGCAGCTGGCCGAGCGTGGCCGCCGAGCTGTTCATCGGCTCGATGACGTGAGCCTGGAAGCCGGCCTGGTCGGCGAGGTGGGAGAGGCCGACCGACGTGAAGCGGTAGTAGTCATGAGGTAGTTCGTGCAGGTACCAGGTCAACGGCGTCGTCAGCCACAAGGAGCCTCCGGGCCGCAGCACACGGAAGAACTCCGCCATCGCCCGAGCGGGGTCGGGCACATGCTCCAGGACCTGGGTGCACACGACCGCGTCGAGCAAGTCGGCATCCAAGGGCAGGGCATCTGCCGGCCCGACGATGTCGGGAGCCTGGCCGGGCTGGTGCGAGGCGTGTTCCCAGTCGCTGGTGAGGTACTCGTGGTCGGCGAACAGCTCACGGTACGGTGCATCCCCCGACCCGACGTCCAAGACCTTCGCGCCCGGCGAGAGGGTCGAGGACGCAAGTGCGAGAAAGTCGAGATGCGGGGCCCGGGCCGCCGGCGCTTCTGCTACGAACGCCCGCAGCTGAGGCGACACTTCTGGCATGCAGCGCAACCTAACAGCGCGTTCGCGCGGCACGCTCGCAGGCGGTCCGCCGCTAGGGCGGCGTAGGGCCGCCCGTTGGTAGGCTCGTGCGCATGCCGTCACGACCTTCGTGGCTGCTGAGGCGTCAGCCGGTCGAGCGGCCGGCGCCCACGGGGCAACCACAGCAGGAGGTGCCGCTCCGGGGCTCGCTCGACGAACCCGCGGACGGATGGGTGCTGGGCCGGGGGCTACTGACGGTCCGGGGCTGGGTCGCCCACCAGCGGCGGGAGATCCGCGGCGTCGTCGTGACCGGCAACGGGCAGGTCCTCGGCGCCACCCACGTCGGCCTCTGCAGGCCGGACGTCGCGTCTGTGCACCCCGAGCTGAAGGATGCCGCCACCTCGGGGTGGTCGGTCGAGGTGGACCTCGGTCATGTCCACGGCGACCGGGTGGACCTCGATGTCTTCGTCGTCATCGCACCCATGGGTGACGCGGCGAGGACGGGCCTGGGACGGGTCCACAAGCTGGCCTCCCGCACGCACATGCTTGAGGGCGCCGGGCGTCCTGCCGCGATCCTCGGTGGCTGCTTCATCGAGCAGAAGGGGCTCACGGCGGGACCGCAGAAGATCTTCGGACTGGCCGAGGCGCCAAGCGGGGTCACGAAGGTCGAAGTCTTCTGTGACGGTGAGTCGGCCGGCTTGGCGCGCACCTGTCTCCCAGGGCGCTTCGAGGGAGCCAACCAGGGACCGGCGAGCTCGGTCGCCCTGTTCGAGTCAGACTTGCGCGTCCCCGCCGGCCTCGAGCGGGTCACGTTCACGGCCGTGGCCACTCCCTGTGAGGGTGAGGCATTCGAGCTGAGGCACTGGACCACCGACGTGCACCTCGCCAAGCTCGAGACGTTCCGGGCCGAACGGCTCGCCGTCGTCCGTGAACGAACCCTGCGGGCCGTGCTCGAACGGCGTCCGGACCGGTCGTCAAGCCTAGGGAACGCGCCCCCGCGCGTGCTCGTCACTACTCACGACCTGGGTCTTGGCGGCGGGCAGCTCTACCTGCACGAGCTGCTCAAGCGGCTGGCATCGCTCGGTGTGCAGGGGTTCGTGGCGAGCCCGAGGGGTGGTCGACTCGTCGCCGAGCTGGAGGACCTCGGCATGCCCGTGCTGGTCACCGGCACCTTCGACCCGCACGACGCGGAGGCCTACGAGGCGCAGATCGGTCAGATCATGCCCTGGGCGGCCCGTCACGAGTGCGAGGTCGCCCTGGTCAACACGATGTCCGCGTACCCGGGGGCAGACGCGGCCCAGCGTCTCGGGCTCGGCGTCGTGTGGGCGATCCACGAGAGCTTCCCGTTCGAACAGTTCTGGAGCGAGGCCTGCCCGCCGCCGTTCCCGTCCTATGCCGCGGAGCGGGCTGCGGGGGCGCTCGCTGCTACGCGCCGGGCGGTCTTCGAGGCGTCGGCCACGCTCGATCTCTACGCGCCGCTCCTGCCGGGTGGCGCCGGCGTCGTCGTCCCTTACGGCGTGGACTTCGCCGAGATCGATGACTACCGCGACCGGGTCGACCGGTCCCGGCTGCGGGCCGACCTGGGGTTCGATCCCGACACTCTTGTGCTGTTGTGCATGGGCACCGTCGAGCCGCGCAAGGCACAGATCAACATCGCCCAAGCGTTCGCCGGCTCGCCGGGCATGTCCATCCGCGACGTGTGCTTGGTCTTCGTCGGCGCGGGGAGCAGCAACCCGTACGTCGAGGCGCTGGACGAGCTGGTGGAGCATTACGACGGCATCCAGATCCGTGTCGAGCCGGTCCAGCCCGACACCTACCAGTGGTACCACTCCGCGGACGTGCTGGTCTGCGGGTCGGACGTGGAGTCCCTGCCCCGGTCGATGCTGGAGGCGATGGCCTTCGAGATGCCCATCGCCTCCACCGCTGTCTTCGGCATCCCGGAGCTGGTGACGGACGGCGTCGACGGCTTCCTGTGCGCCAGCCGCGACCTGCTGT
This sequence comes from uncultured Actinomycetota bacterium, assembly GCA_963790295.1. GTDB lineage: Bacteria > Actinomycetota > Actinomycetes > Propionibacteriales > Nocardioidaceae > Nocardioides. The sequence continues at coordinate 8,718 of CAWBOE010000010.1, forward strand.
CGCTGCGCACGATGCTGGAGCGGGTAACCAGTACGCCCCGCAGCGAGATCGCGCAGATGGGGGGCCGCGCTCGTCGTACGGTGCTCGAACGACACGACCCGGCCATCTACACGCGCTACTACCACGACGAGCTGCACGCGCTGGCCGGGCGGGTCCGCCCAAGCGGGTGATTCGCGTTCCGTCTGGCATGATGGTGCGTCAACCAATCCGTTTCTAGTCCTCGTGTGCGAGGGCGCGGCCGGGAGCCTGACGATGTTCGGAGCGCTCGGGTTGTGAAGACCATGGCGGTGGTGGGCTACGGCTTCATCGGTCGCCGGATCGCCTTGCTTGCCGGACAACGCGACTGGCGCGTCCGGGCGCTGAGCCGCCAGCTCGCGACCGCCCCGGAGGACCCGGAGCACGAGGTCACCGAGGGCGACGCCGCCGACCCTGGTGTACTGTCGCGGCTCTTCGACGGCGCCGACCACGTCGTCTTCGCCGCCGGCACCGCCAAGCCCGCGGAGTCGAACGCGCACCCGATGCACGAGTTCTCCACCAACCTTCAGCCGCTGCTCAGCACGCTCGACCTGGCGGTCCGGGGGCGGGTGCAGGGGCTGACGTTCCTCTCGTCGGCCGGCACCGTCTACGGGCCCGAGGCGCCAGTGCCGACCGGCGAGGATGCGCCGCTGTGGCCGCGGAGCTCCTACGGGATCATCAAGGTCACCTCCGAGCGGTACGTCGCGCTCTACGCCCGACAGTTCGGGTTCGCAGCCGACATCCTGCGCTGCGCCAACGCCTTCGGTCCCGGCGAGCCGACAACCGGCTCGCAGGGCGTGATCGGCGTGGCCCGCACGGCCCTCGAGAACGGCCTGCCGGTCCGGCTGTACGGCGACGGCTCCGCGCGGCGCGACTTCGTGCACGTGGACGATGTGGCCGACGCGGTCGAGCGCCTGGCCCGCTGCCGCGAGAGCGTGCGCGTCCTCAACGTCGGCGCCGGCAGGTCGGTGTCGGTGCGCGAGATCGTCGATGCGCTGGCCGAGGGGCTCGAAGTAGAGCCCGTCCTCGACGTTCACCCGGCGCGGCCGACCGACGCCCCCCGCGTGGAGCTCGACATCCGGCGGCTGCGGCAGGTGATCGACTTCGATCCGCGCGATGTGCGGCAGGTGCTGCGTGACTCGCGGCTGGCCGGCCGGATGCGCGGCTGACGAGTCGAACCATCGACCGCCCTATCCTGTCCCCATGCCCGTCGAGTCGCCTGGGGACGCTGCCCGGGAAGCCATCGAGGCTCTTCAGGGCCACGAGGCGTGGGCGATCATCCGGCGGTCGACGCGGGCGGGGGACCGGGACACGGTGGGGCTCGTCGGCGGCACCAGGAGCACCGTCGAGTCGCTGCTCGACGTACCCCTGGAGCAAGGCCCACCCAACGACGACCACATCGCCGACAGGCTGCTCGCGATCCCGTTCCGCCAGGTGCGCGAGCGGGGGTTCGAGGCGCACGACGACGGCACTCCGCTCGTCGTCGTCGACGTCGAGAGCGAGCGGGAGTTCACCGTCGCCGAGGTCGTCGAGGCGATCGACGACGTCGAGGTGAGGTTCAGCGACCGGGGCGGCTTCGAGACCGACGACGAGGAGTACGGCAAGCTCGTCGAGGCCGTCATCAAGGACGAGATCGGGCAGGGCGAGGGCGCCAACCTCGTCATCGGCCGCCACTACCGCGCGACCCTCGCCGACTGGGGAGCCGGCCAGGCGCTCGCGGTCTTCAAGCGGCTGCTCGAGCGCGAGCGCGGCGCCTACTGGACCTTCCTGTTCTTCACCGGCGACCGCTACCTCATCGGCGCCAGCCCCGAGCGGCACGTCACGGTGCACGGCGGCGACGTGCGGATGAACCCGATCAGCGGGACGTTCCGCCTCGGAGACGAAGGCCCGCTGAAGGAACGACTCCTGCGCTTCCTGCACGACGAGAAGGAGATCTACGAGCTCTTCATGGTCGTCGACGAGGAGCTGAAGATGATGTGCGACATCTGCACCGAGGGCGGCCAGGTACTGGGGCCGTTCCTCAAGCCGATGAGCCACCTGATCCACACCGAGTACCTGCTCGCCGGCCGCACCACCCGCGACCCCCGCGAGGTGCTCCGCGACACCATGTACGCCGCCACCGTCACCGGCTCGCCGGTCGAGAACGCCTGCCGGCTGATCAAGCAGTACGAGGCCGAGGGCCGCGGCTACTACGGCGCCGCGCTGGCGATCCTGGGCCGGGACGCCGACGGCGAACCGGTCGTCGACAGCCCGATCGTGATCCGTACCGCCGACGTCGACCTGGCGGGACGACTCACGGTCACGGCCGGGGCGACGCTCGTGCGCGACTCCGAAGCGGCGTACGAGGTCGCCGAGACCCACGCGAAGGCCGGCGGCATCCTCAGTGCCTTCGGCCTCGTACCTCCCGCTCCGACCCCGAGCGGCTCGAACATGACGGTCGCCGAGCTGGTCAACGACGAGGACGTGCTCCTCGCCCTCAACGCCCGCAACCGCAGGCTCTCCAGCTTCTGGCTGACCGACCAGGCCGGCACCCCGCCCGACCCGCGACTGCGCGGCAAGCACGTCGTGGTCGTCGACGGCGAGGACGACTTCGTCAACATGCTGCGCCACGTACTCGGCGTGCTCGGCCTGACGAGCAGCGTCATCCGCCACGACGAGTACGACGGGGCGCAGCACGACGCAGTCCTCGACGCCGCCGACCTCGTCATCGTCGGTCCCGGCCCCGGCGACCCGCGCGACGCGGACGACCCGAAGATGCAGGTGATGCGCGCGGTGGTCGACCGGCTGCTGGAGCGCGAGCAGCCGTTCCTCGCGGTCTGCCTCGGTCACCAGGCCCTCTGCCACCGGCTGGGCCTCGACCTCGGCTTCAAGGACATCGTCTTCCAGGGCACCCAGTCGCCGGTGACCATCGACGGGCGCACCGAACGCGTGGGCTTCTACAACACCTTCGTCGCGCGCACCGGGAACCGGCCACTCCGCGACGGGGTCGAGGTCGAAGCCGATCCCGAGACCGCCGACATCCATCTCGTCAAGGGCCCGCACTTCCGCGGCATCCAGTTCCACGCCGAGTCGATCCTGACCCAGCACGGCTACGACCTGATCCACGACCTGGTGCGCGACCTCGTGCGCTGACCACCCGCGGGTGTCTCATCGGGCGGCCGCGCGGCGGGCGGGTGCGCCGGTCGGCCGGGCCGTGACGATGGCCAGGTTCTGGTATCCGCCGCGGGCCGGGTCGAACGGGCCGGCGCAGGTGACCATGACGAGCCGCCGGGGCCCCGACGCGGAGAAGATGTCGGTCTCGCCGACCAGTGCGGCGCGGGGCACCAGCCGCAGCGAGACGACCCGGAAGCGCTGCACCAGGTGCGCCGACCGCACCACGATCCGGTCGCCGCGCTCGACCCGGAGCAGCTCGACGTACGGCCCGAGGCCTTGTGTCTCGGAGTCGATGTGGGCCGCGACCAGCGTTGCCCCGAAGGGATCGCCCAGCCGCGAGCCGCCGCGCCACCAGCCGGCCGTGCGGATGTCGTCGGGCACGTCCAGCACGCCGTCCGCACGGGTCGTCACCGCGCGCACCGGCACCTTCGTGCCGCTGGGCAGGCGGATCTGCTTCGGGGCCTCCGGCACCTTGCCCGAGCGGCGTGCAGGTGTCGCCGGCGAGGCGGACTCCGAGGGCGATGCCGAGGTCGTCGCAGAGCGTCGACGCAGACGTCGGCCGAGAGGCCGGCGTGGACGTCGTCGGCGTAGCGGACCTGCCGGACTCGTCGCGGACACCGCCGTCGCGATCCGCACCGACGTCGAGCGAGGCCAGCGCCCAGCTGAGCCCGCCGGCGACGACCACGACGGCGACGAGCGTCGGGGCCACCCGGCGCCGGGCCCGGTGCCGTACCCGCTTGCCGCTCATACCGGCCGCCCTCCTCAGGAGGACGGGCCCCCGAACGGCGTCACGTGTACGTCGGCCGCCAGGCCCGCCGACCCGGTGCCGATCATCGCGGGCACCAGGCTGCCGTCCGCTGCGAGGCGTGACGAGTGCGAGACCAGCGTCATCGAGTCGTCCGCGGGGTTGCCCAGGGCGTAGACCATGGTGACCGTCCGCGGGGCCAGCTCGACGGTCAGCGGGCCGAGCAGCGGGTCCGTGGTCCGCCCGGTCGGCAGCAGCGCGACGACGTGCCTGCCCGCCGGGACGTCGGCGGTGGCGAACTCGCCGTTGGCGATGTTGGTGAAGACCGTCTTCCCGTCGACCCGGACGTCGGCCGGGGCCACGGTCGCGGTGTGGGCCACCAGCACCCGCGCCTTGCCGGGACCGATCGGGTCGACCGGCGTGCCGGTACGACGTCACCACGGCCGGACGCACCCACGGACGCGGGCAGGTGCAGCACCAGGTCCTGGTTCGAGCCCGCCGCGACCTCGAGCGTGGCGGCCTTCGTCAGGCCACCCGGGCCGGTGAAGTCGACGCGGTGCTCGCCGACGGACAGCCGGAAGGGCCCCAGCACCTCGCCGGCTGCGACCCCGGACTCGACCGACCTTGCCGTCGATCAGCACCTCGACGCTCGCGCCTGGCACGGCCTGGACGATCGCGACGTGTCCCGCCCGCGCGGCCGACGCCGGCGCCGGCCGTTGGACGGCGCTGACCGCCACCGCGGTCGGTACCAGCGTGAGCGCAGCGGACACCGCAAGGCTCGCGAGCAACCTTCATGTGACAACCCCCCCGTTGTCGATCCCCGTTCGATGAGGACAGCACGGCCAACAGGGGGCGTCAAGCGACACCTCTAGGCCGGTCTGGTCGCAGAAGCGCAGGTCAGGGACCTGTTCGCGCGGTGTCATGAGCCGGGCGAGCCCGACCGAGAGCGGACCGCCTGGTGTTCCCGGTTCGGCCCCGCGGGTTGGCGGGGCCCGTCAGAATCGACCCAGGACTCATCACGTGGAGGCCGCAAGAACGGGGGGCCGCTGATGCGTCGGGGACCGATCGCCGCGGTCGCGGTCACCGTCACCGCGCTGGTGGCGGCCGCCTGCGGCACGCCCGCCGTGAGTGCCGGCGACGGCATCGACAAGCTGGACCACCGCGTCGTCCCGGCTGTTCGCCACGACAGCCGAGCCGCCGAGGCGGCCCAGCATCGTGTTCGTCCTGATGGACGACTTCTCCCTCAACCTCCTCCGGACGATGCGCAGCGCCCGCGTGATGGCGCGTCGGGGGGCGTCGTACGACAACGCCTTCGTCGTCGACTCGCTGTGCTGCGTCTCGCGCAGCGCGACGTTCACCGGGCAGTACCCCCACCAGACCGGAGTCCTCACCAACACCAGCAACCTGCCCAACCGGCGCGGGCCGCTGGGGGGCTGGCGCGGGTTCGCCAGCCAGGGCAACCAGCCGCGCACGTTCGCCGTGCGCCTGCAGGAGTCGGGCTACGTCACGGGCTACGTCGGCAAGTACCTCAACGGCTACGAGGTGGGATCGGGCCGCCGGCTGCCGCCGGTACCTCCGGGCTGGTCGGAGTTCCGGGCGATCTTCGGGACGGCGTACGACGGGTGGGACTTCCAGGGCACCCGCCCCTCGGCCAAGGGCACCTCGCTGCTGCGCAGCTGGCCGGCCCCGCCGCCGACCGCGACCCGCAAGCAGCGCGACCGCGCGTACGCCGGCACCGTCATCGGCAGCCTGGCGATGAAGTTCCTGCGCGGCCGTCGCGGCGACCCGCGGCCGTTCTTCCTGCAGGTCGCGCCGTACGCGCCGCACGGACGCGTCGACGACCGGCCGGCGTACGCCGAGGAGTCGCTGTTCCCGGCAGCGTTCCGCGACCAGCCACACGGGTCCAAGAGGCGCGGCGACTGCGGCCTGGTCGCCTGCCGGGACCTGACGGTCCGGGACCTGCCCGGGTTCGGCGACCAGCGCGGTGACAACCGGCCACGGCGCGCCGGCGGCCGCATGGCCCGGCAGTGGAACGCCCGCCCGCTCGGCCTGACGAGGTCGCAGGCGCAGACCAACCTGCGCGACCGCGCCCGGATGGCGCAGTCGATCGACCGTCTGGTGCTGCGGATCCTGCGCAAGGTCGATGACAACACCTACGTCGTGCTCACCTCCGACAACGGCTTCCACCTCGGCCAGCTCGGCCTGCTGCGCGGCAAGGGCACCGCCTACGACACCGACACGCACGTGCCGCTGCTGGTGGTCGGGCCCGGAGTGGTGCCCGGTCCGCGCGACGCCATGGTCAGCAACATCGACTGGGCGACGACGTTCGAGGACCTCGCCGGCCTCGACCCGCCGGCGTACCGCTCGGGCGTCTCGCTGGTGCCCACCCTCTCGGACCCGTCGACCGGCCTGCAGGACTACGTGTTCTTCGAGCACACCTTCTCGCGGAGCCAGCCGGGCGCCGACCCCGACCGCGCGTTCACCGGTGGCGGCCTGAACGTGATCCCGTCCTACGTCGCCGTGCGCAGCCGTACCGCCCTGCTGGTCCGCAACGACCTCGACCCGCGATGGGGACGACACCGTTACGCCTACGAGTTCTACGACTACACGCGCCACCGGTGGGAGAAGACCAACCAGTACGCCGACCCGGCCAGCGCCGGCCGAGGTCGCGACCCTGATGGCCAAGCTCGACCAGTGGGACGCCTGCCGGCACCTGAGTGGCGACGAGCCGGTGCCTGCCGAGTGCCGGACCCTGACGCAGGAGGCAACGCTAGGTTGAGCCGGTGCCCGTGCCGGACGTGGTCGTCGTCGACCACCACGACTCCTACACGTGGAACCTCGTGCACCTGATCGCCGTCGGTGACCGGCGTGCTGCCGGCCGTCGTCCAGCACGACGACTCGTCGGCGGCGTACCTGCTCGGCTTCTCCCACGTCGTCCTCTCGCCCGGCCCCGGCACGCCAACCGACGAGGCGGACTTCGCGGTCGGGCGAGAGGTGCTGATCGACGGGTCCGTCCCCGTGCTCGGCGTCTGCCTGGGCATGCAGGGCCTGGTGACGGCGTACGGCGGCGTGGTCGACCGCGTCGCCCCCGCTCACGGCGACCTGACTGCGGTGACGCACGACGGGCGCGGCGTGTTCGAAGGCGTGCCGCAGGACTTCAAGGCGGTGCGGTACCACTCGCTGGCGGCCCTGTCGGTGCCGGCCGTCCTCGAGGTGAGCGCTCGCGGCGACGACGGCACGGTGATGGGCGTGCGGCACCGCACGCTCCCTTGGAGGGCGTGCAGTTCCATCCCGAGTCGGTCCTCAGCGAGCAGGGTGCGCTGCTCGTCGCGAACTTCCTGGGGCTCGCCCATGGCTGAGCGCACGCGATGACGTCATCCCCTTCTTCAGCGAGGTGGCCGCCAGCCACCCGCGCTGCTTCTGGCTCGACGGCGGCGGCGCGCGCGAGTGGTCGGGACGGCGTTCGATGGTCGGCTGGCTCGACGACGACGACGTCTCGCTGACCTTCCACGCCGGGCCGCGCGAAGTTCGCCGCCATGTCGGCGGCCGCGTCGAGGTCGTCGGCTCCGACGTCTTCGACGTGCTCGAGGCCGAGCTCGCCGCAGGCTCCGCAGACGACCAGTGGTTCGGCTACCTGGGCTACGCCGCCCGCCCCGACCTGTTCCCCGCCCGCCCCGACCCCGACCTCCCCGACGCCGTCTGGATGCGCTGCTCCCACCTGCGGTTCTTCGACCACGACCCGCCCGGGACGTCATACGAATCGAGCCATCTACGGCTCGATTCCGTATGACGTCCCGCCGGTGCCGGAGGAGTACGCCGCGGCGTTCGACCGCGTGCAGGAACAGCTCCACGCCGGCAACTCCTACGAGGTCAACCTCACCTACCGGGTCGAGACGCCGAGCGCCCTCGACCCACTGGAGGCCTACCTCCGGCTGCGCGCCCTCAACCCCGCGCCGTACGCCGGGTTCCTGCAGCACGACGTACCCGGCCACCGCGCGTGGCTGCTCAGCTCCTCGCCCGAGCGCTACGCGCTGGTCACCGCCGACCGCGTGCTGGAGACCAAGCCGATCAAGGGCACCACGCCCCGTGGCTCGACGGCCGACGAGGACGAAGCGGCCCGGCACCTGCTGGCGACCGACCCGAAGTTCCGCAGCGAGAACCTGATGATCGTCGACCTCCTCCGCAACGACCTCTCCATGGTCTGCGAGCCCGGCACGGTCGAGGTGCCGGTGCTGATGGACGTCGAGTCCTACCCGAGCGTCCACCAGCTCGTCTCGACGGTTCGAGGGCGCCTGATCGATGGCGTCAGCACGGTCCAGGCACTCCGGGCGCTGTTCCCCGCCGGCTCGATGACAGGAGCGCCCAAGCTGCGCACGATGCAGGTCATCGACGAGGTCGAGGACACTCCCCGAGGCGTGTACGCCGGCGCGTTCGGCTGGCTCGCCGGTGACGGTCGCGCCGACCTCGGCGTGGTGATCCGGTCGCTGATGTCCAGCGGCGCGGGGAGCTACCGGCTCGGCACCGGCGGCGGCATCACCGTGCGTTCCGACGTCGAGGAGGAGTACGCCGAGTCGCGCTGGAAGGCCGAACGACTCCTGTCGGCCCTGTCGTCCCAGTCGACGCTGTCCACCCCGTCCGCGGCTAGCGGTTCGCCCGCACCACCAGCCGCGCCAGCCTGAGGGCGATCGGCTCGCCCCGCTGGAGGTCGTCGATGCCGAGGATCACCGAGTGGGTGACGAAGCCCTGCTTGGCGAAGACCGACACCAGCTGGCCGTCGGGCTGCAGGACCACCTCGGCGTCGTCGGCGCCGTCCACCTGGACGGGGTGGTGCGGCAGGCGGTCGACGCCGACGTACAGCCTGACCAACGCGTCGAGCGAGGTCGGGTCCGGCGTCGACTGGATCTCGAGGAACGACGCGCCGCTGTCGCGGGCGTCGGGCACGTAGCGGCAGGTGAGGGTGCGCGGCGCGAGGTCGCTCGACACCGCGCGGGCCGTCACTCGCTCCCCGAGCACCCGACCGGCCGTGCGGGCCGGGACAACCTGGCACGGATGCCGGAGGTCGTTGGGCGTGTGCGCCGCCAGGTCGTCCTCCGCCGCACTCGACGACGAGTCCGGAGTCGGGCGCCCGGTCTCCGCCGGGTCGTCGACCGTGCAGCCGGCGAGGATGCCCGCGGCCAGGACCACGGCGAGGAGGCGCACCGTGCCATCGTGCCCCAGGAGTCTGCTGAACGATCCGCCCTGCTGCGCGACGGACGTCTCGTTCAGCAGACTCCTGCGGCGCGCCGACGGCGCCGCCTGTGGGGGACGACGCCGCCGACTGGTTTCTGACGTTATGACAGCCGCTGCGGGCGATCTCCACCCGCTTGGGTGTGGATCAAGGGTTGCTCGGCACGGACCCGGGTTCAACCTCGCGGCGCTCGGGACCCCGGCCGGGTGGCAGCAGGGGTTGGTGGACCGGACGTCGCGGCCCCGTCACCGGCACCGGATGGCCCGGCAGCCACAGGGACATCCGGGTGCCGCCGCCGGGCGCCGCGCCGGCCGTGACGGCGCCGGAGTGGCGCTCCACGATCTGGTGCACGATCGCCAGGCCCAGCCCCGAGCCCGGCATCGAGCGCGACTCGCGCGACCGGTAGAAGCGCTCGAACACGTGGGGGAGGTCGGCGGCGTCGATGCCCGGGCCCTGGTCGTCGACGGTCAGTACGCCGTTGGCCAGCCGGACCGTGACGGTGCCGTCGGCCGGGCCCCACTTGGCCGCGTTGTCGAGCAGGTTGGTGACCGCACGCTCCAGCGGCACCCGACTCACCTACCACCCACCACGGCAGCGTGGCGACGTCGAAATCGCTACGCGGGGCGCGCAACCGCACCCGCGAGACGGCCCGGTCGACGACCTCGGCCAGGTCGAAGGTCTCGACCACGTGGGCGGCCGGCGGCTCGTCACGGGCCAGCTCGACGAGGTCGCCGACCAGCGTGGAGAGCTCCTCCAGCTGGGCGCGTACGTCGGCGAGCAGCTCGGTCTTCTGCGCAGGCGGCAGCCCGCCGGACTCGTCGGCCTGGGTGAGCAGGTCGAGGTTGGTGCGCAGCGACGTCAGCGGGGTGCGCAGCTCGTGGCCGGCGTCGGCGACCAGTCTCCGCTGCCGGTCGCGGGAAGCCCCGACCGCGGCCAGCATGGCGTTGAACGCCGTCGCGAGCCGCGCGATCTCGTCGTCGCCCTCGACGGGCAGCGGGGCCAGCTCCTCGGTGCGCGCGATCTCCTCGACGGCCCTCGTCAGCCGGCGCACCGGCCGCAGGCCGTTGCGGGCGACGGCCCACCCGGCGGCCCCGGCACCCACGACCCCGGCCAGCCCGAACAGCAGCATCACCGCGCCGAGCCGCTGGAGGACGGTCTCCTGGGGCTGCAGCGACTGCACCAGGACCAGCGCCAGGCTGTCGTTGATGGGGGCGGCCGCGACCCGGTAGCGCTCACCGTCCACCTCGATGGTGCGGATGTTCTCGTCGCGCTCGCCGGTCGCCACGTCGTACTCGGGCTGGCCGAGCGTGACGTCGGTCGTCTCGTCCAGGGAGAACGTCTGCCGGTTGGCCGAGACGTAGATGATGCGGACGTCCGCGGCTCCCGTCGCGAAGGCCGGGATCTCGTTCTCGATCAGCTCGTTCAGTGCGGGTGCGTTGTCGGCCGCCTTCTTGGTCCGGTCGAGCAGGGAGTCGTCGAGCGAGGCCTGCATCTGGAGGCGGACGGTCAGGAAGACGGCCAGCGCCACCAGCGCCACCGCGAGCCCGACGGCCATCGTGGTCAGCAGGATCACCCGGCTGGCCAGGGAGCGGCGGTAGTGCCAGCCGGACTGCGGCCAGACCGGCGCGTTCATGACTCCTTGAGCACGTAGCCGACGCCACGCACGGTGTGGAGCAGCCGCGGCTCGCTCTCGGCCTCGGTCTTGCGACGCAGGTAGCCGACGTAGACCTCGAGCGAGTTGGCTGTGGTCGGGAAGTCGTAGCCCCAGACCTCCTCGAGGATGAACGACCGCTCCAGCACCCGTCGCGGCCGGCGCAGGAACATCTCCAGCAGCGTGAACTCCGTGCGGGTGAGCGGGATCGCCCGCTCGCCGCGGCGGACCTCGCGGGTGGCGAGCTCCATCGTCAGGTCGGCGAAGGACAGCACCTCGTCGCCGCCGTCGGCCGGGACCACCCGGCGCAACAGCGCCCGCACGCGCGCCAGCAGCTCCTGGAGGGCGAACGGCTTGGTCAGGTAGTCGTCCGCGCCGGCGTCGAGCCCCTCGACCCGGTCGCCCACGGCGTCGCGCGCGGTGAGCACCAGGATCGGCACGTCGTTCTTGGCGGTGCGGAGTGCGCGGGTGGTCTCGATGCCGTCGAGGCGCGGCATCATCACGTCCATGATGACCACGTCGGGATCGGTCGCGCCGATGCCGGCCAGCGCCTCGGCCCCGTCGGTGGCCAGCGCCACCTCGTAGCCGTTGAACTCCAGCGAACGCCGCAGCGACTCGCGGACCGCCTTGTCGTCGTCCACGACCAGCACGCGCGGCTTCGTGCCGACACCGGTCGGAGTCATGGCCCCATGCTGCCAGCCGTCCCTGAGCCGCGCCTGAGGACGCCGCCGCGATACTCCGCTACGAAAATCATCCTCAAACCTTGATCGAAGATGATTTTCGTAGCGGACCATCCCGCTTCTGGTGGTCAGGGGCTGCGGGCGGGGGGACTGGTGGGCTACAGGTAGCGAGCCGCCGTGGCGCCGGCCCGGGCGCCGTAGCCGCCGCCGAACAGGCAGGCGTGCACCAGCAGCGGGAACAGCTGGTGGACCCCGGCGCGGTCCTGCCAGCCCTCGGCGAGCGGCGACGCCTCGGCGTACGCGTCGAGGACGCGTGGCAGGTGTGGCAGGCCGAACAGTGCGAGCATCGCCAGGTCGGTCTCGCGGTGCCCGCCATGGGCGGCGGGGTCGATCACCCAGACCCGCTGCTCGGTGCCCCACAGCACGTTGCCGTTCCAGAGGTCGCCGTGCAGCCGCGCCGGCGGCTCGTCGGGGACGAGGTCGGTGAGCCTGCCGAGCACGCTCTCGACCCGCTGCGCGTCGTCCGCCGAGATGCGGGCGTTGTCGCTGGCGAGCCTGAGGTAGGGGAGCACCCGGCGCTGGGCGTAGAACTCAGCCCACGTCGGGGCCGGCTTGTTGAGCATCGGCAGCCGGGCGATGAAGCCGTCGGTTTCGCCGCCGTACGACGCCGCGCCTGCCTGGTGGGTGGCAGCCAGGGCGCGGCCGAAGCCGGACGCCGCGTCGGCCGACGGTCTGCCGGGCTCGACCCAGCGCAGGATCACGCAGCCGTCGTCGGCGGCCAGCACGTCGGGCACCGCCACGCCACCAGCGTCGGCCAGCCACGTCAGACCGGCCGCCTCGCTGGCGAAGAACCGGTCGGGCGCGTTGTTGAGGGTCTTCATCAGCGCCGTGGTGCCGTCGGAGAGCCGTAGCTTGGTGGCGACGCACACGTCGCCGCCGGCGACCGGAGCGGTCGCGACGACCGCCGAGCCGAGCAGCTCCTCGGCGTGCCGGGCGACCAGCGGTTGACGAGTCATCGACGCGCCCGGGGGATGTCACCGAGGGCATCGGCAAGCAGGCCCGCGAGGGAGGCTGAGGTGCGCTCGACCATGGTCAGCACCTCCTCGAATCCGGCGTCCCCACCGTAGTACGGGTCAGGTACGTCGCCACCCGTGCCCACCGGATCGAAGTCGCGGAACAGCATCACGCGAGGAGAGACGCCGCCGAGGTCTTCGAGGTTGTCGTGGTCCATCGCCAGCAGCAGGTCGACCGAGCCGGCGGACGTGGCGTCGTACTGGCGGGCCCGGTGACGCGTGGGGTCGTACCCCGCCGCCGTCAGCGTGGCCGCGGCGCGGCGGTCCATCGGGTTGCCGACGTGCCACCCGCCGGTCCCGCTGCTCGTCACCTCGACGCGGTCGCCCAGCCCGGCCTCGTCGATACGAGCCTCCAGGACGACGTGGGCCATCGGAGAGCGGCAGATGTTGCCCAGGCACACCAGGGCGACGCGGTAGCGCCCGGCCTCGAGCGGGGGTGGCAGGCCGGGCAGACGATCCGGGGTCACCGGTCGAGCGCGTAGTTGACGCCCCAGGTGACGATCGTGATCACGATCGCGCCGCCGACCGCGGTCATGAACCCGTCGACGTGGAAGCCGATGTCGAGCTTGTCGGCCAGCCACGAGGTGAGCTGGAGCATGAAGGCGTTGATCACCAGCAGGAACAAGCCGATGGTGAGGATCACCAGCGGCAGCGACAGCAGCGTCAGCACCGGCTTCACGATCGCGGTGACGATGCCGAGGATCAGAGCCACGATCAGCAGCGGCAGCAGCTTCTCCTCGATCTCCGCCTGGCCGCGCGAGGGACCGGTGAACCGGATCCCGTCGAAGAGCCAGGCGGCCACGGCCAACGCGAGGGCGTTGGTGACCAGCCAGGTGACGAACCGCATGAAACCCACGGGGGAGCCTACTGACCGTCTATCGGCCGGGCTCCAGGTCGAGTCGCTCGAGACCCAGACGTTCGAGGATGGCGCCTTCGGCACCGGCCAGGTGGCGCCTCAGCTCGGCCTCCGCCTCGGCGACGTCGCCCGACTCGAGCAGGTCGAGCAGGTGCTGGTGCGAGTCGCGCCTGGTCGGAGGCGTTGCGGCGGACCCGGTCGACCTGGGCCAGCGCGAGCCGCAGCTCGGCAGTCAGCTGCTCGGCCATCGCCACGAGCCGCTGCGAGCCGGTCAGCCCCACCAGCGACAGGTGGATCGCGAGGTGCCGCCGGTTGAGCTCCTCGTACGACGCGTCGCGGCCGACCGCGGCGCCGTACTCCTTCAGGGCCGTGCGCACCGCCTCGCGGTCGCTCTCGTCGGCGGTCGACCAGTGCTGGACGCCGGCGAGCTCGAGCACCCCCCGTGCGCGGGAGACGTCGCCGATCGACTCCGGGTCCGGGGTGGCCACCGAGACCCCGCGGTGCGGCTCGCGGGTGGCCAGTCCGTCGGCGACGAGCACCGTCAGGGCCTCGCGGACGGTGGGGCGGGAGACGCCCAGCGACTCGGCGAGGGCCACCTCGCGCAGCGGCGTCCCCGACTCCAGCTCGCCCTCGAACACCGCTCGGCGCAGCTCCTCGACCACTCGGTCGACCGTCGAGGTCTGCTCGAGGCCGACCGTGACCAAGGAGCCGAACGGAGGGTCCCCCGCTGTGTCAGGCGTCATGCCACCAAGTGTCTGACAACTTTCGGCAGTCACCACATCCGTGTGGCACACTCCGTTCTTGTCAGATTGTCAGACAATCGTGTGGAGGTGTCCGGTGGAGCTGCTGTGGGGTCGTCGCTACGTGATGGTCCGTCCCGACCACTTCAGGGTCGACTACCAGATCAACCCCTTCATGGATCCCGCCCAGCAGCCCGACCCGGCCCTGGCCCGCCAGCAGTGGGACGGCCTGGTCGCCGCGCTCCGCGACGCCGGCGCCGACGTCGAGGTCATGCAGCAGCGTGCCGACGCCCCCGACATGGTCTACGCGATGAACCTCGGCTTCGTCGTCGAGCGCCCCGAGGGACCCCTGGTCTCCTCTTCTGCGGGCCACGTCGTGCTGTCCCACATGCGCTACCCCGAGCGCCGGATGGAGACCTCGTCGGCCGCCGTGTGGTTCGCGGGCCGCGGGTTCACCACGTCGTACGCCGGCCGCGACGGCGTGGGCGCCCACCTCGAGGCGGGCGACGCGTTCGCGTGGGGCGACGGCCTCGTCGTGGGCTACGGCCCGCGCACCGACGAGCTCGGCCTCAAGGCGCTGGCCACCGAGCTCGGCGTCCGCGTGCGCGGCCTGCGGATCACCCACCCGGGCATGTACCACCTCGACCTCGCCTTCTGCCCGCTCGACAGCCGCCGCGCCATCGTGTGCCCCGCGGCCTTCGACGACGAGTCGGCCGCGGCCCTGCTGGCGCTGGTGCCCGAGCCACTGGTCCTCACCGAGGAGGAGGCGCTGACGACGTTCGCCGCCAACTCCGTCGTCATCGGACGCACCGTGCTGATGCCCGCCTGCCCCGACCACGTGCGGGCGCGGCTCGAGGCGTGGGGCTTCTCCGTCGTGCTCGTGGACGTCTCGCAGTTCCACCTCGGTGGCGGCTCCATCCGGTGCCTGACCAACCCCATCGACGTCCGTCTCGGCCGCGACGTCCCGATGCTCTCCTCCGGCGAGGTCGTTCTCCCCTGAGATCCACCCGGATCCGTCTGCGGATCGCCGGCGAGTTCCCGCTGAGCGATCGCATACGAATGGGTGTGTCCACCGCAAGTAGCCTCGCGCCATGGCACCGGCGGGCGGCATCGACGCCATGCTCCTCGGTGTCGGGCTGTCGGGCGTTGTTCTTCGCGCTGGTCGCGCTCGGACTGAGACGGCGCATCGGCAGCGTGACCGCGTGGGCGATCGCGGGGTTCGCCTGGTCGCTGGTCGTGATCGCGGTCGTCACGCTGCTGCCCACCGATCCCGATGTCGGGATCGTGCCGGCAGAGGGCCGGGCCACCACCTGCTCGACCGACATCGGGGGCCCGGCTCCTGAGGGCTTCTGGGTCCTCGCGGGCGGACAGCGGCTGCTGAACACCGTGCTGTTCATCCCGTCCGGCGCGTTGCTCGTGCTAGGCGCCAGCCGGTGGCGGATCGGCTGGGTGCTGGTGCCGATCGGGCTCGCCGGCCTCGCGGCGTACTCCGCACTCATCGAGCTCACCCAGCTCGAGCTCGCCCGCATCGACCGCGCCTGCGACCTCACCGACGTCATCGACAACGTCTCCGGCGCCGTTGTCGGGGTGGGCATCGGCCTCGTCCTGATGGTGCTGTTCCGGCCCTGGCGCCACCGCAAGAGCGCTGGTTGAGGAAGGACGAGGTCCTGTCACGAAACCAGCCCCGCGTGCGTGGTTTCGTGACAGGCGCTAGCGCGCCTTCCTCGACCAGCGATCGAGAGCGGCGCTGGTTAGCCTGCGGGGCATGACCTCCCCGCAGCCGCGACCGGCGATCGCCCAGATCCCGCCGTACGTCGCGGGCAAGCCGCCGGCGCCGCGCGCAGACCTGACGACCTACAAGCTGTCGTCCAACGAGAACCCCTACCCGCCGCTGCCGGGCGTGGTCGAGGCCGCCATGGCGGCGGTGCACACGATGAACCGCTATCCCGACATGGGCAACACCGCCCTGTACGACGCCCTCTCGGCCAGGCTGGGTGTGCCCACCGACCACCTGGCGCTGGCCACCGGGTCGGTCGCGCTCATCTACCAGCTCGTGCAGGCGTTCTGCGACCCCGGCGACGAGGTGGTGTTCGCATGGCGGTCGTTCGAGGCGTACCCGATCGCGGTCACCGCCGCTGCGGCGCGCATGGTCCGCGTGCCGGTGACGGCCGACGGCCGTCACGACCTCGAGGCGATGGCCGCCGCGGTCACCGACCGCACCCGGGTGGTGCTGGTCTGCACGCCCAACAACCCCACCGGACCCGCCGTCACGCAGGCCGAGCTCGACGCCTTCCTGGCCGAGATCCCGCCGCAGGTGCTGGTGGTGGTCGACGAGGCGTACGTCGAGTTCGTGCGGATGGCCGACCCCGTCGACGGCGTCGCGACGTACCGGCGGCCACGACAACGTGCTGGTCACGCGCACCTTCTCCAAGGCCTACGGGCTGGCCGGCTTCCGCGTCGGCTACGCCGTCGGGCCGGCGCCGATCGCCCAGGCGCTGCGGGCGGTGTCCCTGCCGTTCGGCGTCTCCGGCGTCGCGCAGGCGGCGGCCGTCGCATCGCTGGAGCGTGAGCCGGAGCTGCTCGAGCGCGTCGACGCGCTGGTCGCCGAGCGCGACCGCGTCGTCGCGGGACTGGCCGATGCGGGCTGGCGGGTGCCGGAGCCGCAGGGCAACTTCGTGTGGTTCGACCTCGGCGAGCGGACGGCTGAGTTCGCCGAGGCCGCCGACGAGGTCGGCATCGTGGTCCGCCCCTTCGCCGGGGAGGGAGCCAGGGTCACCGTCGCCGAGCCGGAGGCCAACGACCGCCTGGTGCGCCTGGTGGAGAAGTGGGTACAGGGAGGTTGACCACCCACGACCTCGGGAGGCTGGATGAGCCAGCAGACGGCGACGTACGTCGCCGAGGATTCCTTCGAGCGCGACACCGACTACATCTCCGACCGGATCACCCGCGACGAGCGCGACGGCTGGCCCGTCGAGCCGGGGCGCTACCGGCTCGTCGCCGCCAAGGCGTGCCCGTGGGCGACCCGCTCGATCATCGTGCGCAGCCTGCTCGGCCTCGAGGACGTGATCTCGCTGGGCCTCGCCGCGCCGGTCCACGACGACCGGTCGTGGACCTTCGACCTCGACCCCGGCGGCAAGGACCCGGTGCTCGGCGTGCACTTCCTGCGCGACGCCTACGAGCGGCGGCTACCCGGTTACGACAAGGGAATCACGGTGCCGGCCATGGTCGACATCCCCACCGGCGCCGTCGTGACCAACGACTTCCCGATGATCACCCACGACCTCTTCTTCGAGTGGTCCGACCACCACCGCGGCGGCGCGCCCGACCTCTGGCCCGACGCCGTCCGCGACGAGATGGACGCGGTGATGCAGCGTGTCTACGACGAGGTCAACGACGGGGTCTACCAGTGCGGCTTCGCCGGTTCACAGCGGTCCTACGAACGCGCGTACGACGCCCTCTTCCGCGCCCTCGACTGGCTCGAGGAGCGCCTCGCGACGCGCCGCTACCTGATGGGTGCGGCGATCACCGAGGCCGACGTACGGCTGTTCACCACCCTGGCGCGGTTCGACGCGGTCTACCACAGCCACTTCAAGTGCAACCGCAACAAGCTGACGGAGATGCCGGCCCTGTGGGCCTACGCCCGCGACCTCTTCCAGACCCCGGGCTTCGGCGACAACACCGACTTCGCCCAGATCAAGGCCCACTACTACCGCGTGCAGGACGACATCAACCCGACCGGCATCGTCCCCAAGGGACCCGACCCGGCGGGATGGCTGACGCCCCACGGGCGCGAGGCGCTCGGCCGCTAGGGCTTCACCGTCGGCGAACCGGTGTCGGTCACGGTGACCGTCACCGTCGGCGAGGCAGTGGGCGTGGAGGGCGTGACCGTGGGGGTGACGGTCGGCGTCCCGGTGGGCGTGGGTCGTCGGCGTGGGCGTCGGCGTCGGTGGGGGCGGAGGCGGCAAGGTGCCGGCGATCCAGCTCTGGATGCGCGGCCGGCCGGCGCTCGTCCACCGCAGGTTCGCGCCGTACATCGACCGGACGCCCTGCCGCTTCTTCGGCGTGTTCTTGTTCCAGTCGTCGGGGCAGGGATAGGGGCCGCGGTAGCACGTCCAGGCATGGAAGTAGAGCTGCGTGCGGCCGTCGCGACGCTGCACGACGTCGGCCCCACCGGGTCCGCACAGGCCGTCGTCCCTCGACAGGAGCAGCTTGGGCGTCGCGCGCGACCAGTCGCGGAAGTCGGGGGAGCGACGCCAGTACGTGCGGTAGCCGCAGTGGCCGAACCACCCGACGGAGGTGAACATCACCCACTTCTCGTCGTGGCGGACGATCACCGGGTTCTCCTCGATGCCCGGGTGGGTGGTGAGGAGCATGCTCGACTGTCCTTCCTGGATCCGCCGTCCGCGCTGCGACAGCTTCACCAGCCGGATCGACGACGGCGTTCCTTGGGTGCGGTAGACCAGGAACCGCTGGCCGTTGTTGCCGATGAACGACGACGGGTCGATCACGCCGAGTGGCCCCGCGTGCCTGCCCGCACCTTGGTCGGCGGGATGTCGGCCGCACGCGGCACTCCGGGCACCAGGGGGCACACCAGCGGCGCGCTGCCGATGGGCGTGTACGGACCGAAGGCCGTCTTGGAGTAGGCCACGCCGATGCAGCGGGAGTTCTCTTCCGCGCCGATCACCTCGGCGGCGTAGTACATCAGCCAGCCGGCCGGCGCGCGCTGGATGTCGGGAGCCCAGATGTCCTCAGACGTCGCCCAGCCGGGGCGGCGGGTCAGTGCGGGCGAGGCGATGACGTTCCACGGGCCGGCGTCGCTGGGTGCGCGGCCGATGTTGAGGTTCAGCGCCGTGGCGGCGCCGACCATGCCGACGCGCGACTCGACGACGGTCGGGTCGGCGAACCCGCGGCCGTAGAGCAGCGGCGCGGGGACGTCGGCGCTGTTCGCAGCGAACGCGGCCGGGCCGTTCGCCGGGTCGGTCGACATGGTCATCGGGAGCAGCAGGGCGAGGGCCCCGAGGACGGCGACCAGCGATGCCGTGTACGACCGTGTCGGGTTCCCGGCAGGGCGACGGGTCGTTCGGTGAGGGGGCCGGGACATGCGCTCTAGTCTGACAAGCGTGGGCGCTGGTCACGGACACGGGCACGCCGCAAGTCATGCATCGGGGCGTGCCGCGGACCGGTCCCGCCTGCGTCTCGTGCTGGCCATCACGGCGGTCGTGCTGGTGGTGGAGCTGGTCGGCGCGTACCTCGCCTCGTCGCTGGCGCTGCTCGCCGACGCGGGCCATCTCGCCACGGACGCCGCCGCCGTCGTGCTGGCGCTCGGGGCGTCGTACGTCGCCGCTCGGCCAGGCGGGCCACGCTCGACGTTCGGCTACCACCGTGCCGAGATCCTCGCCGCGATGGCCAACGCGGTCGTGCTGCTCGTCGTGTGCGGCTACCTCGCCTGGGCCGGCGTCAACCGGCTGCGCTCGCCGGGCGACGTCGAGGTCGAGGCCGGACTGCTCGTCGCGTTCGCCGCAGTCGGCCTCCTGGCCAACGCCGTCTCACTGGTGGTGCTGCGCCGGTCGGAGACCGGCTCGCTCAACCTGCGCGGCGCGGCCCTCGAGGTGACCGCAGACCTGGTGGGCTCGGCGCTCGCGCTGCTCGCCGGGGTCGTGATCGCCGTGAGCGGCTGGGTACAGGCCGACGCCGTCGCCTCGCTGCTGATCGCGGCGCTGATCCTGCCGCGGTCGTGGTCGCTGCTGAAGGAGTCGTCGTCGGTGCTGCTCGAGATCGCGCCCGCCGGCCTCGACCTCGACGCCGTACGCCGCCACGTCGCGGCCATGCCCGGGGTCGTCGAGGTCCACGACCTGCACGCCTGGACCATCACCAGCGGCATCCCCAGCCTCTCGGCCCACGTGACGGTCACCGACGAGGCCCTGGCCGAGCACGGCGTCGGCGGCATCCTCGACCGCCTCTGCGACTGCGTCGCCGCCCACTTCGGCGTCCGCCACGCGACGTTCCAGGTCGAACCCGAGTCCCACCGCGCCCACGAGGACCTCGGCGACCTCCACGCGTGACGAGCAATCGTTGGTCGAGGAAGGCGCGCTAGCGCCTGTCACGAGACCCCGCAACCTGAGCGCGTACGTCACCGGGCCTCGTGACGGTCGCTGCGCGACCTCCTCGACCAGCGGCTAGGCCAGGTACGGGAGGACGAGCTCGTCCCAGAGGTCGGAGTGGCGGGCGCGGAAGAAGCCGTGGTGGCCCATCTTGGGGACATCGAGCTGGGCGGGGGAGTAACGCTGGTGGACCTGGTCGGCGTTGACGAACCGGTCGTGGAGGTCGGCGATGCTGGCCTGGCTCATCAGCTCGTCGTCGGTGAAGGACAGCACGGTCATCGGGGTGGTGACGGAGGCGAACCTCTCGGCGGCGTTGGGGACGTCGGCGCCGAGGTAGTCGGCGTGCATGCACCAGCGACCCCACTGGCGCATCACGTCGGCCGGGACGTTGTCGAGGATCCGCAGGCTCCGGCCGGGGTAGTAGCCCGCGAGACGGGTGGCCAGCGGCGCGATGCCGAGCCACAGCAGCGGCGCCCGCCAGCGGATCGCCGGTGCGTTGAGCCGCCAGTACCCGGTGCCGGAGGCGACGGTGACGATGCGGTCGACGCGCGAGTGGTCGACGAACGGGACGGCCTGCCCACCGAGGCTGTGCCCGACGTAGGAGACGGGCAGGTCCCCGGCCTGGTCGAGCACGTGGTCGAGCGCGTCGGCCATGTCGCCGAACCACCGCAGCACGTCGGCCGTCTCCGCCTTCATCGCCGCGACGCTCTCCATGCCACGCAGGTCGAAGGTCAGCGTGCGGAAGCCGTTGGCCGCGAGCCAGGTCGCGAACGCCGCGTAGTACGCCGCGGGGGTCGCCATCGCCGGAGCGACGAGCACGGCGCCCACGGCCCCGTGACCCGCAGCATCGGTCGGCTCGAACCAGGTGGCGGCGAGCTCGCGGCCGTCGTCGGCGGTGATGGTGGTCTGGACCCGGCGTACGTCGTTATGACGGTCGTCATAGAGCATGTGGCTAGACTATGACGACTGTCTTAGAGAGGCAAGGGGATTCGTGACGTGACGCCCGACACCCGCAGCGACACCCGGCGCAAGATGATCGCCGGCGCGGCGCTGGCCATCGGCACCCGTGGCGTGGGGGCGATGAGCCTGCGCGACCTGGCCAAGGAGGCCGGCGTGCCGCTGGGGTCGACGTACCACCACTTCCCGGGGGGCAAGGCCCAGCTCGCCGAGGAGGCCGTCTCCTCCATCGGCAGGAAGGTCGGCCGGCTGGTCGACAAGGCGCGCGCCGAGGGGATCGAGGCGGCGCTCGCGGCGTTCGCCCGGGTCTGGCGCGAGCAGCTGGTCGAGACCGACTTCCGCACCGGCTGCCCCGTACTTGCGGTGGCCACGGGCGACGACCCCGAGCTGACCGAGACCGCCCGGGCCATCTTCGCCTCGTGGCAGGACCTGATGGTCGAGGGCCTCGTCGCCGACGGCGTACCCGTCCAGCGCGCCCCCGGCCTGGCCCGGATGATCATCGCCTCGCTCGAGGGCGCCGTCGCGGTGAGCCGGGCCGAACGCTCCCTGGCCCCCCTCGACCAGGTCTCCACCGAGCTCGTCACGCTGGTCCAGTCGGCCCGGGCCTCCGGTTAGGGAGGCACGCCCTGTCGCAGGGCCTACCGGATTCGCTCCCGGCCGACCCGCCCCGGTAACTTAGTGGGGCGCGGGTGTGGCCCCGGTCACAAGCCGAAACCACGGCCGCGTCAGCGGCCCGACCGGCCGACGGCGACGGCGAGCGGAGACCCCGCAGCAGCCGACGAGAGTGAGGAGTCCCCGCGTGACCCAGGCAGGTTTCGGCCCCGATCTGGCGGAGGTCTTCGGACCCAGCCAGCAGAAGGACAGTCACAAGGACGGGGGCTCGGAGCTCGTCCAGCTGCTGACGCCCGAGGGCGAGCGCGTCGAGCACCCCGACTTCTCCTTCGGCGACGGCATGTCGGCCGAGGAGGAGGCCGAGATGATCCGCGGCTTCTACCGCGACATGGTGCTCACCCGCCGCATCGACACCGAGGCCACCGCGCTCCAGCGCCACGGCGAGCTCGGCATCTGGGCCCAGCTGCTCGGCCAGGAGGCCGCGCAGATCGGCGCCGGCCGCGCGCTGCGTCCGCAGGACTACGTCTTCCCGACCTACCGCGAGCACGGCGTCGCCTGGTGTCGCGGCGTCGACCCGATCGAGCTGCTCGGCCTCTACCGCGGTGTCGACCAGGGCTCCTGGGACCCCGCGAAGTACAACTTCCACCTCTACACGATCGTCATCGGCGCGCAGACGCTGCACGCGACCGGCTACGCCATGGGCCTCCAGCGCGACGGCGTCGTCGGCACCGGCGACCCCGAGCGCGACGCCGCGGTGCTCGCCCACTTCGGCGACGGCGCGTCCTCGCAGGGCGACGTCAACGAGGCGTTCATCTTCGCCGCGTCCTACAACGCGCCGGTGGTCTTCTTCTGCCAGAACAACCAGTGGGCCATCTCCGAGCCGATCGAGCGCCAGACGCGGATCCCGCTCTACCAAAGGGCTCTGGGCTTCGGCTTCCCCGGCGTCCGCGTCGACGGCAACGACGTGCTCGCGACGTACGCCGTCACGAAGGCCGCGCTGCAGCGCGCCCGGGACGGCCAGGGCCCGACGTTCGTGGAGGCCTACACCTACCGCATGGGTGCCCACACCACGACCGACGACCCGACCCGCTACCGCCTCTCCGACGACGTCGAGCGGTGGCGGCTGAAGTGCCCGATCGAGCGGACCAAGGCCTACCTCCAGCGCAACGGCCTGGCCGACCAGGAGTTCTTCGACGAGCTCGGCGCCGAGGCCGACGCAGCTCGGCGCCCGGCTGCGCGAGGGCGTGCAGCAGCTCTGCCGACCCGTCGCCGCTGAGCGTCTTCGACCACGTGTACGCCGAGATGACGCCCGAGCTCGCCGCGCAGCGCGACGGCTTCGCGGCGTACCTCGACTCGTTCGAAGGGGCCCACTGACATGTCGAAGATCACCCTGGCCAAGGGCCTCAACATGGGCCTGCGCAAGGCCATGGAGGACGACCCCAAGGTCCTCATCATGGGCGAGGACGTCGGCAAGCTCGGCGGCGTCTTCCGGATCACCGACGGCCTCCAGAAGGACTTCGGCGAGGACCGCGTCATCGACTCGCCGCTGGCGGAGTCGGGCATCGTCGGTACGGCGGTCGGCCTGGCCCTGCGCGGCTACCGGCCGGTCGTGGAGATCCAGTTCGACGGCTTCGTCTACCCCGCCTACGACCAGATCGTCTGCCAGGTCGCCAAGATGCGGTTCCGCTCGATGGGCCGCTCGGCGATGCCGATGGTGATCCGGATCCCGTTCGGCGGCGGCATCGGCGCGGTCGAGCACCACAGCGAGTCGCCGGAGGCGCAGTTCGCGCACACGCCAGGCCTCAAGGTGGTCGCCTGCTCCAACCCGATCGACGGCTACTGGATGATCCAGCAGGCCATCGCCTCCGACGACCCGGTGATCTTCCTCGAGCCCAAGCGCCAGTACCACGCCGACAAGGCCGACCTCGACGAGGACGCCACGCCCGACCCGCTGTTCGCCTCCCGCGTGGTCCGCCGCGGCACCGACGCGACGCTGCTCGCCTACGGCCCGACGGTCAAGACGGCGCTCAAGGCCGCCGAGGCCGCCGCCGGCGAGGGCCGGTCGCTCGAGGTCATCGACCTGCGCACGCTGAGCCCGCTCGACATGGCGCCGGTCTACGACTCCGTACGCCGCACCGGCCACGCGGTCGTCGTCCACGAGGCCCACGTCAACCTGGGCATGGGCTCCGAGATCGCCGCCCGGATCACCGAGGAGTGCTTCTACTCCCTGGAGTCGCCGGTGCTGCGCGTCGGCGGCTTCGACACGCCGTACCCGCCGTCGCGGATCGAGGAGGAGTGGCTCCCGGACCTCGACCGGGTGCTCGACGCCGTCGACCGCTCGCTCGCCTTCTAGAAGGGTTCCCGATGCCCGAGTACAAGCTGCCCGACGTCGGTGAAGGACTCACCGAGGCCGAGATCGTCACCTGGAAGGTGAAGGTCGGCGACGTCATCGCCGTCAACGACATCGTGGTCGAGATCGAGACCGCCAAGTCGCTGGTCGAGCTGCCGTCGCCCTACGCCGGGACGGTCAGCGCTCTGCTCGTCGCCGAGGGTGAGACCGTGCCGGTCGGCACGCCGATCATCGCGATCGGTGACGCGTCGGAGGCGTCGGCGGACGCCCGCGGCGCCCGCACCCGCGGCCGCCTCGCCGGAGATCGACCTCTCCAACCCGGCTGCCAGCGGCGGCGGCGAGGGCGAGAGCCTGGTCGGCCGCAACAAGGCCGAGCGCGACGCGATGCGACGCCCGCGCAAGGCCACCTCGCCGGCCGCGGCCGCGGCCCAGCACAGCGCCACCGAGCAGGTCGCCGCGTCCTTCGTGCCCGGTGAGGCGCAGAGCCCGGAGGTCGTCGAGGCCGACGAGCCGGCCGTGCCGGCGTACACGCCGGAGTCCCCGGCCGCCTCCAACGGCGACGTGCGGGTGCTCGCCAAGCCACCCGTCCGCAAGCTGGCCAAGGACCTCGGTGTCGACATCACGCTCTCTCGTCGGATCCGGCGAGGGCGGGGTGGTGACGCGCGACGACGTCGAGGCCGCGCTTCGCGGCTCGGACCGACGCTCGTCGAAGCAGGGCCGTCAGAGCGCGCCTTCCGTACGACCAGCGGCGAGCGGGAGCGGCGCGAGCCCATCAAGGGCGTCCGCAAGATGATGGGGCAGGCGATGGTCGACTCGGCCTTCACCGCTCCCCACGTCACGGAGTGGGTCACCGTCGACGTCACCCGCACGATGGAGTTCGTCGAGCGGCTCAAGGGGCGGCGGGAGTTCCGCGAGGTCAAGGTCTCGCCCCTGCTGGTGCTCGCGCGGGCCTGCATCCTGGCCATGCGCCGTACGCCTGAGATCAACTCGTGGTGGGACGAAGCGGCCCAGGAGGTCGTGTTCAAGAGCTACGTGAACCTCGGCATCGCCGCGGCCACGTCGCGCGGTCTCGTCGTACCCAACGTCAAGGACGCCCAGGACCTCTCGCTGCTCGACCTGGCGGCCGCGCTCAACGAGCTCACCGCGACGGCTCGCGACGGCAAGACCCAGCCGGCCGACATGAGCGGCGGAACGTTCACGATCACCAACGTGGGCGTGTTCGGGATCGACGCCGGCACGCCGATCATCAACCCCGGCGAGTCGGCGATCCTGGCCTTCGGCGCGGTGCGCAAGAGCCGTGGGTGGTGCGAGGACGGCGACGATCGTCGGTCCGCCAGGTGACCACGCTCGCGCTGTCGTTCGACCACCGCCACGTCGACGGCGAGAAGGGCTCGCGCTTCCTGGCCGACGTCGCCGCCGATCATGGAGGACCCGGCCGCCGCGCTGCTGTTCTGAGTGCCTAGCATCCGGCTGCATGACTCCTTTCGTCGTGGAGCCGGGCATCGCACCGGTGTGGCCGGGCATCACCGCCGCGGGGCGCGTCGTCGCCGAGTTCCTCGCGCGAGTCCGGGTGACGGGTCACGACGACGCGGCCGCCGAGCTGATGGCGGCGGGTGTGCAGGCACACCAGCAGGTGGCCGAGGGCGCGCGACCGTCGAGCGCACACCCGTGGAGTACGCCGCGCACGTGCGCGACATGATGCGCGAGTTCGGACCGTTCCGCTACGAGGTCGTCGAAGCCTGGGCCAGGACGACCGCGTCTACGTCCGGTGGCGGCAGCACGGCCACGACATCGAACGCGAGGACGGCAGCCCCGGCACGGGCAAGCCCGTGACCGAGCTGGGATCGGTGGTCTTCCGGGTCGCCGACGGGCGGATCGCCGAGTACTGGACTCTAGCTCGACCGCCTCGGGATGGCGCTCCAGCTCGGATCGACCTAGCGATTCGTCTGCGGGGCTGAGCCGAGAAATCCGCGTCAAACCGCAGACGAATCGGTGTATCGGCGGGGCATCGGGCCGTCGCGCAGCGGCCGATCGATGTCCGCCCGGTGGTCGTTGTCGCTGATCCGAGGGGCGTAGTGCGCCTGGAAGACCGAGCCGACAGCTCACGGCGGCTGCGCACCCCGGTCTTGTCGAAGACTGACTTCAAGTGCTGCTGCACCGTGCCCTCCGCGACGACGAGCTCAGCGGCGAGCTGGGTGGTGGATCGGCCGCGGAGCACCAGCCTGGTCACCTCCCGCTCCCGTGGGGTGAGCCCGTAGGCCTGCATGAGAAGCGTCTCGAGATGGGCGGGCTGGGCCGCCTCCACCAGCACCGAGACCTGGTCTCCTGGCGAGCCGTCAGCCGGTTGCAGCGCCGACCCGTGCAGCACGATCCACCGGCCGTCGACACCTCGGACGCGTGCCGACGCGGGTCCGTCCGCCGGGCGCAGCGCCCGGCCCGCGACGGACACCAGGCTCGGCGGAAGGCTTTCCAGAGTGCTGCCCAGTGCGGCGAGCCACTGCTCGCGCGGTGGGTGTGGCCGAGACCGCGGTCAGCCCGGCGTCCAGGACGACGACGGCCGGCGCGTCGCGGCAGGTCCGGCTCGCCCGCCTGGGCAGTCCGTAGGCCATGCCGGGCACCGGCGGCCAACAGCGGGGCCACGCTGCGGAGGAACGCCATCTCAAAGCGGTCGAACAAGGGACGATCGGCCTCGCGGTACAGACTGAGCGAACCCCAGCACTCCCCGTCGCCCGTGCGCAGGGCCAGGACAAGCTCCTGCTCGCAGCCGAACGGCTGCATCTCCTCGTGGTACTTGCGGGCCAGCTGCGGCCGCCCTCCGGTCGCCTCGTGCAGGGTGCCGATGCCCGACGCCGAAGCCAGGACGTCCGGCAGAGCGTTGTACTCGGGCTCGACGAACTCGCGGCCGAGCCACTCTGCGGGGATGTCTCCGAGAGCCCTCCTGGAAGTGACTGGTGGTCAACCTCGACGCCGGGTCGACCGGTGAAGAAGCACGGTGTCTCGAAGTGGGGCACCGCATCGTCGAGGACCGGAGCGACCTCGCGCCACAACGTGACCAGGTCAGAGCCCCGCCCGAGGCGGTCGCGACCCGCTCCCGTGCCCGCCGGAAGGCACTCTCGTCGGGGCCATATGAGCGGACTACCAGATTTCTGGAATGGTGCCCAGCGTCGGGACAGCCGACCGTGTTGTCATGACCGACGCACAGATCATCCGGGCAGGCACCGGGCTGGTGCTGGGAGCGCCTCGCGGGTGCCGCGACCGCTTCCTCATCGACTCCGACGACACCGAGAGTCGGTTCTCGCCTCGTCGAGCACCTGCTGGCGCCGCGCTCGATCGCCGCCCCGTTGCACGTGCACACCCGCGAGGACGAGTACAGCTTCGTGCTCGAAGGCCGGGTCTCGGTCCGGCTCGGCGACGACGAGCACGTCGCCGAGGTCGGGCGACCTCGTGCTCAAGCCGCGCGGCCAGTGGCACACCTTCTGGAACGCCGAGGACGAGCCGGCCCGGCTGCTCGGAGCTGATCTCGCCCGGCGGCCTCGAGCACCTGTTCCGGACCATGGGTACCGCCGACGCCGACGCCGATCTGGGCCCCCTCGTGGCGTCGTACGGCTGCGAGGGCGATCCCGCGGCCACCGAGCCGATCGTGCGGAAGTACGGGCTGACGTTCGGCTGACGGCCCGAAACCCCGATTCGTCTGCGGGCCTGAGCGGCGAAAGTCACGGCAAACCGCAGACGAATCGGGGTGAGCGGGGGTTGCGGTCAGAGGTAGCGGGCGGCCCGCTCGGCCGGGGTCGACGGGCCGCGGGCGAGCAGCTCGGAGAGCTCGTGCTGGAGCACCGCGCCCACCCGCAGGCAGAACGCCTCGGGCTCGTCGGCGGCGTCGGGCAGCTCGGCCACGACCCGGTCGACGATGCCGAGCGCGTGGAGGTCGAGGGCGCGCACCTGCTGGGCGCGGGCCATCTCGGGGGCGTGGTCGGTGTCGCGGTGCACGATCGCCGAGGCGCCCTCCGGCGGCAGCGGCGAGAGCCAGGCGTGCTGGGCCGCGACCACGCGGTCGGCCGGCAGCAGCGCGAGCGCGCCGCCGCCGGAGCCCTCGCCGAGCATCAGGCACAGCGTCGGCGCCTTCAGGCGTGACCAGGTCGAACAGGCACCGGGCGATCTCGCCGGCCAGCCCGCCGTTCTCGGCGTCGGCCGACAGCGCCGCGCCCTGGGTGTCGATGACCGTGACGAGCGGCAGGCCGAGCTCCTCGGCCAGGTGCATCCCGCGCCGCGCCTCGCGCAGCGCCTCGGGACCCATCGGGCGGTCGGGCGTCTGGCCGCGCCGGTCCTGGCCGAGGAACACGCACGGCACGTCGCCGAACCGCACCAGCGCGATCAGCAGCCCGGGGTCGGCCTCGCCCTGGCCGGTGCCGTTGAGCGGGATCGACGTCGGTGGCGGCGTACCTCAGCAGCCGTCGTACGCCGGGCCGGTCCGGCCGCCGCGAGCGGGTCACGGCGTCCCAGGGGTCGACGTCGGGGACCGGGTCGTCGCGGCGGCGGCGGGCACCGGCGCGACGCCGACCCGCGGCGCCATCAGGATGTCGAGCGCCCGGCCCAGCAGGTCCTGCACGTCCTCGGGCGCGACGACGCCGTCGATGATGCCGTGGGCGAAGAGGTTCTCCGCGGTCTGCACGCCCTCGGGGAACGGCCGTGCCGTACAGCGCCTCGTAGACGCGCGGGCCGAGGAACCCGACCAGCGCGCCGGGCTCGGCGACCGTCACGTGCCCGAGCGAGCCCCACGACGCCATCACGCCGCCGGTGGTCGGGTGGCGCAGGTAGACGAGGTACGGCAGCCCGGCCGCCCGGTGGGCCGCGACCGCCTCGGAGATCCGCACCATCTGCACGAACGCCGGCGTGCCCTCCTGCATCCGCGTACCTCCCGACACCGGCCCGGCCAGCAGCGGCAGCCCCTCGCGGGTCGCCCGCTCGATCGCGGCGACCAGCCGGTCGGCGGCGGCCCGCCCGATCGACCCGGCGAGGAACGCGAACTCGCCCATCAGCACCGCGACCCGGCGCCCGCGCATCAGCCCCTCGCCGGTCAGCACCGACTCGTCGGCGCCGCTGCGCTCCTGCGCGGCGGCCAGCTCGGCGGCGTACTCCGCCGAGACTGCCGGCTGCGGTCGGGGGCGGTGTCCCACGACGTCCAGGAGTCGCTCGTCGAGGACCAGGTCGATGAGCTCGGCGGCGGAGAGGCGGGAAGGTTCCGCCACCGCGGTGAGCCTAGGGGACCTCCGCTGGTCGAGGAGGTCGAGCAGCGACCGTCACGAACCCCTGGACCGGCAACCTTGTCTCTTGCGCGGTCTCGTGACAGGCGCTACGCGCCTTCCTCGACCAGCGGTCGAGCACCTCGGCCTCGCGCTCGCGCGTCATGCCGGTGCGTGGGGCGTCGGGGTTGTCCGCGCAGCCAGGCGAGGGTGTCGCGGGCGGTGTCGGCGAACGGCCGCACGGTGAGGCCCGCGTCGGCGGAGAGGTCGAAGCGGTGGGTGATCATCCCGTCGTACTCCGGCCGCGGCAGCCACAGCGGCAGCGCCTCCGTCGCCCATCCACGGCTCGACCTTCTGCTCGGCCAGGAAGTCCTGACCCGTCCACACCAGCTCCGGCGCAGGCGCCGACGCCCTCGGCCGTCTGCGCGAGCACGTCGCCCGCAGGCGTCGCCGGCCCGATGCCGTCGTAGACGCCGGTCGTGCCGTTCTCGACGCTGCGCACGATCCACTCCGCGAGGTCGCGCACGTCGATGAACTGCACGCGGTCCTCCGGGTCCGCCGGGCGCGAGCACCTGGCCGCCGTCGGCCAGCCGCTCCGGCCAGTAGCCGTAGCGGCCGGTCGGGTCGCCCGGGCCGACGATCAGCCCGGGCCGGACCACCATCGACCGCGCGGCGCCGTCGATCACGGCGTTCTCGCAGGAGACCTTCATCGGGCCGTAGGCCTCGGGGTCCTCGCGCAGGTCGCGGTCCTCGTCGATGGCCTCGACGAGCGGGCCGTCGGTGCCGGGGTCGGGCGTCGCGTTGTCGGCGTACACGTTGATCGTCGACACGAACACCCAGTGCGCAGCCGGGCCAGGCGGCGACCGCCTTGCGCACGTGCGAGGGGATGCGCGAGACGTCGACCACGGCGTCGAAGTCCTCGGCCGCGAGGTCGGCCGGTACGTCGTCCGCCCGGTCCCACACCACGTGCCGGGTGCCGTCGGGGACCTCGCCCGACCGTCCGCGCGTCACGCACGTGACGTCGTGCCCGCGGCTGACGGCGTCGGCCGCCACCGCCTTGGAGAGGAACACGCTGCCGCCGAGTACCAGGATCCGCATGCGCTCCACCCGACCCTGTCGCCTACCTCAGGGGCAAGCGATTCCGCTCAGAGCGGACTGCCCCATCGTTGGTTGAGGAAGGCGCGCTAGCGCCTGTCACGAAACCCGGTGACGGAGGGCGGACCAGTCGACGGGGTTTCGTGACGGGCCTGACGGCCCTCCTCGACCAGCGATCGAGCGCTACTCGAACCTCGGCGACCGCTCGGCCAGCAGCCAGCCGTCGAACAGGTCGGACAGCTCGGCGCCGGTCTGCTCCTCGACCCAGGCGAGGTAGTCGTCGCGGTTGCTGCTGCCGTCGGGGTCGATCGACGGCCAGGCGCGCACCATCTCCCAGAACTTCTCGTCGCCGACGCGGCGGCGGACCTGGTCCCACATCAGCGCGGGGCCGTAGTAGACCTGGGTCTCGCCGAACGTCTTCGGGTCGTAGGCCGCCGGCGGCCCGTTGACCCGGCGCGACCGCCGCTCGGTGCGCGGCGACCTGCTGGAGGATCTGGTCGAGCGGCGCGCCGGTGTCCTCGGCCTGCCAGACGAGCTGGAGGTACATCGCCATGCCCTCGTTCATCCAGAGGTCGCTCCAGTCGGACGGCGTGACCTGGTCGCCGTACCACTGGTGGACGATCTCGTGGACGAGCACGCCCTTGCTGGTGGCGTAGGGGGTGGCGCCCAGCGTGATCATCGTCTGGGTCTCCATGCCGCTCTGGGAGTCGACGAGGAGGACGCCGAGCGACGACCACGGGTAGGGGCCGAGCTTGTCCTCGACCCAGGCGAGGGCCTCGGGGGTGAAGCGCAGCTCGTCGAGGTACTGCCGGCGCCGACGTCGGCACCCAGTAGGAGATCGGGACGCCGCTCGCGGACTCGTCCTCGGTGACCTTGTAGTCGCCGAAGGCGACGGTGACGAGGTACGACGACGTCTTGCTGTCGAGGTGCCAGTCGTGGTCGACCGTGTCGCCGTCCTCCTCCTCGCGGCTGGTCAGCTCGCCGTTGGCCACGCCGGTCCATCGGCGCCGGCGCAGCGCAGGGTGAAGTCGTAGAACGCCTTGTCGGACGGCTGGTCGTTGACGGCGTACCAGGAGTAGGCGCCGTACGGCTCCTGCATCGTCCACGCCGATCCGTCGTCGGTGATCGGTGAAGCCGGTGGTGCTGAAGTCGCGGCGGGTCGTCGGCGCCGGGACCGGCTCGGGCGTGCCGGAGTAGTCGATGGACAGCTCGTAGCGCTCGTCCGCCGCGAAGTCGCCGCGCGATGACGAGGTCCTTGCCGTCGTGCTCGAACTCAGCCGTCCTCGCCGTCGACCTCCAGCGGCCGACACCTCGAGCTGCTCGGCCAGGTCGAGCTGGACGTGGTCGGCGTCGGCGGTGGAGCGGAACGTCAGCGTCTCCGTCCCGGTGAGCGTGCGGCCGTCGGGGTCCCACGTCGAGGTCGAGGTCGTAGTGGAGCGAGTCGACCGACGGGTCGCCGACGTCGGGGTAGACGCTGTCCTCGACGGGCTCGCTGACCGCGGCGTCGAGGGTCGTCGGTCTCGGCCGTCGGCGACGGGTCGGCACCGGTCCTCGGACGACGTGGACGGCCGGCGTCGGCCGTGGCCGTCGAGGAGTCGGTCGCCGCTGCAGGAGGTGAGGCCGGCGAGCAGCACGGTCGCCGCCAGCGCTGCGGTCAGTCGGGGGCGCGTCACTCGGATCCTCTCAACATCGGCCGGACCAGCTTGCGGCCGTGGTGGATCTGCGCCTTGACGGTGCCCAGCGGGGCGCCGACCTGCTGGGCGATCTCGTCGTAGGCCAGGCCGTAGACGTCGCGCAGCAGCAGCGGCTCGACGTACTGCGGGTGGTCCTGCTCGAGCGTCTCGAGCGCGTCGAGGAGGTCGAGGCGGGTGCCGGCGATCACGCTGGTGGTGCGCGGGTCGGGCTTCTCCAACGGCAGCACGTCGCTGGCGACGGCCTGGTTGCGCAGCCGGCGGTACGTCGACCGGGCGGAGTTG
The DNA here is from genome assembly GCA_963790295.1 of uncultured Actinomycetota bacterium. Classification (GTDB taxonomy): domain Bacteria; phylum Actinomycetota; class Actinomycetes; order Propionibacteriales; family Nocardioidaceae; genus Nocardioides. Next base: position 41,189 of record CAWBOE010000010.1, read on the forward strand.
ACGGCCACCACGTGCAGCCACGTGGTGAACCGACCCTGCTCGCCCCAGCCGCCGATCTTGGTCGCGACGTTGAGCAGCGCCTCCTGGCAGGCGTCCTCGGCGTCGGAGCTGTAGGGCAGCACCCCGCGGCAGATCGCCAGCGTGCGCGGGCGCACGGCCGTCAGCAGCGCCTCCAGCGCGTCGCGGTCGCCGGCCTTGGCCCGGCGGGCCAGTCGTCGATCTCGTCCGGCTCCACGCCGTGTCCTCCTCGGAGTCGCCCCAGCTGGAAAATAATGCAGTGGTGCCCCTACCCACCCGCATCGGTCGCTACGCCGTGCGGCGGCGCATCGGCTCGGGCGGGTTCGCCACGGTGTGGCTCGGCTACGACGAGAGCCTCGACTCCCCGGTCGCCATCAAGGTGCTCGCCGACAACTGGTCCGACGACCACCACGTGAAGCAGCGGTTCGTCGACGAGGGCCGGTTCCTGCGCAAGGTCGAGTCGCCCCACGTCGTGCCGGTCTACGACGCCGGCGAGCTCGACGACGGCCGGCCCTACCTGGTGATGGGGTACGCCGACCAGGGCACGCTCGCCGACCGGCTCGAGACGGGCGGGGGCCTGCCGCGCGACGAGGCGCTCGAGGTGGTCCGCCAGGTCGGGCTCGGCCTGACCGCCCTGCACCAGCAGGGAGTGGTGCACCGCGACATCAAGCCGGCCAACGTGCTGTTCCGCACCGTCGAGGGCCCGGGAGACGGCGAGCGCGAGACCGTCGAGGTACGCGCGATGGTCGGCGACCTCGGTCTCGGCAAGACCGTGGACATGTCGTCGCGGCTGACGATGATCGCCGGCACGCCGACCTTCGTCGCGCCCGAGCAGGCCCAGGGCGAGCGGATCGACGCCCGCGCCGACCAGTACTCCCTGGCCGCGCTCACCTACCTCCTGCTCACCGGACGTCCGCCCCACCGCACACCACCCTGGCCGCGGCGGCCAGCCCCGGTGAGCCCGACCCGATGTCGACGCCCGACTGGCCGGTCCCGCCGGCCGTCGAGGCCGTCGTACGGCGTGGGCTGGCGGCCGACCGCGACGACCGGTGGCCCGACCGTGGCAGCGTTCACCTCCGCGCTCGCCGAGGCCGCCGGCGCCAGCGACCCCGGCCCTGCGGGCAAGCCGCGGGTGCTGGCCATCGACCCGCAGCGCACCCAGCCGGGCGCCCGGCCGTCGCCGCTGACCGCCCAGCCGCCGCTGCCCGAACCCACCCCGCCGCCGGTCCGCGCCGCCGCCGGGTGCTCGTGGCCGCCGCCGCGGCCTGGTCCTGCTGGTCGCCGGCGGCGTCGGCGGGTACGCCGCGTGGCAGGGCCTCGACGGCACCACCACGCTCTCCGACTCGCGCAGCACGCTCACCGTGACCGTGCCCGACGACTGGGACCGCGCCACCGCCACCGACGGCTGGCAGCCGCCCGACGCCGACACGACGTACCCGGCGCTGTCGGTCGGCTCCACCGTCCGAGTGGGAGACGTCGGGCGGGGAGGGCGTCTTCGTCGGTGTGCTGCCCGGCACCAAGCTGCCCACGAACGTCCCCGGCCACCCCGAGTGCGGTTCCGTCGAGGGCACCATCGACGACGACCGCGACGGCGACCGGTCGAAGAC
>CAWBOE010000011.1:0-59249 GCA_963790295.1 uncultured Actinomycetota bacterium
AGATGAAGTTCCACGCCGGCCGGCGGCAACTGCTGCCGGCTTTCGCAAGCGCCAGCGTCCACGCTGCTGAAGTGGTGACGACCGGCCTCGCCGGCGGCTCCCACGTCTGGCACAAGAACGTCGACTGGAAGCTGTTCAAGCGGCTCGCGCCGGCCGGCGTCGCCGGCGGCATGGTCGGCGCCTACGTCCTGACCAGCCGCCGAAAACATCGTCAAGTTTTTCGTCACGCTCTATCTGCTCGGCATGACGTTCATGATCGTTCGGCGGGTCATTCGCGCGAACAAGATCACCGAAGGCACCAAGAAGCAGCGCAAAGAAGCTGCCGACTATTCCGGTCGGCGCGGCGGCGGCTTTCTCGATGCGATGGCGGCGGCGGCTGGGGCCCGGTGGTGACCTCGACGCTGCTGGCGCGCGGCGACCATCCGCGGCCCACCATCGGCTCGGTGTCGCTGTCCGAGTTTTCCTCACCTCGGCGATTTCGGTGACGTTCGTGATGGCGCTCGACTTCGCGCGAATATTGGAAGATCGTGCTCGGCCTGATCCTCGGCGGCGCCATCGCCGCGCCGATGGCCGGTTATCTCAGCGCCGTCCTCAAGCCGCGCACGCTGATGATCATGGTGGCCTGCGCGATCGGCGCGCTCAGCGTCTACAACCTGATCAAGGTCGGGATGGCCGTCGCCAAGGCGATGAGCGGGTAGTTGTCCCGCTCACCGCTTGATCGCCGCGTTCACACCGCGCCGCGATCAGTGAAAACAATGATGCAATCCCGCGCCTGGCGAAAGCCGGTGGGCAGGCTGCGCGGCCTGGGCGGCACGGCCACCTGACGAAGCCCGTCGGCCAATGAGTCGATCGAGTGCCCGAAAATGAGTCCTTGCCGTCCGATCACGTTGAAACGCGCAATGCGAACGAACGGCCGGCATTGCGGCGTCGGGAAAACTCCCGACGCAAGATAGCGAGGCAGCGACAGCACCTCGCCGGCCTCGTAGACGCGGTCGATGCCAAGCTTCTGCGTGGTGCGCGCCAGCGTGCGCTCGCCGACGTCAAAGTAGGCGGTGACCGGAGACGGATCGAACGCGTAGACATAGGCGATGTGCCGGTTGCGATAGCCGGCGAATTGCGCAAGCCCGCCGCCAAGGGAATGGCCGGCAGCAACGATGAGCGCCGAAGGGCAACGCCCGCGCGCATCGTTGACGACGCGTCGAAGCAGGCGGTTCACCTGCTCATATTGATCGGGTTCATCGCCGGCAGGAACCAGCGCAGATTGGTCAGCCAGTCGAGCCGGTCGCCCCGGTCGGTGCCGCGGAACGCAATGACCACCTGGCCGCAATCGCGACGCCTCCACACGTGAAAGCCGAGCCCGAAACGGCAGTCCGCCAGCCTGGAACAATCCTTGTAATCCGGCAGCGCACGCCAGCATTCCCATTCACCGTTGAGCGCGGCGAGCCGCTGTGCGGCCGCCGCCTCCGTCATCTCGCCGGCGCGCGGGCATCCCCCGTTCCTGCTGGCATCATAGTTGAGCGAGGCCATCCGCGCGTAAGGCAAATAAAGCCAGGCATAGGGCGAGGCCGGCTGCGGCGCGTAAGCCGCGGTGCCGATACCGATGGAGACTTTGTCAGGATCGAAATGGCCGCAGGCCGCAAGCGTGGCGGCCGCGACAAGGCTTGCGGCGATGCGCGCGACGATGCGCAGCACGAGACGCCCCCCATGTTCGGAGCAAGGATAAAGCCGTGAACGGCCGGGGCAAGTGTCACGACCGGGCCGGCCTCCGGCCGGACCCGGTTGCCCGGCCATCCACTTATCAACTCACCAGCCCATCAGCTTCTTGGTCCTGACCTCGTTGTCCTTCAGGAATTTCCTGTAGTCGTCGCCCTTGATCACGCGCGGCTCGAGGCTGAGCTGCTCGGCCTTTTGCTGGTGCTCCTTCGAGTTCAGCGTCTTTTCCAGCGCCGCGGTCAGCTTGTCCTCGACGTCCTTGGGCAGCTCGGCGGGCGCGGCGATGCCGCGCGACACCGACCAGACCTGATTGAAGCCCTGCTCCTTGAAGGTCGGCGCATCGGGCAGGAAGCGCGAGCGCTCCGGCGCCATCACGCCGAGGATGCGCAACGGTGCCGGCCTTCACCTCTTCGGCCACCTCGCTGATATTGGCGCCGAGCACCTGGATATGCCCGCCGAGCGCGGCGGTCTTGGCCTCGGCGGTGGTCTTGTGATGCACGGTGATCGAGCTTGATGCCGTTCTCCGCCTGCATCGACAGGATGGCGAGGTGGTCGTCGCAGCCGGCGCCGAAGGCCGAGACGGTGATGCGTTTCCGGCGCTTTCTTCGCCGCCTCGACCACGTCCTTGACGGTCTTGAACGGGGAGTCCGCCTTCACCGCCCAGACATTGTAGTCGAGCACGTGGTTCATCAGCGGCGTGAAGCTGTCGAGCGTCTCCTTGCGATTGTATTGCCGGTCGAGATAGCCGGCATACATGCTCGGCACGTTGAGATAGCCGATGCGTGTAGCCGTCGGGCTCGCGCCTGCGCGAGCGCGCCCCAGCCGACCCAGCCGCCGCCGCCGGCGCGGTTCTCCACCGTCACCGGCTTGCCGAGCACGCCTCTCGAGATCCTTCGCCAGCATGCGCGCGGTGATGTCGGTGCCGCCGCCCGCGCCATAAGGCACGATCAGCGTGATGCCGCGCTCGGGATAATTGGATTGCGCGAGCGCGCAGCGTGGCTGCGCTGCGCAAGCGCCGCCGCGGCGAGCGAAAGACGGATTCCGGCTGTCCTTGAAATCATGTGCGTCACCCCTATGCGTCGCCTGTTGACCGGCGACCGTGCGGCAAGCTTGGCGCGGGTGGGCAGGACGGGCAAGGGGCAGCGTGAAAAGGTCGCGGTTATCGCTGCGCCAGCAAGGAACTTTTATCGATCTCGAGCGTTGACCGGGTCCGGATTGGTGATCGGCGACATGTGGCCGCCGGAGGCGACTTCGGCGATGCTGCGCGTTCGGCAGCGCGGCGCCGATCAGGTCGACGAGGTGCGACGGGACGGCCGGCGCGTAGTCGCGGGCGCGCACCATCAGTGCCGGAACATCAAAGAGCCGCGATAGTCGTCGAGCTCTGGTGTGCGGTGCCAGCGTGCCCTGCCAGTCGGCTTCGAGCCGCTTCGAGGCTGGTGCGGTGATCGCGGCCTGGCGACGCTCGCGGCATGGTGGATCCACGCCCGCGGCCCATCCAGTATTCGATGAAATGGCGCGCCTGCCCGGCCGCGTCGTCTTTTTCGGCGAAGGCGAGCCCGCCGTGCGAAGCGCCATGACCTCGGCGAAATGCTCCCCGGCTCTGGTCGAGCAGATGAAAGCAGGACGGCTCGATCAGGGTCAGGCTGGCGAGCTGGTCGCGCCGGTTGAGCGCGGCGCGCGCGGCGACCACGCCGCCATAGGAATGACCGACCAGATGCGCTCGGAGCGTGTTCGGCGAGCAGCGCTTCGACGAAGACGTCCTCGGCGAAGCTGAAGTCGCCGACTTCTGTACCGCCCGCGCCTTGCGTCATGTATAGATCCAGCCATAGCACGCGGAAGCGATCCTGCAGCTGTTCCGCCAGCGCGCGCCACTGCCGGCCATTGCTGAGGCTGCCGTGAATCAGAATGACGGCCGGGCTCTGCGCCGGCGGAGTTGTAAAGGCGGTCGTTCTCGCCAACACGGATCGAAGGCATTTGGCAAGCTTAGCCTCGTCTGCATCTCCCTCATGGTGAGGAGCGGCGAAGCCGCGTCTGCGAACGATGAGGCCACATCGGCCACTTCGAGACGTACTACGCTGCGCTCGCGCTCCTCAGGATGAGGGGAAAGATGGGGATCGCGCCGGAACAGAAGAGAAGGACGACGCCTCCGATCACTTTCACGCCGAGCAGCTCGACCTCGAAGATCAGCGTGGCGTTCGGCGGGATGACGCCGCCGGCGCCGCGCGCGCCGTAGCCGAGGTGCGGCGGGATGATCAGCGTGCGCTTGCCGCCGACCTTCATGGTGGCGACGCCCTCGTCCCAGCCCTTGATCACGCGCCCCGCGCCGACCGGAAACTCGAACGGCTGGCCGCGATCGACCGAGGAATCGAATTTCTTGCCCTTGGCGCCGTTCTCGTAGAGCCAGCCGGTGTAGTGCACGACGCGCGGTCTGGCCGGCCGCGGCGACGCGCCGGTGCCGACCTGGGTGTCGATGATCTGCAGGCCGGACGATGTGGTGACGGGCTTGGGCGCGCCTTGGGCGATCGAGGAATCAGAGCGCGAAAGCTGAACCGATGACGGCGAGAGCGAAAGCGCGCACATGCGGAGATCAAGCCTGCGGTTGACGAAAGCGCATCGGTCATTGCTCGCTTGAATGTTGCGATGAAGCCGTGTCGAGTGCCGTGACGCTGTACACACCGGCAAATTGTCGTGCTTGCGCACCGGCATCTCCACCTTCTTGCCCCGCAGCATGGCGAGCGCCCGCGCAATACGCGGCGCGTCGAGTGCGGCATGATCACGTCGTCGATATAGCCGCGCTCGGCGGCGACGAAGGGTGACAGAAACCGCTCCTCGTATTCCTTGGTGCGCGCGGCGATCTTGTCCTTGTCGCCGATGTCGGCGCGGAAGATGATCTCGACCGCGCCCTTGGCGCCCATCACCGCGATTTGCGCGGTCGGCCAGGCATAGTTCACGTCGCCGCCGATATGCTTGAGGCCATCACGTCATAGGCGCCGCCGAACGCCTTGCGGGTGATCACGGTGACGAGCGGCACGGTCGCCTGCGAATAGGCGAACAGAAGCTTGGCGCCGTGCTTGATCAGCCCGCCATATTCCTGGCGGTGCCCGGCAGAAAGCCCGGCACGTCGACGAAGGTGACGATCGGAATGTTGAAGGCGTCGCAGAAGCGCACGAAGCGCGCGGCCTTGCGCGAGGCGTCGCTGTCGAGCACGCCGGCCAGCACCATCGGCTGGTTGGCGACAAAGCCCACCGTGCGGCCGGCGATGCGGCCGAAGCCGGTGACGATGTTCTTGCTCTCGCGGCGCGCAGTCCTCGCTTCCGTGCGAGCGACGGAGTCCCGCCTCGCAGGCGCCGGGCAGTGGGTCCTGGCGCTGCCGATGACGTACGTCGCCGGGCTCCAGGTGGTCTGCCGGTCCCTGGTCGCGGGGCACCGGCCGGTGCCGCTGGACGACCACGCGTCGCTGGCCGGCGCCGTCGCGGCGGCCGGGGGCGCGCCGTACGTGTCGCTCGTCGCGACCCAGCTGCACCGGTCCCTCGACGCGCCGGGAGAAGCGGAGGCGCTGGCCGACTGCTCGGCGGTCTTGGTCGGCGGCGGACCGGTGGACCGGTCGCTGCGCGAGCGGGCGCGCGGGGCCGGCATCCGGGTGGTGGCGACCTACGGCTCGGCGGAGACCGCCGGTGGGTGCGTCTACGACGGGCTGCCCCTCGACGGCGTGGCGGTCGCCATCGGCACCGACGGGCGGATCCGCCTCGGTGGCCCGACGCTGTTCGAGAGGTACGACGGCGACCCGGCGCTCACCGCCGAGGCCCTGGTGGGCGGCTGGTTCGTCACCGCGGACGCCGGCCGGTTCGACGAGGACGGCCGGCTCCAGGTGCTCGGCCGCCTCGATGACATGGTCGTCTCGGGCGGCGTCAAGGTACCCACCGGCATCGTCGCCGCCAGGCTCCGAGAGCACCCCGCCGTGAGCGCCGTCGACGTAGGTCGCCTGCCCGACGACGAGTGGGGTGAGCGTGTCGTGGCCTGGGTGGTCGGGGACCTGTCGCTCCAGGAGGTGCGGGACTGGGTGGCGGCGGTGCATCCTCGCTCGTGGGCACCGCGCGAGCTCCGGCTCCTGGACGCGATGCCGATGCTCCGCAACGGGAAGGTCGACCGGCGACGGCTTCGGGGTGACCAGGGATGACCGGTGTGCGTGACGTCCGGGTGTTCTCCATCCCGATGCGAGTGCGGTTCCGCGGGATCACCGTGCGCGAAGGGATGCTGATCAGTGGCGACGCGGGCTGGGGTGAGTGGAGTCCCTTCTTGGAGTATGACTCTAGAGAGGCACTCTCATGGCTCCGGTGTGCCGAGGAGGCCGCCGACGGCGACTGGCCGGAGCCGGTGCGCGACCGGGTGCCCGTCAACGTCACCGTGCCCGTGGTCTCGCCCTCCGAAGCCCACGCGCTGGTCGCGGGGTCCGGCTGCCGGACCGCCAAGGTCAAGGTTGCCGACGTGACGAGCTCGCTCGCCGACGACCAGGCCCGGCTGGAGGCCGTCCGCGACGCACTCGGGCCAGGAGGCCGGATCCGCGTGGACGCCAACGGCGCCTGGGACGTGGACACGGCGATCGCGTCGTTGCAGGTCCTGGACCGAGCGGCGGGCGGGCTCGAGTACGTCGAGCAGCCCTGTGCCTCCGTCGAGGACCTGGCGACCGTGCGGCGGCGTACGTCGATCCGGATCGCTGCCGACGAGTCGATCCGGCGCGCGGAGGACCCCTACCGCGTACGAGCCCTGGAGGCCGCCGACGTCGCAGTCCTCAAGGTGCAGCCGCTCGGCGGCGTGCGGGCCTGCCTCCGGATCGCCGAGGACATCGGCCTCCCGACCGTCGTGTCCTCCGCCCTGGAGACGTCGGTCGGCCTGGCAGCGGGGATCGCGCTCGCGGCGGCGCTGCCCGAGCTGGAGTACGCCTCGGGGCTGGCCACCGTCGGGATGCTGGCCGACGACCTGGTCACCGATCGCTTGGCCCCCGTCGACGGGTACGTGCCGGTCCGTCGGCCCGAGGTGAGCGAAGAGCGCCTGGCCCGCTGCACCGCCGCACCCGCCCGCGAGGCGCACTGGCGGGCCCGGCTTGCCGAGGTGCGGGCGCTGGCAGCCGATCTGGGACAGGATCACTCGTCGTGACCTCCACCGAGCTGGCCCGGGCCGTCGTCTCGGCGCTGGTGGAGGCGGGCGTACGTGAGGTCGTCGTCGCCCCGGGGTCGCGCAACGCCCCGCTGACGTTCGCGGCGTACGACGTGGCGGCCGCCGGGCTTGTCCGCCTGCACACCCGCATCGACGAACGGTCCGCGGCCTTCCTGGCCCTCGGCCTCACCAAGGTCGGCAGCCAGGCCGCGGTGATCTGTACCTCCGGCACCGCGGTGGCCAACCTGCATCCCGCGATGCTCGAGGCCGCCCACGCCGGCGTCCGGCTGCTTGCCGTCACCGCTGACCGACCCGCCCGCCTGCGCGGCACGGGCGCCAACCAGACCACCGACCAGGTGGGCATCTTCGGGCCGCTGGTGCCGTACGTCGACCTCGGCCCCGACGACGCCGACGTCGCCCGCACTGCCCTGCTGCTCGGCGGCGGTCCCCTGCACGTCAACGTGCAGCTGGACGATCCCTTGGTGCCCGCCGAGACGTGGGACCTGGCGGACCTTCCCGTGGCATCGATTGGTCACGAACGACAGTCCGGGGGCCCGATTTCGCGCGGTTGGGGACCAAACCGCATTCCACCGGGACCGCGCACCGTCGTCGTGGCCGGCGACGACGCGGGGCCACCGGCACGGGTGCTGGCGGAGCAGGCACGCTGGCCGCTGCTGGCGGAGCCGACGAGCGGGAGCCGTACGGGGGACGCCGCGATCCGCACCTACCGCCTGCTCCTCGGCGGGCCGCTGGCCGACGAGGTGGAGCGCGTGGTGGTCTTCGGGCACCCGACACTGAGCCGGCCGGTGACACGGCTGCTGCAGCGCGACGACGTAGAGGTGCTGTCGGTGCCCACGCCGGGTGCGTGGAGCGAGCGGCCGTTCGCCGTCGACCACCACGTAGATGCGCGACCGGCGGTCGAGGCACCCGACGACAGCGACTGGTTCGACCGCTGGAAGGCCGCCGACGCCGAGACCGGCCGGGCGCTCGACCGGTTGCTACGTGACGAGGCCGACTTGACGCCGTACGAGGTCGCCGGTGCCGTCGCCCGGGCGCTCCCCGCCGGTGGGCTGCTCGTCGTCGGCGCCTCCAACCCGGTGCGCGACCTCGACCTGATGGTGCCCAGGTACGAGGTCGGCGGCCGGCGCAAGACCATCGCCAACCGCGGCCTGTCCGGCATCGACGGCACGGTGGGCACCTCCGTCGGTGCGGCCCTGGGGCGCGACTCGACGAGGAGCTTCGCGCTGATGGGAGACGTGACGTTCCTGCACGACGCCAACGGACTGGTCCGCGACGTGCACGATCCCGAGCCCGACCTGACGTTCATTGTGGTCAATGACGACGGTGGCTCGATCTTCGCGACGCTGGAGCAGGGTGCTCCGGAGCACGCCGACCGGTTCGACCGGCTGTTCGGCACGCCGCACGGAGTCGACCTGGCCAGCCTCTGCGCCGCCACGCGCACCCCGCACTGGCGGGTCGAGTCCCTGCCCGAGCTCGAGCAGGCCCTCGCCTCGCCCAACGGCGGCATCGAGGTGGTGGAGGTGCGGGTACGCCGCGACAACCGGCGCGAGCTCGACCAGCGGATCCGCGAGCTCGCGCAACCGTCCTCGCAACCATGATCAAACGACCGGTTCCCACAGGCACCATGCTGAACACATGACATCCGCAATCGGCGTTGGTGACCTTGCAGGGCATCGTGGGGACACGTTCGTGAGCTTCGTCGACACCCTCGCCGAGGTGCTCGACGACCACGACGCCACGGGTGACGAGCTGGCGCTGCGGTTGCACTTCTCCCGCTTCCACTTCGACCGGATGATCAAGTCCGTCGCGGGCGAGCCCCCGGCGGCCTTCCGCCGGCGCATCCTGCTGGAGCGGGCGGCGTACCGGATGATCAGCACCTCCGCCCCCCTGATCGACATCGCCGTCGAGGCGGGTTACGGGTCGCACGAGGCGTTCACCCGGGCGTTCAAGCAGGCGTACGGCGCGACGCCGGCCGCCTGGCGCAAGAAGCCCGGCCACCTGCAGATCGCCGCGCCGAGCGGTGTCCACTTCCACCCACCTGGCGGCCTCCGGCTGCCCGCACGAGACGAGGTCACTCCCATGGAGCTGCTCACGAAGATGGTCGAGCACCACATCTGGCTCACCGGGGAGATGGTCCGGCTCGCCGAGCGGCTCACCGACGCCCAGCTCGACGAGGAGATCGAGCTCAACGTGGACGACGACCGGCAGTCCATCCGGTCGCTGCTCAGCCGGCTGATCGGCCAGATGGGCATGTGGAACGCCGCCATGGCGACCCGCGACTACGACTGGTCGGTCGAGGACCACGAGTCGCTGAGCTCCATGCGCGAGCGGCTTGCCGTCGAGGGGCCGACGTACCTCGGTCACGTCCGTGACGTGGTCGGGGCCAGCCGCGTCGGCGACACCTTCGTGGACGCGTTGTGCGAGCCCGCCGAGGTGTTCACCTACGGCGGCATGATCGCCCACGTCCTGACCTTCGCCGCCCACCGGCGCACGCTGGTCGTGCTCGCCTTCGCCAAGCACGGCGTCGAGGAGCTCGGCTGGGGAGATCCCATGAGATGGGTCGCAGAACCTGTGTGATTTTGCGCCTCCGCAAGCTTCGGCGCATGTCCGAGCGCGCTGCGGCGCCCCGTCTGCCCTCGTCGCTGGCTCGCTGCGCTCGCCTCGCTCCTCGGTCCAGACGGGGCGGCGCGCTCGGACCTTGAGCCAGGCCGCGGGGGGCTCGGACAGAATGACCGCGTGGAAGTCGCGGTCCTCCTCCTCGCCCTCGCCGTCTCGGTGCTCGCCTTCACGGCACTGGCCGGCCGCCTCGACTTCCCGGCGCCGCTGCTGCTGATCGCGGTCGGCGTGGTGGCGTCGTACGTGCCTGGCGTCCCCGAGATCCACCTCGAGCCCGAGGTGGTGCTGCTCGGACTGCTGCCGCCGCTGCTGTACGCCGCGGCGATCCAGACCTCTCTCGTCGACTTCAACGCCAACCGTCGGGCCATCCTGCTGCTCTCGGTCGGGCTGGTCGTGTTCACGACGTTGGGCGTCGGTGCCATCGTGCACGGCTCGATCCCCGGGATCTCGTGGCCGGTGTCGTTCGCGATCGGCGCCGTGGTCGCGCCGCCCGACGCGGTCGCCGCGACCGCCGTCGCCAGACGGATCGGCCTGCCACGGCGCATCGTCACGATCCTCGAGGGCGAGTCGCTGCTGAACGACGCCACGGCGCTGGTGGCCCTGCGCACGGCCATCGCCGCCACGTCCGTCGGCGTGGAGGCGACGCACGTCGCCGAGGAGTTCCTCATCGCCTCGCTCGGCGGAGGCGCGATCGGGTTCGTCGTCTTCGTCGTCGTCGCCAAGCTCCGCAAGCTGATCACCGACCCGGTTCTCGACACGGCGATCTCGTTCGTCGTCCCGTTCGGCGCCTTCATCGCGGCCGAGGAGATCCACGCGTCGGGCGTGATCGCGGTCGTCGTCGCCGGCCTGCTCCTCGGGCACAAGGCGCCGATCGTGCAGACGGCGCAGTCGCGGATCGCCGAGCGGATGAACTGGCGCACCATCGCGTTCGTCCTCGAGAACACCGTCTTCCTGCTGATCGGCCTGCAGGCCGGCTGGATCCTCGAGGACGTGTCGGAGAGCACCCTCTCCACCGGCCGCATCGTCGGCGTGTGCGCGGCGGTGCTCCTCGCCTGCATCGTGCTCCGGCTCGCGTGGGTGTTCCCGGCCCGCTACCTGCTCGTGCGCCCGGGTCCGGATCCGGCCACCGGGCGGCGGCCACCCTGGACCGTCACGTTCATCCTCGGATGGGCCGGGATGAGGGGCGTGGTCACCTTGGCCGCAGCGTTCCTGATCCCGAGGGACACCCCGCACCGGGAGGTTCTGCTGCTCATCGCGTTCACGGTGGTGGCCGGCACGCTGTTCCTGCAGGGCTTGTCGCTGCCGATGCTGGCCCGCCGGCTGCGGGTGCCGTCACCCGACCCGATGGAGGATGCCCTGGCCCGCGCCACCTTGCTCCAGCAGGCGTCGAAGGCCGGCTTCAAGGTGCTGCAGAGCCTCGAGTACGACGACCCGCAAGGCGTGGTCAAGCTGGTCAAGCAGCGCATCGAGCAGCGCAACTTCGCGGCTTGGGAGCGGCTGGGCACGCAGGCCGACGTGGAGACGCCGAGCGAGCTCTACGCCCGGGTACGGCTCGCCATGATCGAGGCGGAGCGGGCGAGAGTGCTGGAGATCCGCGACGCCGGTCAGGTGGCCAGCGAGGTCGTCACCGAGGTGCTGGCCATGCTCGACGTCGAGGAGTCGATGATCGACGTCGCCCAGGCCAGCCGTGAGGAGCTCAAGACCGAGTACTCCCGGGTCCGGCGTACCGGCGCCACGTGCGACCACCTCGACTCGCGGCCTGCCCAGGAGGTCGAGCAGGAACCGGCGCCGGTGTGCCAGACCTGCGTCGACGAGGGCTACACCTGGGTGTCGCTGAGGCTGTGCCTGGACTGCGGCCACATCGGCTGCTGCGACTCCTCGGTGATGCGGCACGCCACCGCCCACTTCCGCGAGTCGACGCACCCGGTGATGCAGTCGGCCGAGCCGCTCGAGGACTGGCGCTGGTGCTTCGTGCACCACGTCACCGCCTGATCACCCGAGCCGGCCTGACGGTGGGGCGTTACAAGGTAGACCTCAGGGGGATTTCGGAGGCGCGGGCGGGGTCGGGGGAGTCGGCGGGGTGGGCGGCTCGGCGGCCTCGGGTGGGGCGGCCGGCCCGGGAGCCTCCGCGGGAGCGGGCGGAGCCGAGGGGGCCGGAGGCGCCGGAGGCGCGGCGGTCTGCTGGTCGGGCGAGGGCGCCGGCGGAGGTGGCGGCGGGGGCGGCTGCGCGGCCTGCGGTTGCGGCACCGGCGGCGGGGGCGGCGGCGGGGGCGGCGCGGACGTCACCAGGCGGAAGGCCGGCAGCTTGCCCTGCTGCTCGATCGCCCAGAGGGTGTTCACCAGCCGCTGGCGGTCGGCCTCGTCGATCGGCCGGCCGGTGGTGGTGAGGTAGGCGAGCATGCCGAGGTCGCGGTACGCCTGCTCGGAGTCGCGCACCTCGTTGCTGGCGAAGCTCGCCTTGAGGTCTTCGGCCGCTTCCTTGGCCTTGTCCATGAAACCCATGCCGGCTCCTCGCACTCGTTGCCCCAACAGACGCCCCGAGACTAGCCGCCGTACATGTGCGCGGGCTGTGGCCCAGTTGTCAGCCGACGAGCGTACGTACGGCGAGCCCGGCGATCACCAGCCCGGACACCCAGCCGGTCACGACGCGGCCGCGCCGGCTCGTCACCGACCGGCCCACAGCCGAGCCCAGGCCGGCCAGCGCCAGCTGCCACGAGGCGCTCGCCACGAAGGCGGCCGCCACGAAGACGGTGCCCTCGGCCCAGCCGTCGGCGAGTTCGGGGTTGCCGAGGACGACGGCGGCGAAGTACACGACGGTCGTCGGGTTCACCGCGGTCAGTGCGAGGAAGGCGGCGAACGCCTGCCACGGGCGGAGGTCGCGCGCCGACGCGGGAGCCGCGGCGCTGCGCCCCCTGCTGCGCCGACCCATCCAGACGGTGAAGGCGGCGATCGCCAGGAGGACGAGCGCGGACGCAACGCGCAACCAGCCCGCGTGCGGCTCGAGCCGGGTGGCGATCGCCGCCCCGCCGACGACGGCCACGGCGGCGTACAGGCCGTCTGTCGTCGCCACCCCGAGGGCCGCCGCTGACCCGGTCCGGATCGAGGTGCGGGCGGTGAGGGCGACGAGCAGCGCACCGACGGCGCCGATCGGGATGGCGATGGCCCAGCCGGTGACGAGACCAGCGACGACCACCTCGAGCACGCTCGGATTGTCGTGGGGAGCGGACCCTGGGCGCTACCGAGATTGCGCCTAGGGTCGACACCATGCGGATCACCAAGTTCGGTCACTCCTGCATCCGGGTCGAGCACGACGGCCACACCCTGGTGGTCGACCCCGGCGGCTTCACCCAGCCCGAGGCGGTCGACGGGGCCGACGCGGTGCTGCTCACCCACGAGCATCCAGACCACTACGAGCCCGCCCACCTGACTCGGACCGATGCGCGGGTGTTCACCATCGACGCGGTGGCCAAGCGGATCCGCGACGAGGCGCCCGACGTCGCCGAGCGGCTGACCGTGGTCGTGCCGGGGGAGACCTTCGAAGCGGCCGGCCTGCCGGTGCGGGCGGTCGGCGAGCTGCACGCGGTGATCCACCCGGACCTGCCGCGCTTCCACAACAGCGGGTACGTCGTCACGTGCGGCGACGCCAGGCTCTTCCACCCCGGTGACGCACTGACGCCGCCCGACGAGCCGGTCGACCTGCTCTGCGTGGTGGTCTCGGCGCCGTGGATGAAGGCGTCCGACGCCGTCGACTTCGCCCGGCTGGTCGGCGCCCCCCGCAACCTCGCGATCCACGACCGGATCTACTCCGAGGCCGGCCTGGGCATCGTCGACGGCCACCTGACCCGCCTGCTGCCGGAGTCACAGCAGGTATGTTCGGCTGGCCGACGGCGCCGACCTGTAGCGCGTCGGGCTCGGGCCGCGGTCCGGCGGCCGATGTCGATGCGCGACCAGGTGCATGGATCGACCTAGCGCTTGCGGTGACAGGCGGTGACGGCAGCGTGACGCCGGACGGCTCGAGCTCGCCGCCGATCAGTCACGCGGGGGGCGTGCTCGATCAATCTCGACCACCGAGAGGCTGGCGCGGCCGGTTCGGGCCTCTGGTCCGAGCACCCGTGGGCTGTCCAGCCGGGCCGGCGGCTGAGTGTGGCGGTGCATCCGAGCGCCAGGTGCTTCGGATCGACCACGTCGGGGCGATGGCGCGACGCAAGGTGTGGTGCTGGCTCGAGATCACCGCCAGCAGTCACGCGGGGCTGGTCTCGATCAGGCTCGAGGCACCGAGAGGCTGGCCGCGGCCTGACCGAGGCGGGCCAGCTCGACCGCCGATGAGGCCAGGCGTGGCGACGAGGGGGTTGCTCGACCAGGAGCGCCGCCTGGCTGGGAGCGTCTCGATAGGCTGGCTCGAGCGGGACCGCGCGGCTGAGCCGCGGACCGGGCTCACGGGCGGTGAGCGCGTCGCGGACCGGGAGGAACTTGGCCTGCGCCTCGGCGAGCTCGGCCTCCGGGTCGGAGTCGGCGACGATGCCGCAGCCGGCGAAGAGTCGCACGGTCGAGCCGTGCACCTCGGCCGAGCGCAGGGCCAGGGCCCACTCGCCGTCGCCGGCGGCGTCCATCCAGCCGACCGGGCCGGCGTACCGGCCGCGGTCCATGCCCTCGATCTCGGCGATCAGGTCGGTGGCGACGGCGGTGGGCGTGCCGCCGACGGCCGCGCTCGGGTGCAGCGACGCGGCCAGCTCGAGCGACGAGACGGTCGCCGCGTCGTGGACCACGCCGGCGACGTCGGTCGCCAGGTGCATCACGTTGGGCAGGTGCAGCACGAACGGCGCCTCGGGCACGTTCATCGACGAGCAGTGCGGCTCGAGCGCCTCGGCGACCGACCGGACGGCGTACTCGTGCTCCTCGAGGTCCTTCGACGACCGCGCGAGGGTCGCGGCCAGCGCAAGGTCGGCGCTGTCGTCGCCCGTACGCCGGATGGTGCCGGCCAGCACGCGCGAGGTGACCAGGCCGCGCTCGCGGCGGACCAGCATCTCCGGCGTCGCCCCGAACAGGCCGTCGACATGGAAGGTCCAGCACATCGGGTAGTCCTCGGCGAGCCGGCGCAGCGGCCACCGCACGTCGACGGGTGCGTCGGCCGTGGCCACCAGGTCGCGGGCGAGCACGACCTTCTCGAGGCCGCCGGCGTTGATGCGTGCGACCGCGTCGGCGACGACGCTCATCCAGCGCTCGCTGTCGAGGGCGCCGTCGGCGAAGGCCACGTCGACCGGTGGAGCGGGTTGCTCGGCCCGGCGGACGACGGGCGTCGCGATCGATGTCGCGCCCGATGGTGGTCAGCCAGGTGACGCCGCCGCGGCGCCCCACGACGATCTCGGGTACGACGAGCAGGGAGTCGCCGGGCTCGTCGGCGAAGGCGAAGGTCCCGAAGCAGACCAGTCCCGTGCCGGGCTCGCCGACCTCGTCGCGCACGATCGCGCGGCTGGTCGTCTCGGTCCACCACTTGTCGGCGTCGGCGAACCGCGTGGTCCCTCGCGTGCGCAGCTCGGCCGCGCGTCCCCAGGCGACCATGCCCTCACCGCGCCGCAGCCAGGCGACCGGGTCGTCGAGCGGAAGGACGTCGAGCAGGTCGGTGCCGGACAGGTCGAGGGCGACCGTGCGGACGACGAGCGGAGCGCCGCCGCTGACTCGGACAACGACTCGGCGGAGCCGGGGTCCAGCGGATCGGCGCCGGAGGGGAGGCGGCTCGACACGGGTCACACCGTACTCGCGCGCCGTAGGCCCTCCCTCATCGCAAAGGGTGTCTGGTTCGTCACGACCAGTAGACGACCACGGCGTCGCCCACCCGTACCTGGGAGAAGAGCCACTTGACGCCTTCGTAGTCGCGGATGTTCACGCAGCCGTGCGAGGCGCCGTAGTAGCCGACGGTCGCGAAGTCCGAGGAGTAGTGCACCGCCTGGCCACCCGAGAAGAACATCGCGTACGGCATGGCGGTGTCGTAGAGCTGGGAGTGGTGGTCGGCGTTCATGAAGTAGACGTGGAACAGGCCCTCGCGCGTCGGGGTGTCGTTGACCGTGGAGCCGAAGCGCGCGTCCATCGTGAGCTGCACCTTGCCGTCGACGACCCAGCGCACCGTGCGGCTGGTCTTGTCGACGCAGATGACCCGGCCGGTGCGGCAGCGCGGGTCGAGCGCTCCCGGCTTGGGCTCGATGTTGAACAGCTCCTCGTGGCTCGGCGTCACGGTCATCGCGTGCAGCCGGTCGAGGGTGCGCCGGTCGATCTTGCCGGTGACCGGGATCTGCCGCTTCTCCTGGAAGCCGCGCACCGCCTCGACGGTGCCCGGAGTCGTAGGTGCCGGTGACGTCGCCGAAGATCCACGCGATCTGCTTGAGGCGGGCCTGCGCGTCGCGGACCTGGTCGCCGCTGTCGCCGGCCTGCAGGATCGCCGGGCCGGGGTGGAAGACGTTGAACATCGCGTCGTGCGAGGGCGTCTTCGTCATCGCCTTGAGCCTGCGCCAGCTGGTGCGGTCGAGCACGCCGGTGCCCTTCAGGCGGCGCCTGACCTGGAAGCCCTGCACGGCCTCCTTGGTCGTCGCGTCGTAGACGCCGGTCGTCACCTCGGGCAGCCACGCCAGCTGGTAGAGGCGGTTGCTGCAGCTCGCGCACCTGCTCGCCCTTGTCGCCCGGGCGCAGCACGACGCGTCGGCAGCGTCGGGGTCTCGACGCGGCTCGACCGGCCGGTCGAGCCGTCGGACGGCGTGGCTGACCGGCGTCGGGGTCGGCGTCTGCGTCACGGACCGGCGTGGGGGACGTCGTCGGCGAGGTCGCCGGTCGCGCGATGCGCGGAGTCAGCTCGGGACCCGCGGACGCTGGCGAGTGCACGACCGCCACGCCCACGCCGTACGCCGTCCCGGCGTCGAGCAGGGACAGCGACGACGCTGCGTGACCACGACTCGCCGAGCGCGACATGCCATGGGTGCCTCTCTCGTCGGGCGGAACGGGGCTCCGTCATGGGGAAGGGCCCGACGCCACTCATCTTGACGTGCAGGAGACGCCGAACCCGGGCATTTGGTTGCGTGGCGCAGGCGCTTCAATACGCTCTGCGGGTGACGCGTGCCGACCTCGACAAGCAGCCGTCCGACGTCCAGCGGATGTTCGACGCCGTCGCCCGCCGCTACGACGTCACCAACGACGTGCTCTCGATGGGCCAGGACCGGCGCTGGCGCAGGGCCGTCCTCGACGCCGTCGACGCCAAGCCGGGCGAGCGGGTGCTCGACCTGGCGGCCGGCACCGGTACGTCGAGCGTGCCGTTCGCCGAGGCCGGTGCCGTGGTCGTCCCGTGCGACTTCTCCCTCGGCATGCTGGCCGTCGGCAAGCGGGCGCGGCCGCAGCTGCCGTTCACCGCCGGCGACGCGACCCGGCTGCCGTTCGCCGACGACACCTTCGACGCCGTCACCATCTCCTTCGGGCTGCGCAACGTCGTCGACCCGGCCGCCGGCCTGCGCGAGATGCTCCGGGTCACCCGGCCCGGCGGGCGGCTGGTCGTCTGCGAGTTCAGCCACCCGACCTGGGCGCCGCTGCGGACCGTCTACCTCGAGTACCTGATGAAGGCGCTGCCCGACCATGGCCCGCGGCGTCTCCTCCTCGCCCGACGCCTACGTCTACCTCGCCGAGTCCATCCGCGCCTGGCCCGACCAGCCCGGCCTCGCCGCCCTGATCGACGCGGCCGGCTGGCGCCGTACGCAGTGGAAGAACCTCTCCGGCGGCATCGTCGCCCTCCACCGCGCCTTCGCCTGAGTTCGAGTGGTCGAGGCGTGATGCGCCGATGCGCGATGTCTTGCGCCCGCCAGTTCGCAACTCGGCGGCACTCGCAGCTCGGCCGTGACAGGCACTGGCGCATCTCAACTCGACCGAGGCGAACTCGGCATTTAGGGCACGTTGGCGTGCGGTAAATGCGCAGGTCAGCGGGTGTCTCGGGGGCCCGAACCCCGGGGTGCGGCGGGGCCCGCGAGAGTCCTAGACTGTGCGCCGGCGCCGCTCGTGAACCTGTTCACAAGGTCACAATCTCGTGACCGGGGTCACAGGCACCGAGGACCGACGGCGCGGTGCTGACGATGGTGGAAGGACTGCAGGGCATGGAGATCTACACGCCGATCCTGGCGTTGGCCCTCCTGGCGACCGGATTCGCCGTCTTCTCGGTGGTGGTCAGCTCACTGACCGGGCCCAAGCGCTACAACCGGGCCAAGCTCGACTCCTACGAGTGCGGCATCGAGCCCACGCCGCAGCCGGTCGGCGGTGGCCGGTTCCCGGTGAAGTACTTCATCACCGCGATGCTCTTCATCGTCTTCGACATCGAGATCGTCTTCCTCTACCCGTGGGCCGTCCGCTTCGACGCGATGGCGTTCTTCGGGCTCGTCGAGATGGTCATCTTCATCGCCACCGTGTTCGTCGCCTACATCTACGTATGGCGCCGCGGCGGCCTGGAATGGGACTGATGCGCACATGGGTCTTGAGGAGAAGCTCCCCAGCGGCGTCCTGCTGACGACCGTCGAGGGCGTCGCGGGCTACATGCGCAAGGCGTCGTTCTGGCCGGCGACCTTCGGCCTGGCGTGCTGCGCGATCGAGATGATGACCTCGGGCGGGCCCGAAGTACGACCTGGCCCGCTTCGGCATGGAGGTCTTCCGCGCCAGCCCGCGCCAGGCCGACCTGATGATCGTGGCCGGCCGCGTCAGCCAGAAGATGGCGCCGGTGCTGCGCCAGATCTACGACCAGATGGCCGAGCCCAAGTGGGTGCTCGCGATGGGCGTGTGCGCCAGCTCCGGCGGCATGTTCAACAACTACGCCATCGTCCAGGGCGTCGACCACGTCGTCCCCGTCGACATGTACCTCCCCGGCTGCCCGCCCCGGCCCGAGATGCTCATCGACGCGATCCTCAAGCTGCACGACCAGGTCCAGCACGCCAAGCTCGGCCCCAACCGCCGCAAGGAGATCGAGGCGCAGGAGTC
Organism: uncultured Actinomycetota bacterium; assembly: GCA_963790295.1. Classification (GTDB taxonomy): domain Bacteria; phylum Actinomycetota; class Actinomycetes; order Propionibacteriales; family Nocardioidaceae; genus Nocardioides. The sequence continues at coordinate 18,499 of CAWBOE010000011.1, forward strand.
CAACGCCCTCAAGGCGCTGCCGACCAGCGACCTGAAGGGCCTGCTGCGGTGAGCGAGGAGAACCGAACGCCAACGACCCAGGACCCCTCGACCGACGTCGTCCGCGCCGACGCGCAGGTCGACCAGGCGGTCGGCGTACGCCGCGGCATGTTCGGCGCCCAGGGCTCCGGCGACACCAGCGGCTACGGCGGCCTGGTCGCGCCCGTCGTACTCCCCGGCGCCGCCCAGCGCCCGTACGGCGGGTGGTACGACGACGTGGCCGACGCGCTCGAGGCGACCGATCCCCGTCGACCGCGTGGTCATCGACCGCGGCGAGATCACCTTCCACGTCCGCCGCGAGGACCTCCCCGTCGTCGCCCGCACCCTGCGCGACGACCCGGCGCTGCGCTTCGAGTTCTGCGCCGGCGTCAGCGGCGTGCACTACCCCGGCGACACCGGCCGCGAGCTGCACGCCGTCTACCACCTGCTCTCGATGACCTACAACCGGCGCGTCCGCCTCGAGGTCACCGCGCCCGACGCCGACCCCCACATCCCGAGCATCGTCGACGTCTACCCGACCAACGACTGGCACGAGCGCGAGACCTTCGACATGTTCGGCATCGTCTTCGACGGCCACCCCGCGCTGACCCGGATCCTGATGCCCGACGACTGGCCGGGCCACCCCCAGCGCAAGGACTACCCCCTGGGTGGCATCCCCGTCGAGTACAAGGGCGGCAGCATCCCGCCGCCCGACGAGCGGAGGTCCTACTCATGACACCGACCAGGACATGTACGCCGGCCCGCGCCGACACCAGCGAGGGTCGCGTCTTCACCGTCACCGGCCAGGACTGGGACTCCATCACCCGAGGGCCGCTCAGGCGACGAGGTCGCCGACGAGCGCGTCGTGGTCAACATGGGCCCGCAGCACCCGTCGACCCACGGCGTGCTCCGGCTGATCCTCGAGCTCGAGGGCGAGACGGTGACCGAGGCCCGCTGCGGCATCGGCTACCTCCACACCGGCATCGAGAAGAACATGGAGTACCGCTCCTGGGTCCAGGGCGTCACGTTCTGCACCCGGATGGACTACCTCTCGCCGTTCTACAACGAGATGACCTACACCCTCGGCGTCGAGCGGCTGCTCGGCATCGACGGACGACATCCCCGAGAAGGCCCAGGTCATGCGGGTCCTGCTCATGGAGCTCAACCGCATCTCCTCCCACCTGGTCTGCATCGCCACCGGCGGCATGGAGATCGGCGCCCTGACGGTGATGACCATCGGCTTCCGCGAGCGCGAGCTGGTGCTCGACCTGTTCGAGCTGATCACCGGCCTGCGCATGAACCACGCGTTCATCCGTCCGGGCGGCGTGGCCCAGGACCTGCCCCGCGGCGCGCTCGACCAGATCAAGGACTTCGTCGCGCTGATGAAGAAGCGGCTGCCCGAGTACGCCGCTCTGTGCAACGCCAACCCGATCTTCAAGGGCCGCCTCGAGGGCGTCGGTCACCTCGACCTCGAGGGCTGCCTGGCGCTCGGCATGTCCGGCCCGGTGCTGCGCAGCACCGGCTACGCCTGGGACCTCCGCAAGACCCAGCCCTACTCCGGCTACGAGGACTACGAGTTCGACGTCCAGACCTGGGACACCTGCGACTCCTACGGCCGCTTCCGCGATCCGCCTCAACGAGATGTGGGAGTCGCTGCGCATCGTCGAGCAGGCCGCCGCCCGCCTCGGCCAGCTCGAGGGTGCGCCCGGTGATGGTCGCCGACAAGAAGATCGCCTGGCCCAGCCAGCTGGCGATCGGCAGCGACGGCATGGGCAACTCCCTCGACCACATCCGCCACATCATGGGCGAGTCGATGGAGGCGCTGATCCACCACTTCAAGCTGGTGACCGAGGGCTTCCGCGTGCCTGCCGGGCCAGGCCTACGTGCCGGTCGAGTCGCCGCGCGGCGAGCTCGGCGCCCACGTCGTCTCCGACGGCGGCACCCGCCCGTTCCGGGCCCACTTCCGCGACCCGTCGTTCACCAACCTCCAGGCCACCAGCGTGATGAGCGAGGGTGGCATGGTCGCCGACGTGATCGTGGCCATCGCCAGCATCGACCCCGTGATGGGAGGCGTCGACCGGTGACCGCAGCCGATCGACGGCAGTCGACGACAAGACGTACGCCGAGCTGGAGCAGATCGCGGCCCGGTATCCCGGAGCCCCGCTCGGGACTGCTGCCGATGCTCCACCTCGTGCAGTCGGCCCACGGCCGGATCACCCCCGAGGGCATCGAGGCGTGCGCCGACATCCTCGGCATCAGCGCCGCCGACGTCAGCGGCGTGGCGACCTTCTACACGATGTACAAGCGCCGCCCCGTCGGCGACTACCACGTCGGCGTCTGCACCAACACGCTGTGCGCGGTGATGGGTGGCGACGCGATCTTCCAGCGGCTCAAGGACCATCTCGACGTCGGCAACGACGAGACGACGCGCCGACGGCAAGGTCACCCTCGAGCACATCGAGTGCAACGCCGCCTGCGACTACGCCCCGGTGATGATGGTCAACTGGGAGTTCATGGACAACATGACGCCGCCGAGTCCGCGACCCAGCTCGTCGACGACCTGCGCTCGGGCGCCGAGGTCCACTCCACCCGCGGCCCGCGCGATCGTCACCTGGCGCCAGGCCGAGCGGGTGCTCGCCGGCTTCCCCGACGGCCTCGCCGACGAGGGCCCGACCGCCGGTCCGGCCTCGCTGGTGGGCCTCGAGATCGCCCGCGAGAACGGCTGGACGGCGCCCGACACCCACCAGCGCGGCGCGAAGGCCCAGCAGCCGGACAGCAAGACCGAGGCGGCCGAGGAGGCCGACACCTCGCGCGCCGAGACCGAGACCAAGGCCGAGGAGGGCCAGAAGAGTGACTGACACCCTCACCCCCGTCCTCACCGACAACTGGGACGTCGAGCGCGCCTGGACCCTCGCGTCGTACGAGGACCGCGGCGGCTACCGCGCGCTGAAGAAGGCGCTGCGGCATGGAGCCCGCGGCGATCGTCGAGGAGGTCAAGGAGTCCGGCCTGCGCGGCCGCGGCGGCGCGGGCTTCCCGACGGGGATGAAGTGGAGCTTCATCCCGCAGGACAACCCGAAGCCGAAGTACCTCGTCGTCAACGCCGACGAGTCCGAGCCGGGCACCTGCAAGGACATCCCGCTGATGATGGCCAACCCCCACGTGCTCGTGGAGGGCGTGATCATCAGCTCCTTCGCGATCCGCGCCAACAAGGCGTTCATCTACATCCGCGGCGAGGTGCTCCACGTCATCCGCCGGGTCCAGGCCGCGGTCGCCGAGGCGTACGCCGCCGGGCACCTCGGCAAGGACATCCACGGCTCCGGCTACGACCTCGACGTCGTGGTGCACGCCGGTGCGGGCGCCTACATCTGCGGCGAGGAGACCGCGCTGCTCGAGGGCCTCGAGGGCCGCCGCGGCCAACCGCGCCTGCGGCCGCCGTTCCCGGCCGTGGCCGGTCTCTACGCCAGCCCGACCGTGATCAACAACGTCGAGTCGATCGCGTCGGTGCCGAGCATCATCGAGCACGGCCACGAGTGGTTCGCCTCGATGGGCACCGAGAAGTCCAAGGGCTACGGCATCTTCTCGCTCTCCGGTCACGTCGCGCGAACCCGGCCAGTTCGAGGCCCCGCTCGGCATCACCCTGCGCGAGCTGATCGACCTCGCCGGCGGGATCCGCGAGGGTCACCAGCTGAAGTTCTGGACCCCCGGTGGCTCGTCGACTCCGCTGCTCACCGACGAGCACCTCGACATCCCGCTCGACTTCGAGGGGGTCGGCGCCGCGGGCTCGATGCTCGGCACCCGCGCGCTCCAGATCTTCGACGAGACCACCTGCGTCGTGCGGGCCACGCTTGCGCTGGACCGAGTTCTACAAGCACGAGTCCTGCGGCAAGTGCACGCCGTGCCGCGAGGGCACCTGGTGGCTGGTGCAGGTGCTGTCGAAGCTCGAGAAGGGCGAGGGCAGCGAGGCCGACCTCGAGCTGCTGCTCGACCAGTGCGACAACATCGCCGGCCGCTCGTTCTGCGCGCTGGCCGACGGCGCGGTCGCCCCGATCGAGAGCTCGATCAGGTTCTTCCGCGACGAGTACCTCGCTCACCTGACCAACGGCGGCTGCCCGTTCGACCCGGCCGCCTCGACCCTGTTCGCCCCCTCAGGAGCCCTCGTATGACTTCCAGGCCCCCGGCAGCGTCACGGTGAAGACCGACCTGGTCAACCTCACCATCGACGGCATCGCGGTCAGCGTCCCCAAGGACACCCTGGTGATCCGCGCGGCCGAGCAGGTCGGCGTCCAGATCCCGCGGTTCTGCGACCACCCGCTGCTCGAGCCCGTCGGCGCGTGCCGGCAGTGCCTGGTCGACATCCCCGACGCCGGCAACGGCCGCCCGTTCCCCAAGCCGCAGGCCTCCTGCACGCTGCCCGTGGCCGAGGGCATGGTCGTCAACACCCAGGCCACGTCCGAGGTCGCCGACAAGGCGCAGCAGGGGATCATGGAGTTCCTGCTGATCAACCACCCGCTCGACTGCCCGGTCTGCGACAAGGGCGGCGAGTGCCCGCTCCAGAACCAGGCGATGTCCAACGGGCGGGGCGAGTCGCGGTTCGCGGTGTCCGGCGGCGTCAAGCGCACCTACCCCAAGCCGATCAACATCTCCGCGCAGGTGCTCCTCGACCGCGAGCGCTGCGTGCTGTGCGCCCGGTGCACGCGGTTCTCCGAGGAGATCGCCGGCGACCCGTTCATCGCGCTGATCGAGCGCGGCGCGCTCCAGCAGGTCGGCATCTACGAGAAGGAGCCGTTCGAGTCCTACTTCTCGGGCAACACCATCCAGATCTGCCCGGTCGGCGCGCTGACCTCCGCCGAGTACCGCTTCCGCTCCCGTCCCTTCGACCTGGTCTCGACGCCGTCGGTGGCCGAGCACGACGCGTGCGGCTCGGCCATCCGCGTCGACCACCGCCGCGGCAAGGTGATGCGCCGTCTCGCCGGCAACGACCCCGAGGTCAACGAGGAGTGGATCACCGACAAGGACCGCTTCGCCTTCCACTACGCCACCGCCGACGACCGGATCACCTACCCGCAGGTACGCGACGACGACGGCTCGCTGCGGCCCGCCTCGTGGCCCGAGGCCTTCGCGGTCGCCGCCCGAGGCCTGGCCGAGGCCGGCGCCTCGCGCCGTGCTGACCGGCGGCCGGATCACCGCCGAGGACGGCTTCGCCTACAGCAAGTTCGCCCGCGTCGCCCTCGGCACCAACGACATCGACTTCCGCTCGCGGCCGCTGTCGGCCGAGGAGACCTCGTTCCTCGCGTCCGAGGTCGTGCTCCGCCAGGGGCCGACGTACGCCGACCTCGAGGCCGCCTCGACCGTCGTCCTCGCCGGGCTCGAGCCCGAGGACGAGGCCGGCGCGATCTTCCTGCGCCTGCGCAAGGCCACTCGGGCCGGGCCGCACCCGCGTCATCTCGATCGCGCCGTTCGCCTCGCGCGGCCTGCAGAAGCTCGACGGCCAGCTGGTCGCGACCAAGCCCGGCCGCGAGGCGCTCGCCCTGCAGGACCTGCTCGGCCACGCCGACTACGGCATCGACGGCAACGCCGTCATCCTGGTCGGCGAGCGGCTCGCCACCTCGCCGGGTGCGCTCAGCGCCGCCGCCGAGGTCGCCGCCAAGACCGGCGCCAGAGCTCGCGTGGGTGCCGCGCCGGGCCGGTGACCGGGGCGCGGTCGAGACCGGTTGCCTGCCCACCCTGCTGCCCGGCGGCCGTCCGGTCGCAGACGCGGCCGCGCGCGTCGACGCCGCCACCACGTGGGGCGTCGACGGCCTTCCCGAGACACCCGGCCGCGACGCCGACCAGATCGTCGCCGCCGTCAACGCCGGCGAGGTCCACGGCCTGGTCGTCGGCGGCGTCGACCCTGACGACACCGCCGACCCGGCGGCGTTCCGCGCGGCGCTGGACCGCGCGTCGTTCGTCGTCGCCCTCGAGCTCCGCGGGAGCGACGTGACCCGGGTCGCCGACGTGGTCTTCCCGGTCGCGCCGGTGAGCGACAAGCCCGGCATGTTCGTCAACTGGGAGGGCCGGCCGCGGCCGTTCGAGGCAGTGTTCAGCGTGCCGTCGTCGTTGCCCGACCTGCGCATCCTGGCCGGCATCGCCGAGGAGCTCGCCGAGCTCGGTGATGGCGGCGCGCTCGGCTTCCGCACCGTGGAGGAAGCCCGCAGCCAGATGGAGGAGATGGGCCCCTGGGACGGCGACCGCGCCGCGCTCGAGCCCGTCCAGGCCCACGACGTCTCCGACCCGGGGGTCACGCTCGCCACCTGGAAGCAGCTGCTCGACAACGGCACCATGCAAGACGGCGACGACAACCTCCGCGCCACCGCGCGAGTTCCGGTCGCACGCGTCAGCGCCAACGTCTACGACGCCCTGGGCCCGAGCATCACCCTCACCGGCGACCGCGGCTCGGTCACGCTGCCTGCGGTGATCGCCGAGATGGCCGACGACGTCGTGTGGGTGCCGGCCAACTCCACCGGCCGTGGTCTGCTCGCCGACGTCGGCCTGCCCGGCAGCACCGTCACGTTGAGAGGAGCGGACCAGTGATCAGCCTGCTCTCGACAAGCTCGGTCGGCGTGCTCGCAGCAGTCGACGACCCCGAGCTCAGCGACTTCGGCAAGGACCCCTGGTGGGTGATCCTGATCAAGGTCGTGCTGGTCTTCGTGGTGCTGGTGCTGCTGACGCTGTTCAACATCTGGTGGGAGCGCCGGGTCGTGGCCCGGATGCAGCACCGCATCGGCCCCAACGTGCACGGCCCCTTCGGCCTGCTCCAGTCGCTCGCCGACGGCGTCAAGCTGGCGCTGAAGGAGGACATCACGCCGAAGGCCGCCGACAAGGTGGTCTTCATCCTGGCGCCGGTCATCGCGACGGTGCCGGCGTTCGTGGCGTTCTCGGTGATCCCGTTCGGCCCGACCGTGAACTTCTTCGGCCACGAGACCCCGCTGCAGCTGACCGACATGCCGGTCGCGGTGCTGTTCGTGCTGGCGATCGCCTCCATCGGCATCTACGGCATCGTGCTCGGCGGCTGGTCGAGCGGGTCGACGTACTCCCTGCTCGGCGGCCTGCGCTCCAGCGCGCAGATGATCTCCTACGAGGTCGCGATGGGCCTCGCGCTCGTGGCGGTGTTCCTCTACGCCGGCTCGATGTCGACCTCGCAGATCGTCGCCGCCCAGGACGACCTCTGGTACGGGCTGATCCTGCTGCCGTCGTTCGCGATCTACACGATCTCGATGGTCGGCGAGACCAACCGCGCGCCGTTCGACCTCCCCGAGGCCGAGGGTGAGCTGGTCGGCGGCTTCCACACCGAGTACTCCTCGCTGAAGTTCGCCCTGTTCTTCCTGGCCGAGTACATCAACATGGCCACCGTCTCGGCGCTGGCCACCACGTTGTTCCTCGGCGGCTGGCACGCGCCCTGGGGTGTCGTGCACGTCTGGCCGGGCGCCAACGAGGGCTACTGGCCGCTGCTGTGGTTCTTCGGCAAGGTCATGGTCTTCATCTTCGTCTTCATCTGGCTGCGCGGCACGTTGCCCCGCCTGCGCTACGACCAGTTCATGGCGTTCGGCTGGAAGCGGCTGATCCCGATCTCGCTCGTCTGGATCATCGCGGTCGGCACGATCCGCTCGATCTCGCTCGAGGGCCAGATCGACCGTCAGTACCTGCTGATCGGCATCGGCGTCCTGGCCCTGCTGTTCCTGCTGCTCTTCTTCGTCGGCGAGGACGAGGAGCAGGCGGCCGAGGCCGCTGCCGGGGCAGCCGGTCGGCGACGAACCTGTCGTGGCCGGCGGCTATCCCGTCCCGGTCATGCCGGCCGGGGGTGCGGTGCGCGGCGCCGCGGCGCCACTGGTGTTCGGTCAGCCCGGACGCGCCCACGCGACCGTGCCGGCGGACGCGGCGACCGGCGACGACCGCGTGACGACGGAGGAGCAACTCGATGGCTGACCCCAAGAGCTCGTCGGGCGCCAGGACCCTCAAGGAACAGTTCTGGGACCCGGTCGCCGGTTTCGGCGTGACCTTCCGGACCATGTTCAAGAAGGTCGTCACCGAGCAGTACCCGTTCGAGAAGCAGCCGACCGCGCCGCGCTTCCACGGCCGGCACCAGCTCAACCGCTGGCCCGACGGACTCGAGAAGTGCATCGGCTGCGAGCTGTGCGCCTGGGCGTGCCCGGCCGACGCGATCTACGTCGAGGGTGCCTCCAACACCGACGACGAGCGCTACAGCCCCGGCGAGCGCTACGGCCGCGTCTACCAGATCAACTACCTGCGCTGCATCCTGTGCGGGCTGTGCATCGAGGCGTGCCCGACGCGTGCGCTCACCATGACCAACGAGTACGAGCTCGCCGACAACAACCGCAAGGACCTGATCTACGAGAAGTCCGACCTGCTCGCGCCGCTGCTTCCCGGCATGGAGCAGCCGCCGCACCCGATGCGGCTCGGAGACGACGAAGGTGCCTACTACCGCGGCGAGTTCACGACTCCCGCTGTCGACGAGGAGGCGTGATGACGTTCTGGATCCTCGCGCCGATCATGGTGATCGCGGCCCTCGGCATCCTGTTCGTCCGCAAGGCCGTGCACGCCGCCCTCCTGCTGGCGGTCGTGATGATCGGGCTCGCCGTCCTCTACGCCGTGCTCGACGCGCCGTTCCTCTTCGCCGTCCAGATCATCGTCTACACCGGTGCCATCTTGATGCTGTTCCTGTTCGTGGTGATGCTCGTCGGCGTCGACGCGTCCGACTCGGTCGTCGAGACGATCAAGGGCCAGCGCGTGCTGGCGATCATCGGTGGGCTGCTGCTCGGACTGGTCCTGGTGATCGGGCTGAGCCAGATCACCCTCGGCACCGTCGTCGGCCTCGACGACGCCAACGAGGGTGGCAACGTCCCCGCCGTCGCGGACATCCTGTTCTCGCGCTACGTCTTCGCCTTCGAGACCACCAGCGCGCTGCTGATCACCGCTGCCGTCGGTGCGATGGTGCTCGCCCACCGCGAGCGCCTGGTGCCCAAGCCGAGCCAGGCAGACCTGGCCAACCAGCGCGTCCGTGACTACGCCGAGCACGGTCTCCACCTCGGTGCGCTGCCGCCGCCTGGTGTCTACGCGCGGCACAACGCGGTCGACACCCCGGCCCTGCTGCCCGACGGCACCGCCGCCGAGGCGTCGGTGTCGCGGGTGCTGGCCGCCCGCGGCACGGTGCGGTCGGCGCCGGCGATGGCCGACGACGTACCCGGCGTCGAGCGCCAGCTCAGCGGTCAAGCAGACGGCCACCGCGATCCCAGTGCCCACCCGTCCGCCCCAGCAGATGACCAGCCGCGTGACGAGGAGGACAACGCATGACCCAGTACGTCGTCCTCTCCGCGATCCTGTTCACGATCGGCTGCGTCGGGGTGCTCACCCGCCGCAACGCGCTGGTCGTCTTCATGTGCGTCGAGCTGATGCTCAACGCCTGCAACCTCGCCCTGGTCGCCTTCGCCAAGCAGCACGGCAACCTCGACGGCCAGGTGGCGGCGTTCTTCGTCATGGTCGTCGCCGCCGCCGAGGTGGTGGTCGGCCTGGCGATCATCATGACCATCTTCCGCACCCGCCGTTCGGCCTCGGTCGACGACGCGAGCCTGCTGAAGTTCTAGGAGAAGAGAACACCCCCGATGCTTCCCCTCCACGACGTTGGCCACGTGCCCGTGATCAACCCGGTCGCCGCCGACGGTGCCTTCTCCCTGCTGTGGCTGGTCATCGCGCTGCCGGCGCTCGGCGCCCTGGTCCTGCTCGTCGGCAGCCCGCTGAGCCGCGGCCGCCTGGACCGCTGGGGACCCTGGCTCGGTTGCGCGTTGCCGATCGGCTCCTTCGTGATCAGCCTGGTGCTGTTCCTCCAGCTCCTCGGCCGCGAGGAGGACGACCGACAGGTCTCCCAGTTCTTGTTCACGTGGTTCGAGGCCGGCAACCTCAGGGCCGACTTCGACCTGCTCTACGACCCGCTGTCGGCGTTGTTCCTGCTGCTGATCACCGGCGTCGGCTCGCTGATCCACGTCTACTCCGTCGGCTACATGGAGCACGACGCCCGCCGGGTCCGCTTCTTCGGCTACCTCAACCTGTTCGTCGCGGCGATGCTCATGCTGGTGCTGTCGGCCAACTTCCTCGGCCTGTTCCTGGGCTGGGAGGGCGTCGGCCTGGCGTCGTACCTGCTGATCGGCTTCTGGCAGCACAAGCACTCCGCGGCAGCGGCGGCCAAGAAGGCATTCATCCTCAACCGGGTCGGCGACATCGGACTGTCGATGGGCATCTCCTTGATGTTCGCGACGTGGGGAACCACCGACTTCACCTCGATCAGCGCCAGCCCCGAGGCCGCCTCCGAGACGACGATGACCGTCCTCGGCCTCCTGCTGCTGCTGGCCGCCTGCGGCAAGTCCGCCCAGGTGCCGCTGCAGTCGTGGCTGCTCGACGCGATGGAGGGTCCGACCCCCGTGTCGGCGCTGATCCACGCGGCGACGATGGTGACCGCGGGCGTCTACCTCATCGTGCGCAGCAACTTCATCTTCGAGCTACGCCCCGCACGCCCAGACCGCCGTGGTGGTGGTCGCCGTCGTCACCCTGCTGTGGGGCGCGATCATCGGCTGCGCGAAGGACGACATCAAGAAGGCCCTGGCCGGTTCGACGATGAGCCAGATCGGCTACATGATGCTGGGCGCCGGCCTCGGTGTCGCGGGCTACGCCTTCGCGATCTTCCACCTGCTCACCCACGGCTTCTTCAAGGCCAACATGTTCCTGGGCGCAGGCTCGGTCATGCACGGCATGGACGACGACGTCGACATGCGCCACTACGGAGCGCTGCAGAAGGCCATGCCCGTCACGTTCCTGACCTTCGCGATGGGCTACCTCGCCATCATCGGCTTCCCGGGATTCTCCGGCTTCTGGTCCAAGGACAAGATCATCGAGACCGCGCTGGCCGACTCGTGGGTCGTCGGCCTGCTGGCGATGCTCGGCGCCGGGATCACCGGCTTCTACATGACCCGCCTGATGCTGATGACGTTCTTCACCAAGAAGCGGTGGGAGAAGGGCGTGCACCCCCACGAGTCGCCGCAGGTGATGACGATCCCGCTGATCGTGCTGGCCGCGCTGTCGGTGCTCGGCGGCGTGATGCTGCTGGGCGACTGGATCGTCGAGTTCCTCGCGCCTGTCACCGGCGAGGCCGAGCACCACGAGCCGCCGCTGCCCGCACTGGCGATCACCTTGATGGTGGTGGCGGTGGTCGCGATCGGTGTCGCCGTCGCGTGGTTCCTCTTCGGCAGGCGCGACGTGCCGCGCACCGCTCCCACCGACGTGTCCTTCGCCACGCGCGCGGCCCGCGCGGACATCTACGGCGACGCCATCAACGACACGCTCGTGGTGGCGCCCGGCGCGGTGCTGGTCCGCAACCTCACCGCGATCGACAAGCACGGTGTCGACGGCGTCGTCGAGGGCGGCTCGCTGGGCATCGCCGGGATCGGGATGATCCTGCGGCGCACCCAGAACGGCTACGTCCGCTCCTACGCCCTGTCCCTGCTCGGCGGCGCGCTCCTCGTCGTCCTCGCGCTCCTGGCGGTGAACCTGTCATGAACGACTTCCCCTGGCTGACAGCCCTGATCGTCGTGCCGCTCGTCGGCGCGGTGGTCACGGCCGCCATGCCCTACGAGGGCGACAGGTCCCGGCCCAAGCAGATCTCGCTGGGCTTCTCGTTGCTGACGCTCCTGCTTGCCGTCGTGATGGCCACCCAGTACGACGTTGACGGCGGTTTCCAGTTCACCGAGACCCACGAGTGGATCAACGTCTTCGGCGCCCACTACGCGCTCGGCGTCGACGGCCTGGGCCTGGTGCTGGTGCTGCTGACCGCCGTGCTCGTGCCGGTCGTCATCGGTGCCTCATGGTTCGACGCCGACCAGGGCAACACCAAGGCGTTCTTCGCCTGGGCCCTCGCCCTGGAGTCGGCGTCGCTCGGGGTCTTCACCGCGACCGACGTCTTCTTGTTCTACGTGCTCTTCGAGGCCTCGCTGGTCCCCGGCTACTTCCTGATCGGCCACTTCGGCCGCGAGGGTCGGCAGAAGGCCGCGATCAAGTTCCTGATCTTCCAGCTGGCCGGCGGCCTGGTCATGCTGGCCGCGGTCGTGGGGCTCTACGCCGTCGCCGCGGACGCCGGCCACCCGACGTACCTCCTCTCCGAGCTCGCCACGATCGAGATCGACCCCGACGCCCAGAAGTGGCTGTTCATGGGCTTCTTCTTCGCCTTCGCGGTGAAGGCGCCGCTGTTCCCGGTGCACACCTGGCTGGCCGATGCGACCGAGAAGGCCACACCCGGCACGAGCGTGCTGCTGGTCTGCGTCCTCGACAAGATCGGCACCTACGCGATGCTGCGCTTCTGCCTGGGACTGTTCCCCGACGCCTCGCAGTGGGCGACGCCGGTGGTGGTCACGCTCGCGCTGATCTCGATCGTCTACGGCGCCCTGGTCGCGATCGGCCAGGACGACATGCTGCGCCTGATCGGCCTGACCTCGCTGAGCCACTTCGGCTTCATCGTGCTGGGCATCTTCGTGTTCAGCACCCAGGGCACGTCCGGCTCGATCCTCTACATGGTCAACCACGGTGTCGCCACGGCCGCGTTGTTCCTCGCCGCCGGCTACCTCGTCAGGCGCAAGGGCACCGCCTCGATCGCAGCGATCACCGGCGTCGAGAAGTCCGCGCCCGTGCTCGCCGGGGTGTTCCTCCTCGCCGGCCTTGCCGTGCTCGGCCTGCCGGGGCTCTCGCAGTTCGTCTCGGAGATCATGGTGATCATCGCGGCGTTCAACTACCACTGGTGGGTCGGCGCGATCTCGGTGACCGCCATCGTGCTGGCCGCCTGGTACATCCTCTGGATGTACCAGCGCGCCTTCACCGGGCCGGGTGTCACGGCCGTCGAGCCGGTCAAGGACCTCGACCGCCGTGAGGTCGGCGCCCTCGCGCCGCTGCTGCTGGCGCTGGTGGTCCTGGGCTTCTACCCGATGCCGCTGCTCGACGTGATCAACCCCGCCACGACGACGATCCTCGAGGACGTCGGCGTGCACGAACCCGACCTGACGGTCGGCGGCGCGGCTCAGGAGGCTGACCACTGATGGACGACTTCATCAAGCCCACCATCGAGTACGCCGAGCTCTCGCCGCTGCTGATCATCTTCGGCATCGCCTGCCTCGGGGTGCTGGTCGAGGCGTTCCTGCCCCGCAGGCACCGGTACCTCGTCCAGTCCCTGCTGGCCATCGGGGGTGTGGTGGTGACCCTGGCGGCAGTGGTCGCCATCGCCTACCGCCTCGACCTCCACAGGGACACCGAGGACGGTCCGGTCCGGGCGCGCGGCCTCGTCGGCTCGATGGGCACCGTCGTCGTCGACGGCCCGAGCGTGTTCCTGTGGGGCCTGATCCTGCTGTTCGCGCTCGCCGGCTGCCTGCTGTTCGCCGAGCGCCAGCTCGAGGGCGGCGTCTCGGCGTTCGCCGGACAGGCCGCGGCCTTGCCCGGCACCGAGGCCGAGCGACGCGCGGCCGGCCTCGACCACACCGAGGTCTACCCGCTGCTGATGTTCGCGGTGCTCGGCATGATGCTTTTCCCGGCCTCGGGCGACCTGCTGACGATGTTCGTCGCGCTCGAGGTGCTCTCGCTGCCGCTCTACCTGTTGTGCGGCCTGGCCCGGCGACGCCGCCTGCTCAGCCAGGAGGCCGCGCTGAAGTACTTCGTCCTGGGCGCCTTCTCGTCCGGCTTCTTCCTGTACGGCGTCGCGCTGGTCTACGGCTACGCCGGCTCGATGGACCTCGGCGAGATCAACGAGGCCGTACGCAACGACGCCTCGAACCAGACGCTGCTGCTCATCGGCATCGGGATGCTGGCCGTCGGCCTGCTCTTCAAGGTCGGCGCGGCGCCGTTCCAGGCCTGGACTCCCGACGTCTACCAGGGCGCCCCGACCGCCGTGACGGCGTTCATGTCGGCGGCGACCAAGGCCGCGGCGTTCGGGGCGATCCTGCGGCTGTTCTACGTCGCCTTCGGCTCCGAGCGCTGGAACTGGCAGCCGATGATGTGGGTGATCGCGATCCTGACGATGGTCGTCGGTGCCGTGATGGCGGTGACCCAGCGCGACGTCAAGCGGATGCTCGCCTACTCCGCCATCGCCCACACCGGCTTCCTGCTCACCGGCGTGCTCGGGCTCCAGAGCGCCGGCGAGCTGACCGAGGGACAGCTGACCTCGCTGCAGGCCGTGCTGTTCTACCTGGTGACCTACGGTGTCGCCGCGCTCGGCGCCTTCGCCGTGGTGTCGCTGGTGCGCGACTCCGCCGGCGAGCAGACCGCGCTCTCGCGGTGGGCCGGCCTCGGCAAGCACTCGCCGCTCGTCGCCGGTGTGTTCGCGCTGTTCCTGCTCGCGCTCGCGGGGATCCCGCTGACTTCCGGCTTCATCGGCAAGTGGGCGGTCTTCGAGGTCGCGATGTCGTCCGGCGCGTGGCCGGTGGTCATCGTCGGCGTGCTGAGCAGCATCGTGGCGGCGTACTTCTACGTCTACGTCATCGTGGTGATGTTCTTCCACGACCCCGAGCCCGACTCGGCGGCGTACGTCGTCCACCCGTCCGTGCTGACCTCGTCGACCATCGCGGTCGGGGCGGCAGCGACGCTGGTGCTCGGCGTGATCCCGGGCCCGGTGCTCAACCTCGCCGGGGTTGCGGGACAATTCCTCAGGTGACGACTCTCGCCTTCCCGGTCCTCGACGAGCGGCTGGCCGCGCGGCTCCAGGTCCGGCTCGCCGAGGTCGAGAAGGCGCTGACCGGTCACGTCCGCAGCCGGGCCGGCTTCGTGACCGAGGCAGCGAGCCACCTGATGGAGGCCGGCGGCAAACGGTTCCGGCCGCTGCTGGTGCTGCTGGCCGCCGAGACCGGCGAGCATCCCGACGTCGACGACGTCATCACCGCTGCCTGCGTGGTCGAGCTGACCCATCTGGCCTCGCTCTACCACGACGACGTCATGGACGAGGCCGAGCTGCGGCGTGGCTCCGAGTCGGCCAACGCCCGCTGGGACAACCACGTCGCGATCCTGACCGGCGACTTCCTGTTCTCGAAGTCCTCCGAGCTGACCGCCGAGCTCGGCCCGGCTGCGGTGCGCATCCAGGCGCGGACGTTCACCCGGCTGGTCGAGGGCCAGATCCTCGAGACGCTCGAGCCCGGCCCGGGGGAGGACGCGCTCGAGCACTACCTCGACGTCGTCGCCGGCAAGACCGGCTCGCTGATCGCCACCTCGGCTCGCTACGGCGCGATCTTCGGGGGCGCGACGCCGGAGGTGCAGCGCGCGCTGACCAAGTACGGCGAGGTGGTCGGCACCGCGTTCCAGCTCTCCGACGACATCCTCGACGTCGCCTCCGACGCCGGCGTCTCCGGGAAGACCCCCGGCACCGACCTCCGCGAGGGCGTGCCGACCCTGCCCGTCCTGATCGCCCGCGCGACCGCCCGTCCCCAGGACGCCCGGCTCATGGAGCTGCTCGACGGCGACCTGACCGACGACGCCCGCCACGCCGAGGCCCTGGCCCTCCTGCGTCAGCACCCGGCGATCGAGCAGGCCCGCGCCGACGTCGTCGCCCGCGCCGCCGAGGCCAAGGCGCACCTAGCCGACGTACCCGAGGGCCCCGTCCGCACCGCGCTCGAGGAGTTCGCCGACATCGTCGCCACCCGAGCGCGGTAGGTCGTCATGGGCCGCGAGATTCCGGAGGATCGCACGCACCTGGTGCCTGAGATCCTCCGCTACCTCAATCGGCAACGCCCGGTAAAACGCCGACATCCCGCCCGGTGAGAGGGTTCGAGCGGGAAGTCGGCGAGGTGGGTTCAGGCCGGGCGGGGCCGGAAGCTGCCGTAGCGGGTCTGCCAGGTGAGCTTCGGGAAGTGCCAGGGGGGCCGTGCCTTGGTCTCGTTCCGCTGGTGGGCGGTGCGGGCCTGGCGGGCGGTTTCGTCCAGGCGCTGGCGGGCGATGGTCTCGAGGGTGTAGGTGGTGTTCATGACGGGCTCCTGTGCTGGTGGCTGATGTCCTGCTGATGACGCAAGACTTCGCCTAAGGCCCTGCCCCTCACATCAGGCGAACTCCCTGACTTCGGGCCCGACTGCCACCTCAGGTCGACAGCTGAGGGGCCTTAGGCAAGCGATGTGACTCAGCTGACGAGCGCGGTCCGCACGGCCGCGGCGTACGACGCTGCGTCGTCGACCCAGGGAAAGTGGCCTGCCCCGGGGAGCTCGGTGACGGAGGCGTCCGGGAACAGCGCCGCGAGCGCCTCGCCGCCGCGGGCGTTGGGCCAGGGGTCGAGCTCACCGCGCAGGATCCGAACCGGTACGTCGAGCCCGGCGAGGACGTCACGCGTGCGGTCGGGCTCGTAGGCGCCTTCGTGGAACCAGCCCGTCGCAGCCAAGTTGCGCTGCAGCGCGTCCGATGCCGCGTGAGCGCGGGCGCGCGTCGTCCCAGCGCCCGTAGAACAGCGCCTCGCTCTCGACCTCCTGCTCGGGCGTGGGGTCCTCGGCCTCGAGCGCGGCTCGGAGGTCGTCGTACCACGGCTCGTCCGCGCGTCGCTCGAGGGCGGCGTCCCAGTCACTGTCGTCGGGTTCGAGCCCGACGGCGCGGGTCCCCGGCGTGACGAGCACCAGCCGTGAGACCAGGTCGGGTCGTCGTTCGGCGAGCAGCAGCGCGACGTTCGCGCCCGCCGAGTGGGCCAGGACGTCGACCGGCGCGACGCTCAGGTGGTCGATGAGCATGGCCACATCCGCAGCGATCCGGTCGGCCCGGTGGGATGTTGGGTCGGTGTCGGGCTGCGACGCCCCGGTGCCGCGGAGATCCGGGACGACAAGGTGGCGCTGGGTCACCGTCGAGAGGCCGAGCAGGTCCCCGAGGTACGCCACGTCGCGGGCCGGCCCGCCGGGTATCACCAGCAGGGTCGGGCCGCTGCCGTGTTCCTGGTAGGCCAGGTCCGCACCGTCGTACGACGCGAAGGTCGGCATGGCGGCATGGTGTCAGACCGCGACGGCCTCGGCGGCCAGCTGCAGCTGCTGGCGCCGGTGACGCACCGACTCGACGGTGAAGATCGTCAGCGCCACCCAGACCAAGGCGAAGCCGATCCACCGGCCGGTGGACATGTCCTCGTGGAACCACAGCACGCCCAGCAGGAACTGCAGGACTGGCGCGAGGTACTGCAGCAGCCCGAGAGTCACCAGCGGCACCCGGATGGCGGCCGCGCCGAAGCACAGCAGCGGCAGCGCGGTGACCAGGCCCGCGGACATCAGGAGCAGGGCGTGCCCCGCACCCTCCGTGCCGAACGACGACTCGCCCTGTGCCACCAGCCATCCGAGGTAGCCGAGCGCCAGCGGCGTGACCAGCATCGTCTCCAGGGTGAGGCTCTCGATCGCCTGCGCATCGGCCTGCTTCTTCGCCAGCCCGTAGGTGCCGAACGAGAACGCGAGGACCAGCGCGATCCACGGTGGGTGACCGTAGTCGACGGTGAGCACGAGGCAGGCCAGGGCTCCCACCCCGATCGCCAGCCACTGGAGCCTGCGGAGACGTTCGCCGAGGATCACCACGCCCATCAGCACCGTCACCAGCGGGTTGATGAAGTAGCCGAGCGAGGTCTCCACCACGCGGTCGTTGGTGACGCCGTAGATGTAGGTTCCCCAGTTCAAGGTGATGACCACCGCGGCAACCGACAGCAGCAGGAAGACGCGTCGTTCGCGGAACAGTGCGACGAACTGGCGGGTCCGGCGCAGCGCCAGCACCAGCACCGCAAGGGTGACCAGCGACCAGAGGACCCGGTGGGCCAGCAGCTCCACCGATCCGGCCGGCTCGAGCAGCGGCCAGTAGAGCGGGAAGCCGCCCCAGAGCACGTACGCCGCGACGCCGTAGAGGAACCCCTGGCGAGACGGCGGCACCAGGCGAGCATACGGACGGCATGATCGTCTCCGATGGAGGGGTTTGGACTCCGGGACCCCGGGGTAGGAGCCCCTCGGGCCGGCATCAGCCGGCCCGTCAGCGAGCCCGCTGGAGGGGACCGTGCGGCTGTTGGGGATGGTGACCGCGTTCGCGGTCTGCGTCGTCCTCGTCTTCGCCGGCCCCGTGTCCACGGCAGTGTCTCGGGACCTGCCGCGTCGCGCGATGAACGACGAGGTCTTCCGCAACGACAAGGGCTGGCTGATCTTCAAGGGGAACGTCGATCCCGGGGTGGAACAACCGGAACGTCCAGATCTACAAGCGCCTCTGCAAGGGCTGCGAGTGGACGCTCGTGAAGAAGACCCGCACCGATGGCTCGGGCCGTTGGCGCACCCGCATCTACGCACCTCCCACCGGGTACTGGTTCTGGAAGGGACTCGTCCCCAAGACCGGCGGCTACGGCAAGTCCGTGACTCGGATCTATCGGACCTACGTCGTGTAGCCGGTCCAACGCCTCGGTCAAGTCGCCGAGGTCGCGTCAGAGGGGCCCCCTCTCGGGTGGGGCCCCTTGACATTTGCCCCTCCGCTTCGCTTCGGGGCGTGTCCGCCGCGCTGCGGCGTCCCGTCTTCCCTCGTCACTTGCTCGCCCAGGGGCTCGCTTCGTTCCTCAGTCCAGACGGGACGGCGCGGCGGACGAGCCTGTCTAGACGACGGTCCAGGTGTCCGAACCGTTGATCAGCGCGGCGAGCCGGTCGTCCGGCTCGCCGGGTGCCTGCTCACGGGCGGAACCGATCTGCTCGCGCGCCAGGTCGTCGTACGTCGGGCGCTCGACCTGGCGGAAGATGCCGATGGGCGCGCGGTAGAGGTAGCCGGCGTCGGTGAGGCGCGAGATCGCGAAGGCCGTGGTGGGGTCGTCGGCGCGGGAGTCGTGGACGATGACCGCGTCCTCGCCGACCCCTGAGTCACCGCCGACCTCGACGACCTTCACGCCGCCGGTCGCGCCGTCGCGGACCAGCCCCTTGGCGCCACCGGGGCCGAAGCGGATCGGCTCGCCGTGCACGAGCGGGATGATCGAGGCGGCCGACGGGTCACGGTCCTTGATGGCGTCGAAGGCGCCGTCGTTGAAGATCGGGCAGTTCTGGTAGATCTCGACGAACGACGTGCCCCGGTGTGCGGCGGCAGCCGACAGCACTCCAGTCAGGTGCTTGCGGTCGGAGTCGATGGTGCGTGCCACGAACGTCGCCTCGGCGCCGAGCGCGAGGGACACCGGGTTGAAGGGGTGGTCGAGCGAGCCCATCGGGGTGGACTTGGTGATCTTGCCGGGCTCGGAGGTGGGGGAGTACTGGCCCTTGGTGAGCCCGTAGATCCGGTTGTTGAACAGCAGGATCGTCATGTTGATGTTGCGGCGCAGTGCGTGGATCAGGTGGTTGCCGCCGATCGACAGCGCGTCGCCGTCACCGGTGACCACCCACACCGACAGGTCGGACCGCGACGTCGCGATACCGGTCGCGATCGCCGGGGCACGACCGTGGATCGAGTGCATGCCGTAGGTGTCGAGGTAGTAGGGGAACCGCGACGAGCAGCCGATGCCGGAGACGAACACGATGTTCTCGCGGCGCAGCCCCAGGTCGGGCAGGAAGCCCTGGACCGCCTTGAGCACGGCGTAGTCACCGCAGCCCGGGCACCAGCGCACCTCCTGGTCGGAGGTGAACTCCTTTGCGGTCTGGGTGACACCCTGCTCGACGGTCGGTACCAGCTCGATGCCGCTGCGCATGCCGGGGGCGGGAAGGTCGATGCTCATTTCACGTGCTCCTTCACGACGGTCTCGCCCCACACGCCCAGCGGCGCCTCGATGCCCTCGGCCTCGGCGACCAGGTCCGCGATGGCGTGGGCGAGCGCTGCGGCCTTGAGCGGCATGCCGTTGACCTGGTGGTAGCCGACGGCGTCGACGAGGTACTTCGCGCGGATCAGCAGGCCGAGCTGGCCGAGGTTCATCTCGGGGATCAGCACCTTGTCGTAGCGCTTGAGGATGTCGCCGAGGTCGCGCGGCAGCGGGTTGAGGTGACGCAGGTGCACCTGGGCGACGTGGTAGCCGGCGTTGCGGACCCGCCGGCAGCCGGCGCCGATCGGCCCGTACGTCGACCCCCACCCGAGCACCAGCACCTTGGCGGCGCCGCTGGGATCGTCGACCGCGAGGGGCGGCAGGGTCTCGGCGATGCGGTCGACCTTGGCCTGGCGGGTGCGGACCATGAAGTCGTGGTTGGCCGGGTCGTAGGAGATGTTGCCGTTGCCGTCGGCCTTCTCGAGACCGCCGATGCGGTGCTCGAGACCCGGCGTACCGGGGATCGCCCACGGACGGGCCAGGGTCTCCTCGTCGCGGAGGTAGGGCCAGAACTCAGCCTCGTCACCCGTGCCGTGGTTGCGGTCGGCGGCGAAGCCCGGGTCGATGACTGGGAGGTCGTCGACGTCGGGGATCCGCCACGGCTCCGAGCCGTTGGCCAGCATGCCGTCGGAGAGCAGCATGACGGGAGTGCGGTAGGTGACGGCGATCCGCGCGGCCTCCAGGGCGGCGTCGAAGCAGTCGCCGGGTGACTGCGGCGCGACGATCGGCACCGGCGACTCGCTGTTGCGCCCGAACATCGCCTGGAGCAGGTCGGCCTGCTCGGTCTTGGTGGGCAGGCCGGTGGACGGCCCGCCGCGCTGCACGTCGATGACCACGAGGGGCAGCTCGGTCATCACGGCGAGTCCGATCGTCTCGGACTTCAGGGCGATGCCGGGGCCGGAGGTGGTGGTGACGCCGAGGGCGCCCGCGAACGACGCCCCGAGGGCCGCGCCGATACCGGCGATCTCGTCCTCGGCCTGGAAGGTCGTGACGCCGAACGCCTTGTGCTTGCTGAGCTCGTGGAGGATGTCCGAGGCGGGCGTGATCGGGTAGGAACCGAGGAACAGCGGCAGCCCGGACCGCACGCCGCTCGCGACCAGGCCGTAGGCCAGCGCGAGGTTGCCGGTGATGTTGCGGTAGGTGCCCGGCTTCATCGGCGCCGGCTTGATCTCGTACTTCACCACGAACGTCTCGGTGGTCTCGCCGAAGTTCCAGCCGGAGCGGTAGGCGGTGACGTTGGCGTCACGGATGTCCGGGACCTTGGCGAAGCGCTTCTCGAGGAAGGAGATCGTCGTCTCGGTGGGGCGGCCGTACATCCACGACAGCAGCCCGAGGGCGAACATGTTCTTGGCGCGGGCGGCGTCCTTGCGGGACAGGCCGAACTCCTTGACCGCCTCGACGGTCATGCCCGTCAGGTCGACGGCGTGGACGGCGTATGGCGCGAGCGAGTCGTCGTCGAGCGGGCTGGCGGAGTAGCCCGCCTTGGTCAGGTTGCGTGCGGTGAAGTCGTGGGTGTCGACGATGATCGTGGCGCCCGGCGGCAGGTCGCCGAGGTTGGCCCGGAGGGCGGCGGGGTTCATCGCGACCAGCACGTCGGGGGCGTCGCCCGGGGTGAGGATGTCGTGGTCGGCGAAGTGCACCTGGAACGACGAGACACCGGGCAGCGTGCCCTGCGGCGCGCGGATCTCGGCGGGGAAGTTCGGCAGCGTCGACAGGTCGTTGCCGAACGCCGCGGACTCCTGGGTGAAGCGGTCACCGGTCAGCTGCATGCCGTCACCGGAGTCTCCGGCGAAGCGGATGATGACGCGGTCGAGCTGCTTGACCTGTTTGGTCACCTAGCTTGCACTCCTTGGTCCTGAGGTCCCTCGACGCTGCTCGACTCGGATCTCGAGGCTGGTTCGTCGCCGTGGAACCGACTGCTCAGGATAGTCCGCGCTGGTCGGAAGACCCGCTTCGTCTCGGGTCGCGAGGGTGTGACGCGGCGTACACGTCTCAGCACGTGCTGCAATGCCAAGTTTCCTACTTATCTCTAGTAGTCTGCGCGAGTTAGATCGTTAATGGCACTCCCGAGGTGCTTCGAAAGGGACGAACTCATGCGCAAGAACTTCAAGGCCACGCTGATCGCGGTGGCCGCCTCGACCGCGCTTGCCCTGAGCGCGTGCTCGACGGCCTCCGGCGACGACGGGGCCGACGGCGGCGAGACCATCAGCGTGAACGCCTTCTCCGTGATGGAGGCCGCCAACGAGCCGGTCTTCGAGGACTTCGAGGGCACCGACGCCGGCGAGGGCGTCACGTTCGAGACGTCGTACGGCGCGTCCGGCGACCAGAGCCGCGCGGTGGTGGCCGGCGCGGACGCCGACGTCGTGCACTACTCCCTCGAGACCGACGTGACGCGTCTCGTCGACGAGGGACTCGTGGCCGAGGACTGGAAGGACAACGCCACCAACGGCATCGCCACCTCCTCGGTCGTGGTGTTCGTGGTTCGTCCCGGCAACCCCGAGAACATCCAGACCTGGGACGACCTGGTGAAGCCGGGCGTCGAGATCATCACGCCGAACCCCGGCTCGTCCGGCTCCGCCCGCTGGAACATCCTCGCCGGCGTGGGCCCACATCGCGGGCAACGGCGGCAGCGAGGACGACGCCAAGGACTACATCACCAAGCTGCTGAACAACACCATCGCCCTCCCGGGCAGCGCGCGTGAGGCCACGACGGCCTTCACCGACGGCAGCGGCGACGTCCTGCTCTCCTACGAGAACGAGGCGATCCTGGCCAAGCAGAACGGTGCGGACGTCGACTACGTGCTGCCGCCCGACACCCTGCTGATCGAGAACCCCGCGGCCGTCACCACGGACGCCAGCGACACGGCCAAGTCGTTCCTCGAGTTCATGACGAGCACTGACGCGCAGGCCGACTACGCCCAGTCGGGCTTCCGCCCGGTCGTCGACGGCGTCGAGATCGGCGACGTCGAGGGTGCCAACGACCCGGCCGACCCGTTCCCGACTCCGGATCAGCTGTTCACCGTCGACGGCGACTTCGGTGGCTGGGGCGAGGCCGCCGACAAGTACTTCGGCGACGGCGAGGAAGGCAACCCCCTCGGCATCATCACCGAGCTCCAGCAGGAGACCGGGAAGGTCGGCGACGAGTAATGACATCAGCCCTTCTTGAAGGGCCGAGTGCAGCCGGGCCGGCGTCCGAGGAAGGACGCCGGCCGCGGCGCGCACGCCGGTCCACACCTCGCAACACCCTCACTCGCGGTGCCGGGATCGGCCTCGGCATCGCGACCCTGTGGTTCAGCCTGCTGGTACTGATCCCCCTCACCGCAGTCGTGGCCACGGCGGCAGAAGGCGGCTGGGACCGCTACTTCTCCGTGCTGCAGAACCCCCAGACGTGGGCAGCCGTCACGTTGACGGTCACCCAGTCCCTGCTGGTGACCCTCGTCAACATCGTGATCGGCACGGTGATCGCCTGGGTCCTCGTGCGCGACAGGTTCTGGGGCCAGTCGGTCCTGAACGTGATCATCGACGTCCCGTTCGCCCTCCCGACGATCGTCGCGGGCCTGGTGCTGCTGTCGCTCTACGGGCCGAACAGCCCCCTGGGCATTCACTGGGCGTTCACCGAGATGGCGGTGTTCATGGCGCTGGCGTTCGTGACGCTGCCGTTCATCGTCCGGACGGTGCAGCCGGTCCTCGAGGAGCTCGAGGCCGACGTCGAGGAGGCCGCCGCCTCGCTGGGCGCCACCCGCCTCACCATCATGCGGCGGATCATCCTGCCCGCCCTGACGCCGGCGATCACGGCCGGCGCCGCGCTGTCGTTCGCGAGGGCGATCTCCGAGTACGGGTCGCTCGTGCTGCTGTCGGGCAACCGGCCGTTCGAGACCGAGGTGGTCTCGGTGCGCGTGCTGAGCTTCATCGAGAACGGCAACCTGGCCTCTGCTTCCGCGCTGGCCTCCGTGATGCTCCTGGTCGCTCTCGTCGTGATCGTCGCACTCGACGTCCTGCAGAGGCGGGTGTCGCGCCGTGGTTAAGGTGTCCACCCCCGTCAAGTGGTTGCTCCGCGTGATCGCGGTCGGCTACGTGTTCATGCTGGTCGCCTGGCCGGTGTCGCTCATCGTGAAGCAGACCTTCGGCCACGGTCTCGGTGTGATGCGCGATGCCCTGAGCGACCCGCAGGTCGCGGGGTCTCTGCAGCTGACGTTGATGATCGCCGGCTGGGCCGTCGTCATCAACACCATCTTCGGCGTCGGGATCTCGCTGCTCCTCGTCCGGTACGAGTTCCCCGGCAAGCGGGCGCTGTCGGCGTTGCTCGACGTGCCCCTCTCGGTGTCTCCCGTCGTCGTCGGCCTCGCCCTCCTCCTGGTCTACAACGACCGTGACGGCTGGTTCGGCCCGGCGATCGAGGACGCGACCGGACGACCGGTCATCTTCGACTCGCCCGGGATGATCATGGCCACCTGCTTCGTGGCGCTGCCGCTGGTGATCCGCGAGGTCGTGCCGGTGCTCCACGAGATCGGCGACGAGCAGGAGCAGGCCGCACGCAGTCTCGGAGCGAATGCGCTGGCGACGTTCCGCAGGATCACGCTGCCCAGCATCAAGTGGGCGGTCGTGTACGGCGTCGTGCTGTCGCTGGCCCGCTCGATGGGCGAGTTCGGCGCGGTGAAGGTCGTGTCGGGCAACATCACCGGACGCACCCAGACAGCCACGCTCGTCGTCGAGGCGAAGTACCAGAACTTCCAGCAGGAGACGGCGTACGCGACGTCGTTCCTGCTCATCTTCGTGAGCATCGCCTGTCTGGTCGTCGTCGCCTTCCTCCGCCCCAAACAGACCACCTGAACCAAGAGCTAGGACAACCAACCATGAGTATCGACATCACCGGCGTGACGAAGAGGTTCGGCGACTTCGTCGCCCTCGACGACGTGACCGTGTCGCTGCCCACCGGGCAGCTGACCGCGCTGCTCGGCCCGTCCGGCGGCGGCAAGTCGACCCTGCTGCGCATCATCGCGGGCCTCGACAAGGCCGACTCGGGCACGGTCAGCATCGAGGGGACCGAGGCGACCAAGCTGCCGCCCCAGAAGCGCAACGTGGGCTTCGTGTTCCAGCACTACGCCGTGTTCAAGCACATGACGGTGGCCAAGAACGTCGCGTTCGGGCTCGAGATCCGCAAGCGTCCCAAGGACGAGGTCGCCCATCGCGTCGACGAGCTGCTCCGCCTGGTGCACCTCCAGCAGTTCGCGCACCGCCTCCCGTCGCAGCTGTCGGGCGGCCAGCGCCAGCGCATGGCCCTCGCGCGCGCGCTCGCGGTGGAGCCGAAGGTGCTGCTGCTCGACGAGCCGTTCGGCGCACTCGACGCCAAGGTCCGCAAGGAGCTGCGCGAGTGGCTGCGTCGCCTCCACGACGAGGTGCACGTGACCACCGTCTTCGTGACCCACGACCAGGAGGAGGCCCTGGAGGTCTCCGACGAGATCGTGGTCATCAACGAGGGCCGCGTGGAGCAGATCGGCAGTCCCGACGAGCTCTACGACCACCCGGCCAACGACTTCGTGATGGGCTTCCTCGGCGAGGTGACCCACATCAACGGGCACCCGGTCCGGCCCCACGACGTCGACATCTCCGCCACACCGGTGCTGGCCGGGGCCGCCCAGGGCACCATCAGCCGGATCCTGCGCGTGGGCTTCGAGGTCCGCATCAGCGTCCTGACCGACGCCGGCGAGGAGGTCACCGTGCAGCTCACCAAGGCGCACGCCACCGCCCTCGGCCTCTCCGATAACCAGACCGTGTGGGTCAGCCCGACCCCCGGCTCGATCCCCTCGATGTCCAAGGCCGTCTGACGGCACCGAACACCGATTCGTCTGCGGTTTACCGGGGGTTTCCCCGCTCAGCACCGCAGACGAATCGGTGTATTCAGGGCTCGAGCAGCTGGTCGACGGGCGCGTAGTCGTCGGTCAGCACGACCGCGTCGCCGATCCAGGCGTCGAGTGCGGCTCCGTCGGCCAGCGTCCAGCCGGTGCCGCGGTCGTCCATGACACCTTGGACCGCGGCGAGGTCGAGCTTGCGGTCGGACGCCATCACGACCAGGTTGCCTCCGTCGCCCGGTCGCGGATCGGCGGCGACGTCGGGCGGCTCGCCGGCGAGCACGACGTGGTCGAAGACCTCCCTGAGCGTGGCGACCTCGGCCCGGGCGAACTCCAGCGATCCGTGGTCGATCAGGTTGGCGACGTACACGCCGTCGGGCGTCAGCACCCGGCGTACGTCGGCCATGGCCTCCCGCGTGGTCAGGTGCCACGGCACGCTCACGCCGCCGAAGGCGTCGCCGACCACGAGGTCCCTGCTGTCGGCCGCGAGCCGGCGTAGTCCCAGCCGCCCGTCCTCGACCCGCACCTCGAGCAGCGGGCCGGTGCGCAGAGCCAGTCGCTCGCGGTCGACCTCGACGATCCCGCCGTCGATCTCAGAGACCAGGTTGTGGGTCCCGGGTCGGGCGGCGGCGAGGTAGCGCGGGAGTGTCAGCCCACCTCCGCCCAGGTGGTAGGCCCGCACGGCCTCGCCCGAGGGGTACGCCGCGTCCGTCACCGAGGCGATCACGCGGATGTAGGCGAAGACCAGCAGCGTCGGGTCCTCGAGGTCGACGTAGGAGTGGCGGAGCGTGTCGAGCACGAGGGTGCGGCCGCTGTCGTTCGCGGGGTCGTCGATGACCCAGACGCAGTGGTACGTCGTCTCGGTGTCGCAGCCGCCCGGCGCCACCGTCATCGCGAGCCCGCCCGCGACCACGCCGAGGAGGGGCCCCGCGGAGAGGCGTCGTCGTCCCAGCCGCCAGGCGAGGAGGGCGGAGCCGACGACCAGGGCTGCGCCCAGCCCGACCAGGATGCCGCTCACCGGCACCCGCGAGATCAGCACGAACCCGGTGACGACCGTGCCGACGATGGCGCCGACGGTCGCGATGCCCGACAGCCGGCCGACGACGGTACCGGTCTCGTCGAGGCTGGTCAGCAGCAGCTTGGTGACCATCGGCGTGACGGCCGACAGCAGTGCCGCCGGCACCAGGATGGTCAGCGACGCCACCAGGGACAGCAGCTCGGGAGCGGTCTCGGCCACGGTCCGGACCACAGCGGGCGTGAGCGCGACGGCCACGCCCGACCCGCCCAGCAACGGCGCCAACGCTCGCCGGGGATCGATCCTGTCGGCGGCCCGGCCACCGCTCCACGCACCGATCGCGATCGCGCCGAGGGCGATGCCGATGACGAGCGTGCTGGTCTCCAGGGTCAGACCGAGGTACGGCGCGAGCAACCGCAGCGCGGTCACCTCGACCACGAGCACGGCCGCGGAGGCGCCGAAGACCAGGGCCGCCGCCGTACGCTCTCCGAGGGCGGCCGGGGAGCTCATGCGGTCATCGGTAGTTGGTGAACTGCACCGCGAAGTCGTAGTCCTGCGCCCTGACGAGCGCCTGGACGGCCTGCAGGTCGTCGCGCTTCTTGCTGGAGACCCGCAGCTCGTCGCCCTGCACCTGCGCCTTGACGCCCTTGGGGCCCTCGTCGCGGATCAGCTTGCCGATCTTCTTGGCGTTCTCCGAGCTGATGCCCTCCTTGAGGACGATCGCGATCTTGCTCTGCTGACCCGACTGACGAGGCTCGGAGGCGTCGAGGATCTTCAGGCTCTGGTTGCGCTTGACCAGCTTTCCCTTGAAGACGTCGAGCACCGCGTTGGCCCGGTCGTCGGCCGACGCCGAGATCTCGATCGCATGCTCACCCTGCCACTCGATGGTCGCGCCGGTCCCCTTGAAGTCGAACCGCGTGGCGATCTCGCGGGCCGTCTGCCCGAGGGCGTTGTCGACCTCCTGGCGGTCGATCTTGCTGACGATGTCGAACGACGAGTCGGCCATCTACGTGCCCTCCTGGTGGGGTCATCGGCGGTTTCGGCACTCCGGTGCGGCCTTGCTATTCTTCCGACCGGCTGAGCAACCGCCAAGCGGGGGTATCAGCAAGGCAGGTTGCCCGAGCGGCCAATGGGAGCGGACTGTAAATCCGTCGCGAAAGCTTCGAAGGTTCGAATCCTTCACCTGCCACCGAGCGCGCCAAAGGCGGGCTGACCTGCGGAAACGCGGGTTGGTCCGCCTTTGGCATACCCCTGGGGCGTATTTGACGCGACGGATTCCGTAGCGAGATTCGCGGGCCGCTGACCTGCGCAAACGTATGTCGTGTCCCCGGCCGTGCGGAATACGTGCGGAAGTTTCGAGCCCTCTGGTCCCCCGTCAACACCCGCCTGTCTCCCCCGTTCTCGCCACCTCTCCGGGCCCTAAGGGCGACTTGCCGAGATCTGAGGGGTTGCCCCTGATCCGCGGCCGGCGGCCTCAGGGCCAGCGTGGAGGCATCAGCAAGCCACCACCCGAGGAGCACCCCATGAACACCAACCTCACCCGCCAGGCAGACGGCCGGAACGAAATCTCTCAGGAGCACCGTGGCACGACGAAGCACCAGAGCGCCGTTCCCCCCGTCTGCTGGTGCGGTCAAGACCTCGAGTACGTCCAGTACTCCCACTGCCCGCGATGTGGCACGGCACGCGCCCGCCGGTTCGACTCGATCAGGCCCCCACTGGCCGCCTGAGAACGCTGCCCGACCACCACGCCCGACCGCCAACAGCGCGGCAGTCGAAACCCCTGGGAGCCCGCCCTTATCCGCTGGTGCCCCATCCCACGCGTCGGGCCAGCGCGGCGACCTCGCGGCGCGACCCGGTGGCGGTCTTGCGCAGCAGGTTGGAGACGTGCACGCTCACCGTCTTCTCGCTGATGAAGAGCGCCTCGGCGATCTCGGCGTTGGTCCGGTTCGCCACCAGGTGGGCGAGCACCTCGGTCTCCCGCGCGGTCAGTCCGGTGAAGGCGGCGGGCACGGCCTCCGCAGGCGGGCAGCCGTGGCGTGGCCAGCGAGATGCGGGCGCTCGCGGCGAGCTCCTCGACGCGGGCCTTGCAGCGGCGCGGCGCCCTGCTGGCTGGCGTAGTCGTGGACGCCGCGCAGCAGCTCGGCCGCCTCGGTGCCCGGGGCGCCGGACTCGACCAGCGCCGCGGCGAGCCGCCACGACGAGACCTGCTGCTCCCAGCCGAGACCGGCCGTGGCACACGCCGCCACCGCCTCCCTCCAGAGGCGCACCTGGTCCTCGACGCCCTCGGCTCGCCCGGACTCGGCGGCGAAGAGGGCCGCCCGGGCGACCTGGACGGTGTCGTCGGGACCGGAGGGCTGGAAGGCGATGCCGGGCAGGGTCGCGCGCGTCTTGACCAGTCGGGTCAGGGCCTCCCGATGGGCCTGTACGGCGGCTCTGGTCGCGGTCGTCCGATGCTCGCTGGACCAGGTCGGCCGCGGCCCGGGCCCCCAGCACCATCAGCTCGTCGACCACCCGCGGGTCCACGGCGTTCACGGGCAGCACTCGCTCGACGAGCTCGAACGCCCCGGCTGGGTCGTTCTGGGCCAGCAGCATCTCGGCCATGGGCGAGGCACCGTCCATGCACTCCGGGCTGCTCCTCGAGGTGAGGCATGAGCTCCTGGGCTCGCGGCAGGTGATCGCGCGCCGCGTCGTTCGCGCCCCGACGCACCGCCAGCACGCCCGCGTGGAGCCGGATCATCGCCTCGGCGTGGGCGTAGCCGGTGGCCGCCAGACCTGCGCGCACGATGCCCTCGGCCTCGACGAGGTCCCCCATGGCGAGCAGGACCGCGGCCAGGATGACGCCCGGGTACAGCCGCGTGTGCCCTGACCGACAGACCACTCGTAGGCGTCGCGGGCATGCTCGCGGAGGCGGCGCAGGTCACCTCGAGGCGTCGAGACGTTCAGCCTGATGGCGTACGCGTCGCCGATGGCCTCGGGATCGCCCGAGGCCAACGCGTGCTCCCAGCAGACCGTCGCAGTCCAGGTCGGCCTGCTCGAGGTCGGTGTCCAACACGAGCGCGGACGCGGGTGCCATGCGCGCGGCTGATGGCGGCGGCCGAGCCCGAGCGATGGGCGGCCGCCACGGCGTCCTCGACCAGCCGACGTGCCTCCTCGTCCGCTCGTCCCAGCCACAAGGCGTCGGCGTAGCTGGGCCAGGGCCTCGGCGTGCTCGCGGCTGTCGGGGTCGACCCTGGAGAGCTCCACGGCTCGTTCGATGGCTCGGCGAGAGCGCGATCCCGGCTCTCGCCGAGGTCGAATGCGGCCTGTCGCCACGCAGCGCGTCAGCCTGCTCGCCCAGAGCGGGTCGCGTTCGGGGGAGACGAGGTCGCGTGCCGCACGGAGCAGGCGGTAGCTCTCGCGCGCCCGCCCGACCCAGCCGCAGGCCATCGCCGGCGCGCTCGAGCAGCCGCGCATGGCCGACGGCGTCGGTGGCGTCGGCACCCACCTCCCACAGGTCGGCCGCCCGGGCCAGCAGGTCGGCGGCCTCGCGAGGCGCGCCGAGCTTCTCGGCGAGGTCGGCGCCCTGCAGGAGCGCGGCGAACGCCGCCGAGCCGTCGCCGGCCCGCTCGTGGTGCGATGCGAGGTCGCCGAGCCGGCGCAGCTCGTCGACACCCTCGGTCGGAGACCGACTCGAGGTGGGCGGCCCAGGCCGCGTGCACCGGCGCCGCCTCGCCGGGCAGGTAGGACTCGGCCAGCACGTCGGCCAGCAGCGGGTGCCGGAACCAGACACCCTCACCGCCGAGCACGACGACCCCGGCGTCGACGGCCTCGCGGACCGACCCGGCTTCGGAGACGCCGAGCTCCGCGGCGACGGCCGCCAGCGTCCGCAGGTCGGTCGGGCGGCCGGCGATGGCCAGGATCCGGGCGATCTCCCGCGCTGGGGCCGACAGCCCTCGCCAGGCGTCCAGCAGCGCCTGGCTGAGCTCGTCGGGCAGGTCGTCGGGCAGCTCGGCGGAGTCGAGGTCGCCGCGGCGTACCAGCAGCTCGCTGAAGTACGGGTTGCCCCGCGACCTGCTCGTACACCTGCTCCACCAGCCGTGGCGCCGGTGGCCGGCCGAGCAGCACGGCGATCTGGTCGCCGGTGGCGTCCTGGTCGAGGCGGGTCAGCACCAGCTCCTCGGTGCCGGGCAGCCGGCGGACGTTGCCCAGCCAGTGCTGGAAGTGGTCACTGACGGCGGCCTCGTCGCGGTGCGTGGTCACCAGGGCCAGCCGCTGGCGCGCCGAACCCGGCCACCAGGTAGGACAGCGCGTCCCAGGTGGCCGGATCGGCCCACTGCACGTCGTCGACGACCAGCACCGTCGGGCCCCGCGCGATCACCCGGCTCAGCAGGGCGTCGACCACCATCATCAGCGTCGACGGGCCGTCCGCGGGCGAGGCGCCCAGCGAGGGCAGGATCAGCGCCGCGCCGGGCACCGCCTCGATGACCGAGGCCCGCTCGGCGTCGTCCGCCTCGCCCAGCCACCCCTCCAGCGCGAGCACCAGCGGGTGGTACATCGCCTCCACGGCCCCGAAGCGCAGGCTCTGCCCCCACAGCACCTGCGCTCCCTCAGCCCTGCACCTCCTCGCAGACGCTGCGCACCAGGGTGGTCTTGCCGATGCCCGCCTCACCGTGGACCAGCACCGCCCGCGGCGAGCCGTCCAGGCCGGCACGGACCACGTCGAGCAACCTGGCTCGTTCGTCCGCGCGACCGGACAGCGTCGCTGCCAAGGCAGCCGGTCTCATGACATCGAGTGTGACCCCGTGCGGCCCGACTGTCTCCCCACTTCCCTGCTGGCGGGGCGTCCCGGCATCTGAGGGTCCGCTCGCCGAGATCTGAGGGGTCGCTCCCGATCCGCGACCGGTGGCCTCAGAACCAACGTGGAGGCATCAGCAACCACCACCCCAGGAGCACCCCATGAACACCAACCACACCCACCAGATCCGGACCGCCACCTTCGCCACCGTCGTCGCGTTCGTCGCCTGCGCCAGCACCGCAGCGCCCGCCTTCGCGGGGGAGACCCACGGCGACGGCGAGGGAGGCTCCGCAACCGCCAGCGTCTCGCCGTACGCCGTGCCGATCACGGCCCTCGACGGCATGACGCTGGCTCAGTACGTCCAGGAGCACCAGGCCGGCGACCCCCGCACCGCCACGGTGGTCTGACCCGGGCCTGCCGCCGGAACAAGACACGGCCCCCGACATCCGTCGGGGGTCGCTCCTTTGTACGCGGCTCCTACGGCGTGCTCAGTTGTCGGTGGCGGTGCCTGTGTAGGTGAGCACGAAGATCTCCGCGGGCGGAGACCCTTGCACGGTGCCGGAGATCTTGCCGTTGGCGTGCAGGTCCTCGTAGGCGCCGGTTCCTGCGGCGTCCGGCGAGACGATGTCGCTGGACCGTGCGCCAGGCGGGCTGCGGGCGGTACGGCGCACCCGCGACGGGACCGAGCAGGCCTGGACCGTGCTCGGCGCCTCGCGCGGCGAGGGCGGCATCCTCGGCGAGGGCGTGCGCCAGGCGCTGCTCCGCGACCCCACCTACCGGCCCGCGCTGGATTGTGCTCGGGTATCCTCTGACCTACACGCTCGACGAATCCGTTCCGAGGGCTTCATGATCGGCCGCGGTCGTTGCCCCGCGGGGGGGGCGTCGTGAACGTCGAGGTGCTCGACGACCCGGGCGCGGTCGTCGCCGACCTGCTCGTCGACGCCGCCGGGGCGGGTGGGCATCTCGTCATCACCGGCGGCTCGTCGCCGCGGGTGGCGTACGAGCGGGCGGCCGCCCGCGACGCGGACTGGAGCGGCGTGACCGTGTGGTTCTCCGACGAGCGCTGCGTGCCGCCCGACCACGAATGGTCGAACTTCGGGATGGCCGACCGGGCGCTGCTCTCGCGGCTCCAGAAGCCGCCGCAGGTGCTGCGGATGGAGGGCGAGCGCGGCCACGAGGAGGGCGCGGCCGCGTACGAGCGCGAGCTGCGCGAGCGCGAGGCGCGCTTCGACCTCGTGCTGCTCGGCCTCGGGCCGGACGCGCACACGGCCTCGCTCTTCCCGGGCAAGCCCGAGGCGGCGACCGACGATCGGCTGGTCGTCGGCGTTCCCGAGGCCGGGATGGAGCCGCAGGTCCCGCGGATCTCGCTCGCCCTGCCCGTCCTCAACAGCGCCCGCCACGTCGTCTTCCTCGTCACCGGGCCCGACAAGGCGCCGGCCGTCGCCCGCGCCTTCGGCGAGTCGCCCGACCCGAGCTCACCCGCCGCGCACGTCCGCCCGTCGGGCGAGCTCACCGTCCTCCTGGACCCGGCCGCGGCGGCGGAGCTGTGAGCGACCAGTTCATCGGCATCGACGTGGGCGGCACGAAGATCGCCTGCGCGACGCTCCAGGACGGCCGGCTCAGCGAGTCGCACCTCCAGCACACCGAGCTGCAGAGCCAGGAACGGCTCGTCGAGCAGCTGATCGCGGCCGTCGAGCAGGCGCGCACGCCGGACTCGCGCGCCGTCGGCGTCGGCGTGCCGTCGCTGATCGAGTTCGCCACCGGCCGCATCCGCTCGAGCGTCAACATCCCGCTGACGGACGTGCCGCTGCGCGAGCTGCTGACCGAGCGCGTCGGGATGCCCGTCTACGTCGAGAACGACGCGTCGTCGGCCGCGCTCGCCGAGGCTTTCCACGAGGGCCGCATGGCCGTCCCGCACCTCGTGATGTTCACGATCGGCACCGGCGTGGGCGGCGGCCTGGTGCTCAACGGCCGCCTCTACCGCGGCGCCACGGGCACGGCCGCGGAGGTCGGGCACACGATCGTCGGCCTCCCGCTCGAGGACGGAGCGCCCGACCACGGCGGCGTCTTCCCGCAGCCGGGCTCGCTCGAGGTCCTGGCCTCGGGCACGGCGCTCGACCGGCTCGCCGAGCAGGCGGCACAGGAGGATCCGAACTCGTTCCTCGGCCGGCGGCTCACACGCGACGGCGGGGTGACCGGGCATGACGTGGTGGACGGCGCGCGCGACGGCGACGAGGCGTCGATCCGCTGCCTGCGGATCCTCGGCGAGCGGCTGGGCATCGGGATCGCCAACGCGATCACGATGTTCGACCCGCTGGAGGTCGTCGTCGGCGGCGGCGTGTCGGCTGCCGGGGAGCTTCTGCTCGGGCCGGCGCGCGAGACGGCGTGGAAGTACGCGGTGCCGGGCGCCGGCTCGAAGTGCGAGATCCGCCTGGCGCGCCACGGGCCGCGCGCCGGCGTGCTGGGCGCCGCGCTGCTCGCGGCGCAGGAGTACGCGGAGGAGACCGGGAAGGCGATGGAGGAAGCGGTGGAGGGCCGATGAGAGTGGCGTGCGCGTTCGACCATGCGGGGTTCCCGCTGAAGTCGCTGGTCCTCGAGGTCGTCGCCGGGGAGGGGCACGAGACGGTCGATCTCGGCACCAACTCGGCCGACCCGGTCGACTACCCCGACATCGCGCGCGCGGGCGCGGACGCCGTGCGCGACGGCCGTGCCGACCGCGCGGTGGTCGTCTGCGGGTCGGGCGCCGGCGTGGCCGTCGCCGCCTGCAAGGTCCCCGGCATCCGCGCCACCTGCGTGAACGACACGTACACGGCGCGCCAGTGCGTCGAGCACGACGACGTCAACGTGCTCTGCCTCGGCGCACGCGTGATCGGGCCAGCGCTCGCCTCCGACTGCATCCGCTCGTTCCTCGGCGCGCAGTTCACCGGCGAGGAGCGGCACGTGCGGCGGCTGGACAAGATCGCGGCGATCGAGCGCGAGTTCGCGCGGGTCTAGATGGCCGACGCCGCGGATCTTCGGCAGGCGTACCTGCCGATCGCCGAGCACGGCCTCGTCGGCGACCTCCACACCGTCGCGCTCGTCGGCACGACGGGGACGATCGACTGGTACTGCTGCCCCGCGTTCGACTCGCCGAGCGTGTTCGGCTGCATCCTCGACGCCGACGAGGGCGGCTTCTACGCGCTGCGGCCCGATAGCGAGGACTGGACGTCGAAGCAGCTCTACTTCCCGGACACCAACATCCTCATCACTCGCTTCTTCAGCCAGGACGGCGTGGGCGAGGTGCAGGACTTCATGCCGATCGAGGCGGTGGCGACCGGGATGCATCGCCACCGCCTGCTCCGGCGCGTGGTCATGGTGCGCGGCGAGATGCGGTTCTCGATCGAGGTCCAGCCGCGGTTCGACTACGGGCGGGCTGCCCACGAGGTCGAGATGCATCCGCACGGCGTGCTCTTCCGCTCGCCGGACCTGACGCTCGCGCTCGAGGGCGCGATCGCCAAGGCGATGGGGTCCAGCGGGAGGCTCGAGCGCCGCGAGGGCGGCATCCGCGCCACGTTCGACCTCGCGGCCGGCGACTCGCAGACGTTCGTGCTCGAGCGCGTGCCGGAGGACCACATCTGCCGGCCGTATCCCGAGCACGAGACGGCCGCCTCGTTCGACGCCACCGTGCACTACTGGCGCCGCTGGGTCGGGCAGTCGGGCTACAAGGGCCGCTGGCGGGAGATGGTCCAGCGCTCGGCGCTGACCTTGAAGCTGCTGACGTACGCGCCGACGGGCGCGCTCGTGGCCGCGCCCACGACCTCGTTGCCGGAGCAGCTCGGCGGCGAGCGCAACTGGGACTACCGCTACACCTGGATCCGCGACGCGGCGTTCTCGCTGTACGGGCTGCTGCGGCTCGGCTACACCGAGGAAGCGGCCGCCTTCATGGGCTGGCTGACCGACCGCACGCGCGAGTGGAAGCTCGGGCCGTCGGGCCCGCTGCAGATCATGTACGGCATCGACGGGCGGGCCGACCTGCCGGAGTTCGAGCACCCCACGTGGTCGGGCTACCGCGACTCGGCGCCGGTCCGGATCGGCAACGCCGCGGCCGACCAGCGCCAGCTCGACATCTACGGCGAGATGATCGACTCGATCTACCTCTACAACAAGTACGGCAGCCCGATCCACTACGAGACGTGGGAGAACGTCCGCCGCATCGTCGACTGGCTGTGCGAGAACTGGGACCAGGCCGACGAGGGGATCTGGGAGACGCGCGGCGGGCGCAAGGACTTCACCTACTCGCGCCTGATGTCGTGGGTGGCGATCGAGCGGGCGATCCGCATGAACCGCGCGCGCGGGCTGCCGGGCGACATCGTCCGCTGGCTCGGCGAGCGTGACCGGATCTACAACCAGATCATGAAGCGCGGCTGGAACGAGAAGCGCGGCGCGTTCGTTCAGCACTACGGCTCCGACGTCCTCGACGCGTCGGTGCTGCTGATGCCGTTGACGCTGTTCATCGCGCCGCGGGACCCGCGCTGGCTGTCGACGCTCGAGGCGATCGGCGACGAGCTGGTCTCCGACTCGCTGGTCTACCGCTACAACATCGAGGCGTCACCCGACGGGCTGCGCGGCGACGAGGGGACGTTCTCGATCTGCTCGTTCTGGTACGTGGAGGCGTTGACGCGGGCGGGCCAGCTCGACGAGGCGCGGCTGGCGTTCGAGAAGATGCTCACCTACGCCAACCACCTCGGGCTGTACTCCGAGGAGGTCGGGCCGACGGGAGAGCAGCTCGGCAACTTCCCGCAGGCGTTCACGCATCTGGCGCTGATCAGCGCGGCGTACAACCTCAACCGGGCTCTCGGGTGATACTGCAGCCATGCGCGTAATCGAGTGCAACGAGTGCGGCGAGACCATCAGCGCCGCCAACGACGAAGAGCTAACCACCCACCTGGCCGCGCACCTGCGGACCGAGCACCGCGAGGAGCCCGACGCCGACGAGCTCGCGGACCTCGTCCACGAGCAGGCGTACGACGCTATGGATTCCTGACGGTAGTAATGTTCCGCACCAAGTAGGGGCGCGGGCGGGCGCGGCCGTAATTTCACTATTCAGGGGGGGACGCGTGACTCGCACGCATCTCACGGCGGCGCTGGCTTGCGCCGCCATGCTCATAGCTGCGCCATCCGCATTGGCGGCGCCGGGCGGCGGCGGCAAGGGCAAGGGGAAGGGCCACCACGGCCACCATCACTACAAGCACAGCGACTCCAAGAAGCTGCGCGACCGGGTGACGCTCCGCGGCATGCTGGAGCACCAGGCCGCGCTCCAGCGGATCGCGATCGCCAACGACGACAACCGCGCGGCCACGACCAGCGGCTACGACGCCTCCGTCGACTACGTCGCCGGCAAGCTGCGCGCCGCCGGATACACCGTCACGTTCGACGAGTTCGATTTCCCGATCTGGGACATCACCAAGCCGTCGACGTTCGCCAAGGTGACGCCGGCTCCGGCCGTGACCTACGTCGAGGACACCGACTACATCGTCGCGCAGTTCTCCTCGTCAGCGAACCTGACCGGCGCGACCGTCGTGCCGACCAACGACATCGACCTCACGCCCGACGGTGGTCCGGGCACGGGCACGAGCGGCTGCGAGGCGACCGACTTCCCGGCGACCACCGCCGGCAACGTCGCGCTGATGCAGCGCGGCACGTGCGCGTTCACGGCGAAGTACCAGAACGCCAAGAACGCTGGCGCGATCGGAGCCATCATCTTCAACGACGGCTTCGATGGCCGCACCGCCCCGCTCCCGACGACCGCTACGGCGAACATCGGGATCCCGACTCTCATGACGAGCTCGGCGATCGGCGCGGCGCTCATCAGCGGCGGGACCGTGAACATTGTCATCAACGCGACGACCACGCCCAACAACGAGGTCAACGTGATCGCTGACAGCCGGCGTGGTGACCGAGACCGCACGATCCTGGTCGGCGCGCACCTCGACTCGGTCGAAGAGGGGCCAGGCATCAACGACAACGGCTCGGGCTCGTCGGCGATCCTCGAGATCGCCGAGCAGATGGCTCGCGTGAAGCAGCCGCGCAATCACGTGCGGTTCGCGTTCTGGGGCGCCGAGGAGGCCGGCCTCGTCGGCTCCACGGCGTACGTGGCCGATCAGGTGGCGAGCGGCGGGATCAACGACATCGAAGCGAACCTGAACTTCGACATGCTGGCCTCGCCGAACTTCGTGCGGTTCGTGTACGACGGCGACGCGTCGGCGTTCCCGCCGCCTGTGGGCGGTGCGCCGGCCGGCTCGGCGCAGATCGAGCAGGTCTTCCTGCGGTACTTCGAGCGAAAGGGGCTCGTGACCGATCCGACGGCGTTCGACGGCCGCTCGGACTACGGGGCGTTCATCGCCAACGGCGTTCCCGCCGGCGGCCTGTTCTCCGGTGCCGAGGGCATCAAGACCGCGGCGCAGGAGGCGAGGTACGGCGGCTTCGCCGGGCTCGCGTACGACCCCTGCTACCACCAGGCGTGCGACACGTTCTTCAACCAGAGCTACACGTCGCTCGACCAGATGAGCGACGCCGCGGCTCACACCACGTGGGTGCTGTCGAGTTCGAGGACTCCGGTCTCCGAGCGCTCCGCGACGAGCTCCGCGAGGAAGAAGAGCAAGCGCATGAACCGGATGAACCGCTGGAAGTACAAGGGGAGCTACCGGGTCCAGTAGTACGTAGTGACGACGAGGGGCGGCTTCGCGCCGCCCCTCCGTCCTGATTCTCTCGAGGGCGGCCGCATGGCCGCCCTCGTCAGTCCCGGAGGCCGCCGGCGCGGGCGGCGCGGAGGCTGCGGAGCTCGGCGACGGCGGGCGTCGTGGCCGCGCGGGGGTTGGGCGCCGGGAGGGTGCGCACGTCGAGCGGGTACTCGCCCGTGGCGTCGACGGCGTAGGCCTTGGCGTTCGGGCGCGCGCTGACCACCTCGGCCAGGGCGGTGCCGCGGAAGCGCAGCGCTGCGCCGTCGTCGACCGCCCAGCCGGGTGGGATCGTCCGCGCGTTGACGGCTTCGCGGTAGACGGGCCGGCGGGCGGGCTCGCTGTCGTGGTGGACCGAGTTCGAGCCGGGCAGGAAGCCGAGCCCGGGCGCGGCTTGCGGGTGGCCCGAGGAGGTCGTGACGCCCCACTCGAACCAGCACATCGAGCCGGCGCTGAGGCCGGCGAGCACGACGCCGGAGCGCCACGCCTCGTGCAGGATCCGCTCGAGCCCCTGCGCGCGCCAGATGGCGATCAGGTTGACCATCGAGCCGCCGCCGACGTAGATCGCGTCCTGCGCGAGGAGGTGCTCGCGCAGCGGGACCGGGCGGCGGCCGAGGCGGAACAGCGAGATGTGCGTCGGCTCGCACAAGAGATCCTGGTAGGTCTCGTAGTAGCGGCGGATCTGCGCCTCGGAGTCGCCGCCCGCGGTGGGGAGTAGGCACACGCGCGGCCGCGGGGTGTTCGTGAGGGCGAGGACGTGCTCGTCGAGCGCCGGGTCGCCAGGTCCGGCGGTGAAGCCGCCGCCGCCCATCGCGAGGATGGTGGGTGGCCGCCGCCCGTCAGGCGGCAAGAGCCGGCTCCACCGTCAGCGGCGCGCCGAGGAAGCGCGTAGTCAGCTCGTGCTCCTTCACCTCGGGTCCATCCGGGGTCACATGGTATGCGCGGGCGTGCGGGCGGGAGGTGACGACCTCGGCGAGCTCGGTGCCGACGAAGTGCAGCGCTGCGCCGTCGCCGGTGCCGTAGCCGGCGGGGAGGCCGTCGGCGATCGCCGACAGGAACGCGGCCCGGCGGTCGGGCTTGTCCTCGTAGTGGACGGCGTTCGTGAACGGGAGGAAGCCCATGCCGGGCACCGGCTTGCTCTCGCCGTGGAAGGCGGTCATGCCCTGCTCGAACCAGCACAGCGACCCGGCGCTCAGCCCGGCCATCACCACGCCGGCCTCCCACGCCGCGCGCAGCATCACGTCGATGCCGTGCGCCGACCACGTGCCGAGCAGCGAGATCACGCTGCCGCCGCCGACGTAGACCAGATCCTGCTGCAGCAGATGCCCGGCCAGGTCGGCGGCGCCCCCGTCGCGGCGGAAGAGCGAGATGTGGGAGGGCTGGCAGCGGCCGGCCGCGAACGCACGGTAGAAGCGGACGATGTAGTGGTCCGCGTCCCCAGACGCGGTGGGGAGGAAGCACACCCGCGGGCACTCGACTCCGGTCAGCGCGAGCGCATGCTCGTCGAGCAGGGCGTTCCCGGCCTCCATCGAGAAGCCTCCTCCGCCCATGGCGAGGATCTGGCGCGGACGCGACATTGCCGGAGAGTACGGCCCGCTCGCAACATGCGAGCGAATTTCCTCCCCTGGTCCAGGGGGTGCCGACCGGCGGTCCAAGGGGAACGCTGGCCCAGGGGGCCGGGGGAACACTGGCCCAGGGGGCCAGGTTCCCTTGCGGGTGTTCGCCCAGGGGGCGAAACCCGCGGCCGGTTAGGGACCCACGCTCCTAGGCGGCCGCGCCACCCCATCCGCAGCGCGTCCGCGGCATGCCGGCGCCAGTGATCCAATCTCCAACCAACGTCGTGGGCTGACGCTCGCATGGAGCTCGCGCCGCTGTCAGCCGCTCGCTGTAGGATTACGTGCATGACTCATGCATACGCCGCGAACCTGCTTGGCGCGTTGGGCGTCGCGGTCGGCGACCGGCTCGCCCGCGCCGGCGCGAGCGGGAGCGCGGCGGAGGCGTTGGTGGCGATCAGCGGCCAGGGGTCCGGCATGACGATCGACGCGCTCGCGCGGCGGGTCGGGCTGTCGCATTCTGGCGCTGTGCGGTTGATTGATCGCCTTGTGCGCGAGGAAAAGGTCCAACGGGGTCGGGGCGTCGACCAGCGCACCGCGGCGCTCGCTCTTACCCCGGAGGGCAACCGCACTGTGCGCCGCATCCTGGCCCGGCGGCAGTTCGAGCTCGACTCGATGCTCGGGCTGTTGACCGACGTCGAGCAACGCAAGTTCGTGGAATCCGCTGAGCGCCTCTTACGGCGCGTCGTGGAGGAGGGCGGCGAGAGCGACCGGATCTGCCGCCTTTGCGACCACGATGCCTGCGGCCCGGCGCGAGCCATGTGCCCGGTGGCGATCGGGCCTCCTTAGGACGGTGATCCAATCACCAATCGCAAAGCTCGCGCGCTGCGTGGCAACCGGCGCGAGCGGGCCGAGGGCCTGAACCTAAAGGGTCCAGGCCCTTTATGAAACCCTCGACCACCCTACGAAAGGGGTCAGAGCCCTTGATGAACGTTCAACTGTCCGT
>CAWBOE010000012.1:0-114031 GCA_963790295.1 uncultured Actinomycetota bacterium
TTGCGGGTCGGGCCGTAGGCGGAGTGCTCGGTGGAGGAGCCCATCGCGAACTCGTCCATGTTGGTCTTGCCCAGGATCGGCAGGCCGGCCTCGCGCAGCCTGGCGACGACCGTGGCGTCGTACGGCGGCACCCAGCCCTCGAGGATCCGCGAGCCGCAGGTGGTCGGCAGGCCCTTGGTGGCCATCACGTCCTTGACCGCGATCGGCACGCCGTCGAGCGGCGACAGCGCCTGTCCGTTGGCCCGGCGGGTGTCGGCGGCCGCGGCCTGGCCGAGCGCCCCCTCGGCGTCGACCACGAGGAAGGCGTGCACGTCGTCGTCGACCGCGCCGATGCGGTCGAGGTGGGCCTGGGTGACCTCGACAGAGGTCGTCTCGCCCGCTGCCAGCGCCTCGGCCAGCTCGGCGGCCGTGCTGCGGATGTCTGTCACTGCTCGTCCCCCAGGATCCGCGGCACCTTGAACCGCTGGTCCTCATGCTCGGGGGCGCCGCTCAGCGCCTCCTCGGCCGTCAGGCCAGGCACCACGACGTCGGCCCGGAAGACGTTGGTCAGCGGCAGCGCGTGGGAGGTCGGCGGGATGTCGTCATCAGCCACGTCGCTGATCGAGGCGACCGACTCGAGGATCACCGACAGCTGCGGGGCGAGGTGGTCGAGCTCGGCTTCGGTCAGGTCGATCCGTGCGAGGTTCGCCAGGTGCGCGACCTCGTCTCGACTGATCTCGGGCATGCGGTCGATCCTAGGAGAGGCAACCGATCTGTCTCCCACCGCATCTGCTGGGGTGAGAACACTGGAGGTGGCATGGGTCGGGTCTCCGACGGGGAGTTCAGCGAGTTCGTGCAGGGCGCGTGGCCGGGGCTGTACCGGACGGCGTACCTGCTTGTCGGCGACGCAGGGCTGGCCGAGGACCTCGTGCAGACCGCGCTCGCCAAGACGTACGCCGCGTGGCCGAGCATCCGCGACGTGCGGGCGGCCCCGGGCTTCGCCCGCACCACGCTGGTCAACACGGCGACCTCGTGGTTCCGCCGCCACTCCTGGCGCAACGAGCTGCCGACCGAGACCCTGCCGGACGCCGGCCACGACACGGACCCGTCGGACGGCCCGCAGTCCTGGACGCGCTGGCACAGCTGCCGCCGCGCCAGCGTGCCGTGGTGGTGCTGCGGTACTACGAGGACCTCGCGGTGGCGGAGGCGGCCGGGTGCTCGGATGCTCCGAGGGGACCGTGAAGAGCCAGACCTCCAAAGCTCTCAGCACCTTGCGCGGGCTGCTCGGCGACGCCGTCGTCCCCGCCACCTCGACCTCCGGAGGCTCCCATGACTGACCGACTCTCTGCCCTGCTGCACGAGGAGGCCGACCTGCTCGACATCCCCGCCCCGCCCGTGCACGAGACCCTGATCGCCGGCCGCCGGTTCCGCCGGCGGCGCCGACTCGGACAAGCCGCCGGCGTAGCTGTCGTGATGGCCGCGATCGGCGTCGGGGCCGCACTCGTGGCGGCGGCCACGAGCGCGCCGCGGACCGCGTCGCAGACAAGCCCGAAGCCACGACGCTCGATCTCGGGCCGGCGTACGCCTCCGGCGACACGCTCTACATCGGTGACGGCAGCACGAAGGCGGTCATGGACGAAGTCGTGCAGACGGTCTACTACACGTCGGCGGGATACCTGCTGCGCACCAACGACACCGGCGACTCAGACGGTGGGGCGCCGTTCCACTTCACGCTCGTCACGCCCGACGGCACGGCGAAGAAGATCGACCTGACGTTGGGCGAGGTCGTTCCGTCTACCGACGCGGACCAGCCGTACCTGGCATACGCCGAGACGGCCGCCTCGGGCCAGATCAGCGTGGTCGTCCTCGACGTCACCAACGGTGACGAGGTGGCGCGTGTCGACGTGCCCGGGAAGATGACGTGGGCCGGCTGGGGGGCGCCGCCGGTAGCCCTCGACGGCGACCACGTGTACGTCGGCACCGACGACGTCACCCAGGTGGTCGACTGGCGCACCGGCGAGGTCACCACCACCGACGTCGTCACGGGTTACCCCTCCATCTCCAACGGTCGTGCCGTCGTGTCAGCGCAGGACGGCCTGCGCATCGTCGACGTCGCCACCGGCGACGCGGTGTTCACGTCGGACGGCAAGGGCTCGTGGTTCGCCCGGCTGTCGCCAGACGGGCGCTATGCGCTGGTCTACGACCAGATGCAGGGCCCGCAGGACGCCGAGATCTACAGCCTGGACTCAGGCGCGCACGTCCCGATCGACGGCGAGCCGTACGGCTACGGCTTCACGCCCGCCGGCGACCTCTTCCATGTCTCGGCGAAGGGCGTCGAGGTGTGCACGGGGACGACAGGCGAGTGCACCACGACGCCGCTGGCCGAAGGCGTGCACCTGGACGACGCCGTCTACTTCGTCCGGGTGGCGGGCGTCGCCTACGAGTCCTAGGAACTTCTACGCGGATCCCTGTCGATTCCGGTGGCGCCACCGGCGCCGTACGTGGTGAACACTTGCCCCGGACGCATCCGCCCGGGCCCGACGAGAGGGATCACCATGAAGTACGTGCTCATGTTCACCAGCCGGCCCGACCTCAACGCCGCGGTCGACCCCGAGCTCGGCCAGGCCGTCTACAAGAAGGTCTACGAGTGGTTCCAGGAGAACGGCGACAAGTTCGCCGACTCCGGGGCCGAGCTGCTCGGCATCGAGACCGCGACCACCGTCAAGCACGGTGACGACGGCCCGGTCGTGGTGGACGGTCCGTTCAACGAGGCCAAGGAGGTCGTCGGCGGCTTCAGCGTGATCGACGTGCCCGACATGGACGCGGCTGTCGCGCTGGTGAAGACCTGGCCGCACCTCGAGCTGCCGGGCGTCGCCGTCGAGATCCGGCCGATGGTCGAGGACTACAGCCAGTTCGAGTGACACCGACCGCAGGACGCCCAGACCGACCGGCTCCTCGCGCGCACCCTGCGCGAGGAGTCCGGTCTGCTGGTGGCCCGCCTGGCCCGTCAGTTCCACGACTTCGACCTCGCCGAGGAGGCGGTGCAGTCCGCGGTCGTCGAGGCCCTGGAGACCTGGCGCCGCGGAGGGGCGCCGGCCAACCCGGCCGCGTGGCTGCAGACCGCGGCCCGGCACAACGCCCTGGACCTGGTGCGACGGCGTACCCGCCAGGACGCGCTGGCCCACCGCGCGCCGGAGCCGGCGCCGTACGACGCCCGCACCGCCACCGACGACCGGCTCGGCCTGCTGTTCGCCTGCTGCCACCCGGCGCTCGCACCCGAGGCGCGGCTGGCCCTGACTCTGCGCGCCGTCGTCGGCATGACGACCCCGCAGATCGCGCGAGCCTTCCTGGTCAACGAGCGCACGCTCGCCCAGCGGATCGTCCGTGCCAAGCGCAAGATCGTCGCCACGGGCATCGCCCTGACGGTGCCGCCCGACGAGGCGCTCGCCGAACGGCTCGCGGACGTGCTCGCGGTGATCGCGCTGATGTACAACGAGGGCTTCGTGTCCTCCGACGGCCCGACCCAGGACCGCGACCTCGCCGGCGACGCGGTCTGGCTGGCGGGTGTCGTGGCCACCAGCCTGCCGCGCGAGGCCGAGGCCTGGGGGCTGGCCGCGCTGCTGGCGCTCCAGCACGCCCGCGCCGCCGCTCGCTTCTCCGACGGCGGCGACCTGGTCCTGCTGCCCGACCAGGACCGCTCCCGGTGGGACCACGCCGCGATCACGGCGGCCGAGGAGCTGCTGGACCGCGCGGCGGCGCTGAACGCGCCGGGCCCGTTCCAGCTGCGGGCCGCGATCGCTGCCTGCCACGCCACCAGCCCGTCGTGGGAGCAGACCGACTGGCTCCAGATCGTCACCCTCTTCGACGTGCTCGCCCGCCACGACCCCTCACCCGTGGTCCGGCTCAACCGGGCGGTCGCGCTGTCG
Organism: uncultured Actinomycetota bacterium; assembly: GCA_963790295.1. Taxonomy (GTDB): domain Bacteria; phylum Actinomycetota; class Actinomycetes; order Propionibacteriales; family Nocardioidaceae; genus Nocardioides. Next base: position 3,906 of record CAWBOE010000012.1, read on the forward strand.
CGGCTGGGTCCTGCGTACGTCGGGCAGGCCCTGGCCGACGTGGACGCCCTGGCGGACCGGCTCGACGGCTACCACCTCTTCCATGCCACCCGGGCCGAGCTCCTCACCGCACTCGGGCGCGCCGACGACGCCGATGCCGCCAACTCGCGGGCGCTGGCCCTGACCGGCAACGACGCCGAGCGCCGCCTCCTCGCCACCCGCCTGCACCGCCGTCCCCTCGACGACGGTTCGTGATCTGGGAACCACGTGGCCTGGTGCGATCGACGACGGCATCACGGCTCGCGTCACGTCCACGGATCGCTCACCACGCTGCTTCCGTGGGTGACCGAGTAGTCCCCCGGCCGGCCCGTGGTCGTCGGACCAGCTCCTGACGGTGACGTCCGTCACCCAGCGACAGGCTGTGGGCGCCGGCGTCCGACGGCCTCTGCCGATCGTGACGTAAGCTGCATCGAGCCGCGTAGTCCGGGTCGGTGCCGTCGAGCGTTTGACGCCGCTCGGCGCCTGTCGAGCTGCTCGGTGCGCCCCGGCGCGTCGACGCATCTCCACCACGCGTAGTCGCGCGGCCAGCGAAGGTCACGCTTGGCAGACGTCAGTGTCGACGCGACCACAGGCGACGTCGTCCCGTGCCAGCTCCACAGCCCGCACCGTCACGCGTCCGGTTGCGCCGCGACAGGCGCCCCTGCCGACAAAGGCGGCCGGGGTCAGCGCGATCCATGCGCGTCCCGAGCGGCCCATCGCCGTCAGCATCGCCGATCCACCCACCGAAGCGTACAGACAGAGCCGGCTCACTCAAGTCGGCCCGGCCGACATCTGCCGGGTGGCTGGTCGTGCGTTTTCGCTGCGTCAGCGCGCTCGGGCGCGACGGAGCCATCGCCGCCGACCTCCGGGCCACAAGCGGCACCACCGTCATCGGGACCCGGAGGCGTAGCTCGTGCCGGGCCGGTGGTCGGCCCAACAGCCCGACGTGACGCCACTGAGCCGTGGATCCGGGGGTCGACCTGATGCCGAGCCTGCCGACGCAGCCGGTGCGTTCCAGGGCTCGGGACATCCCCGCCTCCCCCGGCACCCGGCCACCAGCGTCCTCGCTGGCGCGCGACTGGTCGGACACCCGCCCATACGTCAGAACGAGCCGGTCATCCGGGTAAGTCCGTCCACGGCGGCCCCGGGCCCCGAACCGCTCTCACAGCCCCGACGGACCGACCTCCAGCAGCACCTTGAACGCCGCCTCGTCGAGCACGGGGACGCCGAGCTGCTCGGCCTTGTCGGCCTTGGAGCCGGGGTTGTCGCCGACCACGACGTAGTCGGTCTGCTTCGACACCGAGGACGAGGCCTTGCCGCCGCGGGTGAGGATCGCCTCCTTGGCGCCGTCGCGCGAGAAGTCGGCCAGCGAGCCGGTGACCACGATCGTCAGGCCCTCGAGGGTGCGCTCGGTGGACTCGTCACGCTCGTCCTCCAGCGAGACACCGGCCTCGTCCCACTTGCGCAGGATCTCCTTGTGCCAGCCGGACTCCTCGCCGTCGAACCACTCGCGCACGGACACCGCGATCGTCGGGCCGACGCCCTCGGCGGCCGCGAGCTGCTCGACGGACGCCGACTCGATCGCCGCCATCGAGCCGAACTCGGTCGCCAGCGCTCGCGCGGCGGTGGGCCCGACGTGACGGATCGAGAGACCGACCAGCACCCGCCACAGCGGCACCCGCTTGGCCTGGTCGAGGTTGGCCAGCAGCCGCTCGCCGTTGGCGGAGAGCACGCGGCCGGCCACCGCGACGTCGGCCTCGGTCTTCTTGGCCGCGCGGGTGAACAGGTCGGTCTGCAGCAGCTTGTCGCGGTCGAGGGAGAACACGTCGCCCTCGTCGGCGATCACCTTGGCCGACCACAGGGCGTACGCCGCCTCCGACCCGAGACCCTCGATGTCGAACGAACCCCGGCCCGCGACGTGGAAGATGCGGTCGAGCACCTGGGACCGGCAGAACTGGTGGTTGGGGCAGCGGAGGTCCTTGTCGCCCTCCTTCTCCTGGACCAGGGTCGTGCCGCAGGCGGGGCACTCGGTGGGCATCACCCACTTCTTCAGGCCCTCGGGCCGCAGGCCGAGCACCGGACCGACGATCTCGGGGATGACGTCACCGGCCTTGCGCAGCACGACCGTGTCGCCGGGGCGGACGTCCTTGCGGGCCACCTCGTGGGCGTTGTGCAACGTCGCCCGCTCCACCGTGGAGCCGGCGACGCGGATCGGCTCCATCACCCCGAACGGCGTCACCCGGCCGGTGCGACCGGTGTTGACCTCGATCGAGATCAGCTTGGCGTTGACCTCCTCGGGCGGGTACTTGAAGGCGATCGCCCAGCGCGGCGCGCGCGAGGTCGAGCCGAGGCGCCGCTGCAGCACCACCTGGTCGACCTTGACCACGACACCGTCGATCTCGTGCTCGACCGAGTGGCGGTGCTCGCCGTAGTAGTCGATGAACTCGCGCACCTCCTTCAGCGACCCGAGCACCCGCACCCGGTCGCTGGTGGGCAGCCCCCACGCCTTCAACGCGTCGTACGCCGCGGACTGCGCGGTCGGCTCGAACCCCTCGCGGGCGCCGATCCCGTGGCAGACCATCCCGAGCGCCCGCGTGGCCGTCACGCGCGGGTCCTTCTGGCGCAGCGAGCCGGCGGCGGCGTTGCGCGGGTTGGCGAAGACCGGCTTGCCGGCCTCGGTCATCGACTCGTTGAGCCGCTCGAACGCCACCGTCGGGAGGAACACCTCGCCGCGCACCTCGACCAGCGCGCGGCACGGGGAACTCGTCGGTGCCGGTCAGCCGGTGGGGCACGGAGTCGATGGTCTTGACGTTGGGGGTGACGTCCTCGCCCGTGCGCCCGTCGCCGCGCGTCAGCGCCCGCACCAGGCGGCCGTCCTCGTAGAGCAGGTTGATCGCCAGCCCGTCGACCTTCAGCTCGCACAGGAGGTCGGGGTCCTGGACGCCGTCGCGCTCGATGCGGGAGTACCACGACGCCAGCTCCTCGTCGGTGAAGGCGTTGTCGAGGCTCTCCATCGGCTGCAGGTGGTCGACCGCCGTGAAGTCGGTCGACACCGCGCCGCCGACCTTCTGGGTCGGCGAGTCGGGCGTGCGCAGCTCGGGCCACTCGTCCTCGAGCGCCTGGAGCCGGCGCAGCCGGACGTCGTAGTCGGCGTCGGACAGCGTCGGGTCGTCGAGCACGAAGTAGCGCCAGCGCGCGTCCTCGATCTGCTCGACGATCTCCTGGTGCTCGGCCCGCGCTTCGGCGGGCGTGGGCTGCACTTCTTCCGTCACCCGATCATTCACAGGGACATCTTGCCCGCCCCGTCGGACATCCGATCCGCCAGATCGACCGCACCGAATACGGTGCGTGACCGTGACCCTCAGCGAGCCCCACCTGACCCGGTACGACGCGGCCCCGGGTCAGCGGGGCCGGCCGCGGGCCGTCATCGTGATGCTGCACGGCGGCAAGGAGCCGCGGGCACGAGGTCGTCGACGGCCGCAGCCTGTCGTGGCGCCGTACGGCGGTGATGCAGCGCGACATCGCCCGCGACGCCCAGGAGGCGGGGGTCAGCACCTGGCTGCTGCGCTTCACCCACCGCGGCTGGAACGGCGGTGCCGCCGCGCATCGCCGACGCGCGGCGCGCGCTCGACGCGCGTGCGCCGCGAGCTGGGCGACGTGCCGGTCTGCCTGCTCGGGCACTCGATGGGCGCCCGCACCGCCGTCCACGTGGCCGACGACCCGAGCGTCCGCGGCGTGGTCGCCCTGGCGCCGTGGCTGCCGCCGGGCGAGAGCGTCGCGGCGCTGCGCGGCAAGCAGCTGTACGCCGCCCACGGCAGCCGCGACCGGATCACCTCCGCCCGCGCGACCCAGGCCTTCGTACGCCGCGCCGCGCAGGTCGCCGAGGTCGCCGAGTTCCGCGACATGGGACCGCTCGGCCACTACCTGCTGCGCGGTCGCGCGGGAATGGAACGAGGTCGCGCTGGAGTTCGTCGCTCCAGGTGCTGGGCTGGCTGACTAGACAGTTCACGAAAAAGTTCCGATGAAACGGAATTGTTTCATCGGGGTCGATGGTTGTACGGTCTGACGAAACGAAACCGTTTCGTTTCATCCGTCGCGCCAGGAGCGCCTCGTTGACCCCCATCTCGACTGCCGCCCCGCACACCGAGGGCACCCGTCCTCGCGTCGAGGGCGACCGCGAGCAGGAGATCTTCGACGCCACCCTCCAGGTCCTCGAGGAGGTCGGCTACGACCGCCTCACCATGGACGCCGTCGCCGAGGCGGCCCGCGCGTCGAAGGCGACGCTCTACCGCCGGTGGAACGGCAAGGTCGCGCTGGTCATCGACGCGCTGCAGTCGGCGAAGGGCCCGCACGAGGTGCCCGACACCGGCATCCTGCGCGGCGACCTGCTCGCCACGTTCTGCGGCGTCGGCGGCCTCACCGACCACAGCGCGGTGGCGACGTTCGCCAGCGTGCTCACCGCGATCAGCCGCGACGCCGAGTTCGCCGCCGCCTTCCGCGAGAAGTTCATCGCCCCGAAGGCCGCCATCGGCCGCGCGATCTTCGAGCGGGCCCGCGAGCGCGGCGAGCTGCGCGAGGGGCTCGACCTCGACCTGATGGCCCCGGCCCTGGCCGGCATCTGCCTGCACCGGATGTTCCTGATGGGCCTGCCGCCCGACCAGGACGTCATCGCCCGGGTGGTCGACCAGATCATCCTGCCCGCCTCCCTGGCGAACCCGCCCCACCTCCAGACCCCCAAGACCCTGCAAGAGAACTAGGAAACAACCACATGTCCGACGAACTCAAGATCGACGACGACGCGCGCGACGACGTCGCCGTCCAGCCCAAGTCCGGCCAGAAGCTGGGCCTGGCGCTGGTGCTGATCTCCATCGCCCAGCTGATGGTCGTGCTCGACGCCACCATCGCCAACATCGCCCTGCCGTTCATCGGCAGGGACCTCGACATCAGCGGCATCAACCTGACCTGGATCGTCACCGGCTACACGCTGGTCTTCGGCGGGCTGCTGCTGCTCGGCGGCCGGCTCGCCGACCTCTACGGCCGACGCAGGATCTTCATGATCGGCCTGGTCGTCTTCGCGGTCGCATCGCTGCTCGGCGGTCTCGCGCAGAACGAGACGCTGCTGCTGGGCGCCCGTGGCCTCCAGGGCTTCGGTGCCGCGCTGGCCTCGCCCGCGGCGCTGGCGCTGATCACCACCACCTTCCCGGCCGGTCCCGGCGCGCAACCGCGCGTTCGCCATCTACGCCGCCATGTCCGGTGCCGGCGCGGCCGTCGGCCTGATCCTCGGCGGCTGGCTGACCGGGTCCAGCCTCGACCTGTTGGGCCTCGACATCCACGGCTGGCGGATGACCTTCCTGATCAACGTGCCGATCGGCATCGTCGCGGCCCTGCTCGCGCCGCGCTTCCTGCCCGAGTCCGAGAGCCACCCCGGCCAGCTCGACATCCCCGGCGCCATCACCGGCACCGCCGGCCTGCTCGGCGATCGTCTACGGCCTGACCCACGCCGGGCAACCCGACGTACGGCTGGAGCGACCCGTGGACGATCACCAGCCTGGTCGCCGGTGCCGTGCTGCTCGCGCTGTTCGTCGCCGTCGAGTGCCGCGTGGAGCACCCGCTGCTGCCGTTCCGGATCTTCGCCAACCAGACCCGCGCCGCGAGCTTCGTGGCGATGGCGCTGCTGCCGGCGGCGATGTTCGCGATGTTCTTCTTCCTGAGCCTGTTCATCCAGAACGTGATGGGCTACAGCCCGCTCAAGACCGGCGTCGCGTTCCTGCCGTTCAGCGTCGGCATCGTGATCAGCGCGGGCATCGTGTCCAACCTGGTCAACCGCATCGACGCCCGCTACATCGCCGGCGTCGGCACGCTGGTCGCCGCGGGCGCGCTCTACGGGTTCTCCCGGCTCGACGTGCCCGACAGCGACAGCAGCGTCGTGCAGGCCGTGCTGAGCGGGCAGTTCCTCGGTGCCGACGTCAACTACTGGACCCAGGTCCTGCCGTTCATCGTGCTGATGGCGCTCGGCATGGGCGCGGTGTTCGTGCCGCTGACCCTGACCGCGGTGCACCACGTGCGCGCCGAGGACTCCGGCATCGGCTCGGGCGTGCTCAACACCATGCAGCAGGTCGGCGGCGCCCTCGGCCTGGCGATCCTGGGCACCGTGGCGAGCCAACACTCGACCGCGCACATCGAGGAGATCGCGCCGGGCGTCGGCCGCGGGCCTCCAGCAGGCCGACCCGGGCGTGCTCGAGCAGCTGATGGGCGGCTTCGGCGTCGGCTCCTTCCAGGAGCTGGTCGGTCAGGTCTCCTACCTCGGTGCGTTCACCGAGGGGGCGACGGCCGCCTTCCTGGTCGGCGTGTTCCTGATGCTCGCGGGCTCCGCGGTCGTCTGGGCGTTCCTCGACGTCAAGCACGAGGAGCTGGCCACCGACGGCCCCGAGGCCGGCGTGCACGTCGGCTAGTCGCTGGTCGAGGAGGGCCGTCAAGGCCCGTCACGAGACCCCGGACCGGGCCGCTGTCCCGTACCGGGGTCTCGTGACGTTGCTGCGCGAGCTCCTCGACCGGCGACGGTTTGAACCGACCCGGGGGCCCTGTGCCAGACTCACGGGCTGTTCGGGGTCCAGGGTCTCGCCGTCGGCCCGCCCGGACGAGGGGACTGGACCTGACCGAGGCGGTGGCCACCGGAGAGGAACCCTCCTGACTGTGTCCCGCACAGCCAAGCTGACCGTGGCGCTTGTCGTGGTCGCGCTCGTCGCCGGCGCGGCGTTCGCCTACTTCCAGCTCTTCCGCAGCACCGAGCAGACCGTCGCAGGCCACGCTGCTGCCGCAGGTCGCGCAGCCCGGCCCCGATCCTGCCTCGAGCGACGAGGCGCTGGGCGCCGTCGCCGCCACCGTCACCCCGGCCGAGGAGGGCCGCGAGGTCGTGCTCGAGGCGCGGTTCGACAGCGGCTGGCAGCAGGAGGCCACCGCCGAGCAGGACGCCGACGGCCAGGTCGAGTTCCTGCTCCCCGCGGGCGCCCAGCACGGCGGGTCGTCGTACCGCGTCGTCTCCCCCGGTGGCGACGGCTTCAAGGAGGCGACCAGCGAGGTCCTCGCCGGCGACCTGTGGGGCGAGCCCGACTTCGACGACGAGTTCGACGGCGACGCCATCAGCGCCGACTGGCTCAACCGCGGCGAGGACTACAACCCCGAGGGGCTGCGCGACCTGTTCCCTGGCCTCCGGCGAGGCGGTCGACGTCAAGGGCGGCACGTTGCGCCTCAGCGTGATGCTCGACCAGGACCGCGCCGGCGAGAAGTGCCACGCCAAGGACGCCAAGGGCAAGGGGATCGGCAACTTCGACTACCGCCTCAACGGCCACGTGATGACCAACGGTCACTACTTCCGCTACGGCGTCCTGGCGGCACGCATCAAGTTCCAGGAGCTCCAGGGCCAGCACGCGTCGCTGTGGATGCAGCCGGCGATCTCCGAGAGCACCACCGACTCCGCCAAGGGCGGCGCCGAGATCGACGTCATCGAGTGGTTCGGCAAGGACGTCACCAACGGCGGCCTGGCCAGCTTCATCTACATGCTCACCGAGGACGGCCCGGAGAAGGTCGGCGGCTGGGTCGAGGACCCCGACCGCTTCCTCGCGGGGCAGGACGACAGCTGGTACGACGACTACCACGTCTTCTCGGTCGAGTGGACCCCCGAGGAGTACATCTTCCGCATCGACGGCAAGGAGACGTGGCGCACCAGCCAGGGCATCTCCCACCAGCCGGAGTACCCCATCCTCAGCCTGCTCAGCTCCGACTACGAGCTGAAGAACCTCGGCAAGCCGTCGAACCTCCCGCAGACCATGCACGTCGACTGGCTGAAGTTCTGGGAGGCCTGACACCGAAGGGAGACCGATGAGATCGGCCATCTCGCCTCGCTGTGAGAGACTGCCGCATCCGGGCCGCCGTACGCGTGACCCTCCCGTGGCGGCAACCGTCACCCGGGACCCGGGACCCAGTCCCGCACAGGTCCCCCACCAGCCCAACTCAAGCCCAGCTCCAACCGAGTGAAGGAAGGCGCATGCTGTCCATCCGCAAGAAGATCGCCACGAGCGCGAGCCTGGTCCTGGCGACCGCCGGCGTCGTGGCGTTCGTGCAGTCCGCAAGCCCTGCGACCTCCGTCGAACCACTGTCGTCCATGGCGCGCCAGAAGGCTGCCGTCACGGTCTCGATCGTCCCGGGCGTCATCGGCCCCGGCAGTGGCCTGCAGAAGTCGTCGCAGGCCAAGTGGGCCGTGATCGGCAAGTACAGCCCCAACAAGGAGGGCAAGAAGGCCAAGCTCCAGAAGCTCTCGGGCACGTCCTGGGTGACCGCCGGCAAGGTGAAGATCGACGAGAAGGGCGTCGCGCTGTTCGACGTGCCGCCCGCGTTCGCGAGCAAGCCGGTGACCTACCGGGTCGACGGCCCGGGGGCGCCGAGCCGCCGGTCAGTCACCTCGACGTGGGGCACCACCGTCCGACTTCGTCGACGACTTCAGCGGCACCAGCCTGAACCTCGCCGACTGGCAGCACCGCCAGCCGGAGTACTACCCCGAGTCCAAGCGCACATGCGCCAAGGGTGACCCCAAGGCCGTCAAGGTCGGCAAGGGCACCGCTCAGCTGAGCGTGCTCGTCGACAAGAACCCGCCCGCGAAGATCTGCAAGCCGAAGAAGCCGGGCAAGAACGTCATCTTCGGCAAGTTCAAGTACCGCCTGAACGCCAACATCGGCACCCAGTCGACGCACATGATCAAGTACGGCGTGGTCGCCGCGCGCATCAGGTTCCAGCCGCTCCAGGGCCAGCACGCCTCGCTGTGGCTGCAGCCCAACTATCTGGCCGACGCCACCACGACCGGCCGTGAGGTCGACATCATCGAGTGGTTCGGCAAGGACGTCCCCAACGGCGGCCTGACCAGCTTCATCTACGCCCCGAGCCTGGGCGGCGACAAGCTCGGCATCGGGCCGAAGAAGGACGGCTGGATCAAGGACCCGGACCAGTACCTGATGAACGAGAAGGACGAGTGGTACAAGCGCTACCACGTCTTCTCGGTCGAGTGGACGCCGTCGGCCTACATCTTCCGCATCGACGGCCAGGAGACCGGCCGCATCACCAAGAGGGTCGGCAGCGCGGTGTCCAGTACCCGATCCTCAGCCTCCTCAGCTCCGACTACGAGCTGGGCAAGCTGCCCCAGCGTGACGAGAAGAGGAACCTGCCCCAGACCATGTACGTGGACTGGGTCAAGACGTGGCAGAACCCGTCGTTCGTGGCCACGCCGTAGCCGCACCGTCGACAAAGCCCGGGCCCGGTCATCGCGAGGTGGCCGGGCCCGGTGCATGACTGGTCCAGCTCTCGGGTACGGCCAGGTCAAATCTGGGTCAAACCGCGGTCCGCGGGGGCCGTCAGCGTGACACACTCGCGGCGCGGGTTAGGAGAGCTTCTCTCCGCAAGGTCGACCCCACCCCCCGAAACGACCTGGAGGACCACCACCGTGCCGACACGTACCCCCCGACGTGCGCCCACCCGGACGCTACGGCGTTCTCTGCAGCGGCCCGTCGTCGCCGCCCTGGTCACCCTCGCCGCCAGCGCCGGCGTCGCCTCTCTCGGCCAGACGTCCGTGGCCGCCCCGCAGCAGGCCAGCATCACCGTGCTCCCCGGCATCGTGCAGCCGGGCAAGAGAGTCGCCAACGCCGACAAGGCGCTGTCCGCCGTGGTCGCCACCTTCTCGCCCGCGAAGAAGGGCCGCGAGGTGACCCTGCGAGAAGAAGGTCGGCAGCAAGTGGGTCGACGTCGCCACCGGCGTCCAGGACCGGGCCGGGAAGGTGGAGTTCGCGGCCCCGGCCGGCAGCAGCACCAGCCCGATCACCTACCGGGCCGTCGCCGCGAAGAGCTCCGGCCTCGGCGCCGTGGCCAGCCGTGCGGTCGCCACGTCCCAGTGGGGCCCGGCCACCTTCACCGACCAGTTCGCCGGCACCGCGCTGAGCGGCAACTGGGTGCACCGCATGCAGTTCTACCAGCCCACCTCGATGCGCAACTGCTCGAAGGGCTCGCCGGCAGCGATCAGCGTCTCCAGCGGCACCCTGCGCGTGGGCGTCATCCGCGACCCCTTGATGACGCCCGGCTCCTGCACGGCGTACAAGAAGGACGGCACGGTCATCGGCAACTTCGACTACCGCCTCAACGGCCACGTGTCCACCGAGGGCCACCAGTACCTCAAGTACGGCGTCGTCGCTGCCCGCATCAAGTTCCAGAGGCTGCAGGGCCAGCACGCCTCGCTGTGGATGCAGCCCGAGAACCCGACCTACATCCCGAACGCCTTCGAGGGCGGCGCCGAGATCGACATCATCGAGTACTTCGGCGACGACGTGCCCAACGGTGGGCTGACCAGCTTCGTCTACAACCCGACTCCCTCGGGCGTGCCGCAGAAGATCGGCGGCTGGATCAAGAAGCCCGAGCGCTTCTTGAGCGAGAAGAGCGACCGCTGGTTCAAGCGCTACCACGTGTTCTCCGTCGAGTGGTCGCCGTCGGCGTACGTCTTCCGCATCGACGGCCGCGAGTCGGCCCGCATCACCACGGGCATCTCGGGCGTCGCGCAGTTCCCGATCCTCAGCCTGCTGAGCTCCGACTACGAGCTGAAGAAGCTCAAGGGCGAGCACAACCTGCCGCAGTACATGAGCGTGGACTGGATCCGCTTCTGGCAGGCGCCCGTCACTTCCTGAGCGCTGCCTCGTTCAACCTTCAACGGGGTCCGAGGGCCCGGTCACCACGCCTGCCGACGGGTGGTGGCCGGGCCCTCTGGACCGCCCCTCCCCGGTCGCGTCTGTCAGATGCGGGCATCGCGTGAAAAGTTCGCTCCAACCGCTGGTTGGGCCTCAACCAGCGGTCAGGTTCTTGGCGACGTCTCGGGCCAGCGTGAGGGCGCGACGTGCCCAAGCGGGCGAGGCACCGGCGAGCCCGCAGGCGGGCGTGACCAGCAGCCGCTGACCGACGGCCTCGGGGTCGAGGCCGAGCCGGTCGAGCCAGCCCAGCACCCGGTCGGTCAGCACCCGGTCGGTCAGCGCGCGGTCGTCGGACGACGTGACGGGGTCGACCGAGGGAACGATGCCGAGCGCCACCCCGTCGCCGGCGTCTAGGGCCTCGCCGAGCGCGTCGTGGTCGCTCGGCGCGAGGACGTCGAGGTCGACCGACAGGCCGCGGGCGCCGGCGCCACGGAGGAGGTCGAGGGGCGTGCCGGGCGCGCACGAGTGTGCCCACGGTTCGGCGCCTGACCCGGCTGCGGCCGCGAACACCCACGCCAGGTGCTCCGACAGCTCGGGCCGGTCCACGGCCCGGTGCCTGCCGAAACCGGAGGCGGTCGGCACCTGCGCAGCCAGTACGGCGGCCAGGGCGGGCTCGTCGACCTGGAGCAGCAGGGGCCCTGGCCCCCGCGACCCGCCGGCGTACGTCGGCCAGGTGGTCGCGCACCCCCTCGGCGAGCGCCTGCGCGAGCTCGCGACGGGCGCCGTGGTCGGCGAGCACCTTGTCGCCACGCGGGCGCTCGACCGTGGCCGCGAGGGTCCACGGACCGGCCACCTGGACCTTGAGATGCCCGGTGTAGCCCTGCAGCGCCTCCTCGAGCAGGTCGAGGTCCTGGGCGAGAAGGCTGCGGGCGCGCCGCTGGTCGACGCCTCCTCCCCCGCCCGTCAGTCGCCAACCGGCCGGCTGGAGGTCCGCACCGAGCCCGGACCCTGCGACGATCGCCAGGGCCCGTCCCGTCATCGACGCCGCCACGCCGCGACCGGGCAGCTCGGGCAGGTGCGGGAGGTCCGGCAGCTCGCCCACCACCAGTCGCACCGCCTCGGCGATGTCGGTCCCGGGCAGGGAGCCGACGCCGGTCGCGAGGGTCACGCGAGGGCGCGCGTGCGCGCAGTGCTGGTGATGGTGGCCGAACCGACGACCCGGGTGCCGTCGTACACGACGGCGGACTGGCCGGGGGCGATCCCCTGTGCGGCGTCGACGAGCTCGACGGTCACCCGGTCGCCCCGGTCGAGGGTGGTGACCACTGCGCGGTGCTCGGCGCCGTGAGCACGCAGCTGGACGGTGCCCTCGAGCCGGTCGGGCACGGCCCCGCACCAACGGCCGTTCGACGCGTCCAGACGATCGACCGTGAGGGCCTCCCGGGGCCCGACGCGGACGGTGCCCGACACGGGCTCGATGTCGAGCACGAACCGCGGCTTGCCGTCGGGCGCCGGCCTGCCGATCCGCAGGCCCTTGCGCTGACCGACGGTGAACGCGTACGTGCCCTCGTGGCGGCCCAGTACCTCGCCCGTCGCGTCGTCGATGATGTCGCCGGAGTGGTTGGGGGCCCGCTCCCCCAGCTTCTCGCGCAGCCAGCCGGCATTGTCACCGTCGGCGACGAAGCAGATGTCGTGGGAGTCGGGCTTGTCGGCGACCCTCAGGCCACGACGCTCGGCCTCACGACGTACTTCGGGCTTGGGGGTGTCGCCCAGCGGGAACAGCGAGTGCCTCAGCTGGTCCTGGGTCAGCACGCCGAGCACGTAGGACTGGTCCTTGGCAGCGTCTGCCGAACGGTGCAGCTCCACCGTGCCGTCGCGGGCCTCCTGCAGCCGGGCGTAGTGCCCGGTGGCCACCGCGTCGAAGCCCAGCCCGATCGCCCGGTCGAGCACGGCGGCGAACTTGATCTTCTCGTTGCAGCGCAGGCAGGGGTTGGGCGTCCGGCCGGCGGCGTACTCGTCCATGAAGTCGACGACCACGTCGTCGTGGAAGCGCTCGCTGAGGTCCCAGACGTAGAACGGGATGCCGATCACGTCGGCCGCGCGGCGCGCGTCGTGGGAGTCCTCGAGGGTGCAGCAACCACGGGCGCCGGAGCGGTACGACGCCGGGTTGCGCGAGAGCGCGAGGTGGATGCCGGTCACGTCGTGGCCGGCCTCGACGGCGCGCGCGGCCGCGACGGCGGAGTCGACGCCGCCTGACATGGCAGCGATGACCTTCATGGGTTCACCGCACCACCGGGTTGCGCGAAGCCCGCGCGCGTTCCACGCAGGGGCCGATGGCGGCGGCAAGGACGTCGATATCGGCGACGGTGCTGGTGTGGCCGAGCGAGAAGCGGAGCGAGCTGAGAGCGTCCTCCTCGTCCATCCCCATCGCCATCAGCACGTGGGACGGCTGGGCGACGCCGGCGGAGCACGCGGATCCGGTGGAGCACTCGATCTCGTGGGCGTCGAGCAGCATCAGCAACGAGTCGCCGGCGCAACCGGGGAAGCGCAGGTGAGCGTTGCCCGGCAGCCGCTCGGTGGGGTGGCCGTTGGCGATCGCATCGGGCACCACCCGACGTACCTCGTCGATCAGCCTGTCGCGCAGGGCGGCCATCCGCTCGGCGTGCTCGGGCTGGGCCTTGACCGCCGCCTCGACCGCGGCCGCGAAGCCGGCGATCGCCGGCGGGTCGAGGGTTCCGGACCGGATGTCGCGCTCCTGCCCGCCCCCGTGCAGCATCGCGGTCACCTCGAGCTCGCGGCGTACGACGAGCGCTCCGACACCGAAGGGTCCGCCGACCTTGTGGCCCGTCAGCGTCATCAGGTCGACACCGGCCGCCGAGAAGTCGACCGGCACCGCTCCCACGGCCTGCACCGCGTCGGTGTGCACCGGGATGCCGTGTGGGGTGGCCAAGGCCACCACCTCGTCGACCGGCTGGAGTGTCCCGACCTCGTTGTTGGCCCACATCACCGAGACCAGGGCCACACTGGCCGGGTCGCGCACGATGCTTGCTCGCAGTGCGCCGACCTCGAGCCGGCCCTGCGCGTCGACGGGCAGCAGCTCGACCTCCGCCCCGATCTCCTCGGCCAGCCACATCACGGGGTCGAGGACGGCGTGGTGCTCGATGGCCGTGGAGAGGATGCGGGTGCGACGTGGGTCGGCCTCGCGACGCGACCAGAACGTGCCCTTGAGGGCCAGGTTGTCCGACTCGGTCCCGCCGGAGGTGAACACCACGTCGCCGGGCCGGCAGTTGAGGGCCCGGGCGATGGTCTCGCGAGCCTCCTCGACCACCCGGCGCGCACGGCGCCCGCTGGCGTGCAGGGAGCTGGGGTTGCCGACGTCGGACAGGTGACGCGTCATCGCCTCGATCGCCGCAGGCACCATCGGGGTGGTGGCGGCGTGGTCGAGGTAAACCGGCCCCGTCTCGTTCATCGCATCCGCAAGCGTACGGCGCGGCGCGGAGGAGCCGCGAACCGCGACCGAGTGCCGGGCGATCGAGTGACGCCGTACGCAGGTGGTTCGGTGCGTTCCCGCTGCGACCTGGTTCACTCGACGACGTGATCCCCGGTCAGCCGGATCTCCTGCTGCTTCCGTGGGTGATCGAGTAGTCCCCCGCGGTGTCGCGACAGCTTGACGGACGTCTGTCAACCAGCGACAGGCTTGGTGCCGGCTCCCACAGCCTCTGCCGTCGAGTCTGCCGTCGAGTCTGGACGTCGAGTCTGGCCGTCGAGTCTGGCCGTCGAGTGCGGCCGTCGAACTTTGCCGTCGAACTTTGCCGTCGAGCTTGGCCGTCGAGCCTGTCGAGCTGCTCGTGCGCCCGGCCATCACGCATCGCCACTACGAATCGGCGGCATCGATCGCTTGACAGACGTCTGTCAAGCAACCACAGGCTGGTTCGGCCCCCACAGCCCCACACGCTCCGGTTGCGCCCTGACACGCCCAGCCGACAGAGGCTGCCGGGGTCAGCGCGATCGGCGCCCCACGCCCCGACGTCCATGCCGATCCACCCACGGAAGTGTCAGAAGAGCCGGCTCACCAAGTCTCCTGCCACATCTGCGGGTGGTGGTCGTGGTTTTCGCTGCGACAGCGGCCGGGACGTGAGGAGCCGTCCCCCACCTCCGGGCCAAAGCGGCCCACATCCCGGGACCCGGTGCGTGCTCGTGCCGGGCCACGGTGGCCCAACACCCATGACGCCACGAGCCGCCGATCCGGGCCGGCGTGGCCCGCAACGGGCAGACAGGGTGCCCCGAGAACCGTGCCGGGATGGCCCGCCGAACAACACATGAGCAGCAGATCCGGGATGGTCACGGCAGCGCCGCCCGGTCTTCGCAACCGGGGTGCCTGATGTCCGAGCCTGCGACGCAGCCGGTGCGTTCCAGGCTCGGACATCCCCGCCTCCCCCGACACCCGGCCCCCCAGCGCCTCGCTGCGCCACCCTCACATACGTCAGAAGAGCCGGTCAGCCGGGTATCCCGTCAGCCAGTGACGTCAGCTACAGGTCATCACGCCGTCGACGAACCAGCCGTCCGGTCCGCGGAAGAGCGAGACCTCGGCCTGGATCTCGTCCGTGACCGGGTCGACGATCCAGACCTGGGCGGGGCCCTTGCCCGAGTAGGGCGCCTGCGTGAGGACGCCGTCCGGGAGTCCGACGGCGGGACCGTTCTCGACGGCCTCCTCGGGGGTGTCGAAGCCGGTGGGCATCCGCCCGTAGTCCACCGAGACGACCGACCTCGACTCGCACCCGACGCTGGGCCACTGGGCGCAACGGAGGACTGGACGGGGGTGTCCGGGTCGGCGGAGCCCGAGGAGCCGGACACACCACCGCCGACCGGGTCGTCGGCGGCGGTGACCTCCGGGGCTTCGGTCGCCTGCCCGCAGCCGGCGAGGCCGAGCACGGCGGCAAGGACCAGCGCAGCTGGGGCGAGGCGACGGGTCATGGGTTCCTCCCGGGACGAGCAAGTCGCCATTCGGACGTCCGGGGCGTGCTGGCGGTTCCCTCAGGCCAGTGCTCTCAAGACAACCGGTCGAGCCAAGCGTGCCCGGCGTGCAGCAGGGCCACCTTCTCGCGCAGCCAGTCGCGGGCGCGGTCGTCCATCAGCGGCCAGACGCGGTCGAGGTCACGGGTGTCCTTGAGGCGCTCGAACCGGGCCTTGTAGAGCAGCACGATCTCCGGGTTGAGGTAGCGGATCCCGTCGTCGGCCAGCCAGGTGACGTCCTCGACCGGTGCGACGTGGTCCGGCAGTCGCTTGTTGGTCCAGAGGCCGTCGCGGTCGGGCGTCAGGGGCAGGTCGAAGGCCCACGGCGACGCGGCGCCGCGGCGGCCCCAGATCTGGCTCTCGGGGTGCTGGACATCGGGCCAGCGATCGGTCAATGGGCGAAGCGCACCGTTGGCGATGTTCCACAGCTGCCACGTCTCGCCGACATGGGCACGGAGCGCGGGGACGTCGCACCCCAGGATCGAGACGTCGATGTCCTCGTGTTCGCGCGGTGCGCCAGTGCCGTGCTCGATGGTGTAGGCCTCGATCGCCCAGCCACCGACGACCCACCACGGCCGCTCGAAGCCGGCGAAGAAGTCGCGCATGCCGGCCGGGTCCAGACACTCCCAGTCGCCGTAGAGGCGCTCCCAGTAGTGGTCCTCGGCCTCCTCGGCCTCGGAACGCACCAGAGGCTCGCGCTCCGTCACTGTCGGGGTCCCCGCGAAGAGCGAGCGAAGCGAGTCTCTTCGTGGGGTGGCAACAGGACCAGGTCGTCGCGGTGCACGACCTCACGCTCGTACGCCGCCCCCAGCTCGCGCTTGAGGTCGTGGGAGGACCGCCCGAGCAGGGAGGGCAGCTCGGCGGCGTCGAAGTTGACCAGGCCACGGGCCACGGGCCGGCCCTCGGGGTCGGTGAGGTCGACCGGGTCGCCCGCGGTGAAGTCGCCGTCGACGCCGGTGACTCCCGCGGCCAGCAGCGAGGCGCGCCGTTCGACGACGGCCCGCACGGCACCGGCGTCCAGCACCAGTCGGCCCCGCGGGTCGGTGGCGTGGGCCAGCCACAGCAGCCGGATCGGCCGGCGCCGGCCGGTCGGGTGGAACAGCGTGCCGACGGGCTCGCCCGCCAGCGCGGCCGCTGCGTGGGCGGCGGAGGTCAGCACCACGGGGATGCCGGCGCCGGTGGCGATGCGGGCCGACTCGACCTTGGTCACCATGCCCCCGGAACCCAGCCCGGCGCTGCCGGTCGCGCCGATCCGCACGGCGTCGAGGTCGGCGGGCGATACCACCTCGCGGACCAGCGAGGCCGGGCCGGCCGCCGGGCGGGTCGCCGGGTTGGCGTCGTAGAGGCCGTCGACGTCGCTCAGCAGCAGCAACAGGTCGGCATGCACGAGGTGGGCGACCAGGGCCGCGAGACGGTCGTTGTCGCCGAACCGGATCTCGGTGGTGGCCACCGTGTCGTTCTCGTTGACGATGGGCAGCACGCCGAGCTCGAGCAGCTTGGCGAACGTCTGGTGGGCGTTGCGGTGGTGGGCGCGCCGGGTGACGTCGTCGACGGTGAGCAGCACCTGGCCGGCGACGATGCCGTGGCGGGCGAGCTCCTCGGTGTAGCGGTGCACCAGCAGCCCCTGGCCCACAGACGCTGCGGCCTGCTGTGCGGGCAGCGCCCGGGGCCGTCGCTTGAGGCCCAGCGGCGCCAGGCCGGCCGCGATCGCGCCGGAGGAGACGAGGACGACCTCGGCCCCGCGACGGCGTACGGCGGCGAGCACGTCGACCAGGGCGGCCAACCGGTGGGGGTCGAGCCCTCCGGCGGCGGTGGTCAGCGATGACGAGCCGACCTTGACGACGACCCGACGGGCCTCGACGACCGCCCGCCTGCTCACTCGGGGTCCTCCTGGCGGTCGGGGTCGTCCTTCGAGCCGATCTCATAGGCCATCGGACCAGTCCGCATGCGACGGCGCTCGGCGAGCCGCTCCTGGTCGATGCGCCGGGCGACGTCGGCCCTGGCCTCGGACTCGGCCCGGTCACCCATCGCCTCGTCGATCTCGCGGCGGCGGCGCGCCGCGGGCCGCGACTCGTCGAACCGCTGGTCCTCGCCACGCCGTCCCAAGGTCTCGGCGCCGGACTCGACGCTGGGCTTGAAGTCGAAGACCACGGCGTCGTCGGGATGGCCGATCAGGACGGTGTCGCCCTCGGCGGCCCCCAGCTCGACCAGCTTCTTCTCCACGCCGAGGCGGTTGAGCCGGTCGGCCAGGAAGCCGACGGCCTCGTCGTTGGCGAAGTCGGTCTGGCGGACCCAGCGCTCGGGCTTCGCGCCGCGCACCCGCCAGCCCTCGTCGCTGGCGGTGACGCTGAAGTCGTCGCTTCCGTCGGCCGACTCGGGACGGATCACGATGCGCTTGGCCTCGACAACCGGACGGGCCGCTCGCGCGGCACGCACGATCTCGGCCATCGCGAAGGTGAGCTCGCGCAGCCCGGCACCGCTGGCGGCCGAGACCTTGAAGACGTCGAGCCCGCGCCCTCGGCAGCTCCTCGACGACCATGTCGGCGATCTCGGAGCCGTCGGGGACGTCGACCTTGTTGAGCGCGACCAGGCGCGGGCGGTCGTCGAGGCCGCCGTAGCGGGTCAGCTCGTGCTCGATGATGTCGAGGTCCTCGACGGGGTTGCGGCCGGGCTCGAGCGTCGCGGTGTCGACGACGTGCACGATGGCCGCGCACCGTTCGACGTGGCGCAGGAAGTCGTGCCCCAGCCCGCGACCCTCGCTTGCCCCCTCGATCAGTCCCGGCACGTCGGCGACCGTGAACGTCGTGTCGCCGGCCGTGACCACGCCGAGGTTGGGGACCAGGGTGGTGAACGGGTAGTCGGCGATCTTGGGCCGCGCCCGCGAGATCGCCGCGATCAGGCTGGACTTGCCGGCGCTGGGGAACCCCACCAGGCCGATGTCGGCGACGACCTTGAGCTCGAGGCGGATCTCCAGCTCCTCGCCCGGTTCGCCGAGGAGGGCGAAGCCCGGCGCCTTGCGCTTGGCGCTGGCCAGCGCGGCGTTGCCGAGTCCGCCACGGCCGCCGCGGGCGATGACGAGCTCGGTGCCGGGACCGACGAGGTCGGCGAGCACCTCGCCCGTCCGCGCGTCGTGGACGACGGTGCCGTCGGGCACGGGGAGGACCAGGTCGGCGCCGTGGCTGCCGTTGCGGTGCCCGCCGGCGCCCTGCGCGCCGTTCTCGGCCTTGCGGCGCGGGCTGTGGTGGTAGTCGACCAGCGTCGTCACGTCGGGGTCGACCCGCAGGACGACCGAGCCGCCCGGGCCGCCGTTGCCGCCGTCGGGACCGCCCAGCGGCTTGAACTTCTCCCGGTGCACCGAGGCGACGCCGTTGCCCCCGCGACCGGCGCTGACGTGCAGCGTCACCCGGTCCACGAACGTGGGGACTGCCACGGTGATCACCTTTCCGGTGGTTGAGGAGGGCCGCCTAGCGGCCCGTCACGAAACCACCGTGCGAGAAAGACGAAGGGCGCCCCGAGTCCGGGACGCCCTTCAGAGTCTGCTACGGATGAGCGTCAGGTCACTCACCCGGGACGACGTTGATCACGCGGCGACCGCGGCGGGTGCCGAACTCGACCGCACCGTCGACGAGCGCGAACAGGGTGTCGTCGCCACCGCGGCCCACGCCGGTGCCGGGGTGGAAGTGGGTGCCCCGCTGGCGGACGATGATCTCGCCGGCGTTGACGACCTGGCCGCCGAAGCGCTTGACGCCGAGGCGCTGGGAGTTGGAGTCGCGACCGTTCTTGGTGGAGGCCGCACCCTTCTTGTGTGCCATGGGAACCCGTCCTTGGGAGCTGTGAGCCGGGGCTCAGAGGGAGATGTCGGTGACCTTGACCTGGGTGTACTTCTGGCGGTGGCCCTGGCGCTTCTTGTAGCCGGTCTTGTTCTTGTACTTCTGGATGATGATCTTGGGGCCCTTGGTGGCGCCGAGCACCTCGACGGTGACGCCGGCCTTGTCGAGACCGGTCGCGGTGACCTTCTCGCCGTCGACGACCATCACGACCGGCAGCGTGAGCGTCTCGCCGACCGCCGTCGCGACCTTGTCGATCTCGATGACGTCGCCGACGGCAACCTTCTGCTGGGTGGCGCCTGCGCGCACGATCGCGTACACCGCGGTCTCCTTCGTCGATACTGCTGGCCTGCTTGAACTGTGTTCGGGGTCCGCACCCGGCGCACGCCACTGGCGGACCAGGGCGATCGGCGCAGAGGCCGGAATGGGCACGCGGAGGCGCACCGAGGGTCAATAGTACGGACCCGGGCGTGACCTGCGCAAAACGGAGCCATCGTTGGTTGAGGAGGGCCGCCGGCCCGTCACGAAACCCTAGCGCCGCGCGTGGAAAGTCTTCATGCGCTTCGCGCACTCATGCATGCACATCGCGGCGTTGCCGTCGCTCGAAGATGGGCGGACAGCGTCTTCGCTCCGGCGCCTTGCGCTGCACACGCACTGAGCACGCCAAGCAGATGAACACTTCCCACGCGAGGCGCTAGCGCTTGCGCCCCCGCCTCTTGATCGGCACGTGGAGTGCTGGGCCGCTGTCGTGGTGGTCGTGGTGGTCGACCTCGCCCGCAGGGGCCTCGTCGACGAGGACGGCCGCTGCCGACTCCGGCGCCTGTGCAGCGACGACGGCGGACGGCGGGCCGGCTGGCCGGCTGGCCGCGCGGCGCCGGCTGCGGGTGACGACCTTGGGCGGCTCGGGCGGCGCGGGCGGCACCGCGTCGGCAGGCTCGTCGCCGGCAGGCTCGTCGTCGACATGCTCGTCGTCGACAGGCTCGTCGGGCTGGCCCGCATCGACCACCCCGTCGACGGCCTCCGTGGCGACCGGTTCGGCGGGCTCCATCACCTCGACCGCTTCGACGACGTCGGCGACGTCGGCGAGCTCGGTCTCCTCGACCGTCTCGGGCTCCGCGTCGTCGGCGGGGTGCTCGGCGTGCTGCCCGGCGTGGTGCTGGGCCATGGCCGCGACGTCCTTGGGCGACGGCGGGCCGGCGGGCTTGCCCGAGGCGGCCGGCTGGTCACTGCCGCGACCACGCCGGCGCCCGCGGCGGCCGCCGTCGTCGTCGGCACGCTTGGGCTCGACGGGGGCGTCCTGGACGATCAGCCCGCGGCCGTGGCAGTGCTCGCACTCGTGGCTGAACGCCTCGAGCAGGCCGGTGCCGATCCGCTTGCGGGTCATCTGCACCAGTCCGAGCGAGGTCACCTCGGCGACCTGGTGACGCGTACGGTCGCGGCCCAGGCACTCGACCAGGCGCCGCAGCACCAGGTCGCGGTTGGACTCCAGCACCATGTCGATGAAGTCGACGACGATGATGCCGCCGATGTCGCGCAGCCGGAGCTGGCGGACGATCTCCTCGGCGGCCTCGAGGTTGTTCTTGGTGACGGTCTCCTCGAGGTTGCCCCCGGACCCGGTGAACTTGCCGGTGTTGACGTCGACGACCGTCATCGCCTCGGTGCGGTCGATGATCAGCGAACCACCCGACGGCAGCCAGACCTTGCGGTCGAGGCCCTTGTGGATCTGCTCGTCGAGCCGGTACGTCGCGAAGACGTCGCGGCCGCCGTTGTCGTCGGCGCGGTAGCGCTCGAGGCGTGGCTCGAGGTCGGGAGCGACGTGCACGACGTACCCCTGGACGGTCTCCCAGGCGTCGTCGCCCTCGATGACCAGCTTGGTGAAGTCCTCGGTGAACAGGTCGCGGACGACCTTGAGGGTCAGGTCGGGCTCGCCGTAGAGCAGCTGCGGAGCGTTGCCCTTGGCCCGCTTCTCGATGTCCTCCCAGCGTGCCTTGAGGCGCTCGACGTCGCGGGTCAGCTCCTCCTCGCTGGCGCCCTCGGCCGCGGTGCGGACGATGACGCCCGCGGTGTCGGGGACGATCTCCTTCAGCAGCGTCTTGAGGCGGTTGCGCTCGGTGTCGGGGAGCTTGCGGGAGATGCCGCTCGTGGTGCCGTCGGGCACGTAGACCAGGAACCGGCCGGCCAGGCTGACCTGGCTGGTCAGCCGCGCGCCCTTGTGGCCGAGGGGGTCCTTGGTGACCTGGACCAGGATCTGCTGCCCGGAGCTGAGCACCGACTCGATCTTGCGGGGCTGGCCCTCGGGGTGGCCGAGTGCGGTCCAGTTGACCTCGCCGGCGTAGAGCACGGCGTTGCGGCCCTTGCCGATGTCGACGAAGGCCGCCTCCATCGACGGCAGCACGTTCTGGACGCGGCCGAGGTAGACGTTGCCGATCAGCGAGGTCTGGGACTCCCGCGCGACGTAGTGCTCGACGAGCACCTTGTCCTCGAGCACGCCGATCTGGATGAGCTCGGAACGCTGGCGGATCACCATCACCCGCTCGACGGACTCGCGGCGGGCGAGGAACTCGGCCTCGCTGACGATCGGCGCCCGGCGCCGGCCGGCCTCACGACCCTCGCGGCGCCGCTGCTTCTTGGCCTCGAGACGGGTGGAGCCGGAGACGGCGGTGATCTCGTCCTCGGCGCTGCGGGTCTTGCGGACCCGGGTGACGGTGTTCTGGGGGTCGTCGCCGCCCTCGGCGCCTTCCTCGCCCGCTCGGCGACGGCGCCGCCGGCGGCGAGAGGTGCCCTCGGCGGGCTCGTCGCCCGCGTCGGCCTCGGGAGTCTCGGCATCGGCATCCGCCTCGGGTGCGGACTCGCCGCTGTCGGGCTCGGGGCTCTCCCCCGACTTGCGGCGGCGACGGCCGCCGCGGCGACGGCGGCGACGGCCGCTGCCGGTCTCCTCGCCCGACTCCTCGTCGCCGTCGCCGGTCGACTCCTCGGCCGGCTCGACGGGTGCCGGCTCGTCGGGTTGGGCCTCGGCCACCTTCTTGGCCGGGCGGCGGCGCTTGGCGGGCGGCGTGGCGTCGGGCACCTGGAACAGGGGTACGGCGATCGCGGCAGGCGCGCCCGAGTCGCCGGAGGGCTCCTCTGCGGCCTCGACAGATGCAGGCTCGTCGGCGGGCGCCTTCTTGCGCGTGCGTCTGGCCTTCGGCGCGGGCGCTTCGTCGGTGGCCGCCTGGGGTGACGAGTCAGGCTCGGCGGCTGCCGTCGCGGCGGTCTTCTTGGCCGCGGCTTCTTGGCCGCGGTCTTCTTGGCCGTCGCCTTCTTGGCCGTCGCCTTCTTGGCCGTCGTCTTCTTCGCGGCGGCCTTCTTGGCGGTCTTCGGCTTCTCGGCCGCGGCGGGGCTCGGGTCGTCCGGCGTCGCGTCGGGTGCTGCTCCCTGGCTCTCCTGGAAGTCGGCGTCGGTCGGCGTGTCGTCGAGCATGGGCTGCTCCTCCGCCCGGGAAACGCACCACGCTCCCGGACCGTGTCCGGCGCCACCACCCGCACACCTGGTCACCCAGGGGGCGGCAGCGCAAAGTCTTCGTCGGCGGCGACACCCTCCGCGGTGTGCGTCACGAGAGGCCTGCCGTCACCTGCCGCGGTCGCTGGGCCCCTGCATCTCGCGGGCCGCGTCGCGGTCTGGCGCCGACGGGTTTCTCGGTGTGCCTGCCCCGGTCGTTACAGGACCGGGACGGGCGAGAACGTCGTCGGGTCGTCCCTGCTGGCATTCCTCTGCCAGCCGGTACAACCGCGGTCAGTATCGCACAGGGCGGCCGCCGGCCGGCCATTCCCGCGTTACCGGAGCGGGTCGCCGACCTCACCGGTGGCGGGATCGAGGGGGCCCTGCTGCAGCCGGGTGAGCAGCGGCGGGGCCTCGGGGCGCAGTCCGGCCACGGCCTCCAGGCCGCTGAGGACGTCGTCGGGACGGACCGCGGGCACGGTGTGACGCAGCGTGAGGTCGAGCACGGAGCCCGCGTCGTGGGGGCCGACCGTCAGCGCCACGACCGGCTGCCGGCAGTCGAAGGTGCGCAGGCCCTTCTTGGTCATCCGCTCGACCGGCACCACGTCGACGGCGAGGAAGGCGTCCACCGCGGCCGCGACGTCGGCGGCGGGCAGCGCGACGACGACCCTCCACCGGCTCGCCTCCAGCCGGTCGGCCAGCGAGCCGGATCCCTCGACGACCTCGAGCACGTCGAGCCCGTCGGGCATCGCCTCGGCGAGCGCGCGACGTACGTCGTCGGGTTCGATCACCTGGGCCAGGCCGATCTCGAGGAACTCGGCCTCGCTCGCCGCTCCGGTCGGCGCGGCGCCCGCGTAGCTGATCCGCGGGTGCGGGTTGAAGCCCGAGGAGTAGGCCATCGGGATCCGCGCCCGGAAGACCGCCCGCTCGAAGGCCCGGCTGAAGTCGCGGTGGCTGGTGAACCGCAGCCGGCCCCGCTTGGCGTAGCGGACCCGCAGCCGCTGCACCGGAGGTGGGTTCTGCTCCCTGGGCTGCGGCACGGGCGGAGGATACGGCTTGGTGCCCGACCGCCGTCGAATCGGGAGTGCGGCGGGACTGACCGGTGAACGTCGTAACATGCACGCCATGCCCGGCCCCAGCACGTCGTCACGCGTGCTCGTCATCGTCCCGGCCTGGAACGAGCAGGACTCGGTCGGCGCGACGGTCGCCGAGATCCGGCAGAGCAACCCGGACGTCGACATCCTGGTCATCGACGACGGATCCGGCGACGAGACCGTCGAGCGAGCCCTCGCCGCGGGCGCGGAGGTGTGTCGGCTGCCCTTCAACCTCGGCGTGGGTGGCGCCATGCGCACCGGCTACCGCTACGCGCTGCGCCACGGCTACGACGTCGCCGTGCAGATCGACGCGGACGGCCAGCACGACCCGTCGTACCTGCCCGCCCTGATCGCCCGTCTCGACGATGCCGACATCGTCGTCGGCGCCCGCTTCGCCCGTTCCGGGGACCCGTACGTCGTGCGCGGCCCGCGGCGGTGGGCGATGATGCTGCTGGCGAGGGTGCTCTCGCGTCTCTCGCGGACGCGGCTCACCGATGTCACCTCCGGCTTCCGGGTCTCCGACCGCCGGGCCATCGGGGTCTTCGCGTCGCACTATCCCGCCGAGTACCTCGGCGACACCGTCGAGTCCCTGGTGATCGCCCTGCGCACCGGGTGCTCGGTGACCCAGGAACCCGTCGACATGAGGACCAGGTCGGCCGGACAGCCGTCGTCGTCGCCCTTCAGGTCGGCCGTGTACCTGGTCCGTGCGGTCGTCGCGCTGGGTCTGGCGCTGGTGCGGCGCTGGGAGGAGAGCTTCGACGAGGGAGCCACCCGGACGAACGTCACGACCCCGAAGGCGAGCGCGCACCGGTGAGCGCCGTCAACCTCTTGGGGATCGCCGGCGCCTTGATCGTCATCGTCTCGCTGTTCGAGATGCTCCGCCGCCACCGTCTCCGTGAGAAGTACGCCCTGATCTGGTTCGTGATCGCCGTCGGCGTCCTGGTCGTCGCGGTCTTCCCCGGACTGTTGACGTGGGCCACGACGCTGCTCGGTCTCCAGGTTCCGGCCAACCTGTTGTTCTTCGTCGCCTCCCTGGTGTTGCTGGTCCTGACGCTCCAGCACAGCTATGAGCTCGGACGCCTGGAGGAGCGCACCCGAACGCTCGCTGAGGAGGTCGCCCTGCTCCGTCTCGAGCTCGACCGCGCCACCCGCGAGTCCGGCCACCAGCCACCCGTCGATCCGTCCCGCGGCTGAGACCCGCGTTCCTTGCCGTGCCGACCACGCCGATCGAGATCTTCGTGCCCTTCTGGGGCGAGCCCGAGCTGCTGTTCGCGACCGTGGACAGCGTGCGCGCCCAGACCGACGCCGACTGGAGCCTGGTCGTCGTCGACGACTGCTACCCGGACCCGACCGTGGCCGAGTACTTCGCCGCCGAGAGCGACCCGCGGATCCGCTACGTCCGCAACGAGACCAACCTGGGGACCACCGGCAACTACGCACGGTGCCGCGACCTGGCGTCCGCCGACCTGATGATGTTCCTGGGCTGCGACGACCTGCTCGAACCCGGCTTCCTGGCCACCGTCCGCGCCGCCCACGCGGCGTACCCCGACGCCGCGGTCATCCAGGTCGGTGTCCGGGTCATCGACGAGCACGGCGCCGAGATCGACCCGTTGGGCGACAGGGTCAAGCGCGCGATCCGCCCCACGGTGCAGGCGCCCACCGAGCTCGGCGGCGAGGACCTGGCCGTGAGCCTGCTCCGCGGCAACTGGCTCTACTGGCCCTCGCTCGTCTTCCGCACCGAGCGGGTGCGGGCCTACCCGTTCCGCGAGGAGCTGCC
Organism: uncultured Actinomycetota bacterium; assembly: GCA_963790295.1. Classification (GTDB taxonomy): domain Bacteria; phylum Actinomycetota; class Actinomycetes; order Propionibacteriales; family Nocardioidaceae; genus Nocardioides. The sequence continues at coordinate 29,827 of CAWBOE010000012.1, forward strand.
CATCATCCAGGACCTCGCGCTCGTCATCGACATGGTCGCGGCAGGAGAGACCATGGTGATCGATCCGACGGTGTGCTTCTCCTACCGCAGGCACACCAAGAGCGTGTCGTCGACCAGCCTGCTGCACGGTCGGCGGCTGCCCGACGAGCGTCGCTACTACGCCGAGGCCGCCGCGCCAGATGCACGCGCACCACTGGCGGCGGGCAGCCCGCACGGCCCGGCAGCGGTGGACCAGTCGTCTGCACGCTCTCACGTTGGTGCCCGCGGCCGTCCGGGCCCGGTCGGGGCTCGGCGGACTGCTCACCCACGCCTTTCGCGGCTGAGCGAGAACCTTCGTTCCGGCGGGTCGGCGAGGGCCAGCCGGAAGACCTCGAGGGTCTCCTCGGCCACCCGCCGCCAGGAGAACGACGCGGCCTGTGCCAACCCCGCCGCGCTGAGCTGTTCCATCCGCTCCGGCTCGGTGGCCACCACCCGGAGCGTGTCAGCGATGGCGCGCGTGCTGCGCGGGTCGAAGTAGAGCACGGCGTCGCCGCCGACCTCGCGCAGCACCGGGAGGTCGGATGCCATCACGGGCAAGCCGGAGGCCATCGCCTCCAGCACGGGCAGGCCGAAGCCCTCCGCGAGTGTCGGCAGGGCCATCACTCTCGCCCGGGCCTGCAGCCCGGCGAGCTCGGCGTCGTCCACCCAGCCCATCAGCGTCACCCAGGGGGCAAGACCCAGGCGGTCGACCAGGGGCCGGAGTGGGTCCTCACCGCGCGCACCGGTGATGACCAGGTGCGGCCGGACGTCCTCTGGCACCAGGGCGAGAGCCCGGATGAGGCTGGTCCAGTTCTTGTGCGGACGACGTTGCCCGCTGGCGAGGACGAGGTTCTCCGGGGCGCACGGCCGCGGCGCGCGGTCCACGGGATGCGTCGCAGCCAGCGGCACGACGTGCAGCTGGTCCCTGGGGAAGCCGAGGTACTTGACGATCTCGTCCGCCGAGACCTGGCTGTCGGTGATCACGCGCGTCGCGTTGGCTGCGCCGCGCTTCTCCATCCACTTCACCGGCCCGGTGTAGAGCGGCGTGGACATCAGCTCCGGGTGGCTCCAGTACAGCATGTCGTGGATCGTCACCACGGTCGGCATCGCGGTGTACGCCGGTGCCAGGGTCGCCGGCGAGTGCACCAGGTCGGCGCCCCGCCGCGACGCCACCCAGCCGGAGGCGACCAGCTCACCGAGAGCCCAGGCGAAACGGTTCTCGCCGCTGATCCGAGACGCGATGACCTCGCCCGGGAACCACGCCGTGCCCTCGCGCAGGCCCTCGTTGCTGGCCAGCGCCACGAACTCGAACCCGGTGTCCATGGTGCCGAGCTCGCGGTAGAGCTCGCGGGTGTAGGTCTCCATGCCGCCCTTGGTGCCGGTGTAGGACAGCATGTCGACGAGGACGAGGGGACGGCCGCTCATGGGGCCCTGACCCTATCCGGCGGGCTTTCGCGGTCGGAGCAGGTGCAACGGGATGCCGACGAGCGGGGCGAGCACCAGGGCGACCACGGTCCGCGTCGTCCAGCGACCACGGGAACGACAGCACCACGACGGTCACGCCGGTGGCGGCGACCCAGCCGGCGACGTACGACGCGTGGCGGTCCTGGGCGAGGCTGACCGCCCCGCTGAGCGTGAGCAGGGCGACCAAGCCTGCGGCGGCAGCACAGCCGCTGAACGTCGCGCCCGCCACCTCGTAGTCGGGATTGAGGAGGCGGAGCACGGCCGGCCCGACCGGGTAGGCGAGGAGAACACCGACGCGCGGTCGCGGCCACCACCACGAGCGCCGGCACGGTGAGAGCACGCACGCCACCGATCATCACCTTGGTCACCGCGATGGTCTGGTAGGCGCCGAGCGGGACCAGCAGGGGCGCCCGCGACAGCGACACGGCCAGGATCAGGGGGGCCGCGGTCGAGAACTCGGCGTCCGAGGTGGTCACCCGCAGCAGGACCGGAAACCCCACGAGGATCAGCGCCGACGCGGCCGACGCAGAGCTCGCCCCGAGCACCCGGCCCAGGAACGGCCCGGTCCCCACGTCCGCACGGGCGTGCCAGGCACTCCGGTAGTGACGGGAGGCCAGGACGAAGAGCAGCCACGTCCCGGCGGCGGCCGCGGTCGCCGCGGCGAAGCCACCGACGCTGACGCCGACCGTCGCCACCAACGCGACCGCAAGCACCCGCACGGTGGGCTCGGCGGCGACCAGGCCGGCGTACCGATCCCACTCGGCACGCCCGGCGACCGCCCCCGCCGAGGCCGCAGTGCACGGCGAACAGGGCGACCCCCAGGAGCAGCACGGGCAGCAGGGTCTGCCACCGCGGGCCGAAGAGGTGCGGGCCCCACCACAGGCCGGTCAACCCGAGGACCACCACGCTGCCGACGCCCAGGGCCGCCGAGATCGGCACCACCCGGACGCCGGCCGCCGCACTCTCGCGCCCGGCGAACACGGCTCTCGTGGTCTCCGAGGAGATCCCGATGAGCACCCCGAACACGCCGAACATCGCCCCCCAGAACACCAGGAAGTCAGCGTTCTCAGCGGCGTCGAGGAACCGCGCGGTCAGCACCAGCACGACATAGCCGGCGACACCGCTGACGACTGCGGCACCCAGGACTACCACGGTCCGGCGCGGTCGAGAGACCGGTGCGGTGGCCTCCGGCATCGGGTCCTCGGAAGCCATAGAGGCTGATCCTAGGACGCGCTGAGGAGTGTTCGCGCATCCGGCCCATCGGGCCTCGCGTTGGTAGCCTGCCTGCCATGTCCGCGTCCCGCACGGCTCCTACGGAGACGCCTTCGCGGTCCCTCCCCGGCGTGCGCCTGTCCGAGGTCGTCGGCAGTCGGCACAACAACTTCGACCTGCTGCGACTGCTCGCGGCCTGGTCGGTCCTGGTGTCGCACTCGTTCGCGCTGGTGGGCGAGGACGAACCCCTCCACCAGTTCGGCACCACGCTCGGCAACGTCGGCGTGCTGATCTTCTTCGCGGTGAGCGGGCTGCTGATCCGGCGCAGCTGGGAGTACGACCCCTCGCCGCGCGACTTCTGGATCAAGCGCGGCGCTCCGGCTGCTCCCTGCGCTCGCGACGGTGGCGGTGCTCACCGCCTTCGTGCTCGGGCCGCTGGTCACCACGCGTGCGCCCGCGGCGTACTTCTCCTCCTGGGAGACCTGGATCTACCCGGTCCGGATCGTGCTGCTGTTCCCGTTCGGGGCCGGGCTCCCGGGAGTGTTCGAGGACAACCTGTACGCCGGCGCCGTCAACGGTCCCCTGTGGAGCCTGCCGGTCGAGGTCTTCGCCTACGCCGTGCTGGCCGGGCTCGGGATGGCCGGGCTGCTGCGCCGCAGGTGGCTCGTCCTCTCGATCGCGATGCTCGGTCTGGCCTGGGCCGCGGTCTGGGTGCCGTCCACGTCCGAGGCGGTCGGCGCGACCTACGTGCTGGCCGCGTTCGCGCTCGGCACCGCTGCTTACTCCTTCCGCGAGCGGATCGTGCTGAGCTGGCCGGTCGCCGCCGGTCTGCTCGCGCTCTGCTACGTCGCGGGCCTCGGCCCGACGTCGGTCCGGGTGGTCGTCTGGACCGTCGGAGCGGTCTACCTGTCGTACTGGTTCGCCTACGCCCTCCCACCGATCGGGCGGGTGGTCACGCGGTTCGGTGACGCGTCGTACGGCGTCTACATCTGGGCGTTCCCGGTGCAGCAGACGATCGTCCAGGTGACCGGCGACGACCTGGCCCCGTGGGCGCTCATCGCGATCGCGACCCCGGTCGTCTACACCCTCGCGCAGATCTCGTGGCACCTGATCGAGGCACCCTCCCTGCGTCACAAGCCGAAACGCCGCGAGCCCTTCGTCAGCCCTTGACGGCGTAGACGTAGCGAGGCACGCCCGCCCAGGGGAAGGTGCCGACCTCGGTCAAGCAGCCGTCGGCGAGCGGGTGTGAAGCGACGACCCGGGTCAGCTCCGGCATCCGGTCCGCCACCGTGCAGGGTGAGCCCATGACGCGCACGGCATCAGGGCTGGGGTTGTCCAGCGTCAGGGTCGGGCTGTCGGTCCACACGAACCACACGAAGGCGGCGCGGTTCCACAACGTCTCGTCCGACGGGTTCGGATCGAGCTGCTGCCAGGCCTGCTTGTCCGGCCCGGCGAGCTGTCGGCCCGACATCGACGGCACGCCGGTGGCCATGAACAGCGAGTCGACCTCGACGGCGTCCGAGGCCCACACGGACCCGTGGTCGCGCGCGTCCTGTCCCCAGCCGAGCATCTGGTTCGCCACCGGGGTTCCGCGCAGGTCGCCGAGCCCGACGAGCACCGGATTGACGTCCCAGACCAGGACGAGCGCACACACGCCGGCCAGCACGTACCCGGACCTCCGCTGGGGCCACCGGGTCACCACCAGGACCACCAGCCCCACCAGGAGGCCGGACGTCCACACGGCCGTGATGGAGATCTCGGGAAGGTTCTGCGAGCGCAGCAGCGAGCCGGCGTAGGCCGCCACCGCCGCACACGCCGCGGCCGTGATCGCCGAGAACCGCCAGCCGTTGACCTTCCCGGCGGCGGGGAGCACCAGGCACAGCAGGATGACAGCCAAGAACCCGATGACGTCGGCAGCCCGTGCCGGCGGCACCAGGTTGACGAGAGGAAGGTGAGAGCCGACTGCGCCGAACTCCACCGTCGCCCAGGCGAACCACCATGCCGAGACGACCAGCAGCGTGAACACGGCAGCCCGATGGCCCGCGCGACGGAAGGCGACGGGGCGCACCAGCAGCAGGATCGCCCACACGAAGCAGACCGCGAAGCCGGAGGAGATCTCGCTCGCGTTCGTCCCGGTCATCGGCATGGCATCGGTCAGAGGCGCCAGCCCGGTTGCGCCGAAGATCTCCTGGAAGTGCTGGGCGGCTCCGCTCGAGACCCGCTGGCCGGGGTACACGGTGTCGACGACCGCAGCCAGCGCCTCCCGACTCTCGATCACGATGCCGAGGAACAACACGATCGTCGCGAGGCCGGTCGCCGCGATCGCGGCCGAGGCTCGTCCCCGACGGGCGCTCGACGCCACGGCGCCGACAGCCGCGACCAGCACGACGGCCGTCACGAGAATGATCGACCACGGCTGATACCCCATCGGAGCGCGGGCCAGCATCAGAGCCGCGAGTGCGCCCCACCCGAGCGACGCTCTGATCCTGGACTCGACGGCTGCCCGGACCGTGAGCTGAAGGGCCGCCGCGCCAGCCATCGCGAACCCGAGGATCCAGACGGGAGCTAGCGACCACCAAGCAGTCGCCGGCGCGAAGGCGATGAGGGCGGTGGCCAGGTACCCGACCCGCCTGCTGCCCGTGATCAGGTTGAAGTAGGACGGCGTGGCCAGGATGAGGAGCAGCAGCGGGAGCCACCAGCGGGCCGCCAGCAGCATCGCATCGGGAAGCCACGGCCCGAGCCGGAGCACGGCGCCGTCGAACAGCACCACTGACGACACGGGTCCGGACGGCAGGATGGCCAGGAACTGCTGCTCAGCGGCCAGCGGGTTGAGATCCTCGGTGCTCCCCGTCGCCATGACGCCGAGGACCACCGGCGTCACGGAGAGCCACTCGTCCGACCTGATGGCTCGCGCGTCGCCGATCATCGTGCCGGACGGGTCCCCCGGATCCTCGCGCAGGCTGGTGATCCCGATCGACGACTGGGTGATGCCGGCGAGCACCAGGACGAGGTAGACCGCCACCGGAACGATCACGTGCCACGGGTACGCGCGCCACGGTCGTCGTGGGGTGGACATCAGTGCTCCTCCGAGGCTTGGGCGGGTCGCGGCACTATACGGGTCCCGACCGCGTCGCTCCCGGGTGCAGCCGCCATCGTAGGGTCGGGCACCATGACTGACGACGGGGCACCGGGCAGGCGCTGGGCGCTCCCCCCCAATCTGCTCCTGGCCTTGCTCTTCCTGGCGTGCTCGGTCGTGTCGGTGGCTGTGCTGATGGACAAGTACCCCTATCCGTCGCCGATCGACGAGGTCGTCCACTACGACTTCATCCACGACGCGCCGCACGTGCCCGTCATCGGCGAGAAGATCTCGCAGAGTGCCATGCACGAATGGGCCTGTCGCACCTCGGGCCCGGAGTACGTGCTGCCGCTGCCGCCCTGTCGTCCCGGCCCCTACGACCCCGCCGCCTTCCCGGGTGCGGGCGCCTCGACGGCCGGCGGGTCCGGCCCGGTCTACTACTACGTCACCGCCGTCTTCGCCCGCCCCGTGGCGGCGGTGACCGGCTGGTCGCTGTTCAGCGTGGCCCGCGGGTTCGGGGCCGTCTGGCTCGCTGCGCTGATGATGGTCAGCTACCTGATCGCCGAGCGACTGGGGGCGAGCCGCCTCGCAGGAGCCGGCGCGGCCATCCTGGTCGGGACCGGCTCGTCGGCCATCACCTCGGCAGGCACCATGGGCCCCGACACGACCACGGCGGTGATGTCGGGGCTCGTCATGCTCGCCGTCTTGTCGTACGACGGCACGCGTCGCCGGGCGGGTTGGTTCCTGGTGGCCGTGGCGCTGGCGGCGCTCACCAAGTTCACGGCCTTCGAGGCGGTCGGTGCGGCCGTGCTGTACCTCGTGGTCCTGCCTCTGCTCTCCCGCCGTCGTGAGGAACGGGAGTCGGGTGGCCGGGCCCGGGAAGCTTCACCGCCGCTCCGCGCCTCCCTGCTCACCGCGGGGGCCGGCCTGGCGACGTTCGCGGTCGTGTCGTTCCTGTGGGGGCTGCGCCTGAACCTCACCGCGACGGAGGAGCCTGAGGCGAGCCCGCTCTACGACATGCTGCACGCCGAGAGCCATCGACTGGAGCAGCATCGTCGAGCCCCTCCTCTACGTCTTCTACAGCCCGGCCACCGGGAACTGGCAGCCGGCGTTCTTCAACGACCCGACCAACAACTTCGTGGCTGTGGTGACCGCCGGCCTGCTGAGCGGGGGCGTGATCGCCGCCGCTCTCGCGCTCCGCTCGGCACCGCGGCTCAGCGCTTTCGGCATCGGCGTGCTGGTGCTGACGGTCGTGGGACCGTTCATGCTGGTGGCGCTCAACTTCTACGTCAACCACCTGTACTACATGCTCTCTCCGCGCCACGGGTACGGCCTTCTGGCAGGACTGACAGCCTGCCTGGCGATGATCTTCCGCGGTCCCGGGCCGAGCCGGGCGCTGGCGCTGCTGGCCGTGTTGTCGATGGTCAACGTGCTGACGTGACTCCGGCGCAGAGAGAGACGCCTCGCAGCGTCGTACGACGGACGCAGGTCATGCGCGCCGCCTTGGCGGGCCTGGCCGTGGCCGGTCTGGTGGTCGTCGGCCGGTTGACCGGGGCGTTGGAGGGCGTGGCCGGGCTCGCGCTCGCCGCACTGGTGGTGGCCCTCGCGCCGGTCTCCCGCCAGCTCTCACGTCGCCTGCTCATCGGGGGCGGCCTGGTCCTGGGCTGGGTACCGCTGCTTGGTGGCTGCCCGCGCCCGGGCACGGCGTGGGCTGGGTGACCCCGGTCCTCGCGATCGCCGCCGGAGCGCTGGCGGCCTGGCCGCTCGCCGGAGCTGATCCGGCACGACGTGCTCGATGCCTGCTGCCTCGCATCTCGAGCGTGGACGCGCTCCCCGTGCTCACGTTCGCGCTGGGGACCTGGCTGACCTGGCCGCTCGTGCACGCGGCCTCCGGTGACCGCTCGCTCAACCTGCTGATGAAGAGCAACTGGGACCACGTCACCCACTTCGACATGGTCGAGATGATCCGACAGCACGGTCAGGTGGTCCCTGCCCTGGGCACTGCGCCCGACGGATCGGCATGGGTGGGCGCGACGTACCCGCAGCAGTTCCACGCCCTCCTCGTCGGCGTGATGGAGCTGCTCAACGGCCCCGAGGTAGGCGACGCCGCGACGGAGGTGCTGCGCTACGGACAGGGTCTGGCCCTCCTGCTCTCGCTGCTCGCCGCCCTGCTCGTCGCCGGTGTCGCGCAGCTGCCCGCGCTGCGCCGACGACCGCTGCTCACGTGGCCGCTAGCGGCACTCGTGGGCGCCGCGTACGTCGCCGGACCGGGCGCGGCGGCGATCAGCAGCGCGTTCCCGAACTTCGTGTTCGCCGCTGGCACGGCCGCGCTTGCCGTCCTGGTCGGCGCCTCCACGTTCGGTCGCGCCCGACTTCTCAGCGTGCTCCTCCTGGGCGGGTTGGTGGTCGCCACGGCGAACAGCTGGCTGCCCTTGGCTGCGCTCGCTGGAGTGGCGGCCTGCGTGCCTTTCGTGCGGATCCGCCGGGTGATCGCGGGAACGTCGCGTGGGCAGCGTGCCGTTCTCGTGACGGCGGCCGGGGTGTCCGTGCTGCTGTCTCTCGCGGCGCTGTTCGTCCTGCGCGGCTCGGGTGCGGGGGACGCGCTGACCGTGACCGGTTCGCCGCCGCAGTACTCCATGTCGCGGCTGCTCACCGTCACCTTGGGTGCGTGCGCGGCGGCTGCCGCCGCATGGGTCATGCAGCGCGACACCGGATCACGCCGCGCCCTCGAGATGGCCGCCGTCCCGCTGACGGGGCTGCTCATGGTCCTGGTGCTCGGCTCGTACCAGATCCTCACCTCCGGTGAGCTGTCCTACTACTTCGGGAAGGTCGCCGACGGCGTCTCGCTCGTCGCCTACGCGATGCTGGCGGTCGGGATCGCACAGCTCGCCTTCCGAGCCCCCGTCGGAGCGCGCCGCGCGAGGGCAGTCGCCGTCGGCGCCGCGGCACTGGCGACGGTGGCGGCCACACAGTTCTTCGGCTACGTGGGTCCTCAGCCCCCGACGCCCGTGCCCGACCTGGCGCCGATGGCGACCTACCGGGCCGCTGGTGTCACGCTCACCGCGTCTCCTTCGGGCGAGTCCCTGCGTCTGCTGGCGGCCTCGAAGGTCGCCGCCCGGCGACCGTTCGGCACGACGAGCTACGTCGCTGCCCTGCCCGGCGATCCTCCTCCCGCACTCGCGGCACAGTGGCAGCTCGCACTGAGCCAGACCTGGTCGGCCACGACAGGGACGGAACCGCCTCGCGTGCTCTCCGAGTACGGCGTGGCCTTCGTCGACATGACTGCGGTGACACAGGCCACCCAGCTCATCCTGAGCGGCGACAGCCGGGTCGCGGTCGTCGTGGCGCCCGAGCTGCTGACCGAGGTCCGGAGCGGGCTACCGACGTCGATGCGGTCGAGGGTCATCTCCTGGTGAGGAGAACGCCGACTAGCATGACCGGTCGGCGTGCAGGTGGCGCGCCCTGCGAGCCGCCGGAGGTGCGATGAGTTCTGCTCCTGAGCAAGGCCCGATCGGGAACGTCCTGGTCACCGGAGGCGCCGGCTTCATCGGCTGCGCGTTGTCGCAGCTCCTCGGCGATCGTGCCGAGCGCTGGGTGGTCGTCGACAACCTGCACCCGCAGGTGCACCCCACCTCCGATCGACCGGCTGCGCTGCACAAGACCGCCGAGCTGGTCGTCGCCGACGTGGTCGAGCCAGGCACCTGGGACCGTGTGCTCGCCGACCTCCGCCCGGACGTCGTCGTGCACCTGGCGGCCGAGACGGGCACGGCCCAGTCGCTCAGCGAGAGCACCCGTCACGGCTCGGTGAACGTCGTCGGCACCACCCAGCTCCTGGACGGGCTGACGCGGGCCGGCCACCTGCCCTCCCACCTGGTCCTCACCAGCAGCCGCGCGGTCTATGGCGAGGGCACCTGGCGGCGTACCGACGGGGCGCTCTTCCAGCCGGGCGCGCGCACCCACGCCCAGCTCGAGGCCGGGCAATGGGACTTTCCCGACGCCACGCACGTGCCGAACTCCGTGGACGGCACCAGACCCGCGCCGTCGAGCGTGTACGGCGCCACCAAGCTCGCCCAGGAGCACGTGCTCGGCGCCTGGGGAGGGTCGCACGATGTGCCCTTGTCGGTGCTGCGCCTGCAGAACGTCTACGGGCCCGGACAGTCGCTCACCAACCCGTACACCGGCATCGTGTCGCTGTTCTCCCAGCTCGCCCGGCAAGGCAAGTCGATCCCGCTCTTCGAGGACGGGGAGATCACGCGCGACTTCGTCTTCATCGACGACGTGGCGGCGGCCCTGGTGGCGGCGATGGCCGCGCCGCCGACGACGCCCGTCCGGACCCTCGACATCGGGGCCGGCGTCCGCACCACCATCCGCGACCTGGCGACCACCGTGGCGGCCCATCACGGCGCGCCCGAGCCGCACGTGACCGGTCAGTTCCGCGACGGGGACGTCCGCCATGCCGCATGCGACGTGCAGAGCACGGTGGCCCAGCTGGCCTGGTCACCCCAGTGGTCACTGGCAGCCGGTGTGGGAGCTCTCCAGGATTGGATCGAGGGCGAGCTCGGCGACCGCTGATAGCCTCCGGTCTGTCCGACCCCCTCGGAGAAGGGCCTGCATGCTCCAGCAACGCCTCGTCGTCAAGTCACCCCGCGTCGCTCACGCGCTGCGCAAGGCCCGCGACCTGAGCCCCCTGGGCCAGCTGCGCGCGATCGAGGCCAACCGGGTGCTGATGGGCACGATCATGGGGCGCTTGGTCCCCGACCACCCGGCGTCCCTGGCCGACACGGAGTTCAAGGTCTTCTCACAGTTCGGCGAGGACGGCATCATCCAGCACCTGGTCCGACACGCGGTCGACGTCCCGCCCGTCTTCATCGAGTTCGGAGTCGAGAACTACCGCGAGGCCAACACCCGGTTTCTGCTCTGGCACGACAACTGGCGCGGTCTGGTGATCGACGGCAGCCCCGAGTTCGTCCGCGACATCCAGTCCAGCGAGGAGTGCTGGCGCTTCGACCTCACCGCCGTCGCGTCCTTCATCACCCGCGAGAACATCAACGCGACCTTTGCCGAGAACGAGTTCTCCGGCGAGATCGGGCTGCTCAGCATCGACATCGACGGCAACGACTACTGGCTGTGGGAAGCGATCACCGAAGTCGACCCCGTGATCGTCGTCGTCGAGTACAACAGCGTCTTCGGTCCCAGCGCTCGCGTCACGGTGCCGTACGAACCGGCCTTCCAACGCACGGTCGCGCATCACTCCAACCTCTACTTCGGGGCCTCGTTGTCGGCACTGCGCGAGCTCGGCGAGCGGAAGGGGTATGCGTTCGTGGGCTGCAACAACAACGGCAGCAACGCCTTTTTCGTCAAGGCCGACCGCCTCGGCTCGCTGACGGAGCTGCCCACCGGCCAGGGGTATGTCGAGTCGCGCTTCCGCGAGTCTCGCGACGAGCAGGGCAACCTGACCCACTTGTCCGGTGCCCGACGGCTCGCCGAGATCGAGCATCTGCAGGTGGTGGACCTCTCGGTCGGCCACGAACGGATGCTGCGTGAGGCCGTTGACGACGCCGGTGCCGGGCGGCCGTGAGCGCGACCGATCCCGCCGACGTCGCCGAACTGACCGAGGCGCTGCGGCTCGCCCGCCGCCAGCTCAAGCTGGCGCACGGCCGCCAGGAGGCCGCCGAGGAGACGCTCCAACGGGTACGCCGGGAGCGCGCCGGCCTGCGCAAGCAGACGCGGCTGTTCGCCAACGCCTTGGCGCGGCTGCTGTCCGAGCGTTACTGGGCGAGCCGGTCCGGCGGCGGCCTGGCGGCCCGGCTGCGCCCAGGCCGGGAGGACGCCATCGAGCGTGACCGCGTGGCCGCGGTCGAGGCCAGCGACCTGTTCGACGGTGGCTGGTACCTCCGCTACCAGCCCGACGTGGTCCGGGAGCTGCTGTCCCCCGCTCTCCACTACGTGCGGACGGCCGCGAAGACCAAGGCGGATCCAGGACCGAGGTTCGACACCGCGAAGTACCTCGAGGACCACCCCGAGGTCCGCAACAGCGACCTGCCCGCCCTGCTGCACTACCTGGGCCACGGCCGGCCGGCCCGTGGCTGACCCGGGGCTCGACCGGGCGACCGATCCGGCGGCGTACACCTCGTCCTTCTGGGCCCGGTGGCTGGCCTTCGTGCGCGGCTACACCGACGCCGACCCGGCGCGACGGTCCGGCATTGCTCGCGCACGTGCTGGAGACCGGCCTGGATGCCGCCCTGGCCGCGTGCGGCACCGACCCGGCCGACGACGCAGCGAACGCCTTGGTCGACCCGGCCGACACGATGACGTGCGAGTACGACCTGGTCATGGCCAACGGGACCTTCGACAACCACGAGTACATGTGGCACAACCGGGAGCTGCACTGGTGCTTCTGCCTGCACGCCGAGGGACTGCGACACTTCATCCGCTACGGCTGGCGCCACCTGCGCAACCCGTCGCAGGGCTTCGACGTCTGGTGGTACTGGACGACCTACCTCGACCCCGGCGCCGAGGTGGTCAACCCCTACGTGCACTACCTGGCCGAGGGCCGGCTCCAGGGTCACGCGCCAGTGCCGCCCGTGCTCCCGGCCCGGCAAGCACCCCCGGTCAGCGGCCGGCCACGCCGCATCTGTCTCTTCGCGGGCTTCGACGGCGACGGCCTGGTAGACGACTACGTCGTGGCGTACGTGCGGGAACTGAGCCGGCACGCCGACGTCTTCTACCTGGCCGACTGCCCGCTCGAGGACGGCGAGCTCGACAAGCTGGCGCCGTACACACGCGGGCGGTGGAGCATCCGTCATGGCCGCTACGACTTCGGCTCCTACTCCCTGCTCGCCCGCGACCTGGTCGGCTGGGACACCATCGCGACGTACGACGAGCTGTTGCTGACCAACGACAGCAGCTACCTGCTGCGGCCGCTGGACGAGGTGTTCGACACCATGGACGCGCGGCCCGCCCACTGGTGGGGCCTCCAGGCCACCGACGACGACTTCAGGCCCGGCGACCAGGAACGTCTCGGTCGCCGGCTGCGGATCGACGATCTGGTGGAGGACAACCGCCAGGAGCGCCCGTGGCGGATCTCCGACTGCTTCCACATCGGCTCCTACTTCATGGCGCTGCGGTCGGACGTGATCGCCGACCCCGAGTTCCGCCGCCGTCTCGACACCGTGGCCGCCCAGTCGGACAAGAACTCCATCATCCGCAAGTACGAGATCGGCATCTCCTCCTACCTCACGCTGGCCGGCTACCAGGTCGACACCTTCATCGACGGGGTGCTGCCGTTCCACCCGATCTACCGGGAGTCGGCGTTCGACCTGCTGGAGGAGGGCTTCCCGTTCATCAAGCGGCAGTTCCTGCACGAGAACCCCTTCCACGTGGTCGACCTGCACCGCTGGAAGGACCGGGTGCTCGCGGCGGCGCCGGACGCCGACGTCGAGGCGATGGAGCGCAACCTCTGGCGGGTGTCGCCGTCGTTCAACCTTCACCGGGCGCTCTCGGTCCGCAGGACGCCTGGCCAGGAGTTCGCCCAGCGAGGAGCTCATCGGCCCCGACAACTTCTACGACCTCGAGCGCTGGGTGCCCCGGTTCGACCACTGGTGGGTGTTCCCCGTCAACCCGCGCACGGGTCGCCTGGACGGTCATGCCCGCGCGGTGTTCGAGGCGGTCCGGCACGACCCCACGATCAAGAAGGTGCTGGTCGGGCCGACCGAGAACCCCGGTATCGGTGGGGCCAACGTCGCGGCCGTCCTGGGCGAGAGCCAAGGTGCGCAGTGGTACTTGCTCAGGGCGGGGTCACTGTTCGTCAACGAGGGTCCCCGGGCCGACCTGCCCCATCCGCTGGTGGCGCGCAGGCACCGGTTCGTGGACGTCGGGCACGCCACGTCCCTGCGCGCGTTCGGAGCCGCTCTGCCACAGGAGGCGAGTGAGGAGGAGCAGCAGCGTCACCGCGAGCGGCTCCACGACCTCGACCTGACGCGCGTGGTGTGTGCTTCCTCCCGGCACCAGGCTGAGATGCTGCGCCCGCTGATCCGATCCCGGGACCGGCCCAGGCAATGGGTCACCGGCTCGCCGCGAGCCGACCTGCTGCTCCGCTCCGAGGACTCGCTCGCGCCGGACCTGCGTGCCCAGCTCGGCATCCTGCGCCGCGCCCTCGCCGGCCGCCGACTGGTGGTGTGGGCGCCGGCCGACCGCGGGACCCGCCGGGGGCCCCTGCTGACGCCGGAGCAGAGTGAGGGAGCTACGCGACCTGGCCCGAGAGCTTGGCGCCGTCGTAGGCGTCCGACCACCGCGACGCGACCGGCCGAGCGACCCCGTCCCGGGCCTCGACCCGGCGACGCTGCGCGCCGGGGGCCTCCTGGTCCTGTCGCACCGGGTCTTCCCCGACACCGAGATGGTGCTCCGCGAGGCGTCCGCCCTGATCTCCGACTACACCGACGACCTCGTGGACTACCTCGTGATGGACCGGCCCTCGGCAGCCTTCGTCCCCGACCTGGCAGCGTTCGCTGACCATCCCGGCCTGGTCCAGGACCTGACCGCCGTGGTTCCCGGACCTGTGTGTCGTGACTGGGACGAGCTGCGAGCAGCATTCGGCTCGCTGTTGAGCACGCCGGGCGAAGCCGAGCGCGCCCGCCAGGCCCGAGTGCGTGACCAGATGCACGAGCACCTGGACGGGCGCTCGGGTGCCCGAGTGGCCCGACTCGTCCAGGAGACGTACCTGCCGATCAGCGAGTGGCTGGAAGAGCCCCAGCTTCAGGCGTGACCACGCATCCGCCAGGCCAGGCGCCTGGCGTTGTCGTCGTCGGTGTGGGCGAAGGCCAGCCTGACCGCGCTCTCGTACCTTTCCCGCAGCAGGGCATCGGGCGGGTCGAACGCCGCGTCCAGGCCGGACAACAGCTCCTCGAACGTCCGGCTGACCGGGCCGGGCAGGTACGTCTCCGGCGGGTAGCACGCCGTGTCCAGGTCACCGGCCCGCGGCGCCATCGGCAACCAGTGCAGCAGCCGTCGCCCGGTCAGCAGGAAGTCGACCGCCTCCTCGGCCTCGTCCGTGACGACGGCATCGGCCACGCGGAGCACCGTGGAGCCGTGGGCGACGGCTCGTGCCGCGACGCCGACGCCGACGACCGGCCGCAGTGCGTAGGTCCAGCTGTGGACGCTGTCGACGACGGCCTCGCGCACGCCGATGACCGCGTCGTGGCGGGCCGCCCAGTCGGCCAGCCGGTCCAGCTGGTCGGGTTCCAGCCGCGGAGATGCTGCCCCTGGCCGCGGCCAGAAGACCACGAGGCGTCGTCCCCCCAGCCGGGCCCTGAGGTCTGCCTCTTCACGGGCCAGGTCGCTCGGCAGCGTCGGGCGGACGACGAGGTCGTGGCGGGGAAGGCCGGTGAGCCACAGGTGATCGAGTCCGGCCCGTGGCGAGGCGGCGGCCCGGGCCAGCGCCTCCGCGTGCGACGCCACGGCACGCGCCGCCAGTCGGGACTCGCCCTCCAGCTCGTCTGGCCCGAGTCGCGGCGGCCCGATCGGCAGGCCGCCGCCCACGTGGACGAAACGGTGCCAGCCGGAGGGCATCGGCACCTCGAGCTGATGCTCGCGGATGGCCGTCGAGCAGCACCTGGCCGCACCGCGCCAGCTCCTCCGTCCCGTCCCGCGAGCCGAGGGGAAGGACCACGACGTTCGGCCCGTCGAGCTCGACGCGCCGGGACCGGGTGAGCACCACCTTGCGGATGGACGGGTCGTCACGCACGGCCTCCCAGACGGCCCGCGACCCGGTGGGCAGCTGGTGGGTGAGCCGATCGACCGGGAAGGCCCACCAGTGGTCGAACTTGGGCGCCTCCCGGCTCATGGAGCGGAAGCCGTACCCCGCGAGGGGCCGGCCGGGAGCGACCTTGCGGCCGCGCTCGTCGACCTGGACCAGCGTGGAGAGCGCGCGCACGTCCTGCGGCGAGACCCGGTCGATGCTCGCGAGGATCGCGGCCATCGGGGCCTCCGGCACTGCCTCGAGAAGCCAGTTCTCCCACTGCCCGAAGTCGGCGACCCGACGAGGGTTCTCGGCGAGGAAGTTGCGCTTCACGAGCGGGAACCCGCGGGCGGCCAGCTCGAAGAATCGTCGTGAGTAGAGCGGGTGGAACGGGTAGAGGTCGGTCAGCAGGGTGTCGAACTCGAACCCGGAGTCCATCAGGTAGCGGCTGATCCCGACCTCGTACTTGTGGACCACCGACATCTTGTCGGTCTGCGGCGACACCGCGTCGAGGCGGCGGCGGAAGCCAGGGTCGTCGATCACCGGTCGGCGGAAGGCGAGGAAGTAGGAGCTCAGGTGCAGGTACAGCACGTCGGACCAGCGACGGGGGCCGACCATCGTCGCCTTGGCCTCGGCCAGCGGCATCACGGCCGTCGGGGTCGTCGAGGTCGTCCTCGTTGAACTCCATCGACGTCGCCTGCAGCCCCCACCAGTCGCAGGCGCGGGTGTCCATCTCCGCGAACGTGTCGTCGAGGGGTCGCAGGAGGAAGCAGCTGTCGTTGGCCAGCACCAGCTCGTCGTACGCCGCCACCGTCGGCCAGCCGACCAGGTCTCGGGCCAGCAGCGAGTAGGAGCCGAAGTCGTACCGGCCGTGCGGGATGCTCCACGCGCCCTCGACGACATCGTCGAGCTTGGCCAGCTCGCCCGGCTCGAGCACCCCGTCGGCCAGGTAGTAGACGTCGCAGTGTCGGCTGAGCTCACGCAGGTACGTCACGACGTAGTCGTCCACCAGACCGTCGCGGTCGTACGCCGCGAACAGGCAGATCCGGCGCGGGGATCCGCCCGTCAGCCGCGGGTGCTGGCGCGCCGGCGCCGGTGGTGGCACGGGCAGGTGACCCGCCTGCCGGCCGGCCAACAGGTAGTGCAGCAGCGGGTTGACGTCCTCGCGCGTCGGGTCGAGGTACTCGCACCAGTACCACCAGAGGTCGAAGTCGAGGCTCGGCGCCCGGAGCTCGCGCCACCCGTCGGTCACGAACTGGGTCAGCGGGTCGGCAGCCCGCAGCACCACCCGGTTCGCCCGCGCCGCGGCGTATCCCTTCTCGTCGAAGGCCCCGCTCGCCCGCAGCACCGCCGTGGCGCAGCGGACTGCCAGGTCGCTGTCCGGCGCGGCAGGCCGACCCTTCGACGCCGGAAGTCCGTCATGGAGCGCGGCGCGAGACGAGCGGCCGCGCCCATCTCGGTCCGGCCTTGCCCCAGCGACGGACGAAGCCGTGCCAGCGCCGCTGGAAGTCCTCGGGATCCCCCATCGACTCAGCCCTCCGGGCGGGTAACGTTCCCCGGCCTGTCCTGCGGGGAGTCAGCAGGAAGTGCACCAGCGGATTGATCCCCAGGTCGAGGACCTCGGGGTGGTCCTCGACGTAGCGGGCGGTGTCGAAGTCGGCACTGGGGCTGCGGAACGGGTTCACGGCGTTGCGGAGGAAGTGCAGGGCGGGCTCGTCGCCCGAGCGCACGACGTCGTGGTAGGCCCGCAGGTACCACCCGGCGTCGAAGAGCGGGGAGGACCGCAGCAGCTCGAGCTGCTCCGCCTCGTCGGGGGTCGGGTACGTCGTTCCGAAGTCGGCCGAGCAGGCGGCGGTCCGCATCCTTCCGGGCGGCTTCTCGTCGCAACCGCGCCGCCAGCGCCTCGGAGAGGACCACCGCCGTGCGCTCCGCCTTGTTGCGGCGAGCTCGGAGCTTGGCGATCCGCGCCTCCGGCTCCTCGTTCGCGCGACGAGCCTCGGCCAGCTCCTCGCGCACCATGCGGAGCTCCTCGGTGAGCCTGGCGATGGTCTCGTCGCGCTCGTCGGTTGGCACGCCGGGGACGATAGCGCAGCGTCAGGGAGCGCTCTTCATAGCCGATGAGGGGTACACCGTGCTCACGCGGACGCCGTCCAGCCACTCGGTCAGCCGCTCCGCCTCCGTGCGCAGGGACTTCTCTGCAGCCTTCGGCACCCGGTCGACGTAGCGCACCTCGACCACACCCGCGTCGTCCTGCACCCAGCAGCCGACGATCCGGCCGTCCCACCAGGCCGTGGTGCCGGCGTTGCCGTTGGTGTCGAAGAGGTACGGCGCGTGGGGACCGAGGTAGAAGTCGCGCGACTTCCAGCCCATCACCGTCGGGTCGAGCACGGGCAGCAGCGCGGCCCAGTGGTCGTCGTAGGTCACCTCGTCGAGGTCGTCGGCCAGCAGCCAACCTGTCTCTCCGCCGTCGAGGGAGACCTGCTCGGCCCCGAGCGTCGGCGAGCGCCTGCTTGACGATGCCGGCGGTGCCGCCGAGCCACCACTGGATGTCGGCGGCAGTGCCGGGGCCGAACGTCCACAGCCAACGGCGCACCAGCTCGGCGTAGCCCTCGTCAGCCTTCCACGGCGCCTCGACGTCACCGAGCCACGCCTGCATCGAGGTCCACTGCGGCCGCGAGACGCGCCAGTGGCCGGCGTTGCGTCCGCGGGTGATCAGGCCTTCCACGCCGAGCTGGGACAGCACTCGCGGCGACATCGCGACGTTGGTGCCGTAGGCCTTGCCGACGGCGAGGTCGATACGCCCCTCCAGCTCGGGCAGCTCCTCGCGGAGGGCCTGCGCCGAGAGCTCGCTGCCGTCGGCCAGCCGGGCCATGACGGCCGCGCAGGCGCGGTCGACCCAGGCCGCGCCGTCGTCGGCCAGACCGCCCCGCTCGACCTCCTTGACCAGCCGGGGCCGGAGCTGGGCCGCAACCCGCGCCGAGCTGCTCCCCCAAGCCGCGGGCAGCAGGTCTCGGGGGAACACGAAGACGGTGCGCCGCATGGCGAGCTGCTTGACCAGGCTGCGCCGCTCGTAGAGCTCACGGTCGACGTCGTCGACGGTCAGGCCGTCGACGCGGGCGAAGAGGGAGAGGTAGACCGTCGCCGGCTCGGTCGCGTGGAGCACCGTCATGGCCCGCGTCGCCGCCACGGCGTCGGGCAGCCGCGATGCCGGCGCGATGCCGTGCCGCCGGGCGATCCGGGCCCGGCGCTCGTCGTCGCTCACGTGCCTCACGAGGCGCGGCCCGTTCGCTCCGTGACCTGGCGGGCCACCTCCTCGCCGATCGGGATGGCCGACGTGGCGGCGGGCGACGGGGCGTTGACGACGTGGAGGGTGCGTGGGGTGCTGCGCAGCAGGAAGTCGTGGACGAACGACCCGTCGCGCATCACCGCCTGGGCCCGGATGCCTGCCTCGCGCGGGGTGAGGTCGGCCAGCTCGAGCTCGGGACAGTAGCGCCGGCAGAGCCGGAGGTAGGCCCGCTTGCTGGCGGAGTTGCGCAGCTCTCGCAGCCCGGTGTGCGCGTGCCGACGGGCGACCCGCCACATGCCCGGGAAGCGGACGACGTCGAGGGCGTCTCGCAGGTCGAAGGAGAACCGGTGGTACTTCTCCCTGGCCAGGCCGAGGACGGCGTTCGGGCCGACGTTCAGCCCACCGTCGACCGTGAGGGTCAGGTGCACGCCCAGGAAGGGCAGCTCGGGATCGGGCACGGGGTAGATGAGGTGCCGGACCAGGTCGGCCTTCTCCGGGACGACGTCGTAGTACTCGCCACGGAACGGCACGATCCGGAAGTCGATGTCGATCCCCGCCAGCCGGGCCATCCGGTCGGACTGGACGCCCGCGCAGAACACGACGTGGCGGGCGCGGACCTCCCCGGCGGTGGTCTCCAGCAGCACCTCGGCCTGGGCCTCGTGGACGCCGAGGACGGCCGTCGAGGTGCGCACCTCGCCGCCGGACTCTCGGACGTCGTCGGCCATGGCCCGGTTGATCCGCTGGAAGTCGGTGATGCCTGTCGAGGGGACGTGCAGTGCGCCCAGGCCGGTCACGTGCGGCTCCCGACGGCGCAGCTCGGGCCCCTCGACGACCTCAGCCTCGATCCCGTTGACGGCTGCCCGCTCGCGCAGCGCGTCGAGGGCCGCCAGCTCGCGCGGGGTCGTCGCCACGAGCAGCTTGCCGGTGCGCACCACCGGGATGCCGCGCGCCTCGGCGAAGTCCTCGGTGAGCCGGGCCCCACGACGGCACATCCGCGCCTTGAGGCTGCCGGGCGCGTAGTAGATGCCCGAATGGATGACACCGGAGTTGTGGCCCGTCTGATGGGAACCGAGGCGCGACTCCTTGTCGAGCAGCAGGAGGCTGCTGCCCGGCGAGGCGGTCAGCAGCTGACGCGCCGTCGACGCGCCCACGATGCCGCCCCCGACCACGACGTGGTCGTAGATCATCGCTGCCCCCTGACATGCGGTTCCGGTGCGCCGGCGCACCACTCATCCTGCCGGACAGCTCCGACACCCAGTGCGCGGTGGTCGAGGAAGCGTCATCCGGTCCGACTACCGTGACGGGATGAAGGCGGCCGCGCTCGTGCTGACCGGTGCCGTCCTTCTTGCCGGATGCTCGAGCCAGGAGTCGAGCAGCCCGGCCCCCGGGCCGGGCGCTGGGCCGACCACTGGGCCCACGCCGTCAGCGACCGAGACGCCCGACCCACCGATGCCCGACCCACCGACGTCCGAGCCGCTCGTCATCGCCGTGCACGTACGCCGTCCGCCGGCCGACCTGACCCGACGGCAGGCCGGGCTCCTGCTCGACGGCGGCATCACCCGGTGGTCGCAGCTCGGCCTCCCCGGCGGCCGGCTCACCGTCACGCGCGAGCCGTCCGCCCTGCGCGACCTCGGGCCCGACACGGTCGCGATCGTGCCGGCGAGCCGCGTGGGGCCCGGCGTGCGGGTTCTCTCCGTCAACGGCCGGCACCCGCTGCGCGACCCCGACGGCTACCCGTTCCGCGCGGCCGGCCCCGAGCCCGGGCGGGTCACCACGCTGACGGTCGTCGGCGACATCATGCTCGGCCGGCGGGTCGGCGACCGGGCCGCGGCGGAGGGCGACCCGTCGTACCCGCTCCGGCCGATGCAGCGGCGCCTGCGCTCCGCCGACATCACCGTCGGCAACCTCGAGAGCACGCTGTCGACGGCCGGTCCCCCGACCCAGGGCGGCGACTCGTTCGCGGCCGACCCGGCTGTCCGGCGGGGGCTGCTGGACGCCGGCTTCGACGCCGTCGGGCTCGCCAACAACCATGCCGGCGACTACGGCGAGCAGGCCCTCGTCATCACCCGCGACCTGCTCGCCGAGTCAGGGCTGCGGCCGTTCGGAGCGGGGCCGAACCTGGTCGCGGCTCGCCGCCCGGCCATCCTGACGCGCGACGGCGTGCGGTTCGGCTTCGTCGGCTTCAACGCGATCGGCGAGACGCCCGAGGCCGGCCCGGGACAGCCCGGCGCCAGCTCGGTCAGCATGCCGCCGCGCACCGGCCCTCTCGACCGCGCCGAGCTCGACCGCCTGCTCGGCGACGTACGCCGGCTGGCCGCGCGGGTCGACGTGGTGACGGTGGTGCCGCACTGGGGAACGCAGTACACCGAGCGTCCCGAGCCGATCCAGACCTACGTCGCCCGGCAGCTGGTCCGCGCGGGCGCGGACCTCGTCGTGGGCGGGCACCCGCACTGGGTGCAGGGCGCCTCGCTGGTCGGCGACGGCCTCGTCGTGCACTCCCTGGGGAACTTCACCTTCGACATGACCACCCCCGAGACCAACGAGGGGCTGGTGCTCGAGGCGACGTTCTGGGACGACGAGCTCAAGGCCGTCGACCTCGTGCCCTACCGGATCGGCCCCGACCACGCGCCGCGGGTGGTGCCGTACGACGAGGCGGAGCGGATGTTCGCGAACTTCTGGCGGTTCAGCGGGCTCGGGCGAGCCACGCCCAGATGACCCGGCCGACCCGGAGCAGCTGATCGGGGTCGACGACGGAGGGCACGTCGGCGGCCGAGTGGTAGGCGGCGTACGGAGTGCTGCCGAGCCGTGCGGCGGGCAAGCCCGCGTCGGCGAACGACTCGTGGTCGCTGGCGGCGTTGTCGGGGTCGACCGTGGTGCCGATGCCGAGCCGCGTCGGCCGCGCGCACCAGCGCCGCCCTGCGTGCCGACGGGCGTGCCGAGGCACGGACGCGACCGGCACCACCTCGCCCACGCCGACGCGGTCCATCGAGACCATCGCCCCGCAGGTTGCGCCGCTCGGCCGGCGACATCTGCGCGACGTAGTGGAGCGAGCCGAAGTGGTGGTCGAGGTCGCCGTCGCCGCGCGGCTCCTCGCCGCCGAACGCGACGAAGACGACCGGCAGGCCGTCGCGCCGGACCGTGACTCGGCGCGCGGTCTCGAGCAGCACGGCGACGCCCGAGGCGTTGTCCTCGGCGCCCGGCGCCACCGCGACGGTGTCGAGGTGGGCGCCGACGAGCAGGTACGGCGCGCCGGGGTCGAACCCCTTCGGCCGCGCCACGATGTTGGCCGACGTACCGGCCCCGACCGGGACGCCCCACGAGTCGCCGGCCGGAACCGGGAAGGTCTGTCGCGTCCACGTCGTAGTCGAGGTCGCGGAACCGTCGCCGCCACCCAGCGGGCCGCTTCGCGGAAAGCGGGGCCGGTGGCCAGCCGTGGCCCGATCTCTCCTGCCAGGTGGCGGACGTCGTCCATGGCCCGCTCGCTGGAGAAGCCCGGGCGGCCGGCCGCACTTGCGGCGGCGGGGGCGTCGGCACGACCGACCTCGTGGCCCGAGCGTGGCCTGAGTCGTCGGGGCGCCGCAGGGTCCGCACGCGGCGCGGAGGACGACGACGTGCACCCACCGACGACCAGCGCTCCCGCCGTCAGCCCCAGGGCGACGGCGTACCGGTTCATGGGCCGACTGTAGGTCGGCTCTCCCACCCGCCAGCGACAATGAGCCCATGAGCCGGCGCACCCACGGGCTGGTCGCGCTGCTCGCGACCGGGGTCCTCGTCGCGCTGCTGCTCGCCTGGTGGGCGCCCGCGCACAGTCCGGGCGGACCGGCGGCGAGCTCGGACCTGCCCACCGAGACCGTCGCCTCGAGCCCCGACACGTCCGGACCCGCCAGCGGTTCTCCGACCCCCACCGGGCGGCCGCCGGTGGCCGTCCCGGGCGCGACCATCACCCCCTGCCGGCGCACCGGCGAACCGGTCCCCCTGACCGTGGTCACGTTCAACATCCACAGCGCGATCGGCCACGACGGACTGCAGCTCGAGCAGGTCGCCGGTGAGATCGCCGCCTCCGAACCCGACGTCGTGCTGCTGCAGGAGGTCGACAGCGGCCGGCTGCAGAGCCGCTTCGTGGACGAGGCGGAGTACCTCGCGGGACTCCTCGGCATGCACCATGTGTTCGCCTCGAACGTCGAGCGCAACGGCCTCCGGGCCGGCGACCCGGTCGGCTACTACGGCACCGCGGTGCTCACCCGCCTGCGCGTCGACAGCTGGACCCACACCATGCTCCCGAACCAGCCCGGTCGTCAGCCGCGCGGGCTGCAGCACCTCGTGCTGCGGCTGAAGGGCCGGCCGATCAGCATCTACAACACCCACCTGGACCACACCACGCCGAGGCTGCGCCAGAAGCAGATGCGGATGGCGCGTGACATCGTCGGCGCCGACGGCGACCCGGTCATCTTCGGCGGCGACTTCAACGCCTGGCCCGACTCGGCGGCCCTGGAGCTGGCCCTGGACCCCGCGCACACCGACCTCGTCGACCCGTGGCCCCTGGTCGGCGACGGCGACGGACTGACCGCGCCCAACGGCTCGCCCCGGAGCCGGATCGACTACCTCCTCGTCGACGACAGCTGGCGGCCCACGGTGATGGCGACCTGGCAGTCGGCCGTCTCCGACCACCGGGGCGTGGTCGGCCGCTTCCTGCTGCGGTCGCCCCGGGTCTGCCGCTGACTCGAAGTTCCCGGCTCGGCTGGGGCTGAGGCCCCACCACGCGGGATCGCGGGATTCCTAGCGTGGCCGACGTGGCCGAGGTCTACCTGCACGTGGGACTCCCGAAGACGGGGACGACCACCATCCAGCAGGCCCTCACCGCGCACTCCGACGGCCTCGCGGCCGCCGGGGTGCTGTTCCCGGGCGGGCGGCACCTCGCGCAGCGGCTCGCTGCCTACGACCTGATGGGTCAGCGGATCCCAGGAGAAGGGCTCCAGGTCGCCGGGTCCTTCGACAGGTTCGTCGCGGAGGTGCGCGCCTTCGGCGGCGACAAGGTCCTGGTCTCGGAAGAGGGACTCACCCGGGCGCGACCCCGCCACGTTCGACGTCTGCTCACCGCCCTGGACGGACACCGGGTGTTCGTCGTGGTGACGATCCGCGACCTGCCCGGCCTGTTGGCTTCCGCGTGGCAGCAGAGCGTGATGACGGGTGGCGTGGTGCCGTGGCCCGAGTACGTCTCGAGCGTCCGCCATCCGGCTCACGGCCCCGCCAGCGTGTCGGCCTCCTTCTGGCTCAAGCACGACGTCGGGCGGGTGCTCGACGTCTGGGGTTCGGCCGTCCCGGCCCAGCGCATCCTGCTGGTGACCGTCCCGCCTCCCGGATCCCCGCCGGGTGTGCTGCTCGAACGGTTCGGCCAGGCGGTGGGTGTGTCCGCTGCGACCTGGTCCCGGGGCGTCCGACCCCGCAACGTCGGGCTCGGACTCGTCGAGACCGAGGTGGTACGCCGTCTCAACGGTCACCTCGGCGGTGCGTTGCCCACCATGCAGTACCGCCGGATGGTCGAGGTCGGCCTGCGGAGCCACTGGCACGCAGCGAGCTCTCGCCCCCCGGTCCTGCCGCCCGGGGACCTGGGGTGGGCGCTGGAACGCTCCCGGGGAATGGCGGCAGAGCTGGCTGCGCGCGGTCACCCGGTCTTCGGCGACCTGGCCGAGCTGGTGCCGAGGATCGAACCGGGTGAGCCGAGCGTGCCCGGGGAGCCGACGGACCTGGACCTGCTGGCCGCCACCGAGGCCGCCCTCGCCGCGCTCGCGACGTCGTACGGCTCGCTGGTCGCCCGCCACCGGCGCCTGGTCCGGTCGGGCAAGACGCCCGGGCCCCCTCGAGCCGCCACCCTGCGCAGCGTCGTCGAGAACCGGGTGTTCGCGCTGAAGAGGGCCGCCCTCGGGCTCGCCGACCGGAGCGACCTCGTCGCGCGCGCCGCACGTCGCTACGCCAGGCCCAGCCGCCCGCTCGACCCACCTCCCTGAGAGCATCGCCGGGTGCCCACCCGCCGTACCCTCCTGGTGCTCGTCGGGCTGGTGCTCCTCTCGCTCAACCTCCGCCCGGCCGCGGTCAGCGTCGGGCCGGTGCTGGCCGAGGTACGTGACGGGCTCGGCATGTCGGCGGCCTCGGCGGGCCTGCTGACGAGCCTGCCGGTGCTGGCGTTCGCGGTGTTCGGCGCGCTGGCTCCCGCGCTGGCGAGCCGGCTCGGCGTGCACCGCGTCACCCTGCTGGCCCTGCTGTGCGTGATCGCCGGCCTGGGCACCCGGGTGCTCGTCGACCACGAGGTGCCGTTCCTGGCGCTCTCGATGCTCGCGCTGGCCGGGATGGCGGTCGCGAACGTGGTGCTGCCGTCGCTGGTCAAGCTGCACTTCCCCGACCGGGTCGGGCTGGTCACCGCGATCTACACGACCGCCCTGTCGATCGGCCTGACCGCAGCCCTGTGGTTCACGGTGCCGATCGCGAACCGTCTCGGCGACTGGCGCGAGGGCCTGGGCGCGTGGGCGGTGGTCGCGGTTGTCGCGGCGGTGCCCTGGCTCGGGCTGGTCGCACACGACCGCCACCTCGAGCGGCCGGAGCGCACGATCGGGTACGGCGACGTGCTGCGGACGCGGCTCGGTATCGCGATGGCGCTCTTCTTCGGCTTCCAGTCACTGCAGGCGTACGTGATCTTCGGCTGGTTCGCGTCGCTGTGGCGCGACGCCGGGTTCTCGGCCACCGAGGCCGGCCTGCTTGTCGGCCTGGTCACCGCGACCGCCATTCCGCTGTCGCTGTGGGCGCCCACCAGGCTGGCGAAGTCACGCGACCCACGAGCGCTGCTCTTCGCGATCATGGCGTGCTACCTGGTCGGGTACGGCGGGCTGCTCGTCGCCCCGCACTCGGGCGCGGTCGTCTGGGCGCTGTTCGTCGGCGCCGGCACCACGACCTTCCCGCTCGTGCTCACCATGGTCGCCCTCCGCGCCCGGACGCCCGAGGGCACCGCAGCCCTGTCGAGCGTGACGCAGTCGGTCGGCTACCTGATCGCGGCGGCCGGGCCGATCTCGTTCGGAGCGCTGCACGACGCGACCGGCGGGTGGACGTGGCCGCTGGTGGTGCTCACGGCGCTGCTGCTGCCGTTGTTCGCGCTGGCGGCGTACGTCGCCCGGCCGGTCGCCGTGGAGGACCAGCTGCGTTCGGTGGTCGAGCCGCCTGGCCGCTAGGCGAGGCGTGTCGAGACCAGGCGCTCCCTCAGGTCGCTGAGCTGCTCGTCGGTCATCCCGCCGGACCGCAGGTAGGCCTCGGCGCCGCCGTACTCCTCGTCGAGGTGGTCGAGCACGCCGGTCATGAACTCCGCCGGTGTCGTCTGGTGCCGGCGCCAGAAGGCCCGCTGCCTCTCGTCCTCGATCTTGGCCAGCTCGACCTCGATGTAGGGCTCGAGCCGCTCGGCCGTCACCGCGTAGTCGGCGACGACGACGTCGGCCTCGGCCCCGGCCACGGTGAGCGCCAGGGCGGTGACCAAGCCGGTCCGGTCCTTGCCGGCCGCGCAGTGCACCAGCACGGCGCCGGGCGGTGCCTCGGCGATGGCCGTGAGCGCCGCCGCGAACAGCTCGGGCCGCGCGTCCAGCATCTCGAGGTAGAGCGCCCCCATGGTGGAGGTGATGTTCTTGACGTCGGCGGGATCCTCGACGGGCAGGTTGACGTACATGTCGTCGTCGGCGAACGGGTGCGGCTCGACGGACTCCAGCGGCCTGCGGAGGTCGACGATCCGGCTCACACCGGCTCTGCGCAGAGCGTCCGGGTCGGTGAGCCGGGTCAGCGAGTCCGAACGGATCAGGGCGCCTTCGCGGATGTGCCCGTCCTTCACCGGCAGCCCGCCCAGGTCGCGGGCGTTCACGAGCCCTGGCCAGTCGAGGTGGCGGGGTCGGTATCCCGTGGTGGTCATGCTCCGACCTTACGGACAGCGCTTTGCGTCGAGCTGAACACCCAGCGAAGGGCGTCGGGCAGCAGGACGCCACCGTGGTTCGGGTTGTGCCCGCCGTCGCCGAGGACGAGGCGGAAGTCGTAGGGGCGCAGCCACGCCGCCGCGACGCGAGGTTCTCGGCGAGGCAGTTGCCGCGCTGGCTCGTCCAGCACAGGTCGGTGGCCGGACCTGCAGAGGATCGAAGCGGAACTTCTGTGGTCCGCGGGCATGAGCGCCGGGTCGGGTTGCCGTCGCGCATCTGCGCGAAGCTGGACAGGCAGCAGATGACATGTCGGCAGGGGTCGGGGCGCGGCCACGCCGCGCTGAACGCGCATGTTGCCTCCGCTGCTGGAGCCGCAGAGGCCCCAGCGATCGTGGTCGTCGGTGATCGACCAGCGCTGGGTGACCTCGGGGATGATCTCCTCGAGGAGGAAGGTGACGTAGCGGTCGTCGAAGGCGTCGTACTCGGCGTTTCGCTGCTGTTCCTCCCGCCTCGGGGATCTCGGCGCCCGCGAGGACACCGGGGTCCACGAGGACGCCGATGGTGACGGGCAGGTCGCCGCGGTGGATCAGGTTGTCGAGCACGACCGCGCCGCGGACCTCGCCCGGCGGGATCCAGGTGGCTCCCCGTCCTGCAAGACCATCAGCGTCGCCGGTCCGTTGGCGGCGAGCTGCGCCGACGCCAAGGCCGTATGGCCGAGGCGATCGAGCTCTTCCGCAGGGCGAAGGCCACGCACTGTCGATCCTCGGTCTCGGGTCGATCGCACTGGACGAGGGAGACGTCGAGGACGCACGCAGCCGAGCGCTACCCAGCGCTGCACCCGGTGACCGATCGGGACCGAGGCCTCGAGCGTGGTGCACCGCTGGCGCAGGGCGGCAGACCCGACAGGCCGACTGTGTCGACTCGGGAGGGCGGACGCGAAGGGCAGACTGTCCGAGGTCACCCCGCGGACCATGGCGGCAGCGACGAGGATGGCCGGTTCGAGCGAAGTCCCGTGCCGTTGAGTTCCTACGGTGGCGGCCATGCACTCCGCTCCGGAGTCGCGGGTCGGCTGATCCCCGGCCCACGCCCAGTACACGAGGCCCGGGTCGTCTTCAACGCGATGGTCGACAGGCGACCTAGGTCATCGCCCATCGACACCGGCCGACGTTGCGGCCGCGATCCGGCACGCGCGTGAGCGGGACCTGGAGTCGCGGTGCGCGGCGGAGGCCATTCGGTGGCAGGTAACGCCCTCACCGAGGGTGGGCTGAGTCGACCTGCGCCGCATGCACGCCGTGACGTGGACCCCGTCGCCAGGACCGCCCGGGTGGAGGGGGGCGCCACGATGAGCCACCTCGACCGGGCAACCGAGCCGTTCGGCCTGGCCACCACTGCTGGCCTCTCCAACGGGTGTGGGCGGTTTCGCGCTCGGCGGCGGAACGGGCTGGCTACCGCGAGCTCGGGCTCGCCTGCGACAACCTGCTGTCGGTGGAGCTCGTCACTGCGGACGGCGACCAGATCACCGCGAGCGACGACGAGAACCCCGAGCTGTTCTGGGCACTGCACGGCGGGGGCGGATTCGGTGTCGCCACGGCGCTGACCTTCCGGCTTCACGAGGTGCCGGTCATGACGGCCGCCATGCTCATCTTCGAGCCGGAGCGCGGCGAAGAGGTGCTGCGTGTCTACCGTGACGTCATCGAGCAGGGACCGGACGAGCTCGGCGGCGGCGTGCTCTACCTGACGGGGCCGGAGGAGGAGTTCATCCCGTCGCACCTGGTGGGTGGCCTGACGATGCTGGTGCTGGTGACGTACGCCGGCACCGAGGAGCAGGCCCGGCAGCCCCTGCAGCCGTTGCTCGGTCTGAGGCCCGCCAGCGAGATGGTGATGGAGCTGAGCTGCGCCGACCTGAACAGCATGCTCGACGACCCGCCGGGCTACCGCAACTACTGGTCGGCCGAGCACCTCGGATCCCTCCCCGACCAAGGCGTCACCGCCTTCCACGCTTCCTCGGGAGACATGCTCGTTCCGTCGGCGTCGCAGCACGCACTGTTCCCCGCGGGCGGCGTGGCGGGCCGGGCGCAGTCCGACTACCCGATCCCCTGGCGCACCGCGCCCTGGGTGGTGCACCCCTTCGCGCTCTGGACCGACCCGGCCGACGACGACCGTGCCCGGGACTGGACCCGGTCGGTGCGGGCGGCCGTCAAGCCATGGGCCACCGGCGACGTCTACCTGAACTTCATCAGCGACGAGGGTCACGACCGGGTGCGCGCCGGCTTCGGTGCGGGCTGGGACCGCCTGGTCGCGGTGAAGCGCGCGTTCGACCCGGACAACGTCTTCCGGCTCAACCACAACATCACCCCGACCGGTTGAGGTGCTCTGAAAGCGAGCCCCGGTGACGTCGGCCAGGTCAGAGGTCAGCGACGTACTCGCCGGGCGGGTGGTACGTCGATGGTGCGGCCGGTGGGGGTGGTCCAGCGGTATCCGCCGTCGGGGAGGCGTCGGTAGGTCCATCGGCCGTGGGTCTTGGCGCGGTGGTGTCCTCGGCAGAGTGGGGCGAGGTTGTCGGGGTGGGTCTGGCCGGGTGGTCCGCCGTCGTCGGGTGGGACGTAGGCCACGATGTGGTCGAGGTCGCAGCTGGCGTGATGGTTTGGTGCAGCCGGGGAAGACGCAGCACGGGTCGCGGAGCCGGCAGAAGGCGACCATCGCGGTCGGGTGGGGTCGTGCCCGTCGACCGGCCGCGATGGTCCTCGGGGTGGGAGAGGTCGAGCCAGGGCTGGACCTTGATCTTGGTCGTCGGGCCGAGCCACTGGGTCAGCCATTCGCGGATCAGGTCGGTGGTCGCGGTGCCCCGGCGCTCGTCGTAGACCGGGCCGGTGATGCCGTGCACGGCGAGGTCGGCCAGGGTGGCCAGGTCCAGGTGCAGCAACAGGTTCGCCGACCAGCCGCCGCGGCTGCGGTCGCGGCGCCTGGTCGCCGGTGCAGCAGGTCGAGGGCGGCTTGGGGGTCGGCCAGGATGCCGACCGCGCGGGCGCGGCGGATGTCGAGGTCGTCGGTGTCGCCGAGGTCCTTGAGGGCGTCGGCCACCAGGGCGACGGCGTCGTCGAAGGCACTCGGCGTCGGGGATGTCGAGGTCCATGATGACCTCGGCGGTGGCCGGGGTGCGCGCCGGGACGGACCTCGACCTTCCGCGGCGGCCAGCGCGTTGTCGCTCGTCCGCGACCGCCCGGTCGGGGTCCTCGTGGAGCCGGATGCTCGTCGACGATCCGCTGGATCATCCGGCGGGTCAGCTTCCCGCCGCCGCGCAGCAGCTCTGGTCGACCGCGTGGGCGGCGTAGCCGGTCGAGGTCGCGGGTCTGCTCGGCGACGTAGCGGGCCAGCGGCACCGGCAGCCGCAGCGCCTGGACGTCGTCGCTAGACCCGCGGCAGCCGGCAGCGCAGCTCCAGGGCGTCGCCCATCAGCTCCTTGACGGTCTCGGTCGACCAGCCCAGCACGGCGGCCAGCTCGGCCGGCGCGAACTCCGCCACCAGCGGCGCACCCTCGCCGGCCAACGGGATCAGCGTCCTCGCCGAAGAGGGTCCTCACCGAAGCCGGCGTAGCCGGTGGCCTCGGTGGCCGGATGCAGCAACGCCCACTCCGCCGCCGCGGCCAGCAGGTCGACATCGGCCCGCATCCGCGCCGCCACCGCATCCCTCGCCGCATCCAACACCCGGCTGCGCGGGTCCAGCGGCGTGGTCGTCATGCATGCAAATCCAAGCAGTCGACCACCGACAGTCGAGCCCGCCAGAACCCCTTATCTCACAGGGGTTTCGCAACAATCGAGGAACAGTCTTCTGTTACTCACCGGGTTCCGAGACGGTCGCCAGAAGCGACCTCCTCGACCACCGATCACGATGACGCGGCGACGGGTCCGAGCCCGGCCACAGCGTGCGAGCTCAGACGACGCGAGAGCGGCAGCAGCCGCTTGCCCGTGGGCCCGATCTGGATCTCGGTGTCCATCTCGGGGCAGACGCCGCAGTCGTAGCAAGGCGTCCAGCGGCAGTCGTCGACCTCGGCCGAGTCGGGGTCGAGGGCGTCCTCCCAGTCGGCCCACAGCCAGTCCTTGTCGAGGCCGGAGTCGAGGTGGTCCCACGGCAGCACCTCGTCGTAGTCGCGCTCGCGCACGGTGTACCAGTCGAGGTCGACGCCAGTGCCCGCCAGCGCCGTCTCGGAGGCCGCGACCCAGCGGTCGTACGAGAAGTGCTCGCTCCAGCCGTCGAAGCGGCCGCCGTCGCGCCAGACCTCCTCGATCACCCGGCCGACGCGGCGGTCGCCGCGCGAGAGCAGACCCTCGATGGTGCCGGGCTTGCCGTCGTGGTAGCGGAAGCCGATCGCGCGGCCGTAGCGCTTGTCGGCGCGGACCTTCTCGCGCAGCTTGCGCAGCCGCTCGTCGGTGGTCTCGTGGTCGAGCTGGGAGGCCCACTGGAACGGCGTGTGCGGCTTGGGTACGAAGCCGCCGATCGACACGGTGCAGCGGATGTCGTTGCGGCCGGAGACCTCGCGGCCCTTGGCGATCACCTTGGCGGCCAGGTCGGCGATCTCGAGCACGTCGTCGTCGGTCTCGGTGGGCAGACCGCACATGAAGTAGAGCTTCACCTGGCGCCAGCCGTGCGAGAACGCCGTGGCGACCGTGCGGATCAGGTCCTCCTCGGTGACTGCCTTGTTGATCACCTTGCGCAGCCGCTCGCTGCCACCCTCGGGCGCGAAGGTCAGGCCCGAACGCCGGCCGTTGCGGGAGAACTCGTTGGCGAGCGTGATGTTGAAGGCGTCGACCCGCGTGGACGGCAGGGAGAGCGAGACGTTCTGGCCGTCGTAGCGGTCGGCGAGGTCCTTGGCCACCTCGCCGATCTCGCTGTGGTCGGCGCTCGACAGCGACAGCAGGCCGACCTCCTCGAACCCGGACCTGCGGATGCCGTTCTCGACCATCGCGCCGATGGTCTCGATCGACCGCTCGCGCACCGGCCGGGTGATCATGCCGGCCTGGCAGAACCGGCAGCCGCGGGTGCAGCCGCGGAAGATCTCGACCGAGAACCGCTCGTGCACCGTCTCGGCGAGCGGCACCAGCGGCTTGGCCGGGTAGGGCCACTGGTCGAGGTCCATCAGCGTGTGCTTGCGGACCCGGAACGGGATGCCCGGGCTTGTTGGGGACCACGGCCTCGATCGAGGCGTCGGCGGCGTAGGTGACGTCGTAGAACTGGGGGACGTAGACGTTCTGGCTGGCAGCGAGCCGGCGAAGCAGCTCGATGCGGCCGCCGGGCCGGTCCTCGGCCTTCCACTCGCGCACGACCTCGGAGATCGCGAGCACGATCTCCTCGCCGTCGCCGAGCACGGCGGCGTCGACGAAGTCGGCGATCGGCTCGGGGTTGAACGCCGCGTGGCCGCCTGCGATCACGACGGGGTGGTCGTCGGTGCGGTCGACGGCGTGCAGCGGGATGCCCGCCAGGTCGAGGGCGTTGAGCAGGTTGGTGTAGCCGAGCTCGGTCGAGAAGCAGACGCCGAACAGGTCGAAGTCGCCCACGGGGCGGTGGCCGTCGACGGTGAACTGCGGGATGGCCCCCAGAGTGTCGCCGTCGCGCATCACCCGCTCCATGTCCGGCCAGACCGAGTAGGTGCGCTCGGCGAGGATCCAGTCGCGCTCGTTGAGCACCTCGTAGAGGATCGCCACGCCCTGGTTGGGCAGCCCGACCTCGTAGGCGTCGGGGTACATCAGCGCCCACCGGACAGCTCGGCCCCTCGAGGGCGCAGTCCCAGTCCTTGACCGTGGAGTTGAGCTCGCCGCCGACGTACTGGATCGGCTTCTGCACGGTCGGCAGCAGCGGCTCGAGCCGGGGGAAGACGCTCTGAGATGTCGCAGGCACGGGTTGGGGACCTCACTGGTGGACGAACAACCCAGGGTACGACGTGACCTCCTGCCAGCCGGAATCCGGCAGAATCCCCCCGTGCGCGCACTCCGGGCAACGGCGGCCTTCGACGGAGAGCGGTTCGTCCCGGGGGGCGCGACGGTGCTGGTCGACGGGCCGGCGATCGTGGGCGTGGAGCCCTACGGCTTCGAGGTGCCTGCGGGCGTCGAGGTGTCGTCGTACGACGGCACGTTGCTGCCGGGGCTGATCGACGCTCACGTGCACCTGGTCGCCGACGGCGTGCCGGGCAGCCTCGAACGCGTCGGCGAGATGGCCGACGGACGAGATCGACGCCGTCATCGGCCGGACGCTCGCGCAGCAGGCGGCGTACGGCGTGACGACGGTGCGCGACCTGGGCGACCGCGGCTACCGGACGCTGGGCTTCCGCGACGCGGCCGCGCCCGGGGTGCCGCGGATCGTGGCGTCGGGTCCGCCGTTCACCACGGATGGCGGTCACTGCCACTACCTCGGCGGCGGGGCCGAGGGGCCGGACGCGATCCGCGCTGCCATGGCCGAGCACGTCGACCGCGGGGTCGACGTCGTCAAGGTGATGGCCTCCGGCGGGATGCTGACCACCGGCACCGACCAGCTGGGCGTGCAGTTCTCCCCAGCGGACCTCGCGCTGGTCGTCTCGCTCGGCCACGAAGCCGGGCTGCCCGTCGTCGCCCACACCCACTCGGTGCGCGGGGCGTGGCACGCGATCGAGGCGGGCGTGGACGGGCTGGAGCACTTCACCTGCCTGACCGAGGAGGGCATGGTCACGCCTGCCCGACCTGCTCGACGCGATCGCCGCTGCCGGCATCGTGGTCTGATCCGACGCTGGGCCCGAACCGGGCAGCTCTTCAAGCCCGGCCTGATCGCGCCGCCGCTGCCGCGAGCTGATGACGCGGTTCGGCCTGCTGCCCGACACCATCCAGGCCGCCCGTGCGGTGCAGATGCGTCTGGCACGCGAGCACGGCGTCCGGATCGTCTCCGGCACCGACGCCGGCATCGGCCCCGCCAAGGTGCACGGTGACGGCGTGTGGCGCGCGGTCGTCGAGCTCGTCACCGCCTTCCCGCTCGAGGAGGCGCTGGCGTCCGCGACGTCGTACGCCGCCGACGTACTCGGCCTCGCGTCCGTCACCGGCCGCCTCCGTCCCGGCCTGGCCGCCGACCTGCTCGTCGTCGACGGCGACGTACGGGCAGACCCCACCGCCCTCGGCCGCCCGGTCGCCGTGCTGGTGCGTGGCGTTCGGCCTTAGGCCCTAGGCCGGGAAGGCCTCCCCACCCTCGGCGGCCAGGGCCTCGGCGACGATGCGCAGGTGGGTGGCCTGGAGGTCGGCCGGCATGTCGGGGAGCACGTCGTCCCAGAACGCGAGCATGGCGCCGCGACCTTGCATCATCCCGGCCGGTCGCGCCAGCGCCCACAGGTGGAAGTGCTCCGACCCGTCGCCCCAGCGCGCGAAGTGGGTGCGCGCCACGCCGGGGATCGACTTCACCGCGTTGCTCACCCGCTGCATCAGCGGCCCGAGCGTCGCGAGGAGGTCGAGCGGTGCGTTCTCGAGGAGCACGTGCTCGCCGCGGGGCGATGCCGCCGACGAACGGGATGCGTCAACGGCTGGAAGCCCGCGCGCACCTGCCAGAGCTCGTCGTGCCAGATGGTGTGCTCCGAGGGACGGCAGTGGCCGCACTCGGCTCGGTCGAGCTGGCCGGAGCGGGGTTCCTCGGGCACCAGCATCGGGTCGAGGGGCCTCAGCGTGACCGCCTCGAAGCAGGAGAGCCAGTCGTCGACGAGTGGCTGGCCGGAGACGACGGTGCCCGCCGGGGGCAGCGTGCGGTGGTACGGCGAGTCGGCCGGCTGCTGGTGCTCCACGACCGCGACGCTATCCCGGGTGGCTGAGGGTCAGACCCGCGAGGCCATCCGTACGGCGATCGCCTTCGACCCGCGCGACTGCTCGTGCGCGCGTGAGGCGATGTTCTGCAGCAGGCCGACGGCGAGCATGCCGGCGAACAGCGACGAACCGCCGTACGACACGAACGGCAGCGGGACGCCGGTGACCGGCATGATGCCCAGGCACATGCCGACGTTCTGGAAGGTCTGGAAGCCGAACCAGCAGGCGATGCCGGCTGCGGCGACCCGCCCGAAGACGTCGGGCGTGGTGGCCGCGATGGTCAGCGCGCGCCAGATCACCAGGCACAGCAGGGCGATCAGCAGCCCGGCGCCGAGCAGGCCGAGCTCCTCCCCCGCGACGGTGAACACGAAGTCGGTGTGCTGCTCGGGCACGAAGCCCGACTGCGTCTGCGAGCCGTCGAAGAGCCCCTGCCCGAACAGCCCGCCGTTGCCCACGGCGATGCGCGCCTGCTCGGTGTTGTAGCCCGCGCCGCGCGGGTCGAGGTCGGGGTTGGTGAAGGCCAGGAACCGGTCGACCTGGTAGGCCTTGAAGAACCCCTCGGCCACCATGGCCACGGCCGCCGTGACGCCGCCGGCGACCAGCAGCGCCAGCCAGCGGCGCGGCGTGCCGGCCACCGCGAGCACGCCGAAGACCGTCGCCGACAGCACCAGCATCGTGCCGAGGTCGGGCTGCATCATGATCAGCGCCGCGGGCAGCCCCGCGATCGCGAGCATCCCGACCACGGTGCCGAGGCCGAGCCGGCTTGCGGCGTCCTTCGGTGCGCTCGGCGACCAGCAGCGCCATCCCGATCACCACGGCCAGCTTGGCGAACTCCGACGGCTGCACGGACAGGCTGCCCAGCTGGATCCACGACCGCGAGCCGTTGATCGGCGTGCCGCTGGTGAGCACCAGCACCAGCCCGCCGATCGAGGCGAGGTAGACCAGCGGCGCCAGCATCCGCACCCACCGGTGGTCGGTCGCGGTCACGACGGCGAGCAGCACCAGCCCGATGCAGATGTTGACCACCTGCTTCTTCAGGTACGCCGCGGGGTCACCGTGGGTGAGGTCGTCGCGGTGCGAGGTGGCCGACCACACCAGCAGGCTGCCGAGGACGGTCAGCGCGAGCACGGCCAGCAGCAGCGCCCAGTCGAGGCGGGGGGTCGCCGTTTGGTCCCAACCGCAGGGTGGATCGTTCCGCTGCGGTGGATCAACCGGTCCAGGCGGCCCTTCCGTCCGGGCGGCAGGATCGAGCCGTCACCGTGGAAGGTCGGCAGCCCGTGCGGGTGGCGTGGTGCCGGGGATGGCCGCACGCCTCGGGTCGACGGTCGTGCCGCTGATGCCGTAGAGCGCCTCCCAGATGGCCCGCACGGCCGGGCCGGACGTGCCCGAGCCGGTGCCGGCCTGGCTGACCATCATCACCACGACGTAGTTCTCGTCGTAGGACGCCACCCACGACGTCGACTGCTTGCCCTAGACCTCGGCCGAGCCCGTCTTGGACCTGATGTGCACCTGGTCGAGGGGGAAGTCGATCATCCGCCAGGCCATCGTGCCGATCTTGGCCGTGCCGAGCAGCGCCTGGTCGACGTACCGCATGCTCGCGGGGGTCGCCTTCACGTGCGCCTGCACCTTCGGGGCGATCCGCTTGAGGATCTTTCCGTCGGGGCTGACGATCGCCTTGCCGACGCGCGGCTCGTAGAGGGTGCCGCCGTTGGACAGCGCGGCGTAGGCGCGGGCCAGCTGGAGCGGAGTGACGAGGGTGTCGCCCTGACCGATGGAGTAGTTCACCGCGTCGCCCGCCCGGTAGTAGCTGCCCTCGAGGCAGAACTCGTGGGCGAACACGTGCAGGAAGTCCCGCTTGCCGTCCACGTTGTTGCGGTCGATCTCGCAGTAGTAGCCCTTCATCGACTTCCAGTAGGCGAGCTTCCAGTGGCGGTCGGCGATCCGGCCACCGGCCTCCCCCGGGAGGTCGATGCCGGTCTCCTTGCCGAACCCGAAGTTCTTGGCGCCCTCGACGAGCGGGTCCTTCGCGTCGACGTCCTGCGGGTCGGAGCCGAACCGCTCCCAGAACGACAGCCCGACCCGGTAGAAGAAGGTGTCGCAGGAGTACTGCAGCGCCTTGGCGAAGTCGATCAGGCCGTAGGACGCCGACTCGTAGTTCTTGAACCACCGGTTGCCGACCTGCAGGCCCGACGAGCAGTCCAGCCGGGAGTCGGGGGTGAAGCCGTTGTTCAGCGCGCTCACGGCGTTGATCGGCTTCCACGTCGAGCCCGGCGCGAACTGGCCCTGCGTCGCGCGACCGAGCAGCGGGTTGCCGGCCTGGCCGGAGTAGAGCCGGCTCAGCTGCGCCTTGCTGATCCCACCGACCCACACGGAGGGGTCGTACGTCGGCTGGCTGGCCATCGCGACGATCCGTCCGGTCCGCGCCTCCATCACGACCACGGCGCCGGAGTCGGCCTCGTAGTTGCGGCCCGTCACGTCGTCGTGGGTGGCTCGAGCCGTCTTGATCGTCTCCCAGAGCCGGCGCTCGACGACGCCCTGCACCTTGGCGTCGATGGAGGTGACGAGCGTGTCGCCGGGCTGGCCGGCGACCTCGCTGTCGTCGCCGAGCACCCGGCCCATCGAGTCGACGGCCACGGTGCGGTAGCCGGGCATGCCGCGCAGCCACCGGTCGTACTCCTGCTCGACACCTGCCCGGCCCACGACGGAGGCGCCGTTGACCGACGCGTCGTCGGCCTCCTGCGCCACGTCGTACTCGTCGGAGGTGATCGGGCTCAGGTAGCCGAGCACGTGAGCCAGGTTGATGCCGAACGGCCGCGGGTAGCTGCGCACGCTCTGCTGCTCGGCGATCACGGCCGGGTAGTCCTCGGGCTGCTCGAGGATCCGCAGGGCCACGGCCTTCCCGACGTCGGCGGCGATCGGGACCGGCTGGTACGGCGACCCGTTCCAGCAGACGCCGATCCTGCTGGCGTCGTCGCCGCAGGACACCAGCTTGGCCCGGATCCGGGCGGGTCTCATGTCGAGCACGTCGGCCAGCCGCTGGACCACGACCTCCGAGCCGTGGTCGCCGAGCTTGGCGAGCAGGGTCCGGTCGAGGCTGACCACCCACGAGGTGCGGTTGGCGACGAGCGGCCGCCCCTGCGCGTCGACGATCAGGCCGCGCTCGGGCTGCACGACGATGTCGCGCAGCGACTGCGAGGCAGCGCGGGCGTGGTAGGTCTCGCCGGTGACGACCTGGAGGTAGTAGAGCCGGGCGAACAGGGTCGCGAACAGCGCGAACACCAGGGCCTGGATGACCAGCACGCGCAGCCGGCCCCGCTCGGTCCGCATCACACGCGGACCGGTCTGGGCTCGAGCGCCGCGAACAGCCGCATCAGCCACGGGCAGCACGAGCGGCGTGAGCAGCACGTCCCAGACCACGCCGGCCAGGATCACGGGCAGCAGGTCGCCCACCGAGACGACCGGGTCCTGGAGCAGCAGGCCGCTGATCGCGTAGACGGAGGTGCCGACGAAGGACGACGCGGCGACCGTGGCGACGACGGCTGTCGCACTGGTCCTGACGCTGGGCCTGCTCCCCTCACCCGATCCGGGTTCGGGACGCATCCGGCCGGCGACGTAGCCGACCAGGACCAGCGCCAGCGCCCACCGGCCGGCGACGTGGTCGGCGGGAGGAGCGAGGTCGAGCAGCACGCCCGCGACGAAGCCGAGCACGGCGGCCTGCTCGGGCCCGCGGACCAGCGCGGCCGCGACGACGACGAGCAGGCAGAGGTTCGGGACCACGCCGCGCCCTGCCCAATCCGGGGCGAGGTGGGGGAAGAGGGTCACCTGGAGCACCAGGGCCAGCACCACGAGGGCGACCGTGACGGTCCAGCGGAGCCAGCTCATCCCGGGCATCATCAGCGCAGCCTCCCGTCGGCCTCGACCACGGACCGGTCGGACCTCGTGCCCGACGGCACCACGACGCCGACGACGTCGAGCGCCCCGAAGTCGACGAAGGGCTCGATCACGGCGCGCTGCGAGGTCTGCCGCAGGCTGCTGAAGACCTGGGTGACCCGGCCGACGGGGACGCCGGTGACGTACGGCGCCCCGCTCTGGCTGCCCCAGGTGACCACGACGTCGCCCTTGGCCGGCACCACGGAGTCGTCGACGAGCTCGAGGTCGAGCCGGCCGCTGCGGCCGAGGTCGCCGCGGCCGCGCAGGAAGCCCAGCTGCATGCTCTCGCCGATCCGGCCGCCCACGACCGACTCGGCGTCGATGACGAGCAGCACGGTGGCGGTCGTGCGGGTCACCCGCAGCACCCGCCCGACCAGCCCGTCGGCGTTGACCACGGTCTGGTCGGGGTGGACGCCGGCCTCCGAGCCGGCGTCGATGGTCACGGTGCGCGAGAAGGTCTGGGAGGCGCCGATGCCGACGACGCGGGCAGGCACCAGCGCCTGCCCGAGCGTGCTCGCGGCCGCGGTGAGGCCGTCGTACTCGGCAAGCCGGTTGCGGTCGACGCCGGAGGTGGCGACCTGCTGGCGCAGGTCGGAGTTCTCGGCGGTCAGGGTGGCGATCTCGTGGCGCAGGTCGGACCGGGTGCGGAACCAGTCGGGGATCGAGGTGATCGGGCGTACGGCGCTCGCGGCGGCCGACTCGACCGGGCCGAACACCTCCCCCATCGCGCGACGGGCCGGCTCCATCGGCGAGTCGGTGCCGCCGTGGTAGTCGAGGGTGATCAGCGTGGCGCACGCCATCAGCAGCGCGACCAGCAGGGAGCGGCTCGGACGCGGCTCGCCCGGACGAGGCCGCGCCATCAGTACCTCCGGCGCAGTTCACGGGCCGGGGCGACGAAGACCTGCTGCAGCCCCTCGAACTCCTCCACGCACTTGGCCGCGCCCATCGCCACGCTGGTCAGCGGGTCGTCGGCGACGTGGACGGGCATGCCGGTCTCGTGGCGCAGCCGCTCGTCGAGGCCGCGCAGCAGGGCGCCGCCGCCGGTGAGCACGATGCCGCGGTCCATGATGTCGCCGGCCAGCTCGGGCGGGGTCTGGTCGAGGGTGCTGCGGACCGCGTCGACGATGGTGTGCAGCGGCTCCTCCATCGCCTGGCGGATCTCGGCGCTGGAGACCACGACGGTGCGGGGCAGGCCGGAGACCATGTCGCGGCCGCGGATCTCGGCCTCGGTCTCCTCGCGGCAGCGGGAAGGCCGAGCCCATCGTCATCTTGACCTCCTCGGCGGTCCGCTCGCCGAGCATCAGGCTGTACTCCTTCTTCATCCACGCCACGATCGAGGCGTCGAGGTCGTCGCCGGCGGTGCGGATGCTCAGGCTGGTCACGATGCCGCCGAGCGAGATCACGGCGACCTCGGTGGTGCCGCCGCCGACGTCGACGACCATGTTGCCGGTGGCCTGGTGGACCGGGAGCCCGGCGCCGATCGCGGCGGCCATCGGCTCCTCGATGATGTAGACCTGCCGGGCGCCGGCCTGGTAGCCGGCCTCCTTGACCGCCCGCTGCTCGACGGCGGTGATGCCGCTCGGCACGCAGATCACCATCCGCGGCTTGGCGAAGTAGCGGCGCCGGTGCACCGACCGGATGAAGAACCGCAGCATCTGCTCGGTCGCCTCGAAGTCGGCGATCACGCCGTCCTTGAGCGGCCGGATGGCCTCGATGGTGTCGGGCGTGCGGCCGATCATCCGCTTGGCCTCGTGGCCGACGGCGAGGATCTCGCCGGTCGTGGTGTTGATCGCCACGACGCTGGGCTCGTCGAGCAGCACGCCCTTGCCGCGCACGTAGACCAGCGTGTTGGCCGTGCCGAGATCCACGGCCATGTCACGGCCGATCAAGCTGCCTGCCATGCGCGCTGCCTCGTCTGTCGACGTACCGGGGAAGGTGGGGACGACAAGAGCCCAGCAGTGTCCAGTCGACCCGCTCCGAGGCTAAGCGCGCAGGTCAGCGCGGCCCTGGGACGCCACGCCGGGCGCCGACGATTGGTCACGAGCCGCAGCTGCGGGGCGCTGCTGTCTGCCGAGTCTGCGGGACCAAACCGCAAGCGATCACAGCTCCGGGAACCAGATCCCGATCTCGCGGACGGCGGACTCGGGCGAGTCGGAGCCGTGCACGAGGTTCTGCTGCACGGCCAGGCCCCAGTCGCGGCCGAGGTCGCCGCGGATCGTGCCGGGCGCGGCGGCCGTGGGGTCGGTGGCGCCGGCGAGCGACCGGAAGCCCTCGATCACCCGCTCGCCCTCGACGACCATGGCGGCCACGGGCCCCGACAGCATGAACTCGACCAGCGGCTCGTAGAACGGCTTGCCCACGTGCTCGGCGTAGTGCTCGGCCAGCAGCTCCGGGGTCGCCTCGCGCAGCTCGAGACGCACCAGCCGGTAGCCCTTGGCCTCGATCCGCCGGATCACCTCGCCGATGAGGCCACGGCGTACGCCGTCGGGCTTGACGAGGACCAGGGTGCGCTCCATAGGCGGCGACCCTAGCGAGCGCCGAGGTCTGCCCCGAGGGCGAGGGCCCGGGCGACGTACGTCGTCCGGCACCGGCCCGCGCGAACCCTCGTCGCCGACGGGCGCACCGGCCACCCGGTAGAGCGGGATGTGCCCGCCCCACGGGTTGGCGGCGATGTCGTCGTCCTCGTCGTCGGGGCCGCCGGCGCGCACCTTCAGCGAGGCCTCCCACAGCGGCACGGCCAGCACCTGGGTGGCCGCGAGCTCCTTGCGGGTCGGGCGCCGGATCGTGGCGGCGCGGCCGGGCACCATGTGGTCGACCATCAGGTCGAGGGCGTGCAGCCGCTCGTCGGGGTCCTCGACGACCCTGGCCTCGCCGATGACGACGGCGGTGCGGTAGTTCATCGAGTGCTCGAACCCGGACCGCGCCAGGACCATGCCGTCGACCTCGGTGACCGTCACGCAGACGGTGCGGGTCCGCGCGGCGACCAGCCACCTGGCCGCGACCGAGCCGTGCACGTAGAGGGTGCCGCCGCGGTCGGGACCGTCGAGGTCGACGGCGAACACCGTGGGCAGCACCACCGGATGGGTGCCGGCGTCGACCCCGACGTGTGCCACGAGCGCGGTGTCGAGCAGGTCGTGCAGCTCCCGGCGGTCGGTACGGCCCTTCTCGCCTCAGCCGGCCGAGCTCGGTGCGGTCGGTCGGTGACAGCGGGTCGGACGTCATGCGCCGCTCGCCTCGTGGTCGGCGTACGCCGCCGCGCGATCGCGCTCGATCTTGCGGCCCAGGAAGTACGCCGTCCCCCAGAGCAGCGCGAAGATCGCACCGAGCACGAACATCAGCGGGATCACGAAGCCCGAGGCCGATCGCCACGCCCTGCAGCGCCCAGCCCAGGGCGTAGGCCCACTCCCCGCGCAGCATCCCGGCCAGCAGGAAGCACGCGAGCGCCAGCCCGAGCCCGACGCCAGAGCGCCGTGCTGGTGTCGACGCCGGCCACCGAGATCAGCACCGGGGTCGTCAGGCCGAGGGTGACGCCCTCGAGGCTGAGGATCGCCGCGCACATCCCGCGCCGCGGCGAGCGCTGCGGCTCGGTCGGTCACTTCGGGCCGCCCAACAGGTGGCGCGCCTCGCCGACCGTGACGACGGACCCGGTGACGAGCACGGCGCCCGAGCCCAACGACGAGCCGCCGGCGCCGGACTCGGCGAGCGCGACCGCCTGGTCGATGGCGTCGGGCAGGAACGGCGCGACCGTGACCCTGTCGTCGCCGAACACCTCGCGGGCCGCCACCGCGAGCTCCGCGGCCGGCATCGCGCGCGGCGTGGAGTTCTGGGTGCAGACCACGTGGGCCAGGTGCGGCTCGAACGCCGCCAGCACGCCCTCGTAGTCCTTGTCGGCCATCACGCCGATCACGCCGACCAGCGGGTCGAACTGGAAGGAGTCCTCGAGCGCCTCGGCGGTGGCCTGGGCGCCGTGCGGGTTGTGGGCGGCGTCGAGCACGATCGTCGGGCTGCGCCGGATCACCTCGAGCCGACCCGGCGAGGTGACCTCTGCGAAGGCCCCGTGCACCAGCTCCGCGTCGAGCGGGTCGGTGCCGAGGAACGCCTCGACGGCGGTCAGCGCGACGGCGGCGTTCTGCGCCTGGTGGGCGCCGTACAGCGGCAGGAACAGCTCGTCGTACCTCGCCCGCGGGGTCTGCACGGAGACCAGCTGCCCGCCGACGGCCGGCGAGCGGTTGACGACGCCGAAGTCGACGCCCTCGCGCACCAGCCGCGCACCGACGTCGTGAGCTCGGTCGCGCATCACGTCGGCGACGTCGGGCAGCTGCTCGGCGACCACGGCGACCGAGCCGGGCTTGATGATCCCGGCCTTCTCGCCCGCGATGGTGGCCGGGTCGTCGCCGAGCAGGTGCGCGTGGT
This sequence comes from uncultured Actinomycetota bacterium, assembly GCA_963790295.1. Lineage (GTDB taxonomy): Bacteria > Actinomycetota > Actinomycetes > Propionibacteriales > Nocardioidaceae > Nocardioides. The sequence continues at coordinate 72,707 of CAWBOE010000012.1, forward strand.
CGACGGCGACCGGGAGCACCACGGCGACGGCGGCGTCGGCGACGTTCGTGGCGTCCCACGTACCGCCGAGCCCGACCTCGACGACCGCGACGTCGACCGGGGCGTCGGCGAAGGCGGCGTAGGCCATCCCGACGACCGTCTCGAAGAACGACAGCGGGTGCGGCTGGCTCTCGTCGACGAGATGGGTGTACGGCGCCACGTCGTTGAACGCCCGCACGAACTGCTCGTCGGTCATCGGCTCGCCGTCGAGGCTGATCCGCTCGGTCATCCGCTCGACGTGGGGGCTGGTGAAGCGGCCGGTGCGCAGCTCGAGGGCGCGCAGCAGCGTGTCGATCATCCGCGCGGTCGAGGTCTTGCCGTTGGTGCCGGTCAGGTGGATCACCGGGTAGGTGCGCTGCGGGTCGCCGAGCAGCTCGGTGAAGGCGCGGATCCGGTCGAGCGAGGGCTCCATCCGCGTCTCCGGCCAGCGCGAGAGCAGGGCGTCCTCGACCTCGGCGAAGGTCTCGGCGAGGGCGCGGCGCAGCGGGGGTGTCAGTCATCTCGCGGCAACTCTAGGGCAGTTGCGAGCCCGCTGCCCGACGATCCGGAGGTTCACCTGGTCGACGACGGGCCGGTAGCCGATCGCCTGGTAGATGCCGTTGGACGTCGGGTTGGCCTGGTCGGTGTAGAGGCAGACCCGGGCGCCGGCGTCGAGGAAGATCTGCGAGACCTCGGCGACCGCCGCGCCGGCGTACCCCTTCCGGCGCTGCTCGGGCGGGGTGTAGACCGGGCCGATGCGGGCGACGCCGAACGCCGGCGGGTTGGCGCCGGTCAGGTGCACCCGCTCCCCCGCCTCGTCGAGCCAGAACCAGTAGGTGCCCTGCTCGATCCGGCGGCGCAGGTCCTCGGGGTCGATCTCCTCTCGCCCGTGCGCCGCCGGGTCGCGTCCGGCCTGCACGTCGGCGTCGTACATGAAGCGGTCGACCCACTCCTTGGCCAGGTCGAAGTCGTCGTGGGTGGCGGTCCGCAGCGACCCGGGAACGCCGGTCGGCGGGACCAGCTCGCCGAGCTCGAAGAGCCGCGTGTGCTGGGCGACCTCGACCGCGTCGCCCTGCAGCCGGGCCAGCTCGCCGGCCATGACCTCGGCTGCCGGCAGCGAGCCGTTGAGGCCGCCGACGGCCTCGCCACGTTCGTGGATCGCGCGGGCCAGGGCGAGGGCCGCCTCGTCGGCCATCGGCAGCACGAACATCGGGTGCGGCGGCGTCCGGGCGGTGCGCATCGCGAGGCCGGCGACCTCGCCGTCCGGCGTCCCGGACTACCGCCCACCACTGCGGCCGGTCGACCGGCGGCGGCACGCCGGCGTCCCGCTCGTCGCGGTGCCGGCTGGTCACCGTCGCCATCACCGTCGTGACGACGGGGTCGGCCGCGAGGTGCTGCCCCGCCACTGCCAGGAACAGCGCGGGGTCGGTGGTGAACTCCACGTCGTACGTCGCGTCCCGGTCCATGCGGCAGGGTATTGATGCGGCTATCGCCGGAGCACCCCAATATCCTGGGCCGCATGACTCAGACCCACAGAGCAGGCCCGGACCACGACGAGCGCCGAGCGGCGTTCCGTCGTCGTACCGGACAAGCCTGCGCTGGAGGGCCTGGAGCACAAGTGGGCGCGAGCGCTGGAAGGCCGACGCAGACCTACAAGTTCGACCGCAGCCGTCCGCGCGACGAGGTCTACTCGATCGACACCCCGCCGCCGACCGTGTCGGGCTCGCTGCACGTCGGGCACGTCTACTCCTACACCCACACCGACCTGATCGCGCGCTTCCAGCGGATGCGCGGCAAGGCCGTGTTCTACCCGATGGGCTGGGACGACAACGGCCTGCCGACCGAGCGCCGCGTGCAGAACTACTTCGGCGTGCGGTGCGACCCGTCGCTGCCGTACGACCCGTCGTTCACGCCGCCCGGAGAAGCCGGACCCCAAGCGCCAGGTGCCGGTCGACCGGCCCAACTTCATCGCGCTGTGCGAGCAGCTGGTGGTCGAGGACGAGCGGGTCTTCGAGGGCCTGTGGCGCAAGCTCGGCCTGTCGGTCGACTGGAGCGAGCACTACACGACCATCGGCCCGAAGTCGCAGAAGGTCAGCCAGGTCGCGTTCCTGCGCAACTACGCCCGCGGCGAGGCCTACCTCGCCGACGCGCCGACCTTGTGGGACGTGACGTTCCAGACGGCCGTGGCGCAGGCCGAGCTGGAGGCGCGCGAGTACGCCGGCCACTACCACCGGGTCGCCTACCACCGTCCTGACGGGACCCCGGTCCACGTCGAGACGACCCGCCCGGAGCTGATCGCCAGCGCGGTGGCGCTGATCGCGCACCCCGACGACGAGCGGTACCAGGAGCTGTTCGGGACCACCGTCACCTCTCCGGTGTTCGGCGTCGAGATCCCGGTCGTGGCCCACCACCTGGCCGAGATGGACAAGGGCGCGGGCATCGCGATGTGCTGCACGTTCGGCGACCTGACCGACGTGCACGTGGTGGCGCGAGCTGCAGCTGCCCGTGCGGACCGTGATCGGCCGCGACGGCCGGCTGACCCGCGAGACCCCGGACTGGTTCGGCCGGGCCGGCGCGACGGCGTACGACGAGCACCTCGCCGGCAAGACGGTGTTCAGCGCGCGCGAGGCGATGGTCGGGCTGCTGCGCGAGTCGGGCGACCTCGACGGCGAGCCGCGGCCGACCACCAGGATGGCGAACTTCTACGAGAAGGGCGACAAGCCCCTCGAGATCGTGGCGACCCAGCAGTGGTACATCAGGAACGGCGGCCGCGACGCTGCGCTGCGCGCCGAGCTGAGCGAGCGTGGGCGCGGAGATCGACTGGATCCCGCCGCACATGAAGCACCGCTACGACAACTGGGTCGGCGGCCTCAACGGCGACTGGCTGATCAGCCGGCAGCGGTTCTTCGGCATCCCGTTCCCCGTCTGGTACCCGCTCGACGACGAGGGCGAGGCCGACTACGACCACCCGCTGCTGCCGAGCGAGGCGGAGCTGCCGGTCGACCCGTCGACCCAGGCGCCGCGGCGGCTACGACGAGGACCAGCGCGGCAAGCCGGGCGGGTTCGTCGGGCGACCCCGACGTGATGGACACCTGGGCGACGTCGTCGCTCACGCCCGCAGATCGCGGGCGGCTGGCTGACCGACGAGGACCTCCTCGCCCGGGTCTTCCCCTACGACCTGTGCACCCACGCCCACGACATCATCCGCACCTGGCTGTTCTCGCGGGTCGTGCGCGCCCACTTCGAGCAGGGCGTCGTGCCGTGGCAGCACGCGATGATCTCCGGCTTCATCGTCGACCCCGACCGCAAGAAGATGTCGAAGTCCAAGGGCAACGTGTTCGTGCCGACCGACATCCTCGACCAGTACGGTGCGGATGCCGTCCGCTGGCGCGCCGCCATCGGCCGCCCGGGTCTCGACTCGCCGTTCGACGAGTCGCAGATGAAGGTCGGCCGGCGGCTGGCGATGAAGGTGCTCAACGCCTCCAAGTTCGTGCTCGGCTCGGTCGGGGCCACGGACCCCGACCCCCAGCTCGCGACCGAGGCTGTCGACCGGGCGCTCTCGCGCGTCTGCTCATCGACGGTCGAGCGCGCGACGACCGCCTTCGAGGCCTACGACTACACCAGCGCGCTCGAGGTCACCGAGAAGTTCTTCTGGGAGTTCTGCGACGACTACCTCGAGCTGGTCAAGGAGCGGGCGTACGACGAGTCCGACCCGGCGTCGGTCTCGGCCCGCGCCACCCTGGCCATGCGCGCTGCACGTCACGCTGCGGCTGCTGGCGCCGTTCCTGCCCTACGTGACCGAGGAGGTCTGGTCGTGGTGGCAGGAGGGCTCGGTGCACCTGAGCGAGTGGCCCGACCGTCCCGTGCGGAGCCCGCTCCCGAGGGCGTCACCGACGACGCCGTGCTCGACGCCGTCGCCGCCGCCCTGATGGGCATCCGGGGCGCCAAGTCGACCGGCCAAGGTCTCGATGCGCGCCCCGCTGGCCCGCGTCGAGGTGACCGGCCCCCCGGCCCTGGTCGGGCGGCTTCCGCGGCCGCCGACGACCTCCGCCGCGCCGGCCACGTCCAGGGCGACCTGGTCTTCACCGCCGCCGCCGACGCCACCGAGATCACGGTCTCCGCCGAGCTCGCGGACCTGAACACCGATTCGTCTGCGGATCCTCCGGGTAGTCGCCGCGCGGTCACCGCAGACGAATCGGTGAGACTCCGGGCCTGTGGAGGGCGGCCGACGCGCGACGCTCGTACGACCGGCAGGATCGGCGGATGACCAAGCGACCGGGCCCCACCCGATTCGTCTGCGATCGTCTCGCGGGGATTACCCGCACGACCGCAGACGAATCGGTGACGCGGCTTGGCTGGATCGATGAACTGGCCCAGCGCCAGTCCCTGGTTCTGTCGCCGTCAGCAGCTGCGCGATGCCGGATGGACGCGACCACCAGGTCGATCACGAGGTCGACTTCGGTCGCTGGCAGTCGCCGGCACCTGGGCGTCGTCGTGCTGCACACGGGCCGTGTGGATCAGACGAGCAGCGCCTGTGGATCGGCGTCCTGCATGCCGGTGACGGCGCGGTCCTCTCCCACCTGACGGCCGCGCGGCGGGCGGGCCTGAGCTGGTCGGCGGGCGACATGATCGACGTTCTGACCCCAAGGGTGACTCGGTGGCGCCTCTGGACGGCTACTTCTTCCACCAGACCCGACGACCGTACGAGCGATGGGTCAAGCCGGCCGCCGGACCACCGCGCCTGCCGATCGAGTTCGCCGCCCTGCTGGCGGCCGAGCGCGACCGCAACGTACGCCGGGCCATCGGTCTGCTCGTCAGCCTGCGTCCAGCAGGGGCTGACGACAGCTGAGCGCTTCGGGCTGGCGATCCCGATGATTCGCAAGCTGCGTCACGGCAAGACGTTCGAGCTCGTGCTCGACGACATCGCTGGCGGCGCACAGTCCTTCGCCGAGATCGAGGTCGGACGTCTGTGCGAGGAGCCGGACTGATGCCGCCCACCCGGCAGGTGGTCCGGCTCGACAAGCAGGGCCGGCGCCGCTACCTGGACTGCGTGTGGGTGCTGCCGGACGGACGGGTCGTCGTCTTGGAGGTGGATGGCTCGTTCCATGCCGAGGTGGTGGCGTGGTGGAGCGACATGAAGCGCGAGCGCGCCGTCGTCATCCAGGGCGACACGGTGCTCCGATGCTCCTCGATCGAGCTCCGGTTGGAGCCGGCAGACGTCATCGGCGACCTGCGACGGGTCGGCGTTCCTTCGGTCACACGCGACTGGCGGCCTCATGACGCGATTCGTCTGCAGCTGGCCCACGGTGATGACCCGCAGGATCGCAGACGAATCGGTGTCGGCTCGGCTTCGCCTACGCGGACTTCTTCTTCTTGGCCTCGGACTCGCGGGGGATCAGCTCGGGGGCGACCTCGTCAGTGACGACCTCGCGGGTGACGACGACCTTGCCGACGTCGCCGCGGGAGGGGACGTCGTACATCACGTGGAGGAGCACCTCTTCGAGGATCGCCCGGGCGCCGCGGGCGCCGGTGCCGCGATCGAGGGCCTTGGCGGCGACGGCCGCCACCGCGTCGGAGGTGAACTCCAGCTCGACGTTGTCGAGCTCGAAGAGCTTCTGGTACTGCTTGACGAACGCGTTGCGGGGCTCGGTGAGGATCCGCACCAGCGCCTCGACGTCGAGCTTGCGCACGGTCGCGACCATCGGCAGCCGGCCGATGAACTCGGGGATCAGCCCGAACTTGGTGAGGTCCTCGGGGCGGACCAGCGCCAGGAGGTCCTCGGCGTCCTTCTCGGCCTGCCCGCGCACCTCGGCGGTGAAGCCGAGCGACTTCTTGCCGACCCGCTGCTCGATGATCTGCTCGAGACCCGCGAAGGCGCCACCGACGATGAACAAGATGTTGGTGGTGTCGATCTGGATGAACTCCTGGTGGGGGTGCTTGCGGCCCCCTTGCGGCGGCACCGAGGCGGTGGTGCCCTCGATGATCTTGAGCAGCGCCTGCTGGACGCCCTCGCCCGAGACGTCGCGGGTGATCGAGGGGTTCTCGGCCTTGCGGGCCACCTTGTCGATCTCGTCGATGTAGATGATCCCGGTCTCGGCCTTCTTGACGTCGTAGTCGGCCGCCTGGATCAGCTTGAGCAGGATGTTCTCGACGTCCTCACCGACGTAGCCGGCCTCGGTGAGCGCGGTCGCGTCGGCGATCGCGAACGGCACGTTGAGCATCCGCGCCAGGGTCTGGGCCAGATAGGTCTTGCCGCAGCCGGTCGGGCCGATCAGCAGGATGTTGGACTTGGCGACCTCGACGACCTCTTCCTTGGAGTGCTTGCCCGAGATCGGCTGGAGGCCGGCCTGCACCCGCTTGTAGTGGTTGTAGACGGCCACGGCGAAGGTCTTCTTCGCCTGCTCCTGGCCGATCACGTAGGAGTCGAGGAACTCCGAGATCTCACGTGGCTTGGGCAGCTCGTCGAGGGTGACCTCGGCGCCCTCGCTGAGCTCCTCCTCGATGATCTCGTTGCACAGGTCGATGCACTCGTCGCAGATGTAGACGCCGGGGCCGGCGATGAGCTTCTTGACCTGCTTCTGGCTCTTTCCGCAAAAAGAGCACTTCAGCAGGTCGCCTCCGTCACCGATGCGTGCCACGGGCGGTCATCCTCCGATTCGGCCGGCTGCTCAGGGACTCCGGCGGGTACGACGGGTGGTGCGGGTCATGCGGGTGGTGCGGGTCCAGGTGGTCGGCTGCCATCCCCTCGACGTTACCCCGAGCCGACCCCCGACGGGGTGACGGACACGGAACTTCGCCACAGGTCCGGTCCGGTCATCGACCGGTGGCGAGGACCGGCGTCCGCTTGCGCGAGTCGAGCACCGCGTCGATCAGGCCGTACTCGACCGCCTGCCCCGCGGTGAGGATCTTGTCGCGCTCGATGTCGTGGCTGACCTCCTCGATGGTCTTGCCCGAGTGCTCGCTGATCATCTTCTCCAGCAGCTCGCGCATCCGGAGGATCTCGTTGGCCTGGATCTCGATGTCGGAGGTCTGGCCGAAGGTGCCCTCGGTGTAGGGCTGGTGGATCAGGATGCGGCTGTTGGGCAGCGCCAGCCGCTTGCCCGGGCTGCCCGCCGCGAGCAGGATCGCGGCCGCCGAGGCAGCCTGGCCCAGGCAGACCGTCTGCACGTCGGGCTGGATGAACCGCATGGTGTCGTAGATCGCGGTCAGCGCGGTGAAGGAGCCACCGGGTGAGTTGATGTAGATCTGCACGTCCTGGTCGGGGTTCATCGACTCCAGGCACAGCAACTGCGCCATCACCGCGTTGGCGACGTCGTCGGAGATCGGCGTGCCGAGGAAGATGATGCGGTCCTCGAAGAGCTTGGCGTAGGGGTCGATGCGGCGGAAGCCGTAGGACGTCCGCTCCTCCCACTGGGGGATGTAGTAGTTCATGGGGTCCTCGCGTCTGGTGGGTTCTGAGCGTCAGTTCTTGTCGCGCGCCGGCCGGCCCTCGTCGGAGGCCTGCAACGCGCTGCTGATGACCTGGTCGACCAGGCCGTAGTCGCGAGCCTCCTCGGCGGTGAACCAGCGGTCGCGGTCGGCGTCGGCGGTGATCTGGTCGACCGACTGGCCGGTGTGCTCGGAGATCAGCTCGAGGAGCACCTTCTTGATGTAGAGCGACTGCTGCGCCTGGATCTTGATGTCGGAGGCCGAGCCGCCCATGCCGGACGACGGCTGGTGCATCATGATCCGCGCGTGCGGCAGGGCGTAGCGCTTGCCCTTCGCGCCCGCGCAGAGCAGGAACTGGCCCATCGAGGCGGCCAGGCCCATGCCGACGGTGGCCACGTCGTTGGGGATGTAGTTCATCGTGTCGTAGATGGCCATGCCCGCGTCGACCGAGCCGCCCGGCGAGTTGATGTGGAGGAAGATGTCGGCCTTGGGGTCCTCCGCCGAGAGCAGCAGCAGCTGGGCGCAGATCGCGTTGGCGTTGGCGTCGCGGACCTCGGAGCCGAGGAAGACGATGCGTTCCTTCAGCAGCCGCTGGTAGATGTGGTCGTCGAGCCCGTAGCCCGATTGCCCGCCGTTCAGGGACGGCGTCATGTCTGGGGTCACGTCAGGGGTCACGTCTGCGACCCTAGCCGCCGGGACCCCCGTCGCCACGGCGAATCGACCCCTGTTCGCCAACAGCGGACGGATCGGCGGTGTTCTCAGCTGCCTCGAGCCCCAGGGCGCGCCGCGTCATCCGGTTGCGCGTGTCGAGGAGGTCGTCGAGCGCGGCCTCGAGGTCGTCGGCCGAGACCCGCACGGGGCGGCGTACGGCGTCGGCGGACGCAGCCTGGCCCTCACGGTCGGCCGCGACCACCGCTGCCCGCCGCAACAGCTCCTTGAGGAACGACGCCGTGACGCCCTCGGTGCGGTCGAGCACCGTGTCGAGCCGGTCCTCGTCGAGCTCGAGCCCGCGCCGGTAGAGCTCGACCAGCCGCAGCCGGGCGTCGCGGTCGGGCAGGCCGATGTGCACGGCCTGGTCGACGCGCCCCGGCCGCGACGCCAGGGCGTCCTCGAGCAGGTCGGCCCGGTTGGTGGTGAGCAGGAAGACCACGTCGGCGTCCTCGTCGAGGCCGTCCATCTCGTTGAGCAGCATGAACAGCAGCGGGGCGCCGCCCTCGTACATGTCGCGCTGCTGGGCGATCAGGTCGACGTCCTCGACGACGATCATCGCGGGCTGGAGCGTGCGCGCGATCGAGCACGCCTGCTTGATGGCGTGGAGCGTGTCGCCGCTGAGCTGGACGATCGTGGTGCCGGTGAGCTCACCGACGAGGTAGCGGACCGTGTGGGTCTTGCCGACGCCCGGTGGCCCGTAGAGCAGCAGCCCGCGCTTGAGGTGCTGCCCGGCGGCGCGCAGCCGGTCGCGGTGGCGCGCCACGCCCACCACCTGGCGGCGTACGTCGTCGAAGGTCTCCGTCGGCAGGATCAGCTCGTCGGCCGCCAGCGGCTCGCGGTGGTGGAACCGGAGGATCGACCCGTGGTGGCCGAACATGTTGCGACCGAACGAGACCACCTGGCCGCGGTAGACGTTGTGCTCGATCGCGAGGTCGCGCAGCCGTGCCGCGATCTCGGCGCCGGCGCCGTCCCGCGAGGCGAGCACCTCGACCGTCATCAGCTCGCGGCCCTGCTCGGGGTCGGCGGAGCGGAACAGGATCGCGCTCCTGGTGGCCCCTCACGACCCGTCGCTCGCCAGCACGATCGCCACCCGCAGGCACTCGCGGGTCTGGCCGTCGGGCCCGCTCGGCAGCGCGGTGCGCAGCACGTTGCCCGGCCGGGCGCCGTACTTGGCCTCCTCCGGCGTCATGCCGAGCAGGTCGACGAAGCCGAGCGGACCGTGGTAGCGGTGGCCCGCCACCCCGACGATCCGGTGCTCGCGCCCGGGCTCGGCGAGCCAGGCGTCGAGGGCGGCCTGCACGTTGACGTGCTCGTACGCCGGCCACTGCTGCTCGGCGACCGGCAGCTGGTCGGCGGGCACGCCGAGGTGCTCGGTGAGCATCGAGGCGAACCTCGGCCGGTCGGCCTCGCGGGCCTGCTCGACGAAGCGCGTGACCAGCCGACGGCCGTAGCGGCCGACGTCGGCGAGCTCGGGGCCGGGCTGCCCATGCGGATCGGTCATGGGCGCGACCGTACGGGGCCGCTCCCCCGGCGCTGCACCCGGAAATCACACCGCCCCGGTGGCCGGTGGCCACCGGGGCAGGAGTGCTCTCGTCAGTCGGTCAGGTCGTGAAGCTGAACTTCAGGGCCTGGCCCCCGACTTGTCCGTGCTTCTCGTCCCAGCCTTGCGGCCGAGGTCCTTGACGCTGTCTTCACGGTGACCTTGTAGGTCTTGTTGTTCTTGAGGTCGTCCATGGGCGTGAGCACGATCATCTTCTTGGCCGCGTTGTAGCTCACCTTGGCCTTGATCTTTCCGGAGACGCCCTTCTGCTTGAGGAACACCGTGTTCTTGTTCACCGAGCTCGCCCGCGAGGGCCTCGTTGGCCTTGATCTTGATCTTGGTCGTCCCGGGCGACGTTCGTCGACTTGTTCGTCGGCTTCGTCTTGGTCGTGCGGTCCGGTCGAATCGAGGGTGATCGTGTCGCTCGCCGAGCCGGAGACGTTGCCCGAGGCGTCGCGGAACTGGGCGAAGACGGTCTTGATGCCGTCACCGCTGGAGAGGGTCCAGGCGGCCGTCGGAGCGATACGGCTGGAAGGCCGAGAACGCCAGGTCGTCGTTGCTGAACCGCATCTCGGTCACGCCGGTGCTGGGTGCCAGGATCGGACGCGGCCAGGTTCAGGGTGACGTTCTTCGAGTTGGTCACGGCCGCCCCGCGTTGATGCTCGACCGTCCCGGTCGGCGGCGGAGGCATCGGTCTCGATGTCCAGCGACCAGTTCAACAAGATGCCCTGGTCGGCGCCGGCGTTGTCGACGATGAACAGTCGCCACTGTCCGTTCGGGTTGGTGCCGTCGAAGACCGAGAGGGCCGTGGTGCCCGTCGACGTGGGCGCGGGTCGGCGGATAGACGTCCAGGAGGGTCGGCGAGGTTGGTCGGTCTGTAGGTGCCGGACGCGATCGCCGCCCCCGTGAGCGGAGCGGCCGCCTCGTCGTCGAAGGTGAGGTTGACCGAGTCGACGTCGGTGCTGCCACCGGCGTCACTCATGATCGTGGCCTGCTGACCGCCCGGACCGACGAGCAGGAGGTCGAGGTCGGACGGCGAAGGTGTGGGTCACCCGCCGAGCGACGACGTTCAGGTCGGTGACCCGGGTCGGCAGACCGGTCACCGTGATCGGCGAGGGGTAGGGGGCCGACACGCAGCGTGAAGGTCGAGCTACCAACCGCCGGAGATGTCCCGCCGAGTACGACGCCCAGGTCGTCGACGACGAACAGCCGCCAGTTGCCCGCGGCGTTGCGGCTGTCGAAGACCGAGAGCGACGTCGCTGCCGGTGGACACTGGCGCCGGCGGCGCATACGGATCGGCGACGGGGCGCGTAGTTGGTAGGTCGGTAGGAGCCAGACGGGACCGCCGCACTCGTGTGGCACGAGACCCGTTGGCTTCGTCGTCGAAGGTCAGGTCCTGAGTCCGTCGGCGCCGCCACCCGGCGTCGCTCATGAGCGTGACCTGCCGCCCACCAGGTCCGACGAGCAGGACGTCGATATCGTCGGAGGACCAGCGTGGTCGACGTCTGAACAGGGTGACGTCGAGGTCGCTGATGATGCCGATGTCCGTCACGGTGATCGTCGGAGGGATAGACACTGGCCAGGGGCATCGTCCACGATGCTGATCGACGTCGCGTTGCTCGCTCGAAGACGATGTCCTGCATGAGGATGCCGTTGGTCGTTGGTGAACGTGTTGCGCACGGCCGAGGCCGGAGCGGCGAAGACGGCGACGAGAGCCGAGACGAGCAAGAGTGTGATCACCGCGGACGCATGAGCAGCCCCGATGTACCCCGAAGTAGTAGCCATGGCCGCCAACCTAGGTACCTGCCACCCCCAGGGGAACCTGGTCTAGACACGCTCAGGGCGGGAGCAGCCCGATGTATCTCAGCTGGGCTCAGAGCCTCGCAGCGGCGGTCTCAGGCCCCTCGTCGGCGGCCTCGACCGGCTCGGCGGTCGGCCTCCGCGTCGTCGGCCGGCTCGCCGATGGTGCCGTCGGGACGCAGGTTCTTCAGCTCGACCACGTTGCCCGAGGCGTCGGTGACGGTCGCGGACTCGACCAGCTGCGCGAGGGCCTTGCTCCGGCGGATCTCCTGGACCATCTCGGGGATGTGGTTGTGCTCGAGCATGTGGTTGATGAACTGCTGCAGGCTCCTCGCCGGACTGCTGCGCGCGCATGACCAGGTGCTGCTGGAGCTCGTCCTGGTCGACGCCGAGCTCCTCCTTGGAGGCGACCTCGTCGAGGAGGAGCTGGGCGACGACCGCGTCGCGGACCCGGCGCTCGAGGTCGGCCTCGAACTCGTCGGCGGTCTGGCCCTCGTCCTCGAGGTACTTCTCCAGCGTGATGCCGGCGTAGGCGAGCTGCTGCTCGATGTTGCTGCGGCGGGAGTTCAGCTCGTCGGTGACGACGGTCTCGGGCAGGGGTACGTCGACGCGCTCGAGCAGCGCCTCGAGGACGGCGTCACGGGCGGCGGCCGCCTGCTCGAGGCGCTTGCCGCGGCCGAGCCGCTCGCGCACGTCGGCGGTCAGCTCGTCGGCGGTGTCGAACTCGGAGGCGAGCTGGGCGAACTCGTCGTCGAGGTCGGGGAGCTCCTGCTCCTGGACCTTGGTGACCTTGACGGTCACCTCGACGTCCTGGCCCACCAGGTCGCCGCCGACCAGCTGGGAGGTGAAGGTCTTCTCGTCGCCGGCGGACATGCCGGCCAGCGCCTCGTCGAGCCCGTCGAGCATGCCGCCGCGGCCGACCTTGTAGGACATGCCCGTCAGCTCGGCGCCCTCGACGGTCTCGCCGTCCTGCTGGGCGACCAGGTCGATGACGACGAAGTCGCCGTCGGCGGCGGGGCGCTCGACGTCGACCAGGGTCGCGAAGCGCTCGCGCAGCGCGGCCACCTGCTCGTCGACGTCGTCGTCGGTGACGGCGACGTCGTCGACCTGCGCGGTGAGGTCGTCGTACGCCGGGAAGGGTGATCTCGGGCTTGACGTCGACCTCGGCGGTGAACTCGAGGGACTCGTTGTCCTCCAGACGCGTCACCTCGATCTCGGGCTGGGCCAGCGGCTGGAGGTCGTTGTCCTGGAGCGCCTGGATGTAGAGCTGCGGGAGCGCGTCGTTGATCGCCTGGTCGAGGATGGCGCCCCGGCCGACCTGGCGGTCGATCACCATCGGCGGCACCTTGCCGCGGCGGAAGCCGGGGATGTTGATCTGCTGGGCGATGGTCTTGTACGCCTTGTCGAGGCTCGGCTTGAGCTCCTCGAAGGGCACCTCGACGGTCAGCTTGGCCCGGGTCGGGCTCAAGGTCTCGACGGCGCTCTTCACAGGGGGTCTCCTCAGGGGTCGGTGGGTGCGGTTCAGCCAGTTCGTCAGTCGGGGCGACAGGACTCGAACCTGCGATCTCCTGCTCCCAAAGCAGGCGCGCTAGCCACTACGCTACGCCCCGCCAGAAGGCCGCCGGACCGGGTCCGTCGGCCGCCTGAGAGCGGATGACGGGAATCGAACCCGCGTAGCCAGTTTGGAAGACTGGGGCTCTACCATTGAGCTACATCCGCGCGCTCGTCCGCGCCTCTCCGGGTCACCCCCGAGGCCGCACGAGCGGGTGTCATGGTGCCACAGGAGCGCGGCGCGACCCCAACCGGCGACGGCTTCCTGACACCGTTCGGGGCGCCGTTCAGGACGCCGTTCAGGGGCGCCGGTGCACCAGCAGCAGCGCGCGGTCGTCGTCCTTCGACCCGAGCTGGTCGACCAGCCGGTCGACCCGGTCGTCCATGCGCCCCGTGCAGCGCCTTCTCGGCCTCACCGATCAGGCGGTCGATGCCGAGCTCGATCTCGCGCTTGGCGGTCTCGACCAGGCCGTCGGTGTAGAGCATCATCGCGTCGCCGGGCCGCATCACCCCGCGCACGCTCTCGAACTCCGCGCCCTCGATCAGCCCCAGCACCGGACCGTCGCTCTGGAGGGCCGACCAGCGGCCGCTGCCGGCGGCCAGGTGCACGGCCGGCGGGTGCCCGGCCGTCCACACCTCGAAGTGACCGCTGGTCAGGTCGAGGGAGAGCTGCACAGCCGTCGCGAAGCCTTCGTCCCAGCGGTGGCCGAGCAGGTAGGCGTTGGCCGCCGTGAGGAACTCGTGGGGCGGCACGGCCGTGATCAGGCCCCCGAAGGCCCCCGACAGCAGCAGCGCCCGCGTCGCGGCCGCGTCGCCCTTGCCGGAGACGTCGACGACGCAGACGTCGAGACGGTCCTTGGTGGCCGAGGCCACGATGAAGTCGCCCGCGAAGAGCGTGCCGCCGGCCGACCGCAGCGCCGACTCGGCGACCCACTGGTCGGGGAGCTCCGGGAGGCGGCCGTAGCGCTGGATGCGGTCGCGGAGGTCGATCAGCATCGACTCGCCCTGGGCACCGGCGACGCCGAGGCGGGACCGGCGGTGCGAGGTGAACAGCACGATCGCGCAGAGCAGCAGGATGACGGTCACGGTGACCCACGTACGCCGGGTCGGGACAGCGATCTGAGGCAGTGAGGCCACGACCAGGACGCCGAGGAAGGACACGAACGGCAGCATGTAGCGCGGGTTGAGGAACAGGCTGGCGAGGATCAGCGGCACCACCAGGACGTTGATCGGCACGTAGTCGGGGAAGCCGATCGTGCCGACGCCACACACGAGGGAGAACACCACCAGGCCGATGAGCGTGCTCTTCGGCGGCGCTCCCGGCTCGTCGAGCGATCTCCAGACAGCTACGGCGCGTGCGGGGACGACGGATCGCGACTTCGGCGCTCCACTCATGGTCGTGATCCCGTCCGGTCGTTCGCGCTCACTGTACGGCGCGCGACCGGAAGCGCGGTTGACAATGCGCACACCAGAAGAGATTCCTTCCCGCCAGCAGCTCGGTGCGCACGCGCGAGCCGCACACGTGGCACGCCTGGCCGGCGCGGCGGTAGACGTAGACCTCGCCGCCATGGTCGTCGTCGCGCGCCGGACGGCCCATCGCCTCGGGTGTGTGCTCGGGGCGGACGGTGTCGATGGTGCCGGTCTTGACGCCCTCCTCCATCAGCACGACGAGGTCCTCCCACATCGCCCGCCACTGCCCGACCCGGAGCGTGCGACCGGGCCGCAGCGGGTGCATGCGGTGCCGGAACAGCACCTCGGCGCGGTAGACGTTGCCGACCCCGGCCAGCACCTGCTGGTCCATCAGCAGGTCACCGATCGGTCGCTGGCTCCGGCTGATCCGGCGCCAGGCGCGCATCGGGTCGGCGTCGGCGCGCAGCGGGTCGGGACCGAGCCGCGCGACGACCTCGTCGCGGCGCTCGGGCGTCACCAGCTCGCACACGATCGCACCGCGCAGGTCGGCGTACGACGCTGCCGTGCGGTCGCGGCTGGCGAGACGGAGCCGGACCTGGCCGACGGGCAGGGGTACGTCGGCCACGCCGGCGTGCACGTCGAAGGAGCCGATCAGGCCGAGGTGGACGTGCAGCACCCGCTCGCCGCCGAGCTCGACGAACAGGTGCTTGCCCGCGGCCTCCGCGCGCTGCACGACGGTGCCGTCGACCAGGGCGGCGGAGTCGGCGAACCTGCCCTGCGGACTCGTGACGGCGACCGGGCGGCCACCGAAGGCGTCTCGAGGTCGCGGGCCAGCCGGTGGAGGGTGTGGCCCTCAGGCATGCTGGCGTGCGGACGGCGGCAGCGGGGGCAGGTCGCCCGTGCGCTCGTAGTCGGTCGAGCATGCCGATCCGGCGGGCGTGCCGCTCCTCGCCGCTGAACGGCGTGGACAAGAAGACCTCGACGAACCGCGTCATCTCCTCGAGCGTGTGCATCCGACCCCCGACCGCGATCACCTGGGCGTCGTTGTGCTCGCGGGCCAGGACAGCCGTCTCCTCGGACCAGACCAGGGCGCTGCGGATGCCCCTGACCTTGTTGGCCGCCATCTGCTCGCCGTTGCCCGAACCGCCGATGACGACGCCCAGGCTGCCGGGCTCGGCCGCCACCGCCTCGGCGGCGCGCAGGCAGAAGACGGGGTAGTCGTCGAGCGCGTCGTAGACGAACGGGCCGTGGTCGACGGGCTCGTAGCCGTGGTCGGTCAGCCAGGCCGCGAGGTGGGCCTTGAGGTCGAGACCCGCATGGTCGCAGCCGAGGTGCACGCGCATGGGCGCGAGTGTAGGGACACGAGCAGACGGCCCTCGCCGGCCGGTCAGGCAGGCGTCATCGTCCACTGCCAGGTGAAACGGACGATGTCGGCCGGGCCGGGGGTGCACGTGCCGAAGAACTCGTAGCTCATCCGGGTCGTCTGCTCGCTGGTCATCCGATCGGGTGTGCC
The DNA here is from genome assembly GCA_963790295.1 of uncultured Actinomycetota bacterium. Taxonomy (GTDB): domain Bacteria; phylum Actinomycetota; class Actinomycetes; order Propionibacteriales; family Nocardioidaceae; genus Nocardioides. The sequence continues at coordinate 88,678 of CAWBOE010000012.1, forward strand.
GGTGAACGGCTGGTACGAGAAGTGGTAGGTCGCGCGCGCCGCCGACTCCTCGATCGGCATCACCGCACCGGTGTCCCGGTCGATGCAGGCGCGCTTCTTGTCCCGCGAGACGGTCTCCGTGCGCGTCACGTCGAGCTTGCGGCCGTTCCACGTGAAGGTGAAGGACCGTCCGCTGCTGCTCTCGAGGGTGCCGGAGCACATGGTGTCGGAGCAGTCAGCGGCCGGGAAGGTCCAGGTGTTCTCCTCACGGCCCTGGACGGGCTCGCTCGCCCCGCTGCGATGGATCTGCCTGCCGTCCTTGACCACGACGCGCCACTCCCCGGCGGGCACCGACGCGGCCAGCACCTCGGTCGCCGTCGGTTCGGCCGCGGCGGCGGAGGGTTCGGCGGAAGGCTCGGGAGCCGACGCCCGCTCGCTGTCGGCGTCGCCGCCACGCAGCACCAGGAACGCGACCAGCCCCACGACAGCCAGGCCCGCGCCGACCCCGGCCAGCACCCGCGGCCGCAGGGAGCGCCTCGGCAGCCGAGTCGCCTCGTCGACGCGCGCCTTGGCGTCGTCGGCGTGGGCGAGCTGCCGGGTGGAACCAACGGCCGCGCGGGTGGATACGCGCGTCTCCTCCCAGGCCACGGCCGGTCAGCTCGTGTGGGGCGGTGCGGAACCGTCGGCGTCCGGGTCGCCGTTGCGGTGCTGCCACTTCTCGGTCGCCGCCGCGATGCCCGCGTCTGCACCCTTGTCGAGGACCTTGTCCTTGACCGTGTCGGCGGCCTCCGCGAAGACCGCGGTGACCTGGGTCCCTGCGCCCGCGACCACGGCTCCCGACCCGGCGGCGATCAGCTCGTCGGACGAGATGTTGCCCTTTTCCCCCATGTGACTCTCTCCCCCCGAAGAGTTCGGTGTACACGCGACAATGTCCCCCGCAGGGATACTCCCTGTCCACCCCAAGGAGGGGTGGTGCGTACCTAGGGGCTCCCATCGGAAGGAGGCCGCGATGGCCGCCGGTCGACTCCCGCGCGGCGGCGTTCCCATCCTCCTGACCGGAGGCTCCGCGCCCCGCCGGGTGGGCGTCGAGCACGAGTACGCGCTCTGGTGCGGATCGGCCCAGATCGACTTCCGGCGGCTGCTCCCTGTCATCACGGCGGACCTCCGCACGCTTGACCCGGGCGACCCGCGGGCACGTCGCCTCCCTTCCGGGGTGATGATCACCGCCGACGGTCGGGAGGCGGAGCTGGCCACGCCGCCCCTGCCATGGGACGGTTCGGCGCCCGGAACGCTCGACGAGCTGCTGGCCGTGGAGCGGAGCGTGCTCGCGGCGCGGGCGGCCGAGGCGGCGGGAGCCGACCTCGTCACGGGCTTCTCCACGCACGTCAACGTCAGCGTGCCGGACGAGCTGGTGGTCGAGGTCGGTCGGCGGTTCGTCCTGCACTGCGGCCTGGCCACGGCGCTGGTCGGCGAGCCGCACTCGAGCCCGGGGCTGCTCGTGCGCCCGCGCAGGGGTCGCCTGGAGATCGGCTGTGAGTATGCCGAGGGAGACCACCTGGTCGCCCTCGTGACGTTCGTCGGCGCGGCCGTCGCTGCGCTGCTCGACGACGTCCCGCCGCCACTTCCGCGAGTGCCCGAGCCGGTCGCCGTACCCGCGCGTGAGAAGTTCGGCTGGTTCCTGCCGCCCGAGGGTCCGTACGCCGACCTGCTCGACCGCGGCCGCGCCGCGGGTGGTCAGCTGCTCGACGCCGTGTGGGCGTGGGCCCGGCCGTCCTGCGTCCGGGACGGGGTGAGCCCCGCGCCGATCGACCGACTCGTCGCCGGGGCACCGCTGCGGCTCGAGGACCGCACCACGTCGCCGGCGTGCTGCACGATCCGGCGAGAGGTCGGCGCCGGCGCCTCGGCCAACGAGGTCGACACCGGTCCGCGGCTGCTGTCGGCTGGCGTGGAAGCCGAGACGCTCTGGCTGACCTGGCAGCACGTCGTCTGGGTCTTCCGCGGCTCGGGGCGCGAGGTGCACGCCGTCGTTCAGGTCGACCAGGAAGCCGAGTTCCTGGCCAAGCTGGACGCCGGCGAGTACGACGAGGTGGTACGCCGCGAGCTGGCGCGGCGCGCCGGACGACGACGTCTGGTCGTCAACGCCCAGCTCGACGGGTCGGGGTGGTGGCACGAGGTCCGTCCGGGCGCCCTGGTACCCGCGGAGCGAGGCCCTGACGGCAGGGTGCCGCGGGTCTCCCACCGGCGAGCGGCCCGCCAGCACCGCAGGCCATAGGCTCGCGTCGTGGTCCGGGTCCATCGCCTCGCCGCCGGTCTGGTCGGCTGGACTCTCCTCGCGGGCCTGGTGGCCGGGTGCGCCTCGGACGACGGTTCGCAGCCGCGGTCGGACCGGTCGCCCTCCTCAGCAGCGTCGGACTCATCCGACGACGAGAGCTTCCAGCCCACCGACGACGACCGAGCCGCGATCCGGGCGTTGCTGGAGGAGCGGGCGGCGGCCTTGTCCGACGGCGACCGGGAGGCCTTCATGGCCACGGTCGACCGCGTGGACGCCGACCTCGTGCACCAGCAGCAGCTGCTCTTCGACAACCTCCAGAAGCTGCCGGTGGCCGAGATCAGCTACACCGTCGACGACGGGGCGGGCTTCGTCGCCGCCGAGGTGGAGGGCGACGACCCGTGTTCCGTCCCCGCGTGTTCGAGCAGGTACGGCTCGACATCGACGACCTGCCGGTCACCAACATCATCGAGAACACCTACGTCCGCCGCGGCGAGGGCTGGCTGCTCGGCGCGGAGAGCAAGCCCGGCGAGCACGAGACCGACCACGAGGCCCAGTCGCGTCCGTGGGCGGGTGGCGTCCCGCTCGCCGTCGCCAGGTCCGGGAGGCTGCTCGTGGTCGTCGACCGGCGCCGCAACGAGTTCGGCCCCGCCCTGGCGCGCGAGATGGTCGGCTACATCCGCTTCGCGGCCCGGGCGCTCGGCGTCCACCCGTCGTACGACGTCCTCGTCGACGCCACGACGGTCGGCGACCCGATCGGCGTGAGCACCGTCGACAGCGAGCAGGCCGCGGCAGCGACCCTCGCCGTCACCCACTTCGGGGTCGACGACGAAGAGGACCCGAGGTACGCCGGGACCCGCATCAAGGTCAACCCCGACCAGGCCGACCGGGTGGTGTCGGACACCCAGGTGATGCGACACGAGCTCACCCACTACCTCACCGTCCGTCGGCTCGCGGCAGCCCCGATCTGGGTGAGCGAGGGGCTGGCCGAGTGGGTCTCCACCGCGCCGTCCACCCTCGGCGAGCTGGTGATCACCGACCCGTCCGTCATCGAGACCGCGATAGCCGCGCCGCACCGGCTGCCGACCGACGGACGGTGGGGGCAGGACCCGGCCACCGACTACCTGGTGGCCCGCGCCGCGATGTCCCACGTCGTCGAGACCTTCGCGATGGCGAAGGTCTTCGAGATGGGTCGCGCCTACGCGCGGATCGCTGGGGACGACCCTGACCAGAAGACCGACCGGGTCCTCCGCCGGGTCCTCGGGATCACCGAGGCCCAGCTGGTCACCGCCACCTGGGACGGGCTGGCGTCGCTGCAACGCGGGTGACGGCCTCAGTAGCCCACGCGGATGACCTGGCCGGTGGCGGCGCCCTCGATGGACTTCAGGTAGGCGCGAGCGGCGTCGGCGACGGGGACGGGTGTGGCGCCCGCGAACATCGCTCCGTAGTCGTCCCAGGCCTCCTCGAACACGGTGGCGCTCACCGCGTTGACACGCAGGCCCCGCGGCAGCTCGATGGCGGCGGACCTGACGAAGGCGTCGATGGCGCCGTCGACCGTCGAGGCCACGCCGCTGGTGAGGACCGGCTCGACGGAGAGGATGCCGGAGACCAGGGTGAACGAGCCGCCGTCGGTGACGTGGTCGACCCCGAGCCGGACCAGCTCGACCTGGCCCAGCAGCTTGTCGCGCACGCCGGCCAGCCATTGCTCGGAGGTGAGCTCGGCGAGGGCGGCGTACGGCGTCTTGCCGGCCGTGCAGGCCACGGCGTCGACGAGCCCGACCGAGGAGTAGAGCCCGGCGATCGACGCGGGGTTGCGCAGGTCGACGAAGTGGGCCGAGGACCGCGACGCCTCGACGACCTCGTGGCGGTCGGCGAGCGCCTCGACCACGGCTCGCCCGAGGCGTCCGGTGGCCCCGACGACCAGGACCCTCATGAGGCAGCCAGCCTGGCCCGTTCCTCCTCGACCACCGACGGGTCGAGCTTGGTGAAGACCGGCGTCGGCTTGTCGACCTTCGCCCCGACCTGCACCGGCACCGAGCGCCAGGGTGGGGTCCGGGAGTAGTCGCCGGTGATCACCGGGTAGGACAGCAGTCCCGCGCCCTCGTCGGGGTCGAGCTCGTCGACGTAGTCGATCCGCGGCATCGGCATGAACTCGCCCTCGCCGCCCAGCACCGCCGACACCTGGTTGGAGGAGTGCGGCAGGAACGGCGCCAGCAGGGTGTTGCAGTCGCGGACGCACTGGGCGGCCACGTGCAGCACGGTGCCCAGGCGCTCGCGCTGGTCGTCGCCCTTCATCTTGTAGGGCTCGGTCGCGGTGAGGTACTTGTTCACCTCGCCCACCACCCGCATCGCCTCGCCGATCGCGGCCCGCTGGCGGTGCCGGCCGATCAGGTCGCCGACGGTGTCGAAGCCTGCGCGTACGGCGGCCAGCACGGCGTCGTCGACCGGCTCGAGGTCACCGGCGGCCGGGATCTCGCCGAAGCTCTTGGCGATCATCGTCGCCGTGCGGTTGACCAGGTTGCCCCAGCCGGCGACCAGCTCGGAGTTGGTGCGCTGGACGAACTCCGCCCAGGTGAAGTCGGCGTCGGAGGTCTCGGGCCCGGCGGCGCAGATGAAGTAGCGCAGCGCGTCGGGCTGGTAGCGCGCCAGGAAGTCACCGACCAGGATGACGTGGCCCCGGCTGGTGGAGAACTGCCTGCTCTCCATGGTCATGAACTCGCTCGAGACGACCTCGGTCGGCAGGTTCAGCCGCCCGTACTCCCCCGGCTCACCGCCCCGGCTGCCCTCGCCGTTGTTGGCGAGCAGCTCGGCCGGCCAGATCAGCGAGTGGAAGACGATGTTGTCCTTGCCCATGAAGTAGTAGCTGAGCGTCTCGGGGTCGTTCCACCAGTCGCGCCAGCGATCGGGTTCGCCGAGGCGCCGGGCCCACTCGATCGAGGCGCTCAGGTAGCCGATGACCGCGTCGAACCAGACGTAGAGGCGCTTGGTCGGCTGCTCGCGCCAGCCGTCGATCGGCACCGGGATGCCCCAGTCGATGTCGCGGGTCATCGCCCGTGGCTTCAGGTCCTCGATCAGGTTGAGCGAGAACTTGATGACGTTGGGCCGCCAGGTCCCGGATGCCTCGCGGCCGCGGAGGTAGTCCGTCAGCGCCTCGGCCAGCGCCGGCAGGTCGAGGAAGAAGTGCTGGGTCTCGACGAACGACGGGGTCTCGCCGTTGATCTTCGAGCGCGGGTCGATCAGGTCGGTCGGGTCGAGCTGGTTGCCGCAGTTGTCGCACTGGTCGCCGCGCGCCTCGCCGTACCCGCAGATCGGGCAGGTGCCCTCGATGTAGCGGTCGGGCAGCGTGCGACCCGTCGAGGGGCTGATGGCGGCCTGCGCGGTCTGCTCGACCATGTAGCCGTTGCGGTGCACGGTCTCGAAGAGCTCCTGCACGACCTTGTAGTGGTTGCCGGTCGTCGTACGGGTGAACAGGTCGTAGGACAGGCCGAGGTCGACGAGGTCGTTGACGATCACGGCGTTGTTCTTGTCGGCCAGCTCGCGCGCCGTCACGCCCTCGGTGTCGGCGGCCACCAGGATCGGCGTGCCGTGCTCGTCGGTGCCGGAGACCATCAGCACCTGGTGGCCGGCCATCCGCATGTACCTGCTGAAGACGTCGGAGGGCACGCCGAACCCGGCCACGTGGCCGATGTGGCGCGGGCCGTTGGCGTACGGCCAGGCGACGGCGGACAGTACATGGGTCATGGCCACAGCCTATGGAGGTCGCGCCAGGTGTTATCGGGCTGGTCAGGTGCTGAATCGTTACCAACTGGGCGTGTATCCGGGCCGGGGGTCAGGAGTCGGTAACGGGGATCACATCGATGCGGCCCCCCGTCGTCTCGAATGGCAGGATGCCCTCCATGCCTGGAACCAACCTCACCCGTGAAGAGGCGCAGACCCGCGCCGACCTTCTCTCGGTCGAGTCGTACACCATCGACCTCGACCTCACCGTCTCCGACAAGGTGTTCGAGAGCACCACCGTGCTCCGCTTCACCTGCAGCGAGCCCGGCGCGAGCACGTTCGCCGACCTGGTCGGGGCGACCGCGCACGAGGTCGTCCTGAACGGCGAGAAGCTCGACGCGTTCGACGTCTACCGCGACAGCCGCATCCGGCTCGACGACCTGCAGGCGGACAACGAGCTCCGCGTGTTCTGCGAGCTGCCCTACAGCCACACGGGCGAGGGCCTCCACCGCTTCGTCGACCCGGCCGACGGCAAGGTCTACCTCTACAGCCAGTTCGAGGTGCCCGACGCGCGTCGGGTGTTCACCACGTTCGAGCAGCCGGACCTCAAGTCGACGTTCACCTTCACCGTCACCGCGCCGTCGCACTGGGTGGTCGTGTCCAACGCACCCACGCCGGCTCCCGAGGAGCTCGACACTCCGTCCGCTGAGGCCAAGTCGGTGTGGCGGTTCCCGACCACCAAGCGGATGTCGACGTACATCACCGCGCTCATCGCCGGCGAGTACCACGCGGTGCACGACACCTACGAGGGCAAGAACGGCACGATCGAGCTCGGCCACTACTGCCGCCAGAGCCTGGTCGAGCACCTCGATCGCGACGAGGTCGTCAAGATCACCAAGCAGGGCTTCGAGTTCTTCGAGGAGGCGTTCGACTTCCCGTACCCGTTCGAGAAGTACGACCAGCTCTACGTGCCGGAGTACAACATGGGCGCGATGGAGAACGCCGGCGCGGTGACGCTGCGCGACGAGTACCTGCCCCGCAGCCGCCAGGACGGCTCGTTCTACGAGTTCCGCGCCTCGGTGATCCTCCACGAGATGGCCCACATGTGGTTCGGCGATCTCGTCACCATGAAGTGGTGGGACGACCTCTGGCTCAACGAGTCGTTCGCCGAGTGGGCCTGCTACCACGCCGCGGTCGAGAACACCGAGTTCACCGAGTCGTGGACCGGCTTCACCAACGCGCGCAAGAACTGGGCGTTGCGGCAGGACCAGCTTCCGTCGACCCACCCCATCGCCGCCGACAACCACGACCTCCAGGCGGTCGAGGTCAACTTCGACGGCATCACCTACGCCAAGGGCGCCTCGGTCCTCAAGCAGCTGGTGGCCTGGGTCGGCCTCGAGCCTTTCCTCGCCGGCCTGCGTGAGTACTTCAAGGACCACGCCTACGCCAACTCGGAGTTCACCGACCTGCTCAAGGCCCTGGAGAAGGCGTCGGGCCGTGAGCTCGACTCGTGGGCCAAGGAGTGGCTGCAGACCTCGGGCGTGAACACCCTCGCCGCGGAGTTCGAGCTGGATGGCGACGGCGCCTATTCGTCGTTCGCGGTCCGCCAGTCCGCCGTGACCGACTACCCGACGCTGCGCCGCCACCGCATCGGCATCGGCCTGTACGACGCCGCGCCCGACGGCCGCCTCGTGCGTCGCAGCCACGTCGAGGTCGACGTCGAAGGCGAGCTCACCTCGATCGAGGAGCTCGTCGGCCAGCGACAGCCCGACCTGCTGCTCCTCAACGACGGCGACCTGACCTACGCGAAGATCCGCCTCGACGAGCGTTCGCTCGCCACCGTGGTCGGCGGCCTGCGCCGCCTCGACGACTCGCTCGCTCGGGCGCTGTGCTGGGGGGCCGCGTGGGACATGACCCGCGACGCCGAGATGAGCGCGACCGACTTCGTGGAGCTGGTGCTGGCCAACATCGGCTCCGAGACAGACGCGTTCGGCGCCTCGCGGATCCCGGTGTACGCCGCCCAGGCAGTCCACGCGTTCGCCGCTCCCGACAACCGCGACTCGTTGCTCGACCGCTGGGAGACCGGCCTCCGCGACCTGCTCACCACGGCCGAGGCCGGCAGCGACAACCAGCTCACCTTCGCGCGCAGCTACGCCGGCGCCGCGCACTCCGAGCGGGCGCTCGACGACCTCCAGGCGCTGCTCGACGGCAGCATGGTCATCGACGGCCTGGCCATCGACACCGACCTGCGGTGGGCACTGGTGACGCACCTGGCCCGAGCCGGTCGCTTCGGGGCCGACGAGATCGCCGAGGAGCTCAAGCGCGACAACACCATCTCCGGCCAGGAGAACGCCGCCGCCGCGCTCACCTCGCGTCCCACCGCCGAGGCCAAGAGCGAGGCCTGGGACCAGGCCACCGTCCAGGAGAACGTCCCCAACGAGACCCACCGGTCCATCTGCCTGGCGTTCATGCGCTACGGCCAGGAGGAGCTGCTGGCGCCGTACGTGGAGAAGTACCTCCAGGCCGCCGACGACATCTGGGAGCGCCTCGGCACCCAGAAGGCGTCCACCGCCTTGGAGTCCACGTTCCCGAGGCCCCTGGCCAGCCCGGAGCTGCTCGACCGGCTCGACGCCTGGCTCGACTCCTCCCCCGCCAACCCCGGTGCCAAGCGGTACGTCCGCGAGGGCCGCGACGACGTGGCCCGCGCGCTGCGCGCGCAGGAGAAGGATGCTGCCGCTGGGTGACATCCCAGCGGCGCGCGAGCCCGTCACGTGCGCCTGCTGAAGCGGATGGTGCCGTCGGGCAGGTATCGGTGGCGGAAGTCGGTGTCGTGGATGCGTTGGTGGTGGAAGTAGCTGGTCACCGCCGCGGCCCACTGCCCCGTACCCGCCGCCCCGCACGCCTGCGGCGTACCGGACTTCTCCGCCGCCGCAAGCACCCGCAGACGAACCGCAGACACCTTGGCGTCAACCCGCCCCAGCACCCGCAGCAGGTCGGCCTGCTCCGCACCACTCGGCCCGGCAACGTCGATGTCGGCGAGCGCGTCCAGGCTGGCCAGCAACGAGACCGTCGGCAAAGGGATGGTGAGGGTGAGCATCGTGGGACCAGTCTATTCGAACACATATTCGAATCCCCCACGTCGCGGTAACACCTCGTCAACAGTCTGAAGCCCTGCTCGGGGCCGTAGTCCGGACGGCGGGCGACTGCCTTCAGCGCCGTCATTCGTCTGGTAGCTGCTGAACCTACGAGTTGGCGTCGTTCACCGGCGGTTTGACCGCCTCCAGGATCATCGTCTCGAACGCTACGGCGCGCTTGTTCCCTACGGCCGATCCGTGCGATTCGAGAGAACGCAGCTCGTGGTGCGCCGACTCGTCGAGGGCGCATCGCACGGGATCGCGTAGGCCGGCTTCGTCAAGTGCCATGGACAGGACCTCGGCGTCGTACAGGAACGTGTGTCCCCAGTTCCGCATCGCGTTGTTGAGGACGAACACCGGGTGCTCGTGACCATGATCGGCCAGGTATCGCCTGGTCACCCAGCGGATGTAGTGCTTGGCGTCGGGGTCACCATTGCCTCGGTAGAGATCGATCAAGACCGCGAGATCCGGTGTGGCAAGGCGCAGGACGCCGCCAGGTTTGAGTACTCGCCGACACTCGGCCAGCATCCGTTGGCCGTTGCGCCACGACAGGTGTTCGATCAGGTGCTCGGCGAAGATGAAGTCGATCGCGTCGTCCGGTAGCGGGAACGGCTCGGTGACGTCCATACGCAGGACTCGGTCACTGCGCGGCCTGAGATCGGTGCTCAACCAACCGTCCAGCTGGTTGGGGCCTGCGCCCAGCTGCAGCTTCCGAACGGGATGCTCTCGCAAGTACGTCGCGATGTAGTCCTTCGGATCGATCCCGCGCGCCTCGACGCCGAAGCGTGTCGCCTGACGGCGAGCACGTCGCGCCCATCGCGAGCGCAGACGACGCCGGAACTTGTTGACCCCTTGGAATGCTGGAAGCCGGCCGAGCCGGGAGGCAATCGCGAGCATGGCGCCTGAGCGTACCGAGCCGAGACTGATTCACCCGTGGGCCTGCCATCACCGAAGATGGGCCTCGTGCAGGTCTGTCAGGACCCGAGTCGATGACCATCCCGGTGCTGTCGTCCGAGCAGCTGACGCCCGTCGTACGTCGCGTCCTCGACGCGTCGGATGCACGGCCGTTGGCGTGGTCGTGTGAGCCGCTCGACGTCGAGCTCATCAACCCAGTGACGGCCGGGCTGTATCGGGTCGTCGGCACCGCGGAGGCCGGCGCCGGTGCGGAGCTGCCGTGGCGGGTGATCCTGAAGGTGATCCAGCATCCCGACCTCACGGGGACGCCGCTGGAGTCCGGGTACGCCGATCGGCCGGAGGACTGGAACTACTGGCAGCGTGAGGTGCTGGCCCGTCGCAGCGGACTGCCCGACCGGTTCACGTCGCCGCTGCGACCGGTCAAGTGCTGGGGCGCCGAGGACATCGACGACACGACCGCGTGGCTCTGGCTGGAGGAGCTCGAAACCACGTCCCGTCGACCTCACTGGTCGCTCGAGGAGCTGGCCGCCTCGGCGTACGACTGGGGAGCGTTCTCGGCACAGGGCATCGCCATGGTCGACGACGTCGAGTCCCTGCCGTGGGCGGCCCGGACGTGGTTGCGCGGCTGGGTCGGCACGGCCCGTGGCCTCGGTGGCGACCATGCCACGGCCCACGATGGGTGCTGGGATCATCCACTCGTGCGAGACCGGCTCCCGGCGTCGGCGCGTGACTCCTTCGCTGGGCTGATGGGGGTCGCCGAGCCCTTGCTCGATCGACTGGAGGCGCTGCCGAGGACGGTGGCCCACCACGACACCCAGTGGAACAACCTGTTTTGCGAAACCGGGCCGGCAGGGCGTCGAACCGTCGCCATCGACTGGAGCTTTGTCGGAACCGCACCGGTCGGGGAGGACCTCGGTCACCACGTCGCCATCAATGTCTTCCTCGGCGCCGTCGCGCCGCGTGACGCCGACAAGCACGATGAGACGGCCACCGAGGCATACCTCGAGGGACTGCGTGCCTACGGGTGGCAGGGCGACGAGGAGGACGTCCGATTCGCGGCGGTCGCTACCGGGGCCCTGCAGATGCTGCCGTTCGCGGGTTGCTTCATCGCGTGGCTCTGCCCCGAGTTCGACGAGGTGGAGCGATGGCCGGAGGAGATGGCTGCGCAGCAGTCCAGCGACGTGGACACGGTCATGGACGCCTGGTGCGAAGCCGTCCGATTCCTGCTGACACTGGGCGAACGTGCCAGGCGTTCCGTAGTGAATGACTGAGCAGCTCGCGGCCGAGGCTAGGTGCTGGGCGGTGGCGGGTAGTTCTCGATCAGCGACGACCAGAAACCACCCACCCGGCGGCGTTGTTGCTCCAACGGACCGCCGCCCTGGTCCTCCACGATGTAGGTCACGCGGTACTCCTCATCGGTCCACACGTAGCGGACCTGTTCCTTTCCGGTGTCGTCCTTCTTCAGGAAGCACCAGCGAGTGCCCCGCACCTCCTCGCCGCGGTTGGCCCGCCACGGATCGACGTTCGGGAAGTGGTCCTCGCAGGTATGCGACTCGGCGGGCACCGAGCCCACGAGCCAGCTCTTGGCGTATGTGCGTTGGTCTGCGGCGTTCTCCGTGAGCCCCACGCGGAGCGTGCTCAGCGTCGACGGGGTGCCCGTACAGGTCATCTCCGCGATTGCCGTGTGCGTGTTGTCGACCGCGTCGCGGTCGACACTCCCGCAGCCCGAGAGCGTGCGCGGTAGCGACGCGGAGAGACGGACCTCCGGTGTCTCCGGCAGCAGCTCCAGCCACGCGGCGGCAAGCGGCTCCCATCCGCCCGTGTCGGCGCTTGGTTGGGAGAGCCGAGCGAGCACGCCGCTCTCTGTGTCGACCCAGGAGATCGACTGCTCCGGCTCGTTGGAGCAAAGGAACGGGCCGACGCCCGAGTCGCCGAACTCTGCCGCGACGGCGCCTGACGGGGCATTCAGGCACGTGCCCGGCACGTCACGCGCCGCCGGCTCGAGATTCTCCTTCGCCTCCTTCGCTGCCGAGACACGATGGACCTCCAGCGTGAGGATCGACCGGGCGCTCTCCAGGTCGCAGGACGCCCCGTCGGGCTCCAGTCCGGGCATCGATGTGACAGCGAGCGCGCATCCGGACGCGCCTGGAGGGATGGCGGCGCGAAGACTTTCCAGCGCACGCTCCTCGCGGGAGGGAGGAGCCGGGTCCTCTCCTCGGAAGGCATCGACGGTCAAGACGGCAGCAACGGCGAGCGCTCCGAGAAGCAGAGCCGCCGCAATCCATCTGAAGGGACGGAGGAACCTCATTCGTGTCGTCGCGCCGAGAGCCGCTGCGAGATCGGAGACGTCCCTGTCCCACCGGCTGTCCCGGATCTCGAAGGCCTCCCTGGTGGACAGCGGCCTCAGCGGCGTGGGCAGGGCGGCGGGGGACGGCATCGGAGCGCCCGACACGAGAACCGGCACCACCAGCACGTCCTGGGTCAGGGCGGCGATGACCTCCTTCCGCACATAGTCGTCCGGGTCCTCCAGCCGAGGCACGCCCTCCCGGTCGGTCACCTCGGTCCACTGCGGACCGATCACCACCAGGACTGCGCTCGATCGGCGCAGGGCATCGTCGATAGAGGCCGTGAAGTCCGAACCCGGTCTGATGTTGTCGACGTCCATGAAGACTTCTCGCGCGCCGCGGCCACGGACCAGTGAGTCACGCAACCGACCTGCGTGTCCGGGCGCGTCGTTGCGGCGATAACTGATGAAGATGCCGCCACCACCGCGCCGTGCATTCATGCGATTAGACACTCGGTCCCCCCACACCAAGGTCTCGCCCGAGCCGCGAGAAGTCCCAGGCTCAGTATGTGGTGCACCCGCGCGGTCGGGAAGAGCACGGCGGGCTGGGTAGTTCTCGTGCACCAGGTTCACGAGATGTTCCCAAGTCCCGCGAGGCGGGGGTTCCGGCCGACGCCACCGCTGAGGCAGGATCGAACGACATGGCCTACGGAGGGAGCCCCTGATGGTGCGAGCACGTCGTCTGCCCCGAAAGCGCGCGATGGTGGCGGTGGTCTGCAGCGTGATCGCCCTGCCGCTCATCCAGGGTGGGGCGGCAACGGCCTCACCGGATCGGGCCCGCCCCGTGCACGTGGACTTCCGCGGCGAGTCGACGCTGCAGGCGGGCCTGGCGTTCGAGGGGACGGTCGTGGGCGGCCTGTCGAGCATCGCCTACGACGCGGGTCGCGACGTCTACTACGCGATCTCCGACGACCAGGGCTCGTTCGGGCCGGTGCGCTTCTACACGCTCGCCATCGACGTCTCGGACGGGAACCTCGACCCGGGCGACGTCGCCGTGCTCGACGTCACCACCCTGCAGCCACCCGCCGGCGAGACCTACGCACCCGGGACGGTGGACCCCGAAGGCCTGACGCTGACGGCAGACGACACGCTGGTGGTCACCTCCGAGGGCATCGCCAGTGCCGGCGTACAACCGTGGATCCGCGAGTACCACCTCGACGGCAGCTACGTGCGCGATCTCACCGTGCCCGAGCAGTTCCTGGTGGGTCCCGGCACGGGCGTGCGCCTGAACCTCGGCTTCGAGGCGGCCGCGGTGGGACGCGGTCCCTTCCTGTTCACCGGCAACGAGGCCGCCCTCGCGCAGGACGGACCGGCTGCCACGCCGACGAACGGCTCGCTCGCCCGGCTCCTGCGCTTCCGCATCGGGTCGGGGCTGGTCGATCGCACGTTCGTCTATCCGGTAGATCCCGTCGCGGCCGTGCCCGTGCCACCCACTGCCTTCAGCGTCAACGGCCTGGTGGAGCTGCTCCCGCTGAACAACGAGTTCCTGCTCGCGATGGAACGTTCCTTCTCGGTCGGCGTCGGCAATGCCGTGACTCTGCACCTGGTGGGCCTGCCGGGCGCCGACGACGTCTCCGGGCTCGACAGCCTCGTCGGTGCCGACGTCGAGTCCGTGACCAAGACCGAGGTCCTCGACCTGACCACGCTCGGACTGACGCTCGACAACCTGGAAGGCATGACGTTCGGTCCCAGGCTTGCCGACGGACGCAGGTCGGTGCTGATAGTGAGCGACAACAACTTCACGGCCGGCCAGGTGTCGCAGTTCCTGCTCCTCGCCGTGCGGTGACCAGGCTTCGCGGCCTGGAGACATCTTGAAGCTCCTTCTCACGTCCGCGGGCGTCAAGAACGCGAGCATCCGCCAGGCGCTGGTCGACCTCCTGGGCAAGCCGATCGCCGACTCCACTGCCCTCTGCATCCCCACGGCGCAGTACGGGCACCCCCATGTCGGTCCGGGAGAGGGGCCATGGCGCTTCATCAGTGGCCGGTCCGAGCTGCCCATGACCGACCTGGGGTGGAAGTCCATGGGCGTGCTGGAGCTCACCGCGCTGCCGAGCATCGACGAGGAACGCTGGGTCCCCCTGGTCCGAGACACCGACGTCCTGCTGGTGGCGGGCGGCGATGCCCTGTACCTGTGCCACTGGATGCGGGAGTCCGGGCTGGCGGATCTCCTGCCGTCACTGAAAGAGACGGTCTGGGTAGGGCTGAGCGCCGGCAGCATGGTGATGACCCCTCGCATCGGGGAGGACTTCGTCGGGTGGAAGCCACCCACCGGTGGCGACGAGACGCTGGGCGTCGTCGACTTCTCGCTCTGTCCGCACGTGAACCCCGAGGGCATGCCGGGCAACACCATGGCCGAGGCCGAGAGCTGGGCGGCCGGTATCACGGGCCCGGCGTACGCCATCGACGACGAGACCGCCATCAAGGTGACCGACGGCACCGTCGAGGTCGTCTCCGAGGGCCACTGGAGGCTCTTTCCCTGAGACTCCCCGGCGAGCGCTACTCCGCGTGCAACGTCTGGGGTGCCCGAGCATGCTGGGCGAGCATGGCGATGCCGCGCTTGAGGCCACCGACGAGGTCACCAGCGGAGAACGCGCTCTGCATCTCGAGGATCGCGAGCTGGACCTCGTGGTCGGTCAGGGTGCGCTTGACGACGCTGCCCGTGACGACCTCGACCACGCGAGCGACGGGGTCGACCATGACCAGCACGCTGTGGGACGGCGCCACCAGGGCCGCATGCAGACCGACGGCGTAGTCGCGCGGGCTGCCGTCGGCCTCGGCGGGTGACCTTCCGACGAACACCGAGAACTCGCACCGGCTGGTCTCCTCAGCCGCCCGGATCGCGCGGTCGATCTCGAACCGCTCGCCCGCGGAGAAGTCACCAGCTGCCACTGGCCCCACCCGTCTCGTCGGTGGAGTCGGGCTTGCGCGACTCCAGGGCCTTCTCGGCGTCCCGACGCCCGCCGAACCACTCGTCGTCGGCGCGTACGCCGGCCGGCGCGACCGACTCGCCGCGCACCACGGAGGGCAGGTAGACGGCGAGCGCGAGCAGCACGATGCACAGCAGCGGGATCCCGCCCAGCACCAGCAGCGCGTGCATGAAGGAGACGTCGTCCGGGTCGCTCCACCCCTCGGGTACGTCGGCGCTCGCGGCGGCGGCGTAGGTGAGCGGGAGCGCGACGGCGACGGTGATCACCGCAAGGAGGCGAGGAAGCATCTTCGTCACGGGTCGAGACTAACGGCATCCGGCTCTCGGTACCTTGGCGCCATGCTTCCCCTGGCCAGCCCCTGCCTGCCCGGCGAGACAACCTGCGAGCGCGTGTACGACTGGACCGGCAACGAGCAGCTGGCCGAGATCGCCGACCTCGTCATCGGCAAGCCCACCGCGATCCTCACCATCGCCATCATCGGGCTGATCGCCAGGTGGTTGCTCCACCGCGTCGTCGACCGGATCGTGCGCAAGGCCGAGGACGGCGTGCTGCCCGACCGGCTCAGCAGGATGGCCGTGGGCCGGGGCGCGGCCGAGAACGGCGACAGCGCGCGCAGCCGCCGGTTCCAGCGGGCCCGCACGATGGGCGACCTGCTCAAGAGCGTCATCACCGGCGTGATCGTCGCGATCGTGATCACCATGATGCTCGCCGAGCTGGACTACCAGATCGGCCCGATCCTGGCGAGCGCGGGGATCCTCGGCGTGGCCCTCGGCTTCGGCGCGCAGAACCTCGTCAAGGACTTCCTCGCCGGCATCTTCATGATCTTCGAGGACCAGCTCGGCGTCGGCGACGTCGTCGACCTCGGCGAGGCCAGCGGCACGGTCGAAGCCGTGAGCCTGCGGGTGACGCGGCTGCGCGACGTCAACGGGACCGTCTGGTACGTCCGCAACGGCGAGATCCTGCGCGTCGGCAACCAGAGCCAGAACTGGGCGCGCACCGTGATCGACGTGACCTTCCCCTACCGGGAGGACGTCAACCGGGTGCGCCGGGTGCTCCAGGAGGTCGCCGACGACCTCTGGCGCGACGACGAGTTCGAGGGCGTGATCATCGAGCAGCCGGAGATCTGGGGCATCGAGGCGGTGACGGCCGACGCGATCACCATGCGGGTCACCATGAAGACCGCGCCACTCGAGCAGTGGCGGGTGGCGCGCGAGATGCGGGCCAGGATCAAGTCGCGGTTCGACGCCGAGGGCATCAGCGCGCCGTACGCCCACACCGTGGTGGTCAACCAGGACCAGGACAGCCAGGCCGCGGCCGAAGGGACCACCCCCGGCAGCTGACCGCCCACCCGGTTGGCAAGATGGTCCGGTGACGACGTTCTACGACGAGATCGGTGGCTACCCGACCATCGAGAAGATCGTCGCCACCTTCTACGCCGGGGTGGCCCGCGACCCGGTGCTCCGGGAGATCTACCCCGAGGAGGACCTCGGCCCGGCCGAGGAGCGGTTCCGGCTGTTCCTGGTGCAGTACTGGGGCGGGCCGACGACCTACTCCGACACCCGTGGCCACCCGCGGCTGCGGATGCGCCACGCGCCGTTCGCCGTCACGCCGGCAGCGGCCGAGCGCTGGCTGGTGCACTTCCGCGAGGGTCTCGACTCCGTCGACCTCACGCCGGAGCAGGACGCGCAGTTCTGGGACTACGTCACCCACGCTGCGCAGTTCATGGTCAACACGTTCGAGGAGCCCGTGCCGCGCTAGAGACCCGGCGCCGCCAGCAGCCGCTCGCGGACCTCGGGCGGCGGTGCGGCCGGGCGGCTGGTCGCGGGGTCGACGAAGACCATCGCCACCCGAGCCCGCGAGAGCAGCCGGTCGCCGTCGTAGATCCCCGACTCGACCACCATCGAACGCTCCCCCACGTGGCGCAGCCACGACCACGCGTCGTACGGCTCGGGACGGAACAGGATCGGCAGCTTGTAGTCGACGTCGCTGCGGGCCGTGACCATCGTGACCGGTGGGCCGTCGTCCGTGAGCCCCTTCCAGAGCCGGGCGGTGAACAGGATGCGGGCCTCCATGAAGTACTCGAAGTACTTCACGTTGTTGACGTGTCCGTAGACGTCCACGTCGGAGAACCGGACGTGCACCGGGTAGTGGCCGACCTTGTCGCGGCGCACCTCACCGGTGAGGCGGAGCGGGTCGGCCCAGGAGGGTGGGTCCTCGAGGTACGACGTCAGGGCCGACCGCTCGCCGTCACCGAGCCGCCGCGGGCGTTCGGACTCGAAGATGAACGGCGTGAGCACGGTGGTGGCCCGCAGGTACACGCGACGGCCCCCAGCCTCGCCCGGGTCGTCGTGGAAGACCTCGTAGGCCATCGTGAACGACGCCGCACGGATGTCGGTGACCCAGCACTCGATGCTGACGGGCTGGAACCGGTAGGTCAGCGGCGCGCGGTAGTGCACCTCGTGGCGGACGACGACGATCGCCTCGGCCAGGTCGCCGGTCGCCTCGCGGGCGGCATGCACCCGGAGCATGTCGACCCGCGCCTCTTGGAGGTAGTCGACGTAGACGACGTTGTTGACGTGCCCCTGGAGGTCCATGTCGGCCCAGCGCATCGGGCACTCGTAGACGTGACGCACGCATCGACTCTGCCAGAGGTCCGCCGGTCCTCGCGCGCAGCGGTCGTGACGCGGGTCACT
The DNA here is from genome assembly GCA_963790295.1 of uncultured Actinomycetota bacterium. Classification (GTDB taxonomy): domain Bacteria; phylum Actinomycetota; class Actinomycetes; order Propionibacteriales; family Nocardioidaceae; genus Nocardioides. The sequence continues at coordinate 106,656 of CAWBOE010000012.1, forward strand.
GCGCCCAGACGTCGCGGCCTGATCGCCGTACCACCCCGGGCAGGGTCGGCGTTGGTGAGCGTCGCGAGGAGAGGCTGTGAGCCTCAGCCCTCGCTCTCGGCGGCGCGCAGCCGCGCGCACAGCACCTTGAGCAGCACCTTGGCCACCTCGGGCTCCTCGTCGAGGATCGGGTGGAACGACCACGACGGGATCGAGATCGTGGTCATGTCGGTCTCGGCGTGCACCGTCGCCGAGCGCGGCTGACCGTCGATCATCGAGATCTCGCCGAAGTAGTCGCCGGGCCCGAGGCTGGGCCGGTCGTGGCCGCTCACCTGGACCGACGCCGTGCCCTCCTTGATCAGGTGGAACCCGGCCGCTCCGCCGCCCTGCTCGGTGATGTCCTTGCCGGGCTGGTGGTGGACCAGGCGAGCCTGGCCGGCGACCGAGGTGAGGTGCTTCTTGCTGAGGCCGGCGAACAAGTCGGTCTGGCCCAGCGCCTGGACGATTTCCGGATCTGCCGCCATGCCTGCCCCCACTGTCGTGTCGTCGCCGTGTCACGTCGACATTGGTGTCAACGGTCGCGCGTCAAGGTATCGCCCGCCTCCTCCCCCGGCAACGGGCCAGGGCTGGCGATCGGCGAGCGGCCGGTCACGGTTCGGCAACGGCGGTAGGGTCCGGGCCGTGCCCGATCAACGGCCCGATCGACAGCCCGATCCCGTGGCCGGCCTGTCACCTCGGCGCCGCGACCTGATGGCCGCGGCGACCCGCGTCGTGGCCGAGCACGGGTTGCGAGGGCTGACGCACCGGGCGGTCGACCGCGAGGCCGGGCTGAGCGAGGGCAGCTGCTCGGCGTACTACCGCACCCGGCGCGCGTTGCAGGAAGGACTCGCCCAGTACGTCGCGTCGACGGTGAATGCCGATGTCACGGCGCTGACCGAGGACCTGCGCGCGTGTGGAGGCGACGACGAGCGCAAGGTGGAGCTGACGTCCGAGCTGTTCCTGCGCTGGCTGCACGAGCGCGACGTGCTGCTGGCGAGGTTGGAGCTCGAGCTCGCCGCTGCGCGGGACCCCGACCTGGCGGCCGTGCTGGCCGAGTGGCGCAGCCGCCTCGTTCGGCTGGTCGCCTCGATCGCCGTCGAGCGTGGCCTCGACGCGGCGGACCAGCGGGCCGAGGCGATGGTGGCCTCGGCCGACGGGGTCCTGCTGGCCGCGCAGATGCGGCCGGCTCGCGGACGGCGGGCGTTCGTCACCTCGGCCCTCCAGCGGCTGATGACGCCCGTAGGGTGAGGGCATGCCTGAGGCAGTCATCGTCGCCACCGCCCGCTCCCCCATCGGCCGCGCCGGCAAGGGTTCGCTGAAGGACCTGCGCCCGGACGACCTCGCAGCGAGCATCGTCCGCACGGCTCTCGACAAGGTCCCGGCGCTCGACCGCCACACGATCGACGACGTCTACCTCGGCTGCGGGCTACCCGGCGGCGAGAGCGGCTTCAACATGGCCAGGGTCGTCAACATCCTCAACGACATGGACGACGTGCCGGCTGCGACCATCACGCGCTACTGCGCGTCGTCCGTGCAGACCACCCGGATGGCCTTCCACGCGATCAAGGCCGGCGAGGGCGAGGTGTTCGTGTCGGCGGGCGTCGAGACCGTGTCGCGGTTCGGCGCCGGCACCTCCGACAGCTGGCCCGACACCCACAACCCGGCGTTCGCCGAGGCCGAGACCCGCACCGTCGAGGCAGCGCAGGGCGGGACCTCGTGGCACGACCCGCGCGAGGACGGCCGGGTGCCCGACATCTACATGGCGATGGGCCAGACCGCCGAGAACCTCGCGCAGTCGCGCGGCATCAGCCGCCAGGAGCTCGACGAGTTCGGCGTGCGCAGCCAGAACCTCGCCGAGAAGGCCATCGCCGAAGGGTTCTGGGCCCGCGAGATCACGCCGGTGACGACTCCCGACGGCACGACGGTCTCCGCCGACGACGGTCCGCGCGCCGGCGTCACCTACGAGGCGGTGGCCGACCTCAAGCCGGTGTTCCGTCCCGACGGACTGGTCACGGCCGGCAACTGCTGCCCGCTGAACGACGGCGCGGCCGCGGTCGTGGTGATGTCCGACGCCAAGGCCGCCCAGCTCGGCCTCACCCCGCTGGCCCGCATCGTCGCCACCGGCGTCAGCGCGCTCTCGCCGGAGATCATGGGCCTCGGCCCGGTCGAGGCGACCAGGCGGGCGCTGGCGATCGCCGGCATGTCCATCGGTGACATCGACCTGGTGGAGATCAACGAGGCCTTCGCGGCGCAGGTGGTGCCGTCGTACCAGGACCTCGGCATCGACATCGACCGCCTCAACGTCAACGGCGGCGCGATCGCGGTCGGCCACCCCTTCGGCATGACCGGAGCCCGGCTCCAGACCACGATGCTCAACTCGCTCGACTGGCACGACAAGACCACCGGCCTGGTCACCATGTGCGTGGGGGGCGGCCAGGGCATGGCGATCATCCTCGAGCGGCTCACCTGACCATGTCCGGGGCGACGCCGGAGGCGGGGGAAGCGCGGTGGCTCGACGAGTCGCAGCAGCACTCGTGGCGGGCGCTGATGATGGGCATCACCCTGCTGCTCGACCGGCTCGATGCCGACCTGCGCCGCAGCTTCGACATCTCGCTGGCGGAGTACGAGATCTTGGTGCGGCTCTCCGAGCGGCCGCACCGGCAGCTGCGGATGGCCCAGCTCGCGGACGCTTTGGCCCACAGCCGCAGCAGGGTCACCCACACCGTCAAGCGGATGGAGGACGCCGGCCTGGTCGAGCGCACCACCTCCGCGGAGGACGGCCGCGGCGTGGTGTGCGCGATGACCGACGAGGGCTACGCCCTGCTCGTGACGATGGCGCCGGTGCACGTCAACGGGGTGCGCGACTACCTCGTCGACCTGGCCAGCTGATGAGGACTTCGAGGCCCTCGGCCGGGTGATGAACGCCGTCGCCGACAAGCTCGTCGTCGCACACCCCGAGAGCGAGATCCGCTGAGCGTCCCCTCGGGCGGATGATGGCTGGGTGACGTCCTCCGTGGAGGTCCTCGCCCCGCCGCCGCCGCGCCGCCGTCCGGTGCTGCGCACCGTGCTGACGATCGTCGTGCTCGGGCTGGTTGCCTGGGCCGTCGTCACCCGGCTGTCCGCAAGTGGCGAGGAGGTGCCGGCCAGCGAGCCACTGCCGCCGGCCGCAGCGACGCAGTCGTACAGACTGCCGTCGGGCCCCCCACCGTGGGTTCGCTACCCCACGCCCCTGGAAGGTCGATGGCGCAGTGACGGTGCCTCGGGCGAGGTCATCCTCAACATCCACAACGCCTACATCGACGTGTGGCAGGGCATCGGGCAGGCACAGGGGCTACCGTCCCTCCGCCGCGTCATGGTCGTCATCGGGGACCGCGTCTACCTCAGGGCGCCGGGCGATCAGAGTCGAGGTGGCGACCTACCGGTGGCGGATCTCGGCCGGCCGGCTGAGCTTCGAGATCGTCGCGCAGACCCCGAGGTCAGAGTCGATGCTGGCGGGCCTGACGTTCGTCCAGGTCTCGACCCGCGACTAACGTCGGAGCATGGCCGACACCGCGACCACCCGACGTACCAAGCGCCTGGAGCTGCGACCGGTCGACGAGACGGACATCGACCGGATCCTCGAGTACCGCAATCTCCCCGAGGTGACGCGGTGGCTGCTCCGCACGGAGGTCGACCCGGCCGCGTTCCGCGACGCGTGGCGCGCGGCGGCGGACGACCCGCACGACCACAGCGTCGCGGTGGTGCTCGACGGCACTGTCATCGGGACCGTCTCGCTGACCCTCGTCGACGGGATGGGGCAGCCCGGCATGCCCGAACGCACGGAGGCGGACCTGGGCTACATCTTCGACCCGGCGTACGCCGGCCGGGGCTATGCGTCAGAGGCCGTCACCGCCGTCGTGGCGGCGGCGTTCGAGGAGCTCGGAGTCCGGCGGATCACTGCCGGTTGCTTCGCCGGCAACCACGCGTCGGTGCGCCTCCTGGAAGGGCTCGGCATGCGGCGCGAGCAGCACGGCGTCCGCGACTCCTGGCACGCCGAGCTCGGCTGGGTCGACGGTTACACGTACGCCCTCCTGCGCCAGGAGTGGCGGGGTTCGTCCACGGCTTGACCCGCACACCATTTCCCGGTTTCGTCCGCGCGCTGACGTCGCGTCCAGGACCGTCGTCGCATGAGTACCAGCCGCATCCTTGCGTTCGTCGCGGCTGCCCTCCTGCTCGGCGGGCTCCCCGCGGCCCCGGGGCTTGTCGGCGCACCGGCGTGGCAGCCGAGCACCCAGGTCCACGACGGCGGCGACGGGTCACTGGGCGGCCCACGATGACGGCCGCATGAGTCAGCGAACGCGCGGGTCGTCGTCGTCGTCGCGGTCGTCGCCGAAGTCGACCGTGACGGTCTCGAAGCCCTTGTGCCGCTGGGCCGCCGCGTAGCCGCGGTAGGCGCGGCGGTCGGCCTCGGTGAGCCGGACCGAGTCGGTGAACGGGGTCAGCAGGGCTCGCGGCCACAGGTGGCGGTCGAGGACGACGTTCAGCTCGACGCCGAGCATGCCCGCCACCGAGACCAGGAAGATCGCGGCCATCAGGCCGAGCACCAGCCCGAAGGTCTGGTTGACGGCGTCAGCACCGGCGAGCACGTGGGTCACGTAGATCGCGCCCACCTGCTGGATCAGATGCCACAGGACCGCCGTCAGCATCGCGCCAGGCAGGGTGGTGCGCTGCCGGTCGGGCCGTGCGGCCGCGAGCCGCATCAGCACGAACAGCACCCCGCCCACGACCAGGACGCTCAGCACCCGCGCTAGCCACCGCAGCTCGGTGCCCTCGAACCAGGCGATCAGGGTGGTGTTGCTGACCAGCACCGACGCAGTGGTCAGGCCGAGGACGGCCAGGCCGCCGAAGGCCACGATCAGCAGGCCGCGCACCCGCACCAGGAGCGGATTGGGCCTGCTGTTGCGTGGGATGGCCCAGGCGATGTTCATGGCGTTCTGCACCGCGGTGCCGAGGCCCATCGCACCGTACGTCGCGGCGACCGACCCGACCACGACCGCTGTGGTCGACCCCGTCAGGCCCTCCGGCCGTCGGAACTGGTCGCCGAGAACCGGGAACTGGCTGAGCGTCGACTCGAGCACCCGTGTCTGGAGCTCCGGATCGCCCTGGAGGAGGAAGCCGAGGATCGAGGTCGCCAGCAGCAGCAGCGGGAAGATCGCGAACAGGGCGTAGTAGGTGACGATCACCGCGAGGTAGGTCGCCTGGTCGTCGACGTACTTGTAGACCACCGCGATCGGCACCCCGAGGACGGGCCAGCGGCGCTGGAAGCGGTCGACCGGGCCGATCCGCCCCTCGCGCGCCATCGCGGACTGCCCGGCCCGCTCGGCTAGGGCCTGGTCAGGCGGCGGTGGGTGACGCGGTGGGGTCGCGCGGCCTCGATGCCGAGGCGCTCGACCTTGTTGGCCTCGTAGGCGTCGTAGTTGCCCTCGAACCAGAACCACCTGGCGGGGTCGTCGTCGTCGCCCTCCCACGCGAGGATGTGGGTCACGACGCGGTCGAGGAACCACCGGTCGTGGGAGGTGACGACGGCGCAGCCCGGGAAGTCGAGCAGGGCGTCCTCGAGCGACTGCAGTGTCTCGACGTCGAGGTCGTTGGTGGGCTCGTCGAGGAGCAGCAGGTTGCCGCCCATCTTCAAGGTCAGCGCCAGGTTGAGACGGTTGCGCTCGCCACCGGACAAGACGCCGGCCTTCTTCTGCTGGTCGGGGCCCTTGAACCCGAACGACGCGACGTACGCGCGGGAGTTCATCTCGAAGTTGGCGACCTTGATGAAGTCGAGCCCGTCGGAGACGACCTCCCAGACGTTCTTGTTGGGGTCGATGCCGCCGCGACTCTGGTCGACGTAGGAGATCTTCACGGTCTGGCCGACCTTGAGCTGGCCCTCGTCGGGCTGCTCCGAGCCGGTGATCATCCGGAACAGCGTGGTCTTGCCGACGCCGTTGGGCCCGATCACGCCGACGATGCCGGCGCGGGGCAGGGTGAACGACAGGTCGTGGATCAGGATGCGGCCCTCGAAGCCCTTGGCCAGGTCGTGCGCCTCGAGCACCACGTCGCCGAGCCGCGGACCACCCGGGATGTTGATCTCGGAGGTGTCGATCTTGCGCATCCGGTCGGCCTCGGCCGCCATCTCCTCGTAACGGGCGAGACGGGACCGGCTCTTGGTCTGCCGGGCCTTGGCGTTGGAGCGCACCCACTCGAGCTCGCGCTCGAGCATCTTGGCGCGCTTGGCGTCCTTCTGCCCCTCGATCTTGAGGCGCTCCTTCTTGGTCTCCAGGTAGGTGGAGTAGTTGCCCTCGTAGGGGTGGGTCTTGCCGCGGTCGAGCTCGAGGATCCACTGCGCGACGTTGTCGAGGAAGTAGCGGTCGTGGGTGACGGCCAGCACGCAACCGGGGTAGGACGCGAGGTGGCCCTCCAGCCACTGCACCGACTCGGCGTCGAGGTGGTTGGTGGGCTCGTCGAGGAGCAGCAGGTCGGGCTGCTGGAGCAGCAGCTTGCACAGCGCCACGCGGCGGCGCTCGCCGCCGGAGAGGTTGTCGACCAGGACATCGGACGGAGGGCAGCGCAGCGCGTCCATCGCCTGCTCGAGCCGGCTGTCGATGTCCCAGGCTCCTGCGTGGTCGAGATCGGTCTGCAGGTCGCCGGTCTCCTTCATCAACGCGTCCTGGTCGGCGTCGGGGTCGCCCATCTCCATGTAGGCGTCCTCGAGCCGCTTCATCTTGGCCTTGATCTCGTGCACGGCCTCCTCGACGTTCTCGAGCACGGTCTTGCCCTCACTCAGCGGGGGCTCCTGCTGGAGCATCCCCACCGTGGCGTCGGGGTCGCGGATCGCGTCGCCGTTGTTGGCGTGCTCGAGGCCCGCCATGATCTTGAGGAGGGTCGACTTGCCGGTGCCGTTGGGTCCGACGACACCGATCTTGGCGCCGTGCAGGAACGACAACGTCACGTTGTCGAGGACCACCTTGTCACCGTGGGCCTTGCGCACGTTGCGCAGCGTGAAGACGTACTCAGCCATGATCCGAAACCCTACGGGCGGGGGCATCGCGACGGCGAACTGCGGACTACCGTGACGGCGGCGTGAGCCGGCTGGACGCGGTCCTCGCGTCGGCGGGAGGCTGTGAGCCCAAGCTCTCTCGGGACAGCGCCCAGAGGTGACGATGGCCAACCTGCGCTTCTGCGCCTACCAGTACCAGCACCTGGCCCTGGACGAGCTCGCCAAGCGGTGGCGCCTGGCTGAGGACCTCGGCTTCGACGTGGTGTGGAACTGTGACACCGTCGTCGAGCCGGACCGCCCGCGCCACATGATGTACGACGGCCCGACAACTAGA
>CAWBOE010000013.1:0-91708 GCA_963790295.1 uncultured Actinomycetota bacterium
GTGCCGCGCTAGACAGGCGGGGAATCCACCCGCTCGGCCCTTGCGCCGCCGAGGGCCGTCGCACAGCATGACGACCACGCTCACAGAGCTCAAGGGGGGTGCTCGGTGACCAAGGTCGTGTCCGTGCTTGCATGCGTCGCCACCGTGCTGGCCATGGGGCTGGCCATGATGCTGCCGGTGGTCGGGTCGACCGACGCATCGGCGGCCCCGGCCGCCGGCCCACCAGCTGCGGCCGGGTCACCGACCGGTCCGAGGGCCGAAGATCCGGCGGCGCGCCACGACGACACGGTGGTCCCACGAGCGGTGTCGTGGCTGCCCCCGGTCTCCAGGTCGGCCGCCGTGCCTGGGCGGACCCGGGTGCTGGCGCTGCGGATCTACTGGTCGCCCAAGCCCCCGTCGTACCCCGACGACGCCACCATGCGGGGCCTGTTGAAGGACACCGCGGAATGGTTCGCGCACGCCTCGCGGGGCCGGCACCACCTGTCCGGCAAGGTCACCCCGTGGCTCAAGGTCGGCGGCGGCAACAGCAACTGCGGCCTGTACGACCCGGCCAAGCGAGCCCTCGCGGCCGCCCGCAAGCGCGGCATCGGGACCGGGGGCTTCAACCGCTTCATGATCGTCGCGCCACAGTGCAGCACCAACTCCCAGGGCGAGATGCCCGGCCGGATTACCTGGATCCGGGAGGCGAAGCCCTACCTCGGCGTGCTCGTGCACGAGCTCGGCCACAACCTCGGTCTCGACCACGCCAACTCCCTCATCTGCACCAAGTCGGCGCGACGCGTTCCCCAGGCGGGCAAGTGCTACACCGAGGAGTACGGCGACATGTGGGACGCCATGGGGATCAGCAGCCAGCAGTACTCCGTGCCCGTGCTGCGCAGGCTCGGCTGGGCCGGTCGGATCGCCTCGGCCGCCAAGTCGGATACCTGGACCCTGCGCGACGCCGCCCACAGCGGCAGCGGGATCCAGGCGCTTCGAGTCCCCTCCGGCGGGTCGACGTACTGGCTGGAGTACCGCACGGACCCGCACGCCATGACGAAGTCACCGGGTACGTTCGCCGTCACGGGAGTCCCGGGGCTGCAGATCCGGCTGGACACCGGCGCGAGGTCCATGCGCATTCTGGACGCCGCTCCCGGCAACCCCGACGCGAACCTCGCCTATCCAGACCCCGACCTCGTCAGCCCGGCCCTGCCCGAAGGCAGCAGCTTCACCACGCCCCAGAAGGTCCGGATCACGCTGGAGTCCCAGACGGACACCTCGGCGACGGTGCGGATCACCCGCGGCGTCGCGGCTCGGCGCCGGACGCTCCGACGATCACCAGCGCGGTGAGCTCGCCGGCGTCGGGCGAGACCAAGCTCACGGTGCAGCCGGGGAAGGACAACGGCCAGGTGGTGCTCGGGTACCTGCTGACCAAGTACCCCGGAGGAAAGTCGGAGTACGTCTCGAGCCCGGGAGGGACCGCCACCACGCTGTCGATGTACGGGACCAACGATGGTGCCCCTGGTCTAGTGGACCGCCCGGGCGGTCAACCAGGTCGGCACCTCGCACGAGTCCGCCAAGACCAGCGTGCACGTGATCGCTCCGACTGTGGCCATCACGTCCCCCGCCCCTGGAGCCACCGTGCCGGGCCCGAACTTCGCGGTCACGGTGACCGCGTCGCCCGATCCGATCGGCAACGCGGCTATCGACGTACGTGCAGGTCTGCGTCGTGGGTGCATGGTGCGACGTCGACGACACCGCGCCGTACGCGTTGACCGTCTCCGCATCGTCGGGGCCGACGACGTTGCGTGCCACCGCCTTCGACGTCGCGGGTGGACGCGCCACGGTCGACGTCCCCGTGACCGTCGTCGACACCCCGCCGTCGGTGCAGCTCACCGCCCCGACGCCAGGCTCGCAGGTCTCCACAGGTGAGCCGTTCGAGGTCACTGCCTCGGCCTCGCCGAACCCCTCGTCGGGATCACCGGTGCAATACGTCACCTTCGAGCTGCGCGACTCCGGCGGCAACGTCGTCGACTTCGCCGAGGACTTCGAGGCCCCGTTCTCCGTGCCGATGACCGCCTACGTCGACGGGACACACATCGTCTCGGCGACGGCCACCGACGCGAACGGTCTCAGCTCGGCACCGGCACCGTGCAGGTGACCGCAGTGACACCCGCACCGGTGCTGCAGGCGGGGAGATTCGCCACACTCGCGCAGTGGCCCCAGTAGTTCCAGCACGGCCAGCACGGTCAGCACCCGTCAGGGCTATGCGGGAGGGAGCCTCTTTGCACGTTTAGCCGACCATAGATGACCCGGCGCCACCGCCCTCCAGGGCGGACGCGGTCACGCGGCAATGCAATCGTGCCCGGGCTAGCGTTTGCGCTGTTCAGAGCCCGCTTCGCTGGTACCCCCGACCGGATTCGAACCGGCGCTACCGCCTTGAGAGTGCACGGCGTGTCGATCGCATCGTCGCAGGTCAGAGGCGGTGTCGGGGCCCGCGACTGCGCAACCTTGGCACAGATGGGGCACGAGTCGCGGGAGCGCCGCGGAGCAACTGGCCCTCAAGGCTCGCGGAGACTACGCGGCCTGCCGATCGGTCTCTAGGACTACGACGGACTCCGCCTGCGGGAGGTCGACGAGCGGGTGCTCGCGCTGATGGTCTTTGCGTCCGAGCGGGCACTCAGCGGGGCTGGTGCCCGCTGAGCGACTGCCGGCAGCGCAGCAGGTAGGTGCGCAGGATCTCGGTCTGGCCGGCATCGAAACCGTCCAGCATCTTCGCCTCGATGTCTGCGACCGCGTCGAAGAGGTCGTCGAGGACCTGCTGGCCCTCGGGGCTGAGCGCGAGGAGGTACTGCTTGCGGTTGTTCTCGTCGCGCTCCCGGGTGACCAGACCCCGGCCGAGCAGATAGGTCACCATCTCGGCCATCGTCTGCGCCCGCACGAACGAGTTGCGCGCCAGCTCGGCCGAGGTGATGCCGGGGTGCCGCTCCAGGACCGTCAGCGCGGTGTACTGCAGTGTGGTCAGGTCGGCGGCCGCGACCACGTCGTCGAGCGCCTGCCGCACGGCCAGCTCCACCTGCTTGATGAGGTAGAGCAGAGTGACGTCGCGGTCACGGGCCGGCTCCCCCGCCGCGCTGGCCAACGGCGAGGTCATCCGGTCACTCCGACGCGCGGTCGCTCCAACAGCCGGCCCACACCGGCGTCGACCGTCGGGACGACGCCACGCGGCATGAAGAGCAGGGCCACGATGAGCAGGACGCCGTACGTCGCGTACTGCATGATCGGGGCCGCCGTCGGCGGCAGGCCGGGCTGGCTGCTGAGCGTGTTGAGGACCTGGAGCAGCACCGAGACGATCACGGCTCCGACCACCCCTCCCCAGATCGTCCCGAGGCCCCCGACCACGGCCATGATCACGTAGGTGAACGACTCTACGGCCGGGAACGAGTCCGGGCTCACGTACGGCGTGAAGAACGCCGAGAGTCCGCCGGCCAGGCCGGCGTATCCCGCCGACAGCGCGAAGATGGTGACCTTGCTGCGGTTGACCGGCACCCCCGCCGACTCCGCTGCGGTCTGGCTGCCGGCCAGTGCCCGGATGCCACGACCGAAGCGGCTGTGCACCGTCCGATGGCTGAGCAGCAGCACCAGGCCCAGGCAACCCAGCGCCAGGTAGACGTAGGGCAGCTGCCCGACGAAGATCCGGTTGCCGACCCCCAACGGCGGGATGCCGCTGATCCCGAAGGCGCCTCCGAGCGCGTCGAAGGTGCCCATCGCCGCCTGCACCATCAACAGCAGGGCGAGCGTCCCGAAGGCGAGATAGTGCCCCTGCAAGCGGAGCAGGGGTACGCCGACCAGCGCCGCGAACGCGGCCGCCACCAGTGGCGCAATCGTCAGCGCGACCAGCGGCGGGAGCTCGAACCTCGTGGTGCCGACCGCGACGGTGAGCGCACCGGCGGCCACGAACGCGCCCTGGCCGAGGGACGCCTGGCCGGAGTACCCCATCAGCAGCGACAGCCCGGTGACCACGATCGCAGCCAGGACCATGCGCATGAAGAAGGTCAGGTCGGACAGCACCAGCGGCGCCACACAGGCGGCTACGCAGACGAGGACCACCAGGACGGTCCGGGGCCGTGCACGAGACCTCACTCGCGACATCGAGGGCGACATCTGTGGCGACATCACTTGGCCTCCTCGTGGGCGAAGCTGCGGCTCCGGGCGATCATGATGACCATCATCAGGAGCAGGGCCACCTCGGTCTGGTAGGACCCGTTCAGATAGCCCGCCGTCAGCTGGCCGGCCACGCCGAGTCCGAGGCCGCCGACCAGGGTGCGGAGCGGGCTGACCAGCCCGCCGAACACGGCGGCGGCGAACCCGCTGAGAGCCATCGGGAGGTCGGAGTAGAAGGACAGGGCGTTGCTGGGCGCCAGCAGCACGCCGGCCAGCCCGCCCAGGACACCGGAGAGCCCGAAGGCGACCAGTCCCATCCGACGTACATCGATGCCGACCAGACGCGCGGCGTAGGGGTTCGACGCGCTCGCGGTGAGCGCCTTGCCGAGGTAGGTGCGGGAGAAGAACAGCGAGAGCGCCGCGAACGCCACCAGCGTCACGGCGAGCACCAGCAGGCGCTGCCGCTCCACCTCGGCACCGAGGACCGTCGCGAACCCGTCGAGGCCGGGTGGCGACACGGGGTCCTGGCCCCACAGCAGGATGATCCCGGCCGAGAACAGCATCGAGACGCCGAGGGTCACGATCAGCGAGATCAACGGTGGGGTGCCACGCCTGCCGATGGCGATGAGACCGACCAGCACGCCGACCAGCCCGCACGCCACGACCGTCACCGCCTCTCCCACCACGTGAGGCAGTCGCCCGGCCAGCAACGAGGCGGACAGCATCGCACCCAGCACGGCGAGAGATCCCTGCGCGAAGTTGACGACGCGAGTGACCCGGTGCACGACGACGAAGCCGCTGCCGATCAGCGCGAACGAGGAGCCCAGGGCGATCCCGGTGACCAGGTAGGTGACGAACTCACTCATCGGACCGCCTCCACTCCGGCCAGGTCGGCGAGCTGGCCGAAGTAGGCCTTGTGCACGGCGTCGCTCTCCGCGAGCTCGGCACTCGGCCCGGTCACGACGACCCGGCCCGCCTCCAGCACGCAGGCGCGTGCGCACAGGTCGAAGGCCAGCGTGACCTCCTGCTCGACCAGCAGGACTGCGGTGCCGCGTTCGGTGTTGAGGTAGCGCAGGTGCTCGGCGAGCTCGGCGACCACGATGGGCGCGAGACCGAGGGACAGCTCGTCGATGGCCAGCAGGTCGGGCCGCGCCATCAGGGCGCGGCCGATCGCCACCATCTGCTGCTGTCCACCGGAGAGCCGGCCCGCCTTGCGCCGTCGCATTCCGGCCAGGTCCGGGAGCAGATCGAACACCTCGTCGAGCTGTCGGTTGCGGATCGACCAGCCCCCGAGCAGCAGGTTGTCCTCCACGCTCATGTCGGGGAACATCTGGCGGCCCTCGGGGACCTGGGCCACGGTGCCCCCGACGACGACCGATCCCGATGCCGGCGTGAGCAGCCCACTGACGGTGTTGATCAGCGTCGACTTGCCGGCCCCGTTGGGTCCGACCAGGGCGACCATCTCGCCGCGGCCGACCTCGAGGGACACCCCGTCGAGGGCGACCGCCGAGCCGTAGCGCACGACGAGGTCACTGATGTGCAGCATGCTCTCCTCCGGTTCCGAGGTAGGCCTTGACGACGGCGGGGTCCGAGGTGACTTCCGCCGGGGAGCCGTCAGCGATCACCTCGCCGAGGTCCAGCACCGTGATGCGCTGGGCCAGCGAGGTGACCATGCCGACGTCGTGCTCGACGAGCAGGATGGTCGTGCCCGCGGCGTTCAGCTCGCGGACGAGATCGGCGAGCTGTGTGCGCTCAGCGGCCCGGAGGCCGGAGGCCGGCTCGTCGAGAAGCAGCAGCCGCGGCCGGCCGGCCAGGGCCCGGGCCACCTGGAGTCGCCGCTGCTGGCCCAGGGGCAGGCCGTCGGCCGGCCTCCCCGCCAGATCGAGCAGGCCGACGCGGTCCAGGCACTGCTCGGCCTGGGCCCGGATCTCCCGCTCCTCCCGGCGCTGGGCGGGCGGGCGCAGCGCGGAGGACACCAGACCCGCCCGCGACCGCGCGTGCGCACCCACCATCACGTTCTCCAGCAGCGACATGCGAGCGAACAGCCGGGCACCCTGGAACACGATCGCCACGCCCCGGCGCGAGCGGACGTGAGGCGGCAACCGGTCGATGTGCGTCCCCGCCAGGCTGATCGAGCCGGAGTCCGGACGTAGGTGGCCGGCGATCAGGTTGAACAGCGTCGACTTGCCGGCGCCGTTGGGACCGATCACCCCGCGCAGCTCGCCCTCGGCGACCTCGAGGCTGACGTCGCGGTTGGCGTAGACACCGCCGAAGTGCTTCGACACCCGTTCGACCTTCAGCATGCTGGCCTCCGCTGAGTGGTTGATGCTTCTGGCTGGTGGGTGGGTAGGTGCGGGTCGGGCGGCTAGGTGTCCAGCCCGGCCCGCACCGGACACGGAGGCCCGACTACTCGGGCAGGCTGGTCCGGAACGCCTCGAGGGAGTACGGCGTCGCCTTCAGCTCGCCTCCCTTGACCTGGACGATCGCGATGGCGTCCTTGCCGATGCCGCCGTGGTCGTCCTCGGAGAACTGGAACCGGCCGATGGGGGTCAGCAGGTCGAGGGACTCCAAGGCGTCGCGCACCTTCTCGCGGTCAGCGGACTCCGCCTTCTCGATCGCGGCCACCAGCAGCTGGATGCCGGCGGCGCCGTCGAACGCGAACTGCGGCGGGTAGACGTCGTTCTGCTCCAGCCACGGGTTGGCGAACGCGTCGACGGCGTCCTTGAGCGGGCCGGCCGGCAGCTCACGGCCGGGGACGGCGATGCTGCTGGTCATCACGACTCCCTCGGCCTCCGCGCCGGAGGGCTCGACGTACAGGTGCGAGGCCTGCGCGCCGGTCATCAGCAGCGGGATGCCGGACCCGGCGAGCTGCTTGGTGATGATCACCGCGGCGGGACCGGCGGCCCACACCAGGAAGCCGTCGGGCTTGGCCGCCTTCACCTTCGAGATCAGGGCGGTGAAGTCGGTGGCAGCGAGGTCGATCGGTTCGTCGACCACCACGTCGATGCCCGCCGCCTCCGCCGCCTTGACGGTCGCGTCGTTGCCGACCTGGCCGTAGGGGTCCTCGGACGAGTGGCCGATGGCGATCGACTCGAAGCCTTCTGCCTCGAGGTAGTCGACCATGGCCTCGGCGTACAGCTCGGGGATCGCGACGCAGGTGAACGCGTAGTCGTTCGAGCCGTCCTTGAAGGCGCTGACCGGGCCGAGGGCGATGGTCGGGATCTTGTTGGTCTCAGCACTGGGGCCGATCGCGGTGGAGGCGCCCACGTGGGAGGAGGACAGGATGGCGGTGTAGCTTCGGTCCGCGGCCATCTGGTTGTACTCGGTCACCGACTGCGGGACGTCGGTCTTGTCGTCCTTGATGGTCACCTCGAGGTCGCGGCCCAGAACGCCGCCGTCGGCGTTGATCCGGGCGACCTCCTGCTCGATCGCGGCCTTGTCGCCCGTGCCGAGCGGCGAGAACGGCCCGGTGAGCGGCACGACGACCCCGATCCTGATCGGGCCCGAGGAGCTGGCGGTCCCTCCTTCGGCAGTGCTGCACGCTGCCAGGCCCAGGGTCAGGGCCAGCGCTCCTGCGACGGTCGGGAAGGTGAGTCTTGTCCTCAGCATGGGGCACCTCAAAGGGGATGGTCCGAGAAGCGGGTCTATCAGGAAACCTGTCTGTCAGGAAACCTGAAGGTGGAGTATGACCGCAGTCACATCGACCGTCAAGAGGTCCGGCAAGAAGTCCTGCATTTGCGCCCGAGTGAGCGTCTTTTCCTCGTCGCGAAGCTCGTCAGTAAGTTCTTCTCCGCGGGCCATTGACAGGGTGACGGTCGCCACAGCAGACTGCGTATTCGTCAGGAAACCTGATAACAAGGATGTCGATGATGAACACCGAGACAGTGACCTTCCCGCCCGGGCGACTCTTTGTCGGGGGCAGCGGGCGCGACGGCGCGACCGGGGCGCGCCGAGACGTCGTCGACCCCGCCGACGGCCGCGTCCTCACCACAGTCGTGGAGGCCGACGCCACGGACGTGGACGCGGCCGTGACCGACGCCCGGGAGGCCTTCGAGCACGGCCCGTGGCCGCGGCTGGCCGCCCGCGACCGGGCCCGGGTGCTGCGCCGCGCCGCCGACCTCATCCGCGAGCGCGCCGACGAGCTGGTCGCCCTCGAGAGCCACGACGTCGGAAAGCCGGTCACCCTGTGCCGGGCCGTCGACGTCGAGACCGCCGCCCAGCAGTACGAGTACTGCGCCTCCCTGGCCGAGCGCCTCGAAGGGGCCACCCGCTCGACCCCGATCCCGGCCCTGGCCTACACGCTGCGCGAGCCGGTTGGCGTCGTCGCCGCCATCACGCCGTTCAACTTCCCGCTCATCCTGTCCAGCACCAAGATCGCGGCCGCCCTGGCGGCCGGCAACGTGGTGGTGCACAAGCCGGCCGACGACACCCCGCTCAGCGCGCTCTTCATGGCCCAACTGCTGTCCGATGCCGGTGTGCCCGACGGCGTGCTGAACGTGGTCACCGGCAGCGGCCAGGTCGTCGGCGAGGCGCTGCTGCGGCACCCGGGCGTGGACAAGATCGCGTTCACCGGTTCCACCGCGGTCGGCCGGCACGCCGCCAGCGTGGCCGGCGAGCACCTCAAGCCGGTCACCATGGAGCTCGGCGGCAACGCCGCCCACATCGTGTTCGACGACGCCGACCTCGACGTGGCCATCGGCGCGGTGATCAAGGCGTTCGTCTTCAACTCCGGCCAGTTCTGCATGGCCGGCCCGCGGCTGCTGGTGGCCCGACCGCTGCACGACACGGTCGTCGGCATCCTCGAGCAAGCGGTCCCGACGGTGCCGATCGGCAACCCCCGCGAGGAGACCACCGTGATCGGGCCGATGGCCGGTGAGCGCCAGCTGCGCAAGGTCGAGGAGTACGTCGAGCTCGCCCGCAAGGAGGGCGGCCGGATCGTGTGCGGGGGCGAGCCGCTCGAGCTCGACGGCGGCTACTACTACAAGCCCACCGTGATCTCCGACCTGCCCGCAGACTCCCGGGTGATCGCCGAGGAGGTGTTCGGCCCGGTGCTCACCGTGCAGCCCTTCGACACCGAGGACGAGGCGGTCGCGCTCGCCAACAGCACGCCGTACGGCCTCGCGGCCGGCCTGCAGACCGGGAACGTGGCCCGGGCACACCGGGTCGCCGCCCGGCTCGACGCCGGCATCGTCTGGGTCAACGACTGGGCGATGCTCGACCCGGCCGTCCCGTTCGGTGGCGTCAAGGACTCCGGCTTCGGCCGTGAGTACGGCCCGGAGGCGCTCGAGGCCTACACCAAGGTCAAGTCCGTCGTCGTCTCCCTTCCCCCGCAGCACTAGCGCACCCCGATCCAGGAGCAGCGATGACCCTCACCATCGAAGCCGCCGTCGTCGAGTCCGGCGGGGCCCCCTTCACCATCGTCGAGGTGGAGCTCGACGAGCCCCGCGCCGACGAGGTCCTGGTCCGGATGACCGCCGCCGGCCTGTGCCACACCGACCTCGGCGTCGCCTCCGGCGGACTGCCCTTCCCACTACCCGGCGTGCTCGGCCACGAGGGCGCCGGCGTCGTCGAGGGGGTCGGCTCCGCCGTCACCTCCGTGGCGCCCGGCGACCACGTGCTGCTGTCGTTCACCTCATGCGGCCACTGCGGCAACTGCCGCGGCGGACACCCTGCCTACTGCGCCACCTGGCTGCCCGACAACCTGATCGGCGGCGCCCGCCGCGACGGTTCGGCCACCATCACCCGCGGCGGCGAGCCACTGGGCGGGCACTTCTTCGGCCAGTCGTCGTTCTCCCGCATGGCCGTCGCCGACGAGCGCAGCGTGGTCAAGGTCGACGTCTCCGCTCCTCTCGAGGTCATCGCCCCGCTCGGCTGTGGCGTGCAGACCGGTGTCGGGGCGGTGTGGAACGTGCTCAGGCCCGGCCCCGGCAGCACGGTCGTGGTGGCCGGCGCCGGAGCGGTCGGCCTCTCGGCCGTGATGGCCGCCGCGCTGACCCCGGCCCAACAGATCGTCGCGATCGACGTCGTCCCCGCCCGGCTCGACCTGGCCCGCAAGCTCGGCGCCACGCACGTCGTCGACGTCTCGACCGAGGACCTCCCGGCGCGGATCGCCGAGATCACCGGCGGCGCCGGCGCCGACGGCGCGATCGAGACCACCGGCAACGTCCAGGTGCTGCGCCAGGCCGTCGACAGCCTCGCCGCGCGCGGCACGGCCGTCGTCGTGGGCGCGCCGCCGTTCGGCACCGAGGTCGGGATCGACGTCAACGGGATGCTCGGCGGCAAGACCGTCACCGGCATCACGCTCGGCGACAGCGAGACCCACACCTTCATCCCGATGCTCGCCGCCATGGTCGCCGACGGCCGACTGCCCGTGGGTGAGCTGGTCACGACGTACGACTTCGCCGACATCGAGCAGGCCGTCGCCGACGTCCGCAGCGGCGTGACCATCAAGCCGGTCCTCACCTTCGGCTGACCCAGCCAGACGCATACCCGAGCCCCCACACCCAGGAGCACATTCATGGACATCACCGGCAAGGTCGCCGTCGTCACCGGCGCCGGGCAGGGCCTCGGCCGCGCCTACGCCATCGCCCTCGCCGAGGCGGGAGCCGCGGTCGTGGTCAACGACGTGAACGCCGACACCGCCGGCGTCGTGGTCGAGACCATCAACGCCGCGGGCGGGCGCGCCGCAGCCGAGCCGGTGCCCGTCGGCACCACGGCCGCGGCCGAGCAGCTCGTGAACCGGGCGCTGCACACCTTCGGTCGCCTCGACGTGATGGTCACCAACGCAGGAGTGCTCCGCGACCGGGTGCTCTGGAACATGAGCGACGACGACTTCGACACCGTCGTCCAGGTGCACCTGCGCGGCACCTTCACCTGTGCCCGCGAGGCGGCCAAGCAGTTCCGGACCCAGGGCGAGGGCGGCCGGCTGATCCTGGCCGGCTCCCCGGCCGGCCAGCGCGGCAACTTCGGCCAGACCAACTACGCCGCCGTGAAGGCGGGCATCGTCGCCATGGCCCGCACCTGGGCGATGGAGCTGGCCCGCGCAGAGGTCACGGTCAACGCCGTGGTCCCCAACGCCGCCACAGCGATGACGGAGACGATCCCGTTCCTCGCGCCGTACGTCGAGCAGCTGGCCCTGGGACTCCCGGTCCCGTCGGTGGTCCGCCGGGCCGCTTCCTTCGGCACCCCCGAGGACGTCGCCGGCCTGATCGTCTACCTCGCCTCCGACGCCTCGGCGGCGGTGACCGGGCAGGCCATCGGCATCGGCGGCGACCGGCTCTCGCTGTGGTCTCACCCGAGCGAGATCCGCAGCGCCTTCCGCGACGGCGGCTGGAGCGCGGACGCCATCTCGGAAGCGTTCGAGTCAACGGTCGCCGAGGTCCCGGAGACCTACGGCATCCCGGCTCCCAAGCTCCCGGACCTCGAGCAGGCAAGCGCCTGAGCATGGTCGAGCCTTACGTGTCCGGGCTCGATGTCGGGGCCCTCACCGCGATCGACGTCCACACGCACGCCGAGACCGACGGCTGCGGGCACTACTCCTTGCCGGTGGACCTTCGGGCCGGCGCCGACAAGTACTTCGGCGTGGACGGTGGCGGCCCCCCCACCCTCGACCAGCTGGCGGCGTACTACCGCGAGCGCAACATGGCCGCCGTCGTGTTCACCGTCGACGCCGAGGCCGCGCTCGGGCACACCCGGATCGCCAACGAGGCCGTGGTCGACGGCGCCCGCCGCAACAACGACGTGCTGCTCCCCTTCGCCAGCATCGACCCCGCCAAGGGGAAGGCCGGCGTGACGGAGGCGCGGCGGCTGGTGGAGGAGCTCGGGGTGCGCGGCGTCAAGTTCCACCCGAGCGTCCAGGCCTTCCACCCGAACGACCCCTCGGTCTACCCGTTCTACGAGGTGCTCGAGGAGCTCGGGGTGCCGGCGCTGTTCCACAGCGGTCAGACCGGCATCGGGTCGGGGCTGCGCGGCGGGGGCGGAATCCGGCTGAAGTACTCCAACCCGCTGGCCCTCGACGACGTCGCCGTCGACTTCCCCGACCTGACCATCATCATCGCCCACCCGTCGTTCCCCTGGCAGGACGAGGCACTGGCGGTGGCCTCGCACAAGCCGAAGGTCTACATCGACCTGTCGGGGTGGTCGCCGAAGTACTTCCCGCCGCAGCTGGTGACCTACGCCAACAGCCTGCTCAAGCACAAGGTCATGTTCGGCTCGGACTTCCCGCTCATCTCGCCCGACCGCTGGCTCGCCGACTTCGAGACCCTGGGCATCAAGGACGAGGTGCGGCCGCTGATCCTCAAGGAGAACGCGCTCACCGCGTTGGGCCTCAGGAAGGCGTCGTGAACGGTCCAGGCATCGGCAGCTGGCCGGCACGACGGGCGCGGATGAACCCCGCCGGGGTCGCACTTGCCACAGGCGACGAGTCGCTGACCTACGCCGAGCTCGCCGCGCGGGTCGAGGCGACCGCGAGCCACCTACGGGAGCTGGGCGTCTCCGCCGGGGAGCGGGTGGCCTACTTGGGTCCCAACAGCATCGACACGTTCGTGTGCTTCTTCGCGACCGCCCGGCTGGGCGGGGTGTTCGTGTCGCTCAACACCCGGTTGGCCGCTCCCGAGATCGGCTACATGCTGCAGGACAGCGGGACCGTGCTGCTCGTCCACGGGCCCGAGTGCGCTGAGCTGGCGCAGGTAGCCGATCCCGGTGCCCAAGGGGTCAAGCACGTCCTCGCCGTGGCGGACCTACGGGAGGCGACGGAGTCCGTCAGCGTCGCGGTGCCGTGGCCGGACCACCTCGTCGACCTCGACAACCCGGCGCTGATCCTCTACACGTCGGGCACCACCGGTCGGCCGAAGGGCGCCGTGCTCACGCACGGCAACATCACCTGGAACACCGTCAACCAGCTCGCGCACGTCGACGTGCTCAGCAGCGACGTGGCGCTGTGCGTCGCGCCGCTCTTCCACGTGACCGGACTCGGCCAGGTCTCGATGCCGACCCTGCTCAAGGGCGGCACGGTCGTGGTCGTCCCGAAGTTCGACGCGGGCGCGTTCCTCGCCCTCGTCGACAGCCGCAGGGCGACGTCGTTCTCGGCGGTGCCGACGATGCTGCAGATGATGCGCGACCACCCCGGCTGGGCCGGAGCGGACCTGTCGTCCTTGCGCTACGTGCTCTACGGCGGGTCGCAGGTGGAGCAACGGGTCGCGCAGGCCTGGCTCGACCGCGGCGTCGTGCTGCAGCAGGGCTATGGCATGACCGAGGCCGCGCCGGGGGTGTTCATGGCGCTGCCCGACGGCGCGACCGCTCGGCCGACGTCCCCCGGCGTGCCGCACTTCTTCACCGACGTCGAGCTGCTGGCGAACGACGGCACCCACGGGGCCGGTCCCGGCCAGGGCGAGCTCCTGGTCCGCGGGCCGCACGTGTTCAGCGGTTACTGGGAACGGCCGGAGGAGACCGGGAAGGTGCTGAGCCCCGACGGGTGGTACCACTCCGGGGACGTGGTCCGCATCGACGACGATGGCTGGGCACAGATCGTCGATCGGGTCAAGGACGTCATCATCTCCGGCGGCGAGAACATCTACCCGGCCGAGGTGGAGGCGGCCATCGCTGAGCTCGCCGACGTCAGCGACGCCGCGGTCGTCGCCGTACCGGACCCCACGTGGGGCGAGGTCGGCTGCGCATACGTCGTGCTCCGCCCCGACGCCGACCTCGACGAGCTCGCGCTGCGAGCCCACCTCGACCAGCGGCTGGCCCGCTACAAGATCCCCCGCTACGTCGAGTTCCGCGACGAGCTGCCCACCAACGCCACCGGCAAGGTGCTCCGCGCTGCGCTGCGCGAACAGGCCCGGCAGGCCCACCCATCCCCCACCACGGAGGCGCAATGACCACCATCACCCACCCCAAGGACCTGCTGGCCATGATCGGCCAGGACCTCGGCAGCAGCTCCTGGCTGGACGTCAGCCAGGAGCGCATCGGCACCTTCGCCGACGCGACCGACGACCACCAGTGGATCCACGTCGACGTCGAGCGCGCGAAGACCGGTCCCTTCGGCGGCCCGATCGCACACGGCTACCTGACGCTCTCGCTGCTGATCCCGCTGTGGTCGGAGATCCTCGTGATCGAGGAGCTCGACATGGCGGTCAACTACGGCCTCAACAAGGTGCGGTTCCCCGCGCCCGTGCCGGCCGGGTCCCGGGTGCAGGTGAGCGCCACCCTCGCGGACGCCGAGGAGGTGGCCGGCAACGGAATCCAGGCCACCATCGACGCCGTCATGCGGGTCGAGGGCGCCGACAAGCCCGTCTGCATCGCGCAGATGGTCCACCGCTACTACAAGGACTGACCCATGACCCAGCAGATGGCCCAGCGGATTGGCCAGCAGACGACCCACGCCTACGACCCCGGCTCGCCCCTGGGCGCCCATCTTCGGCCAGCTGTCCTTCGCCGACATCCCGGCGGCCCGCGCCGGGGAGACCGACCTGCTGGCCGCGCTGCCGCCCTACGAGCCGCCGGTACCGCTCGAGATCGGCGAGCTCGTCGTCCCCGGGCCGGAGGGGGCGCCGGACGTGCGGGTGCGCCACTACCGTCCGTCCGGCCACGTCGGGCAGCTTCCGGCGCTGGTCTACTTCCACGGCGGCGGCTTCGTTGTCGGCAGCCTCGACCTGTATGACGCGGACTGTCGCCGGATCGCCGCCGAGGTCGGTGCGGTCGTGGTCTCCGTCGACTACCGCCTCGCACCGGAGCACCCGTTCCCGGCCCCGCTCGAGGACTGCTACGCCGCCCTGGTGTGGGTGAGCGAGCACGCCGCGGAGCTCGGCGTCGACCCGGACCGGATCGCAGTCGGCGGCGAGAGCGCTGGCGGCGGCCTGGCCGCAGGGGTGGCGCTGCTGGCTCGCGACCGCGGTGGCCCGCGGCTGTGCCTGCAGTTCCTGGGCATCCCCGAGCTCGACGACCGGATGGAGAGCGAGTCGATGCGCACCCTCGGGGCGGACGGCATCCCCATCACGACGCGCGCGAACGGTGTCATCAGCTGGGACAGCTACCTCGGGACCGGCCTGCGCGGGACCGACCGGGTGTCGCCGTACGCCGCACCGGCGCGCGCCACCGACCTGGCGGCCCTGCCGCCGGCCATCGTCACGGCCTACGAGTTCGACGCGCTCCGCGACGAGGACATCGCCTACGCCCAACGGCTGCTGTCGGCCGGCGTGCCGACCGAGCTGCACGTCTACGCGGGGGCCTTCCACGCCTGCACCTGGCTGTCGAACGTCGATATCTGTGAGCAGATGCTCGGCGACCTCGTCGTCGCGCTGCGGCGTCGGCTGCACCCGCCGGCGGCTGAGGCTGGGCCCGGGGCGGTCTGAGCCGGTGACCGAGCTGATGCCCAGTGGCCGGGTGACCGCCAAGCTCTTCCCCCATCCCTTGAACGCCTGGTACGCCGCGGCCTGGGACCACGAGATCACCGCCAAGGGGCTGCTGGCCAGGACCGTCGCCCGCAAGCCGATGGCGCTCTACCGCACCACCGACGGCCGCCCTGTGGCGCTGGCCGACGCGTGCTGGCACCGGCTGGCGCCGCTCTCGATGGGCAGGCTGGTCGGCGCCGACGAGGTGCAGTGCCCTTATCACGGGCTCCGCTTCAACTCGGCCGGCCGCTGCACGGCGATGCCGGCCCAGCAGACGGTCAACCCGAGCGCGATGGTGCCGTCGTACCCGGTCATCGAGCGCCACCGCTACCTGTGGGTGTGGCCCGGTGACATCACCCTGGCCGACCCGGGCCTGATCCCGGACATGCACCAGATGGACGACCCCGAGTGGGCCGGCGACGGGCTGACCATCCACGCGCCCTGCAACTACCAGCTGGTCCTCGACAACCTGATGGACCTGACCCACGAGGAGTTCGTGCACGGCAGCAGCATCGGGCAGGAGGAGCTGAGCGAGTCGGCGTTCCAGACCCGGGTCGAGGACGACGGCAGCGTCACCGTCGAGCGCTGGATGCTCGACGTGGAGCCGCCGCCGTTCTGGCGCAAGAACATCCGCGACCGGTTTCCGGACTTCGACGGCCGGGTCGACCGGTGGCAGATCATCCACTACTACGCGCCGTCGACGATCTGCATCGACGTGGGCGTCGCGCGGGCCGGCACGGGTGCGCCGCAGGGTGACCGCAGCCAGGGCGTCAACGGCTACGTGATGAACACGATCACCCCGGAGTCCGACCGGACCTCGCACTACTTCTGGGCGTTCATGCGCGACTACCGCCTCGACAGCCAGCTGATCACCACCCAGCTGCGCGAGGGCGTCCGCAACGTGTTCGCCGAGGACGAGGCGATGCTCGCGGCCCAGCAGGCGGCGATCGACGCAAACCCGGACCACGAGTTCTACAGCCTCAACATCGACGCCGGCGGGATGTGGGTGCGCAGGATCCTCGACCGGATGCTCGAGTCCGAGCGTCGAGTCCCCGCCCCTTCGGCTCCATGACGACGAGCTCACTGCCCGAGTGGGGCAGCGGCCGGGTGGTCGAGACGATCCCCGTCGCGCGCGACGTACGCCGGATCGTCATCGAGCGGCCGGCACGAGGTCGGGCGGCCCCGGGCAGCCACGTCGACGTCCGGGTGCCGATCGGCGACGGAACGGACGTCCGGTCCTACTCGGTCGTCGAGTCCGACGCCCATGGGGGTCGCCTCACGATCAGCGTGCTGCGGGTGCCGCAGTCGCGCGGTGGCTCGGCCTTCATGCACGAGCTCGCACCGGGCGACGAGCTCGAGGTGACGCAGCCCCTGCAGAACTTCCCGCTGCGCGTCGGCGCCCCGCGCTACCTGCTGCTGGCCGGCGGCATCGGCATCACCGCCCTGACGACAATGGCCCAGGTGCTGCGTGACCTGGGCGCCGACTACACGTTCGTCTATGTCGGCCGCAGCCGCAGCCGGATGGCGTACCTCGACGAGCTGACCGCCCTGCACGGCGAGCGCCTGGTCGTCCACGTGGACGACGAGCAGACGCCACTCGACGTGGCGGAGCTGGTCGCGGGGGTCGGCCGTCACCCACTACGGGTTGCTACGGAGCTCTACATGTGCGGACCGATCCGGCTGATGGACGCCGTACGCCTGGAGTGGCGGTCGGCCTCGCTGCCGGCGGCGAACCTGCGCTACGAGACCTTCGGGAGCAGCGGCTGGTTCCAGGCCGAGGAGTTCGTCGTCGCCCTCCCCCAAAGGGCCGTGGAGACGACCGTCCGCCCCGACGAGACGATCCTCGAAGCGCTGACGCGGGCCGGCGTCGACCTGATGTACGACTGTCGCAAGGGCGAGTGCGGGCTCTGCCTTCTCGACGTCGACCGGGTCGAGGGGGTGCTCGACCATCGCGACGTGTTCCTCAGCGAGCAACAGAAGGCGTCCGGGCGCTCAGTCTCCACCTGCGTGTCACGCGTTGCGGCAGCCGAGGGGTCGCGCTCCACGCCGCGGGTCACGCTGAGGCTCTCGTGAAGCGGCCGGTCTTGTCCCCCAATGCTGCGCCTGTAGCGCATCCGCGACCCAATCGAACGGAACCTCGAGCCATGCACCCTTATGCACGCGTCCTGCGGGCCTACATGGACGCGCTCGACCGCAGTGACTACGACAGCGTCAAGGACCTGTTCGCGCCCGATGCCCACGTGCGGTCACCCTTCCTCGGCGAGATGCCGGTCGGCCCCTTCTTCGACCGTCTCGAGCAGGCGTCGGCGACGAACGTCATCACGCCGATCGACATCTTCCTCAGCGACAGTGGCAGCAACAACGCTGCGGCCTATTTCCAGTACGACTGGACCGTCCGCGACGGCACGGTGATCACGTTCAGGGTGATGGACCTGTTCACCTTCCAACCCGACGGCGATCGAGTGACCTACCTGGACCTCATCTACGACACTCACCCGATCCGCGTGACGGCGGGGAACAAGTACGAGCTCTAACAGCTGCAGTGTGCGGTGGAGATCCTGCTAGGACTGTCTCGCGCTGCGGGCACCATGGTGCTCTTCGGCGCTGCCGGTGGGCCGGTGCCCCCAGTCCGCGCACAGGTCCCTGTCGGGAACGGATCGTTCCCCTTGGCCCTCGCCCAACGAGTGATCAAACCGATCGGTCATCAGGATTGGGTGCGCTCTGCACTGGCCGGAGTGGCGGCGACACGCGACCATCCCAAGGTTGATCCGGTCGACTTCGTGGCCACCCCACGGCTGGTCCCAGGAGCAGTACCAACGCCCTTCAGTGGCGAACGATGCGCGCGTACTGCGCTACACACGTCCACTGAAGGGCGCTCTGTGATCGACAGTACATCGGGGACTCCGCAAACCACGACCTGGGATTGTCACCGCGCGAAGCACCGGAGGCAGGCTTCTGTTCGCGGCCGCCAGTAGGCCGACGCTGAACCGGCAAGTCCCCGCTCGGCCTGCTCGCAAAGGTCCTCCCCGGCGCCCACTTACAACCAGCATGGTCACGGCCGGCGCGCGGCGCGGGGTCGAGGTCAGCACCGTCGATAACTACGACCCCCGGCGACGGGTGAAATGGAGCCCCTGCCCGATTGCGGGGGTCGCGCCCAATCGCATCGCTCGAGGGAACCGTGTCCGGTCGGCATGGGTGCTCCACGCCGCCTACATCGACAAGCAAGACCTCCCAGACAACACGATCGGCCTGTCGCGTGGGCGGAGGGCCAGCGCACGCTCCATGTCCGGATAACCGCGCACGACATCACGGGTCGGCGACTCCTTCCCGCCTGAGCCCATTGACGGGGCCCGCGGGGTCAAGCCGATTGCGAGCGACGCGTCGAGACCACCGCTGCCAACCGCCAATCTCAACAAGCAACGGCCGTCCATGGCTGAGTCTGCGGGCCGCTCGCGAGGCGACTGCCTGTTGGGGACCGGGGTAGGTTTGCGGTGACTGGCCGGTCCCGCAGCTCCGCTCGGAGCCAGGGCCGGCCGAGAGGTGGACGTCATGACGACGTCAAGCAACCCCATCCCGCTGAGCGGTCGCCTTCCCCTGAGACTGCGCATGGCCGCACATCCCGGCCGAGGCGAACTGGACGGCGGGTGGTGGCCGCAGAGCCGCGATCTTGCCGTGGAGCTGGCCGATCTCGTGGATCACTTCCCACCGGAGTGGGGCCGGATCGTGCGTACGGTGTTCTCCCCACCCGACTGGGACCCCGCACCACGTCGCATCCCGGTTGCTCGGGGCTATGTGAAGGTCGGTTCCTTTCCGCGCGACGACACCCATCTGGTGCTCCTGAAGACCGCGGACCACGCGGAGCTCCGCGTCCTCGTGGTGCCACCCGCGATGTCATCCGACCAGGGCGAGGAGGCGCTGCTGGCCGCCGCCACTTCCGGCTACGCGCACACCGCCGCCTGTCTCCTGGACACCGTGAGCGAGCATCCAGACGTCGACCCGGGGGACCATTGGAGCGACGACGGCGGGGCCTGGCTGGGACCGCACCCCGCGGTGCCGTTCTTCCGTACCGGTACCTGACCGTGGCCTACCTGATGCTCTACGGCACCGGATGGACCCAGCGCTGGCGGATCGCGGAGGGGATGGAGCAGCAGATCGGCGTCGAGATCACCCGAGTCGGGAAGAACGAGACCACCCAACTCTCGGTGCTCGACCCCGGCTCGGACGCCCCCGCCACCCTGGTCGTGGCCTGGGCACGGGTCGCCGCCGCCGTCATCCTCGACTCCGGCCCCGGACCACCCCACGACGAGGCCGGCGGCCAGTACGCCTGACCAGGGTCCGGCACCTCTCCCCTGTCCCACACCCGCGCACCAGCGCCGCGATCTGATAGTGCCGAGGGCGAGCGATGGATGCGTCCGGCTCCTGCACGACACGTCGGTTCTCGCCAAGAAGACGGGAAGCTCGACCGGTGCTGAGAGGCATGATCGAGGAACCCCGGGAGGACTACGATGTCTTGAGAGACACCCGTCGCCAGAGGCAGGAGATCGTCCCCGAGCCGACACCCACGAGAGGGGCAGCGATGTCCGTATTCAGGTTCGAGCCGTTCCGTGACCCTGCACGGGAACTCGACCGGCTCATGTCGATGGCGACAAGCGGGACGCGCGCGCCGCTCGGGATGCCGCTGGACGTCTACCGCGACGAAGACGGCCGCTACCACATCGAGGCCGACCTGCCCGGCGTCGACCCCGCCAGCATCGAGGTGACCGTCGACTCCGGCGCCTTGACGATCCAGGCCGAGCGCACCCCTGCCTACGGTGAGAGTGCGCAGATCATTGTCGCCGAGCGTTCCCATGGGTCGTTCGCCCGACAACTCTCCCTTGGCGAGGGCGTGGACTCGGAGAGCCTCACCGCCGACTACGCCGACGGTGTTCTGCACGTGACCATCCCCACCTCACCGCGGAGCCAGCCCCGCCGGGTCGAGATCACCCATGCGGCGACCGCTCGCCGCACCATCTCGGGAAACACCGTCGAGCAGGGTGACGCGCCCCCAGGTAGCACGGGCGGCGCGGGCTGAGGCGCCTTCGACTCATCGTCGTCGGCCGGCGATCTGTTGCCGCGCGTGTCGGCGTACGACTTCACCTATCGCCAGGTCCCAGGGTTGCTTCATGCCAGAGGGCATACCGTTCAGCCTCCGTCGATGCCTGCCGCGTAGCCCATCAGGTGGCTGGCGGCCTTCAGCTTGTCCTCAATGTTGGTCGGGGACATGTTGTTGCCGACGAAGCTGATGCTCCTTCCTGCGGTCCACGTTCCGCAGGGAGCTGTCGGTGCGCCGATCACCCTGGACCTGTTGGACCGTGCCGAGCATGGCCCCCCGCAATAGGCTCTTACCCATGTCGACTCCGCTCCAAGACCTGTTGCGACGTGAGGCCAACGACGGTGACACCAGACACGACTGGGAGGTACGGACAGACCCCGAGGGGACCACCGTCAAGGCGTGGACCGCCGAGACGTTCACCGACGTCGGCGAGGCCATGACTGCGGCTTCGGTGTTGTTGGACCACGTTCTCGGGCTGGGGTTCGTGCAGGCGGGTGGCTGTGAGGTGGGGACGCGGCGTGACAAACCGGATGAGGCGTGGCGGGGATGGGTGATGGTGCGGCTGTCTCCTGTCTGACCGCCCGAAGCCGTGAATCCCCTTGCTGTGCAGGGATTCCGCTCCGCAAGGCGTGAGGAGATCGCGCGCGGGCTGGCCGCCGGTCGCTCCTACCAGGAGAGATCGCCACCGCCCTGGACCGGCGGCCTCGACGGTGAGCCGGGAGGTCGCAGGGATATGGCCCGACTAGGGTCGGGGCCTCCGTCGCGGTCGGCGGTCTCTGTCCAGCCGCGCGACGAAGATGTCGATTTCCTCGCGTTCGACCCGTCGTCGCGATAACTCGATGGACGCCCCCCGCGCGTTGCTCAACGAAATGGCCTGGTTCATGGGCCGCCACAACCAGGGCTTCCACTTTGCTGACCTCGCCGTGGCAACTTGGTTGGGCAACGCCGTGGGCGTCGTGCTGGTCGGGATGGGCATGCGTCCGTCTCTCATACACCCGACTTGGAGGAGAGTCCCTTGAGGATGGTTCCCGAACGGGTATGTCTTCGACACTACGCCCAACCCAAGGCTTGGGCTGACGAGGACCAGCCATCGTCTCGACCTCGGGCTGATTTCGCATGACATCGAGCAGCGGATCTGGTCCGACTCGCGGCCGAGCCCTTCCCGCTGCCCGCCATCACCAGCCGCGGTGCGGACGCGACGTATACGGGGCGCCACGCCGCTCAGGGCTGAGGGGTCCGCCGGGTCAAGTGGCGTCCAGCGTGAGCTCGAGGTGGGTGGCCGCCTAATCGTCGGGCCCTTCGGTCCGCTGTAACTGCCATCGGGTGCGTGATGTGCGAATGTTTCGCTAGCACTCAGTGTGGAGCCAGCCGCGACAACCGGCGACCGGGACCCGCCGGTCGCTCGCTCGCCTCAGGAGCGGCCTCGTCATGCTCTTGGCCGGCGTCTGCCCTTATGGGGCTCCCGGCGTCGAGCCGGTTTCGGAGGCAGCCTTGCTCTCATGGCGCAACGAGCGCGACGGCGAACAGGTAACGAGCATCGAGCAACTCTTCGAGGACCCGCGGGCTGCCAATACGGGGAGTTGTTCTCCAAGGATTCGGTCGGTCAGGCCACCCGCGAATTGCTGGACCATGGTTTGGTCACCGGTCACAACGTCCCTCACCTACGATCGAGGCATTCAGTTCGAGCCTAGGAGTCCGACGTTGCCCAAGCCGCGGACCGCGAGAGCCAGTTCCCGAGCCGTCGCGATGGACGGGGCAACGGTGGACGGGAAGCCGTTGACGTGGCTCATCCTGGTGTACCGCGTTCCTAGTGAGCCGACGCGCCTGCGCGCAACTGTATGGCGTCGGCTTCGCAGTCTTGGCGCTGTCTATCTCCAGAACTCGGTGGCTGCGGCGCCCAGGACGGCACACAGCGAGCGGATGCTGCGAGCGTTGCGCAGCGAGATCGTGGAGACCATGTCGGGCAAGGCTCAGCTGATCAGCACGTCGTCGGTGATCGGAGAGGCCGACATGGTCGACATGTACAACGAGGCCCGTGACGACGAGTACGAGGAGATCCTCGACAAGTGTGCCGACTTTCACGCGGGCGTGGAGAAGGAAGTGGCGGCTGAGCACTTCACCTACGGAGAGCTCGAGGAGAACGAGGAGGACCTGGCCAAGCTGAAGGGCTGGTACGAGAAGGTGAAGGTCAGGGATGTGCTGGGCGCCGGCCGCGCCGAGGCTGTCGTCACCGCACTGAAGGAATGCGAAGCGAGGCTCGAGGGGTTCGCCTCCAACGTCTACCAGGCGGACAGCAACGCTCTGTGAGCGGCCCAGAGACGGCCTTCTGCGCGGCGGTCGAAGGACTTGCTACTTCTTGCGGGTGTCGATGCCTAGCGCAATCACGAACGCGACCATGAGGCCGACGCCGAGGAGGGGCGTGAACACCCTTTCCTGCGGGGCAAGGCTGAGCAGAACAACTGCTCCGAACATGAGTGTGGTCACGACAGCGACGGCGATCTTCCAGTCATCGCCGATGAGGAAGTCGTACCAGAACTGAGCGAACCCTCGGATGAATCCCAACTTTGGCTCCTTTTGCACGTACTAGCGCACGTTCTCGCTTGCGGGTGTGGCAACCCTCGGCCGCGGCTTGCGCAGCGCGGAGACAAGAATCCGGGACAGGGCGAACCAGGCGAGGACCAGCGCGATGATGGAGAGGTCAGCACCGGGCCACTCGAGGCTGTGACGCCCTTCCCGGAGGATGCCCAGCCCTTCGACCGCCCAGAAGGTTCCGAACGACGCGAGCAGGAGGCCGACGCCGTACTTGAGCGTGTTCTCGGGAACCTTCGACAATGGATGCCTGATCAGGGTGCCCACGACCATGACTAGCAGACATCCGAGGGCAGCGGAACCGATGGCGACGGGCATGTTGTCCGCGCTCACGCCGAAGGTGATCACGATGAACACGACCTCGACGCCCTCGAGGAAGACACCTTTGAAGCTGACGATGAACGAGAACCAGTCGAGGCCTTCGGATCGGACCGTGCCTGCTCTTTGGGCCTGCTCGACCTCCTCTGCGAAGATCGCCTCCTCGTCGTGCATCGCCTTGCGCCCCGAGGACCTCAGGACTGCCTTGCGGAGCCACTGAAGGCCGAAGATCAGGAGAAGCCCACCGATCGCGAGCTGCAGGGCGGCCTCGGGCAACCAGGTCGCCAGCGCGTATCCGGCCGCTACGGTGAAGGCGGCCAGTGCGAGCAGCGCTGCGGCGACGCCGGTGAGGGACGAGCGCCAGCTTCGGGTCATGCCCATGGCCATGACGATGGTCAGGGCTTCGACCATCTCCACGATCGAGGCCAGCAGTACCGCGGTACCCAGGCCCCATGCGGCCGCATCCACGCGACCACTTCCTTCCTTTGGGGTGGTTGCAACAGCCGACGTGGCTGCACTCTAACAGTCGTTAGGTACGGTGTCGAACAATACCGAACGAGACCATGGAACGAGCGCTGCTGTCAGGGTGACGAGCAGGGAGACCCTCCCAAAGCGGCCGGTCACTGATCAGCCGCGAGGGCGGCGTCGAGCTGCGCCGCGCCCTGATCGACCTCGGCATCGGGTTGTGGCTCAACGACCCAGCAGCCAAGGTGTACGGCTCGAGCCTGCGTGCTCGCGGCAAGAAGGGACTCGTGATCGGCTGCGCGATGGCCCATCGTGCCAACCGGATCGCCTTCGCGCTGGTCCGCGACCAGGCCGGCTACGACCCTCAGCAGGTGGACCCGAGAGGACTGACCGAACCCTCCACAACTCTGGTCGGCACTGAGGGGACAGCGCCGGCTGACAAGCGACGGGTTCAGTAAATGGATGAAGTCTTTTCCTTGACTCATTCCAGAAAATGTGCAAGGGTTGCAGGCATGCCGCCGAGCAGCATTCCCGCCCGAGACCGACTAGTCGACGCCGGGCTGCGCGTGACCGCGCCGCGTCTCGCCGTACTCGAAGCTCTCGACAGCACCGACGGCCACGTGACGGCCGACGAGGTACGCCGTGAGGTGGTGGTGCGGATCGGCAGCGTCTCCGTCCAGGCGGCGTACGACGTGCTCGCGGCGCTCAGCCGCGCCGGACTGATCCGGTGCATCGAGACACCCGGACACCCGGCTCGCTACGAGGCCCGGGTCGGAGACAACCACCACCACTTCGTCTGCCGGCACTGCGGCGCCACGATCGACATCGACTGCGCCACCGGCGAGGCGCCGTGCCTGGTCCCCCACGCCCTGCCCCGCGGCTTCGAGGTCGACGAGGCAGAGGTGACCTACTGGGGCACCTGCCCCGACTGCAAGCACTGACGTTCCCAGATCGCGACGAGCAGCCGATAGGAGGTGACACCCATGAACTGTCTGAGCTGCGCCCGTTTCCGGCTCCCCCCAGACTGCAGTCGCGCTCTGCCGGCACTGCAGCGCCGACCTCTGCCTGGACCTCGTCGCCGAGACCGCGTCCTTTCATAGACCCGGCCGCTTCGACCTCTCCTGCGGGCACCGTACCTGGGCGAGGCCGAGAAGAACCGCCCAGGGCCGCCGCCCGCCGGAGAGCTTTTCACGCCCAGCAGCTGACACCACTAAGAGTCCCGGGGGGCCTCAGGCTACGCCCGAGGCCCCCCGCGGAAGGACGTTTGATGAACGAGACCCCCGCTCCGACGACCAGGGCCGACGCCCCCATCGTTACCGAGGACCCGCAGGCCGCGATCTTGACCGACCCCCAGAACTCGTGGCCGGGTGGCGCCACCGGTGCCCGGATGCGGCTAGAGCCCCAGCGCAGCTGGGAGGTCAACGTTCACATGCTTGCAGGCATGCCCTGAGTGGGTTCCAGCCTGACCCGGAACGTTGGGACCCGACAGGGCCGGCACCGGCGAACATGGGACCGTGGCCCCTTCCCACGGTCGGCAACCTGGCTCGTGATGCCACCGGGCACCAGCACAACGTCCTGGGAGGATGCAGCCGTCACGGCCGTCAAGACCGCCGGCGCAACCGTTCGCGACCTTCGCGTCGCCGAGGTTGTGCAGCAGGACTTGGATCTCGGCGGAGATGACAACCAGATTGTTCATCGTGTGAGGCTCCGGGTGTCTTTCAAGTACGAGGGATG
The DNA here is from genome assembly GCA_963790295.1 of uncultured Actinomycetota bacterium. Classification (GTDB taxonomy): domain Bacteria; phylum Actinomycetota; class Actinomycetes; order Propionibacteriales; family Nocardioidaceae; genus Nocardioides. The sequence continues at coordinate 25,729 of CAWBOE010000013.1, forward strand.
ACGAGTCCACTCTGGTGCTGACCGATGGCGTCAGGGTTCGCCGTCCCGAGACAAGCGACTCATGGAACGCAGGGGACACGAGGGCGTCCGGAACTCGGCGCAGCGGAGTCGGCCGAGGCAGGCCGGCCAGGATTCGCCATTTCGGCGGCCGACGGTCGTGTCTCGCCGCCGGTTCAGAGCGCCAACGTCGCGGCGAGCCGCGAAGTTCCTAGGTCAGCTGACAGAACTGAACCGTCATCGCCAGGTTCATTGTGACGCGTACGAATCGCGTCAGAAACGAGTCGCGAGGCGCCTCGTGGCACCCGGCTGCGTGAGTGGGTGACGAGGCGCCCCGAAAGACATCCATCGTTCTAGTCGACGGGCTCCTGAACCGCAACCTTGGTTGAAGTCGCAACTGCCGAGGATTGGAGGCAGGACACGGCCAGACGACCGCGCAAGGGCGGACGCGGACCCTGCGGTCGCCGCGACGGACGCACTGACGCGGATGACGCGTCGTTGGCCTGGGCCGTACGCGTCGGGAGTGCGCGGACCTTGGACCAACAGCCTCGTTGCCTCCTGGAGCAACGCAATGCCCGAGAAGCAAGGCGGGCCCGGTATCAGGTCGGTGGTCGATGTTGGTCCCTACGGAGACCTGCCCGCTCTGTCGATCTGGCTGAGCATCGTCCTCATGTCTCATCGGAGTCCTCGGAGAGAAACGATTCGCGAAATCTGCGACAACCACACGCCGTCTGCGTTACAGCCCTGCTGACTCGTCCTCCGCTCGCCCGCACGACCATGCCTCACGACACGACACACGTCTTGCTACTTCGGTTGGGTGGCGACTTCCAGAGCACCCTCGCCCCGGAAGGAGCAACTGTCAGCGACGGCTGAAAACTGACCCCGGAGAACTCGTCGGGCGAAAAGGGGTCAATTTCGGGACTCCTCAGGTTCCTGTGGGTCCGGATGAGCCGATTCTCGGCTGATTCGCGTGGTAGGGCTGGGCTGTGGCGGCGATGGGTCGCTGTTGGGTGACGCGCACGTGTGGGCTGTCTAGGTTCGGGGTTACGAAGCCAACCGGACCGACGGGAGCGACGCACGTGCGCGCCACCACTGCATTCAACAAGATGCTCGCGATCCCGGGTGCCACGTCGCCGCGGTGACCTTCACACCCGAGGGGATCGTGGTCGACCTGGCCCGCCGCGGCAGGCGGCTGCGGTGCCCGTGCGGCTGGTTCGACCCGCGCTGTCTATGACCGATCCACACGATCGTGGCGGGATCTGGACCTGGGCGCCGCCAAGCTGTTCCTGCGTGCCGAGATCCGTCGCCTGCACGTGCCGACGCTGCGATCGGGTTCGCACCGAGGAGGTGCCCTGGGCCGGCCGGGTGCCCGGTTCACCCGTGACTTCGAAGACGTCGTGGCCTGGCTGGCCCAGCGGATGGACAAGACCGCGATCACCAGGCTGCTGCGCTGCTCATGGGAGACGGTCGCCGGGATCGTGGAACGGGTCGTGGCCGAGCAGCTCGACGACGCCCGCCTGGAGGGGGTCTACCGGATCGGGGTCGATGAGGTCAGCTACCGCAAGGGACACCGGTTCCTGACCGTGGTCGCCGACCACGACCGTGATGGCGCGGTGATCTGGGCCGGCGAAGGCAAGAGCGCGGCCACCCTGGAGGCGTTCTACGACGAGCTCGGTGAGGCCAGATCCGCAGCAACTGGAGGCGGTCAGCATGGATCTGGGTGCAGCGTTCAAGAAGGCCACCGACACCAAAGCACCGCAAGCACGCCAGTGCGTGGATCCGTTCCACGTGGTCGCCCTGGCCAACGAGGCCATCAACAAGGCCCGCCGCTGGGCCTGGAACATCGAGCGGGCCAAGCCCCGGACCCCGCGCAGGATAGGCCGACCGTCCGCGCAACGGCCCACCGCCAGCCACGCGACCAGGCCCGCTGGGTCAAGCACACCCGCTGGGCGCTACTAAAGGACCCCGACCGGCTGCTGCCCACCCAGCTGGAAGTACTCGCACGAGCTGCGCCGCGCACCGGATCGGTGCTCTACCGCGTGCTGGCAGCTCAAGGAAGGACTTCGCGACCTCTACCGGCTCCCGAACCCGACCGATGCCGCCTGTGCACCTGGACTGGTGGCTGGCCTGGGCCTGCCGCAGCCGCATCCCCGCCTTCGTCACCTGTCCAAGACCGTGCGAGCCAACCGCGGACCGCATCCTGGCCGCCGTCGAGCTCGGCCTGTCGAACAGCAAGCTCGAAGGCCTGAACAGCAAGATCCGACTCATCAACCACCGCGGCTACGGCCACCACTCCGCAGCCGCCCTCATCGCGATGATCTACCTCTGCTGCGGCGGCACTCACCATCCAGCTACCCACAGAAAGGTGAGGAGAAACCAATTTTCGACCGGCGTTGACAACAACCACACGCCGTCTGCGTTACAGCCCTGCGGACTCGTCCTCCGCTCGCCCGCACGACCATGGCTCACGACACGACACACGTCTTGCTACTTCGGTTGGGTGGCGACTTCTAGAGCGCCCTCGCCCCGGAAGGAGAATTTCGAACCCGTCCCCCGCGGCTCCGGGCAGATCCCCAGGCGGTGAGATCGCAACGGAATTCCAACAGGCTCCGACCTGCGTTTCAGCAGGTCAGAGCCCGTCTCGCGTGGTACCCCCGACCGGATTCGAACCGGCGCTACCGCCTTGAGAGGGCAATCCGCGTCCACCGCAACGTCGCAGGTCAAAGGGGTGTACGGACCCGCGACACCAGGACTTGGGCACACATAGGGGCACAGATCGTTCCGAGCGACCCCCGGGCGATCAGGTGTATGGATCACCCAGCACCGATTGTTGTCCCTGGCGATGCGGAGGAGGGCCGGCCGCGCTGACGCCTCATCGGCGCTGCACACCGCCCAGTTTGAGCAGGGCAGACGCGCGGCCCGCGGCGCTCCTAGCCGTCGTCCTTCACCCGCGCGCAGGTCGATTTCTCCGTTGCTTTCGTATTCGCGCTGTCTTCAGTGACCGTCAAACCTGACACATCACTGGGCCTGGCGGAAAGCCGTTCGTCAGCGACTCGCTCATCGGCGCGACAGGGTGTATCGACTACGAAGTCGTCCGGGACGTCGCCTTGGCTCGAGTCACCGTCGGTGATGGGCGAGAACCGCGGCGCGGAACCACGGTGACACGCGGCTACCGGCGTAGAGTACGCGTCTGCTTCCCTTCCTCGAAAGGAACCCCATGGGCGCGCACGAGCCGGCCGAGGCAAGCCGTCTCTTCGAACGCCTTTTCGCGGCCGGGGACCTTGATGGTCTCATGGCGCTCTACGAGGACGACGCGGTATTTCCGACGCCGCACGGCACCTCGACCGGACAGGCCGAGATCCGTGCGACCCTCAAGGCCTACCTCGACTCGGGCGCACAGTTGGCGTTCGGAGAATCCCTCGTGTTCCTCGCCGGTGACCTGGCCTTGATGCATACGCCCTGGACCATGCAGATGCCGGACGGTTCGAGCCCGAAGGGGGCAACCGCCGAGGTCGTCCGACGCCAGACCGACGGCAACTGGAAGTACGTCATCGACAACCCCGACGGGTCGGCCCTACTCGGGCACGACTAGACGGCGCTGCCCCACCCGCGTTGGTGGCAAGTAGCCGCGAGCAGCGCGCTCGTAAACGTGCGTCAATCCGCCGCAGCAGCCCGCGCGCCCTCAGCCCAAGTGCGCTCGTCGCCTCAGCCAACTGATCCCACAGGAGATTGCGACGAGGGCGATCACGAGGACGATGGCGTCGCTCTCAAGCCAGTGCGACCCAGGCAACGCAAAGGCTGTCGCTTGCCCGAAGAACACGAGGCGGCGACGCTCCGCAGCCTGATCACAGAAGCTACCGTCTCGCACCTGCGCTGCGACGCAGACGCGGCCCGCGTCACTTCGCCGCCATGGACTCAGGCTGGAACCGCTTCACACACCCACATCGGTCCACCCAGGGCTCGCCGTCAATCGCATGCTCGAACCGCGTTCGAACGCAACACTCTGACCGGCAGCTCACGAGTGCAGATACAGCAGTACTGCAAGGACACGTCGTGAATCGCTCGCACCCGAGGGAAGCTCGAGCTTGTCGAAGACGTTGGAGACGTGCCTCTCTGCGGCGCGAAGCGTGATCACCAGTTTGTCCGCGATGCCTTGGTTGGAGCGCCCTTGCGCCATGAGTTCGAGCACCTGCCGTTCACGGGGTGTGAGGCTCGCGATGGGGTCGTCGGTGCGGCGCTTGTCGAGCAGGGTCGCAATGATGCTCGGATCGATGGCGAAGCCACCTGCGGCCACCCGCCGGATGGCCGACACGAACTCGGGGACGTCGCTGATGCGATCCTTGAGCAGGTAACCTGCACCGTCGGTGGAATCGGACAGCAGTTTCATCGCGAGTCCTAGCTCTACGTACTGCGACAGCACAAACACGCGTGTGGACGGGTGTTCGGCACGGATCTCGAGGGCGGCGAGCTAGTCCCTCGTCGTTGTGGGTCGGCGGGAGTCTGATGTCGACCACGGCGACATCGGGCGAGCGGCTTCGCACTGCAGAGAGTAGGGCGTCGGCAGAGTCACAGGTCTCGAGAACCTGGATGTCGTTCTCTGTGAGCAGCCGTTCGAGGCCCTCGCGGAGGAGAACGCTGTCCTCTGCGATTACGGCGCGCACGGGAACTCCGCCCTCACTCTGGTGCCTCCCCCGGGTGGGCTCCAGATTCGCAGTAGACCGTCGAGGGCCTCCACGCGATCAGCCAGTCCGCGCAAGCCCGTGCCAAGCTCGGTGTCGGCGCCGCCGACTCCGTCATCGACCACCTGGATCACGACCTGGTCTTCCGCGTGGCTGACGTCTACCGAAGCGTTGGTGGCGCACGCGTGCTTACCGATGTTCGCAAGACTCTCGGAGATGACATAGAAGGCGGCGACCTCAAGCTGCTCGGGCAGCCTTCTGGGCAGGTCGACTCTGAGCAGGACCGGGATGGGCGCGCGTGCGGCGAGCTGGTCGAGTGCAACAGCAAGCCCATGCCCGCTCAGGACTGCCGGATGAATCCCCCGGGCGATCTCGCGCAGCTCGTCCAAGGATGTCGCGATCTCGTGTCGCGCCTGGCCCAGCCCTCGACTGGCCGCGCGATCCGTGACCTGGGTTTGCAGCAGGCTCAGGTCCAAGGAGAGCGCCACCAGCCGCTGTTGCGCACCGTCGTGCAAGTTGCGCTCCAGACGTCGCCGCTCCTCGTGCCCCGCTGCGATGATTCGTGCGCGAGATCCTCGTACCTCGGCCACGCGTGCGCGCAGCTCTGCGTTCAGGCGAGCGTTGTCGAGCGCGAAGGCCGCGGCCGCAGTCACCCCTGCGAGTAGCTCGGGTTCGTCATCTAGGGCAAGGTCGTGGATCAATGCCGCGACTCGGGCACCATCTTGGTCCTTGATCAGCGTGGTCCGCCGGGATCCACCTGGTGCGGGCAGCTCCACGGCCCGGCCATTGAGGTCGGCGTAGCTTTCGAACTCGGTCAACCAATACGCGAGCTCCAGCGACGGGTCACGCAGCGCCCGGGACAGCGCGTCATGGAGGTCGTTCGGTGAGGGGTCGGAGCGCAGCTCTACGAAGAGATCGCCCACGGCTGACTGTGCCAGCCGCGCGTGCAGGAGCCCCATCAGGAAGGCCAGCGGTGCCAGGCCCACGACGACGAAGGTGATGGGCCGAAGGACCTCGAACCTCGAAGATCCGATGGCCTGCTGGATGGCAAGGGCAGCGATCATCAGCAACGCCAAGGAGAAACAGTCGATGAGGAGGGACAAGGAGCGGCGTAGCGACCGACCCCTGCGCCGCCTCCGCACCCCCAGAGACAGCGATGCCTGCCAGCGAGAGCGCCGCACTGCTCGCCAGTTGCAGGCGCAGAAGTACGTCGGCGAGTTCGGGAGCGCTCGCGAGGGCCATCGCGCTGTCGGGCTCGAGTCCGCCACTCAGCATCCGGGCCAGTCCGAGGCCGATCCCGGTCACGTAGGCGCCTAGCACCACTCCACGTTCGAGGCGCCCATCGAAGGCGGCCAGTGGGGAATGCGAGATACACGTGCAGGAACAAGATGGGCGGCAGCAGTTCCAGCGCCTGACCCGTCGTCCGCAGGAGGTCGTTGTTGGACCAACCGAGTGTCGCGACGAAGGTCCCGCCTCCGGCAGCGATCATCAAGGGGCCAAGCTGGCTGTCCGGCCGACGACGCCACGCGATCAGGCCGGCGGCAACGTAGGTGGAGATGACCCCCGCGGCGAGAATGAACCGAACGCCCGGCGTCCGCAGATACTCGCTCTCCCTCGCCGACAGAGCCGCGAACCCGACTGCGGCGCACCAGGCAAGCCCGACAGCGGCGAGGACGAGCGTGTCCGCGGTGGCGCCGGGGAGGTGCTGGTGCTTCGAAGGTTGACGGCGGTCACATCGCAAACTCGACATTCCCTCCCCCGCCGCGACGGCATGAGGAGACCCAACGCGGCCTCACCCCGAGCCGCATCGAGTCCGATGCGCGGACCGTGAGACCTGACGCTACTCCGCCCGCAGGGCAGGTGCCATGCGAGCTGCACGGCACCAGAAACCCGGTCAACGTTTCGACGGGTAAACCGGCTTCCGCTCGAGGTGGCTCGGCTGTGACCTTGAAGTAGGTCGACCGTCGAGAGGGCAGGCAATGAAGACGCGAGTGATCCAGCAGGACTCCGGAGACGTGACGCCGACGGCTCCACACGATCCGGTCGAAGCCCCGGCGCCACCGCCCGATTCCGGAGCGCGGAGCGGCGGGTCGGCGCCGCGGGCGCACGCCGCTGTCTCGGGTGCTCGTGTGCGTGCTGCTGGTTGTGCTCGTCCTCTCGTGCGCGTACCTCGCCAGCAGCCCCGGCGGCGCCGAGGTTTCGTCGAACGGCGACTCGGTCTCGACCGGATGAGTTCGCTGCCATCGATGCCTTCGTCGAGGGCGAGATGGGCGCTCAGCGGATCCCTGGGTTGTCGCTCGGGATCGTTCGCGAGGGCCGGACCGTCCACCTGCAGGGATTCGGCGAGGCAGATGGAGCCGGCCGGGACGTAACCCCTCAGACACCGTTCATCATTGGCTCCCTGAGCAAGTCGTTCACCGCGTTGGCCATCATGCAGCTGGTCGAAGCCGGCCAGGTTGACCTTGATGCTCCGGTGCGTCAGTACCTGCCGTGGTTCCGGGTCGCCGACGCGGCCGCGTCGGGAGAAATCACCGTTCGACAGCTGCTCAACCAGACGAGTGGCATCTCCCCGAAGACCGGGAAGGCATTCCAAGGCAACGGGGATGTCAGCCACGAAGCGCTCGAAAGAGCCGTCCGCAAGCTCGGCACGGCCGAACTCAGCGAGCCGGTGGGTTCGACCTACCAATACAGCACGGTCAACTACGCGGTGCTGGGTCTCATCGTCCAAGAGGTGAGCGGTGGAACGTACGAGGAGTACGTGCAGCAGCAGATCTTCACCCCACTGGCAATGCAACACTCGTTCACCTCGGAGGCCGACGCCCAACCACAGGGTCTGGCGACCGGTCACAACTACTGGTTCGGCCGGCCCGCGGCGGCGGACGTCGCCTACAACCGCGGGATCCTGCCGGCCGGATACCTCATCTCCAGCGCCGAGGACATGACCCACTATCTGATCGCCCAGCTCCACGAGGGCAGCTACGACGGCACCGCCGTCCTCTCACCTGCCGGTACTGCCGAAATGCACCGAGCAGCCGTCCCGACCCTGACCGAGGAAACGTCGTACGGGATGGGCTGGTTCGTCGGACCAGTCAACGGCCTACCCGCCGTCTTCCACCAAGGCGAAACCTTCACCTACCACGCCAACATCGTGCTCCTACCCGACAGCGACGAAGGCGTCGTCATCTTGATGAACGCGGAGAACTCGGTGGACCTGTTCACCCGCGGCCGCATGGGCACCATCGCTGCAGGCGTGGCGAGCTTGTTGGAAGGGCAGCAACCACCCAACCCGCCGTCGCGCGCACCCCTGTTCATCGTCTTCACCGTGCTGTTCGGAGCAATCTGCATCCAGGCCGCCGGGATGTCCAACAGCATCACTCGGCTCCGGCGACGCGAGCTGCCCACCGGACGATTCCTCGGCAGCAGAACTCGCATCGTGCTGTCCATGCTTGCCAACCTCGGTTGGGCAAGTCTCGTGCTCGTTCTCCTGCCCAAGCAGCTCGGGCTCCCCCTGTTCACGCTCACCCAAGGGCTTCCCGACATCGCCTACACGCTGCTCCTCAGCGGCAGCGTGGCGTTTGTCTGGGCGGTGGCCAGAACCGTCTGGGCGCTCCTCACCCTGCGTGCTTCACGCGCGTATCGAGCAAGCGACAACTCGGTGCTCCCGCAGCCGGCATGACCGCGGTCGTCGTCCAGCTGAACTGCGGGCCCGCCAACCACTCCCGCCAACCCCGGCGCCTTGTCGCCGACCACTGAAGGAGCCCCTCATGCCACATTCACCCCTGACCCGGCTGGCGGCCCCCCTGTGCATCTGCGCCTCGCTCCTGATCGTCCTCAGCCAGTTTCTGCGCCTCGGCCTAGGCCTGCTATCCGATGTCGGTTCAAGGTCGACTCCGACGCACACAGTCACATATGCCATCGCGCTGCTCGGGATGGCTGCACTGCTGCTCGCTCTCACTGCCCTCTATACCCGCGAAGCCGTGGCGCTGGGAAGCCTCGGCCTGGCCGGGTATCTGACCGCCTTCCTCGGCACCCTTCTCGTTGCCGGCGACTGGTGGTTCGAGGCGTTCGTGGTGCCGGCCATCGCCACCCAAGCTCCGGAGATCCTCAGCGGGTCGCCCGGGTGGTCTGTGCTCGCCGGCGCCGTCACCACGAGCGCGTTCTTCGTCATCGGATGGACCCTGTTTGGAATGGCGGCGTTCCGTACCCGCGTATTCGGCCAACCCGCTGCCGTTCTGCTGATCGCTGGGGGGCTCACCGGGGTGCTCACCCTGTCGACGCCCTGGCAGGTCCCGCTCGCTGTCGCGGTCGGCTGGATCGGCGTTGCGCTGTTCCGATCCGCAGCAGTTGAGACGGAGACCCAGGATGAACCCACAACCGTTGACTCGCAGTCCGCGATCGTGCCCACTTCAGCGTCGCCTACGTGATGGCAGGCAGCCTTGCCGTACCTCATCGTTCCCGCACGCAGCGGACTGGATAGAGCCAAGATCACCAGCCCAACATGGAGACACTGCTCGCGGAGTGTGGCGCCAAGTATGTCCGCCCGCGCTCCGCGCGACGCTACCGCCTCACTGAGGCGGCCAGATGAGAAGCGCGTAAGAACGGCCCTGGCCTACGTTTCCCCAAGCAGGGGACTTCTGTCTGGTACCCCCGACCGGATTCGAACCGGCGCCCGCCTTGAGAGGGCGAGCCGTATCCATCGCATCGCCGCAGGTCAGAGGGGGTGTAGGGGCCTGCAACATCGCCACCTGGCACACATCGGGCACAGATTCGTTCTGAAGCGCGAACGGTGGGCGACCACCTGTATGAATCACCCAACATCAATTGTTAGGGCGAGGGCTGGGCGTGCTCGAGGATTGCCTTGAGGTTGGCCAGGTCCTTGCGGTTCGCACGCCGCATCGCCGCCGACATGATCGGCGCGGCGACCGTGGAGAACCCGACAGGTTCCCCGGCGTTGCGCAGCGTCATCCGGGTCGCGGTCGGTGACTGGGCGGCCCAGGTGTACGTCGTCTCCATCGGGAACGGGCCTTCCTGGGTGCGCATCACCAGCCGCTCGGCGGGGCTGAACTCGGCGATCTCGTAGGTGTAGGCGAGTCGCCGGCCGAGGAACTGGGCGACGAACGCGACCAGGCTCCCCTGCTGGACCGGCGGCGAGGTCTTCCACTCGACAGACCTGATATTGGCGTACCACGTGGGCGCGTTGTCGGGGTCGGCCGCGTAGGCCGACACCTCGCTGACCGGGCGGTCGATGACGATCTCGGTGGTCACGTCGACCTTCACGATCTTGCTCCCTCGTCGGCGACCGTCACCCGAGGGCCGGGCCCGGGTTTCCGCCCTCGGCGTGAGCCTTGATGGCCTGCTGGATGAGCGCCCAGGTCTGGCTGGTGAAGGCCAGGTCGGTCTCGGGGTAGCCGTCCTCGAAGTCACGGTGGCGGAAGAGCAGGTTGGTGCCGCTCTCGGCGCGCAGCGCTGGGCCGAGCTCCCATTCGAAGACCGAGCCGTTCCAGAACGGGAAGCCGGACTCGACGGAGTAGCGGACGCGCTTGCCGTCGACGACCTCCACGCTGCAGTCCAGGTCAACCGGGGCCATCGCGAACCCGAACCGCGCCTTGCCGTCGGCGACATCGCAGTTCGACGTCCAGACCGAGCGCATGCCCTCGGTCGTGCTCAGGATCTCGACGAGCTTGTCAGCCTCAGCGTCGACGTCAAGCGCCAGCATCGTGGTGTTCATGGGTGTCTCCTCTTTCTCGGCGACCCGCTCTCGCAGATCATTGTTTAAGTAGTTACTTAAATATAGACTGGAGTGCGACGTAGGCGCAACCCACCGACGAAGGCAGCAATGGACCCGCTCAAGGTCATCGCCGTGGAACGGCGGCGCCAGATCCTGGAGATGATCTGGCGCGACGAGCTGTCCGCGGGCGACATCGCGGCCCGCTTCGACGTGTCGTGGCCGGCGATCTCCCAGCACCTGGGTGTACTCAAGGCGGCCGGGTTCGTGACCGAAAGGCGCGATGGGCGATCGCGTCTGTACCGTGCGAACCCCGAGGCGATGGGTCACCTGCGTGCCGTGATCGAAGCCATGTGGCAGAGCCGACTCGATGACCTGAAGACCGTCGTCGAGGCAGATGTGCGCAACCAGGAGGACCAGTGAACACAGCCCCGCTCGAGGTGACCACGCACATCGCCGCGCCACCAGAGAAGGTGTGGCCCTACCTCACCGACCCCGCCCGCTACGCGCTGTGGATGGGCACCGAGGTCACCCTCTCCCCCACCCCGGCCGGCCTCTACCTGGTGCATGTGCGCGAGGGGGTCGAGGCGCGGGGCGAGTTCGTCGAACTCGACCCGCCACATCGCCTGGTGTTCACCTGGGGATGGCAGGACCACCCCGTAGTCCCACCTGGCTCGACCACCGTCGAGGTCACCCTCGAGGCCACCGACGATGGCACCCTCGTGCGGCTTATCCACCGCGGGCTCCCCGACGCCGAGTCCGTGGCCCACCACCGCCAGGGCTGGGACAGCTACCTTCCCCGGCTCGCGATCGCCGCGACAGGTGGCGACCCCGGGCCCGACCCGAACGCAAACATGACTCTCTGAAGCGCGATCGCGAGTGGCACTCAGGCCTCGGCGAAGACGGGCCCCGACTGTCCACTGACCCTGGTTCGACGGCGTCCGGGTCGCACGTCATGGCCATGAGGTCTGTCGGGCTGCCGCTGGTCACGCCTCAGGCATCCCCTGCGGGCGAACCGGCGTAGGAGGTGGCTGCCGATGCTGCCGGCCCCAAGCAAGCCTCAGCCGGCGGCTTCCATGTTCTTCGTGACCACGGCGAGGGTCTGCTGCAACGACTCGGTCGGGCTGAACTCGACGACCTCGGTGCCGGCGTAGAGCACCGGGGTGTGACCGGCGGGGACGTAGTAGGCGTCGCCGGTCTCGAAGGTCTCCTCACCGGAGGAGGTCTTGAAGGTCACCTTGCCGGCAAGAACGTACCCCCAATGGGGTGCCTGGCACTGGTCGTCTGGTAGGCCCCTGAAGAACTCTGAAAGGTCGGCGTCGGCGGTGTATCGCTCGAAGGCCACCGTGTAGCCCCCTTCGAAGTTCTCCAGGTGACCCTCATAGCCCTCCACCTCGACGGTTTCTGAGGCGCTTGTCTTCGATGCCTTGGGCATGGTTCCGCTTCCTTTCATTGGTGGTTGAGATTGCGCGCTCTCGCACCGGTCATCCATCGCAACGTCGCCTCGGGATGGGGTACAGGGAGCGCCGTATCTCTGCTTCTAGAGGTCTGGCGGGCAGTTGTTCGGGTCCTGGGCCGCGGCGTACGACGCGAGCGCACCGAACGATGAGAACCCGAACTCCTGGAGGACTTCTCGATGGCTGGCGAGGTAGCCGGGGAGGTCGTGGCCCCAGGCCGACCCGTAGACCTGGTGCTCGGCCAGCGTCGACTGCGCGACACAGCTGCTGGTTGCGACCGCGGGCGATACCCCGACGAGGACGGTGACGGCCAGGGCAGCGCTGGCAGCCAGGGTGAGGCGGCTTGTTGAACGCTTCATGACGGACGTCCCGGTCACGCGGGCGCTGCGGTGGGCAGCGCGCCGATCTGGGACATGATCGTGAAGAGGTCGCAGTACTGGGTGATCTCGACGATCTTGCCGTCACGCACCCGGAACAGGTCCCACTCGGCGAACTTCACGCGCCGGCCGCTGGCCGGGACACCTGCGAAGTCTGCCTCGTGGGTGGCCGTCATGCTGACCCAGGAGCTGATCAGGTCGTCCTCCTGCACCAGGTACCTGACGTCGGCGGTCAGGTCGGGGAACGGTGCCAGGAAGCTGCCGATGGAGGCCTTGAGCTCGGCCAAGTTCGACCCGGCGCCGGCGTGGCCGACGAGTTCGGGTGAGCAGACCTCGTCGAGGTCCTCCGGTCGGCCGCTGCCGACGATCTCGTAGAAGCGTCGGACGACGGCCTTCTCGGTGGTTTCCATGAGTTCCTCCTGGGGACTTCGGGTATGAGTTCGAGGATCCTCGGCCGAGTGGTGGGTCAGCATGGGCCATGTTGCCTATTTGTGCTCCGGTTCCCGGTGGCCGGGCCCGCGCTCACTGGTGGGCCAGGGTGTGGGTGGCGGGCAGGTTGAGCAGCGCGTACGCAGCTGCCTCGGTGCGGCTGCGTACGCCCAGCTTGGTCAAGATGTTGCCCACGTGGTGACCCGCGGTCCGGGTGCTGATGAACAACCGTTCGGCGATCTCGGTGTTGGAGAGCCCTTCGCACACGAGGCCCAGCACCTCCTGCTCGCGCCGACTGAGCAGCCCGCCGTCACGCGGGCCACTCCGGCCCTTGACGCCGAGCCCGCGCAGGAACGCGGCGGCTCGATCGGCATCAGCAGTGGCGCCCATCCGGTCGAAGGCCTGCAGCGCACTGCGGGCCTCGGTGATCGCCAGGCCACGGTCCCTCCCGACAAGCGACCGGGCAAGGTCCATCCGGGCCCGGCAGGCCGCCAGCGGCACACCGGACTGGGCGAAACCCAGCGCCGCCGAGCGAAGCAGCGCCGTGGCCTCGCCTTTCCCGCTTGCGAGCGCAACCTTGCCGGCGGCGTGGTCGCGGTGCGCTCGGTGCAAGACAGTGTCTGTCGCCGCGGCGAGATCCGCGATGCGCCGTGCGGCGTCCTGTGCGAGCTCGGCGTCGCCCGCCGCCAAGGCAGCATCGACCAGCTGCGCCCGCGCCGGAAGCGTCAGCACCGGCGTTTCCGCCAGGGCCTCGAGGGCGACCACGAGACGGTCCACGGCGCGGGCCGGTCGGCCGAGGGCCACGTCGACGGCCGCGGCGGACGGCGCGCAGTCGGCGTCGTTCTCGAAGCCGGTGATCAGCGCTTCTGCCTCCTCCAAGCGGCCCTGGAGCACGCGCAACGTAACAAGGTCGGCCACCGGGTGCAGGCAGCGCGGCCGCAGGCCCGTCCTGGACAACTGTGAGACCGCGCGGACGAGCTGCTCCTCGGCCGCGTCCAACCTCCCCGTGACGAGATACACACCTCCGCAGCAACCGGTGCAGAACGCGGAGATGAGATCGGTCGCCGACTGCGTCTCGAAGGGCAGCAACGGCCCGAACGCGTACGACGACCGGAAGCTGACCAGGAACGTCGCCCAGGGCTCAACCATGCCCGGATCACCGATGAGCCCGGCGACCTCCATGAGCGTGCACAGCGCCTCGCCGACGTACTGCACGTCGTACCCCTCGCCCGAGGTCGCGGCGGTCATCGCCTCGTGCAGATCGGAAAGCCCCTCGGCGATGCCGCCACCGCTGACGGTGCAGGCGCCCCGACGGGTCAGCGCCATGATCTCCAGATCCCGGTCACCGTGCTCGCGCGCGATCCTCAGCGCTTCGTCGGCGGCGTCGGCGGCGCGTGGGTGCGCGAGCCCCACCTCCGACTCCGCCAGCATCAGCCACCCCCGCAGGCTGCCCTCCTCAGGCAGACTCCCCAACAGCGATCGCGCCCGAGACAGCCATCCGTTGGCCATCTCCCCACGCCGATACAGGCCCCGATACTGACGTGCCAGCCAGATCGCGACGGCCGTCGCCTCGGTGTCGCGGCCGTCGTGACGCAGCCGCGCGAAAGCCCGGGCCCGCAGCTCGAGCGCGCTACCCGGATCGTTGAGCCACCACACCGCCAGCCCAAGCCCGTCGAGCGCGTCCGCAGACTCCTCCATCGACAACGCCGCCTCGAAGAAGTCACGGGCGGCAGCCCACTCGCCCGCGGCCAGGGCGGACGAGCCGGCCACGAACTGCTCGCGGGCATCCATGTCCTCGATGATCGCACCGATCTGGGTCGCCGCAGAGCCAGCGCTCTGGAACGCTTCCCGTCCCGGCAGCCGACTGACGCCGCTAGCCGGTCGGCCTTCCGGGGCTGTGGCCGGTGAGCTCGGCGCTCCGCCGGTTCAGGAAGGAGATGTCAGTCTCGGTACGCGCCAATGTGGCTGCGCGGTCGTAGGCGTCCGCTGCCTCGCGTGGTCGCCCCAGCCTTTCGAGCAGCGTTCCGCGCGCGGCATGGAGGAGGTGGTAGCCAGCCAGCTCCTCGTCGAGAGCGTCGAGCAGCGTTAGGCCGGTCCCCGGCCCTTGGGTCTCGGCGACGGCGATGGCCCTGTTCAGCGCCACGACCGGTGTCGGCATGACCGCGATCAGCCGGTCGTAGAACCGGACGATCGCCGCCCAGTCCGTGTCCTCGTACACGCGGGCGGCGCAGTGCAGCGCCTGGATGGCGGCCTGCAGCTGGAACGGCCCGAGCCGGCGTCGCCGCATGCAGGCAAGCACGAGCGCCTGGCCGTCGGAGATCAGGGCAGGATCCCACAGCGACCGGTCCTGGTCCTTCAGCAGCACGACGTGGGCTCCATCGCCGCGTGCCGGTATCCGTGCGTCGCTCAGGATCATGAGGGCCAGCAGGCCCACGACCTCGGGCTCGTCGGGCATGAGCGACACGAGCACCCGAGTCAGCCTGATTGCCTCGGCTCTCAGGTGGCGCCGCCCGATGTCGTCGGCGCCGGCGTTGTAGATCAGGTACAGCACCGAGAGCACCGCGCGCAGACGGTCTGGCAGCTCTTCCTCTTCGGGGACTCGGTAGGGGATGCGCGCCGCCTTGATCTTGTACTTGGCGCGCACCAGGCGCTTGGCCATGGTCTCCTCGCTGACCAGGAACGCCGAGGCCACTTCCGCCGGGGTGAGTCCCGCGATCAGGCGGAGGGTCAGCGCTACCTGGTGTTCGACGCGGATGGCCGGGTGACAACAGGTGAAGATGAGTCGCAGCTGGTCGTCTTGCATGGGCTCTGGATCCTCGGAGTTGGCGGTGGTCTCGGCGCGCAGCCGATCGGCCGCAATCTGCTCGGTGAGCTCGCGTCCTCGCCTGCTGCGCCGGACGACGTCGACGGCCCGGTTCCGTGCGGTGGTGACGATCCAGCCGGCCGGGTTGTCGCGGGACGCCGTCCTGCGGCCACCGATGTACGGCGGCTACGAAGGCGTCCTGGACCGCGTCCTCGGCGAGCGTGATGTCACCGAAGAGGCGGATCAGGGTCGCGATGGCCTGGCCGTGCGCCCCTCGGAACGCGCGCTCGACGTCGTCCATCCACTGCGCCCGTCAGTGGCCGGGCGCATCCTGGAGGCGCCCGGTGGCGCGGAAGGGTCGCACCTCGATGTCGTGGTTGATCGCCTCGACGACCTTCTCCGCCCACGCCAGCGCCTCGTCGAGGTTGTCGGCGTTGATGATGTAGAAGCCGCCGATGTGCTCCTTGGCCTCCACGAAAGGCCCGTCGGTGGTCACCTTGTCGAGGCCGGTGCCGCCTCGCACCACGGTGGCCGCGTCCGGACCGTGCAGCGCGCCCCCGAACTCGAACGCCCCGGCGCGGTCCATCTCCTCCTCCAGGGCGATCACCCGGCCCATGAAGGCCTGCATCTCCTCGGGGGTGGACGGCGCCCCCGCCCCGTCACCCTCGACGTCGTACACCGACAGCAGGTACTGATTCATGAGGACTCCTCGTTTCCGCGGGGCCATCCCGCTCTGTCCTACTGACGAACGACACGGGGCTGATCAGGACAGTCTGGGAAGAGGTCTCAGTATTGTCCCCGCCCGCGTCTACGCTCCGAGCATGAACCGCATCGACCGCCTGTACGCCCTGGTCGAGGAGCTGCGCGCGGCGGGACCCAGGGGTCGGACGGCGCGGCAGCTGGCCGCGCACTTCGAGCTGAGCGTCAGGACCATCGAGCGCGACCTGAGCGCGCTGGGGCAGGCCGGCGTTCCGTTCGCGACGAAGCAGGGGCGCACCGGGGGCTACACGCTCGACCGCTCGATGAGCCTGCCGCCGCTCAACTTCACTCCCCGCGAGGCTGCCGCCGTCGCCGTGGCGCTGAGCGGCAGCGAGCACGTGCTCTTCACCCGTGACGCCCACACCGCCCTGCAGAAGATCATGGCGGCGATGCCCGAGCGGGCGCTTGAGGAGGCGCGCGCGACCGCAGAGAAGGTCAGGCTTCTCGTCCAACCCGCCCCCGACCCCGACGCCGAGATCGCCGAGACCATCTGGCGAGCAGTGCGCGACAACCAGGTGCTGCGCATCCACTACATCGACGTCGGCGGCCTCGAGACCGAGCGCGAGGTCGAGCCGCAGCACGTCGTGGTCGGACCCAACGGCTCCTACCTCACCGCCTGGTGCCACCTGAGACAAGACGACCGCGTGTTCCGCATGGATCGAATCACCCGAGCCGAGCGGTGGCCGTCGGGGCCGCGCACGCCCCGCGTCGTCTCGGAGCCGATCGTCGACGGCCACCAGACGAAGCTGCCGGAGTCGGTGCTGCGCCCCGAAATCTCCTGACCGAACTCCGACATAGGGCTGTCGCGCAACCCGGAGACGGTAGGTGCATCCCGCCGCCCCGGCGGGTGACCCGACCGCAGAAGGAGAATCCCATGACCAACCCCGCTCCCGGCACCCTTGCCTGGTTCGAGGTCGCTACCAGCGATCCCGACGGTGCCGAGAAGTTCTACGGCAGCCTCTTCGACTGGACCTTCGAGTCCGACGGCCCAGCGGCCTCCGGCGGCATGGACTACCGCAACATCAAGGCCTCGGGCGGCGACGGACCGATGGGCGGCATCTTCGGCACCGGCGGACAGGTGCCCGACCACGCCGTGTTCTACATCCTCGTCGCCGACGTGGAGGCGACCTGCGCCGACGCCGAGCAGCTCGGTGGCTCGGTGGTGAGCAAGTACCTCGACCCCGGCCCGGGCGCCCCTGCCTTTGCCTACCTGCGCGACCCGTCGGGCAACCAATTCGGGGTCTTCACCCCGCCGGCGGCCTGATGGCGCCCGACGCGAAGGACGCGTCCGCGTCGGAGCAATCCGACGGGACGCGACGACGCCCGCGACCTCTACGACGAGCTCACCGACGACCTGCTCTACGACCCGGCTATCGGCCGGGCCACGATGATGGGGTACCCGTGCGTGCGGCTGGCCGGGAAGTTCCTGGCGTCCTACGACGACAAGGCCGGCTGCCTGGTCGTGAAGCTGCCCCGCGGACGGGTCACCGAGCTCATCGAGGACGGTCACGGCGACCCGTTCGCCCCCGCCGGCAGGACCTTCCGCGAGTGGGTATCGATCCCAACGGTCGACCGGGAGCTGTGGCAGACCCTGCTCGCCGAGGCCGCCGACTTCGCCCGCCAGGGACTGGCCAGCTAGAAGAACCCGCCCTCAGCCCAGGACGAAGTACCGCAGCGCGATGTGGGGGAGTGGCCGCCCAGAGCGGCGCCGCACGGACTCACCCATCGGATCATTGCGCCCCCGCGACGGCACTCGCGAGCACGGCGAGCACCCACAGAGGCTCGGACCCTTGAGCACGAACCTTGTCGCGCAGCTCGTTCGCCGCTGCCCGAGCAAGGAAGCCCTCGAACACGTACAGCTGGAGCACGTCGTCGGAGCCCGATCAGGCCCCTGTGCAGGTTCGAGCCCGCGCAGAACTTGGGCACGCATGTGGCAAGGACTCCGATGACCCGCGATCGGACGCAGGCACCGAGGGCGTATCGGCCACCCGGGGTTACCGTGCCGGAACCGAGGCGGTAGCGTTCCGTGGGATAGCAAACGGGCTCCGATCAGCGTTTCCGCTGATCAGAGCCCGTCTCGCGTGGTACCCCCGACCGGATTCGAACCGGCGCTACCGCCTTGAGAGGGCGGCGTGCTAGGCCGCTACACAACGGGGGCATGTCACTGCTGAGAGCAACGAGGAGAGACCTTACTGGAGGGCAACTCAGGCAACAAAATCGCGGCTCCGGAAACCGGAACCGCGTGGAAGAGCTGGGGTACTAGGACTCGAACCTAGACTAACTGAACCAGAATCAGTCGTGCTGCCAATTACACCATACCCCAAGGAACACAGGCCTTTTCGGGCCGCGGAGAACCTTACCGGCGCCTGGGCGGGGCGACCAAAACGGCCGACAACAGGGCAGGATCGGTGCGGTTGGCCAGGCCCATCCGGCGTGCGACGGCGTACGCGAGACCGAGGTAGACCAGCGACTGGGTGAGGGTCACGGGGATGGTCCACCAGCTGCCGCCGGTGGGGTTCAGCGTCGATCCCATGTCGCTGAAGGCGAGCGCGAGACCGAAGGCCAGCCAGTTGTTGAGCACGTGCATCGCGATGCCGGCCTCGAGCCCACCGGTCAGCACGACGAGTACGGCGGCGACGACACCGAAGGCGAACCTGTCGAAGAAGATCGGGGCGCTCTGGCCGAGCCCGTGCGCACAGGCGAACAGGAACGCCGAAGCGACGATCGCCACCCACCGCGAGCGGAACATCCCGCCGAAGGCCTGCATCAGGTAGCCGCGGAATGCGTATTCCTCCCCCGCCGCCTGGAGCGGGGTGAGCAGCACCAGCACGATGAGGAAGTCACGGGTGGTGCGCGTGAAGTCGTTGAGCTGACCGCTGAGCTCCGTGCTCTCGCCCTGCGACGGCAGCACCGCAGACACGAGCAGGGTGGCGACCAGGGCCACGACCGAGACGCCCAGACAGGCCACGAGGTAGGCCCAGCGAATCCGCGGCTTGACCGACGAGAGCCAGCGCGGCCGCAGCCCGTGCACCACCCGCACCACGAACCAGGTCAGCGGGATGGCCGAGGCGAGCGCAAGGTTGAGGTAGGCGAGGCCGAGCGGCGTGGGGTCTCCCAGGTCGAGCAGACGCTCCAGGCTGTCGACGAGCGGCTGGCCGTCGGCGAGGAACCACAGTGCGAACGGGAGGAGCAGCACGAACGGCGCGACCACGATCATCCCGGCAGCCACGAGCGTGACGCCGAGTACGTGCCGCCACCATCCTTGGCGACCACCGAGCAGGACCAGGTGGTACGGCAGTCCAAGCGGTCGCTCGTACGCCGGCCGGGTCACGGGCTGCGTCATGGTCGCTGCGCCTTGGTGAGGGGCACGGGTCAGGCGAGGGCCGAAGAGAGCCGAGCAAGGCTCCGCTCGCGACCCAGCAGCTCGAGCGACTCGAACAACGGAGGCGACACCCTGCGCCCCGTCACGGCGACGCGCACCGGCCCGAAGGCGTTGCGTGGCTTGAGACCGAGGTCGTCGACGAGAGCGGTGCGCAGCGCCACCTCGATGGCCTCGGTGGACCACTCCGGCAGCGCCGAGAGGGCGTCGTAGGCCACGCGCACGACGTCGCGACCAGGGTCATCGATCTCGTCGGTGCGCTCGAAGGCGCCCTCGTCCACGAACAGGAAGCCGAGCATGTCGACGGACTCGGTGAGCTTGTTGATGCGCTCGGCGACCAGCGGCATGGCCGCGCCCAGCAACGCCTGCTGCTCGGCGGTCGGCGGGTCGGCGACGAGCCCGGCGCCGGCGAGGTAGGGCACCGAACGACGGCCGATCTCCTCGACGGAGAGCAGGCGCATGTGGGCGGCGTTGATCGCCTCGGCCTTCTTGATGTCGAACCGTGCCGGGTTGGGGTTGACGTCGCCGATCTCGAACGCCGCCACCATCTCGTCGATGGAGAAGATGTCACGGTCGCCGGAGATCGCCCAGCCCAGGAGTGCGAGGTAGTTGAGCAGGCCCTCCGGCAGGAAGCCGTCGACCCGGTAGTTGAGCAGGTTGCCCTGCGGGTCGCGCTTGGAGAGCTTCTTGTTGCCCTCGCCCATCACGTAGGGCAGGTGGCCGAAGCGGGGCGTTCCGGTGGCGATCCCGAGGTCGACGAGGGCGTCGTACAGAGCGAGCTGACGCGGCGTGGACGAGAGCAGGTCCTCGCCACGCAGCACGTGGGTGATGCGCATCATCGCGTCGTCGACCGGGTTGACCAGGGTGTAGAGCGGCTGGCCGTTGGCCCGTGCGACGGCGAAGTCGGGCACGTGCTCGGTCTGGAAGGTGACCTTGCCACGGACCAGGTCGTCCCACGACAGCTCGCCCTCGGGCATCCGGAACCGGCTGACGGGCGTGCGGCCCTCGGCCTCGAACTCCGCCACCTGCTCGGTGCTCAGCTCGCGGCAGTGGCCGTCGTACCCCTGGAGCTTGGACCCCGACGCCTTGCGGCGCGCGTCGACCTCGTCGTTGGTGCAGTAGCAGTCGTAGGTGCGGCCGGCGTCGCGCAGCCGGGCGAGCACGTCCTGGTAGACGTCGTGACGCTCGGACTGGCGGTAGGGGCCGTAGGGACCACCGACCTCGGGGCCCTCGTCCCAGTCGAAGCCGAGCCAGCGCATCACCTCGAGCAGGAACTCGTAGGACTCCTCGCTGTCGCGCGAGGCGTCGGTGTCCTCGATGCGGAACACGAAGTCGCCGCCGTGGTGGCGCGCGAAGACCCAGTTGAACAACGCGGTGCGCGCCAGGCCGACATGCGGGTTGCCCGTGGGCGAGGGGCAGAACCGGACGCGGACCAACTCGTTAGTCGCTGCGCTCATCTCTGGACTCATCTCTGGGCCACCTTGTTCGTCAGCGTGCCGAGTCCGGCGATCGAGACCTCGACCTCGTCGCCGACGTTCATGGGACCAACGCCCTCGGGGGTGCCGGTGAGGATCACGTCGCCCGGCAGCAGCGTCATCGCCGCGGTGATGTGGGATACGAGCGTGGGGATGTCGAACATCAGGTCCTTGGTGGACCCGTCCTGCTTGAGGTCGCCGTTGAGGTAGGTCTGCACCGACCGGCCCTCGGCGAAGTCGTGGGGGTCCAGGTCGGTCTCGATCCAAGGGCCCAGCGGGCAGAAGGAGTCGAAGCCCTTGGCCCTGCTCCACTGCCCGTCGGACTTCTGGAGATCACGCGCCGTGACGTCGTTGGCGATGGTGTAGCCGAAGATCACGTCGGTCGCCTGCTCGGGAGGTACGTCGCGACAGATCCGGCCGATGACCACGGCCAGCTCGCCCTCGTAGTCGACGCGACTCGACTGGCGGGGGTAGTAGATCGGGTCGCCGGGACCGATCACGCTGGTGTTGGGCTTGAGGAACATCAGCGGCTCGGGCGGCACCTCGTTGTCCATCTCGGCGGCGTGGGCGGCGTAGTTGCGGCCGATCGCCACCACCTTGCTGCGCGGGATGACGGGAGCGAGGAGGCGTACGTCGGTCAGCCGGTGCTGCTCGTCGAGCGGCTTGACCCCCGCGTACATCGGGTCCCCCGCGAGTGTCACGACCGTGGCGTCCTCAGACATCTCGCCGTGCTCGTCGAGATCGCCGGTGACGACGCCGTACAGCGGGTCGTCACCCGTGGTGAACCTGGCGATGCGCACCTCCCGACCCTACCGACGGGGGTGAGCGGGACGAGAATTCCCCGGCCGGCCGGGGAAGCCGGCTCTCCTGACGCATCCGTGGGTGACCGGGCCCCGGTGGCCCGCTCGCCACCAGCCATCGGTCCTGTGCAGCACCCGTCCCATCGGCGGAAGCTGCGGCCCGCTTGACAGACGTCCGTCAAGCCCCGGGCAACCCTCCCGCACCCGGCGATACCCAGCCCCCTCGCCTGCGCTGCCATGACGCCGTCGCGTCTAGCATCGACGCGTGCTGGCAGCGACACCGATGGAGGTCCGGGAGGCGGCCCACCGCGCCCGCCTGGCGCCGTACGTCGAGCCGCACCTCGCCCGCCGGCGCGACGGGCTGAAGCATCCGGTGCACGACTTCCTGTTCACCTACTACTCCTTGAGCCCGGCCAAGCTGATGGCCTGGCACCCCGGCTGGCCCGAGAGCGGGACGCTCGAGCAGCTCGACCGGCTGCGGCCACTCGTCCGCGGCATCCGTTCGCTGCTCCTCGCGACGATGTCGCGGCCCGCGCACACCGGGTGCTTCGGGCTGCACGAGTGGGCGATGGTGCACCGCGCCGACGAGACGCGCCACGACTGGCCGCTGCGCCTCGGTGGCCCCGGCACCGACCAGGTCGTCGAGTCGCACCGGATCGCCTGCTCGCACTTCGACGCCTTCCGGTTCTTCACGCCGACGGCCGTGCCGCTCAACACGCTGGCGCCCGGCCGCCACGACCGGGCGGCGTACGAGCAGCCGGGCTGCCTCCACGCGACCATGGACCTCTACAAGCACGCCTTCCGGCTCTCGCCGCTGGTCTCCTCCGACCTCGTCGCCGACTGCTTCGTGCTGGCCTGGGACGTCCGCGAGGTCGACATGCGCGCCTCGCCCTACGACTTCGGCGACCTCGGGCTCGAGCCCATCCGCGTCGAGACGCCGGAGGGCAAGCGCGAGTACGCCGCCCACCAGCGCGCGTTCGCCGACCGCGCCGCACCACTCCGCGAGCAGCTCGTCGCTGCGTGCGAGACCTTGTTGTCCGCAAGTGCCTAGGCTGCGCGACATGCCACGCGCGATCCACCACTTCGACCTCTGGGTGCAGGATGCGCCGACCGCGACCCCTGAATGGGACTGGTTGCTGACCAGCTGTGGCTGGGAGCGCGACTTCGCCGACGAGACGGGTGGCTCCTGGAAGCACCCTGACGGCACCTACACCTTCCTCGAGCGCTCCCCCGACCTCGTCGACGAGCGCCACGACCGCCTGCGACCCGGCATCAACCACCTGGCTTTCACTGTCGCCGACCGAACGGCGCTGGACGCGATGCGCGCAGCCGCAGCCGCACATGGGTGGTCGGAGCTGTACGCCGACAAGTACCCGCACGCCGGCGGCGACGACCACGTCGCTCTCTACCTGGAGAACTCCGAGGGCTTCGAGGTCGAGGTCGTCGCCGGCTAGAGCCGGCGACTAACGTGCATCGGGTGCGCTGGTTGCTCGCGGTCGCGCTGCTCACCGCTGGTTTCGTGACGGGCCTTGGCGGCCCTCCTCAACCAGCGGAGGCGCTGCGACCTCCTCGACCAACGGCGGCGACGGAGCCGGACCCGCGGTGGGTGTTCTACACCGACGACAAGACCTGGTACACCTCGCCCTGGTACGGCGGGAAGCACCGGATCATGATCCCGTTCGGCTGCACCGAGGCGCCGTACTACTCTCCCGATCCGCGTTGCCGCCAAGAGAACGGCTTCCACCACGGCATCGACATCGCGATGGCGTGCGGGACCAAGCTGTTCGCCGGTCGCAAGGCGAGCGTCGTGGACCCTGGAGCCCTCGGGCCGGCGTACGGCGCCACCCCGCTGTTGCTGCACACCGACAGGTGGGACCTGGTGATCGGCCACACCCGCAAGCAGTACGTGGCGCCGGGCGACACCGTCAGGCGGGGCCAGCTGATCGCACTCGCGTCCGACAACGGCGCACCCGACGGCTGCCACCTGCACTTCGAGAAGCGCGCGCCGGGCGGCGGCCTTGACTCCGCGACGTACCCGAAGGGACTCCTCGACCTCGCTGCCGACGTACGGTGATCCCCATGAGCGACCGGGTTCTCCACCACTTCCTGGACGCCCACGGGCGGCTGCACACGATCCCCTCCAAGCACAGCAAGCTGCTGGTGGTGCTCGACTTCCTGGCGCAGTGCTTCGAGCCGGGGCTGAAGTACCCCGAAGCGCGGGTCAACGAGATCCTCGGCGAGTTCCACCCCGACTACGCCGCACTGCGCCGCTACCTGGTGGAGAACGGGTTCCTCGACCGCGCCGACAACGTCTACTGGCGCAGCGGCGGGACCTTCGATGTCTGAGACAGCATCGGGCACGACATCGGGCAAGACCTTCGCCGGTGAGGACTGGTACGGCGACGAGCTGGCCGACGTCGTCTTCGACCGGTGCACCTTCTCCGACGTCGACCTGACCGAGGCGTCGACGCGCGGGGCGATGTTCCGCGAGTGCACCTTCCACAACTGCCGCCTCAACGCCTCGACCCACGTGAGCACGGCGTTCATCGCCGCGGACTTCCGCCGCTGCAACTTCTTCGACGCCACGCTCGAGGGCTGCAAGCTCGACGGCTCGGTCTTCTCGGAGTGCACGATGCGGCCGATGAAGGTGGTCGGCGGCTCGTGGCGGTCGGTCACGCTCCGCGGGGCCAACCTCGGCGGGCTCGACCTGTTCCAGCTCGACCTGC
Organism: uncultured Actinomycetota bacterium; assembly: GCA_963790295.1. Lineage (GTDB taxonomy): Bacteria > Actinomycetota > Actinomycetes > Propionibacteriales > Nocardioidaceae > Nocardioides. The sequence goes on from CAWBOE010000013.1 coordinate 50,335, forward strand.
GCGAGTCGGACCTGTCGATGTCCGACCTGACGGCCGCGGTGCTGCGCGAGGCCAAGCTCGAAGGTGCGACCCTCCGCGAGACCAACTTGACGAAGGCCGATCTCCGCGGCGCCTCACTGGCCGGCGTCGACCTCCGCGAGGCGACGCTGAAGGACACCCGGCTCGACCTGCCGGGCGCGGTGCACCTCGCCGAGCTCTACGGCGCCGACGTCGAGCCGTGAGTCCGGGACGTGATCTCTCCGTGCTCGACGCACGTCGCGGACCACCCCATGGGCGCGACCTGCACCTTCAGCCGGCGCCGACACGCTGTGCAGTAGCGCGGCGGTTCGAGCTGGAGGAACCTCGCGCAGTCGTCGTGCGGCCCGTCGTCGAGACGCTGCCCGCAACGGCCGCAGTAGGTGTCCACTACAGGGTCTTCGCCAGTTCCTTGATCGGCATCTTGAGGTCCGCCAGCAGCTCGATGTCGGCGTCGGCCGGCCGGCCCAGCGTGGTCAGGTAGTTGCCGACGATCACCGCGTTGATGCCACCCAGCAGTCCGTCGCGGGTGCCGAGGTCGCCGAGGGTGAGCTCGCGGCCGCCGGCATAGCGCAGCACCGTGCGCGGCATCGCCAGGCGGAAGGCGGCGATCGTCCGCAGCGCGTCGCTGGAGTCCATCAGCGGCAGGTCGCCGAACGGCGTTCCGGGCCGCGGGTTCAAGAAGTTCAGCGGGACCTCATGGGGGTCGAGCTCGGCCAGCTGGACGGCCAGCTCGGCGCGCTGCTCCACGCTCTCGCCCATGCCGACCAGGCCGCCGCAGCACAGCTCCATGCCGGACTCGCGCACCATCAGGCAGGTGTCCCAGCGCTCCTCGAAGGAATGGGTGGTCACGACGGACCCGAAGTAGGAGCGCGCTGCCTCGAGGTTGTGGTTGTAGCGGTGCACGCCGATGGCCCGGAGCTCGTCGACCTGCTCCTGGGTCAGCATGCCCAGCGAGCAGGCGACGTTGATGTCGACCGCCTCACGGATGGCGGCCACGCCGTCACGCACCTGGCTCATCAACCGCTCGTCGGGACCCCGGACCGCCGCGACGATGCAGAACTCCGTGGCCCCGGTCGCCGCCGTCTCCTCGGCCGCCTTGACCAGCTGCGGGATGTCGAGCCACACCGAGCGGACGGGCGAGGTGAACTGGCCCGACTGGCTGCAGAAGTGGCAGTCCTCGGGGCAGCCCCCGGTCTTGAGGCTGATGATGCCCTCGACCTCGACCTCGGGCCCGCAGTGCTTCATCCGGACGGCGTGAGCAAGGTCGAGCAGCTCGGGGATCCGCTCGTCCGGGAGGCGCAGCACCTCGAGGAGCTCGACGTACGACAGGCCTTCTCCGCGGTCGAGGACCTGGGACCGTGCTCGCTCGAGGATGTCCGTCACGCGCAGCAAGATAGCCCGTGGCGGCAGCGCGTCCGGCGCCGGCCTCGTGCCCTGGACGCGGCCGGACGGCGCCCGGTGCGGGCTCCGTAGACTCGCGCCGATGACCGGAGAGGCCCACGACCAGCTGCTCGCGTACGACCGCGAGCACGTGTGGCACCCCTACACGTCCATGACCGACCCGGTCGCCACGCGGCTGGTGATTGGTGCGTCGGGGGTCCACCTCGAGCTGGCCGACGGACGCCGCGTCGTGGACGGCATGTCGTCGTGGTGGTCCGCGATCCACGGCTACCGGCATCCCGTCCTGGACGAGGCGCTCAGGCGGCAGGCGGCCGAGTTCGCCCACGTGATGTTCGGCGGGCTGACCCACGAGCCCGCCGTCAGGCTGGCCGAGCGGCTGGTGTCGATCACCCCGGCCGGGCTCGACCACGTGTTCTTCGCCGACTCGGGATCCGTGAGCGTCGAGGTGGCGCTGAAGATGGCCGTGCAGCACCAGCGCGGCATCGGCCGCCCCGAGCGCACGCGGATGCTCACGGTCCGGGGCGGCTACCACGGCGACACGTTCGGGGCGATGAGCGTGTGCGACCCGGTCGGCGGGATGCACACGATGTTCGCCGGGGTGCTGCAGCAACAGGTGTTCGCCGACCGGCCGCCGGCGTCCGCGGCCGCCGTACCCGCCTGGGCCGAGACGTTCCGGTCACTCGCCGCGGCGCACGCCGACGAGCTGGCGGGGATCATCGTCGAGCCGGTGCTGCAGGGCGCGGGAGGGATGCACGTCTACGACCCCGCCTGTCTGCGGGTGATGCGCGAGGTCGCAGACGAGCACGGCCTCGTCCTCGTGCTCGACGAGATCGCGACCGGCTTCGGGCGCACGGGCACTCTCTTCGCCGCCGAAGCGGCGGGGGTCTGCCCCGACGTGATGTGCGTCGGCAAGGCGCTCACCGGGGGCTACCTCACCCTGGCCGCAGTGCTCTGCAGTGGTGAGGTCGCGCGCGGTCTGCAGCGCGTCGGAGTCCGGGGTGCTGATGCACGGTCCGACGTACATGGGCAACCCGCTCGCCTGCTCGGTCGCCCTGGCGAACCTCGACCTCCTCGACGAGCTCGACTGGCGGTCGGCCGTGGCGCGCATCGGCGCCGGACTTGCTGCCGGCCTCCACCCGTGTCGCCGGCTCGCCGGCGTCGTCGACGTCAGGACGGTCGGCGCGGTCGGTGTCGTCGAGCTCGACCACGCGGTCGACGTCGACAAGGCCACGGAGGCGGCACTGGACGCGGGCGTCTGGCTGAGGCCCTTCCGCAACCTCGTCTACACGATGCCGGCGTACGTGTGCAGCGACGACCACGTCGCCCGGATCTGCGCCGCCGTCGAAGCCGCGGCGGTCGTGGGATGACCGGCTGGGGCGCCTGGCTCCGCGAGGAGGCGCGCCGGCGCGAGGCCCTCGGCCTGCGGCGTACGCTGCGGACCCGCGGGGTGGCCGAGCCGGTTCTCGACCTGGCCGGCAACGACTACCTCGGCCTGGCCCGCCATCCCGCGGTGGTCGCGGCGGCAGTCGACGCGGTCCGCACCTGGGGCGCCGGGGCCGGGGCCTCACGCCTGGTCACGGGTTCGCTGGGTGTGCACGCCGACCTCGAGTCCGACCTGGCCGAGCTCCTCGGGCAGCCCGCTGCCCTGGTGCTGTCGACGGGGTACGCCGCCAACCTCGCCGCCGTCGGCGCGCTGGCCGACCGCGAGTGCCTGGTCGTCTCCGACGCCCACGTGCACGCCTCGCTGGTCGACGCCATCCGGCTCAGCCGTGCCGAGGTGGCGATCGTGCCCCACAACGACGTCGCTGCCGTCTCGCGAGCCCTCGCCGGTGCGGGCGGACGGCGCGCGATCGTCGTGGTCGAATCCGTCTACTCCGTGCTGGGGGACCCTGCGCCGCTCGCCGAGCTGGCCGCCGTGTGCTCGGCGTACGACGCCCTCCTCGTGGTCGACGAGGCTCACGGTGTCGGCGTGGTGGGCGCCGCGGGCGCCGGGCTGGTGCGCGAAGGCGACCTCGCGGGTCGTCCCGGCGTGCTCGTGACGGTCACCCTCTCGAAGGCCCTCGGCTCCCAGGGCGGCGCCGTGCTCGGCAGCGCGGAGATCGTCGAGCACCTCGTCAACCGGGCGCGGCCCTTCATCTACGACACCGGGCTGGCACCCGCTGCGGCGGGCGCAGCACGGGCAGCTCTCGCCATCGCCGCAGCCGAGCCGAACCGCCGCCGGCTGCTGCGCGACCGTATCGGCGAGCTGGCCGCCGCACTCGGCGTGCCCACACCTGCCGGAGCCGTGCTGTCGGTGGCCATGCCCTCTCCCCAGGCCGCGGTCGCGGCCCAGGCCGCGGCCCGCGAGGAGGGCGTGCTCGTGGGGTGCTTCCGTCCCCCGTCGGTCCCCGACGGGATCTCGCGGCTGCGCGTCACTGCCAACGCCGGCCTCGACGACGGCGACTGGGCGCACGCCCAGTCGGTGGTGACCCAGGTGGCCAAGGAACACCTCGGTGCCTGACTCGGCAGCCGGGCCGGGTCGCGTCGTCGTCGTGACCGGCACCGGCACCGGAGTCGGCAAGACGATCGCCAGCGCGGCGCTGGCGGTCCGCGCCGCCCGCGAGGGCTCGGTGGTGGTCGTCAAGCCCGTTCAGACGGGCGTGGGCCCGCACGCGACGGAGCCGGGGGACGCCGAGGTCGTGCACGCGCTGACGGGGTGCGCCGTCCAGGAGCTCACCGCCCTCGACGACCCCCTGGCACCCGACACGGCCGCCCGGTTGCGCGGTGTGCCGATCCCGCCGGTCCGCGAGCACGTCGACCGGATCAGGGTGCTCGCACAGTTCCACGACACCGTGCTCGTCGAGGGCGCCGGCGGGCTGCTCGTCCGCCTCGACACCGACGGCGGCACGATCCTCGACCTGGCCGCGGAGCTCTCGGACGACGTACCGGTCGAGGTCGTCGTCGTGGCCACCGCCGGGCTCGGCACGCTCAACCACAGCGAGCTGACCGTGGCCGCGCTGCGAGCACGCGGAATCGAACCCGTCGGACTGGTGATCGGGTCGTGGCCCGATGACCCAGGGCTCGCCGAGAAGTGCAACCGTGACGACCTGCCGCGGGTGACCGGGCTGCCGCTGCTGGCGGTGATTCCCGAGGGCGCGGGCTCGCTCGACCCCTCGGACTTCCGGACGTCTGCGCCCGGCTGGTTCAGCTCGCCTCCTGGTTGAGGAACCACCGGTGGCCGAAGGGGTCGGTGAACACCGCCACCCTGCCGGCCGGAGGTGAGTCCTCGGGCCCTCGGGTCATGGCGACGCCGGCCGCAGCCACGCGGGCAGCGGCCGCGTCGCAGTCGTCGACGGTGAGGTGCAGCGTCACGCAGGCGCCCCGGTCCCTTGCCGGCGCGGCCACGTCCGCCGACTCGAACTCGTCGGACATCATCCAGCGCGCACCGTCAACGGTGAGCTCGCAGTGACCGATGCGGCCGTCGTCCATGACGATCGGCTCGTAGGTGACCTCGGCGCCCAGCGCGTCGGCGTACCACTTGATCGCGGCTCGCGCGTCGGCGACACAGATGTACGGGGTGAGCTCGCTCATGCCGTCAGGGTGTCACGAGACGTCAGAGCGCGGCGCGGCAAGCGCGGGATGTCGAACTAGGGTGAGCGCGTGCTCGACCCCGTACGGCTGCAGCTCCCGCTGCTCGACCAGCCACCGCGGGAGCGCAGCGACGCCGCGCGCAACCGCGAGGCGCTGTTGGCCGCGGCCGCCCGCTTGGTGGAGCAGTTCGGCGTCGACGCGGTCACCATGGACTCGGTCGCCGCCGAGGCAGGGGTCGGCAAGGGCACCGTGTTCCGCCGGTTCGACAGCCGGGAAGGGCTGATGGCCGCACTGCTCAACCGCTCGGAGACCGAGTGGCAGCGCCTGGTGATCCAGGGCCCTCCCCCGCTTGGGCCCGGAGCGCCGCCGCTGGACCGCCTGCGGGCCTTCGGCCACTCCCGGATGGAGACCAACCTCACCCACGCCGAGCTCATCCGGGCGGCGGGCCGCGCCGGCGAACGCTCCTACGCCGCCGTCTCGTTCGCGGCCATGCACGTGCGGTACCTGCTGACCGAGCTCGGCGTGCGCGGCGACATCGGCTTCCTGGCCACTGCCCTCCTCGCCCCGCTCGAGATGGTCGTACTCGTCCAGCAGACCCGCGTCGACCAGATCCCCCTCGACCGCATCCAAGCCGGCTGGGACGACCTGGTCCGCCGGGTGGTCTGCAGCGAGGTCAACCGGCCTTCTTCGGGGTAGTCCCGTGCGGTTGGCCGGTCGACACGCCGTCCTGACCGGCCAACCGCACGGGAGTACCTCACCAACCGGGCGGACGGCGGTCGTGCCACGGGGCCGCGGCCTCGATCTGCGCGGCGAGCGAGAGCAGCAGCTCCTCCTCGGCGGGGCGGGCGGCCAGCATCACGCCGACCGGGAGGTTGTCGGGGGTCCAGTGGAGGGGCAGCGTGATCGCGGGCATGCCGGTGACGTTCCAGGCGGACGTCCAGGGGGTGAAGGCCTTCTGCGCCTCGAAGTCGGCGGCGGGGTCGTCGTCGTCGCGGATCGCACCGACCGGTAGCGGCGGCGCGGCCAGCGTCGGGGTGAGCACGGCGTCGTACGGCGCCAGGGCGGTCAGCGCGACGGCGGCGACACGCCTGAGCTCGCCGATCGCCAGCCCGAACTCCGGCCCGGAGACCGCGCGACCGCGGTCGGTGAGCCACCGGGTGAGCGGCCGCAGCAGCGGCTCGTCCTCGGGCGGCACCACGGACAGTGCGGTCAGCACCGACCAGCACGTCTCGAAGACCTCGATCGCCTCGTGCGGGATCGGCACGGGCACGTCGTCGAGGTCGTGGCCCAGCGAGGCGAGCAACATCGAGGCGTCCTCATAGGCGCGCAGGCACTCCGGATCGACCGCAGTGTCGGTGACCAGTGGTGTGCTGAACCTGGCGATCCGGAGCCGACCCGGATCGCGTTCACAGGCCGAGACGAACGACGCCGACGGAGGTGGTGCCCAGGTCGGATCCCCCACCCGACGACCGGCGAGCACGTCGAGCATCGCCGCCGCGTCGCGGACGGTCCGGGCGATCGGTCCCGCCGTCCCCAAACCCACCGGGTCGCCGTACATGGGGTGACCACTGGTCCGCCCGCGCGTCGGCTTCAGGCCCACCAGCCCGCAGCACGAGGCCGGGATCCGGATCGACCCGCCACCGTCCGAGCCCTGGGCGACGGGCACGAGTCCGGCGGCGACCGCCGCCGCCGCGCCGCCGGACGAACCGCCCGCCATCTTGGTGCGGTCCCACGGGGTGACCGCAGGCGGCAGTCCTTCGGGCTCGGTGTAGCACGGCGAGCCGAACTCCGGCGTCGAGGTCTTGCCGAGGCTGACCATGCCGGCCGCTTCGATCGACAGGGTGACCGCGTCGCTGACTTCCGGCACGAACTCGGCGAAGGCCGGCGACCCGAACGTCGTGCGCACGCCGGCCGTCAGGTTGAGGTCCTTGATGGCTGTCGGGACGCCCCACAACGGCCCGTCGCCCGGGGGCAGGTCCCGGGCGCGCTCGCGGGCCAGCTCGGGCGTGCTGGTCACGAAGGCTCCGACATCGTCGACGCGACCGAGGTAGTGGTCGACCAGCTCGAGCGGAGACACCTCGCGTCGGCGTACTGCCTCGCCCTGCTCCAGCGCGGTCAGGTCGTGCAGGTCGGTCACGGCGCCACGCTAGCGGCGTCTCGGTGACCGACAGCGACGACGTCAGCCGCGGTGGTGCTTGCGCAGGCCGAAGGTGAGTCCGTCGACCAGCGCACCCCACGACGCCTCGATGACGTTGTGGCCGACGCCGACGGTGACCCACGACGACTGGCCGTCGGTGGTCTCGATGAGTACCCGCGTGATGGCGTCGGTGCCGTGGCCCTGGTCGAGGATGCGGACCTTGTAGTCGATGAGCTCGAACTTCGCCACCTCGGGGAAGGCTTGCCCGATCGCCGCACGGAGGGCGAAGTCGAGCGCGTTGACCGGGCCGTTGCCCTCACCGGTGACGACGTAGCGCACGCCCTCGGCGCGGAGCTTGACCGTGGCCTCGGACACCGCCTCGTCTCCGGGTCGGGTCTCGGTGATCACCCGCCACGACTCGACGTCGAAGTACGACGGCCGGCGCCCTTCGACCTCCTCGGCGAGCAGCAGCTCGAACGAGGCGTCGGCTGCCTCGAAGGTGAACCCGCGAGCCTCCATCTCCTTGACCCGCCCCGTGACGCGCGTGACGAGGTCACGGTCGCCGGACAGGTCGTAGCCGAGCTCGCGTCCTTTCAGCTCGATCGAGGCGCGGCCCGCCATGTCGCTGACGAGGAGCCGCATGTCGTTGCCGACGCCGGCAGGGTCCATGTGCTGGTAGAGGTCGGGGTCGACCTTGATGGCGCTGGCGTGCAGGCCGGCCTTGTGCGTGAAGGCCGACGTGCCGACGTACGGCTGCCTCGAGGCCGGCGGCACGTTGGTCACCTCGGCCACGGCGTGCGCGATGCGGGTGGCGTCGCCGAGCCTCCCGGTCGGCAGCACCTGGCGGCCGAGCTTGACCTCGAGGTTAGCGACGACGGCCAGGAGGTCGGCGTTGCCGGTGCGCTCGCCGTACCCGTTGACGGTGCCCTGCACGTGTGTCGCGCCCGCGTCGACCGCGGCGAGGGTGTTGGCGACGGCACAGCCCGTGTCGTTGTGGCAGTGGATGCCGACCCGCACGCCCGCTGCCTCGACGACGTCGTGCACGACGTCGGCGACCCACGTGGGCAGCATGCCGCCGTTGGTGTCGCACAGCGCGATGACCGACGCTCCCGCGTCGTACGCGGTGCGCAGCACCTCCAGCGCGTAGTCGCGGTTGAGGCGGTAGCCGTCGAAGAAGTGCTCGGCGTCGAGGAAGACCTCCTGCCCCTCGGCCCGCAGGTGCTCGACCGTGTCGCGGATCATGGCGAGGTTCTCCTCGAGCGTGGTCCGCAGCGCCAGCTCGACGTGCCGCTCGTGCGACTTGGCCACCAGCGTCACGACGCTCGCGCCGCTCTCGCGCAGGGCCGCGACGAGCTGGTCGTCGGCGGCGCGTACGCCGGGCCGACGGGTCGCCCCGAAAGCAGCGAGGGTGGCGTGCTTGAGGTCCAGCTCCTGCTGGGCACGCCGGAAGAACTCGGTGTCCTTCGGGTTCGCCCCCGGCCATCCGCCCTCGATGTAACCGACCCCGAGGTCGTCGAGCTGCTTGGCGATCGACAGCTTGTCGGCGACGGAGAGGTTGAGACCTTCTTGCTGCGCGCCATCGCGCAGCGTCGTGTCGTAGACGTGGAACGCACCCTGGAGGTCCATGCTCGCTCGATCTCTTCGCGGTTCTCGTGGTTGGTCCGGGAAACAAAAAGACCTCTCGAGGACGAGAGGTCAGCGCGCCGGGAAGTCCGACGCGCTAGCTGATGATGATGATGCGGTACTGCTGCATCCGGTCAGTCATGTGGCCATCGTGCCACGGGCACGCGGGCGACGCGCAGAAGTCTCAGGATCCGGGTCGACCGTCGGCCGGTGTCCAGTGCACTCCCGCCTCAGAGACCAGCCCGAGCACCAGCGCGGCGAGAAGGGCGGCAGCCATGGCGAGTCCCCAGGTCGGGACGCGGCGGCTGAGGGGGACGAGCAGGCGGGCGAGCGGTCGGCGTACGCGCGAGCCGCCCGGGCCGAGGTACAGGGCGCCGACCAGGGCCAGCCCGCTGATGAACAGGCCGAGCTCCAGGGAGGCCGAGAAGGCATAGCACAGCAGCCCGGCGGCGACCGCGAAGCCGCCGGCCCACACGTACAGCAGGAAGGTCGTCGGGATCGACCGCACCAGGTGCCACGGAGCGGACAGCGGCGCGACGACGACGTCGTACCACTTGGTGCCGCCTCGCATGCGCTGGCGGTCGCCCGCGGCGCTCGCGACCATCGAGCCGCTCCGCAGCAGCCAGACCAGCAGCAGCAAGGTGCCGACGACGAGGTAGGGATAGGCGGCGATGCCGGCGGCAGCCGCGATGCCGGTGGCGGACAGCAGGAGGGCACGTCGCGTCCGCTCGATCCTCGGCGCCGGCGGTGGCGCTGGGGGGCCTACCCAGCCCTGCGCCGGCAGGCGACGGTGGTCGTGCCAATGGTCGTCCCAGAAGTCCTGCTGCACCGGATGCCTCGGGGCCGGGGCGAGGTGGATCGGCGGGTCGGGGTCGAGCAGGGTGGGGCGTACCTCGGTCACCTGGTCGTCCGGCTCGATGCGAGGCACCACCCCCACCTGAGCGGCGATGGCGAGCGGCATGGTGAACAGGTCCTCCGGCTCGTCCGGAGGATCACCGGGCAGCGGGGTCCGTGGATTCGCGTCGGGGTCGAGCAGCCACCGGATCCGGTCGAGGCCGGGCCGGCGGGTGGGGTCGGGGTCGAGCGCGGCCTCGATCACCCGGCGCAGCGCGTCGGGCAGCCCGGTGAGGTCGTGGTCGCCGCGCCGGACGCGGTCCATGATGGCCATCGACGGTCCGGAGCCGTACGGCGAGCGGCCGAGGCCGGCGTACGCGACCGTCGCGCCCCACGAGTGGACGTCGGAGGCGGGCGTCGCGTCGTCGCCGTGCAGGACCTCCGGCGGCAGGTAGCCGGGCGTGCCGAGCAGCCAGCCGGTGTGGGTGAGCTTGGGGTCGTCGGCGACCCGGGCGAGGCCGAAGTCGATGAGGATCGGGGTGCGGCCCTCCATCAGCACGTTGGACGGCTTCACGTCACGGTGGAGCACGCCGGCCGCGTGCACGCTGGCGATGCCCTCGGCCAGGGACCTGGCGAGCCAGAGCAGGTCGGGACCGTGGACCGGGCCCTCCTCCTGCACCTGGTCGTGCAGCGAGTAGCCGGGCACATAGCGGGTGGCCACGAACGGCACCGGTCCCCACGGGTCGGCGTCGACGATCTCGGCGACCCACTTGCTGCGGATCCGGCGCAGCGACGACACCTCGCGCGCGAGCCGGGCGCGGGCCTCGTCGTCGCCCACGATGTGGGGGCGCAGCACCTTGAGCGCGACCCGCTCGCCACCCGGCTTGCGGGCCAGGTGCACCACGCCCATGCCGCCCTCGCCGAGGCGCGTCAGGAGGGTGTAGCCGCCGACCGTCAGGCCCGCCGGGGCCTGCGGACGCGGCGAACCCGGCGACACGCTCACGCAACGAGCGTAACCGGCAGAGGGCCGAAACCTGGTGAGCGCGGACCCTGTACGAAAGGGTCAGCAGACCCGATGCAACCAGCCGAAGGTGTCGTCGGCACGGCCGTACTGGATGTCTACCAGCGCCTGGCGGATCCGCTTCGTCAGCTCCCCCGCCTCGCCGTCGGCCTCACCGACCTCGCCCCCGGCCCACTTCAGCTGACCGACCGGCGTGACCACCGCAGCGGTGCCGCACGCGAAGACCTCCACGATGTCGCCGCTCGCGACGCCGTCGCGCCACTCGTCGACCGAGAGCTTGCGCTCCTCGACCTGGTGGCCGAGCTTGCCGGCGAGCTCGATGATGCTGGAGCGGGTGATGCCCTCGAGGATCGTGCCGACCTCGGGGGTGACGATATGGCCGTCGGCGTAGACGAAGTACATGTTCATGCCGCCCAGCTCCTCGACGTACTTGCCCTCCTGGGCGTCGAGGAAGACCACCTGGTCGCAGCCCTGGCCGGTGGCCTCCTGCTGCGCCACCAGGGACGAGGCGTAGTTGCCGCCCGTCTTGGCCGCGCCCATGCCGCCGCGGCCGGCCCGGGTGTAGTCGGTGGACAGCCACAGGCTGATGGGCTTGACGCCCTTGCTGAAGTAGGCGCCTGCCGGGCTGGCGATGACCATGAACGTGACGTGCTGGCTCGGCCGGACGCCGAGGAACTTCTCGGTCGCGATCATGAACGGCCGCACGTAGAGGCTCTTCTCTCCCGCGTTGTCGGGCACCCACCGCTGGTCGACCTCGACGAGCGCGTCCACCGCCTTGACGAAGTCGTCGACCGGCAGCTCGGGCAGCGCCAGCCGCCGGCTGGAGCGAACCATCCGCTCGGCGTTCGCCTCGGGACGGAACGTCCAGATCGACCCGTCCTCGTGGCGGTAGGCCTTCATCCCCTCGAAGATCTCCTGCGCGTAGTGCAGCACCGCCGTCGCGGGGTCGAGGGTCAGCGGCCCGTACGGCGTGACGCGCGCGCCGCTCCACCCGTCAGCCGGCGTCCACTCGACGGTGAACATGTGGTCGGTGAAGTGGATGCCGAAGCCGGGGTTCGCGAGGATCTCGGCGAGGCGCTCGTCGTCGACGGGGATCGTCGTACGGGTGGTGCTGATGTCCATGGAGGTTCACCAATCTCGGGGGTCGTCAGACGATAGTAGGACGTCCAACTGTGTGTATGTTTCTGCCCCTTTGGCGTCGTTGCAACCACATCGAACGTCCGGGATACCCGGTCGACCGGGTATCCAGCCCGGCACTACCCGGCTACTCGGGCGGCGATCGCGTCGCCGACCTCGGAGGTGGAGCGGGGAGCGCCACCACCGGAGGCGGCGAGGGCGGCGCGGTCGGCGAGCACGGCGGCCTCGATGGCCGTGGCGGCGCCGGCGTGGCCGAGGTGGTCGAGCAGCAGGGACGCCGACAAGATCGCGGCGGTGGGGTCGGCGATGCCCTGGCCGGCGATGTCGGGTGCGGAGCCGTGGACGGGCTCGAACATGGAGGGGGCGGTGCCGTCGGGGTTGATGTTGCCCGAGGCCGCCAGCCCGATGCCGCCGGTGATCGCGGCGGCGAGGTCGGTGAGGATGTCGCCGAAGAGGTTGTCGGTGACGATCACGTCGAAGCGCGCGGGGTCGGTCGTCAGGAAGATCGTGGCCGCGTCGACGTGGAGGTAGTCGACGGTGACGTCGGGGAACTCCGAGGCGACCGAGGAGACCAGGCGCGACCACACCGCTCCGGCGTGCACCAGCACGTTGGTCTTGTGGACCAGGGTGAGCTTGCGCCGCGGGCGACGCGAGGCGCGGGCGAAGGCGTCGCGGACGACGCGCTCGACGCCGTACGCCGTGTTGAGCGAGACCTCGGTGGCGACCTCGTGCGGCGTGCCGACGCGGATCGAGCCGCCGTTTCCGGTGTAAGGCCCCTCGGTGCCCTCGCGGACGACGACGAAGTCGACCTCGCCGGGGTCGCGCAAGGGCGACACGACACCGGGGAAGATCCGGGACGGCCGCAGGTTGACGTAGTGGTCGAGCTCGAACCGCAGCCTCAGCAGCAGCCCGCGCTCGAGGATGCCGGCAGGGAGCCGGGGATCACCCGGCTTGCCACCGACCGCTCCGAGCAGGATGGCGTCGTGCCCGCGGATCTCGCGCGAGCACCGAGTCGGGCAGCACCTCGCCGGTCGCGAGGTAGCGCTCGGCCCCGAGGTCGTAGCGCGTCGGCTCGACCTTGACGTCGGCCGGCGACGGCTACCTCGAGGACCTTGAGCGCCTCGGCGGTCACCTCCGGGCCGATCCCGTCACCCGGGATGACGGCGAGCTGCAGCCCCTGATGGCCAGTCGGGTCGGTCACTGCGGTCAAGGCTAGTTGTCGTCAGGGCGCTCGCCGCCGTTGTCCCGCAGGTCGAGCGAGGCCTGGACGGCCTCGTGGCTGCGCGGGTTCGTCGGGCTGGTGCGACGCCGGACCCCAGTCGGGGTACATGTCGTACATCGGAACTCGCTCCTGTTGACGACTCGCTGTGGGATGGAGATGGTGCAGCGAGCCCGGGCGGAGGATGCGAATCGACCTCCCCCGGATCACGGGAGAAGCCGGTTCGGTCATCGACCAGGAGAACTTGCGGATCGCGCCGGCTTCGAGGAGCCCGCCGCGGGTCTGCTGCCAGTGACTGCTGCAAGGCCCGCAACGCACGAACACCGCGGCGAGGTGGCCTTGCTTCAGGCCTCGCCGCGGCAGTCGATAAGTACGAACACGCTCCGCATGATGCGGCCACGGTACGGCGGCAACGGACGCTGCGCAGCCCATTTGCCGAACTGATCCACCATGCGAGACGCCCGGACCACCATGAGAGACTGCCCGCATGTCGGCTCCTCCCGAGCTCCCGGACGTCGTGCACCGCGCCTTCGCGGTCTCGCGCAAGGCGGCTACGTGTCCTTCTGCCGCAACGAGACCGGCCGGCTGCTGGCGGCGCTGGCCGCGACCCGGGCGGCACGCTCGCCGAGTTCGGCACCGGCTGCGGCGTCGGCACCGCCTGGCTGCGCTCGGGCGTGCGCGACGACGCCCGCATCGTCACCGCCGAGCTCGACCCCAGGCTGGCCAAGGCCGCGGCCGAGATCTTCGCGGACGACCCCCAGGTCGAGGTGGTCTCGGCCGACTGGTCGACGCTGCTCGACAAGGGCCCGTTCTCGCTGCTGTTCCTCGACTCCGGCAAGCCGTCGGCGCGCCGGCCCCGACAAGGTCTGGGACCTCGTCGAGGAGGGCGGCATCGTGGTCCTCGACGACTTCACGCCCTGCGAGCACTGGCCGCCGACGTACGCCGGCCGCGTCGACACGCTGCGCGAGCAGTGGCTCACCGACGAGCGGTTCGCCGCCGTCGAGGTGATGGTCGCCGCCCGACGCCTCGGCGCGTGATCGCCACCCGCCACTGAACACCGATTCGTCAGAGTCTGCCCGCGGCAGGACCCTCCGACCGATGACGAATCGGTGCAGGTCAGCCAGGTCGATGCCGCGCACCGACGAGGCCTCGATGGCGGCCTCGATCTCGGCGAGCGACTCGGCTGCCGATCGCCGAGTCGACCGACAGGGCGACCAGCGCCTGGCCGCCCTGCTGGTCGCGCGCGACCTGCATGCCGGCGATGTTGATGCGGGCGTCGCCGAGGATCCGGCCGACGGTGCCGACCATGCCCGGCCGGTCGACGTACGTCAGGAAGGCCAGGTGGTCGGTCGGCTCGAGGTCGACGTCGTAGCCGTTGACCTCGACGATCCGCTCGCGCTGGTGGATGCCGACCAGGGTGCCGCTGCACCGAGACCTGGGAGCCGTCGGCCAGCGTGCCGCGCAGGGTGATCAGGTTGCGGTGGTCGGGGCTCTCGGGGTCGGTGATCGAGCCGGACGGCGGTGCCGCGCTCGGCGGCGAGCAGCGGCGCGTTGACGTAGGACACCTGGTCCTCGACGACGTCGGTGAAGACGCCCTTGAGCGCCGCCAGCTCGAGCACCTTGACGTCGTACTCGGTGATCTCGCCGCGCACCTCGACGTCGATCTGCTGGGCGACCTCGCCGGCCAGGGCGGTGAAGATGCGGCCGAGCTTCTCGGTGAGCGGGATGCCGGGGCGGACGTCCTCGGCGATCACGCCGCCCTGGACGTTGACCGCGTCGGGGACGAGCTCGCCGGACGAGCGCGAGGCGGACCGAGCGGGCGACCGCGATGCCGGCCTTCTCCTGGGCCTCGTCGGTGGAGGCGCCGAGGTGCGGGGTGGCGACGACGTTCTCGAGCTCGAACAGCGGGCTGTCGGTGCACGGCTCGGTGGCGAAGACGTCGAGGCCGGCGGCGGCGATCCGGCCCTCCTTGAGGGCGGCGTAGAGGGCGTCCTCGTCGACGATGCCGCCGCGGGCGGCGTTGACGAGCACGAGCGACGGCTTGGCCTTGGCCAGCTGCTCGTCGCCGATCAGGCCGACGGTCTCGGGCGTCTTGGGCAGGTGGACCGACATGAAGTCGGACTCGGCGAGCAGCGCGTCGAGGTCGACGAGGCGGACGCCCATCTGGGCGGCGCGGCCGGCCTGGACGTAGGGGTCGTAGGCGATCACGTTCATGCCGAACGCCGACAGGCGCTGGGCGACGAGCACGCCGATCCGGCCGAGGCCGACGATGCCGACGGTCTTCTCGTAGAGCTCGATGCCGGTGTACTTCGAGCGCTTCCACTCGCCGTTCTTGAGGGAGGCGTGCGCGGGCGCGATGTGGCGGGCGGCCGCGAGCATCAGCGCCACGGCGAGCTCGGCGGCGGAGACGATGTTGGAGGTCGGTGCGTTGACGACCATGACGCCGGCCTGGGTGGCGGCCTTGACGTCGACGTTGTCGAGGCCGACGCCCGCGCGGGCGACGACCTTGAGCCTGCGCGGCCGCGGCCAGCGCCTCGGCGTCGACCTTGGTGGCCGAGCGGACCAGGATCGCGTCGACGTCGGCGATGGCCGCCAGCAGCTCGGCCGCGGTCGGAGCCGTCGCAGTGCCGGATCTCGAAGTCCGGGCCGAGCGCCTCGACGGTGGCGGGGCTCAGCTCCTCGGCGATGAGCACGACGGGCCCGGTCGCGTAGGAATCGGTCGGGAGCGCAGTCACAGCGAACCTCTGTCTCGGATCACGGAGTCTCAGAAGGGCAGATGACCTGCCGAGGACTGTCGCCCGGCGGTCGAGCACGACGCTGTGCCTGCACAACCCTAGCCGACCCGGTGCGTCTACCCTGCCGTGTCTCAGGCGAACAGGGCCTGACCCGACGTACTCCCCCGGGCCGACGCCCGGCGGCACTGCGAAGATCGCCGACGAGGTGAACTTGAGGTACTCCATCAGCGCATCCTGCTGGGCCATCCGGTTCTGCAAGGGGGATGAACTGCCGTCGGGGATCGCGCACGAACGCGATGAAGAACAGTCCGGCGTCCAGCCCGCCCAGAGCATCGGAGCCGTCGACGAAGTTGTAGCCGCGGCGCAGCATCCGGGCTCCGTGGTTCTTGGTGGGGTGCACGATCCGGATGTGCGCGTCGCGCGGGATGACGGGTCCCTCGCGCCCGGGCATCCGGAAGTCTGGCTCGGAGAACTCCTCGCCGCCCGACAGTCGGTCAACGGCTGCCTTCATCGCGTGACGTTGCCCTCGGTGGAGCGTCGTCACATGAATTGGTCATTGGTGATGATCCGATGACGCCAGCTCCACCACTCGTGGGGCGATGCTACTGGTCGCATCCCACAAGCCGAGGGTGATCCTGGTCAGCGCAGCGTGATACGACTGGGAGAAGGGCGAGCGACCGGAGTCTACTTCTTGGCCTTCTCCTGACGCCGCAGTGCGACCTCAGGACCCGTGTCTCTCCTTACCGCCAAGTTGGCCCTTCCGCTTAGGGAACCCAGGTGATCTTGTATCTAAAGTACTCGGAGATGGTTGCCGTGCCGTGCCGTCACCTGCGAAATGCCAGCGGCTCGTAGCGACGAGGAGATCAAGAAAGAGTAGGCAACTGGCTCTTTGTCCTTGTAGGTCACCTGAGCCCCAAAAGTCCCCTGGCTGTCGGTGACGGTGTAGTGAGGTCGGTACTGCGTGAAGTAGTGAATCGACTCAGCTGCAGCCGCCACGCCAGAGGCCGCCTGAGAGGTGGCCGCCCGGTTGTACTCGTTTCTTGTCGCCCCACCCGGGCGTCGCGAGCGGGTGGCGTACCAGACGCACCGCGTTCTTGAAGCCAGCCCTTCCGACTGGGCCTGGCTCAGCTCCGTCCCATCATCCAACGTGATGGAGAGCGTCGAAGAACGAATGCACTCGCCTGTAGTCGGCTGAGTCGCGGGGTTCGCCCCGATCGCCTGAGCGGGGAACAGACCTCCCAGATAGAACAATGCCCGCAACAAATAAGAGTCTTTTCATGGCAGCCACAAAAGCACCCCTTACCAGGGCACCGAATAGCCTGATCGGCGACCTGTTTACTTGGGTTTCATCTCTCGTGCCTTTTGAAACACAAACTGCGGTCTGCACGCGTTTCGAGCGAGGATTCAACTCCGCGTTGCTGTGCCCTCTTGATAGTCGTCGTCGTGCGACTTCACCCAGGCCATCAGCTTGCGCAGCTCGCGACCGGTCTGCTCGATCGGGTGCTGCTCGCCCTTCTCGCGCAGCGCCTGGAACTCCGGCCCGCCGGCGTCCTGGTCGTCGATGAAGCGCTGGGCGAACGAGCCGTCCTGGATCTCGGCCAGGATCTGCTTCATGTTGTCCTTCACGTGCTCGTCGACGACGCGGGGGCCGGAGACGTAGTCGCCGTACTCGGCGGTGTCGGAGACCGACCAGCGCTGCTTGGCGATGCCGCCCTCGTACATCAGGTCGACGATCAGCTTCAGCTCGTGGAGGCACTCGAAGTAGGCGACCTCGGGCTGGTAGCCGGCCTCGGTGAGCACCTCGAAGCCGTACATCACCAGCTGGCTCGCGCCGCCACACAGGACCGCCTGCTCGCCGAACAGGTCGGTCTCGGTCTCCTCGGTGAAGGTCGTCCGGATGCCGCCGGCCCGCAGGCCGCCGATGGCCTTGGCGTAGGAGAGCGCGAGGTCCCAGGCCTTGCCGGAGTGGTCCTTCTCGACGGCGACGAGCACGGGGACGCCGCGCCCGTCGACGTACTCACGCCGCACCAGGTGGCCGGGACCCTTCGGGGCGACCATGAAGACGTCGACGCCGTCGGGCGGGGTGATGTAGCCGAACCGGATGTTGAAGCCGTGGCCGAACACCAGCGTGTCGCCGGGGGTGATGTTGGGCTCGACCGCCTCGGCGTACAGCTGGCGCTGCTTGTGGTCGGGGGCGAGGATCACGATGACGTCGGCCTCCTCGACCGCCTCGGCCGGCGTGAGTACGCGCAGGCCCTCGGCCTCGGCCTTGGCGCGGGACTTCGAACCCTCGGGGAGTCCGATGCGTACGTCGACGCCGGAGTCGCGCAGCGACAGCGAGTGGGCGTGGCCCTGGCTGCCGTAGCCGAGCACGGCCACGTTCTTGCCCTGGATCAGGGCCAGGTCTGCGTCGTCGTCGTAGAACATCTGGGCCACGGTGGGCGCTCCTTCTGGTGGTGATGGGGAGACTTCGTGGGCGTTTCTGTCGGTTCGTGAGGGTTGCACCGCCCGCCAAGGGACGCGATACACCGGTCGACCGGGTGTTCAGCCGGCCTGCGACGGGACGGGTACGGCGACCGGGCGCAGGGTCCGCTCGGAGATGGAGCGGGGGCCGCGGCCGATGGCGACCATGCCCGACTGCACCAGCTCGCGGATGCCGAAGGGCTCGAGCAGGCGGCGCAGGTCGGCCAGCTTGTCGACGTTGCCGATCGCCTGGACGACCACGGTGTCGGGCGAGACGTCGACGACCTTGGCCTTGAACAGCTCGACCACGTCGAGGATCTGACCACGGGTCTCGGCGTCGGCGCGGACCTTGATGAGCAGCAGCTCACGGTTGACCGACGCCGTGCCGTCGAGCTCGACGATCTTGATCACCTCGACGAGCTTGTTGAGCTGCTTGGTGACCTGCTCGAGCGGGGAGTCCTCGACGTTGACCACGATGGTCATCCGTGAGACCTCGTCGTGCTCGGTCGGGCCGACGGCGAGGGAGTCGATGTTGTAGCCGCGCCGCGCGAACAGGCCCGCGATCCGGGCGAGGACGCCGGGCTTGTTCTCGACGAGCACGGACAGGGTGTGACGGCTCATGGTCTACAGGTCGTCCTTGTCGAACTCGGGGGCCAGACCGCGGGCGTACTTGATGTCGTCGTTGCTGGTGCCGGCGGCCACCATCGGCCACACCATGGCGTCGCGGTGGACGCGGAAGTCGACCACGACGGGCTGGTCGTCGATCGCCATCGCCTTCTCGATGGTGGCGTCGACCTGGTCGGGCGTCTCGCACGCGAGGCCCACGCAGCCGTAGGCCTCGGCGAGCTTGACGAAGTCGGGGATCCGCTTGCTGTGGCAGGTCGGTGTTGCTGTAGCGCTCGTTGTAGAACAGCGTCTGCCACTGGCGCACCATGCCCAGCGACTCGTTGTTGATCACCGCGACCTTGATCGGGATGTCGTTGATCGCACAGGTGGCCAGCTCCTGGTTGGTCATCTGGAAGCAGCCGTCGCCGTCGATCGACCACACGGTGGCGTCGGGACGGCCCACCTTGGCGCCCATGGCCGCGGGCACCGAGAAGCCCATGGTGCCCAGGCCGCCGGAGTTGATCCAGGTGCCGGGGTTCTCGTAGCCGACGAAGTGGGCCGCCCACATCTGGTGCTGGCCGACGCCCGCGACGTAGATCGCCTCGGGGCCGGCGATCTTGCCGAGCCGCTCCATCACGTACTGCGGGGCGAGCGTGCCGTCGTCGGGGTGGTCGTAGGCCAGCGGGTAGCGCTTCTTGATGCCGGCCAGGAAGTCGACCCAGGCCTCGTAGTCTCCGGTGTGGCCCGCGTCGGCCTCGGCCTTGAGCGCGACGACGAGCTCGGAGATGACCTCGCGGGCGTCCCCGACGATCGGCACGTCGACGGCGCGGTTCTTGCCGATCTCGGCCGGGTCGATGTCGGCGTGGATGATGCGGGCGCCGGGTGCGAAGGAGTCGAGGTTGCCGGTCACCCGGTCGTCGAACCGCGCACCCAGGCTGATGATCAGGTCGCTGCGCTGGAGCCCGGCGACCGCCGCGACGGTGCCGTGCATGCCGGGCATCCCGAGGTGCTGGGGGTGGCTGTCGGGGAAGGCGCCGCGGGCCATCAGCGTGGTGAGCAGCGGGATGCCGGTGAGCTCGGCGAGCACCTTGAGCTCGCGCGAGGCTCCGGCGCGGATGACCCCGCCGCCGACGTACAGCACCGGCCGCCTCGCCTCGAGCATCAGCCGTGCGGCCTCGCGGATCTGCTTGGCGTGGGGCCGGGTGACCGGGCGGTAGCCGGGCAGGTGCAGCTCGGCGGGCCACTCGTAGGTCGTGCGCGCCTGGAGGGCGGACTTGGCGACGTCGACCAGCACCGGGCCGGGGCGCCCGGTCGAGGCGATGTAGAAGGCCTCGGCCACCACCCGCGGGATCTGGTCGGGGTCGGTGACCAGGAAGTTGTGCTTGGTGATCGGCATCGTGATGCCGCGGATGTCGGCCTCCTGGAAGGCGTCGGTGCCGATCGCGGCGGCGCCGACCTGACCGGTGACGGCCACGATCGGGACGGAGTCCATGTAGGCGTCGGCCAGCGGGGTGACCAGGTTGGTGGCGCCCGGCCCGGACGTGGCCATGCACACACCCACGCGGCCGGTCGCGGCGGCGAACCCCTGTGCGGCGTGACCCGCGCCCTGCTCGTGGCGCACCAGGATGTGGCGGATCGTGGAGTCCATCAGCGGGTCGTACGCCGGGAGGATGGCGCCGCCCGGGATGCCGAAGATGTCGGTGGTGCCGGCTGCCTCCAGCGACCTGATCAGGCTCTGCGCACCGGTGACGGCGGTGCCCGAACCCGTGACCTGCTCGCCCATGTCCCTTGGCTCCCTGTGTGTGGGTCTGGTCGACGGAGCGTGGCTACATGAAAAAACCCCTCGGCCGAATCGGCAACGAGGGGTGACGCGAGGTCGAGACCGGCTGGTGTCTCAGTCCTCGCGTCGCGGTGCGTACAAGCGTCGTGCGCATGCGCCCACGGTAGCCGTCGGGCTGTCGATCCGTCAGCCGAGTCTGACAGGCGTCCCAGCATCCGGGACCCGCGTCCCGGATGCTGGCGCTCTAGTCGCGCCCGAGCGAGGTGCACACGCAGGCCTTGTTGCCCTCGGGGTCGGCGAGCACGACGAACGCCGGTGCGCGCTCGTCGCTGACCAGGGTGCCGCCCGCGGCGAGCGCCGCGTCGATGCGCGGCTCCGCCTGGTCGGGCGGCACCGTGATGTCGATGTGGAAGCGCTGCCGAGGCTCCTCGTGGGCGTCGGTCTCCTGCAGCCAGAAGGTGACCTGGCGGCCCTGCGGGTCGACGATGTCGAGGTCGTCGACCTCGTAGCCGAGGACCGCCGCCCAGAACGCGCCCGACCGCATCCCGGTCGTGGGCGTCGAGGCCGATCTCGATGCGGCTCAGCTGGTCGGGCGTCGCGGAGATGCCGAGCTCGGCGGCGATGCCGCGTGATCGTGGTGGCCAGCGCGATGTCGCGGTCGGTCACCCCTCCGACGTCGTGGCTGGCCAGCTTGATGTGCACGGCGGGGTAGGTGAGCGTGATGTCGGGGTGGTGGTTGGCGGCCTCGGCCGCCTCGCCGACGCGGTCGACGAACGCGAGCCCCGTGGCGAAGTCGCCGGTGGCGTACACCGCCTCGATCGCGCCGAGCATGACCTCCCAGCCGTCGGGCTGCAGCTCGCGGACCTCGCTGCGCTTCAGGGTGTCGGTCATGGTGTCTCCTCTCTGGTCAGCCGTCCGGGCAGCACCGTCTGCCCGATCGGTCCGGGGTTGTAGGCGACCTCCCAGCGGAAGCCCGCCGGATCGGCGAAGTAGCCGGTGTAGCCGCCCCACTCGCGCTCGACGCGTCGCCGACGTACGGCGCCCCGGCGGCGCGGGCGTCCTCGAGCACGGCGTCGACCTCCTCGCGGGTCGGCAGGTTGTGGGCCAGCGTGATCGGCGACGTGGCCCTCGCCACGCCTGATCGGGCCCGACCTCGCCCTCGAACCCCGGCTCGGCCCACAGCGACAGCAGCAGCTTGTCGCCGACCTGGATCATCAGCACGTCGCCGGGCACGTGCATGGCCGGGTACCAGCCGAGCCCGTCGACGTAGAAGGCGTGCGCCGCCTCGAGGTCGGGCACCGCGAGGGTGATGAAGCTGACGCGAGGCTCCATGCCCCACCCTGCCACGGCACCGCTCTGCGCGGTCTGAGGTCGTGGCCCGAGGCCGCTACGTCGCTGCCTCAGGCACGCGACTCGGACAGGCGAGGCGCTGCTGGCCGTGCTCGTCGAAGTTGGCGGGGTCGAGCCAGGCCTCGTGGGCGGCGCGGATGCGCGGCCACTCGGCGTCGGTGATGGAGAACCAGTCGGTGTCGCGGTTGCGGCCCTTGTAGACCATCGCGTTGCGGAACCGGCCCTCGTAGGTGAAGCCGAGCCGGGCGGCGGCCACGCGCGACGGCTCGTTGAGGGAGTCGCACTTCCACTCGTACCTGCGGTAGCCGAGGGCGTCGAAGACGTGGTGGGCGAGCAGGTACATCGCCTCCGTCGAGGCCGGGCGTCCGCTGCAGCGTGCGCGCCAGGATGATGCTGCCCACCTCGACCGAGCCGTTCGCGGCGTCGACGCGCATCAGCGTGGCCAGGCCCTCGGGACCGCGTCCGCGAGGCGTGACCACGAAGGTCACGTCGGTCGGGTGCGCCAGCATCCCGGCCACGGCGGCCGCCATCGCGTCTCGGTCGTGCGGGCGCTCGCCGAAGCGGTAGGTCCACAGCGCGTCGTCCTCGGGTGCTGCCAGCGCGTCGTACAGCGCGTCGGCATGGTGCGTGCTCCAGGCCGCTGACCGTGACGTACCGCCCGGTCAGCACCACGGGCACGGGCATCGGCCGCGGGGTCCAGTCGAGGGACTCGCCGACGGGCTGGCCGTGCTGGTTGACGGGACTCACGCCAGCAGCTCCCGCACCGCCGCGATGCCCCGGTCGACCTCGTCGTACGACGTCGACAGCGGCGACAGCCCGACCCGCAGGCCGCCGGGGTCGCGGTAGTCGGGGATCACGTCGCGCTCCCACAGCGCGGCGACGACCCGCTGCATCTCCGGGTGGTGGAGCGTCACGTGCCCGCCCCGCCAGGCGGCGTCACGGGGCGAGGCCACCGTGACGCCGAGGCCCGGCGAGGTGCTCGTCGGCCAGCGCGATCGCGTGCTCGGTGAGCCGATACGGACTTCTCGCGCACCGCCGGCATGCCCGACCTCGTCGATGAGGTCGACCATGTCGCCGACCGCGAGCATGGCGGTCACCGACGGCGTGCCGGACAGGAACCGCCGGATGCCCGCCGTGGGCGCGTAGACCGGCCCCATCAGGAAGGGGTCCTGCGCGCCCATCCAGCCCTGGATCGGCTGGGTGAAGGAGTCGAGGTGTCGCTCGGCGACGTAGCAGTAGGCCGGCGAGCCGGGGCCGCCGTTGAGGTACTTGTAGGTGCAGCCGACGGCCAGGTCGGCGCCCCACGCGTCGAGCTCGACCGGCACCGAGCCGCCGGAGTGGCAGAGGTCCCACAAGAACAGCGCGCCGGCGTCGTGGGCGATCCGGGTCAGCTCCGCGCCGTCGGCGAGGTACGCCGAGCGGTACGCCACGTGGCTGGCGACGACCAGTGCCGTGCGCTCGGAGACCGCCTCGGCGAGCAGGTCGGGCGTGACCCCCGCCGTCGCGGTCGACCTCGACCCACCGCAGCTCGAGGCCGCACTCGCGGGCCACGCCGTCGGCGACGTAGCGGTCGGTCGGGAAGTTGTCGCGGTCGATGACGATCTCGGTGCGCCCGGGGCGCGCGGCGACCGCCGCCCGCATCAGCTTGTAGAGCAGCACGGTGGTGGAGTCGCCGACGGCCACCTGGCCCGGAGCGGCTCCGAGGCAGGAGCGCCCGATCCGGTCGCCGAGCGCGAGCGGCAGGTCGAACCAGCGCTTCGTCCCAGCCGCGGATCAGCCGGCCGCCCCACTCCTCGAGCACGAAGTCGCGCAGCCGGTCGGCCGTCACCTTCAGCGGCCGGCCGAGCGAGTTGCCGTCGAAGTAGACGAGGTCGGTGTCGGTGCCGACGAAGCGGTCGCGGTACTTCTCGAGCGGGTCGTCGACGGTCATCAGGTTCCTCCGTCCGTACGACGCGCGCACCGGCCAGCCGATCGGCGAGCGGGCTCCGGGCCGTCGGGCACCTCGGTGGCGAGGCCCGCGAGCGGCTGCGGTGGACGGCCACGGATCGGTCAGCGCGGAGATCAGGTCGTCGTCGGACAGGCCGGCGTCGGCGAGCAGCCCGACCTCGCGCAGGTTCAGCGTCTGCGGGCAGCGGGCCGTTGCCGAGGTCGGTGCCGTAGAGCACGCGTCCGCCGGCGGCGCGGAAGCGCGCGAGGTTGTCGACGGCACGGTCCTGGTCGGGGCTGCGTCGTGCCGTAGCCGTGGATGTCGAGCGTGCTGACCCACGCCTGCCCGGCCTCGACGGCCTCGGCGACGACCTCGTCGTCGAGCCGGTGGGTCCACGGTGTGTGGGCGAGCGCGGAGACTCCCCCGGCCAGGGCGAGCTCGACCATGCCCGGGCCCTGGCAGTGCGCGACGACAGGGAGCCCGGCCTCCGCCGCCGCGATCACGACCGCCTGCAGCGTGGCGAGGTCGGGCACGGGACCGGCGTCGCGGTTGAGGGTGGTCTTCACGACCGAGGCACCGAGTGCGACCTGGTGGGCGACCGCGGCCGCGGCCTCGCGCGGCTCGGCCACCTCGCTCGTGCAGCGCGGAGGCGCCCACCTGCTCGCGCCCGGGTAGCCGCCGGGCGCGGCGACGAAGCGGCCGGCGTACGACGTCGCGACGGGCGCGCCCTCGGCCAGCGCCGCCACCTCGTCGGACCAGCCGAGGTCGACGACGCGGCCGATCCCGGATGCGCCCAGCGCCGACGCGTCGACCAGACCGAGGTGCACGTGGTGGTCGGCGAACACGGGGTAGCGCACGTATGCCCAACCTAGCCAGACACGCTCACCGGGTCTCGTGACGGGCCTGACGGCCCTCCTCGACCGACGATGGCTACTGGTAGCTGACGAACCTCACCGCCGGCCGGATCCTCCGCGCCTCTCGCGGCGTGAAGCGGTTGACGTCCTCGTCGTAGAACAGCTTGAAGCCCATCGCGAACTGACCGGGCCTCGCGAGCGCGTGGTAGGTCGCCAGCTTCTGCGCCTGGGTGCCGAAGCCGTCGATGTGCTGCACCAGGGCGAGCCCGTCGCGGTCCGCGACCCGCTCGATCTCGCGGATCATCGACGCCCGGAACTGGTGCAGCACGAACGCCTTCTCCGGCAGCCCACTCGTCCGCGACCAGGTCGGACAGCCACGCCGAGACCCGGTTGACCTCTGCCGCGCTCACGCTGCCGATCACCCGGCCCGGCACCTGGCGCGGGCCCATCCGCCACTCGGGGTCGAGCGCGAGGCCGACCCAGGGGTCCCTGAGCGCCCACGCCCAGCGCCGGGCGACGGTCAGGAAGTCGGCGCGCCCGGGCTGGAGGTCCAGGACGACCAGCGTCTTGTGCCGGTGCGCGGCCTCGATGTAGTCGCGTACCTTGTCGGCGGCGATGTCGTGGCTGAAGTCGCCGTCGGGGCCGGGAACGGGGTCTGCCACCGTGACGATCAGCTCGTAGACCGACTGGATCCGCTCGCCCTCCAGCTTGAAGGGCTGGGCCGCGCGTCGCAGCCGCCGCTGTGTCTCGTCGGGTGGCGCCTCGCCCAGCACGCCGAGCACGCCCGTGCCGGCCGTGCCGTAGTAGGCCACCAGGAAGCGGTCGCGGCCGAAGACCCGCCTGCCGCCTCCGGGGAGCTGGGGCACGCGGCGTACGGCGGGCGGCGCGGGCTGCGCGGCCGGCTCGGGCGCCGTCGACGGTTCGGGCTCCGCCGGGGGCTCCGGTTGGGCGGCGACGGCCATCAGTGCCTCCCGGGGAGGCGGCGGGCCCTGGCCGTGGCGCTCGGCGCCGAGGACCCCGAGACCCGCCACGAGCACCGCGGACAGCGCGGCACCGAGCAGGAGCCGGCGAGGCGAGGCAGCCGGGACCGGGGTCATGGCGGTGAGGGTAGGTCCGGAAGGGCGCTGGTTCGCGCACCCGCGCCGCGTGCGGGACGACCGTCGTCCGGTGGTCTGGTCAGCCGTGGTGGGGCAAGGCGGCGATCGCCGGCACGGCCGCCACAGCGTCGAGGTCGGGAACCTGCGGGACCTCGCGGCGGGCGACCACGCTGGTGCGCCCCCCGTGCCGCACGGCGGACGACCAGGCCTCGGTCGGCTGGCTTCGTCCCCAGGTCGGGCAGCGCCTCACGACGGCACGCGTCGACGAGTGCACCGGCGACGTCGTACCCGAGGGCGGTGACGGCATCGGCCCGCTCCCCCGTGCCGCGCTCCAGGGTGACGACCAGGTCGGGGACGTCGGCGCGGTGCCAGGCGGAGGCGGCGTACAGCGGCCCGCCGCGGCCGAGCTCGGCCAGCGTGCGCTCGTCGACGCCGCGGCCGGCCACGACGATCTCGGCGGGCACCCTGGCCGCGCGCAGGGCGCGGACGATCTCGTGCAGCTGATGTCCCGTGGCGTGCACGGCGATCACGCGGGCGCCGGAGACGCGGGCCACAAGGGCGGCGGCGCTGGCGCTCTTCGGCCAGACCTCCACCGAGCCGGCGACGGAGCCGCCGGCTTCGGTGAACCCGGCGCGCAGAGCGAGGACACCGTCGCCCGGCTCCTCGTCGCGGGTGACCAGCTGGAAGAGCGAGCCCTCGAGGTGGCGGCCGGCCCACTGGCCGAGCACGTAGGCCTCCTGCCAGTGCTGCTCGGTGCGGCGGAGCACGCCGGGCCCGTGCTGAGCCGGGTGCTCGACGCGGTCACCCTCGTCGGCGACGACGAGGCCCACACCACGGGCTGCGCAGAGGGGGGCCACCAGCGCCGGCGACCCCGGTCGTCGTGACGACCAGGACGTCGACCCCGCCGTCGAGCAGGCTGCTCGCGGCATCGAGGAGGACGGGACCGAAGGCCGTCGCGCCGGCGGCGGTCACGACGACGTCGAGGTCACGGGCCTGGTCCAGGCCCAGCTGCAGCCCGCCGAGGAGCCGGCTGCCGCGACCCGGACGGTCCGCCGGATCGGCGACGAGGACGCCGACGTGGAAGCGTGCGGCGCGGTACGTCGGGCCTGCGGAGCAGGTCGCGTACGACGGCACCCACGGCGGGGACGGGGCGGAGGGCGACCGGTCCGAGAGCCCTGACCTGCATGCGTCCGGCCTCCTCGTGAGCGCGCGACGGCATGCCTCACGAGAGTGGTGGGGGGCCGGCGGTCCCGGCTCACGTGCTCGGGGGGTGTGGGACCGCGAGAACGACGCTAGACAGCAGCGATCCCGCGCCCGGGGCCGAACCCCCGAACCTTCACCTTCCGGTCCAGTCAGGCGGCGCCCGATCGTCAGCTCGCGGTCCTCACCGCGGGCCGACAGAGAACGGTGCTCAGCCGCAGACGGCGCCGTGGGCGGCGGACTGGACGAGCTGCACGTACTTGCCCAGCACACCGCGGGTGTAGACCGGCGGCAGCGGCTGCCAGCCGTCCTGCCGCGCGTCGAGGTCGTCGATCTCGACCTCCAGGGTGCGGTTGCGGACGTCGAGGGTGATCGGGTCGCCGTCGCGGACGAACGCGATCGGGCCACCGTCGACGGCCTCGGGCGCGATGTGGCCGACGCACAGGCCGGTCGTACCGCCCGAGAACCGGCCGTCGGTGACCAGCAGCACGTCCTTGCCGAGGCCGGCGCCCTTGATCGCGCCGGTGATCGCCAGCATCTCGCGCATGCCGGGGCCGCCCTTCGGGCCCTCGTAGCGGATCACCACGACGTCGCCGTGCTGGATCTGGCCCGCGGCCAGCGCGTCGAGGGCCGCGCGCTCGCGGTCGAAGACCCGCGCGGTGCCACGGAACACGTCGTCGTCGAAGCCCGCGCTCTTGACCACCGCACCCTCGGGAGCCAGCGAGCCGGTGAGGATGGTGATCCCGCCGGTGCGGTGGATGGGCCGGTCGAGGCTCCGGATCACGTCGTCGTCGAGGTCGGGCGGGGTGAGGTCGGCGAGGTTCTCGGCCATCGTCTTGCCGGTGACGGTGAGCACGTCACCGTGCATCAGCCCCGCGTCGAGCAGCGCCCGCATGACGACGGGGATGCCGCCGACCTTGTCGACGTCGTTCATCACGTAGCGGCCGAACGGCTTGAGGTCGCCGAGGTGCGGGACCTTGTCGCCGATCCGGTTGAAGTCCTCCAGGCGCAGGTCGACGTCGGCCTCGCGCGCGATCGCCAGCAGGTGGAGGACGGCGTTCGTGGAGCCGCCCAGCGCCATCACGACGGCGATGGCGTTCTCGAACGCCTCGCGCGTCATCACCTGCCGGGCGGTGATGCCCTGGCGCAGCATCTCCACGACGGCCTGCCCCGAGCGGTGGGCGAAGCCGTCGCGCCGCCGGTCGACCGCGGGCGGCGCGGCCGAGCCGGGCAGCGACATGCCGAGCGCCTCGCCGACCGCGGCCATGGTGTTGGCGGTGTACATGCCGCCGCAGGCGCCCTCGCCCGGACAGATCGCCCGCTCGATGCGGTCGACCTCCTCGCGGGTGATCTTCCCCGCGAGGCAGGCGCCGACGGCCTCGAAGGCGTCGATGATCGTCACGTCGTGGCCGTCGACCTGGCCCGGCATGATCGAGCCGGCGTAGAGGAACACGCTCGCGAGGTCGAGCCGCGCCGCGGCCATCAGCATGCCGGGCAGCGACTTGTCGCAGCCCGCCAGCAGGACCGAGCCGTCGAGCCGCTCGGCCATCATCACCGTCTCGACCGAGTCGGCGATCACCTCGCGGGAGACCAGCGAGAAGTGCATGCCCTCGTGGCCCATCGCGATGCCGTCGGAGACCGAGATGGTGCCGAACTCGAGCGGGTAGCCGCCCGCGGCGTGCACGCCGTTCTTGACCGCCTTGGCCAGCCGGTCGAGGGAGAGGTTGCAGGGCGTGATCTCGTTCCACGACGAGGCGACGCCGATCTGCGGCTTGGCGAAGTCGTCGTCGCCCATGCCGACGGCCCGGAGCATCCCCCGCGCCGCGGTCTTCTCGAGTCCGTCGGTGACGTCGCGCGAGCGGGGCTTCATGTCGATTCCGGGCATGCGATGAGACATGCCCGGAGCCTACTTCTGACCGGTCAGGGGTACGCCGGGCCGTCGCTCAGCCGGTCTGCTCGGCGACGGCCTTGAGGCGGGCCAGACCCTTCTCGAAGTCCTTGCCGAGCATCCTGTCGAGCGGCATCACCCTGCTCATCAGTCCCATGAAGCCGACGTGCTCGCCGTGCATGGTCCAGGTGACGTCGGTGCCGGTGGAGGTCGGCGTCAGCGGCGAGCCGGACCTGGTTGGTGGCCTGCCACGGCTGGAGGAAGCGCAGCTCGATCTCGACGGCGTCGGGCGCCAGCCCGGTGATCTCCATGCTGCCCTGACCGGCCTTGCGGTTGCCCTTCCAGGCGTAGTGGGCACCGACGCCGCGCTCGGGGCCGGAGTAGGACCGCTCGAGCGCGGGGTCGAGGTCCTCCCAGGGCGACCACTTCGACCACTCGTGGAAGTCGTCGACCAGGCCGTGGATCACCTCCGGGTTGGCGGCGATGCTCGTCTGTCGGGTGATGGTGAACGGACGGCCCATGGGGCTCCTTCGGAGGTCGTAGAGGGATGCGGCGCGCACGACCATGACGTCGGGCAGGTCGCAGACGATCTGCTGCCAGGAGTCGCCGGAGTCTGCCGACGCCCACACCGCGCCGTTGCGCGTGCCGACGTAGATGCCGGCGTTCTCGTGGTCGTCGGCGCTCATCGCGTCGCGCATGACGCCGACGTAGAAGGCATCGGGCAGCCCCTTGCCGAGCTCCTCCCAGGTCTCCCCCGCGTCGCGGGAGCGCCAGACGCGAGCCTTGCCCTCGGGCGGGTAACGCCCGGCCCCGTCGTTGAGCGGGAAGACGTAGACGGTGTCGGGCTCGTGGGGGTGGACCACGATCGGGAAGCCGAACTCGGCCGGCAGGCCGTCGGCGATGGACTTCCAGATCCCGCCCTCGTCGTCGGAGCGGTAGACGCCGCCGTGGTTCTGGAGGTAGAGCCGCTCGGGACGCGACGGGTGGCGGGTCACCTTGTGGACGCACTGGCCGAAGGGAGGGTACTGCTCGCCCTCGGGCAGGAACTCGGCCTTGATGCCCTGGTTGCGGGCCTGCCACGACTGGCCGCCGTCGGTCGTCTGGTAGACACCGCCGGTGGAGATGGCCGCCGTCACCGACTGCGGGTCGGTGGGGTGGGGCAGGATCGTGTGGAACGCCTGACCACCGAAGCCCGCGCCCCACTCAGGCCGCTCGGGGTGGTCCCACAGCGCTTGCTCGAGGGTGAAGGTCTCGCCGCGGTCGGTCGAGCGCCAGACCGCTCCCGGCTCGGTGCCGGCGTAGACGACACCCTCGTCGGCGCCGGCGACCAGCTGCCAGACCCGGGCCACGGTGGCGTCGGTGCCCTCGGGGAAGCGGACGGCGCCGTTGGGCGTCTCCTGCCAGGAGGCGCCGAGGTCGTCGGAGCGCCAGACCTGGGGGCCGAGCCAGCTCGAGCTGGCCCCCACGAGCAGGCGAGGCCGGTCGCCGCGGGTGTCGACGAGGCAGGAGTAGACCTCCTCCATGTCGAAGTGCGGCCCCGTCGAACTCCCACTCCTGGCGCGCCTCGTCGGACCGCCCGATCCACAGCCCCTTGCGCGTCCCCACCAGCACGATGGTCCCGCCAGCCATTGCGTCTCCTCCTGCACGTCGGACCTGCACCCTGAGGTGCCTTGCATCGTAGACCCGGCCACTGACACCAATTCATCGCGCAATCCGGTGGATTGTCACGGTCGCTGACACTCCGCCCCGGATCTTCCGCCTAAGGTCGTCTCTCGCGTGCCCGGGGCCGTCGCACATCCCCTGTTGGCATCCATATCCTCCTGGCGACACCGCGACGGCCTTGGGCACGTTCCAGTCTTCCGGCCACCTCCTGCCCGCTGGTCACCCGCCGTGCGTGCGGGCGGTTGAATAGGCCCTCGTGACCCGCCGGCCGATCTCCGCGATCTGGCTGGTGCTCGCGGGGATCGCGTCGGTCCAGTTCGGCGCGGCCGTGGCCAAGCACCTCTTCGGCACCATCGACCCGACCGCGATGGTGTGGCTGCGGCTGGCCACCAGCGCGGTGGTGCTCGTCGGCGTCGCACGGCCGCGGCTGCGCGGCCGCAGCCGTGACGACTGGCTGACGATGGTCGCGTTCGGGCTCAGCCTCGGCCTCATGAACTGGTCGATCTACCAGTCCTTCGCCAGGATCCCGCTGGGCCTGGCGGTGACGATCGAGTTCGTCGGGCCGCTGATGCTCGCGGTGGTGATGTCACGGCGTGCCCGGGACCTGCTCTGGGTCGGGCTGGCGGCCCTCGGCGTCGGCCTGCTCGGGTTCGAACGCACCGAGCTCGACCTCGCCGGGATCGGCTTCGCACTGCTCGCGGGGGCGACCTGGGCGGCGTACATCCTGCTGAGCGTGCGGACCGGACGGCGCTGGCCAGGCCTCGACGGACTGGCGATGGCGAGCGTGGTGGCGACCGTGCTGCTCGCGCCGATGGCCATCCCCGCGGGCGGGTCCGACCTGCTCGACCCGAGGATCCTGCTGCTCGGGGCCATGGTGGGTCTGTTGAGCTCGGTGATCCCCTACGCCGCCGACATCACCGCGCTGCGCACCCTCAAGCCCGGGGTGTTCAGCATCCTGATGAGCCTGGAGCCGGCCGCTGCCGCGCTGGCGGGGATGCTGCTGCTCCAGGAGTTCCTCAGCCCACTGCAGTGGGCGGCCGTGGTCGCCGTGACGGCCGCGAGCGTGGGCGCCACCCGCGGCCAGGAGGCGATCGCCGAGCCGCACCCTGACTAGCGCGGCGACACCGATTCGGCGAGCCCGACCGGATCGGCGGCGCCGCGGCGGCACAATTCCAGCCATGGTGACCTCACCCGACTCCACCGAGCGGCCACCCGCCGGCGGGCGGAGTCGGTGGTCGAGTTCCACCACATCCTCAGCGACGACGGAACCCGCCTGCGCGCGTGGACCAACGACCCGCTCGGCCGGATCGACGGCCCCACGGTGGTGCTCTGCAACGGCCTGGGCGTGAGCCCGTGGTGCTGGCCGGCCCTGCTCCACGCCGACTGCGGCGTCCGCGTCGTCTCCTGGAACCACCGCGGCACGGGCGGCTCGGCCCGGCCGACGGACCCCGACCGCGTCGGCATCGAGGAGTTCGTCGAGGACGCGCTGTCGGTGATGGACCACTTCGGCGTCGACCGAGCCGTGCTGATGGGCTGGTCGATGGGCGTCAACACCGCCTTCGAGCTGGCCCTGCGCCACCCCGAGCGGGTCACCGGGATCTTCGCCGTGGCCGGCGTCCCCGGCGACACCTTCGCCACCATGCTCGGGCCGCTCCGGCTCCCGCACGCCGTGGCCCGTCGCGCTGACGGTCGGCCTCTCCCGGGCGTTGCGCACGACCGGCCGGGCGATCTCGCCGGTCACCACGCGGCTGCCGGTCGGCGCGCGCACCGTCGCGGCCCTGACGCACTCCGGCTTCATGCTGCCGACGCCCGACGGCGAGCTCACCGCCCGTGCGGTCCGCGAGTTCCTCGCCATCCCGGTCGAGTGGTACTTCCACCTGGCCCTGCGTACCTCCGAGCACGCCCGCGTGTCGCTGAGCAGGGTGAAGGTGCCGGTGATGCTGGTCGCGGCGACGTACGACGTCCTGGCCGGCGCCCGCGACATGCGCACGCGCCGCCGCCCGCCTGGAGGGGCGACCTACGTCGAGCTGCGCGCCAGCCACTTCGTGCAGATGGAGCACCCCGACGTCGTGCACGAGCTCCTGCTCGGGTTCCTCGCCGACGCTCGAGGCCTAGGAAGCCGTCGGCAGCGAGGCCCGGCGCGAGGCGCGCCGCAAGCGTCGTGAGCACCGCCGGCCCGAGCACGGCCACCGCCACTGCGGTGGTGATCGCCCGGCCGGTGTCGAAGCTGCCGGTGGAGGTCAGCAGCGTGTAGGCGACGAACCGCTGGAGGTTCTCCGCCAGCGGCGCGCCGGCGACGAAGTCGAGGGAGCCTTCGTGGCCCGGCACCGCGATGCCGAGGATGAACGGCCAGCCGGAGAGGTTCATCAGCAGGCCGAACAGGTACGCCGACACCACGCCGTACGCCGCCAGCATCACGATCTCGGCCCGGCCGGTGACGCGCCGCGGGCAGCAGGCCGGCGCCCATGCCGACCCACGCGGAGACCAGCATCTGGTAGGGCAGCCACGGGCCGACGCCGGCGGTGACCAGGGCCGAGGCGAACAGCGAGGTGCAGCCCAGGGCGAAGCCGAAGCCCGGGCCGAAGACCCGGCCGCCGAGGATCAGCAGGAAGAACACCAGCTCGACGCCTGCGGTGCCGGCCGAGAGCCCGCGCAGCACCGCGTTGCACGCGCTCAGCACGCCGAGGATCGCCAGCGCCCGCGGGTCGAGGCCGCCCTCGGAGACCTCGGCGAGCACCACCGCGATCACCAGCGGCAGCAGCGCCAGGAACAGGAACGGCGGGCTCAGCGTCTCGCCCTCGGGCAGCCGCACCAGCAGCGGCCAGCACAGCATCACCAGGCCGGCGAGCGAGGCGACCCCGAGCACGGCGGCCGAGCGCCGGGTGAGCGGGACCGCCACCGCCTGTGGCGTGCTCACAGCCGCGCCACCACCTCGTCGACGCGCAGCCACGGGGCGCCGAGCACCTTGGTCACCTGGGGCGCGAAGGCGGGAGACTCGGCGACCACCCGGCGTACGGGACCGGAGGAGACGACCTCGCCCTCGGCGAGGACGACCACGCGGTCGGCGACCTGCGCCACGAACTCCACGTCGTGGGTGGCGACCAGCACCGACCGCCCCTCGCCCGCCATCGTCCGCAGCGTCTCGGCGAGCGCGTGCTTGGCGGCGTAGTCGAGGCCCGCGGGTCGGCTCGTCGAGGAGCAGCACGGGCGGGGCGCCGGCGAGCACGACCGTCAGCGCCAGCGCGAGCCGCTGCCCCTCGGAGAGGTCGCGCGGGTGGGTGTCGCCGTCGATGCCGGGGACAAGGCGCTCCAGCTCCGCGGCGGTGGCGCCGGCTGGCGGCCAGCTCGTCGGCGACGGTCTCGAGGTAGAGCAGGTCGGCGGCGTTCTGCGGGACGAGGCCGACGAGGGTACGGCGGTCGGCGTCGTCGAGCGCCGCGGGGTCGCGGCCGTCGACGGTCACGCGTGCCTGCCGCGCCGTCTGCCGCTGCCCTGCAGGGCCCACAGCAGCGAGGACTTGCCCGAGCCGTTGCGCCCCATCAGTGCGGTCACGGTGCCGGGCCGGAGCCGGATCGAGACGTCGTGCACCGCGAGCGTCGCGCCATGGGTGACGGTGACGCCGCGTCGCCTCGAGACCCCCGGTCGTCGCGGCAGGCCCGGTGGGTTCGACGACGACGACGGGCGGTGCCCCGAGGCGCTCGCGCAGGCCGCCGGCGCGTCGCCGGGCGTCGCGCACGGTGAGCGGGAGCGGGTGCCACCCCGCCGCCCTGCCCAGCTCCACGAGGGGTGGCGCCACGGGCGAGTCGGTCAGCAGCTCGGCCGGCGCACCGGAGCGCAGCCCGCCGCGGCCGTCGAGGACGACGAGGGTGTCGGCGAACGGCACCACGCGTTCGAGCCGGTGCTCGGCCAGCACCACCGAGACCCCGAGGTCGTGGACGAGCCGGGTCAACGTCGCCAGCACGTCCTCGGCCGCGGTCGGGTCGAGGGCCGACGTGGGCTCGTCGAGCACCAGGATCCGGGGGTGCATGGTGAGGACCGAGCCCGAGGGCGACCCGTTGCTGCTCGCCGCCGGAGAGCCGGCGCAGGTCGCGCGCCCGCAGGTCGGCGATGCCGAGCAGGTCGAGGGTCTCCTCGACGCGGCGCCGCATGGTGTCGGCCGGCAGGCCGAGCTGCTCCATGCCGTAGGCGAGCTCCTCCTCGACGGTGTCGGTGACGAAGCCGGCGGCGGGGTCCTGGCCGACGTACCCGATGACGTGGGCGCGCTCGCGCGGCGGGGTGCGCACGATGCTCACGCCGTCGAGGAGCACGTCGCCGGTGAGCCGTCCGCCGGTGAAGCGCGGGACCAGGCCGGTGAGCGACCCCGAGCAGCGTGGACTTGCCCGAGCCCGTCGGTCCGGTGACGAGCACCAGCTCGCCCTCGCCGACGGTGAGGTCGACGCCGTCGAGAACGGCCGTGTCGTCGTAGGCCAGCCCGACGCGGCGCAGCTCGATCACCGGGCCACCGCCGCAGGGAGCGGGAGCGGCGTCTCGGCGCGGGCGGGCACGGGTGCCGTCAGCCCGCCGGCCAGCGCGACCCCGCCGACGACCAGGTGGGTCGAGGGTCAGCACCGGCCAGGCGTCGAGCGGCGGGTACGCCGCCAGCAGGTTGCCCCGGCTGGCGACGACCGCGACGGTCGCGGCCGCCACGCCCGACCCCAGCACCAGCCACTCGGGGAGTCGCCACGGGTCGGGCCGGTAGCGGCTGCGGGTCACTCCGCTGCCTGCCCCGGCGAGGCCGAGCAGCGCAGCGAGCACGCCGACGGCCAGCATCGGGAGGGCGAGGACGCGGGGCGCGGTGCGGTCGAGGACGGCGTACGTGCCCACGCACAGTCCGCACAGCCCGGTCAGCATCAGGGCTCCGGTGAGCCGTCGGCGGCCGCGGGTCAGGTCGCCGGCCCGGCCGTAGCCGCGGGTGTCCATGCCGGCCGCCAGCGCGAGGCAGCGTTCGAGGGCGTCCTCGAGGACGGGCACCACCAGACGCCTCAGCCGGCTGAGCCGCCGGGTGTCGCCGCCGCGGAGTCGCTGCGCGGCGCGCACGCGGCGCACGCTGTCGGCCAGCTGCGGCAGGATCGAGACGGAGACGACCAGGGCGGTGCCGACCTCGTAGAGCGCAGCCGGCATCGAGCGCAGCAGCCGCTTGGGGTTGGCCAGGCTGTTGGCGGCTCCCACGCAGATGACGATCGCGCCGAGCCGCAGGCCGTCGTACAACGCGAACAGCAGCGACTCCCGCGTGACGGGGCCGAGCAGGTGGATGCCGAGCGCCCAGCTCGGCAACGGCACCTCGGGCAGGTCGAGCAGGACCAGGCCGGTGTTTCCGCCTCCGAAGAGAACCCGGAACAGCATCCGCACCACGACGATCACCACGGCCAGCAGCGCGTAGATGCGGAACGACCGGGACCACGGGTGGTCTCCGCGCCGGGCGGCGACGACCAGGGCGGCCACGCCGATCACGATCAGCAGCAGCCAGGGGTTGGTCGTCGTCGAGGCCACCACGGCCAGCCCGATCGCCCAGCCCCACCAGGCGACCGGGTGGAGGTCGCGGGGCAGCCAGGTGATCGGCAGGCTCGTCGAGAGGCTCATGGTTGCCGCCTGCGGCGGGCCACGGCGACGCCGCCGGCCGCGCCCAGGAGTACGACGACCACGACGGGCGCCACCCATGCCGGGAGGCCACCGGTGTCGGCCGCCGCCGGGTCGACCGGACCGTCGAACGAACCGGCCGCAGCCGTCTGCTCGTCGGAAGGCGGCTCGGTGGTGGGGTCCGGCACGGTGGTCGCCTCGGACGGTGAGGGCGTCTTCGACGGCTTGGGCTTCTTGGTGCGGCTCGGCTGCGTCGTCGGCTGGGCGGAGGGCTCCGGGGTGGGCTCGGCCGTGGCGGTCGGGCCCGCGGTGGGCGTCGCCGACGGAGCAGGCCCCTGCGTCGGCGACGGCTTCTTCGTCGGCGTGGGCGTGGGCGTCGGAGTCGGGTGCGCCGGCGCATGGGTCTGCGGCCGGACGTCGCCCGCCGAGCCGTCCCAGACCATCGCGACGTAGCCGCCGGCCGGGACGGTGAGCGACCCCGCGGCGAGCGAGGAGTAGCTCCACTCCCCCGACTCCCCGTCGGACCACCACAGGCCCCAGTAGGCGTCGGCGGGCGGGGTGTTGACGCACGGGTCGTCGGCGGGCACGCCGTCGATGCGGCACACGAACGCGGGGAAGCGCTGGAGGAAGGTCAGGGCGTGTCCCGCGTCCTCGAGCAGGCGGTCGGCGGTGCGGCCGCCCTCGGCGGCGCAGGAGACGTCGGTGCCACCGCCGAGCGCGCCGTACTCGACGACGACCGTCACCCCGCTCGTGCCCGGGCAGGGCGCGGCCGAGGCCGGGCCCGCCACGGAGACGGCACCCAGCCCGCCGGCCGCCGCGGTCACCAGGACCGCGACGGCCGAGCGGAGCCGGACGTGGGACATGGTCAGCTCGTGAACCGGACCGTGACGTCGCGGTGCTCGCTGCCGACCCACACCCGGAAGGTCCGGGTGCCCGGCTGGTCGACGCCGAAGGTGACCTGCGTCGTGCGAGGACGGCCCGGGAACTCGTAGGTGACGTTGCCCTGGCTCACACAGACGCGCTCGCCGGGCGCGACACCGGTCAGATGGATGCTGAAGGTGGCGCCGGTCGCGGTCGACCTGGGTGCGGTGGCGGTGAAGTCACCCTCGGCGCGGGGCGCCAGCGCCAGCACGGGCAGCGCCTGCGCCGAGGCGCGTCGCCACTGGTCGCTGGCCTTCTTGGTGATCCCGCTCGCCTGGGCATCCCGTAGGCCTGAGCGTCGTAGGCGATCGCGCCGGTCTGCTTGGCCAGCCCGCGCGCGCAGGGGTTGGTGCCCGGCACCTGGAGGTTGCGCACCCAGACGGCGGCCCGGCGACGCGGCTTCGGAGCGCCGGCGTCACCGAGGGCCCAGCCGGCGAGACCGGTGCTGTTGGAGTTGGCGGTCCCCTTGGCCTTGCCGGTGTCGGTGAAGGACCCGTCGGCACCCTGGACGTCCTTGAGCCAGGCGACGGCCTTCTTCACCGACGCCTTGGCCTTCGGCGCCCTTGACGTGCCTGCAGCGCCAGGATCGCGAGCGCGGTGGCGTCGGTGCTGGCGCCGCGCTCGGTCCGGGGCGCGCCCTGGCAGGACTGGTCGGACCGGGTCTTGTCGGTGGTGAAGTAGAGGCGGAAGTAGCCCTTGTCGCACTGCTGCTGGAGCAGGAACGACGTCGTGGCACCGGCCTTGGCGCTGCCGGCCAGCGTGAGCGCGTGGGCGGCGAACGCCTGGCCGACGACGTTGGCGAAGTCACCGCCGAACTCGTCCTCGGGGTCGTAGGCGTCCTCGATGCGGCCGGCGATCGGCGCAGCGGACGCCACCCGGCCCTCGAGCTGGGTGACCAGGTCGACGCCGCCGAACGAGCGCGGGTTCTTGTCCTGCTCGAGCGCGAGCACGGCGGCCTTGGCGGTGGCGCCGGCGTACACGCTGGGCGCGAAGGTCGTGTAGAAGACGACGTTCTTCGCGACCGCCTTGGTGATCGCCTTGACGACGGTCGGCTTCTTGCCGGCGGCATCGAGGCCGAGGGCGACATCGATGGACAGGCCCACGTCGTCGAAGTCGAACTGCTCGTTGTGGACGAGACCGTCGGTGACCTCGCCGGAGAGCCAGCCGGCACCGGCCTTGGCCGGCTTCGGGTCGTACGCCGACGCGGCGCCGGCAGGTGCCGGCGCCAGCCCGACCGTGAGCACCGTGGCCGCCGCGGCAGCCACGACGATGGACAGGGGACGAGAGGTACCCATGACTTCCTTCCCGCTGCTGCAGCGGGGCAGGACGCCGGCCGTTGACCTGGCCGGTGAGCCACCCGCCGCGTTCCTCGACAGCGTGTGTTCAGGACGCTCCGCCGTGGGTGCTCCGGCTCGCTCCACCTGTCGGTGGAGCCTACGGTTGCGGGTCAGCGCCGGAATCGGACCGGCTTCCCCCGACAACGGGCGTGTGTGGTTGTGGTGCTCCCGGTCGGGAGCGGGCTCAATCTACTCCCGGACCTCGACGGCGACGAAACCAGTCCGTCCGCTGGTTGAGCGAAGGCGCCGTCCGCTGGTTGAGGAGGGCCGCCTCGCGGCCCGTCACGAAGACCAGCGAACGCTGACAGCCCACCGGGCTCTCGTGACAGGCGCTAGCGCGCCTTCCTCAACCAGCGGTCGGGGGACAGCTTCTCCAGGATCAGCTCGCGGACCCGGCCGGCGTCGGCCTGGCCGCGCATCTCCTTCATGACCGCGCCGATGAGCGCACCGGCAGCGGCGACCTTGCCGTCGCGGATCTTGTCGGCGACCTCGGGGTTGGCGGCGATGGCGGTGTCGACCGCGGCCGACAGCGCGCCCTCGTCGGAGACGATGGCCAGCCCGCGCGCCGCGATGATCTCGTCGGGCGTGCCCTCGCCGGCCACCAGTCCGTCGAAGACCTGCCTGGCGAGCTTGTCGTTGATGCCGCCCTCGTCGACCAGCGCCTGCACGCGCGCCACGTGGGCGGGCGTGACGCCGAGGGCCGCGATGTCGGTGTCGGTCTCGTTGGCGCGGCGGGCGAGCTCGGAGAGCCACCACTTGCGCGCGGCCTGCGGCGTCGCACCTGCCTCGATGGTCTGCTCGACCAGGCCCAGTGCCCCCGCGCCGACGGTGTCGCGCATCTCGAGGTCGGAGAAGCCCCACGCCTCCTGGAGCCGCGCGCGCCGCTCGTGCGGCGGCTCGGGGAGGCCGGCGCGCAGCCGCTCCACCCAGTCCTTGTCGGGCGCGACCGGCACCAGGTCGGGCTCGGGGAAGTAGCGGTAGTCCTCCGCGTCCGACTTCTCGCGGCCCGAGGTGGTGATGCCGGTGTCCTCGTGCCAGTGGCGGGTCTCCTGGAGGATCGGGCGGCCGGAGACGAGTACGGCGGCGTGTCGCTGCACCTCGTACCTCACCGCGCGCTCGACCGAGCGCAGCGAGTTGACGTTCTTGGTCTCGGTGCGGGTCCCGAGCGCGTGCCGGGGGCGGCCGTCGTCAGGCTCCTCGCCCGTGTCGCGCGGGGCGAGCGAGAGGTTCACGTCGCAGCGCAGCGAGCCCTGCTCCATCCGCACGTCGCTCACGCCGAGACCGAGCAGCAGGTCGCGCAGCTGGGCGACGTACGCCTTGGCGACCAGCGGGGCGAGCTCGCGGGTGCCGAGGACCGGCTTGGTGACGATCTCGATGAGCGGGATGCCGGCGCGGTTGTAGTCGACGAGTGAGTAGTCGGCGCCGTGGATCCGGCCGGTGGCGCCGCCGACGTGGAGGGACTTGCCGGTGTCCTCCTCCATGTGGGCTCGCTCGATGTCGACCCGCACGGTCTGCGGGCCGTCGGGGCCCTCGACGACGACGTCCGTCCACCCGTTGAAGGCGATCGGCTCGTCGTACTGGGAGGTCTGGAAGTTCTTCGGCATGTCCGGGTAGAAGTAGTTCTTCCGGGCGAACCGGCACCACTCGGCGATCTCGCAGTTGAGGGCCAGGCCGATCCGGATCGCCGACTCCACGGCCGTTCCGTTGACCACCGGCATCGAGCCGGGCAGGCCCAGGCAGGTCGGGCACACCTGGGTGTTGGGCTCGGCCCCGAACTCCGTCGGGCACCCGCAGAACATCTTCGAGGCGGTGTTCAGCTCGACGTGCACCTCCAGCCCGAGGGCGGGGTCGAAGCGCTCGAGCGCCTCGTCGTAGGACAGCAGGGTCTCGGTCATCCGGCCTCCAGCGGCTTGGCCTGGTCGAGCAGCGGGCCGCCCCACTTCGCCAGCAGCAGCGACTCGAGGGCGGCGCCCACGCGGTAGACCCGGTCGTCGGCCATCGCCGGAGCCAGGATCTGGACGCCGGCGGGCAGGCCGTCCTCGTCGGCCAGGCCGCTGGGCACCGAGATGCCCGGGACGCCGGAGAGGTTGGCGGGGATGGTCGCCAGGTCGTTGAGGTACATCGCCAGCGGGTCGTCGAGCTTCTCGCCGAGCTCGAACGCCGTCGTCGGCGCGGTGGGCGACAGCAGCACGTCGGCATGGCCGAAGGCCTGATCGAAGTCGCGGGTGACCAGCGTGCGCACCTTCTGGGCCTGGCCGTAGTAGGCGTCGTAGTAGCCGCTCGACAGCGCGTACGTGCCGAGGATGATCCGGCGCTTGACCTCGTCGCCGAAGCCGGCCTCGCGGGTCGAGCGCATCACCTCCTCCGCACTGGGCGCCTCGACGCCCTCGGGATAGACCCGCAGCCCGTAGCGCATCGCGTCGAACCGGGCCAGGTTGCTGGACGCCTCGGCAGGCAGGATCAGGTAGTAGGTCGCCAGCGCGTGCACGAAGTGGGGGCACGACACCTCGACGAGCTCGGCGCCGGCGGCGACCATGAGGTCTACCGATTCGGAGAACCTCGCCAGCACGCCGTCCTGGTACCCCTCGCCGCCCAGCTCCTTGACCACACCGAT
Source organism: uncultured Actinomycetota bacterium (assembly GCA_963790295.1). Classification (GTDB taxonomy): domain Bacteria; phylum Actinomycetota; class Actinomycetes; order Propionibacteriales; family Nocardioidaceae; genus Nocardioides. The sequence goes on from CAWBOE010000013.1 coordinate 91,344, forward strand.
CCGCACTCCGGACAGGTCGCCCTCGGCCCCCCGGCGGGCCGCGCCGACCAGGTCGGGCACGGGTGCGTCGATCGACGTGGAGTCGCGCGGGTCGTGCCCGCCGATCACCTCGTGCAGCAGCGCCGCGTCGAGCACGGTGCGGGTGACCGGGCCGGCCTGGTCGAGGGAGTTGGCCAGCGAGACGAGCCCGTAGCGGGACACCCCGCCGTACGTCGGCTTCACCCCGACCGTGCCCGTCACCGCGCCGGGCTGGCGGATCGAGCCTCCGGTGTCGGTGCCGATCGCCAGCGGGGCCTCGTACGCCGCCACCGCCGCCGCCGAGCCGCCGCCTGACCCGCCGGGGATGCGACCGAGGTCCCAGGGGT
>CAWBOE010000014.1:0-101783 GCA_963790295.1 uncultured Actinomycetota bacterium
TTTGGTTTCGCCCTGCCTACCAGGACAAGATTGTTTATGCGCCTCAGCAAGCCGTTGCTGCAGCTTCCAATTCGTTTCGACGCCGAACGGCTTGCGGCGGAAGTGAACGCCCTGCCGGCTTCCGCATGGCTGCCGCACCCCACGGGCTTCGTCGGCAACGAAGCCGTACCGCTGGTTTCGCCGGGCGGGCTGCCTAACGATGACTTTGACGGACCGATGGGTCCTACCGAAAGCCTCCGGCAATGTCCGTACATCATGGAAGTGATGGCAGAGCTAGGCTGCGTGTGGGGCCGAAGCCGCCTGATGGCGCTGGCGGCGGGCGCCGACGTCCCAATTCACATCGACGTTCATTATCATTGGCGAACGCATCGGCGCCTCCATGTTCCGGTGGTTACCAATCCTGGCGTACTTTTCACCTGCAACAACGAAACGGTTCACATGGAGGCCGGAGAATGCTGGCTGTTCAATTTCCTTCTCGCTCCACAAGGTCCAGAACAAGGGATCTGAGCGGCGCATTCATCTCGTCCTCGATACCGTGGGCGGCCAAAGGTTGTGGGACCTGGTGGAAGCTGCGTCGAGCGCCAATCAACGCAACGTCCAGATCTCGGATGGCGGGGCCAGCACAAGCGGCGTCCCCAGCTCGCTTTCGAACAGTTCAACAGGCCGAAGATCATGTCGCCATGGGAGATGAAACAGCACATCGACTATGTGCTGGATCACGCCCCGCCCGAAGCTCGAGTAGGTGAGGTGGAGAGGCGGCTGGATCGATTTCTCGCCGGCTGGCACGCGGCCTGGGCCCAATTCGGCACCAGCGACGAAGGCCTTCCAACGTACCAGGCGCTAATTCATCAAATGAGGGCTGAGCTTGCGTCGCTGAACGCTCAGCAGGTGAAGCTGCAGAACGAACAGGGGCTCGGCTTCGTGCTCGAAGCACTGGTCTTGTGGAATGCGGTTGCGCCGCCAGCGATGCAGCAACCTGTGCGGGCGCAGTGACTGCGCCGACGCTGTCTGAAGCAACGGAGACTTCCCCGTGACCTATGAAAACATCCTGTTCGAACAGTCCCTCGGAATTGCCCGGATCACGCTCAACCGTCCCGACCGGCTCAACAGTTTCACCGGGCGATGCACGCGGAGTTGCGCGACTGCCTTCAAAAATTTCGGCTTCGCGCGTCGTGATCCTCACGGGCGCCGGACGAGGTTTTTGCGCCGGCCAGGATCTCAACGACCGGGCCGTCGCGCCCGGAGAGGCGGTCGACCTCGGCGAAACCGTCGAGGAAAGCTGGAACCCGCTGGTCCGGGCGCTGGCCGCCCTTCCCCAGCCTGTGATCGCGAGGGTGAACGGGTGGCGGCGGGGGCCGGCGCCAATATCGCGCTCGCCTGCGACATCGTCATCGCCGCGAAGTCGGCGAAATTCATCCAGAGCTTTTCCGCGATCGGGCTGATCCCGGACAGCGGCGGGACCTGGGCGCTGCCGCGCCGTCGGCCAGGCGCGCGCGCTCGGCCTTGCGCTCACCGGCGAGCCGCTGCTCGCCGAAAAGGCCGAGCAATGGGGAATGATCTGGAAAGCGGTCGAACGATGACCTGCTCGAGCCGGAGGTCGATGCAATCGCCGCGAAACTGGCGTCGCTGCCCCCGCTCGGCCTTGCCGCGATCAAGGAGATGATCCGGTCGAGCTGGGCCCATACGCTCGACGAGGAGCTTGACCTCCAGCGAGACGCAATGCGGCGGCTGGGCTTCACCCAAGACTATCGCGAAGGGGTCGCCGCCTTCCTCGAAAAGCGTCAGCCGACGTTCACCGGCCAATGATCATTTCGGCAACCCACAAATTCGTCTTCGCTGCGATTCCGAAGACCGGCACGCATTCGGTTCGCCGGGCGCTGCGCGAGCATATGGGGCCGCAGGACATGGAGCAGGTCGGCCTGTTCGTGCAGAGGGCCCTGCCCATTCCCGACCTCGCGCGCATCGGCCATGGCCATATCAGCCTTGCCCAGCTGCGTCCCTACATGCGGCCGGAGGACTTCAGCGCCTTCTTCAAGTTCGCGTTCGTTCGCAACCCGTTCGACCGATTCGTTTCCTACGCATCCTTCATCACCCGCGAGCTCGGCGATTTCGACCGCGATCCGCAAAAGGTGATGCGTTACTTCCTAGGCAACCCGCCGATGGATCACATCTTGTTCCGGCCGCAACACAGTTCGTCGCCGACGCGGAGGGAAAGCTGCTGACCGACTATATCGGCCGGGTCGAGCAGATGCAGCAATCCTACGACGAAGTCTGCGCCCGGATCGGCATTCCGAGCCGACCCTCGAAAAGGTCAACGCTTCGCGTCGGCGGGATTATCGCGACTATTACGACCAGGGGCTGATCGAAGGCGTGGCCAACTCTACGCCCGTGATCTGGAATTGTTCGGCTACGAGTTCTAAGATGGGCCCATGTATCCCAATCCGCGCAAGACCACGTTCGATCCGGCGGCTAGGAACGGTCGACGTGGAGCGTCTGCGCGACGCGGTACTCGCGATTCCCGAAGCGTTGTGGAAGCGGAGAATGCGAGCAAGCCCAACCGGTTCGAAGCGCTCGACGCCACCCGGCACATCATGTTCCGCTTCGTCTCCAACTTCGTCGACTGGCGGCATCGTACGACCGGCCGCCGTGGAGCGAATGGAAGGCTCTGATCGAGCCGGTGCTTGCGGCCGCGACTGCCGACTACGGTTATCGGCGCGGCGACTATCCGCGGGTGATGCTTGCCCGAATGGCTCCAGGCGGCGAGATCCAACCGCACTGCGACCAGAACCCCGCCGCAAAATGGCCGCACAAGGTCCATGTGCCGCTGGTCACCAATCCGGACGTCACCTTCTTCGTCGACGATATCGGCTATCACTTCGCCGAAGGCGAGGCGGTCGAAGTCAACAATATGGGCGTCCACGCGGTCACCAACCGCGGCGCGACAGACCGAATCCACCTGATCTTCGAATATTATGACCTCGACCAGCCGGAACCGGCCTGGCTTGCCGGTTTGCAAGCGGCGGCACCCTTGCCCGGGCAGCTAGGTCAGGCCACCAGTTCAGCGAATTTTGCGAGATCGATATTGCCGCCCGAAACGATGCAGACGATCGGGCCGTCGCCGGCTTCTCCGGTCAGCGCGGCGGCCAGCGCCAGCGCGCCCGCCCCTTCGGCGATCGCGCGCGACTTTTCCGCCATCAGCCGCATCGCCTCGCGCGTTTCATCCAGGGTGACGACGATCGAGCCGTCGACGATCGGCTGCATCCGCTCCCACATCCGCTCGGACATGCTCTTGCCGCCCGCGCCGTCGACGAACGACGCCTGCCAGTCCGGGAACTTGCGCGGCCCGCCTTCGCGAAGCGAATAGCGCGTCGGGCGCCGCCGTCTCGGGCTCCGCGCCGAAGACCGGACGTCCGGTCGCAGCGCCTTCATCGCGCTTCCGACGCCGGTGATCAGCCCGCCGCCGCCGATCGCAGCGATCACGGTCTTCACATCCGGCGCGTCCTCGAAATCTCGAGGCCCATGGTGCCGTGGCCGGCGATGAAGTCGTGATCGTCGAACGGATGGATGAAGGTGCCGTCGAGCGCCGGGAAGCATGGGCTCTCGGCAGCCTTCCAGGCGTCCTCGTAGGAACCGGGCACGATCGTCGCGCCCAGCGCGCGCATCCGCTCGAGCTTGGTTTGCGGCGCGGTCTCGATCGCGACGACCGTGCATGGAATGCCGGCAGCGCGCGCGGCATAGGCGACGCCCTGTCCGGCATTGCCGGCGCTGATCGTCCAGACGCCCTTCGCGCTTTCCTCGTCCGACAGCTGGCGACAGCATTCGCCGCGCCGCGGATCTTGTAGGCATTGATCGGCTGAAGATTCTCGAGCTTCAGCCAGATTCCGGCCCGCCCTGTCCAAGATCGAGGCGGACCAACGGCGTCCTGAGCACCGTCCCCGCTACATTGAGCCGCGCTGCTTCGATATCACTGAGAAGGATCGGTCTCACCGGTTGAATCATCCCTGCCTCGCTACTCTGCGTCACCCTGAACTTGTTTCAGGGTCCATTTTCGTGAAGGGCTGCTTGGTTTCCAAAATGGATGCTGAAACAGGTTCAGCATGACGAGGTCCCGATGAAAACCCCCCAGCTGCTCAATTTCGCTTTCGACCAATGGGTGCAAGGTCAAGGCGATCTCGCCGAAATTCAAAGCGCAATCGACGGTTCGCTGATCGCCCGGACCGGCTCTGGCGGCCTCGATTTCGGCGGCATGCTACGCCACGCTCGAGCGGTGGGCGGCCCTGCACTTCGCAAGCTGACGTTCCACGAGCGGGCTCGGATCATCAAGGGCCTCGGCCTCGCGATCATGGCCCGCAAGGAAGAGCTGTACGACCTTAGCTACCAGACCGGCGCGACCCGCAAGGACGGCTGGATCGATATCGAGGGCGGTGCCGGCACCCTATTCAGCTTCTCGTCCAAAGGACGGCGCGAACTACCCGATGCGCATGTCCTGCTGGACGGTTCCGTCGAGGCTGTCGAGGCTGTCGAGTGGCGTCGAGGCGCAGGCGCCTGATGAACGGGTCGACCCGGTCGAGGCGCTCGACGAGCGACCGTTGGGTGACGACCAGCGAGGCGCCGGAGTCCTTGAGCATGAAGGCGAGCCGCTCCTGCGGCGAGCGCTCGTCGAGCGGCAGGAAGGCACCGCCGGCCTTGAGACGCCCAGCACCGCCGCCACCAGGTCGGCGGAGCGTCGAGCAGCAGCCCGACGAGCACGTCCGGCCCGACGCCGAGCCGTCGGAGGTGGTTGGCGAAGCGGTTGGAGCGGCGGTCCAGCTCGCGGTAGGACAACCGCTCCCGACCCATCACGACGCTATCGACATCCGGCCTCAGGTCGGCCTGGGTCTCGAACAGGTCGTGGAGGCAGAGGTTGGAGGTGAGAATGTCGGTATTCATATTCAGTTTTCAATTATCAAACGAGGTGAAATTCATCGTGCCCCAAAAACGGGCAGGTGCGTACCGGAGCCGAAACCGAGACGCCTCCCTCCTCGCCGAGTGACCTCACATTGCAGCAAAACTTCAATTTCTTTTAATCCGTCCACCTTCTGAGGACTGAAACGACGGGGCAGGGCGGCGCCCTCACGGTCCGCGATGGTCTGGGCTGGAGGCGGGCCTTCGGGGCTCCTCCCCGAGCTTCCGGGGTCCGTCCCCGAGCTTTCGGAGACCCTCTACGAGCTTCCAAATTGGGTATCCCAGCGTTCGGATTGGGTATCTCGGCCTTCGGAACGGGTCTCCGAGCGCTGGGAATGGGTATCTCGGCGTTCAGAATGGGTCTCCCAGCGCCGGGAATGGGTATCTCGGCCTTCGGAGTGGGTCTCCGAACGCTGAGGACGGGTATCTCGGCGCTCGGAATGGGTCTCCGAGCGTCGGGACTGGGTATCTCAGCCTTCGGAATGGGTCTCCGAGCGTCGGGATACCCAATCCGAACGTCGAGCCGGGTATCTGGGCCATCGAGCTTGGTATCCAAGCAACAGAACTACGGATCCGAGTGGTCGAACCGGGTCTCGGGCCCGTTAAAATCGCCTGGCACCTTTGGTAGGGAGCTGTCGATGCGCAACCTCGAGAGCCGGCTCTCGGCGGCGTTCACGGGCGGCGTCGTGGGCGCGGTGGTCAACAGCTTCGCCGTGCAGCTCGCGGCGCTCGTCCGGCCCGACGCCGCGCCGGCGTCGACACCCGAGTGGCTCTACCCGCGGCTCGTCTGGGGCGGGATCTGGGGGCTGCTGCTCGTCGCGCCCGTGCTCACCGGCCGGCCGGTCGTGCGCGGGCTCGTCGCCAGCCTCGCGCCGTCGCTCGCGCGGCTCGCCGTCTTCGCGCCGTCGGACCAGGCGCTCGACGCCACGACGATCCTCTCCGCGCTCGTCTTCAACGCCATCTGGGGCGTGGTGGCGTCGCGGTCGCGCGAGCGGGCGGAGGGGCGGGCTGACGCCGAGCCGGGGAGCGGATCTCCCGTCTTCGGTTGACGCTCCCGGCACCTCCGCAACGCTCGGGGCCCGAGTTGATCCCATCTGGCGCGACGCGAGCGACATGCGCGTTGGGCAGCCCGATCGCAGCGCCGTCTCTTGCCTCAGCATCTTCGGGTAATTACACTGTAATCACGATCAAGACGCGCATCGTACCGATCGGCAACTCTCAGGGCGTCCGCATCCCGAAGCTATCTGCTCGAGCAGACGGGCTTGCGCGGCGAGGTGGAGATCGAGGTCGATGAGGATCGCCTCGTCATCAGTGCCGTACGTGCGCCGCGTTCCGGCTGGTCGGAGGCGTTCCGGACCATGGCAGCCAAAGGGGACGACGTGCTCCTCGATGCCGAAGCGGTCTCCACGATCTCCGGATCCCGTGACCTCGTCCAGGCGCCGCGCGGCCCCGGTCCGTATGACTCCACATGATCCGCGCGCTCCCCTTCCTCCTGCTCCTCGCGACCACGCCCACCTCCTCCCCGGAGCCCGCCTGGCAGCGCCATGCGAGCCCGCTCGCTGACGACCTCCACGACGTCTTCTTCCTCGATGACGCGCACGGCTGGATCGTGGCGCACAGCAGCGGCGCCGTGCTGCGCACGGTGGACGGCGGCGCGACCTGGAGCGTGCAGGCGCGGCTCCAGCCGGGGTCCTCGAGTCGGTGCGCTTCGTCGATGCGCGCAACGGCTGGATCTGCGGCGACAAGGGTCGGCTCTACCGCACGGCGGACGGCGGCGCCACCTGGGAGACCCTGCGGGTCGGCGGCGAGGGGCTGTCGCTCTACGGCATCCGGTTCCTCGACGCGCGCCGGGGCGTCCTGACCAGCGTCGAGGTCGCCGCCGGGGCGACGCGGGGCGCGCTCCTTGAGACCGCGGACGGCGGCGCGACCTGGACGCGGCGGGAGGACCTGCCGCCGGTGCGCGGGTTGACCGACGCGCTGGCGTTCCCCACGCCGGCCACGGTGTCGCCGGCGGGATGGGGGCCATCCTCGCGACGCGCGACGGCGGGAGGACCTGGACGGCCCACGACCTCGCGGGCGGCGTGGTCCGCGGCCTCTGGCTCGTGGATAGGCGGACCGGCTGGGCCGTGGGCCACGACGGGCTCGTGCTGCGCACGCGCGACGGCGGCGAGACCTGGGAGCGGCGGCCGGCGTTCACCGCCAACCGGCTGCGCAGCGTGCGCTTCACGGATTCCCGGCGCGGCTTCGTGGCTGGCGACGCGAGCAAGGAGCCGGGCGTGCTCTTCGCGACCGCGGACGGCGGCGAGACCTGGCGGCGGGTCGAGGTCGACGCCCCGGACCTGCATCGCCTCGGCGCGAGCTCGAGCCGGCTCTGGGCGGTGGGCAAGGGCGGCACGATCCTCTCGCGGCCGGCCGGCTGAGCGACCATCCGCCTGCTATGCTCCGCCCGCCCGATCGACGGAGCACCGACCCTGAGCGACCTGCGCGGCGCGACCTTCGCCCGGCGGCTGACCCTGTTCGACGCCACGATGATCGTCATCAGCGGCATCATCGGCTCGGGGATCTTCATCAATCCCTACGTGGTGGCGCAGAAGGTCGAGACGCCGTTCCTGATCCTCGCGGTGTGGGTCGCGGGCGGGGTCATCGCCCTCTTCGGCGCCTTCGTCTTCGCCGAGCTGAGCACGGTGATGCCGCGGGTGGGCGGCCAGTACGCCTTCTTCCGCGAGGCCTTCCACCCGCTGGTGGCCTTCCTCCACGGCTGGTCGCTGCTGCTCATCGTGCAGTCCGGGGCCACGGCGGCGGTGGCGGTGGCCTTCGCCAGTACGTGGCGCGGCTGGTCGACCTGCCGCCGGGCTCGGGCCGCTGGCTCGCCGCCGCCATCCTCCTGGCGCTCGCGGGCTTCCACGCCCTGGGCATCAAGCCGGGGGCGGTGCTCATCAACGTCATCACCTTCGCCAAGACGCTGGCGCTGGCGGCGCTGGTCGTCGGCGCCTTCGTGCTGACCCGCGACTCGGGGCTCACGTTCGAGCCGCTGGTGCCCGCCCGGCTCGGCGGCCTGCCGCTGGTCTCGGCCTTCTTCGCCGGGCTGGTGCCGGCCATGTTCGCCTACGGCGGCTGGCAGAACCTCAACTACGTCGCCGAGGAGGTGCGGGACCCGCAGCGCAACCTGCCGCGGGCGATCCTGATCGGCGTCGTCTGCGTGATCGCCGTCTACGTGTCCGCCAACGTCGCCTACGTGCACGTGCTGTCGGCGCCGGACCTGGCGGCCACCCAGACGCCGGCCGCGGACGTGGCGGGGCGGCTGATGGGCGAGACCGGCGCCAAGGTGATCAGCCTGCTGATCGTGGTCTCCACCTTCGGCTTCATGAACCTGTCGCTGCTGTCGGCGCCGCGGGTCTACTACGCCATGGCCGCGGACGGCCTCTTCTTCCGCTCGCTCGCCCGGCTCTCCCCGCGCTTCCGGGCGCCCACGGCGGCCATCCTCCTCCAGGGCGCGCTCGCCGCGGCCTTCGCCCTGACCAACGCCTACGACCGGCTGCTCGGCTACGCCGTCTTCGCGGACTGGATCTTCTTCGCCCTCGCCGGCGTGGCGCTCCTCGTCTTCCGCCGCACGCTGCCCGACGCGCCGCGGCCGTTCCCCACGCCGGGCTACCCCTGGGTGCCGCTCCTCTTCGTCCTGGCCGGCGCCGGGATCGTGATCAACATCTTCTTCACGGATACCCTCAACGCGCTCATCGGCACGGCGATCTTCCTGCTGGGCGTGCCGGTGTACTTCATGTGGCGGGCGGTTGGACGGCCGGCCGCCACCGCGAGCCCCGAGGACGCGCCGCCGGCGGTGTAGCCCGGTCGCGTCAACCTCGTCGGCTCAAGGGGCTAGACATCCTCCGATTCGTGCGATCATGTGCGCACGCAGACATCAACAAGCCTGCCTCAGAACCAGAGAACGTGACAGGGACCTGGATTGTGCCGGGTCCCTTTCGTGCCTCTGGCGCAGAACACAAGGAAAGAGAGTAAAAAGCATGCGGACCAAGGGAAGTGTGAAGTGGTTCAACGACAGCAAGGGCTTCGGTTTCATCACACCGGAGGACGGACAGAAGGATTGCTTCGTCCATCACTCGGCCATCCAGGGCGGCGGCTTCAAGTCGCTCGCCGAGGGTGACCGGGTGGAGTTCGACATCGTTCAGGGCCAGAAGGGCCCCGCGGCCGAGAACGTCGTCAAGCTCTGAACCGCTCCACTCGTTGATATCGAGGCCGCTCCGGTCACGCCGGGGCGGCCTCTTTCGTTTGTGGGGCTCGCCCGCCCTCCCCCTCCGCACCGTGGCTCAGTAGAGGCCCACCACGGCGCGCCGCCGGCGATCCCGCCACCGACCGCGCTCTCCTTTCGGCGGGGCGGAGGCACTCCACATGTCAGGTTCGTCGGTCCGGACGTCCGTCGCGGTCGTTCTGCTGTTCCTCACCCTCGCCGTCGCCGCTCGGGCGGAGGGCACGGCCGAGTCGGCGCTCATCCTGCTGGATTCTCAGATCATCGACACCTCGCGGCCTCAACACCTGACCGCGGAGGCCGTGGCCGCGGCGGACGACGGCTCGGGCGAGGAGGTCGTGCTCGTGAAGTTCCCCGGCCCGGTCACGGCCGGGCAGCAGCGAGCGCTCGCGGCGTCCGGCGTGCGCGTCTACACCTATCTCCCCCACCACGCCTACCTGGCGAAGGCGCCGGCCGGCTGGCGGCAGGAGAAGGCAGCCCGGCTCGGGGCGAGCTGGACCGGGCTCTGGCTCCCTTCCTACAAGATCTCGCGCGGCATCGCAGCGATGACCCAGGTCGAGCCCGGCGACCTCGCGAAGATACAACCGGCGCCGGAGGACTACCGTCCGGTCATGCTTCACGTCCTCCCCGACGCCGACGTGCGCGACCTGGCAGAACGGCTCAAGGAGCTCGGCCTCCACGGCATCACCGCCTCCAAGCAGCGCGCCTCGTTCTCGCGCCTGCGGCTGCTGCTCTCGCCGGCCGAGATCGCGGCCCACTGCGACGCCATCGCGGCGCTCGGCGAGGTCTTCTGGATCGATCGAGCCGCGGCGCGTGCTGCTCAACGACACCACCATCTGGGTCGGGCAGTCGGGGCTCTCGGGCGGCCAGACGACGCCGGTCTTCAGCCAGGGATCTTCGGCGAGGGGCAGACTATCGCGTGGTCGACACCGGCATCGACCCCGACATGTGCTGGTTCCGCGACCCGGCGCGCGGCTCCCCCCCACCAACGCCTGCAACGGCGGCACCGTCGTCGACAACAACCAGCGCAAGGTGATCGCCGTCGACTTCCTCTGGCAGAGCGAGTGCAACGGCGGCATCTCGTCGACGGAGTGGGACACCCAGGACCACGGCAGCCACGTCGCCGGCACGGCGGCGGGGGACAACTTCGCGAACCTCCTGGTCCACGACACGGCCGACGGCATGGCGCCGGGCGCCAAGCTGGTGATCCAGGACGCCGGCTTCCTGACCGACAACTGCGGCGACCTGCCCGGCATCGGCTGCCCGGTCGTCGACCTGAACCCGATCTTCCAGCAGGCCTACAGCCAGGGCGCGCGCATCCACACGAACTCCTGGGGCGACAACGAGAACGCCGCGGTGCAGAACAACTACTCGAACGGCAGCCAGGACGTCGACGAGTTCATGTGGAACCACAAGGACTTCCTGATCTTCTTCGCGGCCGGCAACTCGGGCCGGCACCGGCACGGTCGGCAGCCCGTCGACGGCGAAGAGCGGCGTCTCGGTCGGCGCCACGCTGCGCGGCACCTCGGCCGAGTCCATGGCCTCGTTCTCCAGTTGCGGCCCGACCGCCGACGGGCGGATCAAGCCGGAGATCACGGTGCCCGGGTCGGGCATCGTCTCGGCGAACAACGACCTGAGCGCCACCACCAACAACTGCGGCACCAAGAACTCGAGCGGCACGAGCATGGCGTCGCCGGGCGCCGCGGGCCTCGCCGCGCTGGTGCGGCAGTACTTCGCCGAAGGGTGGTATCCCACGGGGAGCGAAAACGCGCTGACGGCTTCAACCCGTCGGCGGCGCTGGTGCGGGCGACCCTGGTCAACTCGGCGGCGTCGATGACCGGCACCACCGTCATCCCCGCCAACTGCCAGGGGTGGGGGCGCGTGCTGCTCGAGAACGCCCTCCACTTCACCGGCCAGGCGCGCAAGCTCCGGGTGAAGGAGGACCGCGGGCTTCGCCACCGGGTCGACGAACGAGGACCGCACCTACACGTTCACCGTCAACAGCTCCGCCGAGCCGTTCAAGGTGACGCTGGCGTGGACCGACTTCCCGTCGACGCCGGCGGCGAGCGTCACCTGGTCAACGACCTCGACCTGATCGTCACCGGCCGGGCGGGGCCACGACTGGCGCGGCAACGTGTTCGCCGGCGGCCAGTCGGCGACCGGCGGCACCGCGGACCGGCGGAACACCCTGGAGCAGGTGCTGCGCACCAGCCCGGCGACCGGGGTCTACACGGTGACGGTGCGCTCCTTCAACGTGCCGAACGGCCCGCAGCCGTTCGCCCTCGTGGTGACCGGCGACGTGGTCGAGGGGGCCGCCAATCCGCCGGTGACCGTGTTCTTCGACGACTTCGAGACCAGCCAGGGGTGGACCGTGAACCCGCTGGGCACCGACACCGCGACCCTCGGCCTGTGGGAGCGCGGCGACCCGGCGGCGACCACCTCGAGCGGCGCCAAGCAGCTCGGCACCACGGTCTCCGGCGTCAACGACCTGGTGACCGGCCGCTTGGCGGGCGCCGCGGCCGGCGACCACGACGTCGACGGCGGCACCACGACCATCCAGTCGCCGGCCATCGCCTTGCCGGCGAGCGGCACACTGACCCTGTCGTTCTCCTATTACCTTGCGCACGGCAGCAACTCGTCGTCGGCCGACTTCCTGCGCGTCGAGGTGGTGGGCGCGACGACCGCGACCGCGGTGTTGAGGAAACCCGGAGCCGCGAACGACGACGACGCGGCCTGGGCCGTTCGGTCGTTCGACGTCAGCGCGTTCGCGGGCCAGACGGTGCACATCCGCATCCGCGCCGCGGACCCCTCCACGGCGAGCCTCGTTGAAGCGGCGGTCGACGACGTGCGGATCGTGCAGCAGCAGTGAAGTCAGTGAGTGGCCGTCGCCGCCGGCTTTGCCAGCAGCGACGGTCGCTTCTTCGAGCGCCGTGCGGTAGAAGCGCGCCAGGTCCTCCTTGAGCTCGGCGAGCGACGGCTCGTGCATGTACATCATGTGCCCTGACGGGTAGTAGGCGAGCGTGATGCTCTCGCGCAGCCGTGGGTCGATCCCGAGGTGGTCGGCGACGTAGCGGGTGGCGAGCGAGGTGGTCACCAGGTCGTAGTGGCCGTTCGCCATGAACACGTCCATGTCCGGGTTGGCGCTCATCACCGAGCGCAGGTTGTCGGCCGCGTAGAGGTAGCGGTTGGTGACCCGGTTGTAGTCCCAGCTCGCGGCGACCGGCAGGGACAGGACCTCGTAGACCGCCTCGCTGTCGTAGCGCAGGTCGCGCCGCAGGTACTGCTGGAGGGCCGCGGCGAAAACGCCGCTGACCGCCGAATCCGACGGATCGTAGAGCGCGTACTGGTACGCGGCGGCGTAGGGCTCGGCGGCCAGTGAGTTCGGAAAGCCGCGGTAGCGGCTGTCCAGGAGGCCGACCTGGAGCCGCTGGTCGCGCAGCAGCTCCAAGGTGTAGTCGAAGCTCGAGATCCGCAGGTTGCGGCGCTTGAGCTCCTCGGCCCTCACGCCGGTCAGGCGCGCGAGCTGCGCGACGATCCTCGCCCGCTCCTCCGCCGGCAGCGCGGCGCCGAGCAGCAGCGCCCGGGCGTAGTCCCCGAGCGAGAACGCCTCGGCCTCTGCCATGACCTCCTTGAGGCTTCGCCCCTGGAGCGCGGGCTCCAGCCGGCGGTGGTACCAGGCGGTGGCGGCGAAGGCGGGGAGCGACAGCACGTAGGGCAGGTCGTTGCCGTTGCCGTCGCGGAAGGTCATCTGAGTTCAAGGCCGGCGAGAGACGAGCACCAGGCCGCTCAGGTAGAGGTAGTGGCGGCGCAGCAGCAGGTCGGCGACGCCGACGCCGCGTCGTGCCGTAGCTCTCGCCGGCGATGAACAGCGGCGATCCCAGCGCCCGTAGCGGACCAGGAAGCAGCGGATGACTCCGCCACGGCCTCGACGTCCTCGTGCACGCTGTGGAACGGCTTGGCCTCCGGCCTCGCCGCCCGGCTGAAGCCGGTCGACCGGGTCGACGAACACCAGGTCGGTGAGGTCGAGTAGCGCCAGGTCTCGTTGTCGACGATCCGGTTCGGCGGCGGGCCGGGAAGGCGTCCCGGCGAGCACACCCGCTTCGGCCCGAAGACGCCAATGTGGAGCCAGACCGCCGAGGAGCCCGGGCCGCCGTTGAAGAGGAAGGTGATCGGCCGCTCGCCGGCTTCGCGTCGCGCGCCAGGTAGGCGACGTAGAACATCAGCGCCTCCGGCTTCTCCGCCTCGTCGCGCAGCAGCAGCTCGCCGGCGTAGCGCCCGGTACTCGAGGCTCTTGCCGCCGAGCCGCAGCGTGTGGGTGGTCTCGGAGAAGCGCTCCCGCGGCTCGGCGGCCGGCGTGCCCGCCTGGGCCTGGCCTTTCTCGGGCTCGGCCGCGAGGACAGGCCCGGCCAGGGCCAGCCAGAGGACGGCGAGCAGGGCGAGCGCGGACGCGGGGTGGCTTTCGCATGGACGGGCGCATGGACGGTCCTCCAGGAAGGTCGAGACGGGGCCTCGACCAGCACGGTACGCGCCAGGGCGGCCAAGGTTGCGCGGCCTGCTATGCTCCGCGATCGAAAGGGCGCCGGAGCGCCCGCTGCGAGAACGAGCGATGTCCGAGCTGATCTTGATCGTCGACGACGAGCCGGGAATCCTGTCGACCCTGTCCGAGATCCCCATTTCGATCTGCCAGCGCAGACGGCAAGGAAGTGGCCGTGGAAGTGAGCCTCAGTCCGGTGGAAACCAGGGACGGCCTTTGCATCATCTACATCCTTCGCGTCGTCACGTCGCGGGCAAGCTGCGAGAGCGCCGTGCGCTGACCCGCCATGCCGTTCGCCGCATTCTGTTCAAGGCTGTAGATTGCCCGGCGCAGCTGCCCCGGACCTGCTCGACACCATCGCCAGGGGCACCGACTGGGACTGTGCCGTGTTCTGGCTGAAGGACGAGTCGGCCCCGGTGCTGAACCGGTTGGCTGGCTGGCAGTCAGGAGACCTCAACGGCAGCGAACTCGAGGCCATCTGCCAGGATCGAGCCCTCGCTCCGGGAGGCTTGCCGTCTCATGTCTGGACAACCAGCAACCTCGCGGGGAACGACAACATTGGGGACGGCGAGTCGGCCCGTACTTTGGTGGTGGCCCGAGCGGGCCTGACCGAGGCCATGGGCATACCGGTTGTGGCCGGCCAGGAGGTCTTCGGAACCATCGAGCTGTTCCGTCGTCCAGGCCGGACCTGGGATGAGCATCTCATTGAAACGATGACCCTGATCGGCACGCAGGTGAATTTCCACGCCCAGCGCAACGAGGAGACACTCCGGCTTACCGAGCAGAAGTTCCGCCATGCCCAGAAAATGGAAGTCATCGGTGAGCTGGCGGGCAGGGTTGCCCATGACTTCAACAACCTTTTGACGGCGATTCTCGGCTACACGGGACTGCTCTTCCCCGTCTTCGCGCCTGATATCCTGCACCACAAGGACCTGGAGCACATCCCAGGCCGCCACGCGGGCCGGCGGGCCTCACCGCGCAACTCCTCGCGATCAGCAGAAGGCAGCCGCTTCAGCCGAGGTCGTGGACCTGAATGGGTCGTCACCGATACGTTAAGGCTGCTCCAGGGACTCATCGGTGAGACATCGACCTCGATGCGCCTGGGCACGGACCTCGGCGGCTGGTCGGGATCCCGGGCCAGATGGAGCAGGTCATCATGAACCTGGCCATCAACGCCCGGGACGCCATGCCCCACGGTGGCCGCTCACCATTAAACGGCCGAACGTCGACGACGAGGCTGAATTTTTTCGCCGGCACGGCACGACGGACCCCGGGACACCGGGCGGTATGTCTGCTCGCCGTCAGCGACACCGGCACCGGCATGGATGAGGCGACCGGCCCGTATTTTCGAGCCGTTCTTCACGACCAAGCCGAGCGGCAAGGGCACGGGGCTGGGGCTGGCCACCGTTTACGGCATCGTCAAGCAATACGCAGGCCACATCGAGGTGGATACCGCGCCCGGCCGAGGCACGACCTTCCGCATCTACCTGCCGCGAACGTCAGAGCCCGTCTTGCCGGCCCCCTCTTCCCAGAAACCGGACGAAGCCTGGAACGCCAAGGAAACCGTGCTGCTGGTCGAGGACGAGGAACAAGTCCGGTCCCTCGTTCGTCAGATCCTCGAATTCAACGGCTACACGGTACTGGAGGCCGGCAACGGGAGAAGAGGCACTGCAGCGGTCAGAGCGCCTCCAGGGCCGGCTTGATCTGCTGCTCACCGACATCGTGATGCCCCGGTATGAACGGCATAACGTTGGCCGAGCGGCAAGCAGTCGTGCCCGAACTGGCGGTGTTGTACATGTCCGGTTACGCCGATAGCGTTCCCTTTCGCCACGGGCTGCCTCGACGGGAAGCGCGAACACCCTTCAGAAACCCTTCACCACCGATGCGCTCGACTCGACGCGGTACGGGAGTGCGCCGACCAGCACCTGAGCGGCATGGCTCAACCCTGACGCGGCAGAGAAGCGACCATTTATCCTCCTCCGGCGATAGCAAACCCAGTTTAGCCGCGAGGCCCGGGAGCTAACGCTCCCGGGCGTCGCGGCTAACGGCTCCTGTCGTTTTCGGTGGTACAGACGGGCTGTATGCAGAGCGGGCGAGATTCGCTAGAATACCCCGGGGAGGAACACATGACGATCACCGCGACGGACCTGGCGAGCAGGCGCTGTCAGGCGTGCGAGGGCGGGGTGCCGCCGCTGTCGGCCGAGCAGGTGCGCGACTACCTGCGGCGGTGCCGGACTGGCACCTGACCGGCGACGGCCAGCGCATCCGCCGCGAGTGGCGGGTCAAGGACTTCGCCGACGGCGCTGGACTTCTTCCAGCCGCGTCGGCCAGCGTCGCCGAGGCGGAGGACCACCACCCCGACCTGCACCTGGCCGGCTACCGCAACGTCGCCGATCGAGCTGTGGACGCACGCCGTCGGCGGGCTGACGGAGAACGACTTCATCCTGGCCGCGAAGATCGACGAGCTGCCGGTGGAGCTGAAGGAGTAACCGATGGTTCCGCAGCCGCCAGTACGAGGAACGCGGCTCGCTTCCGGGTCGAGACCATACCACGGAGGGTTACCCATGACCACTGCGCAACCGTCGTCCGATCGCCGACCGCGTCGCCTGCGGGCCCGGCCAGCCGCTGCTGTGGATCCTCGGGCCGTGCGTCATCGAGTCGCACGACCTGACGCTGCGCATCGCCGACACGCTCGCCGGAGCTGGCCGACCGGCTCGAGCTGCCGCTCGTCTTCAAGGCGTCGTTCGACAAGGCCAACCGCACCTCCGGCAAGTCGTTCCGCGGCCCCGGCCTGCACGAGGGCCTGAAGACGCTCGACGCGGTCAAGCGACGCACCGGCCTGCCGGTCACCACCGACATCCACGAGACGCACCAGGTCGCGGCCGGTCGCCGAGGTGTGCGACCTGCTCCAGATCCCGGCGTTCCTGGCCCGGCAGACCGACCTGGTCCTGGCCGCCGGGCGGACCGGGCGGGCGGTCAACGTCAAGAAGGGCCAGTTCATGGCCCCCTGGGACATGAAGAACGTCGTCACCAAGATGGACGAGGTCGGCAACCGAACGGCTGCTGCTCACCGAGCGCGGCGCGACGTTCGGCTACGGCAACGCTGGTCAGCGACATGCGGGCGATCCCGCTGGATGCAGGACCTGGGCTGCCCGGTGATCTTTGACGCCACTCACAGCGTACAGATGCCAGGGGGCCAGGGCGACCGCAGCGGCGGCGACCGGCGCATGGTGCCGTACCTGGCCCGGGCGGCCGTGGCGTGCGGCTGCGACGGCGTGTTCCTGGAGACGCACCCGCGGCCCGACGAGGCGCTCAGCGACGGCCCCAACATGGTCGCCCTGGACGACCTGCCGGCGCTGGTCGAGTGCTGCCTGCGCATCCGCCAGGCGGTCCACGCCGCCGGCGGAGAGTCTGAGAGCCAGGAGTCCAGGAGTTCGAGAGCCCAGGACTCTGTGACTCGGTGACCCTTAGACGCGTTGGACTCCTAGACTCTGCAGGGAGCCTGCTGATGAGCGCAAGAGGCGACGCACCGGCCGCGCCTGGCAGATCTACCTCATCGCCTGGGTGCTGCTGCCGGCCATCGTCCTGGTGCTCGCCCTCTGCTGACTCCTCGTCTGGGTGGGGCTGGCCTCCGGGTGACGGCATCAAACGCTCCGACAAAGCGGCGAGCAGGAGAACTTCCTCGCGCAGGCGCCGCACGACGCTGGCCGACCAGACCGACCTGCCCACCTGCCGCGACCGTCGTGCAGCAGCTCAACGCCCACCTGCAGCAGGCGAAGGAGCACGCAGTCCGACGCCTCTGCCGCCGCCGAGGCGGAGCAGCTGAAGCGCGACTCGGCCTGCAAGCGACGACCTCGCCGAGCTGACGGCGCACATCTTCACGCCGCTGGACGCCCACCACCTGGACAGCCTGCTTCCTGCTCCGCGACGCCGCCCGGTCGCTTGAGGTCGCCCCGATGACCGCCGAGGGCAAGCCTGCCAAGCAGACGCCGCTCGACCGCGCCGTCGCCGGCTTCGCCTGGGTCGTGCGCCAGGTGCGGCTGCATGCCGGCCGAGCAGGAGGCGCTGTTCGACGTCCCCGCGCCGCCGGCCAGCGTGCTGCGGCGCAGGCACCGGCTCGCCGCTGGAGCGGGCGCTGGTGTTCCTGGCGCTGCTGGAGCAGTTCGGCCTCGACGAGGACGAGGCGGCCGGCCTGCAGGGCTGCCTCGTCTTCTGCCCCGACGAGAAGGGCCAGCAGCGGCTGTGGGCGTGCGGCGTCGCTGTCGGGCGGCACGGCCTGCAAGCTCGTACTGTTCGACCCGCGCGATGGGCCTGCCGCTGCCCGGCCCCGGCGGCAAGGGCGTCGCCACGCTGACGCAGGCGGCCCGCTCGACCCGGCCGTGCTGGGGCAGTTGAAGATCGACAAACTCGCCTATGACGTGACCCCGGAGCAGGCGAAGGCGGCGACGGTCGGCCGTCGTGTGCCCGCTGTCGGCGGCGTCGCCCGCGGATGCGCTGCTGCAAGACGCTGCTCGCGACAGCCACTGGCGGGGGCAGCCGCTGCCCGCCCAGGTGCGCGTCCGCATCGCCGAGGACCCGCGTGCCACCGCGCTGGCGAGCGCCTCCAGAAGAGCGGCGACGGCAAGGCCGAGGGGTGCCCTCGGCCGCCCGGGGCGACATGCTCCTGCGCGACTTCCTGCCCGAAGGAGGAGGGCGGCGAGCGACACGGGCGTGCGGTTCGAGTCCGCAGCCTCCGACGGGGTTCGTACCTCCGACGACGACACGCTCGGCCCCGTTGCCCGCGCCCGGCTGTTCGAGCTCGCGGCGGTGCCGTGGGAGGAGTACCCGGCGGTCTTCCGCGACCCGAACAGTTCGGCTTCGACCGGCCGCTGGGCCAGCGGCTGCGCGGGGATCTACGCCGGCTCCTTCCTCCAGGCCGGCTGAACGAACCCGAGCACCGCCTGGGCGTAGCAGACTCCTCCGCGGCCGGTTCAGCGTCGCCGTGCGCTGAGCTGGTCCCCGACCCCCCGCTGCTGATGGCCGCCCGGGTGCGCCTCCAGCAGGCGGACGAGAAGGAGCTGATGATGGGGTCTGGCGTGAACGAGTGGGTGCGGAAGGGCGACCGCCGCGTACGCCGACCTGATCCGGGCGAGGGCGGCCCGGATGAGGGCGAGGGCTGAACCTGGCGTCGGATGCGCGTGGAAGGGAAGGGCCCCGAGACCCGATCGCGTTGCTGATCGGCGGCGCCATGGCGGGCCGCGTGCGCGGGCGAGGTGATGTACCAGCTGCGCCGCGCTCGGCACGAGCAGGCGGCGGCGCTACCAGGGGCGGCTCGAGTCTGGCCGCCGCCTGCCATACCTGAACGCTGCCCGGCGACGCCGCCAACGCCCGGAAGACGTGGACTCGACGCGGAGGGCTACTGGAAGGAGTTTCGACGCCAACGCCGGCCGGCCTGCATCGGCGCCGCCCGCCGCTGGCGCGCGAAACCAGGCGCCGCTCGGACAGACCGAGGAGGCGAAAAAGGGTTGGAAAGACCTGTCCGGGCCGATGACCGACCTGGAAAAGCTCGCCGCCTGTGGCTGGCGAAGCAGTCCCACCGGCAAAGGGCCGCTGAGCCTGGCCGATGCTCTGGCTTGCCCGCCGCTGGTTCCTGTGTCTGCTGGCCGTCGGCCTGCGCGGAGCCTGGCCCTCTTCCGCCCCGACTGGCTGCGGCCGCTGACGGCTCGCCTTCCCTTGCGGCTGCTGGTGGCTCTGTCGCTCTTGCTCGCCGCCTGGAGCCTGGAGGGCCGGAAGTTGTGGCTGGCTCTGGGGCGTCCCTGGAGCGTCGCCTGCGGCCTGGGGATCAGTTTCGTCGTGGTGCCGCTCTCAGCCCTGCTCGTCGCTCCTCTCCTCCCCCTCGTGGACCTTCAGCTGGGCCTGATGCTCATGGCCTGTGTCCCCTGCACGTTGTCGTCCGCCATCCTCTGGACCCGTCACGCTGGAGGCGACGCGGCAGTGGCCCTGCTCGTCGTCGTCCTGACCAACGCCCTGGGCTGGCTGGTGACTCCGTTGTGGCTGACCCGGGCCGGGCCTGTGGCGGAACCCCCGCCCTCCCCGGCCCGACGCATGCGCTCCCTGGCCCTGGTCCTGGTTGTCCCTGTCGTCCTGGTCAGCCGCGGCCTTGCTGCCCGGTGTCGCCGCCGGGGTGGCTCGCTACCGGGAGGTCAACAGTGCCATGGCCCGTGTCCTCATTGCCTGCGTGCTGATCGCAGCCGCCGTCGATGCCTCCTCTCAGGCGGATCTGGTGTCGCCTCGTTTGCCGCCGACGACGCTCCTGGGATGCGTCGTCGTTCATATGGCCGGCCTCATACTTGGGCTGGTAGGTGGCCGGGTGGTCTGCCTGAGCCGCCCTGACCGGATCGCGGTCGGATTCGCCGGCAGTCAGAAGACCTTGCCCGTGGGGCTATTGCTGTTCAGCGCCTATTATCGCGACGACTACCCGCTGGCGGTACTGCCCTTGCTCCTCTACCATCTCGCGCAGCTGCTTCTGGACACCCTCATCGCCTACCGGCTGGCCAGGAACGCGTCGTAAAGCTCCACCTCGTTCTACTCACTCCTCCGTCTCTGCCAGCCGCTCAGGGCCGTGTTCACCACCACGATGACGCCGATCAGGACGTACTTGACCTCGATCTGCACGTCCAACAGGCTCACCCCGTTCTCCAGCACGCCGAGGATCAGCACCCCCAGCAGCGTCCCGCCCACCGTCCCCTGACCACCGCACAAGCTCGCCCCGCCGATGACCACCGCCGCGATCACCTCCAGCTCCGCCCACGTTGCCGCGTCGGGTCGCCGCCATGCCGTGGGCGAACAGCAGCACGCCCGCCCACCCCGTGAATAACCCGCCAGGCCGTAGATACACCTTGGCCCGCTCGATCGTGACCCCGCACAGCCGCGCCGCCGCCTCGTTGGAGCCGATCGCGTAGCTTCCCCTGGCTGTATTCCCCACCACTCGCTTGTGCTTTGGGCTTCGATCCGCTCGGTTGGTCCGCTCCCCGGCTTCCTTGTTATCCCTGCCTCACTGCTCGACATGCCCATTCCCGCCACGCTATGGTGGCAACGACTGGTCATCCGAGGGGCCGCCCATGGACTGGTTACTCGATCTGCGTCTGATCCGCTTCTTCAGCTTCTACCTCGCCCTCATTTTCGTCGTCAGCACCTCCCTGCGCCTGCGGCAGTACCACGCCGTCTGTCGCTGGTCTGCGGCTGCGGAGCAGGTGGCCCAACCTGACCGGGCTGGTGCTCAGCCACCGCCACATCTTCCTGACCTGGGGCACTTTCCTCCGCTGCTCCTCGTCCTCGGCCTGCTCGCCGCCAACATCGCTGGCCAGCCGGTTCGTCTGGCCCGCAGGCGGACCAGTTCGCCGTCGCCGACCTGCTGCGCATCTGGCCGGTCGTGCCGCCGTGTCTGTCTGACCGGGCGTGGCGATGGTCGCCTTCGACCTCTGGGCACCTTGCGCGTCGGGGCAGATCGACCGAGGCGAGGCGGAGAAGTACTTCGACCAGGCCGAGTACTGGCTGCGGGCTGGACGGCCCCGGTCGTCCGCGTGCTTCGCTGGGCTACGTCAACCCGCGGCAGATGGTCGGCCGAGGAGGTCCGCAGCGCGCCCTGGAGAGCGCCAGCGAGCTGCTGAACAGCACCCTGTGGTGGGTGTCGCTGCAGACGGCCTGCGGATCGCCTTCGGGCTGTCGCTGTGGGTCAGCTACGCCCTGCGGAGCTGGCTGCGCGGCCTGGCTCGGCGCGGTCGTGATACTGCGCAGCTCGAATGGGCCGCGGGTAGAATGCCGGACTGGCGCCGACAGTCCGAAGGGATGACCGATGGCCGACCAGCCGAGCCGGGCGGTGCAGGACTACCTGAAGGCGATCCACAGCCTCGGCGGGGCCGACCGGCATGGTCTCGCCGGCTGGACATCGCCGGCCGGCTGCAGGTGCCGCGCCCCGTCCGTGACCGGCATGCTCAAGCGGCTGGCCGAGGCCGGCTGGATCGACTACGAGCCCGGCCCGGGGCCCGGCTGACCGCCGGCCGGCGTCGCCGAGGCGCGGCGGGTCATCCGCCGGCACCGGCTGGTCGAGCTGTTCCTGACGCGCGTGCTGGGGCTGGACTGGAGCGAGGTGGACGCCGAGGCCGAGGCGCTGGAGCACGCCATCTCGCCGCGGCTGGAGCAGGCCATCGCCGCCCACCTGGGCGAGCCGCTGGAGGACCCGCACGGCCACCCGATCCCGACGCGCGACGGGCGAGCTCGCGCGCCGCGACCTGCAGCCGCTGCACGAGTTCCGGGCCGGGCCAGCGCGTCGTCATCCGCGAGGTGCAGGACGACAACCCCGAGCGGCTGCGGCGCTGGCAGACGCTGGGCCTGACGCCGGGCGCGACGGTCGCGTTCCTGCAGCCACCAGCCGCTGGACGACCTGTTCGAGCTGCGAGGTCGGCGACCAGCGTGGTGCCGCTGGGCAGCGAGGGGCTGGCCGGCCTGCTGCGGCGAGCCGGTCTAGCTTTGCCCACGACGACCGCTGCCAGCAACATCATCTTCGCGAACGGGTCGTGCTGCACGCCGGGCAGGAACTCCAGCAGCGGCCTCCCTTGTTCTCCGAGCACCGCGCCAGCAACTGCCCTCTGGTATCGAGGAGGGCAACTCCGGCCTCCGAGCGCCTCAAGGCGAATCACCGCCCGCTCCCAGCGATTACGGATCCACTGGCCCGCGAGTACCCCGACCAGCTCACCCTCGGCGTCACGCACCTCGCGCCTGGCGGCAAACGTGAACCGCCGGCGGATGGTGCACACCAGCGGCGACTGCTCCTGCTCGTGGATGGCAAGGATCGACCACGGCCAGCCGCGCAGATCCCCCGTTCCGCCAGCGGCCGAAGCCGACGACCTCCCCTGTCGCGGAGAGCAACTGCGGCCCGTCGTCACCTGCCCGGACGAGCAACTCAGCCTGCTCCAGAAGTCCTCTTTCCGGCCTGGTCGTGAATCCTGTTTCCCAGGGTTGCCTGCCCGGAGCGAGTAAGCTGCAATTGGGCATCGAGACACCTACCCTCCGCTAATGAGCCCACTCTGAATCGGATTTGACGGCTGCTCGTTCGTATCCTACGTTTGATGCACGTCCGGGCTTCACCGGCGTCAACTGTTCAGGAACCATTCCCCTCCCCGTAGCTCCTGGTGAGTTGCTTCCGACTTCCCCTTGTTTTCATTTTATCGTCGGACGGTCCACTCGGGAACCTTCCGAGGCTCTCGCACGAACTGTTGCTGCCAGGCAGACAGATCGGTGCCGGCATCCTCCACCGAGACAGAGGTTCTCATCGCCTCGTCGCGATGGGGCCTGTTTTTTTTATTTTTTCTCCAGAATTCGAACCGCTTTTGGGCCGACTTGTACGTTCTATCTAGTAGACGGTCCTTGTTCCGAAGTGGTGGGACGATACCCAGGACTGGAACGTGGGGGGCCTCCACATGAAGAGTCTGACACTCTGCCTGATCTGCGTCGTCGCGATGTCACTGTGGGTTGCAGCGAGCCTGCCCTTGTCGGCCCAGGGTGGCCGGTCCACCTCCCAGACTGGCAAAAGCGGAGGTCAGCGACTGGTCCACCTGCCAGATGCGGAAAGATGATTGCAGCGGGTCCAACCTGGGCCTGCCCACCAATTGCATCTGCTTCCTCTTCCACCGGACGCCGATCGCCGCCATGAGCGTCTTCGACGCTCATGAGGTAGCTCGTCTGAGCGGTTATGCCGGTGAGGATGGGTACTTCCACGATCCGGACCGTGATCCGCTCTCAGAATGATCCAGCAGAGCATTGGCCCGTTGCCTGTGGGCGGATAGATTACACCCTGGGATTCTTGGCCTCGCGCCTCCCAGGAGATCCGTCTCATGCAACGCATCGACCGCCGTCATTTCCTCAGTGAGTCCGCTTTCCTGGCGCCGCCGCCTCGCTGGCCCCGGCCGCGCGGCCTTCGGCCGAGGACGCCACCAAGGCCGCCAGGAAGGGCTCCGCCAACGACAAGCTCCGCGTCGCCGTCGTCGGCGTCCGCGGCCAGGGCATGGGCCACGTTCAGGGCTTCGCCAACAAGCACAACTGCGTCGTCACCACCATCTGCGACGTCGACGAGGCCGTCATCGGCACGGCCATGACGCACGTCGAGAAGGCGCAGGGCAAGGCCCCGAAGTTCGAGCAGGACATCCGCAAGGTCCTCGACGACAAGTCGATCGACGTCGTCACGCATCGCCACGCCCAACCACTGGCACGCCCTGGCCGCCATCTGGGCCATGCAGGCCGGCAAGGACGTCTACGTCGAGAAGCCGGTCAGCCACAACGTCAGCGAAGGCCGGCGCATCGTCGAGGCCGCCCGCAAGTACAACCGGATCTGCCAGACCGGCACGCAGAGCCGCAGCAGCACCGGCATGCGCGAGGCGATCGACGTTCCTGCACGCCGGCAAGCTCGGCAAGGTCAACGCTGGCCCGCGGCCTGTGCTACAAGCCGCGCGGCAGCATCGGCAAGGTCGACGGCGCCGCAGCAGCCGTCCCGACGACGATCGACTACGACCTGTGGTGCGGCCCGGCCCCGATGAAGCCGCTCATGCGCAAGCAGCCTGCACTACGACTGGCACTGGATCTGGGACTACGGCAACGGCGACCTCGGCAACCAGGGCATCCACCAGATGGACAAGGCCCGCTGGGGCCTGGGCAAGAACGAGCTGCCCAGCGCGGTCGTCAGCATCGGCGGCCGCTTCGGCTACGACGACGACGGCGAGACGGCCAACACGCAGGTCTGCGTCTTCGACTACGGCGACAGCGAGCTGATCTTCGAGGTCCGCGGCCTGCCAAGACCGACCCGGACCTGCAAGCGGCGGCGCAAGCGTCGGCAACATCTTCTACGGCACCGAGGGCTACGTGGTCTGCCCGAGCTACACCGGCGGCGTCGCCTATCGACCAGGACGGCGAGGTGATCAAGAAGTTCGAGCGGCGGCGGCGACCACTTCGGCAACTTCGTCAAGGCCGTCCGCAGCCGCAAGCACGAGGACCTGAACGCCGACATCCTGGAAGGCCACCTGTCCAGCGCCCTGTGCCACCTGGGCAACATCAGCTACCGGCTGGGCGAGCCCGGCCGGCGTTCGAGCTCGCACGCCGAGCGTCTGGCCAGGCCGGGCCGGCCAACGACGCGCATGACGGACTGCATCGGCCATCTGAGGGAGAACGAGGTCAAGGTCGACGAGGTGAAGTACAGCCTCGGCCGGAAGCTGACGATCGAACCCGAAGACGGAGACGTTCAGTCGACGACAAGGAAGCGAACGTCGATGCTGACGCGGCGAGTACCGCAAGCGGCTTCGTGGTGCCGGACAAGGTGTAGATGTCCGAGGGACCAGGCGAACCGGAGAAGAGAAGAGCATTCACCACAGAGACACAGAGGCTCAGAGAAGAAGGAAGAGCGGAAGAAGAATTGTCTTCTTCTGGCACTGGCTTCGTAGACTGACTGTGCCTCTGTGTCTCTCGTGGTGCAATGCTACAATCTGCAATCTGCAATCCCGATTCGCCTGGTCCAAGGGTGCGGTGTAACCAGATTCGGCGCAGGCAACCGGGACGACCCACCCCCTGTCGGCCTGCCGGGCCAGGCTCTGCGCGACGCCCACCCGCGCCGGCCTGCTGGGGGCCAGGTGGCTGGAGGATTGCCGTCGGCGCACGCTCTGGCTGGTCGAGGACCTGACGGACGAGCAGCTCCTGATCGGCCCGACGCCTGGCGATCGTCAACCCGCTGCTCTGGGAGCTCGGCCATCTCGCCTGGTTCCAGCCGAGAAGTGGGTGCTGCGCCGCGGGGACGAGGCCTCGCTCGCCCGGATGCCGACGCGCTCTACGACTCCGCGGCGGTGGCCCAGCGACGCGCTGGGACCTGCCTCTGCCCTCGCGCGCCGAGACGCTGGCTCTACCTGCCGCGCGGTCCACGACCAGCGTGCTGGCGCGGCTCGATCGCCGAGGTGGGCCGCGACGAGACCTACTTCGCCTGCTGGCGCTCTTCCACGAGGACATGCACGGCGAGGCGTTCACCTACACGCGCCAGACGCTCGGCTACCCGGCGCCGCGCGCTGACGCGGCGCCCGGCCGGCAGCCGGCCGGCGCCGGGCCGCTGCCCGGGCGACGTCGCGGTGCCGGGCGGCACCTTCCTGCTGGGCGCGCGCGCCGGAGCGAGCCGTTCGTCTTCGACAACGAGAAGTGGGCGCACCCGGTCGAGGTCGCGCCGTTCCGCATCGCCCGCGCCGCCGGTGACCAAGGCCGAGTTCGCCGCGTTCGTCGAGCGCGGCGGCTACGCCGCGCGGAGTTGTGGAGCGACGACGGCTGGCGCTGGCGCGAGCGAGCCGGCGCCGCAGCACCCGCTCTACTGGCAGCGCGACGGGCCGGCGGCTGGCAGCGGCGCGACTTCGACCGCTGGGTCGCCGCTCGAGCCGCACCGTCCCGTGATGCACGTCAACTGGTACGAGGCCGAGGCGTACTGCCGCTGGGCCGGCCGGCGCCTGCCGACCGAGGCCGAGTGGGAGATGGCCGCCGCGCGCCGACGGCGACGGCCGGGCGGCGCGCAAGCGCCGCTTCCCCTGGGGCGACGAGCCGCCCGACGCCCGCGCGCGCCAACCTCGACGGCCGCGCCGGCGGCTGCGTCGACGTGGCGCGCTGCCCGCCGGCGACAGCGCCTACGGCTGCCGGCAGATGATCGGCAACGTCTGGGAGTGGACCGCCAGCGACTTCCTGCCCTACCCCGGCTTCGTGGTCGACCCGTACGCGGAGTACTCCGCAGCCGTGGTTCGGCACCCACAAGGTGCTGCGCGGCGGCTGCTGGGCGACGCGCGCGCGGCTGCTCCGCAACACCTGGCGCAACTTCTTCGCCCCGACCGGCGCGACGTCTGGGCGGGCTTCCGCACCTGCGCGCTGATCATGAACATCTGCATGGTCACCCCGGCGCCGCCCGGCTCGCGCAAGCGTCGTCAGTGACGAAACGGCTGGTCCTGGCTGCCCCTCAAAATGGTGCTTTCCGTCACGGACGGCGAGTCAGCGGGAAGTCAGCGGGCAAGCAGGCGGGCGGCCTCGGCGGCCCAGTAGGTGAGGATCACGTCGGCGCCGGCGCGGTGGATCGAGCCGAGGGTCTCCAGGATGGCCGGCTCGCGGTCGATCCAGCCGTTGGCGGCGGCGGCCTCGACCATGGCGTACTCGCCGGAGACGTTGTACGCCGCCACCGGCACGGCGACCGCGTCGCGCACCCGGCGTACGACGTCGAGGTAGCCCAGCGCGGGCTTGACCATCACCACGTCGGCGCCCTGCTCGACGTCGAGCAGGGCCTCGCGAACGCCCTCGAGGGCGTTGGCGGGGTCCTGCTGGTAGGTGCGCCGGTCGCCGATCAGCGACGACGCGACGGCCTCCCGGAAGGGGCCGAAGAAGGCCGAGGCGTACTTGGCGGAGTAGGCCAGGATCGCCACGTCGGTGTGCTCGGCGGCGTCGAGCGCCGCGCGGATCACCGCGACCTGGCCGTCCATCATCCCGCTGGGGCCGACCATGTCGACGCCCGGCCTCGGCCTGGGCGCGGGCCATGTCGGCGTACGCCGCCAGCGTGCGGTCGTTGTCGACGCGCCCGTCGGGGGTGAGCAGGCCGCAGTGCCCGTGGTCGGTGAACTCGTCGAGGCACAGGTCGCTCATCACGGTGAGCGCGTCACCGACCTCGGCGACCACGTCGGTGATGGCGAGGTTGAGGATGCCGGCCGGGTCGATGGCCCCGGACCCGGTCGGCGTCCTTGGACTCCGGGATGCCGAAGAGCATCACGCCGCCCAGCCCCAGCTCGGCGGCCTCGTGGGCGGCCTTCAGCAGCGACGAGCGCGAGTGCTGGACGACGCCCGGCATCGAGTCGACCGGACGCGGCTCGGTCGATGCCCTCGCGCACGAACAACGGCAGCACCAGCTGCCGCGCCTCGACGCGGGTCTCGGCGACCATCCGCCGCAGGGCAGGCGTGGTGCGCAGCCGGCGCGGGCGGACGACGGGCCGGCTCGACGCCCGCGACCTCCGCCGGCTGTCTCGGCCATGGCTACTTCGCCGTGGCCTTGACGACGCGTGGCGGGCTTGCGCTCCGACGGCTTGGCGACCGGCTGCACCGGCGTCGATCATCGCCAGCCGGCGGGCGGCGCCGAAGTCGGCCAGCGCCTCGACCAGCAGCTCGACGTCGGGCTTGGGCGCCATCACGTCGACGCGCAGGCCGTGCTCCTCGGCGGTCTTGGCCGTCGCGGGCCCGATCACCGCGATCACGGTCGACGGGTGCGGCTTGCCGGCGATGCCGACCAGGTTGCGCACGGTCGAGGACGAGGTGAACACCACGGCGTCGAACTTGCCGGCCTTGATCGCGTCGCGGGTCGGCGCCGGCGGCGGCGCGGCCCGCACGGTGCGGTAGGCCGTCACGTCGTCGCACTCCCAGCCGAGGTCGATCAGCCCGGCGACGAGGTTCTCGGTGGCGATGTCGGCGCGCGGCAGGAAGACCCGGTTGATCGGGTCGAGCAGGTCGTCGTACTCCGGCCAGTCGGCCAGCAGCCCGGCGGCGGACTGCTCGCCCGACGGCACCAGGTCGGCGCGCAGGCCCCACGTCGGCGATGGCCTGCGCGGTCTTGTCGCCGACGGCCGCGATCTTGAGGCCGGAGAAGGCGCGGGCGTCGAGGCCGTACTCCTCGAACTTCTCGCGCACCGCCTTGACGGCGTTGACGGAGGTGAAGGCGATCCACTCGTAGCGACCCTCGACCAGGCCGCGCACGGCCTTGTCCATCTGCAGCGGGTTGCGCGGCGGCTCGACCGAGATGGTCGGCACCTCCTCGGGCACCGCGCCGTAGCCGCGCAGCCGCTGCGACAGCGCGCCGGCCTGCTCCTTGGTGCGGGGCACCAGCACCCGCCAGCCGAACAGCGGCTTGGTCTCGAACCACGACAGCGTCTCGCGCAGGTCGACCACGTCGCCGACGACGGTGATCGCGGGCGGGCTCATCCGGGCGGCGCGCGCGTCGGCGGCGATGCGGTCGAGCGTGGAGACGACGGTGGTCTGGTCGGTGGTGGTGCCGGCGCGGGTCATCAGCACCGGCGTCTCGGGCGCGCGGCCGGCGGCGACGAGCTGCTTGGCGATGTCGCCGATGCCGCTGACGGCCGAGAGCAGCACGAGCGTGTCCGGTGCCGGCGTACGGCTCCAGTCGACCTTCTCGCGGCACGGAGACGACGGTCAGCTCGCGGTGGTCCTTGGTGGTCAGCGGGATGCCGGCGTACGCCGGGACCGAGCCGAGCGAGGAAACGCCCGGCACGACCTCGAAGCCGAGCCCGGCCTTGGCGCAGGCGAGCGCCTCCTCGGGGCCGGAGGCGTAGAGGAAGGGGTCGCCGGTCATCAGCCGGACCACGCGCAGCCCGCGCTTGGCCTGCTTGACCACGACCTTGGCGCGCGCCGCGTGGGTCAGCGGCTGGCCGTCCTCGCCGAAGCCGCCGTCGACGAGCTCGGGGCCGGCCTCGCCGCGGTCAGCGCGCAGGCCGCGCACGGAGCGCACCAGCGCCTCGTGGTCGGGCGACTCGGTGATCACCACGTCGGCCTCGCGGAGGAGGTCGGCGGCCCGCACGGTCAGCAGGCCCGGGTCACCGGGGCCGCTGCCGACGAAGGCCACCCAGCCGCGGGTGGCGGTGGGCTCGCGTCGGTGGCGGTGGTCGAGTGGTGTGGTCTTGCCTCGCGTCATGCGTTACT
The DNA here is from genome assembly GCA_963790295.1 of uncultured Actinomycetota bacterium. Classification (GTDB taxonomy): domain Bacteria; phylum Actinomycetota; class Actinomycetes; order Propionibacteriales; family Nocardioidaceae; genus Nocardioides. The sequence continues at coordinate 29,475 of CAWBOE010000014.1, forward strand.
GCCTTCTCACTGTTTCTGCTGGTGCTGCGTCGGTGAGTTCGCCCGCTCCCTCAGCGAGCATGTCGCGTGCGAGCCGTGCGCCCAAATCGGCGGCGTCCTCAGGGGTTCCGGTGGCCGACATCCGGACCGAGAGTGAGCCGTCGGGAGACAGGGCGACGGCCCGGACCCACAGCTCGTCGCCGTCGTCGCCCTCGGCCACCTCGGCCAGGGCCCCGATCGGTGCGGAGCAGCCGCCCTCGAGGGTGGCGAGGACCGCGCGCTCGGCGGTGACGGCCGCGCGGGTCGCCGGGTCGTCGAGGGCGGCGAGCGCGGCGACGAGGTCGTCGCCGGCGCGGCACTCGACCGCCAGCGCACCCTGGCCGGGCGCCGGGAGCATCTGCAGCGGGTCGAGCACCTCGGTGACCTCGTCGAGCCGGCCGAGGCGGGCCAGGCCGGCGCGGGCGAGCACGACGGCGTCGTACTCCCCCGACGCGACCTTGCCGACGCGGGTGTCGACGTTGCCGCGGATGTCGACGACCTCGAGGCCGAGCCCGAGGGCGTGCAGCTGCGCGGCCCGGCGCGGTGAGCCGGTGCCGACCCGGCTGCCGGCGGGCAGCTCGCCGAGGGTCAGCCCGTCGCGCGCGACGACGACGTCGCGGGGGTCCTCACGCGGTGGTACGGCGGCCAGCGCGATGCCCGGGTGCGGGTGCGGTGGGCAGGTCCTTGAGCGAGTGGACGGCGACGTCGACGCGGCCGTCGAGCAGCGCCTCGCGCAGCGCGCGTGACGAACACGCCGGTGCCGCCGAGGCTGGCCAGCGGCGCCGGCGGTGCGGTCGCCCTCGGTGGCGACCTCGACCAGCTCGACCTCGCGGCCCAGCGCGCTCGCGACCAGGTCGGCGACCTGGCGCGACTGGGTGGTCGCGAGCAGCGAGGCGCGGGTGCCGATGCGGATCATGGGCCGTCATGGCGGCGACGTCGATGGGGCCAGCCCTTCGGGCCGGGTCACGGCCTCGACCGCGTCGGGGTCGAGGGCGAACAGCTCGGCCAGGGCGGCGGCGTAGGAGACCGCGCCGGTCTCGTTGGCGAGCTCCTTGACCCGGACGGTCGGCTGGTGGAGCAGCTTGTCGGCGACCCGGCGCAGGCTCTGGAGCACCTCGTCGCGCGACGCCTCGTCGAGGTCGGGCAGCCGGGCGACCAGGCGGGCCAGCTCGGCGTCGACGACCTCGGTGGCCATCGAGCGGAGCGCGACGACGGTCGGCGTCACGCTGGCCTGGCGACGCGCGGTGAGGAAGGCCGCGACCTCCTCGGTGACGATCTCGCGCACGGCGTCGACCTCGGCGCCGGCCTCGCTGTCGCGCAGGTCGTCGGCCAGGTCGGCGAGGGTGACGAGGGTGACGCCGGGCAGGTCGCCGACGCCGGGCTCGACGTCGTGGGGCAGCGCGAGGTCGACGACGTCAGCGGCCGGCCGCCCGGCCGCGACCATGTCGGTGGTGAGCAGCACGCCGGTCGAGCCGGTGCAGGCGACGACCAGCGTCGGCGTCCTCGATCTCGGCGGCGAGGTCGGCGAGCGCGGCGGCCCGGACGCCGTGCTCGGCGGCGAGCCGGGCGGCGCGCTGGGGCGTGCGGTTGACCACGACGACGTCGGTGGCGCCGCGGCGGACGAGGGTCGCGGTCGGCGAGCGCGGCCATCGAGCCGGCGCCGACACGACGACGGCTGCGGCGACCGGGCCGAGCAGGTCGCCGACCCGGTCGAGCGCCGCCGACACCAGCGTCGGCGCGGCCTGGTCGATCCCGGTCTCGGCGTGGGCGCGCTTGCCGACGCGCAGCGCCTGCTGGAACAGCACGTTGAGGGCGGGCCCGACCGTGCCGGCCTCCTGCCCGCGGGCCAGCGCGTCGCGGGTCTGGCCGAGGATCTGGGCCTCGCCGACGGCCATCGAGTCGAGCCCCGCGGCCACCTGGAAGAGGTGGGACACCGCGCCGTCGTCGTAGTGGACGTAGAGGTGCGGCAGCAGGTCCTCGGTGGCCTGGCCGGCCCGCTCGACGAGCAGCGCGGAGAGCTCCTCGACACTGCCGTGGAACCGGTCGACGTCGGCGTAGATCTCCAGGCGGTTGCAGGTCGCGATCACCGCAGCCTCGGTGACGTGCTCGCCGGCGGCGACGTCGCGCACCAGCTTGGCGGCACCCTCGCCGTCGACCGCCACCCGCTCGAGCAGCGACACGGGGGCGGAGCGGTGGGAGATGCCGACGACCAGGACGCTCATGCCGAGTCCCCCGCCGGCTCGGGCCCCGAACTGCGACTTGCGCTGCTCGTGGTAGGCCAGGATCTGCAGCTCGATCGACAGGTCGACCTTGCGTACGTCGACGCCGTCGGGCACGACGAGCACCACCGGGGCGAAGTTGAGGATGCTGCTGATGCCGGCGGCGACCATCCGGTCGGCGACGTCCTGGGCCGCGACGGCCGGCGTCGCGATCACGCCGATGGCCACGCCCTGCTCGGCGACGATCTGCTCGAGGTCGTCGAACGGGCGCACGTCGACCCCGGCGACGACCTCCTGGTGCCGGTCGGGGTCGGCGTCGAGCAGGGCCACGACGCGGAAGCCGCGGCTGCGGAAGCCGGAGTAGTTGGCCAGGGCATGCCCGAGGTTGCCGATGCCGACGATGACGACCGGCCAGTCCTGGGTGACCCCGATCTCGCGGGCGATCTGGTAGCGCAGGTAGTCGACGTCGTACCCGACTCCCCTGGTGCCGTAGCTGCCGAGGTACGAGAGGTCCTTGCGCAGCTTGGCGCTGTTGACGCCGGCCGCGGCGGCGAGCTCCTCGCTCGAGCACGTGGCGGTGCCGGCGTCGCTGAGGGTGACCAGCGCCCGGAGGTAGACGGGCAGTCGCGCCACGGTCGCCTCGGGGATGTCCCGGGCGGTCTCGCTGGACGCTTTGGCGGTCACGGTTTCTCGTTTCCAGCCGGCGGACCCCGGGCTCTGCGACGCCGGTCGTCAGGTCTCGCTCAGCGCCCGCCACAGTAGGCGCTTGTGAACGTGAGAACAAAACCGAGCGCGCCTCTGAGACACACCTCACCCGAGCGGCACGCCGGCTGTAACGCGGTGTGCAGCTGACCACGCGTGAACGCGTGAGCCTCGGCACCGGTTACATGTCTCCGGCGACCACCCAGGCTGGGTGAGGGCGGCGCGGAGGCGGGTCTCGTCGACGCGCCAGAAGTCGTGGCGGCGGCCGTCGACGAGGGTCACCGGGATCTCCTCGCCGTACTCCTCGCGCAGGGCGGGGTCGTCGTCGATCGAGATCTCGACCCACTCCTCGCCGAGGTCGGCGCAGACCCGGGCGATGATCTCGGCGGCGACCTCGCAGAGGTGGCAGCCGGGGCGGCCGTACATGACGCACCCGCGGGGTACCCTCACGCGGTCACTCCAGGATCCCCAGCGCCCGCCGGCGCTCGAGCTGGCGCAGCTGCGCCCTTGCGCACCCGGCCGGCCAAGTGTCGTCGGCAGCTCGTCGACGACCTCGATCGCGCGCGGGCGCTTGAACCCGGCGAGCGCGGCCTCGCAGCGCGCGCGCACGGCGTCGGCGACGTCGTCGGCGTCGAGGCCCGGCGACGCGCAGGTAGGCGACGACGGCATGCCCGGTGGCGTCGTCGGGTACGCCGATCACGGCGGCCTCCTCGACGCCCGGCACCTCGCGCGATCACCGCCTCCACCTCGTGCGGGTAGACCCTGAAGCCCGCGACCACGACCACCTCGGCCGCGCGGTCGACCAGGAACAGGTCGCCGCCCTCGTCGAGGAAGCCCACGTCGCCGGTCGACCACCAGCCGTCGGCGTCCGGGCCCGTCCGGACGCGTCGGGCCAGTAGCCGCTGAACAGGTTGCGTGCCGCGGACCTGGATCTCGCCGGGGTCGCCGGTCTCGGGCTCGAGGCCGTGGTCGTCGACCAGCCGGAGCCCGACGCCGGGCAGGGCGGCGCCCAGCGAGCCGGTCAGCGGCTGCGCGTCGAGGCGAGCGTGCTGGTGACGACCGGGGCTGCCTCGGTGAGGCCGTACCCCTGGTGGACCGGGACGCCGGTCAGCGGCCGGTGAACTCCTCGATCACCGAGCCGGCGCAGGGGCGCCGAGCCCGACAGCACCAGCCGCGACCGTACGCCAGCGCCGCGCCAGGTCGTCGAGCTCCGAGCCAGTGCGGGAACACCGCCGGTGCCACGGGCACGACCGTGACGCCGTGCTCGCGCGACCACCTCGAGCGTGCCGCGAGGGTCGAAGTGGTCGGTGAGCACGAGCGTCGCACCGTGGCGCAGGACGCTGCCCAGGACGGCGTTCAGCCCGTAGACGTGGAAGAGCGGCAGTACGCCGAGCACCACGTCGCCGGCGCCGATCATCGCCAGGCCGTCACGGGCCGGACGGCCGCGGTCTGCTCGACGTTGGCGAGCAGGGCGCGGTGGGTGAGCATCGCGGCGCGCGGCAGGTCCGCCGTACTCCCGTGTAGAGCAGGCAGGCCAGGGTCTCGGGGTCGGGGCGCGCCGTCAGCCGGCCGAGGCTCGGCGGCCCGCAGGGCGTCGAAGGCCAGCTCCCCCTGCCTGGGGCTCGGAGTCGACGACGACCAGCCGGGGCTCGCGAGCCCGGCGCGACGACGTCGTCGTCGAGCACGTCGCGCGCGCCGGCCAGCGCCTCGCGGACCAGTACGCCGGCCGCGCGCGCGTCGGCGACGGTCGCGCCGTCGGCGACCACCAGCCGGGCGCCGGAGTCGGCGATCATCCAGGCCAGCTCCTCGACCTTGGCGCGCGGGTTCACGGGTACGGCGACCAGCTGGGCACGCAGCGCCCCGAGGTACGTCGTGACCAGCTCGATCCGGTTGCCCAGGACGAGCAGCACCCGCTGGCCCGCGACCATCCCGGCATCGCCCAGTCCGGTGGCCATCCGCCCCACCTCGCGGTCGAGGTCGGCCCAGCTCAGCCGGCGTCCCGAGGCCTCGACCACGGCGTCCCGAGCCCCGTCGCGGACGGCCGCGAGCGCCACCAGGTCGGCGACCAGGGTGGGCTCGAGCCGCCCGGCGGACGACGAGCCCGCAGCGGCGTCACGGACGTCCAGCGACATCCATCCATGGTTCCACAGGGGGTTTCGGCGCGAAGCAGAACCCGCGGACACCGCCGAGCCATGGAAGGCACCCGGACACCGCGTTACAAGCTGGGTCGGCCAGCGCCGGGTGGTTGGTCGTACCCTCGGAACGTGCCCGCACCGCGCCGGATCGACCTCCAGCGCCGGTCCTCGATGGCCGGCGAGGCGGCCGCGGCCTCGGCCGAGGTCGAGGACGCGCTGGCGGTCCCCACGGATCCCGAGGTGGCGGCGTTCTTCGACGTCGACAACACCCTCATGCAGGGCGCGAGCATCTTCCACCTGGCCCGCGGGCTGTACCGCCGGCGATTCTTCACCACTCGCGAGATCGCCTCAGCGGCCTGGAAGCAGGCCAAGTTCCGCGTCGTGGGCGCCGAGGACCCCGACCACGTCGCCGACGCCCAGGCCTCGGCTCTGGCCTTCATCGAGGGCCACACGGTGCTCGAGCTCGAGCAGCTCGGCGAGGAGATCTTCGACGAGGCGATGGCCGGCCGGATCTGGCCCGGCACGCGCGCCCTCGCCCAGCTCCACCTCGACCAGGGCCAGCGCGTGTGGCTGGTCACCGCCGCACCGGTCGAGATCGCCGGCATCATCGCGCGCCGGCTCGGGCTGACCGGCGCGCTCGGCACCGTCGCCGAGCACGTCGACGGCGTCTACACCGGCCGGCTGGTCGGCACGATGCTGCACGGCCCGGCCAAGGCAGAAGCGGTCGCAGCGCTCGCGGAGCGGGAGGGGCTGGACCTGGCCCGCTGCTCGGCGTACTCCGACTCGGCCAACGACCTGCCGATGCTCTCGATGGTGGGTCACGCGTGCGCCATCAACCCCGACGCGCGGCTGCGCGCCCACGCGCGGCGCGAGGGCTGGCGCGTCTACGACTACCGGACCGGCCGCAAGGCGGCGCGTGCCGGTCTAGTCACCGGGGCCGTGGCCGGGGGGGTCGCGGGCGCGATCGCGGCCGCCGTCGCCGTCCGGGCGAGGTCCGCAACCCGTCCCTGACCTGCGGATATCTCCCGGACCCGAGGTCGCGTACCCACGAAGTGTGCTACGACACTTAACCCTTCGGACGGTTCCCAAGGCCCGCAGGGGCCACCTAACCTGGGGTGGCTGGGGTACGAGGAGGTACCGGCGTGAAGCCAGATCCGGGCACTGTGGCATCGCGTGGCCTAGACGCGTTGCGGTCGTTGGTGCTCGCCGTCCTGCTCGAAAACAGCCTGGACGACCGCCGTCTGCTGATGGCCGGCGAGGTCGGGGTCACCTCGCCCCCGAACGACCGCGATCGCTACGCCGGTGGTGCGGGAGGCAGCGACGACCATGGGCTCGCTGCCTCCAGCGAGGAGTCCGAGGCCGACCGCGACCGGCTGATAGCCCTGGTCGAGCTGGCCCGCAACGGCGACGCCGACGCCTTCGGGATGCTCTTCGACCACTACCACGGCTCGGTCTACCGCTTCCTGTTCCACCGCACCCGCTCGACCACCCTGGCGGAGGACCTCACCTCCGAGACCTTCTTCCGCGCGCTGCGCAGCATGAGCAGCTTCCGGTGGCAGGGCAAGGACTTCGGCGCGTGGCTGATGACCATCGCCCGCAACCTGTGCACCGACCACTTCAAGGCGGGTCGCACCCGCCTGGAGCTGACCACCGAGGACATGTCCCTCCACGAGGGCGGCACGACCGAGGGCCCCGAGGACGCCGTGCTGACCAGCCTCACCAACGAGGTGCTGCTCGCGGCGCTCACCGAGCTGCCGGCCGAGCAGCGCGACTGCCTGGTGATGCGGTTCCTCCAGGGGATGAGCATCGCCGAGACCGCGGCCGTCCTCGGGCGCAGCGAGGGCGCGGTGAAGCAGCTCCAGCTGCGCGGCGTTCGCAACCTGGCCAAGCTGATGCCCGAGGGAATCCGTGGTTGAAATGCGCGATCGGGCACCGAATTCGTTGGGCTGGACCAGTCCACTGGTTGCTACTGGCCAGTACGCCGTAACCGCGGCGTGCGAGGTCTCGTTGAGGTCGGTGTCCGGCGGGGGCGCCGGAGCTTGTGACCTGACAGGACTTCTGTGATGAGCCCGGTGTTCGCGACACGTCGTCGCGCCGAGGAGTTCGAAGCAGTCGTCGAAGGACTGTCGACGCCCAGCCTTGGGGGGAGGGCGTCGCCGGACCGCTACGACGACCTGCTCGCGCTCGTTGGCGCACTACGCGCCGTACCCCAGCCGCAGGCCCGCCCGGAGTTCGTCGCCGAGCTGCGGACCCGGCTGGTTGCCGAGGCCGCGGCGCTACCGGCCACCCGGGCGGCCGAGGTCGACCGGCTCAGGCTGCGCACGCCCGACCCGGGCCGGGTCCGCAACCCGCGCGAGCGGCGTCTTGCGATCGCGATGGGTGGGTTCGCCCTGGTCGGCGCCACGGCCACCATGTCGGTCGTCGCCCAGTCGGCGCTGCCCGGCGACGTGCTCTACCCGCTCAAGCGCGGCATCGAGTCGGCCCACGCCGGCATCAGCGTCGGCGACGAGGGCAAGGGCACCACTCTGCTGGCCAGCGCCTCGACCCGGCTCGACGAGGTCTCGCGCCTCGATGCCGGCGAGCACGAGGCGGAGATCGCCGACACCCTCGACGACTTCACCGCGCAGGCGATCGAGGCCTCCGACCTCTTGCTCGCCTCGTACGCCGAGAAGCGCGACGACCAGACGGTCACGGAACTGCGGAGCTTCACCGCCTCCTCCATGGAGTCGCTCGCCGATCTCGACGGCAAGCTGCCGCAGAGCGCCCAGGACGAGTGGGTGCACGCCGTGACGACGCTGGTGAGGATCGACGACGAGGCCCGGCTGCAGTGCCCCACGTGCGCGGGTGCCGACCTCGACGAGCTCGCACCGACACTGCCGACCGTCGGCACCGGGTTCGGAAGCGGCACGGTTCCTGCGGTCAACGTCCCCGACGTCGTGCTGCCCACCTTGGTACTGCCGTCGCTGACCGGTGAGCTGCCGCCTGGAAGCGTGACCGATCCCAGCCCGAGCGCGGACCCCGGCGGTGGACCCACAGGCGGCCCGGGTGGCGGGCCGACTGCCCAACCGACGCCGCTCCCGAGCGGCGTACCCACGTCGGCGTTGCCGACCAGTGCCGTTCCGACGGGCGTACCAACGTCCGGCACGGTGGCGCTCCCCACCATCGACGTCACCCAGCTGCTCGACGACCTGACCGGCGGCCCGACCTTGCCGGTCGCGCTGCCGTCGGTCGACGTCACCCAGCTGCTGGGTGGCGTCGGCTCCGCGCTGCCGACGGCCGTCACCGACCCGCTGGATGACCTCCTGCCCTGACGATCCCGTCGTCGCGCGGTCGCTCCTGCACGACGAGGCAAGGCGAGCGCAGCGAGCGAGCCGAGGAGGAAGGAGCGACCTCGACGGACACGCCCCGAAGCGCAGCGGAGGGCTAGACGCGACTCGCGCTTCATCAGCAGGTTGTAGAGCGTCTGCTGGATGGTCTCGCGGACCTGGTCGGTGACGTTGAAGACCAGCATCGGGTCGTCGGCGGCCGCGCCGCCGTCGAGCTCGTCGGTGCGGATCGGCTCGCCGAACTCGAGCAGCCACTTCGAGGGCAGGGGCACCAGGCCGAGCGGGCCGAGCCACGGGAACAACGGCGTGATCGGGACGTACGGGACACCCAGCAGGCGCGCCAGCGACGGGACGTTGCCGACCAGCGGGTAGATCTCCTCGGCGCCGACGACCGACAGCGGGACGATGGGTACGCCGGTGCGGAGCGCGGCGCTGACGAAGCCGCCACGGCCGAAGCGCTGCAGCTTGTAGCGCTGGGAGAACGGCTTGCCGATGCCCTTGAAGCCCTCGGGCCAGACACCGACCAGCTCTCCGCCGCTCAGCATCCGCTCGGCGTCCTCGTTGCACGCCAACGTGGCGCCGACCTCGGCGGGCCATCTCGCCGACGACCGGCATCCGGAAGACCAGGTCGGCGCCCAGCGCGCGCAGGAACCGGCCGGTGTGGTCGTGCACGGCGACCATCGTCATCAGCGCGTCGACGGGGACCGTGCCCGAGTGGTTGGAGACGATCAGCGCGCCGCCGGTGGCCGGGACGTTCTCGATGCCGCGTACTTCGACGCGGAACCACTTCTCCGCGATCGGCCGCAGCAGCGCGAGCGTGAACTTCTCGGTGACCTCGGGGTCGAAGCCGAACTCGTCGACCTCGTAGTCGCCGGTCAGCCGCCGCCGGAGCAGCGCGAGCAGCCGGGCCAGCTGCGGCTCCCACTGCTCCCCGAAGACCTCGCGAGCGGCGTGCTGGATGGCCGACCACCAGTCGGCAGGCGAGATGCCCGCGAGCGGCGCCCGGTCACTCGTCGTGGCGGCGGCGCGCGGCGGCTCGGCCGGCTCCGGCGGAGGAACCGCCTCCGTGGTGACCTGCTCGATCGCCTCGACCGCGGCCGGTCGGGGGGAGGTACGCCGCCGGGTCGGCGTACGTCTCTCGGTTGCGGCCTTGTTGGCGGCGGGCTTGCCCGCCAGGCCGCGCGCGGCGGACGAGGGCTTCGCCTGGCCGGTGCCCCGGCCCGGGCGGCCCCTCGTGCCGATCGGGATGATCTCGGCGTCAGCCATGGCCGGCCCCCGCGGGTGCGTCGGACGGCTCGGTGGGTAGCAGGTCGGCGAGCCCGGCGACGGCCCGCTCGGAGACGCGGGAGGTCGCCGGCATCGAGGACGCGAAGTCGGCGAAGGCCTCTGCGGTGGTGTAGTCGGGCTCGAAGCCCAGCTCGGTGCGCATCCGGGTCGTGTCGATCCCGCGCCCGAAGGTCAGGAAGCTCAGCTGCTCGGGCGAGAAGTCGGCGAGCCGCGCCTGGCGCAGCACCGAGCCCAGCTGGCCGACGGCGAATCCGGGCAGCGGCAGGGTCGCGCGCTGGAGACGGCGGACCGCCTGCGACAGCATCAGGATGCCGTCGCCGGCGACGTTGAAGGTGCCGGCCACGTCGGTGAGCACGGCGTGCTTCAGCACGCGGTCGAGGTCGCTCTCGTGCACGAACTGCATGCGCGCGTCGAAGCCGAGCACGGTCGGGATCACCGGCAGGCGGAAGTACGAGGCCATCGGGCTGACGACGTGGGGGCCGACCACGTTGGCCAGGCGCAGCATGATGACGCGCACGTCGGGCCGGCGGCGCGCGAACCCGCGGACGTAACCCTCGATCTCCTGCGCGTCCTTGCCGAACCCCGACCGGGGGTTGCGGCGCGGACCCATCTCCTCGGTGAACATCGCCGGGTCGCGCGAGCTCGCGCCGTAGACGGTCGAGGTCGACTTCACCACGAGGTGCTGGACCGACGGCGCCTTCTGGCACGCAGCGAGCAGCTGCATGGTGCCGATGACGTTGAGCTCCTTCATCGTGCCGCGGCCGCCGGCGCTGCCGGGGGTGGCGATGACGCTCATGTGGACGACGGTGTCGACGTCCTCCTTCGCGATCACCTTGGCGATCACGGGGGTCCGGATGTCGGCGCGGATGAAGGACATCGCACCGACGTCTCCGCGGGGTGGGACGACGTCGACGCCGATCACGCGGTCGATGCCGTCGGTCGCCGCCAGGACGCGCGCGAACCGCCGGCCGAGGTCGCGGGAGACCCCGGTGACGAGTGCGACCCGGCCCATACGGCTCCCTCGACGACCCGGGTGGGGACTACTTGCCGAGCTTGCGGCGCTGGACGCGCGTCTTCTTGAGCAGCTTGCGGTGCTTCTTCTTCGCCATGCGCTTGCGCCGCTTCTTGATGACAGAACCCACGTGGTAACCCTTCACCTGCTGGAACGAGCCCCAGGGAACGGCCCGTGGGACCTCGCCAGCCTAGCCGTCGCCCCCGACCCGGGTTAATCGACGGCGGGTGAACGAGATGTGACCAGCGACTCGGTCAGCCTGCGGAGTAGAAGCTCTTTCGGAGGTACTCGTTGACGTCGTCCTCGGTCACCCGGAACGAGCGGCCGACGCGGACGGCGGGCAGCTCGCCGTTGTGGACGAGCCGGTAGACGGTCATCTTCGAGACCCGCATGGTGGCGGCGACCTCGGCGACGGTCAGGAACTTCACGTCCGAGATGTCTCCACGGCTGTCTCCAGTGGGGGTCATGGCGCACCGTTCTTTCTTGCGGCGACGCCACCGGCTTCCCCACCGGTGACTCCACGTCCCGCGCTTCTTGGCGAAGATAGCGCCTGTTGTGACTCGTGGGGAAGGGTTCTACTAGAGAAACCCGAGAGACTCGGCGTGTCGGCTTGCAATGTCTGAACCAGTCACTTTCGAGTCACACTCGTGTACTTCTCGAAATCACAACATCGGGTCCAGACCGTGCGACGGGAAGATCGCCTCGCGGGTCGACTGGATCGTGCGGTCGAGCCACGAGTCCGGGTCGTAGCCCTCCGACCAGTCGCGCCACAGCGGCGTGCGGCCGTCGGTCATCCGCGACGGCGCGCGGCGTCCGAGAGCGGTGTGCACGTAGTCGCGCCACGCTTGCGGGGTCTCGGTGTGCGGGTCGATGGGACGACCGCTGACGATCGCGAGCAGGTGGGTCCACGCGCGGGGTACGACGTCGACGAGCGCGTACCCGCCCCCGCCGGTGACCACCCAGCGCCCGCCGCAGACCTCGTGGGCCAGGTCGTGGAGGGCGAGGTACGACGCCCGCTGGCCGTCGACCGAGAGCATCAGGTGGGCGAGCGGGTCCTCCATGTGGGAGTCACAGCCGTGCTGGGTCACCAGCACTTCCGGTGCGAAGGCCCGCACGATCGGCGGCACGATCGCGTGGAAGGCCCGCAGCCAGCCGGCGTCGGCAGTGCCGGGCGGCAGGGCGACGTTGACCGCCGTACCCTCGGCCCGCGGCCCACCGGAGTCGGCGGCGAAGCCCGTCCCTGGGAACAGCATCTGCCCGGTCTCGTGCAGGGAGATCGTCAGCACCCGCGGGTCGTCGTAGAAGATCGCCTCGACGCCGTCGCCGTGGTGGACGTCGACGTCGACGTAGGCAACCTTCTGCGCGCCCTGGTCGAGCAGCCACTGGATGCCGACGGCGACGTCGTTGTAGATGCAGAAACCGCTCGCCCGGTCGCGCATCGCGTGGTGCAGGCCGCCGGCGATGTTGGCGCTGTGGAGGCTCTCTCCGGAGTGCACCTGGCGGAACGCCTCGATGCTGGCGCCCACCACGTGCGACGCCGCGCGGTGCATGTCGGCGAAGACGGGGTTGTCGTCGGTCGCGAGCCCGTGGTCGTCGTAGTCGATCGAGCCGGGGTCCTTGCCCGCCCGGGTGACCGCGTCGATGAGCTCGTCGGCGTGCACGATGCCGATCTGGTCGTCGTCGGCGAACGGCGCCGGCACCATCCGCAGCCGGTCGAGGACACCCAGCTCGCGGGCCAGCCGCATCGTCAGGTCGACCCGGATCGGGGCCATCGGGTGCGAGGGACCGAAGTCGTAGGCCGTCAGCGACGAGTCGAAGACGACCGTGGCAGGACCCGTGCACTCCATGGTCGCAACGTACTCCTGCGGTTACCCTGGCTCCGTGCGCACGACGTCCCACGCGATCTGGTGGCCCGCCTCCTAGGCGGACCACCCGTTGACGCACACCTCAACCACGGCCGCCTCCGGGCGGCCGTTCTCGTCTGCTGACCTGTGTCGGCCGCCCGGGGGCTCTCATCTCAGGAGCACATCCATGGACCGACACCTGTCCCTCATCACCCCGTCCGGCCGACTGACGCTCGGCAACTACCTGGGCGCCTTCCGGGGCATGGTCGCCGCCCAGCACACCAGCGACTGCTACTACGGCGTCTCCGACCTGCACGCGATGACCACCACGCACGACCCGGTCGTGCTCCGGTCGACGATCGCCGAGGTCACGACGCTGTTCCTGGCCGTCGGGCTCGATCCCGAGTCGGCTGTGCTCTTCCGGCAGTCGCGCGTGCCCGCGCACCGCGAGCTGGCGTACCTGCTGGAGTGCACGGCATACACCGGGGAGCTGGCGCGGATGATCCAGTACAAGGAGAAGGGCCGGGGCCGGCCGTCCACCCGCGTCTCGCTCTACACCTACCCGGTGCTGATGGCGGCCGACATCCTGCTGTACCGGCCGACGCGGGTCCCGGTCGGCGACGACCAGCGCCAGCACGTGGAGCTGACGCGCGACCTGGCGACGCGCTTCAACAACACCTTCGGCGCGGTGTTCACCGTCCCCGAGATCGTGACCCCGCCGGCCGGCGCGCGGGTGATGGACCTCCAGGACCCGACGCGCAAGATGAGCAAGTCCGCCGCTCCCGGCGCCGACGCCGGCGTGGTTCGGCTGCTCGACCCACCCGATGTCGTTCGCCGCAAGATCGCCCGAGCGGTGACCGACTCCGACACCGGCGCGGGCGCCGTACGAGCGTCGCAGGAGAAACCCGGCGTCACCAACCTGCTCGACATCCTGGCGGCGTGCGGGGGCTCGGCCGACGGCATCACGACGTACGGCGCCCTGAAGGCCGCCGTGACCGACGCGGTGGTGGCGCTGCTCGAGCCGGTGCAGAAGAGGTACGCCGACCTGGCCGCCGAGCCCGCGTACGTCACCGAGGTCTTCGAGGCCGGCTCCGCCCGGTGCCGCGAGGTGACCGCCCCGGTGCTGGCCGCCGCCGAGGCGGCGATCGGGGTGGGATGATCGAGCGATGGGCGATCGGGAGGACCTCCAGTGGCTCGTCGTCGGTCATCGGGCGCCGCTGCGATCTCGGCGGCTGTGGAGCTCGGTCTGCATCGACCGCCTGGCGGGCGGTGCCGCGCTCCGCGGCGGAGGTCGCCGCAGACGCCGGGACCGATCCCGACACGACGCACCGGCTGCTGCACGCGCTCGCTACCATCGGCGTGGTCGGCGAGGGGGCGGACGGGCGGTTCGCAGCTGGCGGAGCTTCGGGCAGCCCGCTGCGTCTCGGACGCACCCGGCATCGCTGGCGCCTCAGGCGAGGCTCATCAGCCGACACGGCGGTCTGGGCGGCCTGGGGCAACCTGGCCCACAGCCGTGCGCACCGGCGAGACGGCGTTCACGGCCCTGCACGGCGTCGACGTCTGGACGCACCGGTCGCAGCGCACCCCGAGCACAGCCGCAACTTCGACGACCTGATGACCTCGCTGAGCGCGCGGTGGTCGACGCTGTCGCGACGTCGTACGACTTCTCGTCGCCGGCGCGCACGTCGTCGACGTCGGCGGCGGCCAGGGTTCGCTGCTGCGCGGCGGTGCTGCGCCGCAACCCCCACCTGACCGGCGGGGTGCTCGACCAGCCGCACGTCGTCGCCACCGAGGCGCCGGCCGACCTCGCGCGACCGCTGGACCGCGCACGGCCGGCTCGTTCTTCGAGGCGGTGCCGCCCGCCGACTGCTACCTGCTGAAGTGGATCCTCCACGACTGGTCCGACGACGAGTGCGTCGCGATCTTGGCGCCGGTGCCGCGAGTCGCTGGCGCCGCACGGCGTGGTGCTCGTGGTCGAGCTGGTGCTGGACCGCCCCGGCTACGAACGGCAGGCAGCCTTCATGGACCTCAACATGATGGTCGCGGTCGGGCGGCCGCGAGCGCACCGAGGCGGAGTTCGCCGCGCTGTTCGAGCGCGCCGGCCTCCGCCTCACCCGCACCCTCGACACCGGCACCCCGTACGCCCTCCTGGAGGCGGTTGCGGAGTAGGGACGTGATACCCGGTCGACCGGGTATCACGGACGTTTGTGGAGGTTGCAACCCTCACGAACGTCCAGGAACGACGCCAAACCTCAGCTTGCCTCGAGCTCCCCGAACCCCGCCTCGACCAGCCCCCGGACCGCGTCGACCGCCCGGCTCGGCATCGGCACCCACCGCCGACACGGTGATCTCCGTACCCTCCCCCGCCCCGAGCGTCATCAGCTCCAGCGAGCTCGACGCGTCGGCCCGCCGGCCGCAGGCCTCGACCACGACGTCCGCCGCCAACACGCCCACCGCCGTCGCGATCTGCGCCGCCGGCCGGGCATGCAGGCCCTGCGGGTTCACCAGCAGCAGCCGCGCCGACGCGTCGGCTTCGACGGCCGCCAACGCGGTGGGTACGCCGGTGTGCTCGGCCAGGCTGATCACCTTCGGCAGCAGCGCCGCCTCGGCTTCGCGGGCGACGGTCTCGAGGTCGGCTCCACCCGCGGCCCGGACGACCGCGGCCACCAGGCCCTCGACCACCGGCGCCGCGCTGAGCCGCACGTCGTGGTCGGCGGGAGCACCCAGCTCGAGAGCCAGCTCGGCGCTGAGCACGGCCGAGCCGAGGTCCATCAACACGAGTACGCCGTCGGGCGAGGCGGCCTTCTCCATCGCCCGCCGCACCTCCGTGGCATCGGTGCCGAACCCGCCCCCGGCGCCCGCCGCCACGGCGACCACCGGACCATCCCCGTGCACCATCTCTTCCGCGAGGGCGACCGCGGCCTCCGCCAGGGGGAGGCTGTGGGAGACCACGACGATCCCGATCACGTCGTCACTCAGCTCTCGCGCGAGTCGGCCAGCGACTCGGCCAGCGCCGACAGCAGCAACGCGGACGACGCGGCGCCGGGGTCGATGTGCCCGACGCTGCGCTCGCCGAGGTACGACGCCCGCCCCTTGAGGGCCAGCATCGGCTCGGTGGCGTCCCGGCCGTCCGCAGCCGCGTCGGCTGCCGCGCGGGCGGCGGTACCGATGTCGGCGCCGGAACCCAACGCCGCCTCGAACGCCGCCAGCGCGGGTGCCAGCGCGTCGTACATCGTCTTGTCGCCGGCCTCGGCCTTGCCGCGGGCCACGATGCCCTCGAGCCCGGCCCGCAGCGAGGCCAGCAGCGCCGGGCCATCGAGGTCCTTGGCGTCGCCAGCGGCGGTGGCCGCGCGGAGGAAGAAGGTGCCGTACAGCGGTCCGCTCGCACCGCCCACCGAGGTCACCAGCGTCATGCCGGCTCTCTTCAGCAGATCACCGGCACCGCCCGAGGTGTCGAGAGCCGCCATCACAGCGTCCATGCCGCGGATCAGGTTGGCGCCGTGGTCGGCGTCGCCGATCGCCGAGTCGAGCTCGGTGAGGTAGGCGCCGTGCTCGTGGACCGCGTCGCGGAACGAGGACAGCCACCCGACCAGCTGGTCGACGGATACGGCATCGCTCACGGTCAGAGTCCCCATCGCAGGCCTGCTGTCTTCACCGGAGCATCCCACAGCCGCAGGATCTCGTCGTCGGCCTTGAGCACGGTGACCGAGGCGCCGGCCATGTCGAGTGAGGTGATGTAGTCGCCCACGAGCGTGCGCGCGACCTGGACGCCGGCCTTCTCCAGCAGCACCGCCACCTCGCCGTACAGCAGGTACAGCTCGATCAGCGGCGTGCCGCCCAGCCCGCTGAGCAGCACGATGCTCGGCCCGCCCTGGAAGTCGAGGTCGGCGAGGATCGGGTCGACCAGCTGCTCGGCGATCTCGGCGGCGCCCGCGAGCGGCACCCGCTTGCGGCCGGGCTCGCCGTGGATGCCCACGCCGACCTCCATCTGGTCCTCGGGCAGGTCGAACGTCGGCTTGCCCGCGGCCGGCACGGTGCAGCTGGTCAGGGCCATGCCCATCGAGCGGCCCTGGGCGTTGACCCGCTTGGCGACATCGAGCACGGCGTCGAGGTCGCGCCCCTCCTCGGCGGCGGCGCCGACGATCTTCTCCAGCAGCACGGTGACGCCGACGCCGCGACGACCGGCGGTCCAGGTGGAGTCCTGGACGGCGACGTCGTCGTCGGTGACCACGGTCTCGACGCGTACGCCGGAGTCGGCGGCCGCCATCTCGCCGGCCATCTCGAAGTTCATCACGTCGCCGGTGTAGTTCTTCACGATGTGCAGGACGCCGGCGCCCTGGTCGACGACCGTGGTCGCCTCGACCATCTGGTCGGGCGTGGGCGAGGTGAACACCTCGCCGCAGCACGCGGCGTCCAGCATCCCGACGCCGACGAACCCGCCGTGCAGCGGCTCGTGGCCCGAGCCGCCGCCGGAGATCAGGGCGACCTTGCCGGCCGCCTTGGGCTGGGCGCGGTAGATCACCCGGTGCTGGTGGTCGACGCGCAGCTCGGGGTGGGCCGCGGCGACGCCCTTGAGCGCGTCGGCCAGGACGTCCTCGGGCTTGTTGATGAGCTTCTTCATGATCAGACCTCCGAAGGAACGGCCGCGGCGGGGACGGACGCCTGCTCGGTGGCGGGCGCGGTGTCCTGACGCGTGTGGGCAATGAAACCGAACAACAGCGGCTGCGGCGACACCCGCGACGAGCTCGGCGCCGACGTACACCGGCCACTGCTCCCAGGCGATGTCGCCGCCCATGATCTGCTGGACCAGCATCGGCCCGGTGGTGCGGGCCGGGTTGATCGAGGCGCCGGTGGTCGGGGCGACCGGGATGATCGCGGCGAACACGACCATGCCGATGGCCAGGCCTGCCCACCCGGGAGCCGCCTTGCGGTAGATGACGCCGAAGACCGCGAAGACCAGCAGGAAGGTGCCGACGAACTCGGCGAAGAAGGCCTGGTACCACGGGATCGCGTCGCCGTACGCCGCGACGCCGAGCCCCAGGTCGCTCGCCTTGCTGCCCAGCACGCCCACGATGGCGAACGAGCCTGCGACGGCGCCCGCGACCTGTGCGACGACGTACGACGGCACCTCCGACCACGGGAACTTGCCGGTCGCCGCCAGGCCGAAGGTGACCGCCGGGTTGATGTGGTTGCCACTGATGTAGCCGAAGACGTAGACCGTGACGATCACGATCGTGGCGAACGCCAGCGAGATGATGCCGAGGTCGGAGCCACTGAAGGTGGAGCCGTTGGCGTCGTTGACGATCAGGAGAGCCGGGACCGAGCCGACACCGACGAAGACCAGGAAGGCGGTACCCAGGAACTCTGCTGCGAGCTTCTGCAACCGCGTGTTTTCATCCATCTCAAGAGACCTTCCGTGTGATGCGAACCACATTCGATAATGTCGAATAGTTCTCAGAAACTCGACCAGAAGTCAAGAGGGTTCGCGAAAATCGCTGCAGAACGTGCCATGCTCGGCGCTGGCGATCAGTGACAAGCACGGGAGGAGGCGCGGCATGATCCAGGCCATCGACCGCGCCGCCAAGATCCTCGCCGCGCTCCAGGGTTCCCGGCACCTCGGCATCAGCGAGCTCGGCGCCGTGCTCGACCTGCCGCCGTCGACCGTGCACGGCATCGTCAAGTCGCTGCAGACGCACGGCCTGGTGGTCAAGGAGCCCCACGGCCAGCGCTACATGCTCGGCCCGACCCTGCTGCAGCTCTCGAACGTCTACCTCGACACCCTCGACGTCCGGGCCCGGGCCATGCGCTGGACCGGAGACCTCGCCGAGCGCACCGGCCTCGCGGTCCGCATGGGCGTGGAGTTCTTCGCGGAGGTCATCGTGATCCACCACGAGCCGCGGCCCGACGGCAGCCGGCAGATGCCGGAGACCGGCTTGACGATCCCCGCCCACGCGTCCGCGCTCGGCAAGGTGCTGCTCGCCTACCGGCCGTCGTTCAAGGATGCCGTGCTGGCCCAGGGTCCGCTGCGCAGCCTGACCGGCGACACCGTCACCGACCTCGACGAGCTGGACAAGGCGCTCGCCGAGGTGGTCGCCACCGGCTACGCCGTGGAGGACGAGGAAGCAGTCCTCGGCGAGGCCTCGATCGCCGTACCCGTGGCCGACCGCGACGGCGAGGCGGTCGCCGCCATCGCCGTGGTGCTGCCTGCCACCGACGAGCCGGTCGCTGACTCGGTGCTCACGCTCCTGCGCGAGACCGCGCGCAACGTCTCCCGCGAGCTCGGGGCACCCGGCTGGCCGCCGGCGGTGGCGTCGCCGTTCGCTGGTTGAGGAAGGCGCGCAGGGCCTGTCACGAAACCACGGCGATCCTGTCTGCCTTCGCTGGTTTCGTGACGGGACTTCGTTCCTCCTCAACCAGCGGTGGTGACTGAACCGCCGTTCAGTGTCATGCTCGGCGCGTGCGCGTGGCCCGCCTCGCTCTTCTCACCCTGATCGCCACGTTCGTCGTGACGCCTCCCCCGGCGTCCGCTGTCCCGCCCGCGGAAGACTCGCCGCCGTCCGTCCGGCTGAGCGTGATGTCGCTGAACATGTTCTACGGCGGCGACGACTACGACCTGTCGACCGGCGACTGGTGCCCCGTCGCCAACGACTGCCCGCAGGGGCTCTACCGGATGGCCAAGATCATCGAGGCCAGCGGTGCCGACGTCGTCGGGCTCCAGGAGCCCGAGCGCAACACCCGCAAGCTGGCGGAGGTCCTGGGCTGGTACGCCAGTCCCCAGACGCACGTGATCTCGCGCTACCCGATCCTCGATCCACCCGGTGAGGACGGGCTTTTCGCCTACGTCACGCCCGTCTCCGGCCGGGTCGTGGCGGTCGCGAACGTCCACCTGCCGTCGACGCCGTACGGCCCCTACCAGGTCCGCAAGGGCTGGCCGCGCGCGAAGGTGCTCGAGCTCGAACGCACGCTTCGGCTGCCCGCCCTGCACCGCGTGTTGCGCGAGCTCCCCGCTCTCGCGAGCCGCGGGGTCCCGGTGTTCGTGACCGGTGACTTCAACAGTCCGTCGCACCTCGACTGGACCCCCGAGGTCGCCGCCAGTCGGCCGGAGGTGCCGTACGCCGTGCAGTGGCCGGCCGGCAAGGCCCTCGCCGACGCCGGGTTCCGCGACTCCTACCGCGACGCGCACCCCGATCCTGTGCAGGATCCCGGTTACACCTGGTCGCCCGGCGGTCCGGAGACCCAGGAAAAGGACTTCTTCGACCGCATCGACTGGGTGCTCCACGCCGGTTCCACCACCACCGTGGACAGCAGGCTGGTCGGCGAGCGCGGCAACCCGCAGGTCGACCTCGCTGTCGCCGAGCCCTTCCCCACCGACCACCGCGGCGTCGTGTCGACCTTCGACGTCGTGCCCGGCAAGGCACCGTTGATCGTGGCGCCCGAGCAACGCCGTGTCGTCGCCGGCGAGACGCCCCTGCGGGTCCGCTTCCACGGCACCGGCTCCCGCCACGAGGTCGTGGCTCTGGTTCCGCGGGGTGCTTCGGCACCGCTGGTCTCGGTGGCGTCGACCGGCCGCCGTACCGACGGCGTCGTCCGCCTCGACAAGTCCGGCCTGGGCCCTGGTCGCTACTACGTCGTCCTCGTCGACCGCGCCACCGGCTCCCGCGATGCCCGGGCGCCGATCTGGGTCTATGCGCCCGGCGACCGGCCGCGACTGCGAACGGACGCGGCGTCGTACGACGTCGGCGAGCCCATCCGCGTCAGCTTCAGGGGCGCGCCCGGGCAGCTCTTCGACTGGGTCGGCTTGTTCCGGTGCTTCCGGATCTGCCGAGGTGCGGGCTGGTACCTGATGTACCGCTACACGCGCACCCACATCGAGGGCTCGGTCGTCTTCGGCGGGAGCGCCTACCTCGGCGAGGGTGTGGCGTCGTGGCCGCTGCCGCCGGGCAGGTACATCGCGCGCCTGTTCGTCGACGACAGCTACCACGCGATCGGGAGGTCCAACCGGTTCACGATCGAGAAGTGAGGCGGCTCAGCTGCCTTCGGCGAGCGACCTCGAGCGGTCGCGGGCGGCCTCCATCGCGGCGAGGAACGCCGCGCGCACCTTGTGGGTCTCGAGCTCGCGCAGCGCGGCGGCGGTGGTACCGCCCGGCGAGGTCACCTGCTCGCGCAGCACGACCGGGTGGGTGCCGGTCTCGCGCAGCATCTTGGCCGAGCCCACGACCGTCTGGACGACGAGCTCGGTGGCGGTGGCGCGAGGCAGACCGAGGTGGACTCCCGCCTCGATCATCGACTCGACGACGAAGAAGATGTACGCCGGCCCGGAGCCGCTGATCGCCGTGACGGCGTCCATCTGGCGTTCGGGTACGCGCAGCACCCGGCCGGTCGAGCCCATCAGCGCCTCGGCCTCCGCGAGGTGGCTGTCGTCGCAGTGGGAGCCGGGCGCGATGGCGGTCATGCCCTCGTCGACCAGGGCGGGCGTGTTGGGCATGACGCGCACGACGGCCACGCCGTCGGGCACGCGGGACTCGATGTAGGCGGTGGTGATGCCGGCGGCGATCGACACGACCAGCTGGCCGGGGCGCAGCTCTGGGGCGATCTCCTCGAGGACGTCGTTCATGTCCTGCGGCTTGACGACGAGGGCCAGCGTGTCTGCCTTGCGGGTGGCCTCGGCGTTGGACACCACCGTGACGCCGTACCGCTCCTCGAGCTCGCGCGCGCGGTCGGGCCGCTTCTCGCCGACGAGCAGGTCGTCGACGCGGCGACCGGCGCGGACGAGTCCTGAGAGCAGGGCCTCCCCCATCACGCCGGCGCCGATGATGGCGGTCTGGGACATCGACTTTCCCCTTTATTTCTTGGAGATCAGGGACTTCACGAAGAATGACAGGTTCTGAGGTCGCTCCGCGAGACGTCTCATCAGGTACCCGTACCACTCCTGGCCGTAAGGGACGTAGACACGCACGGTCTCGCCTGCCTTCGCGAGGCGGCGCTGCTCCTCGGGCCTGATGCCGTAGAGCATCTGGAACTCGTAGGACCCCTGCGCGCGTCCGTAGCGAGAGGCGAGCGTCGCGGCGATCTCGACGATGCGCGGGTCGTGGCTGGCGATCATCGGGTAGCCCTGGCCGGCGAACAGGATCTTCAGGCAGCGGACGTAGGAGCGGTCGACGTCGATGCGGCCCTGGTAGGCGACCTCCTCGGGCTCGTTGTAGGCGCCCTTGCACAGCCGCACCCGCGAGCCCTCGTAGGCCAGTGCCCGGCAGTCGGCCTCGGTGCGGTGGAGGTAGGCCTGCAGCACTGCGCCCGTCTCCGGGAAGTCCTTGCGCAGCTCGCGCAGGATGGCCAGCGTCGAGTCGGTCGTGGTGTGGTCCTCCATGTCGAGCGTGACCGTCGTACCCGCGTTGCGGGCCGCGCGGCAGATCGTGCGCGCGTTCTCGAGGGCCGTCTTGTGTCCGACGTCCGGGAGCGCCTGGCCGATCGCCGAGAGCTTGACCGACACCTCCGCGCTGCGGCTGAGCCCGTGCGTCGACAGCTGCTTGAGGACGTCGACGTACGCCGCCACCGTGGCCTCGGCCTGCTCCACGTCGAGGGTGTCCTCGCCGAGGAAGTCGAGGGTGACCTTGAGACCGTCGTCGACGAGACCGCGGGTGGCCTCGACCGCGGACTCGTTGGTCTCGCCGGGCACGTAGCTCTTCACGATGCCGGCCGACACCGGCATGGTGCTGACGAGCTGCTTGACCAGGCCGCTCCGGGACAACAGGAGTAGCGGTTCGCGCAGGAGAGCCATGCGGCCAGGCTAATCCCTGGCGCCAGGTGTCCTAGGGGGTACGTCGACGCAGGGTCGCCGCTCCCAGGCCGAGTGCGGCGAGCGCGAACACCGCTACCACGCCCAGGTCCTGCCAGACGTCGCCGGTGGCGCTGGTGCGGACGAGGGTCTGCATCGCATCCGTGGCGTAGGACAGGGGCAGCACGTCGCTGACCTTCTCCAGCACCGTCGGCAGCTGGTCGCGGGCCACGAAGAGACCGCACAGCAGGATCTGCGGGAGCACGAACGCCGGCATGAACTGCACCGCCTGGAACTCCGTCGTCGCGAAGGCACTGACGAACAGCCCCAGCGCGGAGCCGAGGACGGCGTCGGCGATCGCCACCACGGTCAGCAGCCATACCGGGCCCTGGACGTCGAGGTCGAGCAGGCCGACCGCGAGCGCGACGGCGAGTGCCGACTGGACAGCGGCCACGATGCCGAACGCGATGGCGTAACCGAGCAGGAAGTCGAGCTTGCCCATCGGCATCGCGAGCAGTCGTTCGAGGGTGCCCGAGCTCCGCTCGCGCAACGTGGTCACGCTGGTCACCAGGAACATGATGATGAACGGGAACAGCGCGAGCAGGCCCGGCCCGAGACGGTCGAAGACCACGCCGCCCTGGACGTCCTCGAACATCCACCACAGCAGGCTGATCAGCAGGCACGGCAGCACCATCAGCATGGCCGCGGTGCGGTGGTCGCGCCGTATCTGGGTGAGCACGCGGGTCGCGACCGCGATGGTGATGCGGGGGTTCATGCTGCGTCTCCGGTCTCTTCCACGAGCGCCAGGAACGCGCTCTCGATGTCGTCGGTGCGGGTCTTCTCCCGGATCCGCTCGGGGGTGTCGTCGGCGATGATCCGGCCGTCGCGCATCAGCAGCAGGCGGTCGCAGCGGTCCGCCTCGTCCATGACGTGGCTGCTGACGAACACGGCGGCGCCGCGCTCGGCGATCTCGTGGAACAGCTTCCACAGATCCCGTCTCAGCACGGGGTCGAGGCCGACGGTCGGCTCGTCGAGCACGAGCAGCTCGGGGTTGCCGAGCAGCGCGACCGCCAGGCTGGCCCGGCTGCGCTGACCGCCGCTGAGCTGGCCGACGACCTGGTCGGCGTGGCTGCGCAGGTCGACGGCGTCGATCGCCTCGTCGACCTGGCTCCTGTCCACGCCCAGGACCTGGGCGAAGAACCTGAGGTTCTCGGCGACGGTCAGGTCGTCGTACACGCTCGCCGCCTGCGTGACGTAGCCGATCCGGCTGCGCAGCGCCTTGCCCCCGGCGACCTCGCCGAAGGCCGTCACCGAGCCGCTCGTCTGCTGCTGCACGCCCGACCAGCGAGCGCATCAGCGTGGACTTGCCGCACCCACTCGGCCCCAGCAGGCCGGTGACGCTGCCTTCCTCGATCGTGAACCCGATCCCCCTGAGGACCTCACGCCCCCCACGCCGGACCACCAGGTCCCTCACCTCGACCGCGTTTTTCATCATGCGATGAATTATGGGTGGCTGACACCGATTTGGTCAAGTCGTCCACAGGTGTCGAGACGCGGCCCCTGCGGCGGTGGCGGTTCCGCTAGCGTCCCGCCGTCGGTCACCTCGGATCTCGGGAGGGTTGCTCGTCGTGACACGTCTGCTCGTTGGGTTGTCCTGCTGTCTGTTGTGGCTGTCCGGCTGCAGCGACTCGTCCTCCTCGTCCGCTGACCCCGCCACGCCGGCGCCGACCTCGTCGTCGCCCACCGCTTCGCCGACGGAAGAGCCTGAGACGCCGGAGGAGTTCGTGCGGCGGTGGGTGGCGGTCGATACGGAGATGCAGAACACCGGCGAGACAGGCGAGTACAGGAAACTCACACGAGGCTGCGTCCCGTGCAAGGGAGTCGCAGACCAGGTTGAACGTATATACGCCGGCGGCGGCTACGTGAAGACAGATGGCCTCGTCATTCGATCCGTGAAGGCCGGCGCAGCCAGATCGCAACGGCGAGGTAGAGGTCCGTGTAGCGGTGCGATCGACGCCGACTGAGTATGTCGAGGAGGCGGGCGGCCCATGTGCAGACGTTGCCAGGCGGACGCGTGACATACCGATCGCCACTCTGCAGCCTGATCGGTCGAGTTGGGTGATGACACTGCTCGAACGGCTAGCCTCAATGAGGTGGGTCCTGGCGATCTTGACTGCTGCTCGCATTGATGCGTCTCGACCGGATCGTCGTGCTGGGGCTCAGACCGAGTCCAGGCTTCTCCCTGTCCGGACGCCACGAACCTCACGGATGTCCACGTCTTCTGTCACTTCAGCGGCGAGCAGTTCCACCTGCCATCAGCGACCCACGGTGACGGCATCAGCTACTCGACTAGGCCGATGTGCGTCGAGACACAGGACGTCGCGGAGTCATGCATCAACCAGCAGCGATGTGAGGACCCACCCGAACACCTTCAAGTACATGGTGTTCCGCAGCTCACCGGGAAGCCCCAATGTCCCCTGGGGGACAGTCTGCCTCGACACCGACACGGCAACCGAGTTGACGTCATCACTCCCGGCAGGGTGCTCGCCGAGATGAAGAAGCTGACTGGCCGGAGGCCGAGCTGACCATCCAGCCGCCCGACGGCCGGACCCTGGTCAACTTCGAAGACCAACTTCCTCACCACCACGACGCAACCCACGACCCAGACGGTCACGCTGCTCGGGCAGCGGGTGGAGATCGAGGCGACGCCGGTGAACTACACCTGGCACTTCGGCGACGGCGAGTACCGACACGGCGCTGACCCGGGTGCGCCGTACCCGGACCTCCGCATCACTCACGTCTACGTCGAGGCGGACGTGACCGTCACTCCGAGCGTCGACGTCACCTACCACGGCAGATACCGCGTCAACGACGGCCCGTGGCGGGACATCCCGGAGACACTCACCGTCGAGGGAACTCCGGTCGAGCTCGAGGTACTGACCGCAACCCCGCACCTCGTCGGTTGAACGACAGGCGGAGGATCCCCAGCACCAGGCGCCTGGGATCTTCCGGCACGCTACACCAACGCATGTCTCGGGCAGAACCGTCGCAAGCCGACGGTTGCACGCGAGAGCGGCGGATCACCGGCACCCGGTGCCGGAGATCCGCCAGCTCGTACTGGCCGCGGAATGCCGCTCCTAGGGCAGGTCGCCGGTCAGGTATCGCTGGATGGTCGGCGCGTAGATGGCGATCAGCTGGTCGCGAGACATCGAGGCGAGGGGTTCCACGACGAGCACGTACCGCAGCAGGATCAGGCCGATCACCTGGGAGGCGACGAGGGGCATCCGTTCGGAGGGGCGGTCGATGCCGAGGGCGACACCGATCGGTTCGATGACGACGGGCAGCACGCCCTCGGAGAGCAGCCGGTTGGCGGCGGGGTCCATGATCCCGCGGGCAACGGCCAGCAGCGACGGGCGGATGTCGGGGTCGTCCCAGACGGAGAGGAACACGCCGAGGAAGCGTTCGGCGGCCTGCTCGATCGGGCCCGCGACCGCCGGGCCGATCAGCTTGCGCGGGTCGACCGGCAGCTCGAGGGCGGCGAGGAACAGCTCATCCTTGGTGCCGAAGTAGTGGTGCACCAGAGCCGCGTCGACGCCGGCGGTGGCGGCGACGGCGCGGATCGTCGTACCTGCGAACCCGTGCTTGGCGAACGACGACCGGGCCGCCGCGAGGATGGCCGACCGGGTGTCGGGAGACCCGCGCCGCCGGCCACGGGGCGAGCCCGGCGAGCCGGACGACGCCGCATGCTCAGCCATGCGGGGAGGGTACGACGAAGTGCTCGCGGGCGAACTCCAGCGACTCGACCAGGTCGCGCTCCCGCTCCTCGCGGTTGGCGGACTTGCGGGTGTTGATCTCCAGCACGATGTGGCCGTCGAAGCCCGCACCCGCAAGCTGCCGGAGAAATCCTTGAGCGTCCATCACGCCGCGGCCGGGCACGAGATGCTCGTCCTTGGCCGAGCCCGAGCCGTCGGTGAGGTGGACGTGACGCAGCCGCGGGCCCATCCTCTCGGCCATCGCGACCACGTCGGAGCGCGCGATGGCGGCGTGGGAGAGGTCGATGGTCTGGTTGGCGTAGGACTCCTCGGAGGGGTCCCAGCCGGGGACGTACATCTCGACCCCACGATCGGCTCGGCGCCGCGACGAGGCCCGCCAGGGGTACATGTTCTCCACGGCGAAGGCGATCCCCGTCTCCTTCTCCAGCGACGCGATCCCCTCGACGAAGCCGGTGGCGTACTCGCGCTGCCAGCGGAACGGCGGGTGTACGACGACCACCTCGGCGCCGACGGTCGCGGCCATCTCGGCCGAGCGTTGGAGCTTGCCCCATGGCTCGGTACCCCAGACCCGCTGGGTGAACAGCAGGCACGGCGAGTGCACCGCGACGACCGGCAGCTCGTGGTGGTCGGAGAGCTGCTTGACCGCCGAGACCTGCTGGCTCAGCGCATCGATGCCCACCATCACCTCCACGCCGTCGTAGCCGAGCCTGGCGGCGTAGGCGAACGCGTGCGCCGTCGACTCGGGGTACACCGAGGCGGTGGACAGGGCGACTGAGGACGGCACGTCAGTCTGGAGCGCTGCCCGTGACGGCGCTGTGGACCAACGCGATCTTGTCGATGCGCTCGAGGATCACGCCCTCGCGCAGCGCCCACGGGCAGATCTCGAGCTCGACGAGACCGAAGATGTCCATGCAGGCCTCCGCGACCAGCGCACCGGGCACGATCTGGTGAGCCCGGGAGAGCGACACCCCGGGGAGCACCGCGAGCTCGTCGGGGTCCATGGAGACGAGCAGCGGGATCCAGTAGGACAGGTCCTTGAGCCGGAGCGTGCGGGGGACGAGCGCTCCATCGCCCGCTGGTGCGGCTCCGCAGATCCGGGCCAGCGAGCGGAAGGTCTTCGACGTGGCCGCCGCCTTGTCGGGTTGTCCGGCACGGAGCAGCTGTCCGGCGTCCCTCGCGATCTCGGCGCGGATCTTGCGTCGTAGCTTCTTCAGGTCGTCCTCGTCGGGGCGGGCCCGCGCGAAGTACTCCCGCGCCAACCGGGCGGCTCCCAGCGGCACCGACCACGCGACGTCCGGCGCCTCGTCAGCGCCGCCCGCGATCTCCAACGAGCCGCCGCCGATGTCGAAGACGCTGAGTCGTCCGGCCGACCAGCCGAACCAACGCCGCACGGCCAGGAAGGTCAGTCGCGCCTCGTCCTCTCCCGAGAGCACGTCGATCCGGACGCCGGTCTTCTCGCGCACGTGGTCGAGCACCTGCTGGCTGTTGCCGGCGTCGCGCACGGCCGACGTCGCGAAGCCGACGATCTCCTCGCAGCCCTTGTCCTCCGCCACCACGACGGACGACTCGACGAAACCGGTCAGAGCGTCGCGACCCGTGACGGAGACCTCGCCCTGCCCGTCGAGGTGCTCGGCGAGCCGCAGCGGCTCCTTGTGGGAGTAGGCCGGCAGCGGCGCTGCGCCGTCGTGGGCGTCGAACACGAGCAGGTGCCCCGTGTTGGAGCCGATGTCGAGCACACCCAGCCGCATGGACCAACGGTATAGCGGGACACCGAGCCTTCGTGCGCGTGCCCGTAGGCTTGTCGGGTGCCCGAGGTCGATCTGGTGTTTCCGCGCGCGTTCGTCGAGTTCGTCGACCCCGCGGACCCCGACCAGGTCTTCAAGTGCGACCTGACCTGGTTGACCTCCAACTTCCTGTGCATCTTCGGCCAGGGCTGCCAGGGCATCTACAAGGAGTCGCCCGACACCGGATGCTGCACGCTCGGCGCCCACTTCGCGGACAAGAGCGACGAGAAGCGCGTCGCCGAGTACGTCGACCAGCTCACCCCGGACGTGTGGCAGTTCCACCCGGGCGGCCGCGTGCGCAAGAAGCACTGGGTGACGACCGACGACGAGGGCGCTCGCATGACTCCCGTCATCGAGGTCGACGGCCAGTCCGCGTGCATCTTCCACAACCGCCGCGACTTCGCGCTCGGAGCCGGCTGCGCCCTGCACGCGCTGGCGTTGCAGCAGGGCCGGCATCCACTCGAGACCAAGCCGGACGTGTGCTGGCAGCTGCCGATCCGACGTACCTTCCGCACCGTCGAGCGACAGGACGACACGTCGTACACGGAGGTCACCATCGGCGAGTACGACCGTCGCGGCTGGGGGCCTGGCGGCCACGACCTCGACTGGTACTGCTCCGGCAACACCGAGGCGCACGTCGGCGCCGAACCGCTCTACGTCACCAACGCGCCCGAGCTGACCGAGCTGATGGGCCCGCCGGCGTACGCCGAGCTGGTGCGGCACTGCGAAGCCCACCTGCGCTCCCGGTCAGCCCTCGCGCTGCATCCCGCGGACCCGCGCTGACGACGACGTTGGCGACGGGATCGACGGGTCTCTCGACATCAAGAGAAGCCGACCCCCGTGTCGGCCGTGCCTGAGAGAGAGATGAGAATGGCCGGCATGCGCCTGGACCATCTCTCCTACGCCGCCGGACCAGACGGCCTCGCCAGAACAGCCCAGCGCATCGGGGGACTGCTGGGGAAGTCGTTCGCCGATGGGGGCATGCACCCGCGTTTCGGGACCCGCAACATGATCCTGCCGCTCGCGGACCACACCTACCTCGAGGTGGTCGAGGTGCTCGACCACCCGGCGTCCGACAAGGCGCCGTTCGGCCAGGCGGTGCGGGCGCGGTCGGCGCTCGGCGGCGGCTGGCTGGGCTGGGTCGTGGCCGTCGACGACATCACGTCGGTCGAGAACCGGCTGGGTCGTGAGTCAGCTCCCGGCAACCGCTACCTGCCCGACGGCACCGAGCTGACCTGGAAGCAGATCGGCGTCAACGGACTGATCTCCGACCCGCAGCTGCCGTTCTTCATCGAGTGGTTGATTCCCGAGTCCCTGCACCCGAGCGTCGGCGCTCTGGGAGACGTCTCCCTTGCCTGCCTGGAGATCGCCGGCGATCCGCAACGCGTCAGCGAGTGGCTCGGCGAGACCGTCGAGGCGCCGCTGGAGGACGTGAAGGTCGACTGGGTCGCGCCTCACGGCACGCCCGGCATCCTCGCCGCGCAGTTCCAGACGCCCAGTGGTCTGGTGCGCATCTGACGCGCGGCCCTCGTCTCCCTCGGGGCGCCGTCGCGAGCCCGAACATCTGGGAGCACCCGGCGACCTACGAGGTCGAGAACCAGGCCTTCGATCCTGAAGGGCTGGTGCTCGACGCCATGTCGGCGCGGGCCTCGTGGTCCGGCCGGGTCGTGCTCGACCTCGGCTGCGGCACCGGCTTCCACCTGCCGTACTTCGCGGCGACCGCATCCCAGGTGGTCGGTGTCGAGCCGCACCCCGACCTGGTCACCCTGGCGCGGCGACGTACCCGCTCGCTGCCGCACGTCACGGTCTCAGCCGGGACAGCGCAGCAGGTGCCGCTTCCCGATGCGTCGGTCGACGTCGTGCACGTGCGGTGGGCCTACTTCTTCGGCCCCGGCTGTGAGCCGGGGCTGCGTGAGCTCGCCCGGGTCGTACGGCGCGGAGGCACGGCGTTCGTGATCGACAACGACGGCACCCGGTCGACGTTCGGGCGGTGGTTCAGGCTGGGCTACCCCAAGATCGACCCGGCCGAGGTCGAGCGCTTCTGGGCCCGCCACGGCTGGACGCGCACGCCCGGTGCTGACGCGGTGGTCGTTCGGCTCCGAGGCGGACCTCGAGGCCGTGGTACGCATCGAGTTCGACGCCCCGACCGCCGGGAGGATCCTGGCCGAGCACCGGGCCGAGGGTGGCGGGACCGAGGTCGATTACGCCGTCAACGTCTGGTCACGCAACTTCTAGCGGCGGCAGGTTCGGGGTCGTTCCTGCCTCTTAGTGACGGTTGCAACGTCCCCGAACGTCCGGGATACCCGGTCGACCGGGTATCCCGCCCCCAAGCTCAGCCGGTCTCGCGAACCGCGAGCGTCGGGGTGAGCAGGACGCCCGGGCGAGATCACGGGCGGGTGGCTGAGCAGGCCCTCGAGGGCGCGGACGATCTCGACGGCGACCTCCTCGAGCGGCTGGCGTACGGACGTCAGGCCGGGCTCGATGACCTGGGCGACCTGCGAGTCGTCGAACCCGACGACCGAGATGTCGTGGCCGGGTGTCAGCCCTCGGTCGCGCAGGGTATGCAGCACACCCATCGCCAGGGTGTCGGAGGCGCACACGAACGCCGAGGGCTGGGCCTCGTCGAGCAGTACCGCGGCGGCCTCGCGACCGGACGACACGGTGTCCTCGGTACGCGACGCGAGCCCCGTGGTCGAGAGGTGGCGGCCGTGCATGGCCTCGGTCCAGCCGGAACGCCGGTCCTCGCCGATGCGAGAGTCCTTGCGCCAGCCGATCCACGCGATGCGGTCGTGGCCGCGGTCGAGCAGGTGGGTGGTCGCGAGGTCGACGCCGGCTGCGCCGTCGACGTCGACCCACGGGTGGTCGGCGGACTCGTCGTCCCACGGCCGGCCGAACGCCACGAACGGCGCCCGTCGCTGCCGCAGCCACGTGGCCTGGGGGTTGCCGAGATAGGTGTCGGTGACGATGAACGCGTCGACGGCCGTGGACCGCAACAGGTCGTCGTACCCACGCAGGGCGTCCTCGTCCTCGCCGACCGCGAACAGCAGGATGTGGTAGCCAGCACCGCCGGCCGTCTCGACCAGGGAGTGGACGAACCGGTCCATCGCGGCGTTGGCCGTGCCTTCCTGCGCGGGCGCGAACTTCAGCCCGATGAGGTGGGAGGCGCGCGTGCGCAGGTTGCGGGCGGCGCGGTTGGGCGAGTAGCCGAGCTCCTCGATGGCCTCTTGCACCCGCGTCAACGTGTCGGCACGCAGCAGGTCGGGGTTGTTGATCGCGTTGGACACGGTCTGCCGGGAGACGCCCGCTCGTTCGGCGACGTCCGCCAGGGTCGGTGGCGCCACGGGGTAGCGGATCGTCATGCGTGCACCTCCCGAAACTGCCACCATGCCTGGATCGATCCAAGCCGGCGAGGTCAGCATAGGTGAGGGGTACGGCGGGGCACCCCGGCACCCGCGATGCACAGACCTCCGCGAGGCTGCGGGGAGTTGTCGGCGCCCTCGCCTAGCGTGACCGCCATGTCGTCGAGCAAGTCCGCGAAGGCGCCGCGCGCCGCCCACCGCTGCACCGAGTGCGGCTGGGAAACCACCAAGTGGGTCGGCCGCTGCGGTGAGTGCCAGGCGTGGGGATCCGTGGTCGAGGCGGCGGCGCCGGTGCTGCGGGCCATGGCGACGCCAGTGACCAGCCCGGCCGTGCCGATCGGCCAGGTCGACGTGCGCGACTCCACGTTCCGCTCGAGCGGGGTGCCCGAGCTCGACCGGGTCCTCGGCGGCGGTCTGGTGCCGGGAGCGGCGATCCTGCTCGCCGGCGAGCCAGGTGTCGGCAAGAGCACGCTTTTGCTCGAGGTCGCCTCCCAGACGGCGCGGGTCCACCGCCGCACTCTCTACATCACCGGCGAGGAGTCGGCGTCCCAGGTGCGGCTGCGCGCCGACCGCACGGGCGGCGTCCACGACGAGCTGTTCCTGGCGGCCGAGACCGACCTCGGCGCCGTGCTGACCCACATCGAGGAGGTGCGCCCTGCGCTGCTGGTGGTCGACTCGATCCAGACCATCTCCGCGCCGGGCCTCGACGCGGTGCCTGGCGGCGTCAGCCACGTCAAGGAGGTCGCGGCCGCACTCATCCGCGTCGCCAAGACCCGCAACATCACCACCGTGATCGTCGGCCACGTCACCAAGGACGGCTCGATCGCCGGCCCCCGGGTGCTCGAGCACGTCGTCGACGTGGTGCTCCACTTCGAGGGCGACCGCAACTCCCGCTTCCGCATGGTGCGGGCGATGAAGAACCGCTTCGGCCCGGTCGACGAGGTGGGCTGCTTCGACCTGTCGGCCGAGGGCATCACCGCCGTCACCGACCCCACCGGCCTGTTCGTCGAGCACCACGGGCGTCAGGTGCCCGGCACCTGTGTGGCGGTGACCATGGAGGGTCGACGTCCGATGCTCGCCGAGATCCAGGGCCTGGTGACGCCCACGCCCGCCGAGCGTCCGCGCCGTACTACGTCCGGGCTCGACGGCTCCCGGGTCGCGATGGTGCTGGCCGTGCTGCAGCAGCACTGCGGCATCCGACTGCACACCCACGACGTCTTCGCCTCCACCGTCGGCGGCGCCCGGGTGACCGAGCCGGCCAGTGACCTCGCGGTTGCCGTGGCGCTGGCCTCCGCGACCCGTGAGGTCCCCGCACCGATGGGGGTGGTGGCGATGGGCGAGATCGGGTTGGCCGGCGAGCTGCGACGCGTGCGCGACCTGCCGCAACGCATCGCCGAGGCCGCCCGGCTCGGCTTCGCCGTAGCGGTGGTGCCCGCCGAGCGCCGCGAGGCCAATGCGGCGGCCGGCGTCGCGTCGGTGCCGCGCACCGTCGAGGGCATGCGAGTCATCGAGGTGGCCGACGTGGCCTCGGCCCTGCGCCTGCTCGGGGTCATCCGCGACACCACCGCAGAAGCCGTCTGACCTGCGTCGACGCTGCGTGGTTCCGGTGAAGCACGCCCTAGACTCACCGCCGTGGCCGGCATCGAGCGTTCCGACGACGTCCTCAGGCTGAGGGCGACGCTGTCGTTGATCGCGCCCGGAACCCCGATGCGGGACGGCCTCGAGCGCATCCTCCGGGGCCGCACTGGCGCGCTGATCGTGCTCGGCAACGACCGCACGGTCGAGTCGATCTCGAGCGGCGGGTTCGCCCTCGACGTACCCTTCACCGCCACCGGCCTGCGCGAGCTGGCCAAGATGGACGGCGCCATCATCGTCGACAAGGACCTCACCCGGATCATCACGGCCGCGGTCCACCTGATGCCCGACTCGCGGATCCCGTCCGAGGAGACGGGCACCCGGCACCGCACCGCCGAGCGGGTCGCCAAGCAGACGGGGCATCCCGTGATCTCGGTGTCCCAGTCGATGCAGATCATCGCGGCGTACGTAGGCGAGACCCGCCACGTGCTCGAGGACTCCGGCCAGATCCTGTCCCGCGCCAACCAGGCCCTCGCGACGCTGGAGCGCTACAAGCTCAGGCTCGACGAGGTCTCCAGCACCCTTTCGGCTCTCGAGATCGAGGATCTCGTCACGGTGCGCGATGTCGCCGTGGTGGCGCAGCGGCTCGAGATGGTCAGCCGGATCGCCGCCGAGATCGAGGACTACGTGCTCGAGCTCGGGACCGACGGCCGCCTGCTTTCCCTGCAGCTCGAGGAGCTCGTGACCGGCGTCGACGCCGAGCGCGAGCTGGTGATCCGCGACTACGTGCCGGCCGGACGCAAGGCCCGCACCCCCGAGGCCTTGCTCGCCCTGCTGGAGTCCCTGTCCCCCACCGACCTGGTCGACCCGCTCGCCGTGGCCAAGTCCCTCGGCCTCGGCGAGCACCTCGACGGCGCCGTCGCGCCACGCGGCTACCGCCTGCTCGCCAAGGTCCCGCGCCTGCCGTCACCGGTGGTCGACCGCCTGGTCGAGCACTTCTCCACCCTGCAGAAGCTGTTGTCCGCCGGGGTCGACGACCTCCAGGCCGTCGACGGCGTCGGCGAGCTTCGCGCCCGGTCGGTTCGAGAGGGACTGTCCCGGCTCGCCGAGTCGACGATCCTGGAGCGTTACGTCTGAGGTTTGGCGTCGTTCCTGTCCGTTAGTGACGGTTGCAACCCTCACGAACGTCCGTGATACCCGGTCGACCGGGTATCACGCCCAGGCCGCCTCACCGCGCCTTCGGCTTCTTGGTGTGCTTGGGGGGCTTGGGGGTGACGGTGGTGGTGACGGTTGCGGGCTGGGGGCGGGCCAGCTCGAACTGCTCGTCGGCGGGTTCGCCGCCGAGGGCGGCGACGCGGACGTGGTACCAGCCCGGGAGCGCCCAGTCGGTCAGCCGCGAGCAGGTGGCGTCGGAGCGCTTGCCGTTCCAGGTGACGAAGACGTACGTCGCGAGGTCCTTGCGGGCGACCACGGAGGTCGTCGGCATCGCGGCGGGGCACTGACGGGTCGACCAGATCGCGTCGTTGCCGGAGGTGATGTTCATGGTGAGCGTCTCGGGCGACACCTCGAAGTTGCACGCGGGCGAGACCAGGGTGCGCACCATCAGGGCGATGACGACGTCGCTGCCCCCCAGCGGGTTGCGCACCTCCGGCGTGACGACGACGTCGTCCGGCGAGCAGGGCCCGCTGGGCTGCGCCAGAGGCGTGGGCGACGGCTTCGGCGGCCGGGACTTGCGCGGTTTCTTGGTGCCCCTCGGCATGGTGATCGTCGGGCCGCTCGAGGTCGCCGCCGGCTCCCCCGACGGGGTCGTGCCCGCGGCCGCCTGCATGGCGCCCGGGTCCGGAGGCCCCGAGTCGGATCCGTCGCTCGACCCGACCAGCAGCCGGCCGACGGCGAAGACCAGCAGGAAGGCCGTGCCGAGCACGGCGATGCGGCGCAGCCAGTAGACCCGGGCCGGCAACCGCCGGGGTCTGCGCTCCTGGTCACGCGCCTGGGCCATGTCGAAACGCTAGTCAGCACCGGGCCCCGGGCCGGGTTGCCACACCGGCCTGCCTACGATCCCCACGATGAACGACCTGCACGCGCCGCTCCTCGAGTGGTACGACGCCCACGCGCGCGACCTGCCCTGGCGCGGCGCGCAGGCGACGCCATGGTCGGTGATGGTCTCGGAGTTCATGCTCCAGCAGACGCCGGTCACCCGCGTCGAGCCGGTCCACCGCCGGTGGCTGGACGGCCTGGCCGACGCCCGCCGACCTGGCGGCCGCGCCCAGCGGGGAGGCCGTCCGTGCCTGGGGCCGGCTGGGATACCCGCGCCGCGCCCTTCGCCTGCACGCCGCGGCCGCCGCGATCGTCGAGCGGTACGACGGCCAGGTGCCGTCGTCGTACGACGACCTGCGCGGCCTGCCTGGGGTGGGCGACTACACGGCCGCCGCGGTCGCCACCTTCGCCTACGGCCGCCGGCACGCCGTGCTGGACACCAACGTGCGCCGCGTGCTCGCCCGGCTGGTCAGCGGCATCGAGCTGCCGCCCGCCACCGCCACGGCCGCCGAGAAGCGCCTGGCCGAGGACCTGCTCCCCGCCCGCGAGGCGGAGGCGGCAGCCTGGTCGATCGCGCTGATGGAGCTCGGCGCCCTGGTCTGCACGTCGGCCAGGCCTCGGTGCGAGGCGTGCCCGGTCGCCGACCGGTGCGCGTGGCGCGCGGCCGGCTACCCGGCGTACGACGGCCCGCCCCGCAAGGCCCAGACCTGGGCCGGCACCGACCGCCAGTGCCGCGGCCGGCTGCTCGCCGTCGTCCGCGACGCCGAACGGGCCGTGCCGAAGCTCCGCCTCGACGAGGCCTGGCACGACCCCACCCAGCGCGACCGCTGCCTGTACTCCCTCCTCAGCCGACGGCCTCCTCGTCCAGACCCCCGAGGGTTACGCGCTGCCGGGGTAGTCCCGTGATCAGCGGCGAAGGAAGCCGCGGCGGCCTGTGGCGGGCGCGATGCGGTCGAGGATCTTCTGGACCTGGACGGCGGGGGTGCCGGGGTGGAACGGACGCTTGGGCTCGCGACGCACGGCGTCGAGCAACGTTGCCAGCGATCCGTCGGGGAGCGCCCGCGGGGTGTGGGTGCCGGCGCGGGGGTCGACGTGCTCGAGCAGGCCGAGGTCGCGCAGGGAGTCGAAGTCGTCCTCCGTCGTACGCTCGAAGATCCGCATCAGGTAGGGCTGTGCCTGCTCCGGCGACAGACCCTTCGCGATCAGCGTCTGCAAGGCGATCGCCGTGGGCTCGCGAGCGGGCCGGAAGTTGGCCATCGGTCCAGCAGCCAGGAGGGAGGTCCACTTGCGCACGAAGTCCTCGCCGGAGAACGACTCGTAGTGCAGCACCCGAAGGGAGGCGGCGTCGGTGAACGCCTCGATCTCGTTCTTGTCGGCGTCGACCACGTGGTGCAGCGTCAGCCAGAGGTCGGTCGTCGGGCGCAGACCGGACTTCCCGTCGACATGGCCGTGGAAGTAGGCCCCGTTGGCAGCACGTTCGATGACGCCGAGGGTCTGGAGCAGGGTGAGGTCGTCGGACTCGAGCAACCGCTTGAACCAGGTCGGGTCGCCGTCCCACTGCTTGCGCGACACAGCCTCCAGAGGGGCCAGGCTCACCGCCGGCTGGGACGCGGGTACGCCGTCCAGCACCGCCCGGTCGAGCTGGACGACCTCGTCGGCGTCGACGTGGAAGAGCCAGGCGGCCCAGTCGACGGTCGAGAGCAGGGCCTTGACGAGGTTGGCGTTGCTGCGCTGCCTGGTGTTGAGCTGTTGGGGCCGTTTGTCGGCCCACCACGCGTCGTCGGTGACGACACAGGTCACGTGGGGATGCGCATCGAGGAAGGCCCGGACCTCCGGCGTGGCAGGGTCGTCCGGTGCGTCGAGGAAGACGACCAGGTGGTCGGCGCCGCCGGCGAGGTTGCCGTCGACGTACCGCTCGACGTTGGCCAACGTGTCCTTGACCGTGCTCGCCAACACGACGAGGCCCCCGCTCACGCGGAGGCCTCGTCGTCACAGCCGTGGATCACCCGGTCAGGCTAGTCACTGCCGGTCGACTTCTCGACGTCGGTCGGGCCGGGGGTCGCCTCGTCGCCCTCGCCGCGCACCGGGTCGTCGTGGAGCGGGTCGGCTGCGACGTCGGCGGTCTCGAACGGCGGCAGGTCGGGCAGCACGCCGACCTTCTGGCCCTTGAACGTGAACGTGGCCTTGGACTTGTCCTCGCCCACGACGCCTTCGATGTCGACCAGCACGATCTGGCCGGGACCGACCTCGCCGTAGAGCATCTTCTCGGCGAGCACGTCCTCGATCTCGCGCTGGACGGTGCGTCGCAGCGGCCGCGCGCCGAGCACCGGGTCGAAGCCCCGCTCGGCGAGCAGGTCCTTCGCGTTCTGGGTCAGCTCGAGGGACATGTCACGGTCCTTCAGCCGCAGCTCGACGAAGGCGATCATGTTGTCGACCATGGCGATGATCTGGTCGCGCGACAGCGGCGGGAACACGATGATCTCGTCGACACGGTTGAGGAACTCCGGCCGGAAGTGCTGCTTGAGCTCTTCTTGCACCTTGCTCTTCATCCGGTCGTAGGAGCCGGCAGCGTCGCCGGTCTGGTTGAAGCCCAGGCTGACGCCCTTGGAGATGTCCTTGGTGCCGAGGTTCGTCGTCATGATGATGACGGTGTTCTTGAAGTCCACGACCCGGCCCTGTGAGTCGGTGAGCCGGCCCTCCTCGAGGATCTGCAGCAGGCTGTTGAAGATGTCGGGGTGGGCCTTCTCCACCTCGTCGAACAGCACGACCGAGAACGGCTTGCGGCGCACCTTCTCGGTGAGCTGGCCGCCCTCCTCGTAGCCGACGTAGCCGGGAGGCGAGCCGAACAGCCGCGAGACGGTGTGCTTCTCGCTGAACTCCGACATGTCGAGCTGGATCAGCGCGTCCTCGTCGCCGAACAGGAACTCGGCCAGCGTCTTGGACAGCCAGGTCTTGCCGACTCCGGAGGGGCCGGCGAAGATGAACGACCCGCCGGGACGCTTCGGGTCCTTCAGCCCGGCACGAGTGCGGCGGATGGCCCGGCTGAGCGCCTTGACGGCCTCCTCCTGGCCGATCACGCGCTTGTGGAGCTCGTCCTCCATCTTGAGCAGACGGGTCGACTCCTCCTCGCTGAGCTTGACGATCGGGATGCCGGTCGCGACGGCGAGCACCTCGGCGATCAGCTCCTCGTCGACCTCGGCGACCTCGTCCATGTCACCCGCGCGCCACTGCTTCTCGCGATCGGCCTTCTTGAGGATCAGCTGCTTCTCCTCGTCGCGCAGCCGCGCGGCGGCCTCGAAGTCCTGGCCGTCGATGGCGGCCTCCTTGCGCTGACGCACCTCGCTGATCTTGTCGTCGTACTCGCGGAGGTCGGCGGGCGCCGTCATCCGGCGGATCCGCAGCCGCGAGCCGGCCTCGTCGATCAGGTCGATGGCCTTGTCGGGCAGGAACCGGTCGGAGATGTAGCGGTCGGCCAGCGTCGCAGCCGAGACCAGCGCCTCGTCGGTGATGGTGACGCGGTGGTGGGCCTCGTAGCGGTCGCGCAGCCCCTTGAGCATCTCGATGGTGTGGGCGATCGACGGCTCGGCCACCTGGATCGGCTGGAAGCGGCGCTCGAGCGCGGCGTCCTTCTCGAGGTACTTGCGGTACTCGTCGAGCGTGGTCGCACCGATGGTCTGCAGCTCGCCCCGGGCGAGCATCGGCTTGAGGATGCTCGCCGCGTCGATGGCGCCCTCGGCCGCCCCGGCGCCGACGAGGGTGTGGATCTCGTCGATGAACAGCACGATGTCGCCGCGGGTGCGGATCTCCTTGAGCACCTTCTTCAGGCGCTCCTCGAAGTCACCGCGGTAGCGGCTGCCGGCCACCAGGGCGCCGAGGTCGAGGGTGTAGATCTGCTTGTCCTTGAGCGTCTCGGGAACGTTGCCCCGGACGATGTCCTGGGCGAGGCCCTCGACGATGGTCGTCTTGCCGACGCCAGGCTCGCCGATCAGGACGGGGTTGTTCTTCGTGCGCCGCGACAGGATCTGCATGACGCGCTCGATCTCCTGCTCGCGGCCGATGACCGGGTCGAGCTTGGACTCGCGCGCGTCCTGGGTGAGGTTGCGGCCGAACTGGTCGAGCACCAGCGACGACGACGGAGCGTCCGAGCCCGACGCGGAGGACGAGGCGCCGGACGAGGCCGACTCCTTGCCCTGGAAGCCGGAGAGCAGCTGGATGACCTGCTGGCGAACGCGGTTGAGGTCGGCGCCGAGCTTCTGCAGCACCTGGGCGGCGACGCCCTCCCCCTCGCGGATCAGACCGAGCAGGATGTGCTCGGTGCCGATGTAGGAGTGGCCGAGCTGCAGCGCCTCGCGCAGTGACAGCTCGAGCACCTTCTTGGCGCGCGGGGTGAACGGGATGTGGCCGCTCGGCGCCTGCTGACCCTGGCCGATGATCTCCTCGACCTGGGCGCGGACGGCCTCCAGCGAGATGTCGAGGCTCTCCAGCGCCTTGGCGGCGACGCCCTCGCCCTCGTGGATGAGGCCGAGCAGGATGTGCTCGGTGCCGATGTAGTTGTGGGAGAGCATGCGGGCCTCTTCCTGGGCCAGCACGACCACCCGGCGAGCTCGGTCTGTGAACCGCTCGAACATGCTCATCGCTCCTGAAAGTTCGTGGTCCGGATCGCCTCACGGGTCTCCCGGGGTACAGGGTCTCCAACCCCACCGACAGCGTACGCGTTCCCGGCACCGGCACCAACGCGGTCCGCTGAGAGCGAACACGGACCCTGGCTAGACGGGCAGAACTGTCGCTGGATGGGTGAAGTCTTGCCCGTCAAGCGAGAGTTTCACCGGCCGGCCGGTGAAACCTGCAGCGGAGATGCAAGGGTCCCGGCACGCGCGTCGGCGTGCCGAGACCTCTTAGCTGTTTGTCAGTTGGCGGCGTCGAACGCGGCGCGTACGTCGGCCGGGATGCGGCCGCGGTCCGGGACGTCGTAGCCGTTGGAGCGGGCCCAGTCGCGGACCTCGCGGGCACTGGGGCCCAGGTTGGTCGCGCTGCTGGACTTGCGGCCGCCGCGGCGACCGCCGGTGGACCGGGCCGCGCCGACGTACTGGGCGAGGGCGTCGCGCAGCTTGCCGGCGTTCTTGTCGTTCAGGTCGATCTCATAGGTCTTCCCGTCGAGCCCGAAGGAGACGGTCTCGGTGGCGGGGCTGCCGTCGAGGTCGTCCTCGAGGACGATATGGACCTTTTGCGCCATGGCTGGTGCTCCTATTTTCACGAGAATGGTCAGTGATATTCCCCGTGACTGACAACATTAGCGCCGGAAAGCACGTCCGCGCTATCCGAGATCGGGTGTCGACCGACCGACATGCGACCCATTTCCGGCCAAATCGCGGGAATGGCTATCCGGACGTTGTGCGCCCGGTCACGCATTGCGCGAGAAGACCAGCTCGAGGCCCCGAATAGTCAGCCAGTTGTCAATGTCGGTGAAGCATCGGCACTCGTCGACCACCAGCGGAGCCAGGTAGCCGGTGGCGATCACCGTGCACGTCGCTCGGTGCGCTCGCCCAATTCGGCGATCATCCGGGCCACCATTCCCTCGACCTGGCTGGCGACGCCGAAAACCATGCCCGACTGGAGCGCCTCCACGGTGTTCTTGGCGATCACCGACCGGGGTCGCGCCATTTCCACCATGCGCAGCTGGGCGCCGCGCACGCGCGAGCGCGTCGAGCGATATCTCGATTCCCGGGGCGATGGCGCCGCCGACGTACTGGCCTTTCGCGGCTCACCACGTCGAAGGTCGTCGCCGTGCCGCCGAAGTCGACCACGATCGCCGGCCCGCCGTACCTCGTCGCGGCGGCCAGCGCGTTGATGATGCGGTCGGTGCCGACCTCGCGCGGGTTGTCGGTGAGCACCGGGATGCCGGTGCGGACGCCGGGCTCGACCACGACGCTCGGGACGTCGGCGAAGTGGGCGCGCCAGCATCAGCCGCCACTCCTGCAGCACGGCCGGCACGGTGGCGCACACCGCGATGCCGTCGACCGCCGCCATCTGCTCGCCCAGCAGGCCGCGGATCAGCACCGCCCACTCGTCGGCCGTGCGGTGGGCGGCCGTGGCGACCCGCCAGTCGTGGCTGACCTCGCCGTCGGCGACCAGCCCCAGCACCGTGTGGCTGTTGCCGATGTCGGCGGCGAGGCAGGGTCATCCGGTCCTAGAGATCCATCCCGATGTCGAAGACGACCACCGAGTGGGTCAGCGCGCCCGACCGAGATGAAGTCGACGCCGGTCTCGGCGACCTCGCGGGCCCGCTCGAGGGTCAGCCCGCCCGAGGCCTCCAGGCTGGCGCGGCCGGCGGTGATCCGGACCGCCTCGGCCATGGTCGGCGAGTCCATGTTGTCGAGCAGGATGCGGTCGCACCCGACGTCGAGCAGGGCGCGCAGCTGGTCGAGGTCGGTGACCTCGACCTCGACGGGGAGGTCGGGGTACGCCGCGCGGACCGCGTCGTACGCCGGCACCACGCCGCCCGCGGCGATCACGTGGTTGTCCTTGACCATCGCCATGTCGCCCAGCGAGAACCGGTGGTTGACCCCGCCGCCGCACCGCACGGCGTACTTCTGCAGGGCACGCAGGCCCGGCAGGGTCTTGCGGGTGTCGAGGACCCGCGCGCGGGTGCCCTCGAGCGCGTCGACCCAGCGGGCGGTGGCGGTCGCGACGCCGGAGAGGTGGCAGGCCAGGTTGAGGGCGGTGCGCTCGGCGGTGAGCAGCCCGCGGGTCGGGCCCGTCGACGCGCATCACCACGTCGCCCGCGGCCACGCGGCTGCCCTCGGCGACGCGGTGCTCGACGGTCGAGGTCGTCGCCGACCACGGTGTGCAGCGCCAGCGCGGCGACGCCGAGGCCGGCGACGACCCCCGAGCCGCGCGCGCCGAAGTCGGCGACCGCGCGCGCGTCGGCCGGGATGGTCGCCTCGCTGGTGACGTCGACGCCGCCGGGCAGGTCCTCGGCGAGCGCGGCGACCACGTGGGCGTAGACGTCGAGCGGGTCGAGCCCCGCGTCGGCGAGCTCGTCGACGAGGGCGGCCGGCAGCTCGTCGAACGGGCGATCACTCATGGGCGACCACCATCGACGGGTCGGTCTGCGGTGCCGGCGAGAACTCCAGCGTCGATCACGCCGTCGACCATGCGCGGCGTCGAAGTGGCCGGCGAACCGCTCGTCGTCGCGGTCGGGGAAGTCGTCGCGCCAGTGGGAGCCCCGCGTCTCCTCGCGCAGGGCGGCTGCCTGGCACATGGCGGTGCTGATCGTCAGCAGGTTGGTCAGCTCCCAGGCGGCCTGGTCGACCTGGTCGGTCGACCTGCTCGGCCATCGCAGCCAGGCGGCTCGCCGCCTCGGCGAGGCCCGTCGGCCGAGCGCAGCACGCCGACCCGGTCGGTCATCAGCCCCTCGAGCGCGTCGCGGAGGTCCCCGGTCGACGAGCCCCGGCGTACGACGGTCGGGGGCGGGCGTGCGCGAGCTCCCGCAGCTCGCCCGGCAGCACGTCGGAGATCCGCCGCGAGAACACCAGCCCCTCCAGGAGCGAGTTGGAGGCCAGCCGGTTGGCGCCGTGCACGCCGGAGCAGGCGACCTCGCCCGTCGCGTAGAGGCCGGGCACCGACGTGCGGCCCCAGAGGTCGGTGGCGACGCCGCCCGAGGCGTAGTGGCAGGCGGGGGCGACCGGGATCAGCTCGGTCACCGGGTCGACGCCGTGGGAGCGGCAGGTGGCCAGGATCGTCGGGAACCGGGTGCTCCCAGAACGCCTCGCCCAGGTGTCGCGCGTCGAGCCACAGGTGCGGCCGGCCGGTCTCGTGCATGCGGCGGGTGATCGCCTTGGCGACGACGTCGCGCGGTGCGAGGTCGGCCAGCTCGTGGACGCCCTGCATGAAGCGGTCGCCCTCGAAGTCGACGAGGAACGCACCCTCGCCGCGGACCGCCTCGGAGATCAGCGGCTGCTGGCCGCGGGAGTCGGGGCCGAGGTACATGACGGTCGGGTGGAACTGCACGAACTCGAGGTCGCGCACCGTGGCGCCCGCCCGCAGCGCGATCGCCGTACCGTCGCCGGTCGCGACCGCTGGGTTGGTCGTCTGGGAGAAGACCTGCCCGAGCCCGCCGCTGGCCAGCACCACCGCGCGGCAGTGCACCGCGCCGACGCCGTCGATCTGGCCCTCGCCCATCACGTGGAGGGTCAGGCCGGCGACCGCACCGTCGTCGGTCGAGCAGCAGGTCGACGGCCAGGGCGTGCTCGACGACCTCGATCTCGGGAGCGGCCTGCACGGCGGCGTTCAGGGCCCGCTGGATCTCGGCGCCGGTCGCGTCGCCTCCGGCGTGGGCGATGCGGTCGCGACGGTGGCCGCCCTCGCGGGTCAGGCTGAGGTCGCCGGCGGAGTCGTGGTCGAAGTTGGTGCCGAGCTCGATCAGCTCGCGGACGGCCGCCGGGCCGTCGGTGACCAGCACGTGCACGGCCTCCGGCGTCGCAGGCGCCCGCCCCTGCGACCAGGGTGTCGCGCTCGTGCTGCTCGGGGGTGTCGCCGGGGCCGAGGGCCGCGGCGATGCCGCCTTGGGCCCACTGGGTCGACCCGGCGTTCAGGACGTCCTTGGTGACCACGAGGACCCGGCCGACCCGGTCCTTGAGCCGGAGCGCCGCGGTGAGCCCGGCGATGCCGGAGCCGACGACCACGACGTCGCAGGTCGTCGTCCAGCCCGGCTCGGGAGCCCGGAGGCGGCCCGGCAGTCGGCCAGGGAAGCATGTGGGTGAGGCTAGTGGCCCGCGCGCGGACGCATGACGTGTCGCCGCGGGTCAGGCGCGGGTCGCCGAACGTCTCGGCCGGGTCGTAGCCGGTGGCCAGGATCTTGTTGTCGGCGTCCACGAACACCACCCGCGGCTGGAACTCCCTGGCCTCCGCGGTGTCCATCTGCCCGTAGGCGATCAGGATCACCGTGTCACCCGGGTGGACGAGCCGGGCGGCCGCGCCGTTGATGCCCAGCACACCCGACCCGCGCTCCCCCGCGATCGTGTAGGTCTCGAGGCGGGCGCCGTTGGTGACGTCGACGATGTGCACGAGCTCGC
Organism: uncultured Actinomycetota bacterium; assembly: GCA_963790295.1. Taxonomy (GTDB): domain Bacteria; phylum Actinomycetota; class Actinomycetes; order Propionibacteriales; family Nocardioidaceae; genus Nocardioides. The sequence goes on from CAWBOE010000014.1 coordinate 73,395, forward strand.
CCGGCAACAGGTCGGCCGCCTCCAGCAGGTCTTCGTCGACCGTCACCGACCCGACGTAGTGCAGGTCCGCCTGCGTCACCGTCGCCCGGTGGATCTTGCTCTTCATCATGGTTCGCAGCATCAGCGGTCTCCTTCGCTTCCGAGGACGAGCGGCATGTTGTCGATCAGTCGGGTGGTGCCGACCCTGGCGGCGATCAGGGCGCGGGCCTCGGTGCCGGGTGGCACGTCGGCGGGCAGCTCGGAGAGGTCGGTCGCGCGGACCGCGACGTAGTCGAGGTCGACCCCGGGCGAGCGGCGCAGCTCGGCGTGCGCGGCACTCGAGCGCGGCGTCGGGCCCGTAGACGGCCGCGGCCTGCGCCGCGCGCAGCGTGCGGCTGAGCGCGGTCGCCGTACGCCGCTGCTCGTGGTCGAGGTAGCGGTTGCGGCTGGACAGCGCGAGGCCGTCGGGCTCGCGCACCGTCTCGCCGCCGAGCACCTCGACCCCCAGGCACAGGTCCTCGCTCATCCGCCGGACGAGCGCGAGCTGCTGGTAGTCCTTCTCGCCGAAGACCGTCACGTCGGGCCGTACCAGACCGAACAGCTTGGCGACCACCGTGAGCACGCCGGCGAAGTGGCCGGGTCGCGACGCTCCCTCGAGGACCGTGGCCAGCGGTCCGGGGTCGACGGTGACGAGCGGAGTGCCGCCCGGGTAGACCTCGTCGACCGCCGGCGCGAAGAGGACGTCGACCCCCTCGGCCTCGCAGAGCGCACGGTCGGCCTCGAAGGTGCGCGGGTAGCGGTCGAGGTCCTCGCTGGGGTCCGAACTGCAGCGGGTTGACGAACAGCGAGACCACCAGCGGCGCGTCGGGCCCGATCTCGGCGCGGGTACGGCGCATCAGGCTGGCGTGCCCTTCGTGCATCGCGCCCATCGTGCAGACCAGGCCGACCCGCTCGTCACGGGCGCGGCGAGGGGCGAGCAGGGCAGCCAGCTCCGGGCGGGTGCTCGCGAGCACCAGGGTCACGGACAGCCTCAGATCCGCTCGCGCGGGGAGACCGGGGACGTCGACGGCGGCCAGCGACGTCGTCGAGCACCTGGCGGATCCGGTTCGCGCGGATCGGCAGCACGCGGCCGTCGGTGACCACGCGGTCGAGGGTGGCGCGCGCCATCGCGACGTACGACGGCAGCGAGTGCGGCGCGGTCGCGGCGATCTCGGCGAGGTGGCCGCGGATGGTGCCGACGTCGCCGCGGACGATCGGTCCGGTCAGCGCCGCGTCACCGTGGGCGAGCGCGTTGTCGAGGGCGGCGTTGAGCAGCGGACGCAGGGTGGCGGCGGGGTCCTCGGCCCCCGCGGCGCCGAGCATCTCCATCGCCTGCGAGACCAGCGTGACCAGGTGGTTGGCGCCGTGGGCCAGGCCCGCGTGGTAGAGCGTGCGCTTGCTCTCGGGCACGAACATCGGCAGCCCGCCGAGGTCGGCGACGAGCCGCTCGGCCAGCTCGCGCTCGGCCGGTCCGGTCGTGACGCCGTAGACGCAACCGCGCAGGCGGGGCAGGTCGACGTCGGTGCCGGTGAAGGTCATCGCCGGGTGCATGGCGATCGCGCGGGCGCCGACGGCGATGGCCGGCGTGAGTACCGCGAGGCCGTGGCGGCCGCTGGTGTGCACCACGACCTGGCCCTTCCGGATGGCCCCGGCGGCGCTGAGCATGGTGGCGACGTTGTCGAGCATGTCGTCGGGGACGGTCAGCATCAGCACGTCGCATGCGCGCGCGACCGCGGTGGGCTTGAGGATCGGTACGCCGGGCAGCAGCGCCTCGGCCCGCTGGCGCGAGGCATCGGACTCGCCGGCGACCGCGACGATCTCGTGGCCCGCTGCGGCGAGGCCGGCAGCCAGGACGGCGCCGACGCGGCCGGCACCGATCACACCCACCCGAAGGGGTTGCGTCATGTTTTCCTCGAACCTCTCGTTTCAGTCCCGCCGCCCACACCTCGAAGGGAGTGCCGGTCAGGTACCAGACGATGTGCTCGTTGGTCGTTGAACACGAGAGTACGGGCGGGCCTTCCGCCCGCCTACCCGAACGCGGCGTGACGGTGCTCACTTGGCTCGCTCCGCTCGCCTGTCCGCCGCGCCTGCGCGCATCGCGTCTTCCCTCGTCGCTCGCTCGCTGCGCTCGCATGCGCTCCTCAGTCCAGACGCGATGGGCGCGGCGCGACTCGGGCTTACCCAACCGACGAGGGGCCGTGGGGCGCGGGGCAGCCACTCCTTCGTCACGTAGTCGACGATGTGGGTGCCTTCGGGCGCGGTGATCTGGTGCACGCCGGCGGGCACTGCGTCACCTTCTGGACGCGTCCTTGAGGGCGTTGAAGACCTCCCATTCGCGGCGCTTGCGCTTGTTGCGGAACGACGTCGCGAACGACTCCGGGTCGGTCCAGTGCGCGAACTCGTCGCCGTCGAGGTACTTCAGCTCCACGCACAGACCGTGGGGCAGGCCGATCGAGCGCACGCCGACGGGCGTCGTGCGGATCTCCCACTCGAAGGCCTTGGTGAACACGAAGTCCGGGCCGATCGGGAAGCCCCACTCCTCGGCGTTGCGCAGCCCGAGGTCGAGGTAGCCGTGGCGGTCGTCGGCGAGGTAGAGCCCGTGGCGGGGCACGCGCAGGATCGAGGCCACGTCGCCCACCTGCCACCCGAAGTCCCGGAGCGACACCTCGCCCTCGGTGGTCAGCACCATGTCGCCGTCCCACTTGTAGGAGTAGCGGGTCGAGACCTGGGCGAAGCACCAGTTGTAGAAGTAGGCGAGCGAGTGGACCGACAGCTCGTGCTGGGCGAGGTGCTCGGCGCCGGCGCGCGCGACGTCGAAGGGGTAGGAAGTCTGGCGGAACTTGTGGGCCTGCCCCGAGCGCGCCACGGTCTCGGCCGCCACCTCGGGCGTGCCGTCGGTCGACCCGTTGTCGACGAGCAGCACCTCGTCGCAGGCCCGCAACAGCGGCGGGAGCACCCACGGCAGCGACGGCGCCTCGTTCTTGACGCGCAGCACCGCCGTCGTACCGGGCCGGAGACCTTCGGGGCGGGTCCAGGGCCAGACGATGTCGTAGTCGGCGTGGCCCTCGAGGTTCTGCAGACCGTCCCCGGTGGCGGGAAAGGTCACCGCTCGCGTCCCAGCGCCTTGCGTACGCCGCGGCGTACGCCGGGCGGGATCGCCGCGCGGAGACCGTGCGGGATCCGGTCGGCGAGGTCGCGGGGTTCCTCGGCACGGGGCGGGCGCCGGGCCGGCCGCCGCCCTTGAGCTCCCGCTTGACCCGCTGCTCGGCGGCGACGACCGAGGACCGGGAGATGGCCTCGGCCTCGGCGTAGAGGTCGACGTACGCCTCCCGCAGCTGGTCGAGGGTGGTGTGCGCCTCGAGGGTGTCCCCGCCCGGCTCGGCCAGCTTGTTCAGCTCGGTCCAGGTCTGCTCGGTGAGGTCGTGCAGCTTGGAGGGCAGCTGGAGGTCGGCGAGGCTCTGGGTCACCCGGCGCAGTCCGGGGTCGACGAACCGGTGGCCGTCGCGGATCTGCTCGCTCTTGGCGTGCAGGACGTTCTGGAGCTGCAGCCGCTCGCCGAGCTCCATGACGACCTTGACCCAGTCGTCGAGGAGGTCGCCGTAGCGGACGAAGACGCGGCCTCCGTCGGCCACCGACTCACGGGTCGCGCGCTCGGTGTGCAGCAGCATGTTGAGCCAGCTGGCCGCGAGGTGAGCCGAGCCGAGGCGGTTGGCGTAGTACTTCTGCTTGCTGCCGACCACCTCGGACGGCGGCCGCAGCATCGTGGCGAAGACGGGGATCGCGCCGTCGCGGATCGCGGCCACCCGCCAGAGCCCGAGGAACCAGGACAGCCGCGGGTCCTTGACCACGAGCTCGTTGCCCTCGGCGAAGTGGCCCTCGAGCCAGTCGGCGGTGCGGATCCGCTCGGGCTCGCGGGTGCACAGGCGGCCGGTCTCGAACCACGCCGTCCGGCCGGGCGTCGCTGACCTGGACCCCGGCCTCCTTGAGCAGCCGGTCGTGGTGCTCGACGACCCACGCGGGCTCGCCGAAGCCCTTCGGGTTGGTCTCGTCGGCCACCACCTCGGGCTGAGGAACGTGCAGGCCCATCAGCTGCATCAGCCCCGACAGCGTGCTGGTGCCGCTGCGGCCGGCGCCGGCGACGAAGAGCACCTTGCGCGGGTAGTCGGCCGGGTCCAGATCGCCCGGCGCGCTGCCTCCGCGCGTGTCGGTGATGGGGCTGCTCACGGCAGGGAAGCCTATCCGGTGCGGGTCGCTAGCCTCGCTTCGTGAGGTTCGGCCGGCGACGACGACGCACGCTGCCGCGGGTGTCTGTCGTGGTGCCGGTCTACGACGTCGAGCGGTGGCTCCCGGAGTCGCTCGACAGCCTGCTGGCCCAGGAGGGGGTCGACCTCGAGGTCGTCGTCGTCGACGACGGGTCGTCCGACGGGTCGGGCGCGATCGCGGACGAGTACGCCGCCCGCGACGACCGCGTCACGGTGCTGCACGTGCCCAACGGCGGCCTCGGCTCTGCCCGCAACGTCGGCACGGAGCACGTGCTGAGGCAGAGCGCCGGTGACTACCTCGGCTTCCTCGACTCCGACGACGTGCTGCCTCCCGGATCGCTGGCCACGCTGGCCGCGGCGCCGCCGAGAAGTCGGGATCCGACTTCGTTACGGGCTCGATCATCCGCTGGGAGGCTGACAACGGACTGGGCGGCCTGCGCGAGCCGCCCTGGATGCGCCGGCTGCACCGTGAGCAGCGTACGGGCATCACCGCCCGCGAGCACCCCGAGATCCTCGGCGACGTCTTCGCGTGGAACAAGCTGTTCCGCACGGCGTTCTGGCGCGACCAGGGCCTGGAGTGGCCCGAGGGGGTTCGCTACGAGGACCAGCCGACGACGACGCGTGCCTACCTCACCGGCACCTTCGACGTGGTCCCCGACGTCGTCTACCACTGGCGGATCCGCCACGACGGCACGTCGATCACCCAGCAGCGCGCCTCGGTCGCCGACCTCTCCGACCGGCTGCTCACCAAGCGGATGGCCCTCGACGCCGTGCAGGAGTACGACGACCCCGGCACGTCGGCGTACTTCGTCGACCGCGTGATGGCCGGCGACCTGCACCGCTACTTCGTCGAGATCCCGGACGCGTCCGACGAGTGGTGGCGCCTGCTCGTCGACGGGATCCGCGACCTGTGGGGCGAGCGGTCGCTGGTGCACAGCGGGCTGCCGCCCGTGCACCGCCTGGTCGGCTGGCTGGTGGAGCACGAGCGTCGCGCCGACGCGGAGTCGGTCGTCCGCTGGCTGGGCGGCCTGGACGGCCCGGCTCCCCGCGATGGCGACCACCTCGTCGTACCTCCCGACGTGCTCGACGTCTCCACCGTCGACCCCACCGCCCTTGCCCTCCGGGACCACGAACGTTGATTCTCGCCGGTCGAGGAGGGCCGCCTCGCGGCCCGTCACGAGACCCCGCAACGGGTCGGCGTGCACCTCACCGGGTCTCGTGACGGGCGCTAGCGCGCCCTCCTCGACCGACGGTCGTGGGCTAGCGTCTGGCGGGTGATGGCTCGGCCGACGGCGTGGCGCAGTGCTACGTCGACAACTCCTGGATCTGCGGGCGGTACTGGTCGGACTACCGACCCGAGCTCACCGACGCCACGGTCGAGCACCTCTGGCTCACCGTCGTCTCGGTCCTCGTCGGGCCTCGCGGTGGCGGTGCCGCTCGCGCTGCTGGCCCGTCGCAACCCCACCGTCGAGTCGCTGGTGGTCGGCGGCACGACGATCATCTACACCATCCCGTCGCTGGCGCTGTTCTCGCTGCTGCTGCCGTTCACCGGGCTCTCGCCGACGACGGTGATCATCGGCCTCGCGCTCTACTCGCTGACCATCTTGGTGCGCAACGTGCTGACGGGGCTGCGGGCGGTGCCCGAGGAGGTGGTGGAGTCCGCACGCGGGATGGGCTACTCCAACCTGCGGCTGCTCTCCCGGGTCGAGCTGCCGCTCGCGCTGCCGGTGATCATGGCCGGCCTGCAGGGTCGCCACGGTGTCGACGGTGGCGCTGGCGACGATCGGCGTCGATCGTCTCCTACGGCGGGCTGGGCAACCTCCTGCTGCGGCGGTCGGCAACCAGTTCAAGGCACAGATCTTCGCCGCCAGCCTCCTGTGCGTGCTGCTGGCCGTCGCTCTCGACGTACTCCTCGTCGGCGCGCAGCGCCTCCTGACCCCGTGGACCCGCCATGCTCGGTGACGTCCTCGCCTACCTCACCGACGGCGCCAACTGGTCCGGGCCCGACGGGCATCGGCGCGTTCATGGTGCAGCAGGTGCTGCTGACCTTCACCGCGCTGCTGCTGGCGATGGTGCTCGGGCTGCCGCTCGCGCTGTGGGCCGGCCACCGCCACCGGTTCGGTTTCCTCGCCATCAACGTCTCCAACGTCGGCCGGGCGGTGCCGGTGTTCGCGGTGCTCCTGGTCCTGTCGCTGGGCCCGATCGGCTCCAGCGAGTTCGGCCCCTACGGCCGCGCCGGGCTGGCGACCTTGATCTCGCTGGTGCTCTTCGCGCTGCCGCCGCTGATCACCAACGCCTACGTCGGGATCACCGAGGTCGACCGCGATGTGGTCGAGGCCTCCCGGGGCATGGGGATGGGCGAGGGCAAGGTGTTCTCGTCGGTCGAGCTGCCGCTCGCGATGCCGGTGATCATGACCGGCGTGCGCCTGGCGCTGGTGCAGGTGTGGGCGACGGCGACGATCGCGGCGCTCGTGGCCGGCCCGGGGCTCGGCCGCATCATCACCCGCGGCTTCGCCAACCAGGCCACCTACGCGTGGTGGCCGGGGCGCTGCTCGTCGCGGTCGGCGCGCTCGTCCTCGAGGGGCTGGCGGTGCTCGCGGAGCGCTACGCCGACCCGATGCGCCGCGCCGGGCGGACCGCCGCACCGCCGCCAGCCAAGCGCGGACCGTTACCTGATGCAGTTGTCTGAGCGACTTTCGTAACCAACTCGTCACTGGCCGCGCGGTGCCAGTGTCGGAGGTGCGGGCTAGTGTTCTGAGGCGGGTGCCAAGGGGTGCCCATCGGACACGCGTGGGGCTGGTCCCCACGGGACACAGAAGGTGGTGCACACCATGCGTACTTCCGGGCGCATCCCGCGCGCACTCGGGCTCGCAACGGCGTCGATCCTCCTGCTGGCGACGGCCGCCTGCGGTGGCGACTCGCTCGAGGACTCCGGCACCGACACCGACAACGGAGGCGGCAGCGCCGACAAGGGCAGCGTCGTCGTCGGCGGTCAGGAGTTCACCGAGAGCGCAGGTGATGGCCGCGATCTACGCCCAGGTCCTCGAGAACGAGGGCTTCGACGTCGAGACCAAGCTGGTGACCACCCGCGACGTCTACCTCCCCGAGCTGAGCAACGGCAACGTCGACATCGTCCCCGACTACCTCGCGGGCATCACCGACTTCCTCAACACCGAGAAGAACGGCGCCGACGCGCCGCTGGTGTCGAGCAACGACCCCGACGAGACCCTGGCCGCACTCGAGCCGCTGGCCGAGGAGAAGGGCATCGCGATCCTGCCGCCCTCCGAGGCGACCGACCAGAACGCCTTCTTCGTCACCCAGGAGTTCGCCGACGAGAACGACCTCGAGACGCTCTCCGACTTCGCCGCGCTCGGCCAGCCGATCAAGCTCGGCGCCCCGCCCGACTGCGAGGGCCGCGCAGACTGCGAGGGCGGGCTGACCGACGTCTACGGCTTCGAGATCACCGAGATCGTGCCGCTCGACTTCGGCAGCTCCCAGGTCAAGGACGCGGTGAAGAACGGCGAGGTCGACCTCGGCGAGACCGGCACCACCGACGGCAGCCTCGGCCGACCTCGGCCTGGTGCTGCTCGAGGACGACAAGGGCATCCAGCCCGCCCAGAACCTCACGCCGGCCGTGAACGCCGACTTCCTGGCCGACAACCCCGACCTCGAGGAGGTCTTCAACGAGCTGTCCGCCGCCCTGACCACCGAGGACCTCGCCGCCATGAACCTCGCGGTCGACGTCGAGCGGCAGAAGGCCGAGGACGTCGCGGCCCAGTTCCTCGAGGACAAGGGCCTCCTCTGGGCGCACGAGCCCACGAGGCAGGAGATGACCGAGACGACCGTCAACCAGGGGCCCGCGACCGGGTCGACCATGATCCGGCTCGATCGGCGTCGGGAAGACCTACGACGACGGCACCGTCGCCGTCCACGAGCTCGACCTCGACGTCGCGCGAGGTGAGCTCGTGGTGCTGGTCGGGCCGTCGGGATGCGGCAAGTCGACGACGCTGAAGATGATCAACCGGCTGATCGAGCCGACGACCGGCCGCATCTACATCGACGGGCAGGACGTCACCACCGTCGACGCGGTCAAGCTGCGTCGCGGCATCGGCTACGTCATCCAGCAGATCGGGCTGTTCCCCCACCAGAAGATCCTGCGCAACGTGATGACCGTGCCGTTGCTCTACGGCGAGTCCACAGCGACGGCCAAGGAACGCGCCCGCGAGCTGATGGACCTCGTCGGCCTCGACCCTGCGACCTACGGCGACCGCTATCCCCACCAGCTCTCGGGCGGGCAGCGCCAGCGCGTCGGCGTGGCCCGCGCGCTCGCCGCCAACCCGCCGGTGCTGCTGATGGACGAGCCGTTCGGGGCGGTCGACCCGGTGGTGCGGATCCGCCTCCAGGAGGAGTTCCTGCGGCTGCAGCGCGACCTCGGCAAGACGGTCGTCTTCGTCACCCACGACATCGACGAAGCGGTCAAGATGGGCGACCGGGTCGCGGTGTTCGCGGTCGGCGGCCGGCTGGCGCAGTTCGGCACTCCCGCCGAGCTGCTCGCCCATCCCGCCGACGAGTTCGTCGAGGACTTCGTCGGCGCCACTCGTGGCCTGCGACGGCTGACGGTGACGCCCGATCGACCGCGACCGACCTCGAACCCCTCGACGGCGTCACCACCGGCGACCTCGGCAGCGCCATCGACGTCGACGCCACCCTCGAGGAGGCCCTGGCCGCGATGCTCCGCGACGACAAGCCGGTGGTCGGAGTCAAGGACGGCGCCCAGTTCGTCGGCGTGCTCGACCCCGGCCGGCATCCACCAGCAGCTGCGCGCTTCGTTGCGCTAGAGACGGCGCCCGCCACGGCGCACTGCGCCGACAGCGCGCCCGGCCAGGCGCAAGGCCGTCTCGATCGGTGACGGGCGACACGACGGCGGGCTCCGGCTCGGCCATCCGGGTCCGCGGAGGAGGTCCCGGAAGCAGCGCGACGGGCTGGTCCCGGCGGACCAGCAGCCGGGCCTCGACGCGGGTGAAGGTGTCGGCGTCAGCGGCACGGACGGCGATCCGCCACAGCGCCGTCGGCCAGCCGCCGGGCCGGAGCCGCGACCTCGACGAGGCTGCCCTCGGCTGCGGGCGAGACGGTTGCGGGGCGCCGTACGCGTCGTTCGCCGTCGCGGAAGCGCACCTCGACCGGGTCAGCGGCCGCCAGGCCAGGGAGGTGCAGGGCCACGTGCACGGCTCCCTCCTCGCGCCAGGCGACGCTGTCGAGGATGCCGACCTCGAGCGCGTTCACAGCAGACCGCCCGCACGATAGGCAGCCGCGACTGCGTCGCGGTCGTCTTGCCCCGGAGTCACGCAGCCCGACCACCCGCGACCAGGCGGAGGACGACAGCACGCGTTGCGGCTCCAGCGCGTGCCGGCGCTCGATCACCTCGGCGGGCACCTCCTGGGGGTCGGGAGCGACGAACGCGCGAGCCAGGCCGTCGTAGGCCTCCAGCAGCGTGCGGTCGCCGGGATCGGGCAGCAGCACGAGCACGGTCCCGGTGGGCTCGGTGTCGACCTCGAGCGACGAGGAGGTCCGGACGTACGTCGCGCAGGGCACGGGCGACCTTGTAGACGTCGCCGGCCCACGCGCCGTGCTCGGCGGCGCCGGTGCGCCCGCGCCCGGCCTCCTCGACGGTGCGCGGCAGCATGTCGTCGAGCAGGATGACGCTGGCCGGGCGGCACCAGCGCTCGGTGTTCACCAGGTCGCGCAGGGCGTACTCCGCCAGGTGCATCCCGTCGATGAAGGCCAGGTCGACGACCGGCCCGGATCCGTGGTCCGGCAGATGGGCGAAGGGATGCGCGCGGGCGAAGAACTCGTCGCTGGTGGTGCGGACCAGGTGCACGTCGCAGCGGATCTCCCGGTCGATCGCGAACGCCGGGTCGACCGCCACACTCGGGAACCCGTGAGTGGGTCAGGCTCATGCCGTCGCGGACGCCGATCTCGAAGTACGTCCGTGGGCGCAGCACCTCGTGCAGCCCACGAAGGAAGGCGTGACGTCTCACCCGCCCACCCTGCCAGGCTTCAGCGGGCGGGTGCAGACCCGGGAGGTGCCGGGTCAGGCGTGCTTGGCGATCGGCTGGCTCTCCCAGGCGGCGAGCTCGGCGCGTACGGCGTCCAGCTCGGCCCTGGTGACGTCGATCTCGGCCTCGAGCTCGGCGACGCGCAGGATCGCCTCGGCGGCGCGCGTCTCCGCGTCGTCGAGCCGGCGAGCCAGCGACTCGCCCTCGATCTCGGCGAGGTCGGCGCGCTTGGCCTCCGCGTTGAGCTTGCGGCTGGCCTCGGCGGCCCGGCGCTGGGCCGAGGTCAGGGCGACCTCGAGCTCTTCGATGGTGGTCTTGTGTGCGGTCATCTGCTGCTCCATGCCGGCGACGAACGCCGCGTGCTCGGCGGCACGCTCGCTCGTGAGGTCGCGGAAGGCCTGAGCCTGCTCGGCCCGGTCGCGGTTGGCGTCGCGACGGGCCTGCATCAGCTCGGAGTGGGTGATCCGGACGGCGAGCGCACCGAGCGCGACGCCCAGGACTGCGCTGGCCGCGAGGAGACCCCACGAGCCAGCCAGGACGGCGCCGAGGACGGCGGCCGCCGCGATGATGACAAGGGCGACAGCGATCGTGATGCGGGTACTGCGCTGCCGACGACGAGCCTTGGGGGAAGACATGGGGCCAGGCTAGGCGTCGTCCTCGTCTTTCCTGACGCGACACGCTCGCTCCAGCAGGAGCGCCGTGACCACGACGCTGGCGCCGCCGAGACCTGCGATGAGGGAGCGGAGGGCGCGCTCCTCGGCCAGCTCCGCCGAGACGCCGACCCAGCTGAGCGCGTAGCCGAGGTACCCGCCGGCGACCAGCACCCCGACGTAGGCGCAGGCTCTGGCCAGCACCAGCCGGTTGACGGCCTGGTGGGGAGCCATCGACCGCGGGCGGTCCTGCACGATCCGCCAGGTGGCCCGCGCCGTGGCCGCGAGGATCGCGGCGACCAGGAAGAGCGCGAGCGGCTGGGCCCAGGTGACCATGGGCGCGGCGGTCATCTGCCGGTCGGCGTAGGCGTGGAAGAGCCAGCCGCCGACCAGCCCGACCAGGCCCCAGACGGTCAGCACCGCGGGCGACGTCGGCTGCAGCCGGCCCTCGGGGCGTGAGTCGAGAGGGCCGTCGGGCTCCTCGTCCGGAGGCGGGTCGATCATCCCTGGGCGGCGCGGCGGGCGTGGGTCACTGGACCTGGAGCGTGGCGTCCTCGCGCAGCTTCAGGCCGCTGCGGTCGGTGTTCTCGAGCAGCTCGACGATGGGGCCGTGGTCGGGCAGCACGGCGTCGGGCTCGACGTCGTACCACGGCTGGAGCACGAAGGCGCGCTCGTGGGCGCGAGGGTGCGGCAGCCGCAGGCTGTCGTCGTCGGCGCGGCGGTCGCCGACCACGATGACGTCGACGTCGAGCGTGCGCGGGGCGTTGACCTCGATGCCGTCGCCGCGCTCGCGGCCGAAGGCGTCCTCGATCGCGTGAGCGCGGTCGAGGAGCCGGCTCGCGGCCAGCGTGGTGTCGATCAGCACGACGGCGTTGAGGAAGTCGTCGGAACCGGGCGGGCAGTCGACCGGCTCGGTCTCGTAGACCGGCGAGACGTTCGGTGACCCAGACGTCCGGGGTGTCGGCGAGGGCGTGGACGGCGCCCTGCAGGCTGGTCAGCCGCTCGCCGAGGTTGGACCCCAGGGACAGCACCGCACGCCGGATCGGGCGCATCTCGCCCGTCAGGGTGTCCGAGTCGACGATGTGCGGGTTGGGGGTCTCAGTCATGTGGGGGCCTCGCCTTCGGGGGGCTTGTTCATGAGCTCGGGCGGTACCGGGTGACCGTCAGCGTGACGTCTGCGAACGTCGCGTCGATGGGGGCATCCGGCTTGTGCACCGTGATCCTTGCCCATTCAACACGACGCTCCCTGAGGCAGACGTCCGCGAGCCGCTGGGCCAGGGTCTCGATGAGGTCGACCGGGTCGGCCTCCACGGCTTGTTTGACCGCGGCCACGAGACTCCCGTAGTCGACGGTGTCGCGCAAGTCGTCGCTGGCGGCCGCAGACGTGGTGTCGAGGCCGAGCGTGAGATCGACCACGAAGGTCTGCCCCTCGCGCCGCTCCTGCTCGAAGACCCCGTGGTAGCCCCAGCACTCGATCCCGGTGACACTCAGCTCGTCGGTCAACGTGTGACCCCTGTGGTCGGTGGGGTCAGGTTCCAGCGCGCGAGGGCCCTCAACGCGTCGTGCGCGGCGCGCACGTCGTGGGTACGGAGCCCCCAGACCCCCTCCTGGGCCAGCAGGACATGCAGCGCCGAGCTGGCGTGCTCGCGGTCCTCCACTCCCCGGGCCACGCCGTCGGCGCCGGCCAGCAGGCTGCCCAGGAACGCCTTGCGCGAGGCGCCCACGAGCACCGGGAAGCCGAGTCCGGCGATCGGCGCGAGGCCGCGGAGCAGGGTCCAGTTGTGCTCGGCCGTCTTGGCGAAGCCGATGCCGGGGTCCAGGACGACGCGCTCGCGCGCGATGCCGGCGGCCAGGATCGCCTCGACCCGCCCGCCCAGCTCCTCGCGCACGGCGGCCACCACGCCGCCGGGGCCGTCGTACGACGCGTGCTGCTGCATGGTGGCGCTGTGCGCGCGCCAGTGCATGGCGACGTACGTCGAACCGGTCGCGGCCACCGTGGCCAGCATGTCGGGATCGGCCAATCCGCCGGAGACGTCGTTGACGATGGCGGCGCCTGCCTCGACGGCTGCGACGGCGACCTCGCTGCGCATCGTGTCGACCGACACGGTGGCGCCCTCGGCGGCCAGGGCCGTGATCACCGGGATGACGCGGGCCAGCTCGTCCTCGACGAGCGGGCGCGTGGCTCCGGGCCGCGTGGACTCGCCTCCGACGTCGAGGATGTCGGCCCCGGCGACGAGCAGGTCGCGGCCATGGGCGATCGCGGCGTCGGGCGTGGCCCAGCGACCGCCGTCGGAGAAGGAGTCGGGCGTCACGTTGACCACGCCCATCAGCACCGGGCGGTCGGTACGGGTGAGCCCCGCGGGTGTGACGGCAGGCAGCATCAGCGGCCGCTGTGGATGAGCGACATCGCCTCGGAACGGGTGGCGGCGTTGTGCATCTGGCCGCGCACCGCACTGGTGATCGTGCGGGCGCCCGCCTTGCGGACGCCACGCATGGTCATGCACAGGTGCTCGGCCTCGATCACCACGATCACGCCGCGCGCCTCGAGGATCCTCATCAAGGCGTCCGCGACCTGGGTCGTCAGCCGCTCCTGGACCTGCGGCCGCTTGGCGTAGACGTCGACCAGGCGGGCGAGCTTGGACAACCCGGTGATCTTGCCGGTCTCCGATGGGATGTAGCCGACGTGCGCGACGCCGGTGAACGGCACCAGGTGGTGCTCGCACATCGACCACAGCTCGATGTCGCGAACCAGGATCATCTCGTCGTGACCGATGTCGAAGGTCGTGGTGAGGACGTCCTCCGGCGTCATCCGCAGCCCAGCCGTCAGCTCGGCGTACGCCCGGGCGACTCGTGCGGGCGTGTCGTGGAGGCCCTCGCGCTCGGGGTCCTCGCCGATCGCGATCAGCAGCTCGCGGACGGCGGCCTCGGCCCGAGCGTGGTCGAAGTCCGGGATCTCCTCCGGTATGCGGTCAGGGCAGGCGACCTTGTCGACTCCCGGCCCGCTCATGGCGCCGCGATCATGTCGGCAGGTCGGTCCCGCTGTTGCCGGGCGGCGTGACGCCAGGGTCGCCGTGCACGTCGCCACCGGCACCCGGCGGGGTCAGCACCGGCGCGGCCTCGTCCTCGGGCTTGGTGCCGTTGATCTTCGCGCGGTCGCGGATCTCCTGAGGGATCTCGATCGGGGGGATCGTGGACGGAATCCGGTCGGGGGAGCCGGTCCATGCCGGCCGCTGGGAGCGCCGCCGCAGGGGAACGAAGATCTCAGCGACCTCCTCCTTGTCGAGCGTCTCGCGGTCGAGCAGCGCGAGCACCAGCGCGTCGAGGACGTCGCGGTTCTCGACCAGGATGTCGAAGGCCTCCTGGTGGGCGTTGGCCAGCAGCTTCTTGGTCTCGTCGTCGACGATCGCGGCGACGTCCTCGGAGTAGTTCCTGCTGTGACCCATGTCGCGACCGAGGAACGGTTCGCTGTTGTCCTTGCCGAGCTGGATGGCGCCGAGCTTCTCGGTCATGCCGTACTGGGTGACCATCGCGCGCGCGAGCGCGGTGGCCTTCTCGATGTCGTTGCTGGCGCCGGTGGTCGGGTCGTGGAAGACCATCTCCTCAGCCGCGCGGCCGCCCATCATGTACGCCAGCTTGTCGAGGATCTCGGAGCGGGTCGTGGAGTACTTGTCCTGGTCGGGCAGCACCATCGTGTAACCCAGCGCCCGGCCACGGGGCAGGATCGTCACCTTGTGCACCGGGTCGGTGCCGGGCAGGGCCGCGGCGACCAGCGCGTGTCCGCCCTCGTGGTAGGCGGTGATCAGGATCTCCTGCTCGCTCATGAGGCGGGTGCGGCGCTGCGGGCCGGCGATCACGCGGTCGATCGCCTCGTCGAGCGCCTCGTTGTTGATGAGCTTCTGGTTGGCGCGCGCGGTGAGCAGGGCCGCCTCGTTGAGGACGTTGGCCAAGTCGGCGCCGGTGAAGCCCGGCGTACGCCGAGCGACGCTCAGCAGGTCGATGTCGGGTGCGATCGGCTTGCCGCGCGAGTGCACCTCCAGGATCTGCTTGCGGCCGTTGAGGTCTGGGGCGTCGACCTGGATCTGGCGGTCGAAGCGGCCGGGCCGGAGCAGCGCCGGGTCGAGGACGTCGGGCCGGTTGGTCGCCGCGATCAGGATCACGCCGCCGCGGACGTCGAAGCCGTCCATCTCGACGAGCAGCTGGTTGAGGGTCTGCTCGCGCTCGTCGTGTCCGCCGCCCATGCCGGCGCCGCGGTGCCGGCCGACGGCGTCGATCTCGTCGATGAACACGATGGCCGGCGCGTTCTCCTTGGCCTGCTCGAACAGGTCGCGCACCCTGGAGGCGCCGACGCCGACGAACATCTCGACGAAGTCGGAACCCGAGATCGAGTAGAACGGCACCCCGGCCTCCCCGGCGACCGCCCGTGCGAGCAGCGTCTTGCCCGTGCCGGGCGGACCGTAGAGCAGCACGCCCTTGGGGATCTTGGCGCCCACGGCCTGGAACTTTGCGGGCTCCTGGAGGAACTCCTTGATCTCGCCGAGCTCCTCGATGGCCTCCTCGCAGCCCGCGACGTCGCTGAACGTCGTCTTCGGCATGTCCTTGGTGATCAGCTTGGCCTTGGAGCGGGCGAACTGCATGATGCCCCGGCTGCCGCCACCGCCTTGGACCTGGTTCATCAAGAAGATGAACAAGAAGATGATCAGCGCGAACGGCAGCAGTGTCGCCAGGATCGAGCCGAGCACGCTGGGCTGGGGGTTCTCGGAGTTGGACTTCTCGATGGTGCCCTCGGCGATGGCCGCCTTGACCTCCTCGAGGATGCCTTCTTGCTGGCCGAGGATGTAGTGGGCCTGGACGTCGTTGCCGCCCTCGCGGTCGGTGCCCTGGTCGAGGGTGGCCTTGATCAGCTGGTCACCGTCGATGAAGGTGATCTCCTTGACCTTGCCCGAGGTGATGTACTGCTCCATCTCGGAGGTGGTGATCTCGTCGTGCCCGTCACTGGGCGTGAGGTACTGCAGCGCCAGGAGCACGCCGACCACGGCGACGACGATCCACAGCCAGGGACCCTTGAGCAAACGCTTCACGAGACTCTTTTCGGAAGGCCTGAGGCGGCACTTGTGTGAGGGGACGACGGTACAGGCCCACGGCAATCACGCCGTCGCCCACCAGCCATTCTCTCAGGCTCAACGTCCGAGCGGGAGCCGGACGTTCCCGCCAACCGGAGACAGGGTCCGGGTCAGGGCTCGCCGTCCGTGACGGAAGCACCATCCGGAGTGCCCGACACCGACCGTTTCGTCACGGACGACGAGAATCAGCTGTAGACGTGGGGGGCGAGGGTGCCGATGTCGCGGAGGTTGCGGTAGCGCTCGCGGTAGTCGAGGCCGTAGCCGACGACGAACTCGTTGGGGATGTCCCAGCCGACGTACTTGACCTCGACGGGCATCTGCAAGGCCTCGGGCTTGCGGAGGAGGGTGCAGATCTCCACGCTCGCGGGTTCGCGGGAGGTCAGGTTGGTGGTCAGCCACGAGAGCGTCAGGCCGGTGTCGATGATCTCGTCGACGATCAGCACGTGGCGGCCGGTGATGTCGGTGTCGAGGTCCTTGAGGATGCGCACGACGCCGCTGGACTTGGTGCCCGAGCCGTACGACGAGATGGCCATCCAGTCCATCTCGACGTGCCGCTCGAGGCTGCGGGCCAGGTCGGCCATCACCATGACCGCGCCGCGCAGGATGCCGACGATCAGGAGGTCCTGGCCGTCGTAGTCACGCTCGACGTCGCGGGCCAGCTCGCCGAGGCGGTCTTGGATCTGCTTCTCGGTGAAGATCACGTTCACGAGGTCCTGCTCGACGTGGCCTGCGTCCATGAGGCGCAGCCTGCCACAGCCGCCGACACCCGGGTCAGTGTCCCTCGAAAAGCAGCGACGCGTCCCGTCGTACGCCGCGCACGCGGCCTGGCAGGTCGACTGCACCCTGCCCGTGCCAGTCGGTCAGCAGCGCGTCGAGGGCGCGGACGTGCTCGTGGAACAGCTCGGCGTCGCGCGCGCCGGCGCGCAGCGCGGCCAGCCGGAGCACCCGGGTGCGTACGGCGGGCGCGAGGTCCAGCAGCATCTCGACGGGCAGCGGCTGGGGCAGCGTGACGTACGCCGATCGGGCGAGGTCGTCGAGGTGCTCGACGTCGGCGCGCAGCAGGTCGGCCGTGCGGGCCAGCGCGGCCGCGACCCCGGGGCCGAGCTCGGTCTCCAGCATCGGGAGCACGCTGTGGCGAACCCGCGTGCGGGTGAACCGCTGGTCGTCGTTGGCGGGGTCGGTCCACCAGTAGATGTCCTGGGCGAGGCAGGCCTGCTCGGTCTGCTCCCGGGTCAGGTCGAGCAGTGGCCGGCTGAAGACGCCGAACGCCCGGCGCATGCCGGCCAGCGACCGGGCGCCACTCCCGCGGGTGAGGCCGAGGAGCACCGTCTCGGCCTGGTCGTCGAGGGTGTGGCCGAGCAGGACCGCGCGCGAGGCGTAACGGTCGGCGAGCTCCTCGAGGACGGCGTACCGCGCCTGCCGGGCCGCGGCCTCGAGTCCCTGGCCGTCTGCGGTGACGCTCACGCGGATCGAGGCCGTCTCGTCGGCGCCGAGGGAGGCCATCTGGCCGACGACGCGGGTGGCTACCTCAGCCGACGCGTCGTGCAGGCCGTGGTCGACGGTGACGCCGACCACCGACCACGGCCGCTCACGAGCCTCGAAGACCGTGGCGGCCAGGAGCGCGAGGGAGTCCGCGCCGCCCGAGCAGGCGACCAGGACAGGCGCCGAGCCGGGGTCGCCGAGCGTGCCCTCGGCGAGCGCGCGGCGTACGGCGACCCGGGTGGCCGCGACGGCGGGGTCGGGACCCACGACCCTCCCCGCCTCAGAGGACCCGCGTCACCCAGGCCGCGGGATCGGCGATCTCGGCCTTGGTGGGCAGGTGGGCGGGGTCTTGCCAGACGACGTTGAAGTCGGCCATCCCGACCTTGTCGACGACTCCGCGGACGAAGCGGGCTCCGTCGCGGTACTGCGCCATCTTGGCGTCGAGGCCGAGGACCCGGCGGAGCAGCTTGTCGAGTACTCCGACTCCCTGACGCCGCCGCGTGAACTTCTTGCGGATCTCCTTCACCGACGGGATCACGCCCGGCCCGACACCGTCCATGACGACGTCGGCGTGGCCCTCGAGCAGCGACATCACCCCGGTCAGCTCGTCCATGATCTCGCGCTGCTCGGGCGTGCCGAGCACGTCGAGGAGGCTGCCTCGCTGTCCCGGCTGGCCGCCCTTGAGCGCCTCGGACAGCCGCTTCAGGCCGTCGTCGAGCAGCTTGGTGGGCTCGACGGTCTTGGACAGCCGGTCGATCTGTGCCGACAGGTGATCGCGCATCCACGGCACCGCCGTGAACTGCACGCGGTGGGTCTCCTCGTGCAGGCAGACCCAGAGCCGGAAGTCGTGGGGGTCGGCCTGCAGCTCGCGCTCGACGTGCACGATGTTGGGCGCGACCAGCAGCAGCCGGCCGGACGGGTCGTGGAACGGGTCGAACTGGCCCAGTACCTTGCCGCCCAGGAAGCCGAGCACGGCGCCGATCTCGGCGCCGGTCACGCGCGAGCCGACGGCCTTGCCGACGCCGGCGGGGGGCCCCTTCTTCTCGGTGACCTTGTCGACGAACGGGGTCAGCAGCACGTCGAAGCTCTCGGCGTTGGCGCGGATCCAGCCCGGCCGGTCGACGACGAGCAGGGGCGCGGTCGCATCCGCTGCCACCAGCCCGGTGTGGTCACGGACGAGCCCGGTCGAGCGGGCGGCCCCCGCACGGAGCTCTGCCACCACCGCGTCGGCCTCTGCGCGGCTGACCTCGGGGCCGGGGCCGGCCAGCCGGGAACCGATGCTGATCGCGAGGTCCCAGTCGATCATGTCGGCGGCCGTCATGGGCTCGAACCTACCGAGCAGTGGCAACCAGCGATCGCCGCCGCAGCGGAATCCAGCGCGTCACGAGCGGCGAGCGTCTTGGGAACCGGCACCCGGTCGGCCATCAACACGAACGCGACGGACGTGCCGTCGAGGTCGGTGGCGATGCCAGCGAGGCTGCTGGTTCCCCGCAATGTTCCGGTCTTCGCGCGTACCCGGCCGCGTGCGGCGGGGGGCGTGTCGACGAAGCGGTACTCCAGCGAACCGCTGAAGCCCGCAACCGGGAGGCCGGAGAGCAGCGCTCTCAGCTCCGGGTGCTCCTCGGACGCCGCCAGGCCGATGACGGCGAGGAGCGTCCCGGGCGTGAGCACGCTGTCGCGGGACAGTCCGCTGCCGTCGTACCACTGGTCGTCGGCCGCGAGGTCCACGCCCAGCTCCGCCAACGCGCGCCGTACGCCCCGGACCCCGCCCGCGAACGAACCCTCGCCGACGGTCGCCAGCCCGACCTGGTGGGCCAGCACCTCCGCGGCCTCGTTGTCGCTGACGGTCAGCACCCGCTCGACGATCTGCGAGAGGGGCGCGCTCTGGGCCTCCGCGAGCGGCGTGGCGCCGTCTCCTGCTCCGCGCGGCTCCGGCGGGCCGATCACGCGTACGCCGGCAGCACCTAGCTCCTTGGCGAAGTACGTCGCCGCGGTCAGCGAGGGGTCGGGCACCCGGCCGAAGCCGGACGCCGGCCGGCCCTCGTCGGCCCAGAGAGCCCGGATCCTGGAGATGACGCCGTCGGGTACATAGCTGCGCTCCCAACGGGGGCTGACGTCCGGTCCGGTGAAGAGCTTGTCGTCGTAGGCGATACGCACGCGCCCGATGCCCTGGTCGGCCAGCGCCGTCGCGGACTGGCGGGCGAGGGTGCGCAGGTCGGCGCGCTCGGGGTACGCCGGCTCGTCCTTCGCCGCCGGCTTGCTGGCCAGGTAGGGGTCTCCGCCGCCGACGAGCACGACGCGGCGTTGCTTCCCGCGGGCGTCGAGGACAACGCTCGTGGTGAACCGGTGGTCAGGTCCGAGCACGTGCAGAGCAGCGGCGACGGTGAGCAGCTTCGTGGTCGAGGCGGGCCGGGCGCTGACCCCCTGCTGGTAGACGGTCCCGCCGGTGGACAGGTCCGCGACGGCAGCGACGACGTGCTCGCCGAGGTCGGGGTCCTTCAGGAGCGGCCCGAGTGCGCGGGCGGCCTTGCGCGGCGCCATCCGCCCGCCGTCCTCGGCGGGCACCCCGAGGGCCACCGGCGACGGGCTGGCCGGCAGCGGCACCACGACACCTTCGGGCAGAGGTACGCCGGCCGGCTCGGTGTCCGGGTCCGGCGGCGGCGTCGTACTCGCGCCGAACCAGCGCTCGTCGAGGTCCCACTGGTACGTCGCGAACGCGCTCGCCAAGATGGCGAGCACGAGCACGACGGGCACCCGCCTGGACCACGACTGACGCATCTCGGCCATTGTGCGCGAGACTGGCCCCGCGGTCCGCTTCCGGGCTGCCGATGAGTCTGCTGATGTGTCCGCCGAATTGTTCGTGGAGGATGGCCGTGGAGTTCGACGTCCTGGTGGAGATCCCCAAGGGGAGCCGCAACAAGTACGAGGTCGACCACGAGAGCGGGCGCATCCGGCTCGACCGGACGCTGTTCACCTCGACGCAGTACCCCGCCGACTACGGCTACATCGAGAACACCCTCGGCCTGGACGGCGACCCCCTCGACGCGCTGGTGCTGCTGATCGGCGAGCCGACGTTTCCGGGGTGCCTGATCAAGTCGCGGGCGATCGGGATGTACCGGATGACCGACGAGGCCGGCGGCGACGACAAGGTGCTCTGCGTGCCGGTCTCCGACCCTCGCCTGGAGCACATGCGCGACATCAACCACCTGCCGAAGTTCGACCGGCTCGAGATCGAGCACTTCTTCCAGGTCTACAAGGACCTCGAGCCCGGCAAGTCCGTCGAGGGCGCCAACTGGGTCGGCCGCGACGAGGCCGAGAAGGAGGTCCAGGCCTCGTTCGAGCGCGCCAAGACCGAGGGCCATGGCTCCGACGTCGAGAACCTCGCCGACGAGTCGCTGGGCGAGAACAAGCACTGAGCCGGACTTCGGACGTGATACCCGGTCGACCGGGTATCCCGGACGTTCGGGGAGTTGCAACCGTCACAAAGGCCGCAGAAACGTCGACGAAGTTCACCATCGCCCGCGTGATCTCGACCAGCGACCTCGGCAGACCGGACGGCATCGCGGGCAGTCGACCAGGCTGTGGTCGGAGGCCGTCGAGCTGGAGTACGTCGCACCCGTCGGACGCGAGGGAAGCAGCGACGTCCGCGTCCCAGAGGTTGTCCTCGGTGCCACCGACGAGGAGCTGCCGGGCGGCGCTGGCCCGGATCGCCTCGACCACCTCGGGCTGGCTGAGCAGTGGTGTCAGCCAGATGGCGTCGTAGGAACGCTCGGCGGCGAGGCGGCTCGCCATCGTTCCGTACGACTTGCCCACCACCATCACGCGACCGTCGACGCCCTCGGTCGCGGACGCCAGGTGACCAGCGACCCAGGCGATGCTCTCCTCGACCGCGAGCCGTTGCGGTTCCCACCAGACGTCCTGGACGACCCAGCCGGCGGCCACCAGCGCGTAGCCGGCGTAGGCGAGCAGCGGTGCCGCGGGCGGGTATCCCGTGCCCGGAAGCACGACAGCCGTACCGACGGGCTCGCCGACCGGCTGCCAACGATCGGTGAAGACACCGGGCGGGGCACCGCTCATCCCTTCACTCCCCGGAAGTAGGCGAAGGCGCCGCTGGTTGTGACCCGCAGGTCGGGCACGCCTTCCTCACCGAACCACGCCACCAGCTCTGCGCGCGAGCACATGTCCCCCAGCATCCGCGCCCGCCGGCCCACCCGGCGGACCGGCTCGTACCTGGCGCCGGTGTCGTCGGCGATCATGCTGCCGGTCACCACCCCGCCGGAGCGCAGCACCCGCGCCATCTCGGCGATCGCGCGGCCGTGGCGAGGGGAAGCAGTGCAGCCCGGCGAAGGTCGCGACCACGTCGACCGAGCCGTCCGCCAGCGGCAGCGCCAGCGCGTCGGCGAGGCGGGGCACCACCTGGTCGGCCAGGCCCCGCCGTCGCGCCGCGGCCACCGTCTTGTCCAGCATTCCTTGAGAGATGTCGGCAGCGAGGTAGGTCAGTCCCTGTCCCGGGCGAGCGCCCCGGAGAGCCACGCCGCCGCCGCACGGTACGTCGAGCACGGTCGATCCAGCAGGCAGCGTGCCGAGCTCGGCCACGGCGGCGTACAGCAGCGACAGGTCGCTGCCCACCACCAGCCGCCAGCCGTGGCGACCGAGCCGCGGGATGCTCGACCGACCACTCGTAGACGCTGGCCCACAGCGGGTCGTCCGCCCAGGGGCCGACCGGGGCCCTCATCCGACGGTCATCCGACCAGGTCTGGCGAGCGCAACATCTCGGCCGGTACGCCGAACGCGTCGACGAGCTCGACGGCGATCGGCCTGACCCGGCGGCACAGCCGGTTGACCTCGCGGCTGATCGCCTTGGACCGTACGACGGTCAGCCGGCCGTGCTCCATGAACCACGCCCGGTCGGCCTCGACCATAAACAGCTCGGGCTGCCGGGCCAGCACGCGCAGCACCTGTTGCCGCATGCCGGCGCTGACGATCAGCTCCTCGATCGGAGCCACCAGCCCGGCGTTGCGCGCGGCCAGCCGCTGCGCGCGCAACGCCTGCGCCGCCGCCGCCGCCGCGATGTCGAAGTCAGCCACCGAGGCGCCGCGCTGTTCACCCGCCAGCACCAGCCCGCTCGCACTATCGACCAGCGCGCAGGCGAGCAGGCCGTTGGTGCGCAGCAGCTCGACCAACGCGCGTGACGCGCGCCGGGCGTCGATCGACGCGGCGCTGCTCGACGGCGCGGGCTGCGCTTCGGTCGACAACTCGGCCGGCACGATGGTGATCGGGCCGGCGCTGTCGTTGGCGCTGTCTTCGGCAGCGGCCGACCTTCGCTCAACGAGCTGCACCGCAAACTCGACGTCACCCTTGCGCCTGTCCAGCAGCCGCTGCTCCTTGACCCGGTTCCAGGCGCCGAGCACCGCGCTCCACGCCGCCGACGCGTCGGTCAGCGGCTCATCGCGGATCCTCACCTCGAGCGCCCGCTGCCAGGCGATGCCGGCGATCTTGTTGGCGATCCACACCGCCGCCGGCGGCAGCAGGAACAGCAGCGTCGGGCAGCGCCAGTCCGGCTGCGACGCCGCATCGTGCAGCGCGGTCAGCATCGCGTCGATCGCCTGCGGCTGCATCGGGCCGACGATCACCGCGGCCATGTGCGCGCGCTCCATCAGCGCCAGCGAGATCTCGGCGTTGTCGCGGCCGGCAGCGCGAACGTCGGCGTGATAGACCTTCAGCATCTCGCCCTGCCGGCGCCGGATGGTCGTGCGCTCGATCAGCGCCAGCGTGCGCAACGTGTCCTGCTCGCGCAGGTGCAGCCGGTCGATCGGCTGCCCGCTCGCATCCGACATCGACTTGATCATCGCCGCGCGCCCAGATGCGCGACGGGTCGAGCAGCACGATCGACTTGCCGGCGTTGTCGGCCCGGTTGCTCGCGAAGTGCTCGCGCATCGCCAACGCCGGCGAGCCGGCAACGACCAGATCGCGCAGGCGGCGATCGACGTTCTGGTCGCTATCGTTGACCGCGCCGGCGCTGCTATCGAGGCTCGCGGTGGTCGCGAAGCCGTCGTCGTATTCCGTCGGCTCCGGCGGCCGCGACAGCGCGCCGCTGTCCTGAGCCACGGTATCGGGATTCCGAACAACGATCTGAGCATGACCGGCTTTCGCGATGGCGCGGCCGACCCGGCCGCAGCGCAATGGGCGCTTGCCCTGCGCCAACTGCCGCCAAGCCACGCGCGATGCAATGTTAAATCGTAGTCCGCGACCGCAGTCGCCAGCCGCGGCTACGATTGGCCCATCCCGTTGCCCGGCCTGCACCTTGGACACCACCACCGCACCGGTACCCCTGCGCGACGATGCGTTGACGATCGGCCTGATCGGCGTCGCTCACGGCACCTCTCACTTCTTCCACATGCTGCTGCCGCCGCTGTTCCCGTGGCTGGCGCGCGATTTCGACCTGAGCTACTCCGAGCTCGGCTTGCTGGTGACGGTGTTCTTCGTCATCTCGGGCATCGGCCAGGCGCTGGCCGGCTTTCTGGTCGATCGCATCGGCGCGCGGCCGGTGCTGTTTGCCGCGCTCGGCTGCTTCCTGGTCGCCGCGCTGGCGGCCGCGGCGGCGCAGGGCTACGCCGGCCTGGCGCTGGCTGCCGCGCTGGCCGGCCTCGGCAACGCGCCGTTCCACCCGGTCGACTTCACGATCCTCAACAAGCGCGTCTCGCAGCCGCGGCTCGGCCATGCCTTCTCGGTGCATGGCATCACCGGCAACCTCGGCTGGGCCAGCGCGCCGGTGGTGCTGGCCGGCATCACCGCGGCCACCGGCTCGTGGCGCATCGCGTACGTCGGTCGCGGCGCTGATCGCGCTGGCGGTGTTGCTGTTGCTGGTGCTTCAGCGCGACTCCATCGACGACCGCCGCGGCGCCTGGGCCCATGAGCGCAAGGGCGCTGTCGCTGCCCCGGCCGAACACACGCTGGCGTTCCTGCAGGCTGCCATCGGTGTGGCTGTGCTTCACGTTCTTTTTCTGGACGCACCTGCGCGCTGGCGGCGATTCAGAGCTTCGCCAGCCCGGCGCTGCAGCAGCTGTACGGGCTGCCGCTGGCGCTGACGGCAATGGTGGTCACCGGCTTCATGCTGGCCGGCGCGCTCGGCATGGTCGCCGGCGGCTTTTTGGCGGCGCGCGTCGATCGGCTCGAGCGCACCATCGCCGGCGCCTTGCTGCTGGCGGCGACTGTGCTGGTGCTGGCCGGCAGCGCTGCTGCCGGCGGACGCGGCGCTGCTGCTGGTCCGCCTGCGCCGGTTTCGGCATCGGGCTGGCCGGGCCGTCGCGCGACATGCTGATCCGGCGCGCGTCGCCGCCGGGCGCGACCGGTCGCGTCTACGGCATGGTGTATTCGGGGCTCGACATCGGCTTCGCGCTCGCGCGCGCCGGTGTTCGGCGCGCTGCTCGATCGCGGTCATGCCGGCGGCGTGCTGATCGGCGCCGCGGCCGCGCTGCTTGCCGGCGTGCTGTCGGCGGCAGTGGTCGGCGCCTCGCTGGCGGCGCGGCAACAAGCGCCTCGCGCCGGCGCGGCGGTCGCTTTTCGGCGCGGTGATGAAACCTCGGCTCGGCCGGCCACGCGCTGGTCGAGGCGCTGGTCGCGCAAGGCGTCGACACCGTGTTCGGCGTGCCGGCGAGAGCTATCTCGCCGTGCTCGACGGCTTCCACGAGCACGCCGAGCGCATCCGCTTCGTCGCCTGCCGCCACGAGGGCGGCGCGGCCTTCATGGCCGAGGCGCAGGGCAAGCTGAGCGGGCCGGCCGGGCATCTGCTTCGTCACGCGCGGCCCCGGCGCGACCAACGCCAGCATCGGCGTGCACACCGCGTTCCAGGACTCGACGCCGATGGTCCTGTTCATCGGCCAGGTGGCGAGCGACCAGCGCGACCGCGAGGCGTTCCAGGAGGTCGACTACCGGCAGATGTTCGGCCCCGGCACGCTCGGCATGGCCAAGTGGGTCGGGCGAGGTGGACGCCGCCGACCGCGCTGCCCGAGTACGTCGCCCGCGCCTTCCACACCGCGCTGCAGGGCCGGCCCGGGCCGGTGGTGCTGGCGCTGCCCGAGGACATGCTCGACGCACGCCGACCGCCGCGCCGGTGCTGCCGCGCGTCGAGCCGGTCGCAGGCCTGGCCGGCGCCGGCGGCGCTGCGCCGAGCTGCGCGCAGCTGCTGCTGGCGGCCGAGGCGACCGCTCGTCATCGCCGGCGGCGGCGGCTGGGACGCCGAGCGCTGCGCGCGCGCTGCAGCGCTTCGCCGAGAACTGGCAGCTGCCGGTGGGCTGCGCCTTCCGCTTCCAGGACACTGTTCGACAACCGCCATCCGCTCTACGCCGGCGACGTCGGCATCGGCATCAATCCGCCAAGCTCGCCGCGCGCATCCGCGAGGCCGACCTGGTCGCTCGCGATCGGCGCGCGGCTCGGCGAGATGACGACCGGCGGCTACACCTTGCTGCAGCCGCCGCGGCCGGCGCAGAAGCTGGTGCACGTGCACGCCGGCGCCGAGGAGCTCGGCCGCGTCTATGCCGCCGACCTGCTGCTGCAGTCGTCGATGGCGTGCGCCGGCCGTGCGCTCGAGACGCTGGCCGCGCCGGCGCCGCAGATCGCCGTGGGCGCGACGTGGAGCGCCGCGGCGCACGCCGACTACGAAGCCAACCTCGAGGTCGACGCGGCGGTCGAGCCGCTCGACATGGCCGAGGTGGTGAAGACCGTGCAGCGCCTGGCGCCCGACGACACCGTCTACACCAACGGCGCCGGCAACTTCAGCGGCTGGCTGCACCGCTTCATGCCGCTACCGCGGCGCTGCAGCACCACGGCCGCACGCAGCTCGCGCCGACCTCGGGCGCGATGGGCTACGGCGTGCCGGCGGCGGTGGCCGCGTCGCTGCTGACCCCGAGCGCACGGTCGGTCAACATCGCCGGCGACGGCGACTTCCTGATGACCGGGCAGGAGCTCGCCACCGCCACGGCGCACGGCGCGGCAGGCGCGCTGGTCATCGATCGTCGTCGACAACGGCAGCTACGGCACGATCCGCATGCACCAGGAGCGCGAGTACCCGGGCCGCGTGTCAGCGGCACCGACCTGGTCAACCCCGACTTCGCCGCGCTCGGCGCGGGCCTACGGCTGGCGCGCCGAGCGCGTCGAGCGCACCGCCGCAGTTCGAGCCGGCGCTGGGCGGCGCTCGAGTCGCAGCGGCCGACGCTGCTGCACCTGAAGCTCGACGCCGACGTGATCACCACCCGCACCACGCTGACGGCGATCCGCGAAGCCGCGCAGAGAAGCCCTCGCGCTCGAGAAACCTGATACCGCACACCGCCGACTGCCACGACCTTTAAACCTAGAAACGGCAGTTGACCGCTGTCCTCCGCTCGCAACGCCACATGAGCGCTCACCTGGTTAGCCACGACCGACATCACCATTCAGGTGACGCGCTACGCACCCGATCGAGCCGCACTGCGGCACGCTGGGGGCGTTGCTCCTCCTTGTGGGCGTCGACCACTGCGTCGTCGCGCCTCCAGCGCACCGCATCACGGCCCGCTCGGGCGCGTCCAACTGCCGTTTCTAGGTTGAAGTTCAACCCGGCCGTCAAGGCCATTTTTGAAGGAGTGCACCATGAAGCGATCGCAGCGCCCATCGGCGCTCACATTCACCAGCATTACTACGATCACCGGCATCGCCTTGCTCGGCTTCGCGAGCAGCGTTTTCGCGCACGACCACGGTGATCACGGTGGCATCCAGACCCGGCTCAAGGGCTACGCCGAGGTGCCGTCGGTTTCTTCGACCGCCAAAGGGCGGTTCAAGGCATCGATCAACGGCGACACCATCAACTACGAGCTGTCCTACCGAGATCTGGAAGGCGAGGTGAGGCAGGCGCACATCCACTTCGGGCAGCGCGGCGTCAACGGCGGAGTCGCGGTCTACCTTTGCCAAACCAGCTTCAACCCCGACCCCACCGGCCTGGCGCCGACATGTCCGCAATCGGGTACGGTCAGCGGAACCCTCCGGGCCGCCAACGTGGTCGGCCCGGCGGGGCAGGGCATCGACGCGACGGATTCGCCGAACTGGTGGCGGCCATACGCGCCGGCGTGGCCTACGCGAACGTCCACACGACCAAGTTTCCGGGCGGCGAGGTGCGCGGGCAATTGCAAGGCGACGACGACGATTGAGCACGGCTAGGCGCGACAAAATCGCGCCATGAGCCTCCAACCGTCGTACCTCGATCAGTCGCCCGCGAATGGAGCGCGGGCTGCTGGATCGGGGCCGTCAGGCGTGCGTTCGGGCCGGTGGCTGAACTGGTCGCCGGCCACGACGGGGTGGTCGTCGACAGCCATCCGCCGCATAGCCTGCTGGTGCTGTGGAAGCCACCGAAGGCGATGACGCAGCCGATGCTGCGCCGCTTTCCGTGGATGGTGTCGATCAGCGCGGTGGGCGACGCCGACACCGCGCTGGCCGAGCTGCTGCTGCAGCTGCCGCCCGACGCGCGGTTGTACCTGGCGCGGCACCACGACATCGACTGGGCGCTGATGGCCGAGATCGTGATGGTCAGCGAGAAGGACTTGGCGCCGTACCACTATCGCGAGCTGCAGGCCTTTGTGCTGGCCGAGCGCGAAGCGACACTGGCCAAGATCAGCGCCGGCTACAGCCGCGACGAAGGCAGCTTCCATCACTTCGTGAAGACGGTGCGCGACGAGTTGCCGCCGCCATGACGCGGTGACACGGCGCTCAATTAAGGGTGTGGACGAAATGAACTCGGCTTCGCCGATGTCCGGAACCGGCCCATTGCGGACGC
>CAWBOE010000015.1:0-113713 GCA_963790295.1 uncultured Actinomycetota bacterium
CATACCGCCTCGAGGACCCTCGAGGAGTACGTCGACCTCGCCCTCGAGGAGTCCTACGCCGACCCGGCCGTGCTCATCGAGTGGGGCTCGCGGGTCGCGGAGGTCGTGCCCGACGACCACCTGCAGGTGTTGATCGAGACGGCGACGACGTGGAGGCCCGCACGGTGCACTTCAGCTCGACCGGTGACGCCTGGCAGCGGCGCATCCCGTCTCTGGCGGTCTCATGACCTCGACATCCGTGCTCTTCCTCGGAGCACCACCGGCTCGCACGCCGCCCTGGTGACCGCTGGCGACGGGCGCGAGCTGTTCCGGCTCGCCTGGACGCGCGCCGAGTCGCGCCAGGACAACCTCGACGACCTGGTCGGCACCATGCCCGCCGACGACTTCCACCGCCTTTCCGCCATCGTCGTCGACGTGGGCCCGGCAACCTCGCGACGACGCGGGCGTGCGTGGCGTACGCCAACGCGCTCGCCTTCTCGACCGGCCTCTCGATGGGAGCGGTCGACAGCCTCGAGGTGATGGCCCGCTGGCCGGACCTGTCGACGGCACGGTGCTCGCCGTACGCCGCGCGGGACCGCACGGCTTCTACTCGCGGACCCGGGGTGGTGACGGCCGCGTCGGCTACGCCCTGCTCGGCGGGGACGCGCTCGTCGCCGCGGCCCACGAGGCCGACGTCGTCGTCAATCCCAGCGAGGCTGACGGCACAGCCCTCGAGAAGGCCGGCGTTGACCTGTCTCGCGCCCGGCTGCTGACGCCGACCGTCGACGCCGTGCGCGACTGTGGATCGCGAGGGGCGGCGGCCGACGCCCGGGTGTCGAACCACTCACCGGACGGGTCACGGTTCGCATGACGGAGCGGTGCCGACCTGGCCGAAGCCGAACGTTCGCTGCGCGATGGAGGCGTGGGCCGGTGCGCCACCGACACCGTCTACGGCCAAGCCGTCCGGCCCGGGCGGCAGGAGTCCGTCGACGAGGTCTATCGCCTCAAGGGGCGAAGCTACGGCCGGCCGCTGCCCGTGATGGTCGAGCCGGTGGATCTCGAGGGGCTCGGGGTCCTCGTCAACGAGCCGGCGCGACGGCTGCTGGAGTCTGATCTCGTGCCCGGTGCCCTGACACTGGCCCTCGGCTTTTCCGAAGGCCGCTCTCGCCCGGAGTGGCTCGACGGCCGCGACGAGAACGCCGTACGCATGACCGGCTGCCTCGCCGATGCGCGACCTGGTGCTGTCGTGCGGCCCGCTGCTGGTGACGAGCGCCAACTACACTGACCGGCCGACCCCGAGCTGGTGCCCGAGATCCTCGCGATGTCGACGGCGAGCCCGACGTCGTCGTCGACAGCGGCCCGTGCGACGAGGTGCCCTCGACGCTCGTCAACTGCAACCTCGAACAGCCGGCCGTGGAGCGGGTCGGCGTGGTGCCCGAGGAGAAGATCTGGGAGCTGCTTGGTGATGGGTGAGCTGATCCTCGGCATCGATCGTCGTGCGACGAGACGTCGGCTGCCGTCGTCGACCGCGACCTCAATGTGCTCTCGTGCGTGACCGCGTCGCAGATCGAGCTGCACAACGACGACGGCGGCGTCTATCCAGAGTGGTCCGCCGTCAGCACGTCGCCAACATCCTGCCCGTGGTGCACGAGGCGATGTCGGAGGCGGGTGTGCAAGCGCGCGACCTCACTCCATCGGGGTCACGCGCGGCCCCGGCCTGATGACAGCCTGTCGGTCGGCGTCAGCTCGGCCCGGCGATGAGCCGGGGCTGGGGCGTGCCGGTGATGGGCATCAACCACCTGCGGGGGCACTGTCCACAGCGCGGAGCTCGAAGGGTTCGGCATCGAAGTCCCCGCACTGCTGCTGCTCGTCTCGGGCGGACACACGCTGCTGGCGGTGATGGAGGACAGCGCTCGGTTCCGCCTGCTGGGGGAGACCCGCGACGACTCGGTGGGCGCGGCCTACGACAAGGTCGCCCGCGAGCTGGGCCTGGGCTATCCCGGCGGCCCGATCGTCGACCGGATGGCCAAGTCCAGCGAGGCGCGTGGCCGGCTGCCGCAGGTGATGCTCACCGACGGCTACGACTTCTCCCTGTCGGGGCTGAAGACCGCGACCAAGCGCCTGATCCGCGAGCAGCCCGACCTGAGCGTCAAGGACGTGTGCGCCGAGTTCGTCGACGCCTGCCTGGCATGCTCACCCGACGAGTGAGCGCGGCAATCGAAGCCGAGTCGCTGCGATTGGTTCAGGGCCAATCGCAGCGACTCGGCTTCGATTGCCGCGCTCACTCGTCGGGTGAGCATGCCGAGGCAGGCGTCGACGAACTCGGCGCACACGTCCTCGACGCTCAGGTCGGGCTGCTCGCGGATCAGGCGCTTGGTCGCGGTCTTCAGCCCCGACAGGGAGAAGTCGTAGCCGTCGGTGAGCATCACCTGCGGCAGCCGGCCACGCGCCTCGCTGGACTTGGCCATCCGGTCGACGATCGGGCCGCCGGGGTAGCCCAGGCCCAGCTCGCGGGCGACCTTGTCGTAGGCCTCGCCCACCGAGTCGTCGCGGGTCTCCCCCAGCAGGCGGAACCGAGCGCTGTCCTCCATCACCGCCAGCAGCGTGTGTCCGCCCGAGACGAGCAGCAGCAGTGCGGGGAAGTCGATGCCGAACCCGTCGAGCTCCGCGCTGTGGACATGCCCCCGCAGGTGGTTGATGCCCATCACCGGCACGCCCCAGCCCCGGCTCATCGCCCGGGCCGAGCTGACGCCGACCGACAGGCTGCTCATCAGGCCGGGGCCGCGCGTGACCCCGATGGAGTGCAGGTCGCGCGCTTGCACACCCGCCTCCGACATCGCCTCGTGCACCACGGGCAGGATGTTGGCGACGTGCTGACGGCTGGCCATCTCGGGGTAGACGCCGCCGTACTCGTTGTGCAGCTCGATCTGCGACGCGGTCACGCACGAGAGCACATTGAGGTCGCGGTCGACGACGGCAGCCGACGTCTCGTCGCACGACGACTCGATGCCGAGGATCAGCTCACCCATCACCAAGCAGCTCCCAGATCTTCTCCTCGGGCACCACGCCGACCCGCTCCACGGCCGGCTGTTCGAGGTTGCAGTTGACGAGCGTGGAGGGCACCTCGTCGCACGGGCCGCTGTCGACGACGACGTCGGGCTCGCCGTCGAGCATCGCGAGGATCTCGGGCACCACGCTCGGGGTCGGCCGGTCAGTGTAGTTGGCGCTCGTCACCAGCAGCGGGCCGCACGACAGCACCAGGTCGCGCATCGGCGAGGCAGCCGGTATGCGTACGGCGACCTCGTCGCGGCCGTCGAGCCACTCCGGGCGAGAGCGGCCTTCGGAAAAGCCGAGGGCCAGTGTCAGGGCACCGGGCACGAGATCAGACTCCAGCAGCCGTCGCGCCGGCTCGTTGACGAGGACCCCGAGCCCCTCGAGATCCACCGGCTCGCCCACCATCACGGGCAGCGGCCGGCCGTAGCTTCGCCCCTTGAGGCGGTAGACCTCGTCGACGGACTCCTGCCGCCCGGGCCGGACGGCGAGGCCGTAGACGGTGTCGGTGGCGCACAGCACCACGCCTCCATCGCGCAGCGAACGTTCGGCTTCGGCCAGGTCGCGCACTCGTTCGGTCATGCGAACCGTGACCCCGTCTCGGTGAGTGGTTCGAGCACCCGGGCGTCGGCCGCCCGCCCCTCGCCGATCCACACGTCGCGCACGGCGTCGACGGTCGGCGTCAGCAGCCGGGCGCGAGACAGGTCAACGCCGGCCTTCTCGAGGGCGGTGCCGTCAGCCTCGCTGGGATGGACGACGACGTCGGCCTCGTGGGCCGCGGCGACGAGCGCGTCCCCGCCGAGCAGGGCGTAGCCGACGCGGCCGTCACCACCCCGGGTCCGCGAGTAGAAGCCGTGCGGTCCCGCGCGGCGTACGGCGAGCACCGTGCCGTCGACAGGTCCGGCCAGCTGGGCCATCACCTCGAGGCTGTCGACCGCTCCCATCGAGAGGCCGGTCGAGAAGGCGAGCGCGTTGGCGTACGCCACGCAGGCCCGCGTCGTCGCGAGGTTGCCCGGGCCCACGTCGACGACGATGGCGGAAAGGCGGTGGAAGTCGTCGGCGGGCATGGTGCCGACCAGGTCGTCGAGGTTGTCCTGGCGCGACTCGGCGCGCGTCCAGGCGAGCCGGAACAGCTCGCGCCCGTCGCCAGCGGTCACCAGGGCGGCGTGCGAGCCGGTGGTGCTCTCGAGGAAGAGCACGGATGTCGAGGTCATGAGACCGCCAGAGACGGGATGCGCCGCTGCCAGGCGTCACCGGTCGAGCTGAAGTGCACCGTGCGGGCCTCCACGTCGTCGCCTGTCTCGATCAACACCTGCAGGTGGTCGTCGGGCACGACCTCCGCGACCCGCGAGCCCCACTCGATGAGCACGGCCGGGTCGGCGTAGGACTCCTCGAGGGCGAGGTCGACGTACTCCTGCGGGTCCTCGAGGCGGTATGCGTCGGCGTGCACGATGACCAGCTCGTCGACGGGATAGCTGAACGCCAGCGCGAACGTCGGGCTCGGCACATGCCCCTCGACCCCGCGGCTGCGCACCACCTCGCGCACCAGCACGGACTTGCCCGCACCGATCACGCCGTCGAGAAGAACCGTGTCGCCGGGCTCGAGCAGCGCTCCCAACGACCGCCCGAGGCTGCGCATCTCCGCCTCGGACCGCACGGCGACGGTCAGCTCGGCCACGGTGCTTGCCGTCCTTCCCTGGGTACGCCGTCCGGTGCGGTCAAGCCTATCCGCGCCGTCGTGAACCGCGGACGGCCCGCCAGGTCGCGGTGGTCGCGCACGTCGGACCACCGGCCGGCGGCCGCGAACAGCGCCGGCGCCGACTCGCCCTGGACGTCGGCGTGCTCGACGCCGACCATTCCGCCTGGCTTGAGGAGCAAGGCCGCACGCGCCTCGACGACGCGGATCGCGTCGAGGCCGTCGTCGCCGCTCCAGAGCGCCAGGGAGGGGTCGTGGTCGCGTACCTCGACGGCCACCGACTCCCAGGCTTCGAGGGGGATGTACGGCGGGTTGCTGACCACGACGTCGACGGTGCCGGCCAGGTCGTCGAAGGCGGTGGCGAGGTCGCCGAGCCGCAGGTCGACGCCGGTGCCGGCGAGGTTCAGCGTCGCGTAGTGGTGGGCCCGCTCGTCCATCTCGACCGCGTGGACGCGCGCGGCGGACACCTCGTTCGCGATCGCCTTGGCGACCGCGCCCGAGCCGGTGCCGAGGTCGACCACCACGGGGTCGGTGAGCGCGGCCGCCTGCTCGATCGCCCAGCCGGCGAGCAGCTCGGTCTCCGGTCGGGGTACGAACACACCCGGCCCGACGACCAGCTCCACGTGGCGGAAATGAGCCTTTCCCGTCAGGTGCTGCAGCGGCTCGCGAGCGGCCCGCCGGGCGACCAGGTCGGCGTACGCCGCGGCGTCGTCGTCGGCGACGTCGACGACGAGCACCAGGCGCCCTCGGTCGGTGCCGAGCACGTGCGCCAGCAGCGTCTCGGCATCGGACTCGGGGCTGGGGACGCCGGCCGCTGCCAGCCGCCCTGCGGCCTCGGCGACCAGGGTGCGGCGCTTCACGCTGTCACTCCTGGGCTACGGCGGCGAGCCTCGCCTCGAGATCGGCCTCGACGGCGGACTCGATGACCGGCTGGAGGTCGCCGTCCAGCACCTGGTCGAGGTTGTAGGCCTTGTAGCCGGTGCGGTGGTCGGAGATGCGGTTCTCGGCGAAGTTGTAGGTGCGGATTCGCTCGGAGCGGTCGACCGTGCGGACCTGGCTGCGACGCGCCTCGCCCGCGGCGGCGTCGGCCTCCTCCTGGGCCATCGCGAGCAGCCGGGCGCGCAGGATGCGCAGGGCCTGCTCCTTGTTCTGCAGCTGGCTCTTCTCGTTCTGGCAGCTGACGACGATGCCGGTCGGCACGTGGGTGATGCGGACGGCCGAGTCGGTCGTGTTGACGCTCTGCCCCCCGGGGCCGCTGGAGCGGAAGACGTCGATGCGCAGGTCGTTGTCATCGACCTGGACGTCGACCTCCTCGGCCTCGGGCATCACCGTCACGCCGGCAGCACTGGTGTGCACGCGGCCCTGCGACTCGGTCACGGGCACCCGCTGGACGCGATGGACGCCGCCCTCGAACTTGAGCAGCGCGTACGGCGCCTGGCCCGGCTCGGAGGCCCCCTTGGCCTTGACCGCAACGGTGACCGACTTGAACCCACCCAGGTCGGACTCGGTCGCGTCGAGCACCTCGGTCGCCCATCCGTGCCGGTCGGCGTACCTGGTGTACATGCGGAGCAGGTCGCCGGCGAACAGCGCCGACTCCTCGCCGCCCTCGCCGGACTTCACCTCGACGATGGCGTCCTTGTCGTCGGTCGGGTCGCGCGGGACGAGCAGTCTGCGGAGCCGTTCGGCGAGCTCGTCTCGGTGGTGGGCCAGCCGCTCGCCCTCGGCCGCGAAGTCGTTGTCGACGTCCGCGAGCTCGCGGGCCGCCTCGATGTCACCCTCGGTCTGCTGCCACTCGCGCCAGGTGGTCATGATCGCGGTCAGCTCGGCGTACCGCTGGTTGAGCCTCTTGGCCAGCCGCGCGTCGGCATGGGTCTCGGGTAGCGAGAGCTGCCGTTCGAGCTCGGCGTGCTCGTCGACCAGCGTTGCGACGGCCTCGAACACGAACATCTCCTGGGTCTCGGTTGGGGTGACAAACGAACGACGCCGGCCCCGCGGTGCGGTGGCCGGCGTCGTCGGAAAGCTACTTGGACTGCGCAGCCTCGTCCGGGGCGGTCTGCTTCTTGGCGTAGCGGGCCTCGAAGCGGGCGACGCGGCCGCCGGTGTCGAGGATCTTCTGCTTGCCGGTGTAGAACGGGTGGCAGTTGGAGCACACGTCGGCGTGGATGATGCCGTTCTTCGCGGTGCTGTAGGTCTGGAACGTGTTGCCGCAGGTGCACGTCACCTCGGTCAGCACGTAGTCCGGGTGGATGTCCTTCTTCATGGGTGTCCTTTCAATGGCGCCGGGTCGCCACCCTCAGGCCGAGGAGACGTGAACCGGTACCGAACAGGCAGAGTTTGCCATCCGCCCCAACGCCGGAGCCAATCGCGGTGTTCCCGGTTGGGCGGGATACCCGGTCGACCGGGTATCGCGCCCCTTGTCGTGGTTGCAACCATGACGAAGGGGCTGGAACGACACCGAACCTTCGAGGATCAGTCCGCCGTTGGCGTGGTCTGCTGAACGCTCCGCAGGAACTCGATATTGGTCTGCGACTTCCTGAGCCGGCCGAGCAGCAGCTCCAGCGCCTTCTCGGGCTCGAGTCCCGACAGCACGCGGCGGAGCTTCCAGACGATCTCGAGCTCCTCCTTGCCCATCAGCATCTCCTCGCGACGCGTGCCGCTCTGCACCGCGTCGATGGCCGGGAACAGCCGCTTGTCGGCGAACTCGCGACGCAGGCGGATCTCCATGTTGCCGGTGCCCTTGAACTCCTCGAAGATCACCTCGTCCATCTTCGAGCCGCTCTCGATCAGCGCGGTGGCGAGGATGGTCAGCGAGCCGCCGTTCTCGATGTTGCGGGCAGCGCCGAAGAACTTCTTCGGTGGGTACAGCGCGGCCGAGTCGACGCCCCCGGAGAGGATCCTGCCGGACGGCGCTGCCGACAGGTTGTACGCGCGGCCCAGGCGGGTGATGCCGTCGAGCAGCACGACCACGTCGTGGCCGAGCTCGACCAGCCGCTTCGCACGCTCGATCGCGAGCTCGGCGACGCTGGTGTGGTCGGCGGCCGGGCGGTCGAAGGTCGAGGAGATGACCTCGCCCTTCACCGAGCGCTCGAAGTCGGTCACCTCCTCGGGCCGCTCGTCCACGAGCACGACCATCAGATGGCACTCGGGGTTGTTGGCGGTGATCGAGTTCGCGATCGACTGCATGACCATGGTCTTGCCGGCCTTGGCCGGCGACACGATCAGGCCGCGCTGGCCCTTGCCGATCGGAGCGGCGATGTCGATGACCCGGCCGATCAGGTTGTCGGCCCCGGTCTCCAGGCGCAGCCGCTCGGTCGGGTACAACGGGGTCAGCTTCGAGAACTCCACCCGGTGCTTGGAGCCTTCCGGGTCGGCGCCGTTCACGGCGTCGATGCGCACCATCGGGTTGAATTTCTCGCGACGCTCGCCCTCGCGGGGCTGGCGCACCTGTCCGACGATGGCGTCGCCACGGCGCAGGCCGTACTTGCGCACCATCGACAGCGAGACGTAGACGTCCTCGGTGCCGGGCAGGTAGCCGCTGGTGCGCACGAAGGCGTAGTTGTCGAGTACGTCGAGGATGCCGGCCGCCGGTACCAGGATGTCGTCGTCGAGGATCGTGGTGTCCGGCTCGTTGCGCGGGCTGCGACCAGGCTGCTGGCCCTGCTGTCCACCCTGCTGGGGCTGCTGCCCACCCTGGGCAGCGCGGTCACGGTCGCGACCCCGGCGGCGGCGGTTGCGGCGGCTGCCACCCTCGCCGTCCTGCTGACCCTGCTGGCCCTGCTGCTGCTGGTTCTGGCTCTGCTGCTGGTTCTGCTGGCGGTTCTGGTCCTGCTGCTTCTTGCGGTCGTCGCGGTCGTCGCGGTCGTCGCGCCCGTCGCGGTCCTGCTGGCGGTCCTGCTGGCCGACGCTCCTCGCGCGGCTGAGCGGACTCCTCGGACCGGGCCTCGACCCGCTCGTCGGACTGCTTCGTCTCGGCCTTGTCCTTCTTCTGGCCACCCGACTGGGCGTCCTTGATCGCCTGGATCAGCTGCGGCTTCTTCATGGAGCCGGCACCGCTGATGCCCAGGCCGCTCGCCATCGCCTTGAGGTCGGCGACGAGCATGGTGCTGAGCCCACCGCTGCGCTTCTTCGCGGCGCCCGTGGGGGCGTCGGCGGCAGCGGAGCCGGTGGATTCGATGGTTTCGGTCACGTGAGGTCCTTCCCACGTATCAGTGCCGTCCGGCAGACGCCGTCGGCTGCGCCGAGGATTCGGCGCGAATGAGAGAGAGTGCGTCGAGGGCGGGTCAGGGAAGACCGGGTCTCTCGGACGCGGCGCCAACCCTAGCACCAGCCCGGGGTCGCGGTGGCATCAACGCCGTCAGTGACGAACTTGCTGTCGACACGCCGTACGAGACCACAGGTTCGTCACGGACGGCGACCGACCACGCGCACGCCGACGCGGTCCACACCAAGGGTCAGGACCGTCCATCCGTCGGGGCATCGCGCCGCGAGGTCGTCGGCAGACAGCAGCCCTGGTACGCCGTCCGCGACGAACGCGAGCACCGTCGGGCCGGCTCCGGAGACGACCGCCGGTGCGCCCTCGGACCGCAGGGAGTCCACCAGTGCGAGCGAGTCGGGCATGGCCGGACGGCGGTAGTCCTGGTGCAGGTAGTCGCGAGTGGCGGCCAGCAGGTGCTCGGGCGCTCCGCCCAGCGCGGCGACCAGCAGCGCCGTACGCCCTGCGTCGGCGGCCGCGTCGGCGTGGGGGACGGTCTCGGGAAGGAGTCCGCGCGCGAGCTCGGTCGACAGTGCGAACGGCGGCACGAACGCGACTGCCCGCACGCGGGAGTCGACCGGTGCCGAGACGGCATACCAGCGGTCGTCCTCGCGTCCGCAGACCACGAAGCCACCCAGTGCGGCCGCGGCCACGTTGTCGGGGTGTCCTTCGAGGTCGGCCGCGAGCGAGACCAGCTCGGGATCCGGCAGGAGCGAAGAGCCGTCGGCGACCAGCTCACGCGCGAGACCGAGCCCGCCGACGATCGCCGCCGACGACGAGCCGAGGCCGCGGGCGTGCGGGATGGCGTTGCGGCACTGCAGCCTGAGGCCCGGCGGCGCGACGCCCATCGTCGCGAACCCCGCCCACATCGCCCGCACCACCAGGTGGGTCTCGTCGAGGGCCAGCGTGCCGGCGCCCTCCCCCTCGACCTCTACCGCGAGCCCCTCGTCGGCCACCGACGCGGTGAGCTCGTCGTGGAGCTCGAGCGCGAGCCCGAGCGAGTCGAAGCCCGGGCCGAGGTTGGCGGACGTGGCAGGTACGGCGACCCGCACCGGGCCTTCGACGAAGCTCACGGCGGTCAGTCCTCCGAGATCCGCTCGAGCCCTGCTGCCTCGGCCGCGGCAGCGACGTCGGCGTCGACCACCACGTCGACCACGGACCCGAAGCCCTCCAGCGCGGTGGCGGTGTCCTTGAGCCCGTGGCCGGTGACGGTCACGACGACCGTCGAGCCGACGTACGAGTCACGCTTGCCGATGTCGAGCAGCAGCCCGGCGACGCCGGCGGCTGACGCGGGCTCGACGAAGACGCCGTCACGAGACGCGAGCTCCTTCTGCGCGGCCAGGATCTGCGCGTCGGTCACCGCCTCGAACCGTCCCCCGGACTCGTCGCGCGCCTCCTCGGCGAGCTTCCACGAAGCCGGGTTGCCGATCCGGATCGCGGTGGCCTTGGTCTCGGGGTCGGGGAACGGCTCGCCGGTCACCAGCGGCGCCGCGCCCTCGGCCTGGAAGCCGCGCATCACCGGCCTCTTGGTGGCGCGGCCGATCTCCTGGTACTGCCGGTAGCCGAGCCAGTACGCCGAGATGTTGCCCGCGTTGCCGACCGGCAGCAGGTGGTAGTCGGGCGCGTCGCCGAGGAAGTCGACGATCTCGAACGCCGCGGTCTTCTGGCCCTCGAGACGCACCGGGTTGAC
Organism: uncultured Actinomycetota bacterium; assembly: GCA_963790295.1. Taxonomy (GTDB): domain Bacteria; phylum Actinomycetota; class Actinomycetes; order Propionibacteriales; family Nocardioidaceae; genus Nocardioides. Next base: position 10,669 of record CAWBOE010000015.1, read on the forward strand.
GGAGTTGACCAGGGCGACGGGGTAGTGCCAGGCCATCTCGCGGGCCATCCGCAGGCAGTCGTCGAAGTTGCCGCGCACCATGATCACCTGCGCGCCGTGCATCTGCGCCTGCGCCATCTTGCCGGCAGCGATCTTGCCCTCCGGCACGAGCACGAGCGGCTTGAGGCCTGCCCTGGCGGCGTACGCCGCCATCGACGCCGAGGTGTTGCCGGTCGAGGCGCAGACGACCGCCTCGGCCCCCTCGTGGAGCGCGCAGGAGATCGCGGTGGTCATGCCGCGGTCCTTGAACGAGCCGGTCGGGTTGTCGCCCTCGACCTTCAGCCACACGTCGCCGCCGGTGAGCCCGGAGAGCCACGACGATGGCACCAGCGGGGTGCCGCCCTCGCGCAGCGTGATCGCGGGGATGCCGTCGGGGATGTCGAGCAGCTCGCGGTACTCCTCGATCACGCCCCGCCACTGGTGCGGTGCGGGCCTCACTCGTCGCCGCCTTCGACGCGCATGACCGAGGTGACCTCGCGGACGATGTCCATCTCACGCAGCGCCGCGACGGTGGCCGACAGCTGGGCGTCGGTGGCCGAGTGGCTGACCACGACGAGCTGGGCGTCCTCGCCGCGGCCCTCCTGGCGCACGGTCTGGATCGAGACGCCGTGGTCGGCGAACGCCGTCGCGACCGCCGCCAGCACGCCCGCGCGGTCGTCGACGTCGATGGCCACGTGGTAGCGGGTGATTGTCTCGCCCATCGGCAGCACACGACGGTCGGCGTACGCCGACTCCCCGCGCCGCGGGTGTCGGCCAGGCGGTTGCGGGCGACGGTCACCAGGTCGCCGAGCACGGCGCTCGCGGTCGGCGCACCACCCGCGCCGGGGCCGTAGAACATCAGCTGGCCGGCGGCTTCCGACTCCACGAAGACCGCGTTGAACGCCTCGCGCACGCTGGCGAGCGGATGCGACCTCGGGATCATCGCGGGGTGCACGCGGACGGACACGGCGTCGCCGTTCAGCTCCGCGATCCCGAGCAGCTTGACGACGGAGTCCATGTCGGCGGCTGAACGTACGTCGGACGCCGTGACCTCCGTGATGCCCTCGCGGTGCACGTCGGCCGCGGTCACTCGGGTGTGGAACGCCAGGCTCGCCAGGATCGCGATCTTCGCGGCCGCGTCGAAGCCCTCGACGTCGGCGGTCGGGTCGGCCTCCGCATAGCCGAGCTCCTGCGCCTCCTCCAGCGCCTCGTGGAAGCCGGCGCCGGAGCTGTCCATCTTGTCGAGGATGAAGTTGGTGGTGCCGTTGACGATGCCGAGCACGCGGGTCACCTTGTCGCCGGCCAGCGACTCGCGCAGCGGCCGCAGGATCGGGATCGCCCCCGCGACGGCCGCCTCGTAGTACAGGTCCCGCTCTGCCTTGTCCGCGGCGTCGAACAGCGTCGGCCCGTCGTCGGCGAGCAGCGCCTTGTTGGCGGTCACCACGGACTTGCCGTGCTCGAGCGCGGAGAGGATCAGCGTGCGGGCGGGCTCGATGCCGCCGATGGTCTCGATGACGAGGTCGACGTCGTCGCGGGCGACGAGGCCCGCGGAGTCGGTGGTCAGCAACCCGTCGGGTACGGCGACTACGCGCGGCGCGTCGAGGCGGCGTACGGCGACCCCCGCGAGCTCGATGGACGCGCCCACCCGCGCCTCGAGGTCGTCGGCCTGCTCCAGGAGGAGCCGCACGACCTGCGACCCGACCGAGCCGCAGCCGAGGACGGCCACCTTCATGCTTGCTCCTCTGCCTTCGCGCCCATGTCCGTTGCGAGGAGATCATCCTCGGTCTCACGGCGCAGCAGCACACTGGTCTTGCCGTCGCGGACGGCGATGACGGGCGGGCGCAGCGCGTGGTTGTAGTTGGACGCCATCGAGCGACAGTAGGCGCCGGTGCCCGGCACTGCGATCAGATCCCCCGGACTCACGTCGGCCGGCACGAACTCGTCCATCACCACGATGTCGCCCGCCTCGCAGTGCTTGCCGACGACGCGCCCCAGCACGGGCGGCGCGTCGCTGGTGCGGTTGGCGAGCGTGCACGAGTAGTCGGCGCCGTACAGGGCCGTGCGGATGTTGTCGCTCATCCCGCCGTCGACGCTGACGTAGGTGCGTACGGCGCCCCCGTCGAGCGCGACCTGCTTGACGGTGCCGACGGTGTAGACGGTGCACACCGACGGACCGACGATCGCTCTTCCCGGCTCGATCGACAGCCGTGGTTCGGGAATGCCGAGCGCGCGGCACTCGTGCTCGACGATCTTGCTCATCTCGGTCGCCAGCTGCGCGGGGTCCGACGGGTCGTCCTGGGTGGTGTAGGCGATGCCGAAGCCGCCGCCGAGGTCGAGCTCGGGCAGCGTGACGCCGAGCTCCTCGCTCACTCTCTTGTGCAGGGCCAGGACTCGCCTTGCCGCGACCTCGAAACCCGAGGAGTCGAAGATCTGGCTCCCGATGTGGGAGTGGAGGCCGAGCAGGTTCAGCCCTTCCGCCTCCTGCACCATCGTCACGGCCCGCCAGGCGTCACCGTTGGTGATCGAGAACCCGAACTTCTGGTCCTCGTGCGCGGTCGCGATGTACTCGTGGGTGTGCGCCTCCACCCCCGCCGTCACCCGGATCATCACGGGTTGATCGCTCCCCAACTCACTGGTGATCTGGGCAAGCCGCTCGATCTCCTGGAACGAGTCGACGATGATGCGACCGACTCCGGCATCGACCGCTCGCCGCAGCTCGGGGTACGTCTTGTTGTTGCCGTGGTAGCCGATGTTCTTGGCGTCGAAGCCTGCCCTGAGGGCGACGGTGAGCTCACCCGGGCTGCAGACGTCGAGGTTCAGCCCCTCCTCCTGGATCCAGCGCGCGACGGCCGTGCAGAGGAACGCCTTGCCGGCGTAGAAGACGTCGTAGTCCTTGAACGCGTCTCGGAATGCCCGCGCCCGCTGCCGGAAGTCGGCCTCGTCGAGGACGTACGCCGGCGAGTTGTGCTCCGCCAGCAGGTCGCGGACGTCGACCCCGCCGACCTCGACTCCTCCGTCGTCCGTACGTCGCGCCGTACTGCTCCACAACAACGGGTGCAGGGCGTTGACGTCGTCGGGTACGCGCAGCCACGACGGCCCGTCGAGCGCGCCGGCGGCATGGGCCCACCCGGCCTCGTGAGTGGTCACATCCGTTCCGGTGCACTCACGCCCAGGAGGGCAAGGCCATTGGCGAGCACGACGCGGGTCGCGTCAACCAGTGTCAGCCGAGCCCGGTGGAGGTCGGTCGGCTCCTCGTCGCCCATCGGGAGGACTCGGCAGGAGTCGTAGAAGCGGTGGTACGCCGCCGCGGTGTCCTCGAGGTACCGCGCCACCCGGTGCGGCTCCCGCAACGTCGCCGCCCCCTGCACCACCCGCGGGAACTCCGCCAACGCCCGCAACAGCTCCCCCTCCTTCTCGTGCGTCAGGGCGGAAGTATCAACGCCCGCAGGATCGCTGGTTGAGGAGGGACGAAGTCCCGTCACGAAACCTGCGAAACCAAGCTCCTCCGCATTGCGCAGGATCGAACTCACCCGCGCATGCGCGTACTGCACGTAGAACACCGGATTGTCAGACGCCTGCCGGGTCATCTCAGCCGCGTCGAGCGTCAACGGCGAGTCGGCCGGGTACCGCGCCAGCGTGTAGCGCAGCGCATCCACCCCGATCAGGTCGATCAGCTCGCGCAGCGTCACCAAAGTGCCGGCCCGCTTGGAGAGCTTGAGCTCCGCCCCGCCCTGCATGATCTTGACCAGCTGCCCGATCAGCACCTCGATGTTGGCGTCCGGGTCGTCCCCCGTACACGCCGCCATCGCCCGCAACCGCCCGACGTACCCATGGTGGTCCGCACCCAGCAGATAGACGCACCGGTCGAACCCCCGCCCCCGCTTGTCGAGGTAGTACGCCGTGTCGCTGGCGAAGTACGTGAGCTCGCCGTTGCTGCGGATGAGCACCCGGTCCTTGTCGTCGCCGAAGTCGGTCGTCCGCATCCACAACGCCCCGTCGGCGTCGTACAGATGCCCCTCCCCCCGCAGCTTCTCCAGGCTGTCGGCAACCGATTGGTCGTCATGCAGCGTCCGCTCGCTGAACCACACATCGAACGAAGTGTGGAACTCCGCCAGCTCCGCCTGCTGGTTCGCGAGCTGGATGCGGTACCCCTCCTCGCGGAACGCCTGCCTCCGCTCGTCCTCCGGCAGCTCGAGGATCCCCGGGTTGTCGGCCAGCACCTGCTCGGCGAGATCGTGGACGTACTCCCCCTGGTACCCGTCCTCCGGCACCTCCTCCCCCAGCGCCCGCGCGAGGATCGAGTCGCCGAACTTGTCCATCTGCGACCCACGGTCGTTGATGTAGAACTCCTTGGCGACCACCGCCCCCGCCGCCTCCAGCACCCGCGCCAACGCATCTCCGACCGCCGCCCACCGCGTGTGCCCCAGGTGCAACGGCCCCGTCGGGTTCGCCGAGATGAACTCGACGTTGATCCGCTCGCCGTTGAGAAGATTCGACGTCCCGTACGCCGCCCCGGCCGCCACGATGTCCGCCGCCACCTGCCCCTGGGTCCCGGCGTCAACAGTGATGTTCAGAAATCCGGGGCCCGCCACCTCGACGTTGGCAACGCCCTCCGCGTCCCGTAGCTCACCAGCAATCAGCTCCGCCAGCGCCCGCGGGTTCGTGCCGGCGTTCGTGGCGAGCTGAAGGGCCACGTTGGACGCATAGTCCCCATGCCCCTCCTGCCGTGGCCGCTCCACTGTCACCGAGCTGGGAACCCCCTCCGGCAGTGTCAGCTCACCGCGGTCAGCGAGCGCCTGAAGCACCCCAACCACCGCATCTGAAATCTGCTCCGGAGTCACCGCCCAAGGCTATCGGCGCCCCTCGGACGCCCCCGCATCGATATCGCTCCCCGGTCCGTTGGTCGAGGAGGGCCGCGTAGCGGCCCGTCACGAGACCCGGTTACTAGTCAGTGGTTGAGGAGCGAAGGCCGTCTAGCCGCCTGAGCGTCGAAACCACCCCCGCCCCGCCGGTTTCTCCGCGCCCGCGCGCCGCCGGTAAGGTCGTCCCCGCACCTGAGCCCCCGTAGCTCAGGGGATAGAGCACCGCCCTCCGGAGGCGGGAGCGTAGGTTCGAATCCTACCGGGGGCGCCCTCGAAAATCGGCTGCTGACCTGCATAAACGTCACTAGTCGCGACGGCCTGCCTCACTATCCCAACGCGCTGATGAGGCAATGCACCAAGGGGGCGGGAGCGCAGGTTGGAGAATCTGCGTGCCGGTCGCTGATGGCGGTCGTCGACAGACAAGAGTCAACGACGCAACGTCATCTCGAGGGTGCAGATCCGCAAGCACCAGAGCGACACCTGGCGTGCGCCGACATCGCTCATGCACCACAATTGGGGGTATGAGTACCGAGTCGCTTCGCGAGGTCCGCGACCACTTCAACGAAGTCGTCGATCGGGTTGAGCGCGAACTCGATCGCGTCACCGTGACGCGTGACGGTCGGCCGGCGGCGGTCATTCTCAGCCCCGACGACCTCGCTCAGCTCGAGGAGACCCTGGAGATCCTCAGCGACCCCGAGGCCCTCGCCGATATCCGGGAAGCCGACGCTGCATATCGCGACGGTGATGTCGTGCGCGGCACCCACTCCGTGCGCTCACTTGGCGCGTGACCCCTGACCGGCCCTACGAGGGGACAAGACCCCCCGGCGAGACGAGGTTCTGACGCACGGTCAGCGACATGTCGCTGGCCCGTTCGTTCCATCGAAGCGCGCAGGACTCGCCCACGACCTCGAGATCAACGTTGCCACCCAAGAGTCGGGCGGACAGTTGGCCCTCGGAGGGCTGATCGAACTCGTGGGACTTCTTGAAGCGGTCGAAGACACCCATGCTGTCGCCCCATCACCAGGCGAAGATGGAGTCCAGGAACTCAGGTCCGGTCCGTGCGGCCCTACATCGAAGGTCTCGCATCGTTTCCGGCGCCCAGCCACGACTCTCCAATCACAAGGAGCCCCGGCTCACGCTGCTTGCAATGTGCGCCGAGCCGGAGCAACCACGGGCGAGTGTTGAGGTCGACCACCGGACCGATCCGGCTGGAAATGACCATGCTGAGGAGAACGTGACGCGGATCGTGCGACTGCCCCCCGGCCCGTAGTTGGTTCTTTCGCTGGAGCCGAAATCAACGCCGTCGAGAGCTGCAAGGCCTACCGGTGGAAGAGGGGCGGCTGGCAGCACTCCGCTGGCCGCAGGCTCGAGGTCGCAAGTTCGTCCGCGCTGTGAGTCAGCCTCTCGCCGAGCGTCGCGGACTCGCCGCCATCCCAGTCGCCGGTCACGTTGAAGCAGTCAGGGTGGTGATAGACGCCCTTGCCGCCGCGGATGCTGACATAAGAGTTCGCGGGTACATCGAGGTGGCGTCCACGCTGGTACTGCCTAGGGGGCGGATCGCAGATGGCGCAGTTCTGAGTCTCGTGGAGGCTGCGCATCGACGTAGGGGATCCACTTCCTTATCGACCACAGAGCGAACACTAACTATCCGACGTTGCGCGTTCACGCTCTTGCAGTCCCGGCGGGACCTGGTCTCGCGGCCTTCGCATGGGAGCGAGCACGTCCCGCCGCATGCAGCCTTAACTCCTAACCTGAACGCGCTCGTAACGGGAGAACCGCAGTTCATATCCGAACTCCTCGCCCTCACGCGTCAGCCCCTTGCCGTCCGTGTGACCCGCGCGCCATAGCCACGGCAGAACGAACCGTGTGGCGTCGTCCGGCGGCAGGTTCCCGATCCGGGTTCGTGCCGCGTCTCTGAGGAGCTCGAGTTCCGTAGGATTCGTTGCTCCGATGGCTCGCTGGTGGCCATCATGGGCCGTGGCACGAGCGAGCTTCCAACAGATCGACGTATTCGATGTCAGTCCGAAGGATGGCGTCCGGATCGCTGGTGAAGGACGAAGCCGGTCCGTTCTCGACGCTTGGCTTCGTGGTCGACACCCGACTGGGAGGCTGTTCGTGTCGCGTGTCCAGGACCATCTTTCGTTGTTCCGACGGTCGCAGGCGGTCCAGGTTGTTGACGAGCGTCTTGACCATCTCCACGTAGGAGCCGCCCAGGTGGATCGTCCCGGCCCCACACCGAATCGATGAGTGGCACCACCTGTTCCCAGGTGAGGTGGCTATATCGCTGCCCCGCTACGAGAGCCGGAGCTGGCTTGACCAGCGGCCCAGTGATGTAGGTGAGGTCGAGCCTGACGCCAGGATGAGCGGCCGCTGCCAGGCGAAGGTAGTACGGAAGCTGATAGTCACGGTGACTGGCGCGTTCTGTTTCAGCTGGATGAGCCACACCCGGTCAGGCCACAACACGGCCCAGTCCGGCCACCCGTTCTGCGCGGTTTCCTAGAGCTTGGGCAACAGGTACTCGTCAACGAATGCCTAGGGCGTCGACGTTCGCGGGTCAGGCTCGCTATCTGCGTGCAGCTGCTCATCCAGCAGCCGGAAGAACAGCGCTCCTTGATCACTCGGTGGGTGCGGAGTGTTCCATCGCGGGGGCTCACCATCAGCGACGAGTGTCGTGACAAGTCTTTGGAGATACTCCTCGCGGCCCAACTTCAGTCGGCTCCACAGGGCTGGTGGACTCTCCCACATGGAGCGCAGCGTAGGCGCGCACGCCGACACGACGCGGCCGTACGTCGGTTGGGAGGCTCCTCACGATTACGAAGAGCCCTTTCGGGGGAGCCCGCCATCCGCGATCGCGACAGTCGGGTCGTTGCGAGACGTTGCGCTCGTGTCGGGGGGATGATGCTCCCTCACGCGGGGCGCCGTCGGATTGGGCCCCATCAGGGCAACGCGAGGGCCACACCAGACTCAGGAACAGCCGCCACGCACCGTGTCACGCCACGACTGCTGCACTTGAGAACTCCTCCGCTGACCTGCACAAACGTCACTCTTCGTCGCCGGTCGTCTCATCATCTGATACTGCTCCGGAGGCGGGAGCGTAGGTTCGATCCTACCGGGGGCGCCCTCCGAAATGGGCTTCTGACCTGGGCTTTTGTCCTCGCCGCCGCGTCGCTGACGGCCGCGAGGTCCACCGATCGACCCGGCGAGGGCATGACGATCCTGCGGCTCCGGGGCCGGCCGGCGGAGGGAGCACGACCAGGCACGGAAGTGCCGACGCGGCCGGCGTCGGCACACCTGAGTTTGGGAGACTCAGCGTCGCGGCGCGCGGGCGGCGACCTGCCCGAGGGAGGGCGAACCGCTCACCGCGCCGTTAGTGGGAGTCTTTCCACTGCGGGCGTCATGGGCGGCTTGGATCAGGGCCTCGTACACCTCGACGTACCCCTGGCACATCGCCTCGGCCGAGAACCGCGTGGCGTGGCGACGGCACTCCTCGGGGTCGATCTCGGCGATCCGCTCAGCCGCTTGGGCCATCTGGTCCACGTCGTCACAGATGAAGCCCGTGACACCGTCCTCGATCACCTCAGGGACCGAGCCCCGCCGCAGCGCGATGACCGGCGTGCCGGCGGCCAGGGACTCGATCATCACCAGTCCGAACGGCTCGGGCCAGTCGCTCGGGAACAGCGTCGCGCGCGCACCGGCGTAGAACTCCGGCTTCTGGTGCTCCTCGATCTCCCCGACGAAGTCGACGTTCGGGCCCATGTGGGGCTTGACCTCTTCCTCGTAGTAGGTCTCGTCCAGAGGGTCGACCTTCGCCGCCATGCGGAGCGGCAGGCCCGACCGGCGCGCGATCTCGATCGCCGCGAGCGGTCCCTTCTCCTCGGCGATGCGGCCGACGAAGGCGAGGTAGCCGTCGGCGTCGTGCGGGACGTCGTACGCCGTGAGGTCGAGGCCGTTGTACACCGTCGCCGCCCAGGACAGGTCCAGGTCCGCCACCGCGCGCCGCTGGTCGTCGCTGATCGACACCAGCGGCACGGACGCGTACCGGGGCAGCAGGTCCCGCATGAAGTCGAGGTCAAGACGCCCGTGCATCGTCAGGACGGTGGGCACATCGAACATGCGGGTGAAGGGAAACGTCCAGATGTCGAGGTGGGAGTGCACGACGTCGAACTCGTCGCCTCGCTGGTAGAGGTCGGCCAGCATCTCCAGGTGCAGGTGCGGGGCGAGGTTCACCAGCTCCTCACGGCTCGAAGCGGGTGCGGAGCGGCTCGCCGTATGCCTCGAGGACTGCGGCGGTCTCCGACGTCTCCGGAGCGAACAAGGTCACCTCGTGCCCCTGCGCGACCAGTCCGTCGCACAAGGTGGCGATGATGCGTTCGGTCCCGCCATAAGCCCCCGGCGGGACGGCCTCGTAGAGCGGGGCGACCTGCGCGATCCTCACGACTGCGCCGGGGTCGCCGGTCGGGCACCCGCGCGTCGCGGTGGAGCGCCGAGGTTGGCCCTCGGAGGCTCGTTGTCGGCGAACAGGTGTCCCATGCGCGCGTGGTACGACACGCCGACAGATCGGACACTCCAGTCGGCCGTTGACATGGACCAGCATCTGCCGAACGCATTCCGGACACGGAACCTCGAAAAGCGTGCTCATGGCGCGTCCCCCTCCACCGACGGCACCACCCGGTCGGCATCAACTTGCTGCTCCCTTCGTGCGCTGTACCCAACGCTCGCAGAACAAGACTCCTTTCCCCGATGTGCATGACGCGGGTTCGTTGGGCACAGTTGCGGGATGTCTGAGCTCCATCTCTTGGCGGACGCGGTCCCCGCCGGCGGACGCCACGACCTCGTGACGGTGGACGGCCGGAGCTTCGCGATCAGTGCCGAGACCGGCGACATGACCGCCGCGACGCACGGCCTGGTGTACGACGACCTACGCCACCTCAGCGGGTTGCGGATGACCGTCACGGGCGGCCAGGTCGAGCTGCTCGCGGCCAGCACACCCACTCCGCTGTCCGCCGTGGTCGTCTCGCGCGTCGTCACGACGGTCGACGGGGACGCCGGGAACGGCCAGGACGCCGCGCACGCCCCCCGCGGCCACGTCGCCGAGGTGCTGCTGATCCGCCGTCGGTGGCTCGCGGGCAGCCTGGTGGAAGAGCTGACCCTGCGCAACCCACACCCACTACCCGTCAGCGTGCACCTCGAGCTGGAGGTAGCCGCCGACTTCGCGCACGTCTTCGACGTGAAGAGCGGCACCAGTGGCCAGGACCAGGCGCGTGCCGAGGACGCCGGCCCCGGCCGGTGGACGCTGCGCTCGCCCCTCGACCCGCAGGACAGCACCGAAGTCGTGATGCAACCCGCGCCGGACGAAGCCGAGCCCGCCCGCGGCGCCGCGGGCTGGCGCCTGAGGGTCGCCGGACGCGACGAGGTCAAGGTCACCGTGACGGCGCAACCCGTCTCGGCCGGCGTACCCGCAGACCTCGAGCGTCCGTCCGAGCTGGCGCGCGGGGTCGCGATCCGCGAGCTGCCCGCCTGGCGCTCGGCCGTCCCGTCGGTGGTCTCGCTCGACCCTCGGCTGCCCGCTGCCGTCGACCAGGCGCTGGCCGACCTGGCCGCCTTGCGCGTCGTCGATCGTGAGCACCCCAGCCGGGCCGTCGTCGCCGCCGGGGCGCCGTGGTTCATGACGCTGTTCGGCCGCGACTCGCTGCTCACCGCCTGGATGACGCTGCCGTTCGACGCGTCACTCGCCGGCGGTGTACTGGCCAGCCTTGCCGACCTCCAGGGCCGCGAGGACGACCCGACATCGGAGGAGCAGCCGGGTCGCATCCTGCACGAGCTGCGCAGGCACGGCGGCGGCGGTGCGTTCTCCTCCCGCAACCGGTACTACGGCACCGTCGATGCCACGCCGCTGTTCGTCGGCCTGGTCGCCGAGGCGTGGCGGTGGCGGGCCATCGACGACGAGGCCCTTCGCGGTCTGGCGCCTGCCGTGGGTCATGCCGTGGACTGGATCACCGGACCTGGTGACTCCGACGGCGACGGGTTCGTCGACTACCGCCGCCGAAGCACTCACGGCCTCGCCAACCAGGGGTGGAAGGACTCCTGGGATGGCATCACCCGCTCCGACGGCACGTTTCCGGAGGCGCCGCTGGCCCTGGTCGAGGTTCAGGGCTACGTGTACGCCGCCCTGCAAGGTGCGGCGATGCTGGCGGACGCGGTGGACATCGGCTACCCGGCGGACGATCTGCGGCTCCGCGCGGAGAAGCTCAAGGACCGCTTCAACGAGGCCTTCTGGGACCGGCGCGGCTGGTTCGTCCTGGGGTTGGACTCTCACGGCCAGCCCATCGACTCCCTCACCACCAATCCGGGACACGCCCTGTGGTCCGGCATCGCCGACGAGGACAAGGCTCGGCGCTACGTCGAACGCCTCGTCGACCCCGACTTGTGGACCGGCTGGGGCCTGCGCACCCTGGCCGCCTCGATGGCGGCCTACGACCCGCTCAGCTACCACAATGGCTCGGTCTGGCCGCACGACACTGCCCTGTGCATCGCCGGCGCGGCACGCTACGGGTGCTGGGACGCCGTCGAGCTGCTGCTCGACGGTGCCTTCGAGGCCACCCGGCACTTCGGGGGGCGCCCCCCGGAGCTCTTCGCGGGCGTCTCGCGCGACGACGTCCCCATGCCGGTGGCCTACCCCGCGTCGTGCTCCCCGCAGGCCTGGGCGTCGGCATCGGTGCTGCTGCTCGTGCGCACGATGCTGGGGTTGGAACCTACGGCTGACCGCTCCGGCGTGGAGCTGGTGCGCACCGACCTCTCCCGCGTGCCGGACTTGTCACTGGAGCGCCTGGAGTTCTCCGGGCGGCCATTGTCGGTGACAGTGCAGGACGGCCGTGGACGAGTGACCATCGCCTGACGTTCCGGCCTGACTGGCAGGAAAGTCACCGTTTGGCCACACCGTGCACAATTCCCGGAATTTCCGGTGCCCGGGGGCTTCAATGGATGAACAGGTTGACGGCGGTCCACACCGCAGCGTGGGGCTGACGCCAGGAGAGCGCCGGGGGGCGACCGTGGAGCAACAGCAGACAACCAGAGTCACCGAAGTGGCCGCATGCACGATGGCTGCCGCGCATCGACGCGACCACGAGCACGGTCTCGGCGCGGAGGCTGTCACCCTCACGTGGTGGAGGTTGTGCACCTGGGACGGCAGAGCGGTCACCGTGTGCCATGACTGCCGGCTCGATTCGGGGTTCCTGCCGCGTCGCGAGGCCGAGGCAATGGCCGCCGGCCACCGCGAGCTGACGCGCGAAGTCAGCGTCAAGCTCTGCGCCCTGATCGAGGACAGCCGCGGCGTCACGGTCCCCTAGATGGGTGATTCCAAGGGCAGGCCCGCTGCGCGACGCCTGGCATCCCGCCTGACTGCGTTGTCGTCGCTCGCAGGAGACCAGCTACACCGTCGCTCCTCCGCCTTGTCAGGCGGGCGCCAGACGCCGCTCGCCGGACCATCCCTTGGAATCACCCATCTAGCGCGTCGTCGGTCGGACGGCGCAGCTCGACGTCACCATCATCAGCCGTCTTCGCTTGAGCCGGGGCCGGGCAAATGCTGCTCCGCCTCCTCGGGCTTGATGAAGACCCGGTCCGTCACCACAGCCGCCACCGTCTCGTCGGGGCGCTCGACGGCCAACTCGGTCCCGAGCTCGCCGTACTCGACGGGAACCATGGCATAGCCGATGTTCTTGTCCAGGCGAGGCGAGTAGCACGCCGAGGTGACTTCGCCGACCCTCTCGCCGTTGCCCTGGATCACGGGGAAGAAGTCCGGCATCGAGCCGTCGTTGTAGGCGCCCAGCTTCGCGCCGCCGATCTCGACCCCGACGAGCCGGCGGCGCACGCCGTGGTGGCTGATGTCGCGCAGGGCCTCCCTGCCGATGAAGTCCTGGTCCTGGTCGAGCTCGACCATCCACTTGTAGCCGTAGCCGACCTCGTAAGGATTCTCCGTGATGGTCATGTCGCAGCCGTGCGCGAGGATGCCGCCCTCGATCCGGCGGATGTGACAGGGCCCGATGGGCGAGAGGCCGTGCGCCTCACCCGCCTCGAGAACGGCATCCCATAGCTTCAGCCCGTCGCGTGAGGCGTTCAACAGGTACAGCTCGTATCCCAGCTCTCCGGAGTAGCCCGTGCGGGAGATCACCAGGTCCATACCGTCGAGCTCACGGCGGACCAGGCGGTAGTAGCCAAGAGCGAGAATGTCCTGACCGAACAGGTCGATCATCACCTCCTTGGACTTCGGCCCCTGGATCTGCATCGGACCCACGTCCGGCTCGGTGATCTGCACGTCGAAACCTGAGTTGTGCGCCACCCCCTTCGCCCAGAGCAGTACGTCGGTGTCGGCCAGCGACAGCCAGAAGTGGTTCTCACCCAACCGGAGCAGGACAGGGTCGTTGATGATCCCGCCTTCCTGAGAGGTGATGAAGGCGTACTTCGCCTGTCCCACCTCGCACTTGGACAGGTTGCGTGGCGTGAGCAGGTTGGTGAACTCGAACGCATCCGGTCCGGTGATCTCGACCTGCCGCTCGGCCCCGCCGACGTCCCACAGAGTGACGCCCTCGAGGAGCTGCCAGTACTCCTGGAACGGATCGCCGTAGTGCCGCGGGTGGTAATGGTGGTTGTAGACGCTGTACAGCGCGACGCCGTGGCGCCGCGAACCGTAGTAGTAGGGCGACTTCTTGATCCGGGTATAGAGCAAGATGCCCGGGTTGGGGTTCACCTGACTCATGGCTCCCCCTTCCGACGTCGACGAGATTGGCGAGTCTCCTCATCCGAGCGTGCACCCACCCGGTCCGACACGCCACCGGCCCGGCACAGCGAAGCAGCACGCGGTGAGTACGACGCCCGCTCATGGTTCGACGAAAGTCACGTTCCGCGCACGCGCGCGAGCAGTCCTCGCTTCTTGTCTGGGCCCGTGGAGCCGTCTGCTGCACGCATGACCGCGGCTACAGCCCGCTCGGCGTCACCTCTGGTCGGGTAGGACCCTCCTGTGGCCACGATCTGCCCGTTGCCGGCCCTGAACCGGAACCGGTACTCGCTCTTGGCGACTCTGTAGATCTCGAACTTCCCTGCCATGTCTGCTCCCGGTGTCTGACCCGTACTCGCACACGGGTCCTCGAACCGGCCTCCCCGCAAGACCGTCTAGTCCACTTCCTCAACGACGTTGCGGCCTCTTCGTTACAGCGCAGAGTCAGTTCTGATGTGTCGAAGTCAAGACCGTTCGAGCCCGGCAGGCAGGACTTGGACGGGGCGATCGCCAGAATCCGCGTGGCAGCTCTCGCCCGCCCACGCGTGACACCGCCATGAGCGTGTGGGCGTTCGAGGAGATCCGCGCCGCCTCACGGCAACGCTAGGGCGGCTCAGCGTTGTCTGCTCGTGTCCGAGCTTGTCGGCCGCACCCCTACTCCAGCACGTGGTCCAGCGCGCGAGCCATCACCGCGTTGCGTTCGTCAGCCGTCGAGACGCCCTCGAGGCCGAACCCGAGCAGCAGCGAGTGCGGCGTGGAGATCGCGTTGCCGACGGGGAAGCTCGAGGGGTCGGTTCGGATGAAGTTGTTGGCGTTGGGTCCGCTGCCCTCGGGTGGCCCGGTGATCTCCCAGCCGTCCAGGCCGGTCTCGAACGACGTGAAGGTGCCGTCCGGGAGCGTGACGTCGTCGATGAAGACGCCGATGCCTTGCGACGCCCAGTCGCTGGCGTAGGCGATGGAGATCTCGACGGACTCACCGGCGTACGCCGAGAGGTCGATGCTCCAGTCCTGCCAACCTCCGGAGTTGCCGCTGGCGGCATGCCACTCGCCGGTGTCGCCCTACGGGTCGCACGTCGTCGCGCCCGTCTGGGTCTGGTAGTGGTCCATCTGTGGGTGGAGTGTCCGCCAGCCACCCGAGTTCCCCTGCTGGCAGCTGTCGCCGGTGTCCTGGCTGGTGTTCCCGTTGGTGTCCGGCAGCGTCGTCCAGTCGTCACCGCCAGGGGTGCGCGCCTCCACGAACAGGTGGTCCCAGTGCGGTTCCGTGTCGTACGACGTCCAGAACGTCAGCGATCCCCCGCCGCCGGGCACGTCGATCGTGCGCGTGAGCCGCTTGTAGGAGACGTCGGCGATCTGGGAGTAGACGTACTGCTCCCCGGTGTGAGGTGCGAACGGGCCGCCCGGCTTGTCGTACCGCGCAGAGGGCCAGCTCTCGAACTGCTTGTACTGGTCGACCGGCAGGATGCCGCTGGTCGCGATGAACGACGACCGGCGGATCGTGTTGCCCCCGAAGACGGGATCGTCGAGGCCCCACGAGAGGCCGGTGAACGGGTCGTCGACGCCCACGGAGTCGAAGGCAACTCCGCCGGCGTGGCCGTCGTTGGCCACGGCGAGGTAAGCACCCAGGTGGTACTGCAGCACGTCGTTGGTGGTGTCACCACCGAAGAACGAGCCCCACAACGGCAGGCAGCGCCGCGGGTCCGTGCCCGCGGGGAGCGGGTTGCAGGCGATCTCGCCCTTGGGGTCGTAGAGCTGGTTGCCGACGGCCGCGCTGGTGTACTGCTGGCCGGCGGAGTCGCCGGCGATCAGCACCTTGCCGCCCTCGTTCATGTACGAGCGGAGCTGGAGTATCTCGTCGAGCGCCAGCCGGTCTGCGTTGCCGCCGCCCCGGCCTGCGGTGCGGGTCACCAGGTCGTTACCGGTCTCGAAGACGACCGCGTCGTAGTGGCTCAGCACGCCGAGCGCGTCCGGAGCGAGCCGCCCGGCGGCATCGACGTCGTACACGTCGGCCTGCACGCCGCTGGCGGCCAGGGCGTCGACGTACTCGTCGGCGAAGTGCGGTCCCGGGGGCTGCACCGGCGATGCGCCGGTGTAGTCCTCGGCCGCCACGACGAGCACGCGGTGCCCGCTCTCGGAGACGGCCTGGTAGGTGAACGAGTCACTCGACTCGCCGCCACCCTCGAACCAGACCTCCACGGAGTCGCCAGGATCGGTGCCGGTCACCACGCCTCGCATCTG
The DNA here is from genome assembly GCA_963790295.1 of uncultured Actinomycetota bacterium. Taxonomy (GTDB): domain Bacteria; phylum Actinomycetota; class Actinomycetes; order Propionibacteriales; family Nocardioidaceae; genus Nocardioides. The sequence continues at coordinate 26,554 of CAWBOE010000015.1, forward strand.
GCGGTAGTAGACAGACGCCGGGTCGTACCTCGACCCGCCTTCCCACTCCTGCGTCGGTGCCGTCTGCACGCTCCCGCCGTTGATCCGGTACTTGACGCTCACGGCCCCGAGGCTGCGCTTGGCGATCACAGCGACCGTCTGCGGGTCGCCGTACGACTTGGTGAAGCTGAGCTGCACGCCCGGGTTGCTGCGCTTGTACGGGTCCTCGCTGTCGACGTAGAAGGGCTTGGTCTCGATGCCGGTGACCGTCTTCGGGTCGTCGGGGTCGACCGCCGACCGTGCCACCGAGTGCGCGAACGGCAGCACCCGTTCGAACTCCTCCTGAACCAGCGCGTCGTTGTCGGGGAAGACGAAGCCACATCCGTCGCATCCTTCGGACAGCTCCGGGGTCCACGCCAACGCGCCGGTCACGGAGTGCGCGTAGTCGGTCGTCTCGCCGTTGGTGACGTAGAGGACGTCCGAGCTCAGACCCGGGTGGAAGTCCTCGATCGCGGGGTCGTCCAGGTTGCCGGACATGGCGTAGTAGATCGGGTCGTCCGCGGTCGGGGTGCCGGTCTGCCAGCCCTCGGCGTAGAGCAGCCACTGGCCGGCCGAGTGCCAGTTGACCTGGAACGCGAACCCGATCCGGTCGAGCAGCCCGACCATCGCCTGGGTCTCGGGCTCTGACATCGGGGCAGGACCGCGGTAGGTCTGGCTCGACTCGATGGACGACGACCCCTCCTCGTCCCAGCCCCAGTGCTTGGGGAAGTTGCGGTTGGGGTCGACCCCGTCACCGCCGTCGATCTGCGAGTTGCCGTTGTTGTCGCGAAGGTTCTTCCGCCACAGCCGCTCGTGCTCGAAGGTGTACTGGTAGCCGTCGGGGTTTGCCACGAGGATGAACCAGAGCTCCGTCGTCTTCAGCAGGTTGCGGATGGGCTTGTCGTTGGCCCGCCACCGGGCGATGTAGTGGTTCATCAGCCTGCGGTTGACCTCGGTGGAGATCCACTCGCGCGCGTGCTGGGTCGAGCTGTAGAGGACGGCCGGACGCGCACCGTCCGGCGTCTCGCGGGCAGCCTGGGTCAGCTTGACCGCGATGATCTCGCGGCCCTGGCCCGTGTGGCCAAGGACCTCCAGCTTCACGAGCTGGGGGTTCCTGCGGGCCGCGGCGTAGAGCTGGTCGCGGATGCCGCCGGGCTCGTCGTACGAGCGCCAGACGTTGAAGCCGGCGACGGCCTGCTGGGCCGCGAGCTGGCGGACGGTCAGGCCACCCTTGACCCGGGTGAGCTCGAGGTCGATGCCCTGGGCCTCGAGCTTGTTGGCCTGGCCCCGGTTCAGGACCAGGTCGAGCTCGACGCCGCCCTTGACGCGACGTTGACCGGTCACGTCAAGGCCTTGCCCCGCGACCACCGACAGCTGGGACGCCTTGAGGGTCGCCGTGTAGACGTCGAGTCGATCCGGGTCTCGGCCCGCCGCGGAAGTCGCTGTACCAGTCGTGAACGCCGCGCACATGGCGGTCACGACGCCGGCTGTCACTGTCCCGATGAGCAAGCGGCGCATGGGCTCTACCCTCCAAGCAGGGATCCCCCGATGAATCCGTCAGTCTTGCACCGCCCTGCAGCACGAGCAACGGATCCCCTAGGCCCTCGCCCGCGTCACGGGGAGCCGCAGTCGGACTACGACCCCAGCTCGCCGCGGGCTCGCAGCTTGCGGACCAGGGTGTCGGAACCAGCCAGCAAAGCTGCACGAACCATCGGATCCGTACCTTCCGCACGCGCCAGCGCCGCAGCCTCGTCGAGGAACTCCTGGTCGCCCACGTCGGGGAACATGCCGCGGATCAGGCCGAACACCTTCAGCATGCCGTGACCGGCGAGCTTCGGGATCTCCTCGAGGTAGCGCGAGGTGAAGGGCAGCAGCACGTCACGCTGCTGGGGCTGCCAGAACGCGAGCACGACCCAGTAGATGGGCCACCCGGAGGGGACGTTCTGCTCCACGTACAAGGAGTGCCAGGCCTCCTCCTTTGCCTCCGGCAGCGCCCGCGCGGCGCGTACGGCGAGCGCGCTGAACGACGCGTCCGGGTCCGGATCGCGCTCGAGGAGGCGCTCCACCAGGTCCGCGTCGTACTCCCCACGCGCCGCACGCCTGGTCGCAGCCCGCCAGGCCAGTCCGACGTCGTCATTGGCGGCCTTGTCGACCTGCTCGAAGTGCTCAGCGGTGACGGCGTTGTTGGCCAGCTCCATCAAGGCACCCTTGGCGAGGTCGGGCTCGCGCGCGAGTACGGCGGCCACGTCGGCGACCCGGAGTCGTTGCGCGTCGATCTGGTCCACGGGGGTGAAGCTTCCGGCGACACTTCCCGCGAGGCGCAGGAACGGCTCAACGACTCCCGCCAAGCGCTCGTTGCCGAGCACGCCGAGCAGGCAGCCCAGCGTGGCGTCGGCGCTCAGCTCCCCCTTGACGAGCATGTCGTAGGCCGTGGTGACGGCGAGCGTCCGGGACGTGGCGTCGGGCAGCTCGCCGGCGCGACGAAGCATCAGGTCGAGGGAGTCCTGGTCGGTGCGCGCGGCCGCGAAGGTGAGGTCGTGGTCGTTGACCAGCCGTAGGTCGCAGGCGGGCAGCTCGACACGGGTGGCGGGTCCGAGGGTGTGCACGGCGACGTCCGCGACGTGGCGCAGGCCGTCCTCGGTCTCGGCGTAGCAGCCGATGTCGATCCGGTGCTCGCGTGCGAGCTCGCCGTCGGGCCCGCGGACCGCCAACGCGTCGCCGGACAGCACGAGGGTGTCGGTTCCGGCCCGGTCGAGCCACCCGGTCTCCCAGTCGGTCAGGTCCTGGCCGCTCGCGACACCGACTGCCATGGTCAGGTCCCGCAGCGTCGTGTTCCCCCACGCGTGGTCCCGGAAGTAGGTGCGGAGGCCCTCGAGGAACGCCTCCTCGCCGACGTACGCACCGAGCTGCTTGAGGACCGCCTGACCCTTGGAGTAGGAGATCGCGTCGAAGTTCGCCATCGCCTGCGCCACGTCAGGAACGTCTCCGCGGATCGGGTGGGCGGCGGGTCCCATGTCGAGCCGGTAGCCGTCCACTTTCCTGCCGGCCAGGAAGGTGGCCCAAGCGTCGGTGTAGCGCGTGGCGCCGTCGGCAGCCCAGCAGGCGGCCCAGGACGCGAACGCCTCGTTCAGCCACAGGTCGTCCCACCAGCGCATGGTCACCAGGTCGCCGAACCACATGTGCGCCATCTCGTGCAGCACGCAGTCCGCGACCTCGCGCCGCTCGTCGTGCGTCGGCGTGCTGCGGGAGAGCGCCCAGTCACCGCAGGTGACGCAGCCCCAGTTCTCCATCGCGCCACCGAGGTCGGGCACGAACACGTGGTCGTAGCGCTCCTGGCCGAACGGGATCCCGAAGTGCTCGCCGAACCACGCGAGACCCTGCTCGGTGACCTCGAACAGCTCCTCGGCGTCGCGGTCGAGCAGCTCCTTGAGCGACTGCCGGCAGTACAGCCCGAGGTCGTAGCCGCCTCGTCGCGATCGCAGCTCGTAGAACGGCCCGGCGTTGACAACCGTGACGTACGTCGACAGCGGGGGCGTGTCCGCGAACGTCCAACCGCGACCGCCGTCGGCCAGGTCCTCGACGGTGGTGCTGGCTGAGTTGCTCAGCACCGTCCACGTCTCGGGCGCCCTGACCGTGAAGCCGTGGACCGCCTTGAGGTCCGGCTGGTCGAAGTTTGCCCAAGCCATCCTGGTCATGTCGCACTCGAAGCTGGTCCAGAGGTAGACGAGCTTGTCGCTGGGGTCGACCGTGCGCATGATCCCGTCGCCGCTGGTGGTGTCGGACTGCGACGACCCGACGACCAGGACGTTCTCCGGCTGCAGGTCGGTCAGCGGGAGTCGCCCGCGCTCGGCGGTCGAAGGGTCGAGCTCGACGCCGTTGAGAGTCGCAGACCGGATGGTGGCGACGCAGTCGACGAACGTGGAGGCACCCGGTTCTCGACACGTGAAGCTGATGCTCGACGTCGCCTCGAGCACCTCTCCGTCGAAGAGTCCTCGGAGGTCGAGGTCCACGTCGTACCGATGGACCTCGATGAGGGCCGCTCGTTCCTCCGCCTCGGTCCGGGTCAGGCTGGCAACGGACTCCACCGGGTCACCGCACGTCAGATTGCCGGGGCGACCCGGGCGTTGCCGTGGAGCAGGTCCTTGGGGTCGTACTTGGTCTTCAGCTCGACGAGGCGAGGGAGCTTCGCGGCGCCGTACGCATCGACGACGGCGTCGAACTCGGAGGAGCCGTTGATGTAGGAGCCGTCGCTGGCGGCGTACGGGCGCAGCGCCTCGCCGATCGAACGCACCCAGTCGCGTTCGGCGGCGAACATCTCGGGGACAGGTGCTCCACCGATGATGAAGACCCCGAAGCGGGGTGAGCGGCCACCGCTGAAGGCGTCCGCGTCCTCGGGTACGGCTGAGTAGGCGTTGTCGAGGCGGTAGAAGAGCGCGATCGACAGGGGTGAGGTCTTCTTCGGGAAGTGCTCGACGAGCGCGTCGATGACGCCGTCGGAGAGCTCCTCGACGTAGCAGCCCTTGTCGTAGCAGTAGAGGCCCCAGTCGTTCGCCTCGTCGAGCATCTGCTGGAGCGCGACGTACGGCATCGGGGTGGCGAACGCGAAGGCCGGCGGCACCGCGGAGCTGGCCTGCTCGACGACGGCGGCGTGTTCCTCGGCCGAGCCGAAGCCGACGATGATCACGGCGTACCCGGGCTGGAGCTGGTGCTCCTCGGGCACGAAGGGGGCAGGGGGTGCGTTGAGGCCGCCGACGACCACGTTGACGTCGGGCGGGAGCGACGAGATCACGGTGCGCGCGTGGCGCAGGGCTTCGGCGCCTTGGTCCAGAGTCCAGAACACGAAGCCGAAGTGGATCATCGGGCCCGCCTCGTGCAGCTCGAACTCGAACTCCGTCACGATCGCGAAGTTGCCGCCGCCGCCGCGCAGGGCCCAGAAGAGGTCGGAGTTCTCGGTCTCCGAGGCTGTCAGCACGCCACCATCGGCGGTCACCGCCCGCGCGGAGACCAGGTTGTCGATCGCCATCCCGTACTTCCGGCTCAGCCACCCCATGCCACCGCCGAGCGTGAGCCCGCCGATGCCGGTGTGGCTCACCAGTCCGACCGGTACGGCGAGCCCGTGCTCCTGCGTGGCCGCGTCGAGGGCACCGAGCAGCGCTCCCCCGCCGACCTTCACCCGCCGCGCGTCCGGATCGACGGACACCGCGTTCAGCTGGGTCAGGTCGATCACGAGTCCGTCGTCGACCACGCACGAGCCCGACATGCTGTGGGCGCCGCAGCGGACGGCGATCTCGACTCCGTGAGCCGCGGCGAACCGCACCGCCTCCTGCACGTCCGCCTCGTCGGCGCACATCGCGACGGCGAGCGGACGGCGGTCGATGGCGGCGTTCCAGACGCGGCGAGCGTCGTCGTACGTCGCATCACCGGCCTCGACGACCTCGCCGCGCAGCGCACTGCGGAGGTCGGAGATCGGGGCGTTCGCGGTCTGGGTCATGGCGTGCCTCCCTGGGCGGTCGCTTGGTTTCGAGGCTCGTCGCCAGCGCTCCTCGCACCTCAACCAGCGACGTTTGGGGGGCGCTGCACTGTAGTCCTCCCGAGGCCGTCCGGGACAGGCCCACGGGTCCCAGCTGTCCTGACCGACACGACCTAGAGGTCGACGGAGTCCTGCAGCAGCCGGAGCGTGATCGGCGTGAACCCGGAGGCAGACACCGTCAGCGTCGGCGGGAAGAAGACGCGCTCGCGCCAGCAGTCAGCGGACGACGCGGAAGCGGAGGTGGGTGACGCCTCCCTCTCCTTCGAGGACACGAACCCGTTCGAGCTCGCGCTGCTCGACGCCGAGGTTCTCGAACAACGGCCTGCCGGCGCCCAGCAACACGTGCACCAGGTGGATCTCGAGCTCGTCGAGGACGCCGGCCTTGAGGGCGCGCGAGGCGACGGCGGCGCCGTGGACGAGGACGTCCTTCTCGCCCGCGGCCTCGCGGGCGGCCGCGAAGGCGGCCTCGACATCGTTCCCGTAGTGCACGAGGGACCAGCCGTCCGTCCAGGACGGACGCGGCCGCCGGCTGAGGATGTAGATCGGGACGCCGGCGTGGTGGTCGCCGCCCCAGCCGCCGGCGGGCTCGAAGGTGCCGCGGCCGGCGACTACCGCGCCGGTCGACATCACCTCGTCGTACACCTTCCGGTTGACGCCGGTGAGCCGACGTTCGGCGGCTTCGAAGTCTCCGCCTTCCACGTCCGGGAACGCCCAGTCGTGGAGGCGCTGGCCCCCGTCGCCGAGTCCGTTGTCGTCGGCCTCGTTGGGACCGGCGATGAAGCCGTCGAGGGACATGGACATGTCGAGCACGGTCGAGCTCAAGGTCATCACTCCTGCCGGTAGGTGGTGTCACCTGCTCCACGAACGTACGGGGCGGATTCCGACACGAGGCTGCACTACGCAACTGTCAGGCCAACCCTGACAGGGGCGTGGGGCTCGGGCGACGCACGGCCCACCAGATCAACCACACCATGAGGGCCACCTCCCCGACGAACAGGAACGTCGCCAGCTCGACGTCGTACGACGACGAGAGCAGCACGCCGACGGAGTCCACGAAGTAGCCCAGGCCGGCGAGCACGACGAGGACCCCGATCAGTCGGGGCACGACGTCCGAGCGCCAGCAGAGCACCCCGACCAGCACCAGGTGCACGCCGAAGACGAGCAGGCCGGCGTCCCAGACGTCCCGGTAGCGAGAGACACCGTCGGGCGAGGCCGTGGCCAGGAACCCGATCGCGACCAGGTAGACCACCGCGTACGCCGCCCGCGCGGCGCCGGCGAGCCAGGCCAGGAGGCGGTCGACCGGCGTGAACAGGTGCCACAGCGCCCAGGCGACCACCAGGTCGAGAAGGGCGATGGCGACGATTGCGGCAACTGCCCAGCCGAAGCCGGAGCCGGCGTCGTCGATCGCGGCCTCGATGTCGTCGCTCGCGACGATCGGGTCGACGACGCCGAGGATCGCCACCGCGGCCAGCACCGACATCAGGAACAGCCCGACTCCGGCGATGAGTGCCGTGCGGCGGTCATGGGAGAGTGTCATGCCCGACCTTACACTGTAAATCTTACGATGTAAGGTCCAGGGTTACACCGTGAGCTCCTGCTGGAGCACCTCCTCGTTGGGAGCGCCCACCGACAGGTGCAGCTGCCGGATGACGAGGGAGCCCCCGTCGCGCGTCGCAACAACGGTGAGCCGCATGGGCAGGTTGGTCCCGTCGCCGAGCACGGCCGTCGGCCGGTCGGCCACCCACACGACGTCACCGGCGGCGCTGACCTGCGGATCGCTTCCGCTGTACCGCAGGCCGGCCTCGTGCAGCTCTCGCACCTGCGCGCCGATGAACCTCATCGCCGTGTCCTTGCCCTGCCACCACTCGGCCTCGTCGGTGCCGATCACCAGAGCGTCGTCGTCCAGGGCATCCGCCCAGGGCGTGGGGTCGCCGGTGGCCAGGGATCCGTAGAGGCCTTCGAACAACTGTCGTACGTCCGCCATGTCGTTCATCTGGGCATCATCCACCCGGGTACGGCGTACCGGTCGACCCCTATCCAGGGGAACTCGGGCAACAGCCGCCTAGCGGTGGCAGCCGTCGCGACGCCGAGGGTTACGCCCGGGGGTTCGACACCTGGGACATCCCGGCTCTGCTTGCGCACTACGCCGACGACGTCGAGCTGACGATGGTGACGCCCGACAACCCTCCGGGCCGGCCGCTTGCCCACCGTGGCAAGGCACCGCTGCGGATGATGTGGGAGCAGGGCGTGTCCGCCGACGCGCAGGTCACGGTCAAGCGCGCCATCGTCAGCGACGACTGCGCGGCGATCACCTACCACTGCGAGTTCCCGGGCAAGCACTCGCCGTCGCCAACGCGATCGTGGACGTCGTCGACGAGCTGATCGTGCGCCAGCACGAGGTGCTCGTCGGCGGAGCCGATCGAGGAGGTCCTGTCGGCAACCGAGTGAGTCGCGCGGCTAGGGTCCGCTGCATGACCCGTCCGTGCAAGATCGGTGTCCAGCTGCCCGAGGTCGAGCGGTACGTGCCGTGGCCGGAGTACGTCGACCTGGCGCGGCTGGCGGAGGCGGCGGGGTTCGACTCGATCTGGGTCGGCGACCACCTGCTGTACGACCTGCCGGACGGGTCGACGCGGGGGCCGTACGAGGCGTGGACGACGCTGGCCGCGATCGCCCAGGCGACGGAGCGCGTGGAGATCGGGCCGCTCGTCGCGTCCACGAGCTTCCACGCGCCGGCGATGCTGGCGAAGCAGGCGGCGACCGTGGACGCGATCTCGGGTGGGCGGCTGATCGTGGGGCTCGGGGCGGGCTGGAACAAGCGGGAGTACGACGCGTTCGGGTTCGCCTACGACCGGCGTGTGTCGCGCTTCGAGGAGGCGCTGGCGATCATCGTTCCGCTTCTGCGGGAGGGGCGGACGTCGTACTCGGGGAAGTACTACGAGGTCGACGACTGCGTGCTCGACCCCCGGCCGGCGCGCGAGGGCGGCCCGCCGATCATGCTCGGCTCGAACTCCCCGCGGATGCTGGGCATCGGCCTCCCGGTCGTTGACTCGTGGAACGTGTGGTGGTCGATCTACGACAACTCGGCCGAGCGGTTCGCCGAGGTGAAGGCGGAGGTCGACGCCGCCACGCCCGAGGGCAGGCAGGTCGCGGCGACGGCCGCCGTACTCGTCACGCTGGCCGGTGGTGAGGGACGGCTGATGGGCGAGACGTACGACGCCCGCGTCACCACCGTGACGCCCGACGACCTGGCCGACCACGTAGCTGCACTGGCCGCGGCCGGCGCCACGCACCTCCAGCTCGTGCTCGACCCGATCACGGCCGAGTCCATCGAGGTCGTGGGTGAGGCGCTCAGAGACCTGGACCGGTAGCCCAGCAAGGGTTGTGGGGAATTGCGTAGAGGGGCACACGTGTGCCCTTCTACGCAGTGCGCGCGAGGTGGTGTCGGCACGAGGGTCCACGATGGCCTCATGGCGTACGACGAGGAGCTGGCGGAGCGCATCCGGGCCGAGGTGGCGGGCGAGCAGGACCTGACCGAGATGAAGATGTTCGGCGGGCTGGCGTTCCTGATCGGCGGCAACATGGCCGTCGGGGTGAGCGGCAAGGGCGGGCTGATGATCCGCTGCGACCCGGACGAGACCGAGGCGTTGCTGGCCGAGCCCGGAGCGCAGCCGTTCGAGATGCGCAACCGCGACATGAAGGGCTGGCTGCGGGTCGAGGCCGACGCCGTCGAGGACGACGACGCCTTGCGTGCGTGGGTCGAGCGCGGGACGGCGTACGCGCGGGCTCTTCCGCCGAAGAAGAAGTAGCGGCCTCAGCCTGAGAACGGCCCGGCCGGCGGCGAACCCGGGGTCAGCTGCGTCGGCAGCACCTTGAAGGGCTTCTCGATCGTCGCGAGGCGTGGGGAGCGGTCCGCTGGGCACGGGGATCTTGGTGGTGCGGCCGCTGGAGGTCATCACCGGAGCCGGGCTGATCTCGAAGTCGGTGACCAGCTCCTCGGTGACGACCGAGTAGACGGTGAGGGCGCCGTCGGCGGCGAGGCGGATGCGGAGGAAGCCCTTCCCCTCCTCGATGGCCTGGCCCATCATCGCCCAGGAGTCCATGCCCTGGTGCATGTAGACGACGATCCACACGCCGAGGAAGAACGCGCCGACGACCCCGCCGACCGCAGAGATGCAGACGATCACGATGAAGAACTTGATCCACGCGGCCAGGAACCCGAGGGTGCCGATGGGCAGCAGCCCGAACCCGACGAAGCAGGCGCACGCCGTGACCAGCTGGCTGAGGATCAGCACCATCGCCTTGATCGACAGCAGCGGTGGTCGTCGTCGCACCATCGGCAGCAGGCAGATCACGAAGGCGAGCAGTACGACGGCGAGCAAGCCCGCCCGCGAACCGGACCAGCTCGCGCGGGGTCGCCGAGAGGTAGGCGTCGATGATGGCGGCCGGTCTCGGAGGCCCGGATGCCCTGCCAGAAGATCAGCAGCAGCAGCAGGAACAACATGAAGTGGGTGATCGCGAAGACCGTGAACACACCCGGGTTGCGGCTGCACGATCCACTCCTTGCGCCAGGGCTGCGCCAGTCGCGTCACCCAGGCCCGCGAGTCCTCCAGGCTCGGGTAGGTCACCGGCTGCTGGACGAACGTCGCGTCGTTGTCGCCCTCGCGCCAGTTGCGCGAGGCCTGCGGCAGCAGCCTGACCTCGGTCGCCATGCCGTGGGTCACGTCGAGGTAGGCGCCGCCGATGCCGGCGGTCACCATCTGCCGCGCCGTGCCCTCGGGTGCGTCGGCGTCGGCGAGCCGCTCCTCGTAGCGGATGTAGTGGTGCTTGTCGCCGCTGAGCCACAGCCGGGCCTGGGCGCCGGTCGGCTCGAGCTCGTTGGTGCCCGGGACCCGCGCGGTGGCTGACGAAGTTGCGCTCGAACCACTCCAGCCCGTTGAAGGCGTCCGGGTGTCCCGACCACGCCTTGACCCAGGCCGGCGTCGCGCAGCAGACGATCACGCTGTCGCCGGGCTGGAGGTTGGCGGTCAGGGTCTCCTCGAAGTACTTCAGCTGCGGGTCGTCGAAGTAGGTGTCGAGCTGGCTGTCGAGGCCGACCAGCCACCAGCGGTGCGGCAGCTGGACGGTGAAGTAGCTGCGCTTCTGCTCGGTGCGCCAGCCGCCGATCATCCGGTCCTGGGTGAACAGGCGCAGGAACGCCGTGAGGCCGTCGTACCAGTCGTGGTTGCCGGGCAGCGCCAGCATCAGCGGCTGCGGCGTGGCCTGCGGCATGGCCGAGCGGTAGGGGCCGACGGTGCGGTCCTCGTAGGCCTTCGACGAGGCCCGCGGGTAGACCTGGTCGCCGCCGAGCACCAGCATCTGCCCGCGCGGCAGCTCGGCGTCGAGGCCCTCGACGCTGCAGCGAGTCCTGCCCCAGCAGCGCGGCGACGGTGTACGTCGCCTCGAAGCCGTCGCCGACATCGGCGGTGTAGTCGAACCAGAAGTCGCCACCCTCGGGCAGCGGCTGGTCGGCCGGCGGCATCACGATCAGGTTGCTGTCGAAGACCTTCTGCAGCTCGCGCTTGTCGGCGTAGTTGCCGAAGATCATGCGACAGGGTCTGCGGCCGCGAACGTGCGCAGCTCGCTCGGCGACAGCCAGCGGCAGGCGTCCTGCGGCATGAAGTTCAGCTCGACGAAGTGCTCGGCCAGCTCGGCGCGCTTCACTCGGGCCTCCCCTCGTCGCTCGTCGTCGGTCGCGGAAGAACCGGCCGTAGACGTCCCACAGCTGCCCGAGGAACAGCCGCCCGAAGCCTTCCATCGCACCGACGCGGCTCTCGCCCCACGTGCGGAACGTGGTCAGCTGCTTCATGAAGTCGGGGATGTGGATCGTGATCACGCCGGCGGCGAGCACGGGAGCACCGTCATCCGTCGTCCGATCCATGGCTGGCGGCTCGTGGTGGCCGTCGAGGATCTTGACGTAGAGCGTCGAGGTGTCGCGCCACACGTCGAGACCGGCCTCGTCGCGGACCTCCTTGACGCCCGATGAAGGTCATCGGGTTGCCGCCCGGCCCGCGCAGCCAGAGCCGGTAGAGCATCTGGCGCTGGTCGGGGTCGTCGTCCTGGACGAACAGGTTGAACCAGCCCCGCTCGACGTCGAGCCGGCCGCCGAGCAGGTCGGAGTCGACGTAGCCGGTCGCCGAGCCCTGGTGGCCCGGCTCGGCGACGAACCGGTCGACGTCGTCGACCGAGATCGTCAGCTCGAACATCAGCCGGTCCTTGTTCTGCTTGCCGCGGTCGTGGCCGGTCTGCGGGTCGTCGACGCCGAGCGCCACGAAGCCCTTCATCTGCTCGGTGAACAGCAGCCCGCTCGCCTGCGCCGCCATCGCGACCTCCGCCACGTCGTCGACGAGGTCGTCGGGCACAGGAGGTCTCGAGCACCCGGCTCGTCCCGTCAGCGGCGGCTCGACCGGCGCGTGACAGGACTTCGTGCTTCGTCGACCACGGGCGACTCGAGCAGGTGGGTGCAGGCACGGTCGGCGACGGCGGCGATGGTCAGCGACGGGTTGGCGCCGACGGGGCCGGGCAGCAGCGCGCCGTCCATCACGTAGAGGCCGGGGTGGCCGTACACCTCGCCGTACTCGTCGCACAGACCCTCGCCCGGGTGACGGCCCATGGGCGCGCCGCCGAGCGGGTGCACGGTGATGACCCGCTTGGCCCACCAGATCGGGTTGTCGTAGTAGGTGCCGCCGAGCTGACCGGCGATGGTGCGCATCGTGTTGCGCACGCCCTCGAAGTAGTCGATCGACGTCTCGATCGTCCAGTCGACCTCGAGCCGGCCGCCGACCAGCCGCATCACGCCGTCGGGGATGTCGCGGCCCATGCCGAGCAGCGGCAGCGAGGTCGCGGTGAGCGTTGCCCGGCCCGATCATCTCGGCGAGGTCGGCGCCGACGGTGGAGTCGCCGGTGTCGAGCATGTCCTCGACCGCCCGCCGGTAGCCGAACTGGAAGGCCCGGGCGAGGGTGCCCAGGCCCTTGCCGCTCTCGGCGAGCCAGGCCGCGAAGGCCGGGTAGCCGGCGTCCTCGAGGTAGTGACCCCGACCGGTCGTGCCGTCGCCGTCGACCTCGTCGGCGATCCGGATCGCGGTGGTGATGACCGGGCCGGTGTTGGCGCCCAGGTCGCGGGCCAAGCCGTCGCGCGAGGAGTCCATGACGAGGCCGAGCAGGTCGCCGTTGCCGGTGAAGCGGGTGCCGAGGGCGCCGCTCAGGCCGGGCAGGGCCAGCCGGTTGCGCAGCAGCAGGTACGTCGTGCCGAAGGTGCCCGCGGCCAGCACCAGCCGCCGTGCGCGGATGGTGCGCACGGGCAGGTCGACCGCGGGCTCGCCGTCGGCGCCGGTGTGCACGACGTACGTGACCTCGTAGCCGCCGCCCTCGGCACGTCGAGCGGCCGGAAGCCCTTGACCTCGTGGCGGGTGCGGATGTCGGCGCCGGCGTGCTTGGCCGCGGAGAGGTAGGTGTGGTCGAGGGAGTTCTTGGCGCCGTTGTTGCAGCCCACGTCGCACTCGCCCACGAGCGTGCAGGTGACGCGGGGCAGGCCGTGGATGTTGCCGTACGGCGGCGGCTCGATCTCGCCCTGCCGCACCGGCTCCTCCCCCGGCCGGCGCGAGAAGCTGATCGCCAGCGGCGGCCGCTGCAGCGACAGGCCGGCGCGCCTCGGCGGCCTCCTCGATCGCCATCGTCTTGGGGGTGTCGTCGTAGGGGTACGGCGTGACGCCGATCATCGACTCGACCGCGTCGTAGTGGGGCTCGAGGTCGGCGCGGGAGATCGGCCAGTGCTCGTAGCCGCCGCCCGGCAGCGGCTGCTCGTGGACGAACCACTTCTCGTCCTTGCGCAGCAGCACGTTGGCGTAGATCAGCGAGCCACCGCCCAGGCCGCTGGAGACCAGGCCGTCGATGCCCTCGAAGCTCCAGACGTCGAACAGGCCGTGCCGGCCCTCGGACGGCTCCCAGAAGTTCCGCGCGGTCGCGCTCGGCGTGCGCGGGAAGCTGCCGGGCGGGTAGGCGCGGCCGCGCTCGAGGACGACGACCGAGCGGCCCGCGTCGGCCAGGCGGTAGGCCGCGACCGAGCCGCCGAAACCCGGAACCGACGACGACGGCGTCGACCGTCTCGGTCGAGGCGTTCTCGGCCATGGTGTGGGGGCCCCCGATTGACGATGGTCGACTGTTGACTCGCCAGGTCTCGACACGGGCTCGCCCGGCTCGACCAACGATCAGGGACGCTACCGGAGCGCGAGGCGCCGGTGACCATCGTTTGCCCAGGTGAGCGGAGTGCCCGCGGACCCGAAAGGGCCATTGACGAAACACGCCCGGTGAGCGTGCTCCCGCGGGCCCCGAAACGCCGTTAGTCTGCGCCGAGGGAAGGCGCCCGACCGGCTTCGGGTGCCCGAGAAGAGCGGGTGACGATGAGCGGCTCCGGGGTTCAGTTCACCGAGACGATGCGGGGGTTCGCGTCCACCTCGGTCGTCGACGACTTCGCAGCAGGGTTCGAGCGCGGCAAGGCCGACGACTCGCCGCTGGAGTTCACCGTGACGGTGACGGCCGACGACGTCGACCGGCTGGTCGACGACCGCGAGCACGAGGCCGAGCTGACGGGCACCGTCACCGCGCCGGCCCTGTCCCCCACGCCGCTGAAGGTCGAGGGCGGGCGCTTCAACCTGCTGGTCCGCGACGAGGAGCACGCGGCCGCGCGCCAGATGCTCTACTCGATGCCGCTGTCGCCGACGACGGCCGGCGGTTCTTCCTCGAGGGCTACAAGCAGATCAGCGACGACGACGGCCTGGACCTCTGGAAGGACACCACCACCCTCTACGTCACGGTCCACGAGGGCGACTCGGAGGGCCCCGTGGCGGCCAAGGGCATCGTCACCATCCACCTGGCCGACTTCGCCAAGCAGCTGACCACGATGAAGGGCATCGGCGGCGACGGCAGGCTCGACCAGCTCGGCGCGATGGCGAAGTTCGGCCGGATGTTCGCCGGCTCGCTCAACGAGACGTTCGGCGGGGTCTTCGCCCGGCCCAGCGCGTTCAACCCCGACGCTCCGCCGCGCGAGCACCGCCCGCTGCGCTGCGGCCCGGCCGAGGTCCACTTCTTCAGGACCGACGACGACGTCGAGCTGCGGCTGACGCGCTTCAACGGCGGCGCCAAGGGGCCGGTGATCCTGGTCCCGGGCTTCGGCACGTCCGTCGACGGCCTACCTGCTCGACACCACCGAGACGAACTACCCCGAGTACCTCGTCGAGCACGGGCTACGACGTGTGGGTGCTCGACTACCGCGCCAGCCCCTCGCTCGCGTCGGGCTCGACGCAGTTCACCCTCGACGACATCGCCAAGTACGACTACCCGGCCGCGGTCGACAAGGTGCGCGAGGTCTCGGGCGCCGAGTCGGTGCAGGTGATGGCCCACTGCATCGGCTCGATGACCATGCTGATGTCGCTGGCCCTCGGGCTGGAGGGCGTGCGGCACGCCGTCGCCTCGCAGGTGACGCTGCACCCGCGGGCCGGGCGTGCTCAACGAGATGCGGGCCGGCATCTACGCCGGCAACGCCCTGCAGGCCCTCGGCGTCGACACCCTCACCACCGACCGCGACGACCTGTCGTGGCCCGAGCGGCTCTACGAGCGGGCGCTGCAGCTCTACCCCTCGGGCGAGGAGGAGTGCGGGCTGCCGTTCTGCCGGCGGCGTGATGTTCATGTACGGCGAGGTCTACGACCACGACCAGCTCAACGACGCGACCCACGAGCACCTCCACGAGGTGTTCGGCGTCGCGAACATGACGACGTTCAGGCAGATCACCCTCGCGCTCCGCGAAGGGCCACGTCGTCGCGGCCGACGGCGCCGACATCTACCTGCCGGCGACCGACAACCTGCGGCTGCCGATCTCGTTCCTGCACGGCGAGAACAACCGGCTGTTCAAGCCCGAGGGCAGCCAGCTGACCTACGACTACCTCACCGAGAAGAACGGCCCCGACCTCTACACCCGCACGGTCATCCCCGGCTACTCGCACATGGACCTGTTCATCGGCAAGGACGCCGCTCGCGACGTCTACCCGGTGATCACGGCGGAGCTGGATCGCTTCAACTAGTCCCACCCCCACCATCGAGACACTGGGAGCACGATGACGCACCCCTCCATGCAGGACCTGTTCTCCTACCCGCTGATGTCGGCGCTGACCGAACGTCGTACCCGTCGCATCCCGCGCGGGTTCTCGGTCAAGGCGGGCCCGCTCACCCACGAGAGCCACAACGACCCGGCGCCGCTGACGCCGCTCGAGGAGGCCATCCTCGTCACCTGCATCACCGGGATCACCGGCATCACCACCCACGACGGGCCGCTGACCAAGGCCAACGGCGTCGCCGAGCTCGGCACGCCGTTCCTCAACGTGCTGGCCCGCACCGGCAGCAGCGCCGACAACTGCCAGGCGACCCACTTCTTCATGATCAACGACGACGGGATCTTCCTGCTGCGTCACCCGACCGGCGAGGCGGCCCTCGAGGCGCTGAACGCCCGGCCGCGCAACTGGGCGGAGTGGACCGACGCCGACTGGCTGTCCTACGCCGAGCAGTGCAAGGTGCGCATCTCCGACAAGCGGCTGAGCTTCCCGCGCGAGTGGCCCTACTACCTCGGCTGGAACGCCCAGGCCTCCAACGTCGCCGGCACCACGCTGTTCTACCCGGTCATCGACTGCACCTGGCAGTACATCAACGCCCTGCTGATCATCGCCAACGAGCCCGACGGCAAGCGCTCGATGTTCATGGACGACTGGCGGCCCTTCCACCCCAAGGGCTTCGTGGAGTGGATGGCCAAGATCGGCGGCACGCTCCACCTGATGGAGAAGATCCCCTACCAGCCGGTCGGCGGGCTGAAGTACGTGCGCAACAAGTTCGTCACCAAGGACAACGTCGTCCCGCTGGGCTTCGGGCACACCCTGCGCACCGACTACGAGTGCTTCTTCTACTTCCAGAACCTGATGCTGCTCGGCCAGGCCATGGGCCTCGGCGGCTGGATCCACGGCGCGGTGTTCACGCCGTACATCTGGCAGAAGGAGCCGGCCAAGGACTGGCACGGCCTCGGCTTCCGGCTGGAGGAGCCCAAGACCCTGTCGCCGTGGGCGCCGGTGCCGGCCTCCCAGCCCAACCCCGTCGGCATCGACGGCGTGCTCGAGGGCCTCACCCCGCCGTACGTGAAGTCGATGGACGAGGCCGTCGACAAGGTGATGGAGATGAAGTACGGCGCGTCGGGCACGGCGTACGGCAACGACGAGGTCTGGTCGAGCCCCTACCGCAACAAGGCCGACGCGCAGGCCTACGTCGCAGAAGGGCACCAAGATCGGCGACAAGCAGGTGCAGTACGTCAAGGACGCCTGCAACTACCTCTACGAGACCTACGGCCGCTTCCCCGCCCACGTCGACGCGTTCTACTCCGGCGGCATGTGGCTGCAGTTCTCCCACCTGGAGATGGAGTACTACGACCGCTTCTTCGACCCCTCCCAGTACACCCGCCAGGCCGCCCACGACGGCCTCTGGCACGGGTAGCCGCCACCTCGCGATTCGTCTGCGATACTCCGGGTCGCCACGACGCGACAGTCGCAGACGAATCGGCGAGTCGTCACCCGCGCGAGGCCCGGCTTCGGACGAAGCGGCTGGGGATCGGGGCGAAGAGCACCACTGCCAGCAGCAGGAACCAGATGGCGAACTCGCCCGGCCCGTAGGGGCCGATCATCAAGAGGGCCAGGAGGACGATAACGCCCGCTCCCCTTATCTGCCACTGACGCATGTCAGCCTCCTAGCTGTCGGCACCCTGGAACTGAGAACCATTGCAGCCGCTGGCAGCTGACGACCCGCCCGGACCTGAGGTGCAGTGCCGTGACCTCACCATCCGATGGGACCGGCACGGGCTGTCCCTCGGTGCTCCGATCTCCCCGGTCGCCGGGTTGTAGGAGAGTTCGCGCAGCGACCGTCACGAAACCACCGTGAGCTGCCCGGTTGCGCTGGTTTCGTGACGGGCCGCCAGGCGGCCCTCCTCAACCAGCGACGGAATCGCTGGTTGAGGAGGGCCGTCAAGGCCCGTCACGATCGCCCGAGTCGATGGCCGCTGGCCTGGCGGTGTTGATCCCAACTGACATCCGCGAGGAGATCGCCACCCAGCGCCCGTGAGGCAACTCCTCAGAGGCACTCGGTCCAGCTGTCGGGGCAGGAGTGGACACGTTCCGGCACCTGGTGCCGGAAAGTGTCCGAAACCCCTCAGAACCTGCGATCGCCCCGACCGCCTCTGTCACGGGTAGCCGCCATCTCGCGATTCGTCTGCGATCCTCCGGGTCGCCACCACGCGACACTCGCAGACGAATCGATACGTCACCGCAAGGGCCTAGGTCCTGCGCCCGCTGCGCCACGATCCGAGCAGTAGAGCGGCGCTTGCGGCACCGCCGACGGCAAGCACCATGAGCCAGTCGCGGGCAGGGGGGTTGCCGCCGGAGACGACCAGCATCGCGAGGACGAGGATCGTCCAGGCACACAGCGCGAGGAAGAGCACCCTCAATGGGTTGGCCACTGCATCAGCATCCCTCGGTCTTCCACCAGAACCCTCCTCCGACTGGCGTGTACGGGAAGGGCAGCTCCACGCACTTGCCGTTCGACGAGCTCCGCGAGCTTGAACCTCACGCTTTCCCCCTTGTGCGAGTTGGCCTCGCAGGCTTGCTGTGACGGACATCCATGAACATGGACGTTTGTCACGCCATGCAACTGCCAGTCGCTGACGCCTGTCCAGACATGTGGGTGACTTGTGCACGACTTGTGGATCAGACGTCCGGGACAAGGATGTGCGCGACGGCCTACAGGTACTCCTTGAAGAACGCCGCGACGTCGTCGGCCTGCTCGGTGACGTAGCGGTACCCCTCGTACCTCCCGGTGGACGGGTACTTCACCAGGGGCAGCACCTTGGGTGAGGCGTCGACGAAGTCCTGGACGATGTCCATGGAGCCCCAGGGGTCGCCGGTGCCCTGGACGTACTTGAGCTGGGTGTCGGTGAGCAGGCGCGCCGACTCGGCGGGGTCGATGGTGCTGGGGCGCGGGGCGCGGGCGGCGAGGTAGAGCGACGTCGATCATCGGCAGGCTGCGCGGGCCGAGCCTTGCCCATCTGGTCGGCGGCGAACGCGGCCGAGAACTTGTACGGCTGCGTCGGCTGGACCAGCAGCATGGCCTTGATCGGCAGCACGTGCGGCGCGCCCGATGAGGGCGATGTTGCCGCCCATGGACATGCCGGCGACGCCGATGCGGTCGCCGTCGACGTCCGGACGGGTGCGCAGGTAGGACACCGCCCCCCGGAAGTCGAGCGCCTCCAACGGCCCGAAGGTCAGCGGCAGCCGGCGAGCCGCTCTCGCCGTGGTTGCTGAGGTCGAAGAGCAGGACGTTGAAGCCGGCGTCGTGCAGCGCCTTGGTCGGGGGCAGGAAGTCGACGTCGCGGTCGGTGAAGGGCACGCGCCCGGCGACGTTGCCGATCCGGTTCCAGAGCCAGCCGTGCACGAACACCACCGTCGGCCCGGGCCCGCCGTACCCGGCCGGGATGAACCAGCCCTTCAGGTGCACGCCGTCGGTGGCGGCGAAGGCGACGTCCTCGAAGGCGAGACCGGCCTCCGCGGGCGTTCGGGTGATCGGCTGCCGGTCGCCCATGACCATCAGCTTGGTCAGGGTGAGCAGCCGCGGCAGCTTCACGAGCCGACCTTCGCCCCGAGCGGCGTGAAGCTGACCTGCAGCCCTGACGCGGGCAGCGGGAACAGCTCGTTGGTGAGGGTCAGGTCCTGTTCGGGGAGGGTCCAGTCGACCTTCCGCAGCAGCAGGGTGAGGTAGATCTTGACGGCGATGGTGACCATGTCCTCGCCGGGGCAGCGGTGGTGGTTGCGCTCGCCGTCGCCGTGCGGCACGTAGCTGCCCGGCGCCAGCGCCGCCTCCCGCTCCGCGCGTGAACCGCTCGGGGTCGAAGGTGTCGGGGTCGTCGAAGGTGTCGGGGTTGCGCATGTTGATGTGGATCGCGCCGATCATGCCCCAGCCCTTCGGCACGTGGTACCCGCCGATCTCGAGGTCGTCGACGGCCTTGCCGAAGAACGTCGCGGAGTTCATCGCGAAGTGGCGGCGGACCTCCTTCGAGAGCTGGCCGAGGTAGTCCATCCGCGCCAGCTGCTCCATGGTGATCTGGCCCTCGGGCGAGACGGCCAGCACCTCCTCGCGGGCCCGCTCCCGCAGGTCGGGACGCTGGCCCAGCACCATCGTCAGCAGGATGAACGGCACGAAGAACCCGGCCTGCCCGGCGAAGATCAGGTGCCGGACGTCGCCGTGCAGCTTCTCCACCGCGACGCCGTGCTCGGGCGCCTCGGCGAGCATGCGCGAGACGATGTCGTCGTACTGCTCGGGGTGGTCCTGGTGCCTCTTGATCGCCTGCGCGATCAGCACGTCGAGGCGCTTGCGTCCCTTGAGGGCCTTGGCGTACGGCGTCCCCGGGATCGGCAGCGGCAGGATCTGCAGGGAGTAGCGCATCGCCGCCAGGATCTGGTTGAGCTCCTCGACGTGGGCCTTCGACTCGTCGCCGGTGTAGAGCGCGCCGGTGAGCTGGGCCGAGGCGAGCTGGAGGTCGGGGCGCAAGGTCGCGCTGCCGTCGGTGGCCCACCGGTCGACATGGGCCGACCACACCCGCTGCATCCGCTCGAGGTACGCCGCCATCGCCTCGTCGGTGCGGACGGCGTGCAGCATCACGTCCTTGCGGGAGTGGTGCTCGTGGCCGTCGACGAGCGCCAGCGACTGGAAGAACATCTGCTCGACCGAGATCGGGTCGGTGCCTCCGCGCTCGACCCGCGGGTCGGTCGCGAACTGGTGGAACGCCTCGTGGCCGGACACGATGGCGAAGTTCACGCCGAACAGGCGGGTCTTGAAGACCGGCCCGTACTTGGCGGTGGTCCGGTAGAACTTGTGGTTGTTGCGCGAGAGACATCGTCTCGCCGATCCACGGGGCCGAGCCGCCCGGCGGCAGGGTCGTCGGTCACTGTCTTGCCCTTCTCGAAGCGATCGACGAGGCCCATGAACGGCTCGGAGAGTGCGAGGCCCGCAGCATGCGGTTCATCATCACCTGGTTCCACTCGTGCAGCCAGTACTCCTTGATCAGGTAGTTCCTCGAGGAGGAACAGCCCCGTGGCCCGGCCGGGCAGCTCTGTCTGGCGGTGCAGTCGTACTTCAAGGATCACGGTCGTGTACTCCCCGATGGTGATGTCGAGCACCTCGCCCGAAGAGCCGTCCGGATGAACTCGAGCTGCGGTAGAGCTCGACGATGTCGGTCGTGTAGTCGCCCTCTGCCGAGTGGATCCGCGTCGCGAGCAGGGTGCGAAGGCTCAGTGGCCTCAGGCGATCGTCGGTCACCCCAGCTCAGCCAGCGGTCACGGTCCTGCGGGGGCGTCGGCGCAGCCGCGACGACCCCGGGGTTGGTGGGCACGGTGCCCTTCGCGGCCATGCTCTTCTTCCACGGCGCGAAGGCGTTGCCGACGCCGTCGAGCGGCTTGGCCAGCTCGGGATAGTGCCGCTTCAGCACGGTGACCATGGTGTTGTCGGCGATCCACTTCAGGCCGGTCTTGGTGTAGTACTCCTCGGTGTAGCAGTCGGTGAGGAACCGGTCGCTCTTGATCCGCCGCGACGCCATCAGGATGAACACCCTGAACGCCGTGTCGCTGAACCCGAAGCCCTTGGGCGGCGTCTCCGCGTGCATGCCGATCTGGAGGTCGACGCGCTCGATGTCGCCGTACATCTCCTCCAGCTCCCTGGCCCAGACGGGGTTGTCGGTGAGGTCGGCGAAGGACTTCGCCGGCGTCAGGTGGAGCTGGCGGCGGAACTCGTTGTAGCGCGGCACTCCGCGCTCGCGGTCGCGCATGATGTCGACCGCCCCGAGGTCGAGGCGCACGCCGTCGGGCAGCGTGAGGTCCTGCATCCAGCGCGGGTAGTTGTGCAGGGCGCACGGCGCCGGGGTGCTGGATGCCGAAGGAGTAGAAGAGGTCGGCGGCCTTGACCCCGCTGGCCAGCACCTTCTCGGCGTTGCGCAGGATGATCTCCTCGAACGCCATCGTGTCGATCAGGGAGTGGTCGGCCAGCGAGTGCACCTCGAGCTCGTCGGGCAGCAGCGGGTGCAGCCGGTAGACGGAGGTGAACTCCTCGGTCAGCTGGTACGGCGCGCCGTGCTGGTCGGCGGGCGAGCCCGGGATGCCGCTGAGCTCCTCGTTGCTGCCGATGCGGCCGACGAGCCGGTGCAGCCGCTCGCCCAGCAGGCCCCACCAGTTGGCGCGCATGCCGATCTTGAGGGCGGGGTGGGCAACGATGGCCGGCGTCCACTCGACGGTGTGGATCTTGGCGATCAGCGCCGAGATGACCAGCTGGGCGGTGCCGAACAGCTCGTCCTCGGTCATCTCCGGGTGCTTCTTCTTCAGCGCGTCGCAGACGGCGTTGTGCTCGAGGGTGAAGATGGTGTGCAGCATCCCCAGGCCGATCCACCAGTTCTCGCTGAAGCCCGGTGATCGCCGTACCCGTCTGGGCGTCGAGCGGCAGCCGGCCGTCCTTCACGACGAGCTTGCCGTCGCTGAACGTGCGGACCCGGTCGCGCTGCTCCTGCGAGCTGCCGTAGATGCCCGAGGAGTCCCACCAGTGCGAGACCCGGTTGATGTAGGTCGGCGGCAGGTGCTCGTCGCGCTCGGTGCGCGTGTCGTCGGCGCGGCGTGCGCGGGATCCGCATCGGGTTCTCGTGCCAGGAGTGGCCGTCGGGCAGGTCGATCTCGAGGAGGTCGTCGGTCTCGCGGTCGTGCGCGAACCAGTCGTGGGTCTGGAACTGGATCCAGGCCGCCGCCAGCAGGTTGAGGGAGGTGGCCGGGGTGAAGTCGGTACGGCGCATCAGGGTGCGGCTGATGGTGTGCGGGTTGGGCTCCATCAGCCCGGGCATCGACTCGGGAAACGCCTTGTCGAGCGCGACGTTGCGGCCGAAGCGGGTGCCGGTCATCCCCATGTCGGGGTCGTCGAGGGCGTTGTACGAGCCGTCGGGCGTGCGGAACCTCCCGGCCAGGTGCGGGCACTGGTCGAGGGTGACCGGCCCTCGCCGGGCGCTCGGGTCGGGCGTCCGGGTGTCGGTGAGGTTGTGCTGGCGCAGCTCGATGCGCAGGGCGATCAGGTTCAGCAGGGCGCCGGGGAGCGGCAGCCGGTGCCACGGACGCCGGCGGTTGAGCCGGGTGAACGTGCCCACCAGGGTGCGACCTGCGAACGAGGGTTTGGTCATGGGTCCCACTCCGAGCGGCTCAGGGTGACTCGGTGGCGGCCCCGCGGACGCACCGCAGTCATCGTAGAGGCGGGCCCGGGCCCGGTGTAGTAGTTCGAAAAGGCCATGGCCCGCGGGCGTGTCGACGCGCTACGCGCACGACGTAGGTTGCGGTCATGACGTCGTACTCCGGGATCGACCCGAGCGTCGCGCCCAGCGGGCCGGGGTGCGTGGAGTGCGAGACCGAGCAGGGCTGGTGGGTCCACCTGCGCCGCTGCGCCCAGTGCGGTCACGTCGGCTGCTGCGACACCTCGCCGCGCCAGCACGCGAACGCCCACTACGAGGAGACCGGGCACCCGGTCGTCCAGTCGTTCGAGCCCGGCGAGGACTGGTTCTGGGACTACGCCCTGGACGACGTCGTCGCGGCCCCAGGCTCGCCGACCCCCAGCACCACCCCGTCGCCCAGGACGTCCCCGGCCCCGAGGGCCGGGTGCCGGCCGACTGGACGAAGTACGTGCACTGAGCCCGGCGCCGCTGGTCGAGGCGGTGCGGTGACGGGCTGCGTCTCGAAACCACGGCGACGGTACCTCAGGGTTCGGTCACGAGGCGCTCGAACCAGACGCTGCGGCGACCGCCTCGACCAGCGGGACTGGCTACGAGCAGGACTCCAGGGTGGCGTCGTTGCGGGCGCGGTCGCCGAGGCGGCGGGCCTGGTCGGTGTAGGGCAGCACCACGCTGGCGCCGCCGACGTTGCCGATGCCGCCCTGGACGACGCAGCTGGTGATCTTCGCCGGGTCGACCTGGGCGATCGGCCTGGGCGAGCTGGAAGAGCTCGGACGGCGGGAGGTCGGTGTGGAGGTACTGCATCACGTTCAGGACGCCGTTCTCGAGGAAGCCCGGCCTCGTGCGCACGGGCCCGGACCTTGGCCTGGATGCCGCGCAGCACGCGCTGCTGGTTGGCCGACCGGTCGAAGTCGCCGCTGGCCAGGCCGTAGCGGATCCGGGCGAACACCATGGCGTCGTAGGGGCCGAGGTGGAGCCGGCCGGCGTCGAAGCCCTCCGGCTTGAGGTAGGGGTCGACGAACCGGCGTGGGTTGGTGACCTCGATGCCGCCGATGCTCCCGATCAGGGCCTGGAAGAACTTGAACCGGGTGACGAACACGTAGTCGGGCTGGATGCCGACCAGGCCGCCGACCGCCTGGCCCGAGCGCCTGCGGGCCGCCGAAGTAGAGGGCGGCGTTGATCTTGTTGGAGCCGTAGCCCGGGATCGACACCCACGAGTCGCGCGGGACGCCGATCGCGGTCGCGGCGCCGGTGCGCAGGTTCATGCCGACGAGCTGGAGGGCGTCGCCGCGCGCCCGGGTCATGTCCTCGCCGGGCCGCGCGTCGGAGCCGACGGCGAGGATCCAGACGATGTCCTTGTTGCCCTCGGGGTAGTCGACGCCCGTGGCGCGGTTGATCTTCACCAGCTCCATCTGCGTCGGCTTGACCGCGGAGTCGGGTACGACGACCGCCGCGACCGCGAGCACCGCGGCGAGGGTGACCAGGCGGCGTACCAGCGCGAGAGCGCTCATCACGCACCACGACCCTTCGTGACGTCGTAGCCGAAGATGCGCCAGCCGTCGGGGGTCGGGGTCAGGAACAGGCGGCCCCGCACCTCCACCTTGCGCTGCACCTCGCCGTCGGTCCGGAACCTCAGGACGACCCGGGCCGTGGCCCCGGCGGCGTGGCCCTTGACGGCGAGCACGTCGACGCGTCACCTTGCGGGTGGTCGCCTCGACGGCGTCGATCTGGGCGCCGATGTCCTGGTTGCTCATCAGCGCCTTGTCGGCCTTCGCGTCGACCTTGGCGCCCGTGGTGAAGCCCGGCCAGGCGCTGCGAAGTCGTTGCGCGGGTAGTCGCCGCCGACGTACGCCGCGTCGAACCAGGCGTCCACGGCCCTGCGCGACCTGCTGGCGGACCTTGCTGCGCTTGCCCTTGGGCAGCTTGCCGGTGACCTTGCCGAGGCGTGGCCGTGGTCTCGAGCGGCGGGGGCGCGTCGGTGGCCTCGGAAGCGCTCGGGCCGCGTCGTCGCCAGGATCGGCCGACGGTTCGCTCGAGTCGCCGCTGCAGGCGCTCAGCGTGAGGGCGAGAGCGAGGACAGGCGACCCCGACCTCGGCCAGCGCGTGCGTGCGCCGGACGGCTCGGGAGGCGGGTGTTCGCCCGGTCGATTTCACGGTCAGGGGACTCCTTGGATGAACGTCACAGCCAACCGTGCCTGACGGCGGGGCCGTGGGTCGGCATTTGCTCGTGTCGGGGACTAACCTGAGGTCTCGGATCAACTTTCATTCGCACGCACCTGAGGAAGAGGCGAACCCAGCCGTGCCGCAGCCTTCTGGCAGCCAGTCCGACCATTCGCCTCAGCCCTCCACCGACCTCGGGGCCAACGAGTGGCTGGTCGAGGAGATGTACGACCAGTACCAACGTGACCCGCAGAGCGTGGACCCGGTGTGGGTCGCGTACTTCAAGAGCTCGCCCCCCGGCGGTGGCTGACGGCGGCTCCAGCGGCTCAGGCATCGGACAACCGTACGACGACCAGCGACGGCGCCCAAGCCCGCCCCCTCCCCCGCGCCGGCACCGGCTCCGGCGCCGGCGGCATCTCCGAACGGCGCACCGGGTCTCGACAACGGCCTCGCCCAGCGGCTCGGCCGGCTCGACCACCGACAGCCAGCGCTCGGTGGCTCGACCACCGACAGCCAGCGCTCGACCGGCTCGACCACCGAGACGGCGAAGCCGGCGGCTCCCGCCCCCAAGGCGACCCCGCGGCCGGAGGCGAAGGCCGCCGAGCCGGCCAAGGGCACCACCAGCCCGGTGCCGAAGGAGTCCAAGCCCGCCGAGAAGCCCCCGGCGAGCGACCAGGCGACCTACACCGTGCTGCGCGGCGCCCCGGCCCGCACGGCGCAGAACATGGACGCGTCGCTGACCGTGCCGACGGCCACCAGCGTCCGCTCGGTCCCGGTCAAGCTGCTGTGGGACAACCGCATCGTCATCAACAACCACCTGACCCGCGCGCGCGGCGGCAAGGTGTCGTTCACCCACCTGATCGGCTACGCGCTGGTCAGGGCGCTCAAGGCGATGCCCGAGATGAACGTCGGCTTCGACGTCGTCGACGGCAAGCCCAACCTGATCACGCCGGCCCACATCAACCTCGGCCTGGCGATCGACGTGCAGAAGGCCGACGGCACCCGCCAGCTGCTGGTGCCGAGCATCAAGGCCGCCGAGAAGATGGACTTCGCGTCGTTCTGGACGGCCTACGAGGACATCGTCCGCCGCACCCGCGACAACAAGCTGACGGTCGAGGACTTCCAGGGCACGACCATCTCCCTGACCAACCCCGGCACGATCGGCACCAACCACTCGGTGCCGCGGCTGATGAAGGGCCAGGGCGCGATCATCGGCGTCGGCGCGATGGAGTACCCCGCCGAGTACCAAGGGGCGTCCGAGGAGACCATCGCCCGCAACGCGATCAGCAAGGTGATGACCCTCACCTCCACCTACGACCACCGGGTCATCCAGGGCGCCCAGTCCGGCGACTTCCTGCGCCGCATGCACGCGCTGCTGCTGGGCGAGGACGACTTCTACGACGAGATCTTCGCCGCGCTGCGCATCCCCTACGAGCCGATCCGCTGGGCCAAGGACGTCTCGGCCTCCCACGACGACGAGATCGGCAAGCAGGCCCGCACCCTCGAGCTGATCCACGCCTACCGCGTGCGCGGCCACCTGATGGCCGACACCGACCCGCTGGAGTACCGCCAGCGCAGCCACCCCGACCTGGCGGTGGAGTCCCACGGCCTGACGATGTGGGACCTCGACCGCGAGTTCCCGACCGGGTCGTTCGGCGGCGAGGGCCGCCGGTTCATGAAGCTGCGCACGATCCTGGGCATCCTGCGCGACTCCTACTGCCGCACCACCGGCATCGAGTACATGCACATCATGGATCCCGAGCAGCGGCGCTGGATCCAGGAGCGCGTCGAGCAGCCGCACAGCAAGCCGCCCCGCCAGGAGCAGCTGCGCATCCTCCTCAAGCTCAACCAGGCCGAGGCGTTCGAGACGTTCCTGCAGACGAAGTTCGTGGGCCAGAAGCGGTTCAGCCTCGAGGGCGGCGAGACCACGATCCCGCTGATCGACGAGATCTGCGAGGCCGCCGCCGAGGCCGACCTCGACGAGGTCTGCATCGGCATGGCCCACCGCGGCCGCCTCAACGTGCTGGCCAACATCGTCGGCAAGAGCTACTCGCAGATCTTCCGCGAGTTCGAGGGCAACATCGACCCGCGCACGGTCCAGGGCTCCGGCGACGTGAAGTACCACCTGGGCGCCGAGGGCGAGTTCCTCTCCGGGCTCGGCGACCGGATCAAGGTCTCCGTCGCCGCGAACCCGTCCCACCTCGAGGCGGTCGACCCGGTGCTCGAGGGCATCGCCCGCGCCAAGCAGGACGTCCTCGACCGTGGCGCCGAGTACCCCGTGCTCCCGCTGCTGGTCCACGGCGACGCGGCGTTCGCCGGCCAGGGCGTGGTCGCCGAGACGCTGAACCTCTCGCAGCTGCGCGGCTACCGCACCGGCGGCACCATCCACGTGGTCGTCAACAACCAGGTCGGCTTCACCACCTCGCCCGGCTCGTCGCGGTCCAGCCTCTACTGCACCGACGTCGCCCGCATGGTGCAGGCGCCGATCTTCCACGTCAACGGCGACGACCCCGAGGCCTGCATCCGCGTGGCGCGGCTGGCGTTCGAGTACCGCCAGGCGTTCAACAAGGACGTCGTCATCGACCTGGTCTGCTACCGCCGGCGCGGTCACAACGAGGGCGACGACCCGTCGTACACCCAGCCGCTGATGTACGACCTGATCGAGCAGAAGCGCTCGGTCCGCAAGCTCTACACCGAGTCCCTCATCGGCCGTGGCGACATCACGATCGAGGAGGCCGAGCAGGTGCTGGCCGACTACCAGCAGCAGCTCGAGCGGGTGTTCACCGAGGTGCGCGAGGCCGACTCGCAGCCCTCGGAGTGGACCACCGTCCCCGACTACCCCGACAAGCCGATCGGCGAGGCGACCACGGCGGTGACGCCCGAGGTGATGAAGCGGATCGCCGACGCCTACGTCACGCCGCCCGACGGCTTCACGGTGCACCCCAAGGTGATGCCGCAGCTGCAGCGCCGCTCGCAGGCCATCGCCGATGGGCCGATCGACTGGGGCACCGGCGAGATCCTCGCCTTCGGTTCGCTGCTGATGGAGGGCCGCCCGGTCCGGATGTCCGGCCAGGACTCGCGCCGCGGCACGTTCGTGTCGACGGTTCGCCACGATCATCGACCGGATCAACGCCGACGAGTGGACGCCGCTGTCGTCGCTGACCGAGGACCAGGCGAAGTTCCACATCTACGACTCGCTGCTCAGCGAGTACGCCGCCCTCGGCTTCGAGTACGGCTACTCCGTCGCCCGGCCCGAGGCGCTGGTGCTGTGGGAGGCGCAGTTCGGCGACTTCGTCAACGGCGCCCAGACGATCATCGACGAGTTCATCTCCTCCGGTGAGACCAAGTGGCGCCAGCAGTCCGGCGTGGTGCTGCTGCTCCCCCACGGCTACGAGGGCCAGGGCCCCGACCACTCCTCGGCCCGGATCGAGCGGTTCATGCAGCTGTGCGCCGACGAGGCCATGACGATCGCGCAGCCGTCGACGCCGGCGTCGTACTTCCACCTGCTGCGTCGTCACTCGCTGGGCGAGGAGCACCGGCCGCTGATCGTCTTCACGCCGAAGTCGATGCTCAAGCGCAAGGAGGCCGCCTCGCAGCCGGGCGACTTCACCAGCGGCCAGTTCCAGCCGTTCGTCAGCGACGCCGAGGCCGACCCCGAGAAGGTCGAGACGCTGCTGCTCTGCTCGGGCCGGATCACCTGGGACCTGATGGTCGAGCGCGGCAAGCGCGAGGACGCCGAGCGGTTCGCGATCGCGCGGATCGAGGAGCTCTACCCCGAGCCGGTCGACGCGATCAAGGCCGAGATCGCCCGCTTCCCCCGCCTGAAGGCGGTGCGGTGGGTGCAGGACGAGCCGAAGAACATGGGCCCGTGGCCGCACTACCAGCTCAACGTGTGGCCCTACCTGGCGACCGGCGTCGGCAGGGTCGAGCCGATCACCCGCCCTGCCCTGTCCTCGCCGTCCGTCGGCACGGCCAAGCGGCACACCGAGGAGCAGAAGTCGCTGATCGCGGCCGCGTTCGACGAGCCGACCGAGCACGTCGGCACCGACGAGCAGCACCACTACTGAACGTCCGTTGGTTGAGGAGGCGACGAAGTCACCGTCACGAAACCACGTGCGTGAGAGGCAGCATGTACTTCACCGACCGCGGTATCGAGGAGCTCGACAAGCGCCGGGGTGACGAGGAGGTCACCTTGGCATGGGTCGCCGAGCGGCTCCAGGAGTTCACCGACACCCACCCCGAGTTCGAGACGGCCGTGGAGCGGTTCGCCACCTGGCTCGCACGCCTCGACGACCCGGACGATGACTAGGGCGTGACGCTCCCTTGGGGGCGTGAGTTACCACAATTGCGGGATGCGGCCAACTGCGGCGCCTATCACCATGTGCGTGTAGTGCGGCCGGGGCTTCCTGAGCAATCGCCGTAGGGGGGCGGGGCCCCGTCCGCACTGTGGGGGCAGCGGGGCCTCGCTGCCACCAGCGAGGCCCCAAGCCACCCCAACTGAACACTGACCCCAGCGGCGACTCCGCCAGATCCCCGAGCAAAGACGGGGTCGCCGCCTGGTCCGCACCGGACGCCCGGACCCTTGTCATGCCCGCCTGACCGGACGACAATCGAACGGCCGGCCGGACCTTCCCCCCAGCCCGACGGTGTGTTCGCATCGGTGACTCGGACTGGCACTGGGGGGAGTGGTGGTCGCAAGGGGACGACCTGCCACCGGGACGACCTGGGTGGTGCACGGCGTGCTCGCCGTGCTCGTGGGCGCCCATGTCGTGGCACTCGCCTGGCTGCTGCCGCCCAACCACAATGTCTACGCGCACGCCGCCCAGGTCGCGGACCTGGCGACGTACCCGGTGCTGCTGGCGGCCGCGGCACTGCTGTACGCGTACTTCCGGCTGACGCCGAGCGAGGACGCCGCCTGGCTGGCGGTCGCCGCCGTCTTCGGCACCGCCCAGGGTGTCAGCTACGCCGCCATGCGCGTGGCGATGGAGGACGACGTACGTGCCCGGCCCGTGTGGATGCTGCTGTCCCAGGTGGTCGTTGCCGTGATCCTGGGCCTGGTACTCGCCGCGACCGGCCGTCAGGGTGCCGGTGGACCCGATCGTGCTCGGGCTCTCGCTCGCCCTCACCATCACCGGTGCCAGGCTCGTCCTGGTCCACGGCGTCGAACCGGCCCCGCTGCTGCGCGACAACGAGCCGGTCCTCGGTGCTGCGGTGCTGCTCCTGTACGGCGTGATGGGCGCACTGCTCGTACGTCGAGTGCCGATACCCGCGTCGGCAGGATGGCGACTGGCCGCCGTGGTGGGCCTGCTGGGAGTGGCCAACGTCGTGACCTACCCGCTTCCGCCGGACGACTGGCGCAGCCTGCTGGCGGTCGCGCTCGACGTGGTCGGCTCGGTCCTGCTCGCGGTGACGTCCCTGGAGCTGATGCGCGCGGCGGTGGCTCGCGCCGACCGCGCCGAGGAGCAGGTCCGGGAGCTCGAAGCGCACCTGCGCGAGGACCGGACCCTGCTGCACGAGGTGGCGGGCACCGTCGCCGGCATCAGCGCGGCAACCAGGCTCCTGTCGGTACCCGCGCGGCTGGCGCCGGCCGAGCGCCAGCAGCTGGAGAAGCTGCTGATCTCCGAGACCGCACGCGTGAACCGGTTGCTCGCCAGCTCCAAGGTGGGGGCGCTCAGCGACGAGATCGCGGACCTTGACCTCGATGCGCTGATCGGGCCGCTGCTGTACGCGCAAGGGATCCGTGGCCGGATCATCGCCTGGCACCCGACCGGGCACCACGTGCGGGCCAGTCGCGACCAGCTCGTCGAGGTGCTCGACGTGCTGCTCGACAACGCCGACCGGCACGCGCGGAGCCCGATCCTCGCGGTGACCGTCGAGCGGCGCGGCTCGGAGGTGGACGTCGCCGTCGAGGACCAGGGCCCCGGCATTCCGCCGGAGATCGCGGCATCCGTCCTCGAGTGGGGGACACATGGGGCGGCTTCGAACGGTCAGGGCATCGGCCTGAACGTCGCCCAGCGTCTGGTCACCGGCATGGGCGGTCACCTGCGGATCGAGTCGGTCGGCTACCAGGGCACCCGCGTCGTCGTCACCCTGCCCGCCGTGGAGGTGGCACATGCCGACCGGTTCACCTGAGGGCGCCGTCCTCGTCGTCGAGGACCACGGCTTGTTCGCCGAGACGCTGGCCATCGCCTTGCGCCTGGAGGGCTACGACGTACGCCGCCCCGAGCTGCGCAAGGACCTCGACCTGCTCGCGCTGGCCGACCGGATGCGCCCCCGCGTGGCCCTGCTCGACCTCGACCTCGGCGAGTTCGGCGACGGCACCGAGCTGATCGCGCCCCTGACCAGGCTCGGGGCCGACGTCGTCGTGGTGACCGCGTCGGTCGACCGGGGGGAGTGGGGCGGCTGCCTGCAACGGGGCGCGCGGACCGTACTGAGCAAGAACGTGCCGCTGGAGACGATGACCTCGACCGTCCGGCAGCTTTACCGCGGACTTCCCGTGCTTGCGCGCCACGAGCGGCAGGCGCTGCTCGAGGAGTGGCGCCGCGGGCGTCAGGCGGACGACGTGCTCCGGGACCGCTTCGCGCGGCTGACGCACCGCGAGCGAGAGGTCCTGGGCGACCTCGTGGAGGGTCACGGCGTGCACGAGATCGCCGCCAGCGACGTGGTGTCCGAGGCGACCGTGCGCACGCAGGTGAAGTCGATCCTCGCCAAGCTCGAGGTGTCGTCCCAGCTCGCCGCGGTCGGTCTGGCGCACCGGATGGGCTGGGGGGACCGGCGGCGACCGCACGTCACCTAGGTGAGTGACTCCAAGGGCAAGCCCGCTGCGCGATGCCTGGGCATCCGCCTGACTGCGTTGTCGTCGCTCGCAGGAGATCAACTACACCGTCGCTCCTCCGCATTGTCAGGCGGGCGCCAGACCTCGCTCGCTGGGCCACTCTTGGAATCACTCACACGTCCAGCTCGGCGGGGACCTCGCGGTTGACCTTGTTCAAGAACGCGATGAAGTCCGCCGCGGTGTGGGTCTTGCGCAGGTCGGTGATCACGTGGCCGGTGGCGATCTCGAGGGCGGCGAACAGGTCCAGGGTGCCGTTGCGCTCGTAGTCGTGGGTGGCCTTGGCCGGCGTGGTGGGCAGCATCGGCAGCGTCGGGGCGGACCGGTTGAGTGCCTGGATCTGGGGTTTCTCGTCGATCGCGAACACCGCGGCCGCGACCGGCGGCGAGAGGTACAGGCCCACGATGTCGCGGATCTTCTCGATTAGGTCAGGGTCCGGGGAGACCTTGAACTCGTCTTGGCGCCAGGGTTTGAGCCCGAACGCCTTCCAGATCTCACTGACGGTCTGCCGGCTGATCCCGTGGCGTTCGGCCAGCGCCCGGGTGGACCAATGGGTGGCGTCCTTCGGGGTCGTCTCCAGGGTCTCGACCACGATCGCCTCGACCACGTCATCGCCGATCTTGCGGGCCGCGCCCGGACGCGGGGCATCGCCGAGCCCCTCGAGCCGGTCCGCGGCGAACCGGTGGCGCCACTTGGCGACCGTGACCTGGTTACACCCGAGCTCGGCAGCGATCGCGGTGTTCGTCTTGCCATCCGCGCAGGCCAGCACGATCCGCGACCGCAGCGCCAGAGCCTGGGAGGAGGTGTGCCGCCGTGCCCAGCGCCGCAACGTGTCGCGCTCCTCCTCGGTCAACTCGATCGCGACCGTCGGCCGTCCCGCTCGTCCCATCACCGGCTCCATCCTGTTGAGGCTCTTTGCCTCTTCAGAACCCGGCTCAGACTACGAAATTCCCGATCCGCCCATATTTCTTGGCGGAACAGCCTGACGGGACACTAGCCGGGCGGAACCTGATCTCGGGGACGGTCGAGTCGGGCGGCAGGTCGAGCAGGTGCACGATCGTGGCGGCGACCGACTCGGGACTGGCCCAGTCGCCGGCGTCGTACGGCTTGCCCTCCTGCTCGCGGACCTTGGCCTGCATCGGCGTCGACGACGCGCCCGAGGTAGACGCTCGTCACGCGCACGCCCGCCTCCGCCTCCTCGGCACGCAGCGAGTCGGCGATCGCCCTCAGGCCGAACTTCGAGGCGGCGTAGGCGCCCCACTCGGCATTGGCGACGAGACCTGCGCTGCTGTTGAGGAAGACCACCTGGCCACGCGCGGCTCGCAGGGCCGGGAGCAGCGCGCGGGTGAGCTCGGTGGGTGCGACCAGGTTGACCCGCAGCTGAGCGGTGAGGTCCTCCAGGCGCAGCTCGGCCACCGCCGCGAGCTCGATCACGCCGGCCGCATGGACGAGCGCGTCGAGGCGGTCGACGTCCGAGACCACCGCGGCGAGCTCCGCGAACTCGGCGAGGTCGGCCACGCGGACGTCGGCGCCGTCGTACCGATGCCGCAGGTCGGCGACTCGCTGGTCGTTGCGGGCCAGCAGCACGAGCTCGTCGCCGCGAGCGTGCAGGACATCGGCGACGGCCTGGCCGATGCCCGAGCCGGCGCCGGTGACGAGGACCTTCATCGGGTGAAGACGACCTTGCCGAACAGGTCGCCGGCCGCCATCGCAGCGAGGCCCTCGCGGGCCTGTTCCATCGGCAGGACGCGGTCGATCACGGGGCGGACGCCGGTCGCATCGAGCATCGACATCAGCGACGCGAGCTCGCCACGGGTGCCCATCGTCGAGCCGATCACCTTCAGCTGCAGGAAGAAGATGCGGGTCAGGCCCATGTCTGGGACGTCGTTGCCCGACGTCGCGCCCGTCGTGACCACGGTGCCGCCCACGCGCAGGGAGCGGATGGAGTGGAGCCAGGTGGCCTTGCCGACGGTCTCCATCACGGCGTCGACGGTGTAGGGCAGGCGCTGGCCGGTCTCGTAGGCCTCGTGCGCGCCCAGCTCGAGGGCCTGCTGTCGCTTGCCCTCGTCGCGGCTGGTGACCAGTACCTTGAGCCCGCCGGCCCGCGCCAGGCTGATCAGCGCGGTGGAGACGCCGCCGCCGGCGCCCTGCACCAGCACGACGTCGCCCGGCTTGCAGCCGCCCTGCACGAACAGCATCCGGTACGCCGTGAGGTACGCCGTCGGGAGGCAGGCCGCCTCCTCGAAGGACAATGAGTCGGGCTTGGGGACGACGTTGCGCCGCGGCACGGCGACCCGGTCGGCGAAGGTGCCCTGGTAGCGCTCGCTGAGCAGCGACCGCCTCGGGTCCAGCGTCTCGTCGGCGCCGGAGAAGTCCGGGTCGCTGATCACGGAGTGGACGACGACCTCGTTGCCGTCCTCGTCGACCCCGGCCGCGTCGCAGCCGACGATCATCGGCAGCTGCTCCTGCTTGATCCCCACCCCGCGCAGGGTCCACAGGTCGTGGTGGTTGAGGCTGGCGGCCTTGACGGTCACGGTCGTCCACCCGTCGGGCACCTCGGGCTCGGGTCGCTCACCGACCACCAGGCCGCTCAGCGGATCGTCGGACGAGAACGACTCGGCGTACACGGCGAACATGCTCGCGACCCTATCGACGGCGGTTCGCGGGTTACCTGCGACCGGCGTCACTCGATGTCGGCGCCGACGGCGACCTGCGGGATGGTGAGCGGTGAGTCAGGGTCGGTTTCCGGGGAGTGGCGGTGGGTGAGAGCCGGTTCTCGCCGAGGAAATGGGCTCTGGCTCACCGCCGCTCCGGCAGAACCGGCCCTCACTCACCGCTACCGCGTGGCGACCCCGTCGGCGCGGGCGGCCTCGGCGACGCCGGCGGAGACGGCCGGGCCGACGCGGGGGTCGAAGGGAGAGGGGACGATGAGGTCCTCGGCCAGGTCGTCGCCGACGAGGCCGGCGAGGGCGGAGGCGGCGGCGAGCTTCATGCCCTCGGTGATCGCGGTGGCGCCGACGTCGAAGGCTCCGCGGAAGATGCCCGGGAACGCCAGCACGTTGTTGATCTGGTTGGGGAAGTCGGAGCGGCCGGTCGCGACGATGCGCGCATGGCGGTGCGCGACGTCGGGGTGCACCTCGGGGTTGGGGTTGGCGAGGCCGAAGATGATGGCCTCGTCAGCCATCGACGCCACGATCTCCTCGGGCACCGTGCCGCCGGACACCCCGATGTAGACGTCGGCGCCGGCCATCACGTCGGCGAGCGAGCCGCTGCGGCCGAACACGTCGGCGGTCTCGGCGGCCAGCGCGCGCTTGACCGGAGTCAGGTCGTGGCGACGGGAGTGGAGCACGCCCTGGCGGTCGAGGACGGCGAGGTCGCGGACGCCGGCCTCGAGCAGGATCCGCGCGACGGCGACCCCCGCGGCTCCGGCGCCCTGGATGACGACCCGGGTGCCCGACGGCGAGCGGCCGGTGAGCCGCAGCGCGTTCTGCAGCGCGGCCAGGGCGACGACGGCGGTGCCGTGCTGGTCGTCGTGGAAGACGGGGATGTCGAGCAGGTCCTTGAGCCGCCGCTCGATCTCGAAGCAGCGCGGCGCCGAGATGTCCTCGAGGTTGATGCCGCCGAAGCTCGGCGCGAGCCTGACGACGGTCTCGATGATCTCCTCGACGTCGGTGGTGGCCAGGCAGATGGGCACGGCGTCGACGCCGCCGAACTGCTTGAACAGCACGGCCTTGCCCTCCATCACGGGCATCGCGGCCGCCGGGCCGATGTCGCCGAGCCCGAGGACGGCGGTGCCGTCGGTGACCACGGCCACGGTGTTGGGCACCCACGTGTAGTGCCGAGTCATCGACGGGTCGGCGGCGATCGCCTCGCACACGCGAGCCACCCCGGGGGTGTAGGCGAGCGAGAGGTCGTCACGGCTGCCGAGGTCCACGGTCGAGCGGAGCTCCATCTTGCCGCCGACGTGGAGGTCGAAGACGGGGTCGCCGGCGAACGGGTGGGTCATGGGCGTGTCTCCTTGTCCTCGGCCGTCGCGAGCGACGCATCCACGGGATGCGGGGCACGTCCGGGGACCTCGCGAAAGCGTGAGCGGGAGGAGCGAAGCGGGGGACGCGAACGGTTTCGTGGGGTGGGCGCTTGGCGCCTGAGCGATGTCGCTGTTGGCTCATCTACGAGCGAGGGCAACGCAGCGGAGCGCCCGTGGGGCGGCGCGCAGCAGGCCACGGGACAAGGAGAGACGCCCATGGGCTCAGGTTCTCAGGTCGGGAGTTCGGTGTCGCTCAACAGGGCCCACCATGGACGTGGCCGTGGCCACACCCGCGCGACCACGACGGCCAGCACGTCGGTGTCCGGCACCGGCCCCCGGTGACGCGAGTCGACCCCGGCAGCAGCGTGGTCGCTGGTCAGCCACCAGCCGGGACTCCCGGACGACGTCGTACGGCGCTCCGCAGCCCGCTTGACGGCCACGGTGCCGTCGGCGAAGCGAGCGAGGACGAGCCGGCCCGGCCGCACCCGCGCGCCGTACCTCACCAGCAGCCGGTCACCGGGACGCAGCGTCGGCCGCATGGAGTCGCCACGGACCCTGGCCACCCCCACCCATCCGGGCGTTGTCGCGTCCGACACGCCGAGTAGTGTCGCAGGAGGTTCCCATCACCTCCGCTGACCTCGAAAGGACTGTGCATGTTCGCGCGAATCTTCGCCCCCACCGTCGAGGTGTCGGC
The DNA here is from genome assembly GCA_963790295.1 of uncultured Actinomycetota bacterium. Classification (GTDB taxonomy): domain Bacteria; phylum Actinomycetota; class Actinomycetes; order Propionibacteriales; family Nocardioidaceae; genus Nocardioides. The sequence goes on from CAWBOE010000015.1 coordinate 63,178, forward strand.
CCACTGCGACCTCCCGTGCGGCGTCTACGACCCCGCCCAGGCACGCATCGAGGCCGAGTCGATCAAAGCGATCATCGGCAAGCTCGCCGACAACGACGACCCCGACTTCCGCACCCGCGCGGTGATCATCAAGGAGCAGCGCTCCGAGCTGGTCAAGCACCACCTGTGGGTGCTGTGGACCGACTACTTCAAGCCGCCGCACTTCGAGAAGTACCCCCAGCTCCACACCCTGGTCAACGAGGCAACCAAGCTCGCGGGCGCCACCGGCACCAAGGGCTCCATGGACGCCTCGACCGCCGACGACCTGCTCGCCAAGATCGACGAGATCGCGGAGATCTTCTGGGAGACGAAGAAGGCCTGACCTGCGCCGCGGGCGTGCTGACCTGCACGTTCACCCTCGGATACCGCGCCCGCAATCGTGCACGGCCAGTCTGTCGTGACGCTGGCTTTGCGCTCGCGTCCGCTCATGGCCGATGAGCGTGCGTGGCATGCGAAGGCGCGCCCTGGCAGCATGAGTACCGGACGCAGAACGTCCGCCATCCGAGGTACGTTGCCGGGCGTGTCCGACTTCACGATCAAGGCGCTCGCGCCGGAGACGTTCGACGACTTTGCCGCTCTTGTCGAGCGGAACAAGGGCATGTTCGCCAGCTGCTGGTGCACGCATTTCCATCCCGACTGCGCGGAGAAGGGCCAGAGCGCCGAGGGCAACCGGGCCCTCAAGCAACGTCTGGTGGCCGACGGGATCGCGCACGCGGCGCTGGTCTACGACGACGACCGGGCCGTCGCCTGGGCGGAGTACGGATCACCGGAGGAGCTGCCCAACATCCAGCACCGCAAGGAGTACCTGGCCACTGCCGAGCGAGTGCCCGACTTCCGGGTCACCTGCATCCAGGTCGAGCGCGGCCTTCGCGGTCAGGGCCTGGCGGCGATCGCCCTGCGCGGAGCCGTCGAGCTGATCGCGCAGGCCGGCGGCGGCCTGGTCGAGGGCTACCCGCACGACACCGGCGGGGTCCGGAAGAAGAACTCGTCGTTCCTCTACAACGGCACCCGCACGATGTACGAGCGCGAGGGCTTCACCTACGACCGGCCCAAGGGCCAGGGCAACTGCGTGATGGTGCGCGAGGTGGCCCCGAGCACGCGTGACTGAACCGCTCCAGAGGGCCTTGCAGGAGTCCACGCTCATAGCCGCGATCCGTGCACGTAACAGTGCGTCAATCCGCGAGCGACCCTGGCTGGAGGGACCCGATTAGGGCGAGAGATTGGTCGACCCCTCTGCTTCGCGTGTTAGCTCGGCTCGCCACCAGGCGCCGTTCTCGATCCGCTCGAGTCGGCGCAGGACGAGATCGCCGTTCGCAAACACTTGGACCTCAGAACGGGTCAGCGGCCACGGTGGTCCCGTCACCTCGGAGTCCTCTTCGCGTGTGGTCGCCAGGACCAGCAGCGTGCCTTGTGGAGCTATTAGCCCGGCGATGTTCCGGGCGGCGACGGTGTGCTGCTCGGGCGGCATCGATTGCACGGTAAGACTCTCTACAACCAGGTCGAACCGGCCCTGCCACTCATCAGGCAGGTCCAGGACGTCGGCTACCAGGTAAGTCACCTCGGTGTCCGGATGCTTCCGCCTCGCCCCGGCAATCGCCGTCGGCGCGAAGTCAAAGCCCGTGGTGCGAAATCCCAGCAACGCAAGGAACTCGGCATCGGCACCGTAGCCGCACCCGACCACCAGCGCCTCGCGTCCACCTCCCGCTAGGTCCTGCGCCTCGGCCCACTCCACGAGTTGTGGACGAGGAGCCCCATAGTCCCACGGCGGCTTGGCAGCACCGGCCTCCGCCCCCGTGTAGATCGCCTCGAACATGCCCAATGGCTCGCCCGTCACGACTGGAGACTACCGGCGCCCCCGGCCGGCGGCAGCAGCCCAGACGGGACCGGGAGGTGCTCGACTTCCTGCCCCGAGCGGGTCTGCATCCGCCGCGAGTAGCGTTCGCCGCGGTCGCTGCATTTCGCCGCCTAGTGGCGTGGGCCACCTGCCGCGACATGGTCGCTTAGGAGCCAGCGTCTCGGCGGCTGCAGCTGCGTGCCGATGACGCCTACCCCGCACGGTTCGGCAGGCTAACCGGGGAGTTGCATGCTTTCGATGTTGGTGCCGCGACCCTGGAACTGACCGCCTTCACGGTTGGACCCTCTTTGAGCTACCTGCTGGGTCCTGCGCGGCGCGTGCTCCCGGGGCCTGGGGCTACTTCACCTCGGAGCGACGCAGGAACAGCAGCCCGATGACGAGCGGCAGCACGATCCAGATGGCGGTGGTCGAGCCGAGCATGGCCCATTCCCTGGCCGTGTCCGTGCCGCCCTCGAACAGTGCCACCTGCGTGTAGTTCCAGTCGATCCATGGCTGCAGGTCACCGAACCAGTCACGCACCTCGGCGAGCAGGACGAGAATGCCCGGCAGGACGAGGGACACGACGAAGTAGCCGACGATCGCGGCCGCGGAGTTGCGCAGGACGACGCCGAGGGTGAAGCCGATCGCCATGCCGACGAGGTTGCCGAGCACGATCTGCGGCGCGGTCGAGAGCGAGATGTTCCAGACCGTGTCGACGCCCGCGAGCGCGGATCCAGCCAAGTTGCCCAGGGCACCGACAGCGAAGGCAACGGCCATCGAGACGACGCCGACCAGGAAGGTCGCGATCGCCTTGGCGCCGATCACGCGGCCGCGACTCGGCACCAGGGTGAAGGTCGTGAGCCCGCTGCGCTGGCTCCACTCGCTGGTGACGCCGAGGATCGCGATCATCGGCAGGATCACCGACATCGGGAAGCCGATCGCGGTCGCGAAGCTCTCGTAGGTGACTTCGTCGTCGGGCGCGAAGATGATGACGGCGCAGGTGGCTAGGACAGACAGCAAGACAATGCTGACCAGCCGGGGATGACGTCTCGGGCGCCCACCTCGCGCCGCGAGCGACGTGACAGTCCGCCAAAGACCGCGGTCCAAGTCCATTCGGACTCGATCACGGCTGACGTTGAGTCCCCGCACACTCGTGCCGCGACTAGTGCGACGCCGCCGCGATAGGACCCGGCGAAGACACGTATGCGCGACGGCAACAAGCAGCTCCCGACCAGACTGGCACCTTCCCCACCCGCTGAGGAAAGACCGTTGGTGGCCCAGGACCAAGCGAAGCGCTTTACCGCAAGATGCAGCCCGGTCAGGCGGCTGACGACCGGACGCCACCATGCCGCCCGAGCGCGTTCGGCGTGCCGAAGCTCGGAGACGACTGACTCCCGTAGGCGCCGCTGCGCGTGTGTCTTTTCCGCTGCGTCAGCCCGCCAATTGGCGCACTACTGGCTCGCCGAGGGCTACACCGGGAAGGAGCGACTGCCGACTGCCGGATCAAGCCAAGCTGCCGTCGGGTCGTCGCACCTCGATCAGTCCTGCGCCGGCAGGCTCACAGAATCGCACCGCGCGGTGCTACCTCCATGCTTGCCACGCCGCGCGAGTAGAGCGCGACCAACCGGTCGCCGTGGCGGCAGCGGAGGACCCCAGACTCCTCGCTCAGAACCTCGATGACCTGCTCGACCATCTCATCCTCATTAACCTGGTCGGGATCTTCGTAGGTCAGGTCCGTGTGCTCGCCCCCGAGGAGCCGAACACGGAGCACGATAGTTGCCATGCTGGAACGGTAGTCCGCCCAAGAGCGGCCCCACCCTCGCCCGCACCACGCACGCCGGACGAGCCGAGCGTAACGTCGAGATGGCCGCCGACGAGGCATCAGGGGAGGACATGTTGCACCCGGACGAAGGCTCATCCGCCGCGCCCATCCCGGCATGGGCGCTTCAGCAAGCCACGGAGGAGTTGTACGACCTCGAGAACGCCGAGGCAATCGCACAGCGAGCCCGAGAGATCGTTCGCGAGGGCCGGGAGCGTGAAGACGAACGTCACGATGAGTACGACGACCCCGACCAAGGCGGGGAAGCCTGACAGGGACGACATTCGGTACGTCAACACATCCGGACTTCGAGTCAACCCCAGGGGGCGACCATCGCCGCGACCTCGCCGATCACCCCCAGCGTTGCGACGCACGTCAATGATGCGATGCACGAAGGTGCGTCACACCGGCGCGTGTCCGCGCTGTTCGTAGGCCGCGAAGTGCAGATCGATACCCGCGTGGTACCTCGGGTCGACTAGCTTTCCCCCGCGTCGCCAGCAGCCGCTTCTTATGCGCCACTGGCGGGCACGCCACAATCGAACGGTGGCCGCCAAACTCCGCCTTGCTGACTTGCTCGCGGGCCTGTCTATGGTCGCTGACCTGGGATACGGACTCGTCCCAGGGCACGCGATGCGCTCGTGTCTTGTTGGAGTGGCCCTCAGCCGTGATCTCGGCGCTGCCGAGGATGAGGTTGCCGAGACTTTCTACACCTCCCTGTTGTCCCACGTGGGTTGTGTGGCGTTCTCACACGAGATGTCTGCCACGTTCGGCGATGAGGTGACGGCGAACCGGGCGGGAGCGCGGACCAACTTCGCCGATCCGAAGGACATCCTGGCCACTTTGATCCCCGAGTCCACCCGCGGGCTGCCGCCGCTGACGCGGGTGAAGACGGCGGCGTTCATCGTTGCGCGGGGACGGGAACTGGGACGGCGCTATGACTCCACCGTCTGTGAGCTCGCCCGAGAGACCGCACGCCGAATCAACCTGGCCGAAGGGGTACAGAGCTCCCTGTTCCAGGTCAAGGAGGCGTGGAATGGAGGCGGCTTTCCGCGACGCCTCAAGCGCGAGGAGATTCTGCTCCCTGCACGCATTGCCCGCGTTGCCTCCGAAGCCACACTCTTCTACGACCTCGGGGGTGTCGACCTCGCCGTACACGCGGTGTCGCGGCGCAGCGGGTCTCTTCTGGATCCAGCCATTGTCGAATACTTCGTCGCGAACGCTGCCGTGCTGCTGGGCGAGGCCGTAGCTGGAGACCCACGGGAGTCGATCCTGGCAGTGGAACCGGAGCCGGTCGTGGAGAAGATCCAGGGCGACCTTCCCGAAGTCGCGGCCGCGTTCGGAGATCTGGTGGATCTGAAGACACCGTTCACGCACGGTCATTCGCGGGAGGTGGCCCGGCACGCCAAGGGCGCGGCCCAGCGTCTCGGGTTCGGTAGTGATGCCCTCGAACGTCTCAGCGTCGCCGCGTTCTTGCACGACGTGGGGAAGGTCGGCATCTCGAACACGATCTGGGAGAAGCCCGGGCGGCTCACCGGGCCGGAGTGGGAGCAGGTCCGCATGCACGGCTACCACACCGAGCGGATCCTGGCGACGTCGAAGGCGCTCGAGCCGATGGCCCGGATCGCCGGCATGCATCATGAGCGGCTCGACGGCTCCGGCTACCACCGGGGCTGCCACGCTCCCGAGATCCCGTCGTCCGCGCGGGTGCTGGCTGCTGCAGATGCGTTCCAGTTGATGACCGAGGACCGCCCGTACCGTGCGGCGCTTGATGTTGACCGCGCGGCCGACGAGCTGGGCGCGGCTGCCAAGGCGGGGAAACTCGACCCTGTCGCGGTCGCGGCGGTGGTCGAGACTGCCGGGCAACGAGTCCGCCGCCGGGGCGAGCTTCGGCCTGCCGGTCTCACCGACCGGGAGATCGAGGTGCTGCGCCTCGTCGCGCGCGCGTGTACGAACCGGGAGATCGCCGAGCAGCTCCACATCTCGCGAAGAACCGCCGAGCATCACGTACAGAGCACCTACGCCAAGATCGGCGTGACGAGCCGCTCCGCGGCGGCACTCTTCGCCATCGAGCACGATCTGCTCCCCGCCCAGGACTCATGAGGATCGCGCGGGCCATCCACTGTCCGAAGAAATGGGTAGGTCCTACCGATGCCGTGCCAACGCCGGTCGTCAAGCCTGACGGGGTGAGCACGGCGGAGCCTTCACTTCTCCGCCCCAAGAGACCGGAGGATAGTCATGAACAGCAACCTTCATGTCGGCGTCAAAGAGCGGCAGACGTCCACCTTCCTCGGCATGGACAACCACGTCCTCGTGCGAGCAGAGCACACCGACGGCCTCGTCGGGATCGTCGACATCGAGGTCCAGTCCGGCGCCGGCGCTCCGCTCCACACCAACACGCGTGAGGCACTGGTCTGGTACGGGATCGAAGGCACGCTCGTCCTGGACACGGAAGACGGCGTCAGCGCGCTCGCTCCCGGTGAGGCGATGTTCTTGCCCAAAGGATGCACGCACACCTTCGCCAACCGGTCGGATCGCCCCGCCCGCGCCCTGCTCGTCTGCGTACCCGGCGGATTCGAGGAGCTCCTGCTCGAGCTCTCAGGCAAGCTGCCGACCACCGCGCCCGCGGGACCTCCGGCCCCCCAGACGGTCGAAACCCTGGTCACCACGGCGGCGCGGTATGACGTGATCGTCCACTCAGCCGCCTCGGTGTAGGCGGGAAACCCCTCACGCCGACCCGGCGCGGAACCATGTGAAAGGGCAAGAAGTGAACAGCATCGAAGTTCAGCAACACAGTCGAAGCGCGGCCATCGCGTTTGCGATCAGTCTCGCGGCTCTCCTGCTGTGGGCCGTGGCGGGAACGATGGAGGATGCCGGCGTCCTTTGGCCCGCAGTCGGCGGCGTCGCCCTGGCCGGCGCGGGCGCCAGCTGGCGTTCCCTGAGCCGCCGAGAGGGACCACGGGCGCTCGCGATTGCGGCGCTGGTCATCGGCGGATTGATGTTCGCGCTCGTCGCCGTCTTCACGACGGCATTCATCCTCGAGGCCGGCTGGGCCGAATAGTCTGACGTGCTTGTAGGCGGTGTCAGCTACGAGTTACGCGGATCGACGAGGTGCGTCATAACGCCGCCTGTCGGCCTCTTGAAGAACGTCCGGATCTGCCGATGGACCGGACGGGTCATTCCGCCCTCTGCGACGTGGGTCACCGACTTCGGACAGCGAGAACACAGAACTGGACATGCTCGGGCGATCCGGCGTCAGGCCCCAGGCTCGCCAAAGAAGACCCGGCGCGCCGCCTCATCCGCTGTAAGCCCGTCGGGTCCGCACGCCTCCAAGGTCGCGAACCCGCCAAGAGTTGGGTCCGCCTCACGGGCGGCCGCGTTGAGTTCCCGACGACGTGTGCCTTCGGGTCCCTCCTCATGCTCGATGAGGGCGAGCCACCGGTCGTAGGCGCGCAGCACGTCGTAGTACGCCTCCCGCTGCTTGGCGAACTCGTTGGTGGCGTGCTGCCAATCACGGTCCGCAAGGAGCAGCTCGCTCAGCAGGCGTACGTCCCGGAAGAGCAGTGACGTGCCGAGGCCCTGGGTCGGGTCCAGCGCGCCGGCCGCGTCTCCCACGAGGACCATGGGCCCGCGGGTGATGTGACTTGCCCACGTGCAGCTGTTGGCGAAGAAGCCGAGTGGTCCGGCAGGGTACGCGCCGTCGAACGTGCCCTCCGGCACGGCCTTGGCGGCGAAGGCGATGAACGCCTCGGTCGAACGACCTACTCCTGTTTCGTGAACCCGCTGGGCGGTCAGCCGGATGTAGACACGGCACGAGTCGGCGCCGTTGAGGAACCATCCCACCACGTTCTCGGGCGTGCTGGCCCAGCCGAACGTGTCGTCCCAGTGAACCCCTGACATGAGAAGGCCGCCGAACCGGTGATGTTCCGGGTCTGTCACGGTCTCAGCCTGCAACCAGCGCCGGACACCTGAGGTCTTGCCGTCGGCACCGACGACCAGCCTCGCGTGGTACTCCGTCATGGCCCCCCTACTGAGGACGGACACGGTGGCACCCTGACCGTCACCGACCCCGACGACCTTGGCAGGCCGCAGCACGGTCGCACCTTGTGACTCCGCCCAGCTCAGGAGCACCTCCTGCAGCCGCGGATGCGAGAACCCGATCGCGGGCAGACCGTCGATCGAGATCGATCCCCAGGCCAGCCCGTCCACGCGGCGACCCTTTTCGTAGAAGCCGATCTCGGGCAGCGGCACGACGCCAAGCTGCTCGAACGGCTCGCCGAGCCCGGCCCTCAACGCCTCTGAATGCCCCCACGGGAAGCTCAGCTCGCCACGTATGCGGTCCCGGAACCCGCCCTCCTTCTCGACCACCAGCACGCCGAGACCAGACCTGGCCAGTACGCCCCCTAATGACGAGCCCGCCAGCCCACCGCCGGCGATCACAACATCGAACGATCGCGCGGTCATGCCCCATCCAAGCGCGCGAGCGCCCACTGTCAACGCTCGTCACCTCTGGTGGGGCACTTGCCGCGAAAGGCAGACATCGGGCCGGCGGCCGACCCCGCAAGAGGACCAGCTCCGACGGCCCGGCGCCATCCCAACCTGCGTCATTCCGCCGCGTGCCGGACACACTCCTTACCGAGGACAGGGCCGGGGGGCGCGGGCATGCTGGCTCCGTCCCACCCGCGCTGGGTCAGGGCGGGGTGGTCCACGGCAACCACCGCTAGTAGCCGGAGCGGACTACAAGACCGCGCCGCAAACGGTGACCCACGCTGCTGGATACTTGCGAGGTTTCGTGACGGGCCTGACGGCCCTCCTCAACCAGCGAATTCATCGATAGCATCGATGAGTGCTCGACGTCACCCGCCTCCGCGTCCTGGAGGCGGTGGCTCGACTCGGCTCGGTGACGGCTGCGGCGGCTGAGCTCCACTACTCCCAGCCGACCGTCAGCCACCACCTGTCCCGCCTCGAGGCCGAGACGGGCGCGCAGCTGCTGCAGCGCGTCGGACGCGGCGTCCGGCTGACCGAGGCCGGACGCCTGCTCGCAGACCGAGCCGCCGAGATCGTGGGCCGGCTCGACGCGGCGGGCGCTGAGCTGTCCGGGTACGTCGGGCTGAGCGCGGGGCGGGTCCGGCTCGCGGGCTTCTCCTCGGCCATCGGGTCCCTGGTCCCCGCGGCCGTCGAGGCACTTGCCCGCGAGCACCCCGGCCTGCAGGTCACGCTGCTCGACACCCACCCGCCGGAGGCGCTGGACCTGCTGCGCGCCGGTCGTGTCGATGTCGCCCTGGTCTTCCGCTACGACGAGACCGAGCCGGAGCCCGCCGGCGTCCGGCTCCACCACCTGCTCGACGACCCGGTCTACGTGCTGGCCCGGCGGCGGGTCCGCAAGCTGTCCACGCTGCGCGACGAGCGCTGGGTCGCCGGCTGCGAGCGGTGCCGCAGCCATCTGCTCGCGCTGTGCGCGGCGGAGGGCTTCGAGCCCGCGATCTGTTACACCTCCGACGACATGGTGGTGATGCAGGCGCTGGTCGCGGCGGGCCTCGGCGTGACGACGATCCCGGGGCTGGCGCTGGACGCCCACCGCGCCGACGGGATCGTGGCGAGCGAGCTGAGCGGCTCGCAGCGACACGTGTACGCCGCGACGTACGGCGAGCCACCCGACCCGCCGGCCACCGCCGCGCTGCTCGAGGCGTTGTCCCTGGCGGCCACGGCGTCGCGGTAGGTCAGTGGCTTTCAGTGGCCGGTCAGTGGCCGATCAGTGACTGGCCGTAGCCAGCCGGGTGGCGAACGCGACCAGCAGCACGCCGGTGACCCGCTCGACCCGCGCCTTCACCGCCGGCCTGCGCAGCCAGGCCCCGAGCCGGGCGACGGCGGCGACGTAGGTGCTGAACCACGCGACGTACAGCGTCGCGAACACCGCAGACAGCACCAGGGCGTCGGCGCGCGGCGACCCGCTGTCGGTGGGCAGGAACTGCGGCAGGAAGGTCACGAAGAACAGCGCGACCTTGGGGTTCAGCGCGTTGGAGAGGAACCCCTGGCGCAGGTACCTGCCCCGGCCACCCGACGCCTCCACCGCCTCGAGCTCGGCCGGCTCGTGCGCGGAGCGGCGTGCGGCGCGCAGCGTCTGCACCCCCAGCCACAGCAGGTACGCCACGCCCACGACCTTGAGCACGGTGAACGCCTCTGCCGAGGTCAGCAGCAGCGCCGACAGGCCGACCGCAGCTGCGGTGGCGTGCACGGCAACTCCGAGAGCCCCGCCGACCAGGGTGGACATGCCGGCCACGCGGCCGCCCACCAAGACGTTGCGGGTGATCAGCGCCTGGTCGGGCCCGGGCATCATGATCAGCAACAGGGCCGCGATCGCGAAGGTCGTCATGGGACAACGGTGAACCCATCTGACTCATGCGTCCAATGCCAATATTCAAACTAATCCATAGAGCACATCGATCGATGATGTCAGCTCGCGACAGTCCCTGACGAAATCTCACCCGGGCCGATCCCGGAGTTTCGTGGGCGCGAGCGGCGCCACGGCTCGGGCCGTTAGCGTGGTGCCACCTTCCCGTCGCACGTCGCCGAGAGGACCACCGATGTCAGAGACCCAGGAGCGGCCCAGTCAACGAGCTCGGGCCGACGTCGAGCTGCGGTTGCCCGCCGACGGTGTCTACGTCTCGGTCGTGCGCACGACCACCGCCGGGCTCGCTGCCCGCCTCGACTTCCTCATCGACGACATCGAGGACCTCCGCATCGCCGTCGGCGAGGCGTGCGCCATGGTGCTGCCGGAGGCCGACCCCGAGTCCGACCTGGTCTGCAGCTACTTCTTCGCACCCGGCCTGCTCACGGTCGAGGTCGCGGTGACGGCCTCCTCGCCCGAGGGACCCGAGTACGACTCCTTCGCCTGGCAGGTGCTCAGCACCATGGCCACTCGTGCGGAGGCCGATGCCTCCGGCGGGCGGTTCGCCGTGCGGTTGACGATGGAGTCCGGAGTACCCGGAGCCGGCAGCTGACGCATGCCTGACAACACCGACAGCTCGGCGGACGGCTCGGCTCCCGATCCGCCGGTCGGGTCCGCGAGCCGAGGCTTCGAGGCGAGCAAGCGGCGTAGCGCCGAGCTGTTCGCCGAGCTCACGGTGCTCGGTGCCGGCCAGGGCGCACGGAGGGCCGCCCGCGACGAGCTGGTGCACCTCCACCTGCCCCTGGTCGAACACTGCGCCCGGCGGTTCCGCAACCGTGGCGAGCCGTTCGAGGACCTGGTCCAGGTCGGCACGATCGGGTTGCTGAAGTCGATCGACCGCTTCGACTCCGAGCGCGGCGTGGAGTTCTCGACGTACGCGACTCCCACGATCATCGGCGAGATCAAGCGCTACTTCCGGGACAAGGGCTGGGCGATCCGCGTGCCCCGGAGGCTGCAGGAGCTGCGCATGCAGATCGGCGCCGTCACGGCCGAGCTGACCCAGTCGCTGGGCCGCTCCCCCACGCCCCGCGAGCTGGCCGAGGCGATCGGGTGCTCGATCGAGGAGATCGTCGAGGGCATCGAGTCGAGCAACGCCTACTCCACCCTCTCGCTCGACGCCAGTGACGACACCGAGGACAGCAGCTCGATGCTCGACGCCATCGGCGTCGAGGACGAGAACCTCGAGCACGTCGAGATCCGCGAGTCGCTCAAGCCCCTGCTCGACGCGCTCGAGCCGCGGGAGAAGAAGATCCTGCTGCTGCGGTTCTTCAAGAACAAGACGCAGACCCAGATCGCCGAGGAGATCGGAGTGTCGCAGATGCACGTGTCCCGGTTGCTGAGCCGAACGCTCGAGCGGCTGCGGACGTCGTTGGAGCAGCCGTCTTGACGTCCCAGCGTCGGCTCGACGGCAAGGTCGCGGTCATCACCGGCGCAGCCCGCGGCATCGGCCGGGCGACCCTCGAGGTCTTCGTGGCCGAAGGCGCCCGGGTGGTGGCCACCGACCTCGACGGGGCAGCCCTCGACGACACCGCCCGCGCGGTGTCGGACGACGTGGTCACCGTCGTCGGCGACGTCTCGGTCGAGAATGATGCCCGCGCGATGGTGGAGGCGGCCGTGTCGTCGTTCGGGCGCGTGGACGTGCTGGTCGCCAATGCGGGCGTCATCCCGCTCAGCACCATCGACCAGACATCGGTGGCCGACTGGGACCACGTGATGGCGGTCGACGGCCGCGGGATGTTCCTGACCTGCAAGTTCGCCATCGAGCACATGTCGCGGCAGGGGTCCGGGGCGATCGTGCTCCTGTCGTCGATCTCGGGCCAGCGCGGCCAGGTCGGCCAGGCGGCGTACGGCCCGGCCAAGTACGTCGCCACCGGACTGACCCACCACCTGGCCATCGAGTGGGCCTCGCGTGGGATCAGGGTGAACGCCGTGGCGCCGGGCACGATCCGTACCGACGCGGTCGTGGCGCTGCTCGAGACGCCCGAGGGCCAGGCGTACGTCGAGGAGATCGAGGGTCGCCACCCGATCGGCCGCCTCGGCGAGCCCCGTGAGGTCGCGGAGGCGATCGCGTTCCTCGCGTCCGACGCAGCGTCGTTCGTCACCGGCGCCGTCCTGCCCGTCGACGGGGGCTACCTGGCGCAGTAGCACGCGCGAGGATCGAGTCGTTCGTTCCGCTGGTCTCGTGACGGGCCTGGCGGCCCTCCTCGACCGGCGGGGGGTCAGCGCTCGAGGGCCCGCATGCTGGCCGGGTGGAACAGGCCGGCCAACACGACCACTGCCACGACCGCGAGCCCGATCGCGACCGGGAGCGTGCTGCCCTCCCGGAAGCCCCAGGCGAGGCCCAGCTGGATGAGCTGGGCCAGCAGCACCGGTGCGCGTGCCCACGGAGCGCCACGCGTGAGCTGCCAGCCGCAGAACACCAGCAGCGCGCCGTACGCCGCGAAGAACCCCGCCGTGGTCACCCCCATGGTGACCCGGCCCGAGCTCAGGCTGGCCAGCTCCAGCAGGCCGAGAACGCCGATCACCAGACCCTCGACGGCCGCCAGGGAGGCCGCGACGACGAGCGGCGCGGGGGCGTCGAAACGGGTCTCGGCAGGCACGCAGCCCACCCTAGGTGGTCTCGAGCGGGCCTCCGCGGGTACGGGTCTGGTGCTCCCTGTGATGCACAGTACGAGGACAAGGGGTTGTTTCACGTTCCAATAGTTGCCAGTCTGGGGGGTGGCGCTCGTGAACGCGTTCACTTCGCTGTGCCCGCGATGCGCGGCAGCGCCCCACCTGCCCAGGGTTCCAGGGCCGACCCCCTGCCCCCACGTCACACGAAAGAGGATCCCCCAGCCATGGATTGGCGCAACCGTTCCGCGTGCCTCGACGAGGACCCGGAGCTGTTCTTCCCGATCGGCAACACCGGTCCGGCCATCCTCCAGATCGAGGAGGCCAAGCAGGTGTGCCGACGCTGCGAGGTGCGCGAGCAGTGCCTCGCGTGGGCGCTCGAGGCTGGTCAGGACCACGGCGTCTGGGGCGGGCTGAGCGAGGACGAGCGTCGGGCGCTCAAGCGCCGCAACGCCCGCGCCCGCGTGCGCACCTCCGCCTGAGGGGCGTCCGCATCGCGCCGCGCGACGGGCGGTGAGCCAGGCACCGCCTGCGCGACGGTGCCACGCTCACCGCTGGTCCGGACTCAGTCCTGCGGGAGGTCCACCGACACCCGCGCGCCGGTCTGGCCGTGCGCGGGGCCGATCTCGAGCAGCCCGCCGAGCTCCGACTCCACGAGCGTGCGCACGATCGAGAGTCCCAGGTGGGTGCTCCGGTCGGTGTCGAAGTCGTCGGGCAGCCCGCGGCCGTCGTCCTCGATGACGACGTGCAGTCGACCGACCAGGCGCCGGGCGCTGACCACGATCACTCCCGGCGACGTCGCGTCGGCGTCGTAACCGTGCTCCACGGCGTTCTGGAGGACCTCCGTGAGCACCATCGCCAACGCGGTGGCGGCCTCGGACGGCAGCACCCCGAAGGAGCCCGTACGCCGGACGCGGACCCGCTCGCCCAGCGCACTGACCTCCGTGACCATGCGGCCGAGCCGGTCGGCGATCTCGTCGAAGGCGACGTACTCCTCGGGTGACTGGCTGAGCGTCTCGTGCACGATCGCGATCGAGCCGACGCGACGTACGGCCTCCTCGAGCGCCGCCTTGGCGTCCGGGGCCTCGATCCGCCGCGCCTGGAGACGAAGCAGGGCGGCGACGGTCTGGAGGTTGTTCTTCACGCGGTGGTGGATCTCGCGGATGGTGGCCTCCTTGGTCACCAGCTCGCGGTCGCGTCGCCGCAGGTCGGTCACATCGCGGAGCAGGACCAGCGCCCCGATCCGCTCCCCCTCGGGCCGCAGCGGGATCGCGCGCACGATGAGCACCACGTCCTCGGTGCCGACCTCGGTGTCGCGAGGGGCCCGGCCCAGCAGCACGGCGCTCAGCGTCTCCTCGTCGTCGCGGTGCAGCGGTGGCACCAGTTCCCGGGTCACGGACGCCAGCTCGAGGCCGGTGAGGTCGCCGGAGTGCCCGAGGCGGCGGTAGACCGACAGGGCGTTGGGGCTCGCGTACGTCACCCGGCCATCGACGTCGATGCGCAGGAACCCGTCGCCGACACGCGGCGAGTCGGCGTGGTCGCTGCGCTGCCCGGGGTTCGGGAAGTGGCCCGACGCGATCATCTGCGCCAGGTCGGCGGCCGTCTGGAGGTAGGACAGCTCCAGCCGGCTGGGTGTGCGGATGCCGAGCAGGTTGGTGTTGCGTGCCACCACCGCGACGATGCGGTCGTCCCGTCGTACGGGGATGGCCTCGGCGCGCACCGGGACGTCGTCGCGCCACTCGGGGTCACCGTCGCGGACCGCACGACCGCGCTCGTACGCCGCGTCGAGGAGCGGACGCCGCCCGGTGGGTACGAAGGTGCCCAGCACGTCGTCGACCAGGGCGGTCGGGCCGGTGGTCGGGCGCATCTGGCCGGCAGCCCAGAACCCGCGACCCTCGCGATCGGGCAGCCACAGCACCAGGTCGGCGAACGACAGGTCGGCGATGATCTGCCAGTCAGCCATCAGGAGCTGGAGCCACTTCACGTCCTCGTCGTCGAGGTCGGTGTGGCTGCGCACCAGGTCGGTCAGGGACGGCACGGCCCAACGTTAGGCGGTCGCGTCCCCGCCCCGGTCGTCCAGACAGCGGCGCCGGACGCGGGCGAGGGCTAGACCCCTAGGGGCGGACCTGCCGGGCCTGGACCACCGATGGCAGGATGTCCCGCATGACTCGGGCCTACTGGAGCCAGGTGAAGGCTTCCGGCCTGGCGGTGCCCGACGACCGTCCGCTCACCGAGCTGACCACCGAGCTGACCACCATGCTCGGCTCGCCCGACGCCCACATGCGAGACGGGCTCGCCTACCCAGCGCTGGCCACCTGGGTGGACCGGGGGGTGTACGACGACCTGATCGTCGGCCTCGGTGACGGGATGGCAGCCGGCCTGACCGTCGGCCTGGGCGAGCAGGGGACCGACTCGGTGTTCCGGCGGGCCTTCTCCGTGCTGGTCCTGGCCGAGTGCATCGACCGCGACAACGAGCAGGGGCTGGTACCCCCGGCCAAGCTGCTCGAGTGGGGCGACCACATCGCCTCCTGGTACCTCCGCGAGCGCGACGTCCGCGGCTTCGTGCCCGGCAAGGGCTGGGCGCACGCGGTCGCCCACGGCGCCGACGCCATCGGCGTACTGGCCCGCTCCGTGCACTTCGGCCGCAACGAGCTCACGGTGCTGCTCGACGTCATCGGCGACCGCGTGCTCGAGCCGGTCGACGCGCCGTACGTCCACGGCGAGCCCGACCGGATGGCGCTGGCCGTGATGACCGTGCTGCGCCGCAACGTCGTTCCGCTCTCCGTCGTCGAACCGTGGGTCGCGCGGATCACCGAGGGCGCCAAGCACGCCCACGACGGCGAGACCGACCCGTTCCTGGCGGCCGCCAACGCCGAGATGTTCCTGCGGGCCCTGCACCTCCAGCTCGCGATCGCACCGGGCCCACCCGAGATCCGGCCCGACCTGCTGCTCGTGGTGATGGCGGCCCTGAGGTCGACCAACCCGTCGTACCTGACGTGACTCGGCTCACCGCGCTGTCGCGGTGACTCATCGGTAACGTGCGGGCATGACCCAGGAACTCAGCGGGCACGCGGGCGAGCTCGCCGTCGCGGTGGCCCGTGCCCACGGCGTCGAGACGATGTTCACCCTGTCCGGCGCCCACGTCTTCCCGATGTACGACGGCGCGGTGAAGGCCGAGCCGCCGATGCGGCTGCTGGACGTGCGGCACGAGCAGACCGCCGCGTTCGCCGCGGAGGCGACGGGCAAGCTGACCCGTCGTCCGGGGCTCGCAGTGCTGACCGCCGGGCCGGGCGTGACCAACGGGATCAGCGCGATCGCTCAGGCCCAGTTCGCCGGGTCGCCGATGGTCGTCGTCGGCGGCCGCGCGCCGCAGAGTCGCTGGGGCAGCGGTTCGCTCCAGGAGCTGGACCAGCCGCCGATCATCGCCCCGATCGCCAAGCTCGCGCGCACCATCCCGACGGCCGCCGAGGTCGCGGCAGGGATGCACGAGGCCTTCACCGCCGCCGGCTCGTCGCACCGCGGGCCGGTGTTCGTCGACGTACCGATGGACGAGTTCTTCAACCAGGGCTCCGGATCCGTGCCGTCGGTCTCTCCCTCGCGCGGCGCCGACCCCGATCCCGACGCCGTCGACAAGGTGGCCGCGCTTCTGGCCGCGGCCGAGCGGCCGGTCCTGATCCTCGGCACGGACATCTGGGCCGACGGCGCCGAGCAGGTCGCGCTCGAGCTCGTCGAGAGCGCCGGGCTGCCCGTCATCACCAACGGTATGGGCCGCGGCGTGGTCCCCGGCGGGCACCCGCAGCTCGTGACCAAGGCGCGTGGCCAGGCGCTGGGCGGCGCCGACCTGGTGGTGGTGGCCGGCACGCCGCTCGACTTCCGCCTGGGCTACGGCCTGTTCGGCGGCAAGGACGGCGCCACGCCCGCGCGCGTCGTCCACCTCGCCGACTCCGCCGGCCAGGTCGCCCAGCACGCCGAGCTCGCGGCCTCGGCGTCCGGTGACCTGACGACGCTGCTGACGGACATCCGCGACGCGCTCGACAAGCGCGGCACCCGCGACTGGTCGGGCTGGGTAGGCGAACTCCAACAGGGCGTACGCGCCGCCGCCGATCGCGACGCCGACCTGCTCCGCGCGGAGGCCGACCCCATCCACCCCGCACGCATCTACGGCGAGCTGGTGCCGCGGCTGGCCGACGACTCGGTCGTGATCGGCGACGGCGGCGACTTCGTCAGCTTCGCCGGCAAGTACGTCGAGCCCAAGCGCCCCGGCGGCTGGCTCGATCCCGGTCCCTACGGCTGCCTGGGCGCCGGACTGGGCTCGGCGATCGCCGCCCGCATCGCGAGGCCGTCGTCCCCGGTCGTGCTGTTGCTGGGCGACGGGGCCGCCGGCTTCTCGTTGATGGACGTCGACACCTTGGTGCGTCACGACCTGCCCGTCGTGATGGTGATGGGCAACAACTCGGCGTGGGGCCTGGAGAAGGGTCCGATGCAGATGCTCTACGGCTACGACGTGATCGCCGACCTCGCCCACCGGACGCGGTACGACGAGGTGGTCAAGGCCCTCGGTGGCGCCGGCGAGACGGTCACCGACCCCAAGGAGATCGGGCCCGCCCTCGACCGCGCCTTCGCCTCCGGGGCGCCGTACCTCGTCAACGTGATCACCGACGTCGACGCGACGTACCCCCGCAACACGTTCGGGATCTGACCGTGCTCATCCGACGGGCCGCGCCCGGCGACTACGAGACGGTCGGGGAGCTCACCGAGGCGGCGTACGAGGACTTCCTCGAAGGCCCCGACGACTACTACCGGGCCTTCCTGCGCGACGCTGCCACGCGCGACCGCGAGGCCGAGCTGTGGGTGGCGGTCGACGACGACGGGTCGGTGCTGGGATGCGTCACCTCCTGCCCGCCCGGGTCGCCGTGGCGGGAGCTGTCGGTCGACGGCGAGGGCGAGTTCCGGATGCTCGCGGTGTCGCCGTCGGCGCGCGGCCGGGGCGTCGGAGAGGCGCTGGTGCGGCACTGCGAGGAGCGGGCCGCCGCCGCCGGCGCGACCCGGATGTGGCTCTCGACGCTCGACGAGATGACCCACGCCCAGCGCATCTACTCGCGGCTCGGGTACCGGCACGAGCCGTCGCGCGACTGGTACCCCGAGCCGAACGAGATTCCCGACGTCCAGCTGCGGGCCTGGACCAAGGAGCTGTGATGGAGGCGTCGTCGACCTTCACCGTCACCGACGCCGACACGGCGTTGGCCGTCGGTTCGGGCAGCCTGCCGGTGCTCGGTACGCCCCGGCTGCTGGCGTGGTGCGAGGCCGTCACCTGCGCCGCCATCGACCCCTCGCTCGCCGCGGGCGCCACCAGCGTCGGCACCCGTGTCGAGCTCGAGCACCGTGCCGCAAGCCCGGTCGGCGCCGAAGTACAGGTGACCGCCTCCTCGTCGTACGTCGACGGCCGCCTCCACCGCTTCACCGTCGTCGCCCGCCACGTCGACGAACACGACGCCGGCAAGGTCGTCGCCACCGCCGAGATCACCCGCCTGGTTGTGGATGTCGACCGCTTCATGAGCCGCATCTCGGGGTAGTCCCGTGCAATTGACCGGTCGGGAGGCCGGCGTTTTCACCGGCCAACCGCACGGGAGTACCTCGATTTCATCCACAGCCCGCCGGCTGGGAGACTGGCGGGTCGACGGACTTACACAGGAGGACGACCATGGGCAAGACCGGGAACAAGCGGCGGGCGCGGAAGAAGAAGAAGGCCAACCACGGCAAGCGCCCCAACAGCTGAACGTACGCCGACCGGCTGAGGCCGGCCGTACGCAACCGAGCCCCCGTACCGGACATCCGGTCGGGGGCTCGTCGCATGATCAGCGAGAGGGAGGCCTCAGCTCTCGTGCATCTCCACCGAGATCTGCTGGAGCCGGACCCGGACCCGGTCGCGCAGGGCGTCGGGGGCCGTCTCGGTGCAGGAACGAGCCACGATCATCTTGATCGTGCGCTGCACGTCGTAGCGCTCGAAGCACGGCGCGCACTCTTCGAGGTGGACCTTGACGACCGCCACCTCGGCGGCGTCGAGCTCGTTGTCGAGCAGGTAGACGATGCGGTCGAGGAAGTCGGCGCAGGACTCGTGGTCGCCGGTGTCGCGCGTCATGACTTCCCCTCCTGTCCCACACGGATCAGGTCGTTGGTCCGCACGTAGTCGGACAGCATCTCTCGCAGCTGCCGGCGACCGCGGTGGAGCCGGGACATCACGGTGCCGATCGGAGTCTCCATGATCTCCGCGATCTCCTTGTAGGCAAAGCCCTCCACGTCGGCGAGATAGACGGCGAGGCGGAACTCCTCGGGCAACCGCTGGAGAGCATCCTTGACCTGCGAGTCGGGCAGGTGCTCGAGCGCCTCCATCTCGGCGGACTTCAGCCCGGTCGACGAGTGCGACTCGGCCCGGGCCAGCTGCCAGTCCTCGACGTCCTCGGACATGGACTGCTGCGGCTGGCGCTGCTTCTTGCGGTAGGTGTTGATGAAGGTGTTGGTGAGGATCCGGTAGAGCCAGGCCTTCAAGTTGGTCCCGGGCCTGAACTGCTGGAACGAGCCGTAGGCCTTGGCGAAGGTCTCCTGCACCAGGTCCTCGGCGTCGGCGGGGTTGCGGGTCATCCGCATCGCGGCGGAGTAGAGCTGGTCGAGGTAGGGCAGTGCGTCGCGCTCGAAGCGGGCGGTGCGATCGGCCTCGGTCTCGGTCGCGAGGTCGACAACCTCGGCTTCGGGGGAGGTTTCGGGTAGGTCAGTCATCGTCTCCCAATCTACTGGGGAGGCGGGACGGTCCAGCACGGCGAGCACGTGACATGGAACATCGGCCGGGGCTCAGCGATTCCCGGTCACCTGTTTCCGGCGACCTCGCGGACGATCCACTCCAGGGTCGACTCGACGACCACGGCCATCGCGTCCTCCTCGCTCACCCCGCTGCGTTTGGGGGTCGCGAACCCGTGGTCGGCAGAGGGTACGACGGCCAGGTCGAGGTGGTCGGGAAACTCCTCGGGCCGCCCGAACGCGTCGTTCTCCCCTTGGATCACCAGCGTGGTCACCCCGGCGCCGAGCAGCTCGTCGAGCCGGGACTTCTCCGGCCGCCCTGGCGGGTGCAGCGGGAAGGCCAGGGCCAGGCAGCCCGCCGCGCCGAGACCGAGGGCGGTGCGTGCCGCGGATCGTGCCCCGGCGGACCGGCCGCCGACCACCAGGGGGGTGCGGGTGCGCAGGGCGTTGGCGGCCGCGGTGAAGCCCGCGTCGAGAGTCGCGGGCGGGCTGGCCACCTTCCGGCCGGCCACCCGCCAGGGCTGCTCGAACAGCTGCACGTTCAGGCCCTGGCGGGGCAGCGCCGCGGCCAGGGCCTCGAGGTCGCGGGTGTCGATGCCGCGGCCGGCGCCGTGACTCAGCAGCAGGGTGGCCACCGGACGGCGCGCGCGGTAGGTGACCAGGCGGCCGTCACCGTGCGGAGTGCGGACGGACTGCTCGGTGGTGACCACTAGTGGTCTGCCAGCTCGGGAACGTCGTCGAGCGGCAGCGGCTCCATCAGCTCGGGACCGTTGTTGCGGACGTTGCTGACCGCCTTGGACACGGGGTAGGCCTCCAGGGCGCCCGGCGCCGCAGGGACCAGGAGTGCGAGGAGGTCGTCCTTCTCCTTCTTCGTCGGGTCCAGCCAGGCGCCCCAGCGCTCGCGCTCGACCATCAGGGGCATCCGGTCGTGGATGTGGCCCACGTCGTCCTCCGCGTCGGTGGTGATCACCGTGCAGGTCCACCGGAAGCGGTCGGGGTCGTCGTCGGCCTTGTCGGGGTCTCGCCAGATCTCGTAGAGCCCGGCCATCGCCAGGATGCCGTGGTCCTTGGGGCGGATGAAGAACGGCTGCTTGAGGG
Source organism: uncultured Actinomycetota bacterium (assembly GCA_963790295.1). Taxonomy (GTDB): domain Bacteria; phylum Actinomycetota; class Actinomycetes; order Propionibacteriales; family Nocardioidaceae; genus Nocardioides. The sequence continues at coordinate 83,815 of CAWBOE010000015.1, forward strand.
GCTTGCCGGACTTGCCGAGCTGCTGGGTGGGATACCACTCGTAGTAGCCGTCAGCCGGCAGCAGGCAGCGCCGCGACGAGAACGCCCGGCGGAAGGCGGGCTTCTCGGCCACCGTCTCCATGCGGGCGTTGATCATCCGGCTGCCGATCTTGGGGTCCTTCGCCCACGACGGGATCAGGCCCCAGGTCAGCGCGCGCAGCTGGCGCTCGGCCGGCACCCCGGCCTCGCCCTCCTCCTTGGAGGGCGGCCGCTCCACCACGGCGTACACCTCCTTGGTGGGCGCGACGTTGTAGTCGGCTCTCAGGGCCGTCGGCACGCGGTTGTCGACGACCTCGAACTCCTCGATGAGGTCCTCGGGCCTGCGGCTGGAGGCATAGCGACCGCACATCGGAGCCAGGCTAGTCGTCTCCACCGACCCACCCCGCTGGGCGACGACCGCCCCGCCGTGGGTGGTGTAGGAAGGAAGGCATGACGCTCGTCCGCCTGGCCGCCCGACCCCTGCTCGCCTCGATGTTCGTCGCTGGGGGCGTCGACGCGCTCCGCAACATCGAAGCGCGCGCCACCGCCGCGAAACCGGTGATCGACAGGGTGCTGCCGATGCTTCAGAAGCGCGTCCCTCAGCTGCCCGACGACCCGGTCACGCTGGTACGCATCAACGCCGTGGTCCAGGTTGGCGCGGCCCTGGCGCTCGCCACTGGTCGCATGCCACGGGTCTCGAGCGCCGTGCTCGCCGCGTCGCTGGTCCCGACCACGTTCGCGGGCCATCGCTTCTGGGAGCAGGAGGACCCTCAGGCCAAGGCGACGCAGCGCACCCAGTTCTTCAAGAACTGCTCGATGCTCGGCGGCCTGCTGCTCGCCGCCGTCGACACCGAGGGCAAGCCGGGCGTCGCCTGGCGTGCCCGCCGCGCCGCGGCCGACGTACGCCGCGAGGCCCGGGGGCTCGCCAAGAGCGCCCGCCGTGAGGCCAAGCTCGCCCGGGCGCAGCTGACCTGACGGATCGCGCGTCGAGGAAGGCGCGCAGCGGTCGCGGCCGAGCGTGAGCCTGGGCACCGCTCCGTGCAAGAAGACGGTGCCAGGTTCACCGCTGCCGGACCGCTGCGCAACCCTCCTCGACCAACGGTCGTGCCCTCCTACTTGAACAGTCAGTCAAACCCGTGGGACGATGCGGCTCCGTCGACCCGGAGGCCCGATGAGCGAGAACGAAGCGATCAAGACCGCGTTCCACGAGGTGACCGCCGCGCAGGGTGGTTCGCACTACGAGGAGGGCGGGTGGGTGTGGCTCGAGGGCTTCGGCGACGTCGCGGAGGAGTACGCCGCGATCCGCGACGACGTGGCGGTGTGGGACGTCTCGCCTCTGAACAAGTGGGAGTTCCGCGGACCCGACGCCCTGCGGGGCGTCCAGCGGGTGTTCAGCAATGACGCCCTCGGCCTCGCGGTCGGGCAGGCGCGGTACGGCGCGTTCCTCGATGCCGACGGGCTGATGGTGGACGACGGGACCGTGTTCAACACCGCGCGGGAGGACCACTGCTGGGTGATGACCAACGGAAGGGACCACGAGGAGTACTTCGGGGAGCAGTTGACGGGCCTCGACGTGCAGTTCGAGTGGATCACGCCGTCGATGCCGCACCTCGGGGTGACCGGTCCGCGCTCGCGCGAGGTCGTCCAGAAGCTCACGGACGAGGACATCGGGTCGCTGAAGTACTTCCGGTTCATCCCGCAGCCCGTCAAGATCGCCGGCGTCGACGTGCACCTGTCGCGCACCGGGTACGGCGGCGAGCTCGGATACGAGCTGTTCCTGGTCGACCCCGCCGACGCCGAGACCCTCTGGAACGCGGTCGTCGGCGCGGGCGTGACGCCGGTCGGCACCGAGGTGATCGAGGTCGCCCGCGTCGAGGCCGGGCTGATCGTGACCGACTACGACTACGCGCCGCACCAGCGCACGCCGTTCGACCTCAACCTCGACCGGATGGTGCGGGTCGACCAGGGGCTCGGTTTCGCCGGGGAGGACGCGCTGCGCGCCGTGGCCGCGGACCCACCCAACCGCTTCGTCACGCTGCGCTACGAGGCAGACGCGCTCCCCGAGTACGGCGCGGCGGTCACCAAGGACGGCGAGGAGGTCGGAGTCCTCACCAGCCCGACCGACAGCCCGAGGTTCGGGAAGATCGGGCTCGCAGTGATCGAGAGCGCGCAAGCGAGCGTGGGCAACACGCTGGGCGTGGCCGTCGGCGACGAAGTCGTCCCCGCAGCCGTCGATGTGCTGCCGATCTACGACACCGAGAAGAAGCGCCCCCGCTCGTAACCCCGACCGACGACCAGCTCAGCGCTCAGTAGGCTCGGCGGGTGACCGCCGCCGCGCTGAGCTCATGGGCCGACCCGTGGCCGGCGCCACGCGCCCGCGGGCCGGTCGAGGCGGTCGTCACGTTGCCCGGCAGCAAGTCGCTGACCAACCGCGCGCTGGTGATCGCGGCCCTGGCCGAGGGACCGAGCGTCGTACGACGAGCCCTGCGGTCGCGCGACACCTTGCTGATGGCGGGCGCTCTGACCGCGATGGGAGCCCCGGTCGACACGACGGACGGCGACTGGCTCGTCACGCCCGGCACCTTCGACCGCGACGCCACCGTCGACTGTGGCCTGGCCGGGACGGTGCTGAGGTTCGTGCCACCGGTCGCGGCGCTGTCGACCGGGTCGGTGGCCTTCGACGGCGACGCGCACATGCGCAACCGGCCGGTCGCCGAGGTCCTGTCAGCGCTGCGCGGACTCGGCGTGACGATCGACGACGACGGTCGGGGCGCGCTGCCCTTCGTCGTGCGCGGCTCCGGCTCGGTCACCGGCGGCCAGGTCGTGATCGACGCATCGGCGTCCTCGCAGTTCGTGTCGGCCCTGCTGCTTGCGGGTGCGAGGTACGACCTCGGCGTCGACGTCCTCCACGACGGCAAGCCGGTCCCCTCCATGCCGCACATCGAGATGACGGTCGCCCTGCTGCGCCGCCACGGCATCGAGGTCGACGACACCGAGCCCAACCGCTGGCGGGTCTCCCCCTGCCCGGTGACCGCCATGGACACCGTCATCGAGCCCGACCTGTCGAACGCCGCCCCGTTCCTCGCGCTCGCCGCAACCACCGGCGGCACCGTCACCGTGCCCGGGTGGCCGAGAGAGACCACGCAGCCAGGCGACGCCTTGCGCGACCTGCTCGCCCGGCTGGGCTGCGAGGTGTCGCTCGATGACACCGGCCTCACCGTCCGCGGCGACGGCACCATCGAGGGCATCGACGCCGACCTCCACGAGGTCGGCGAGCTCACCCCGGTGGTGGCAGCACTGTGCGCGCTGGCACGGTCGCCGTCGGTGCTGCGCGGCATCGCCCACATCCGGGGCCATGAGACCGACCGGCTCGCGGCTCTGGCCCGCGAGCTCGGCGGCCTGGGCGCCGACGTGGCCGAGACCGACGACGGCCTGACCTTCCGGCCGGCGTCGCTGCACGGCGGGCTGTTCCACACCTACGCCGACCACCGGATGGCGCACGCCGGGGTGGTGGTCGGGTCCGCCGTCGACGACGTGCTGGTCCAGGACGTCGCCACCACGTCGAAGACCTTCGTCGACTTCCCGGCGGTCTGGAGCCGGCTCTTGTGACCCCGGGCCAGCGCCGCTACGGCGAGCACGACCAGGAGCACTACGACCGCCCGCGGCGCCGCACCCGCCCGCGCACCAAGGAGCGCCCGTCGTACGACGACGCTCACGACGGCCTCGTCCTCACGGTCGACCGGGGCCGCTACGGGGTCGTCGTCGACGACGTCGCCGTGACGGCGATGAAGGCGCGACCGCTGGGGCGCAAGGCCGTGGTAGTGGGCGACCGGGTGCGCGTCGTCGGTGACGTCTCGGGCGACGAGGGCAGCCTGTCGCGCATCGTCGAGGTCGCCGACCGGTCGACCGTGCTGCGGCGCAGTGCCGACGACGACGACGCGGTCGAGCGGGTGATCGTCGCCAACGCCGACCAGCTCGTCATCGTCAGTGCCCTGGCCGACCCGGAACCACGGCCGCGGCTGATCGACCGCGCGCTCGTGGCGGCATACGACGCCGGGATGAAGCCACTGCTGTGCCTGACCAAGGCCGACCTGGCCGACCCCGAGACGTTGCTGGTGACCTACCGCCCGCTCGGGGTGCCGTGGGTGGTGACGCGCAAGGGCGGCGACCTCACCGAGCTGCGCGAGCGGCTCGACGGCCGCAGCAGCGTGCTGATCGGGCACAGCGGCGTCGGGAAGTCCACCCTCGTCAACGCGCTGGTACCCGATGCAGACCGCGAGATCGGCCACGTGAACGCCGTGACCGGGCGAGGACGCCACACCTCGACCTCGGCGATCATGCTGCCCCTGCCGGGTGCGTTCGGCTGGATCATCGACACGCCGGGCATCCGCTCGTTCGGGCTGGCGCACGTGCAGCCCGAGCACCTGATCGAGGCGTTCCCCGACCTCGACGAGATGACCGAGGACTGCCCGCGCGGCTGCACCCACGGCACGGACGAGCCGGAGTGCGGCCTCGACGAGGCGGTCGAGCGCCGCGAGGCCGACCCGGCCAGGGTCGAGTCGTTCCGACGCCTGCTCGCGGCCCGGTCGGAGCCGGCGTACTGACGTCGACCCAGGCTCACAAGAGGTTCCCGGAGACCCGACGGTGCGTCATGTCCGAGCCCGCGACGCAGCCGGTGCGTCCCAGGCTCGGATATGACGACCTTCCCGGGACCCGGATCGGACCAGTGCCCCTCGGGGCCTACCCCCGTCACCCACGCATGCGTAGCGATCCCCGGCTCACCGGCTCTCCTGCTGCTTCCGTGGGTGATCGAAAGGTCCCCCGCGTTGTCGCGACAGCTTGACGGACGTCTGTCAACCAGCGACAGGCTTGGTGCCGGCTCCCACAGCCCTCTGCTCCCACAGCCCTCTGCCGTCGCAGCGCTCTGCCGTCGAGCTTGTCGACCTGCTCGTGCGCCCCGGCCATGACGCATCGCCACCACGGACCGGCGGCATCGATTGCCTGACGGACGTCTGTCAAGCAACGACAAGCTGGTTGCCGAACGCCCAGCCGCCAGGCGGGTCCAGTTTGCGCCCCGACAAGCAGCCGATCGAGCCTGCCGGGGTGAGCGCCTTCGGCGTCCACGGCCAACGTCAATGCCGATCCACCCACGGAAGTGTCAGCAGGAGCCCCAAATTCGCTCGCGCGAAGCCGCGGGCGTGCCTAGCCTGACGGGAGGAACACAGCGACGACCGCAGGAAGGGAGGCTCGAGATGGGGAAGCAGCGTGCCCACCTGTCCCTCGAACCTCCGAAGGCGGTCACCGCTGCATGGCTCACCTCCACCACCCCGCGCACGACCCGCGTGCCCCTCGCCTGAACCTCGGCATCGTCGCCCATGTCGACGCCGGCAAGACCACGCTGACCGAGCGGCTCCTCTTCGAGACCGGCGTCAGCAGTCAGATCGGCCGGGTCGACCATGGCGACACCGTCACCGACTCCGACGACATCGAGCGCCGCCGCGGCATCACCATCCGCTCCGCCGTCGTCGCGTTCATGGTCGGTGACCTCAAGGTCAACCTCATCGACACTCCCGGTCACGCCGACTTCGTGGGCGAGGTCGAGCGGGCTCTCGCGGTCCTCGACGGCGCGATCCTCGTCGTGTCGGCGGTCGAGGGGGTGCAGGCCCAGACGCGGGCGCTGATCCGGACGATGGAACGGCTCGGCATCCCGTTCCTGGTGTTCGCGAACAAGATCGACCGAAGCGGTGCCGCGGACCACGCCACGCTGGCGGCCCTCCGCGAGGCGCTCGCCGGCGATGCGGTCGCCCTGAACCGGCCTGCCGACCTCGGCGCACGCACGGCCACCGTCGCGCCACGGCACGGAGCCGAGCTGGTCGCCGAGCTGACCGACCGGCTGTCCGTCTACGACGACGACCTGGTCCGGGCGTACGTCGACGGGTCGCCGCCGACCCAGGACGACCTGCTGGCTGCCCTCGCGCGTGCGACCGCAGCCTGCCTGATACACCCGGTGGTGTTCGGCGCCGCCCTCACCGGCGTGGGCGTGAGCGACGTGCTGGCGGCCATCGCGACGTACCTGCCGCGCGCCGGCGGTTCCGCCGACGCGGCGCTGCACGCCAGCGTGTTCAAGATCGAGCGCGACCCGACCGGGCACCCGCTGGCCTACGTCCGCATGCGCAGCGGCGCGCTCGCCTCCCGCGACGACGTCGTCCGTCACCATCGCGGACCGGACGGCACGGTCACGGAGGTGCCGGGGCGTGCCTTCACGGTGGCGACGTACGCGGCCGGCGCCGCCACCTCTCACAGCACCGCCGTCGCAGGTGACATCGCGACGGTCGTCGGCCTGCCGCGCCGCGATCGGCGACCAGCTCGGCCGGTGGGACCCGGCGTACGGGCTGCGGCTCTTCCCGCCACCAGGGCTCGAGTCGGTCGTGGTGGCACGCGACGCCGCCGACCGCGCGCGGCTGTTCGAGGCGGTCCGTCTGCTGAGCGCGCAGGACCCGCTCATCGACGCCCGCCTCGACGGCGCCGACCGGGAGCTGACCGTGAGCCTGTACGGCGAGGTCCAGCGCGAGGTGCTCACGACGCGCCTCGCCGAGGAGTTCGGGATCGAGGCGGACGTGTCCGAGACCCGGACGGTGCACGTCGAGCGGGTCGCCGGCATCGGCGAGGCAGCGTCACAGGTCCGCACCGGCAACGCCAGCGTGGCCTTCAGGATCGAGCCTGGGGCGCCGGACTCGGGCGGCGAGTACGTGATGGGCACCGAGCGCGGGTACCTGCTCCCGGCCCACCACCGCGCCATCGAGGAGACGGTGCCGCGCGTCCTGGCCTCCGGCCTCCAGGGCTGGCGGGTCGTGGACTGGCTGGTGACCCTGACCGACGGGCGGTTCAGCGCGCCGACGCCGCCGGCCGGCTACTACCGCGACCTGACGGAGCGAGCACTCCGCCACGCGCTCCAGCAGGCGGGCACGCTCGAGTGCGAACCGGTCAGCGCCTTCGAGGTCGACGTGCCCGAGGAGTCCTTCACGGCGGTACTGCACGCGCTGACGGCCGCCGGCGCCACGCCGGACCTCCCGGTCTTCGACGCGAGCCGGTGCACGTTCACGGGGAAGATCCCGACCCGCTCGGTGCACTCGGTGGAGCACGGGCTGCCGGAGCTGACCGGCGGCCGCGGCTTCCTGGCCACCGAACCCGCCGGCTACGTCCCCGTCGAGATCTAGCTCCAGACCGCACGGGAGCCGGCGTCGCCGGTGAGGGCCACCCACACCAGCGTGGCCACCGCGCTGATGGCGACCAGCGCTCCCAGGACCGTGCGGGCGGTGCCCGCGCGGTCGTGGTAGTAGTACGCCGTCGCGAGTGTCACGACCCCGAAACCCGAGGCGATCCACCGCAGTGTCTTGGCGTAGTCCTCGTGGGTCTCGATGTTCTCGCGGGCCTCACCCGAGAAGTTGGCGAACCGGTCGCTGTCGAAGAAGTTCTGCCCCGTGAGGTACGCCGCCCAGATGGCCCCTACCGCGATCACCACCAGCGCCAGGGTCGGCCACCGCAACAGGTCGCGGTAGCGCGGGAGGCCGACGTAGGCGAGCGCACTGAGCGCCGCCAACGGGCCGAACACCACGGCGGCGTGGATCACCAGGATGTGCAGTGGCAGGCCGGCGGCCTTCCACTCCATCACCGAGAGCAGGGCTGTGCCAGCTGAGACAGTCACGCTTCATCGTACGGATGGGCCGGGAGTCCGGTTCGGTCCGTCCTAGGCTGCACCCATGCCGATCTCCGGGCCCGCGTCTGGATCCGTCGACTTCACCGACGACCTGCGCCTGGCCCACGTGCTCGCCGACGACGCCGACTCGATCACCGAGAACCGCTTCAAGGCGCTCGACCTGCACGTGATGAGCAAGCCGGACCTCACGCCGGTCACCGACGCCGACCAGGCCGTCGAGCAGGCCATCCGCCGGACGCTGTCGCGGGTGCGGTCGCGCGACGCCGTTCTCGGCGAGGAGCAGGGCTCGACCGGCCACAGCCAGCGGCAGTGGGTCATCGACCCGATCGACGGCACCAAGAACTTCGTCCGGGGGGTGCCCGTGTGGGCCACCCTGGTCGCGCTGGTCGTCGACGGCGAGGTCGTGCTCGGCGTGGTCTCCGCGCCGGCCCTGCAGCGGCGGTGGTGGGCCTCGAAGGGCGCCGGCTCGTGGACCGGCCGGTCGCTGCTCAAGGCGACGCGCTGCACGGTCTCCGACGTACGCCGCCTCGAGGACGCCTCGCTGTCGTACTCCTCCCTGCACGGCTGGGACGAGCGCGAGCGCCTCCAGGACTTCCTGTCGCTGATGCGTCGGTGCTGGCGCAGCCGCGCGTACAGCGACTTCTGGTCCTACATGCTGCTGGCCGAGGGTGCGGTGGACATCGCTGCCGAGCCCGAGCTCGAGGTCTACGACATGGCGGCACTCGACGTGATCGTCCGCGAGGCCGGCGGCCGGTTCTCCTCGCTCGACGGCACCGACGGCCCGTTCGGCGGCAACGCCCTGGCCACCAACGGACATCTCCACGAGGCCGTGCTGGCGTTCTTGGGGTCGCTGCCCGACGACCACGACGACCCGGAGTTCCCCAGCCAGGGCCCCGGCTCGGTGCACGACCTGCGCACCCACCGCCCCCGCGACTGAAGCCTGCCGCCGGTCGAAGCCGTCACGAGACCACCGGTGGTTTCGGGACGGGCATTGACGACCCTCCTCAACCAGCGGTGCGGCGGCTACCGTTGACGGCCTACCCCTGGAGACAACGGAGGCCCCTGAGATGCGGATCAGCGACGTCATCGGCTCGAAGTCCAGCAAGGACGTCATCACCATCTCGCCGGACGCGACCGTACGCGACCTGATCCAGCTCCTCGGCCAGCACAACGTCGGTGCCCTGATCGTCAGCGGTGACGGGTCGGCGGTCGACGGGATCGTCAGCGAGCGAGACGTCGTGCGCCATCTCCTCGACTCCGACGACATCCTCGACGGCCCGGTGTCGGCGATCATGACCGTCGACGTCGCGACCGCCGAGCCGACCACCAGCCTCGACGAGATGCGAGCGCTGATGACCGAGCGCCGCATCCGCCACGTCCCCGTGGTGTCCGACGGCCGCCTCACCGGCATCGTCTCGATCGGCGACGTGGTGAAGGCCGCCATGGACCAGCTGGAGTTCGAGCGCGACCAGCTGGACTCCTACGTGCATCGGTCGTCGACCTGACCGTCCTCGGCTCTGCCTGATACACAAGTGCCATGGAGAAGCCTGAGATCGAGTTCCCCGGCGACGAGCCGCCCGCCGACCTGGTCATCACCGACGTGACGGAGGGGGACGGCGCGGAGGCGACGTCCGGCTCCACCGTGTCGGTGCACTACGTCGGCGTCGCACACTCGACGGGCGAGGAGTTCGACGCGTCGTACAACCGCGGCACCCCGCTCCAGTTCCGGCTCGGCATCGGCCAGGTCATCCAGGGCTGGGACCAGGGCGTCGAGGGCATGAAGGTCGGCGGCCGGCGGCAGCTGGTGATCCCGCCCCACCTCGGGTACGGCGACCGCGGCGCCGGCGGCGTGATCAAGCCCGGCGAGACGCTGATCTTCGTGGTGGACCTGCTCGAGGTCGGCTGAGGAGCCCCTCCTCGGGAGGTGCATCCCCCTCGCCTGGCCTGGGATGATGGCCGGTGACCGAGAGCCCGCTGACGACCGACGTCCGCATCAGCGACGAGTCGATCAAGCTCGGCCAGTTCCTCAAGCTGGCCGACCTCGTCGACTCCGGACACGAGGCCAAGCCGCTGCTCGCGGCCGGCATGGTCCGCGTCAACGACGAGGTCGAGACCCGCCGCGGTCGCCAGCTCGTCCCCGGCGACGTGGTGTCCCTGGCCCAGACGTCGGTCCGCGTGGTCGGCTGACGCTCGCCGAGCGACTCCGCTGACGTCCGTCGCGCCGGTCGCTCCTGCACGACGAGCGAGGCGAGCCCCTGGGCGAGCCAGCGAGGAGGAAGGAGCGAGCTGATGGGCGCGGCGGACAGCCCAAGCGCAGCGGAGGGCTAAACGAGCACGGCGAAGGCGTGGATGACGACGCCGACCAGGCCACCGACGATGGTGCCGTTGATCCTGATGAACTGCAGGTCGCGGCCGACGTGCAGCTCGATCCGTCGAGCGGCCTCCTTGCCGTCCCAGCGCTCGATGGTGTGGGTGATCACGGCGGTGAGCTCGGCGCCGTAGCGGTCGACGGCGAACACCGCCGCGTCGGCGGCCAGCAGGTCGAGCCGCTTGCGCAGGTCGGGGTCGTCGACGAGCCGCCGCGCGAACGCCGTCAGCTCGGTGAGCATCCGCGCGCGGACCGCGCCCTCGGGATCGGCGAGCGAGGCCTGCAGCGCGCGGCGCAGGGCGTTCCAGAGGTCCACGCTGGAGGCGAGCACCTGGGGGTGGTCGAGCAGCCGGTCCTTGAGCTTCTCGGTGCGTGCCTGGGTCTCGGCGGTCGGTCTGCAGGTCGTGGGCCAGCTGGCGCAGCATCGAGTCGAGCGCCTGACGGGCGTGGTGCCTCGGGTCGTGGCGGATGTCGAGCAGCCAGTCGACGAGCTCGCGGTGCACGCCGGGTGTACGGCGTCGTTGAGACGCGGCGGCGCCCACCAGGGCGCCCGCTCCCCCAGCACCTCGGCGAAGCTGCGCGGGGTTCTCCACCAACCACGAGGCCACCTCGTCGATCGCGAGGTCGACCAGGCCGTGGTGCAGGTCGTCGCGCACCACCTCGTCGAGCAGCCCGCCGAGCAGCGGCGAGATCGGCTCCTCGTGGAACCGCGGCACCAGGGCGTCCTGGACGAAGCCGGCGACGTGCTCGTCGGTCACCTTGCCGAGCGCGATCGTCAGCGACCTCGGCGGCCTCGTCGACGACCCGACGGGCGTTGACGGGGTCGTCGAGCCACCGGCCGACGCGCAGCGAGATCGTGGCCGCCGCGACCCGGTCGCGGATGATGTCCTCCTGGAGGAAGTTCTCGCCGACGAACTCCTGCAGCCCGCGGCCCAGCTCGTCCTTGCGCTTGGGTATCAGCGCGGTGTGCGGGATCGGCAGTCCGAGCGGGTGCTTGAACAGCGCCGTCACCGCGAACCAGTCGGCCATCGCGCCGACCATCGAGGCCTCGGCGCCGGCGTTCACGAACCCGAGCCAGCCGTCCTGACCCGCGCGTGGCGACGTACACGACAGCCGCCAGCACCAGCAGGCCGACCGCGATCGTGCGCATCCGGCGCAGGCCGCGCCGCCGGGCCTCGTCGGCCGCGGGGTCGGGCGTGATCATCGAGATCACGCTCTGGTCGATGGGCCACGACGTCGATTGTCCCGTACGCCCGGGTGGCTGCCAGAATCGCGGCATGTCCATCCCGGGGCCCCGCACCGTCATCACCTTCGGGACCTTCGACGTCTTCCACGTCGGGCACCTGCGCATGATCGAGCGGGCGGCCGCCCTCGGCGACCGTCTCGTGGTGGGCGTGTCGGCCGACGCGCTGAACCTGAGCAAGAAGGGCCGCGAGCCGGTGTTCTCGCAGGCCGAGCGGCTGGCGATCGTGGCCGCCCTCAAGCCGGTCGACGAGGTCTTCGTCGAGGAGAGCCTGGAGCTCAAGCGCCACTACATCGAGCAGTACGCCGCCGACGTGCTCGTCATGGGCGACGACTGGAAGGGCCGCTTCGACGAGTTCGAGGACATCTGCGAGGTGGTCTACCTGCCGCGTACGCCGGCCATCTCGACCACTGCCCTGATCGAGAAGATCTCGTCCGGCGACTGATCGAACCTTTCGCCTCGGGCGTGACATCTACCCGTCTAGGGTTGGCCGTGACCTGCACTCGGTCGCGCCCGCCGACGGCCTGACGACGACCCGGGCCGAACGCCCCTCGACGATGGGACGACACAGATGCGCCGAACGCTCTCCGCCACCCTGGTGGCTGCGGTCATGGTCGTGGGCCTGGCTCTGAGCTGGCACCGGCCGCGGCCCCGGCCCTGGGCTCCGCGGCCGACGACGGGCACGTCCGCGGTCGCCGCGCAGGCCCGCGCTGCCGGCTCGACCGACCGGGAGCGCGCGACGGCTGCCCTCGAGCGGGCCAAGGCGCTGTTCTCCGGCAAGGCGTCGTCTCCGGCAGGCGCCGACCGCAGACGGCGGTGATCGCGTCCCGACGCCGAGCCTCGACGCGACCATCGTGATGCGCGACCTGTTCAGCGCCCTCGACGACCTGTCCCCCGCCCAGCGCAAGGTGGCCAGCGTCGATCCTGGCCCGGCCCGACGGACGGCCCGAGGGACCCCTTCAACGACGGCTACACCGTGCCGTCGGTGAAGAAGTGCCAGGGCAACTTCTGCATCCACTGGGTGACCTCGACCGAGGACGCGCCGCCCAGCCAGACCTGGGTCAACCAGATGCTGCGCCTGATGAACAAGGTCTGGAAGAAGGAGGTCAAGAAGCTCGGCTACCGCCCACCGGTCTCCGACCGCGGCCGCGGCGGCAACAACAAGTTCGACGTCTACCTCGCGCAGATCGGCGACGAGGGCTTCTACGGCTACTGCGCGCCCGAGCGGAAGAAGCCCGGCTTCGACTGGGTGGCCGACGGCTACTGCGTGCTCGACAACGACATGGCGGAGTTCACCGCCTACAACTCCCCGATCGACAGCGCGCGGGTGACCGCGGCGCACGAGTTCTTCCACGCGATCCAGTTCGGCTACGACTACGGCGAGGACGTCTGGCTGCTCGAGGCGACCGCCACCTGGATGGAGGAGCGGATCTTCGACGACGTCAACGACAACCGCCAGTACCTCCAGGCCGGCCAGGTCTACGACTCCCTCACCCCGCTCGACTTCTTCACCTCCGGCGAGAGCCAGGCCTACGGCAACTGGGTGTTCTTCGAGTTCCTCAGCAAGAACTTCGGCAACGGCGTGGTCAAGAAGATCTGGAACAAGGCGGCGGCGTTCAACGGCGCCCCGGACTACTACTCCACCCAGGCCATCAGCCACGTCCTGAAGCCGAAGGGCGGCTTCAAGAAGGTCTACAGCCGGTTCGCCTCGGCCAACCTGCTGCCCGCGCAAGTTCTACCCCGAGGGGCAGGCCTGGCCGTCGACGCTAGCTGGGCAACACCTACACGCTGACCAAGTCCGACCGACGTACGGGCAAGCACGGCGAGCGGGCTGCTCCACATGACTCGCTCAGCTACCAGGTGAAGTCGTCTCGTCGCTGGCCAGCAAGAAGTGGCGGCTCAAGGTCAAGATCGACGGCCCCGGGTCGTACCGGATGCCGGCGGCCTACGTCCTGGTGGTCAAGCGCAAGGGGACCGAGAAGCACTTCGTCAGGCTCAACGGCAAGGGCAACGGCCAGGTGGTCGTGCCGTTCGGCCGCAAGCAGGTGAAGTCCGTCTACGTCTCGCTCGTCAACGCCTCGACGCGGTTCAAGTGCGGGAGGAAGTACCCCTACTCGTGCTCGGGCCTGCCCATCGACGACGGCCGCAGCTTCCGGGGCCAGCGCTACGAGTTCAGCGCGTCGGTCATCAAACGCCGCTGACCACGTCACCAGCCGTTTACGCCGATCGCCGTCACCGCGACCGTGGCGGTGGCCTCGGTCGGCCTCCTGGTGCTCGCGGTCGCCGGTGACTGGCTGGGGCCCGACGTGGGCCGCGGCGACGTCTTCTGCGAGGTCCCCCACGACCTCGACGGGCCCTTCGGTGACTGGGTCCAGCCCGCCAACAGCCTGTCCAACCTGGGCTTCGTGGTCGCCGGCCTCGCGGTGGCCTGGCGGGCGGGCAGGCCCTGGCTCCTCGGCGACGTGCTCCCCGGCTGCGCGGCCTGCCCACGGCGTACGCCGTCGTCACGGTGCTGCTCGGACCGGCCAGCGCCGCGATGCACGCGACCGGCTCGGAGCTGGGCGGCCGCCTCGACCTGCTGAGCATGTACCTGATCGCGTCGTTCGCGGCGGCGTACGCCTTGGTGCGGCTGGTCGACAGGGCGTCGTGTTCTTCTTCCAGGTCTTCTTGATGATGGTCGCGGCCTGCGAGCTGGTCGGCACGCTCGACGCCGAGGTGCCCGTCGTGCACATCGCCGGCAACCTGGCCTTCGGCGTGCTGCTCGTCACCGCGATCGTGGTCGAGCTGGTGCTGTGGCGTCGCGCCCCGCGGCGCTCGGCCGCCCCGCACGTACCTGCGGTGGGGCGGCGGTGCCGTCGGCCGCCATGGGTCTGGCCTTCGTGATCTGGAACCTCGCGCAGGGACCTTGGTGCGACCCCACGTCGTGGCTGCAGGGTCACGCAGCCTGGCACCTGCTGTGCGCCGTGGCGGCGTACCTGTTGTTCCGGCTCTACGCCAGCGAGCGGGTCACGGATCCGTTGCGGTCGGTTGCGGTCGGGTCACGATCGTCCTCGCCCCTGGATCGGTGACCTGCTCGTCTCTACGTTCTCGGCATGGGCGTGCACGACTTCGACTTCTGGATCGGCGACTGGGACGTGTTCGGGCCCGAGGGCAGGCTGCTCGGCCGCAACACCATCACCTCGATGTTCGCGGCAACGGGGGATGGTGCACGAGCACTGGCACGGCAACGGTGGCCTGGAGGGTCGCAGCATCAACGGGTACGACGCCTCGCGCGGGTGCTGGCACCAGACCTGGATGGACTCCAGCGGCGGCGTGCTCCTGCTCGACGGCGGGCTGCGTGACGGAGCGATGGTGATGGAGGGCTGGGGTCCCGGTGGCGAGGACGGCCTGGATCCGGTCGACCGGCAGCGGATCACGTGGACGCCTGAGGGCGACGGGCTCCGCCAGCTGTGGGAGACCTCCAGCGACGACGGCAAGACCTGGGAGGTCGCCTTCGACGGTCAGTACCGCAGGCGGGCCTGAGGCTCGACAAGCCCGGCCTGCTGTGGGCACTGTGAGGCATGACCGTACAGCTGCCCGAGGGCGCCGACGACGTCGGCCGGATCGAAGGCGACCAGAACTCCTCGGCGTACACGAAGAAGGGCAAGCTCAAGACCGCGGCGTACGAGGAGGAGATGGAGCGGCTCCAGGAGCAGCTCGTCCTCCTGCAGTACTGGATCCAGTCGCAGGGCCTGAAGGTGCTGGTGATCTTCGAGGGCAGAGGTTCGGCGGGCAAGGGCGGGGTGATCAAGCGGATCACCGAGCGGACCTCGCCGCGAACCGTCAAGGTCGTCGCGCTGCCGAAGCCCACCGAGCGGCAGCGCACGCAGTGGTACTTCCAGCGCTACGTCGAGCACCTGCCTGCCGCCGGCGAGATGGTGATGTTCGACCGGTCCTGGTACAACCGCTCGAACGTCGAGTGGGTGATGGGCTACTGCACCGAGGAGGAGTACCAGGAGTTCCTGCGGTCGTGTCCCGAGTTCGAGCGGATGCTGGTGCGGTCGGGCATCCAGGTGATCAAGTACTGGTTCTCGGTGTCCTACGAGGAGCAGCGCAAGCGCTTCGAGGCCCGCAACGCCGAGCCGCTCAAGCGCTGGAAGCTCAGCGACATGGACCTCGCCGAGCACGAGCTGTACGTGAAGTACTCGATGGCCAAGGACACCACCTTCCAGTACACCGACATCAAGCAGGCGCCCTGGTACGTCGTCCCGTCCGACGACAAGAAGGCCGCCCGGCTCAACTGCATCAACCACCTGCTCAGCCAGTTCCAGTACGTCGACGTCGCACCTGACGTCGTCGAGCTGCCCGGTGATGAAGCAGATCCCCTACGTGCGGCCGCCGATGCACGAGCAGACGTTCGTGCCCAGACTGTTCTAGCGATGCGCCGGCGCTGGGTCGTCGTACTGCTGCTCACGCCAGTCGCCGGCTGCGGCGACGACCCGTCCTCGTCCCCCGCTGATGGAGGTGCTCCGATGACGATCGAGGTGACCAGCACGGCGTTCGCCGAGGGCGAGCCGATTCCCGAGCGAAGTACACGTGCGACGGTGACGAGGTCGCTCCCCCACTGGCGTGGTCCGGTGTTCCCTCCGACGCTGCCGGCGTGGCGCTCGTGGTCGACGACCCTGACGCGCCTTCGGGCACGTTCACGCACTGGGTGGTCCTGGACATCCCGGTGGCGACCACATCCTCGGAGGAAGGCGGTGTGCCCGAGGGCGGCGTCCAGGCAACGACGTCGGCGGGCAGCGCAGCCTACGCCGGCCCGTGCCCGCCCAGCGGCACCCACCACTACCGGTTCACGGTCGTCGCGCTCGACGCGGAGACGGGCCTGGCCGAGGGCGCTGGCCTCGACGAGGCGCTCGCCGCCGTGGACGAGCACTCCGTCGCCCAGGGGACTCTGACGGGGACCTACTCGCGAGGGTGAGAACCATCCGAGTCGCTATTCAACCATTCGGTTGACTAACGTGGTCCTCGTCCTAGGGTTCGGTCACCCGCCGAGCCCGATCGAAGGAGCACCCCTGATGGTCCTGCCCACCGACCCGGCCGAGCGGCACCGCGAGATCGCGGCCGGCTTCTCCGACCGGGTGCGCGCGGTCACCGACTGGGACGCACCCTCTCCCGTCGCGGAGTGGACCACGCGCGACGTCGTACGCCACCTCGTCGAGTGGTTCCCGTCGTTCCTGGCGAACGGCGCGGGCATCACCCTGCCCCCGGTCCCCGACGTCGACGAGGATCCCGTGGGTGCCTGGCAGGCGCACACCGACAACGTCCAGGCGCTGCTGGACGACGCCGGCCACCGCCGACAAGGTGCTCAGCAACCGGCACACCGGCGACGTCCCTCTGCCCGAGGCGATCGACCGCTTCTACACCTCGGACGTCTTCATGCACACCTGGGACCTGGCCCGTGGCGCGGGGCTGGACGACCGGCTCGACGAGGAGACGTGCGCCGAGATGGTCGCCGGGCTCGAGCCGATGGCCGACGTGCTCGCGGCCTCGGGACAGTACGGCCCCCGGGTCCCCGTGCCCGAGGACTCCGACGCCCAGACGCAGATGCTCGGCCTCATCGGCCGCGACCCCTTCTGGACACCGCACTAGCGGGTCGTGTGCCTGAGCGACGCGCTAGCTAGGGCGCTGCGTCAGGCACACGACCCACCGGAGTCAGGCGGCGACGGGCTCGGTCTCCGCAGGGGGACCGACGTAGGTTGGGCGGGTGGCCGATCGGGAGGTCTTTCTGGTCGGCTGCTCGACGGGCGCGCCGGCGGAATCCGCCTTGCACCACGGCCTCCCGAGCGCCTTCAGCGCTGCCGTCGCCTCCCACGGTCTCGTGGCGGCGTTCCGCGGACGACGAGGCTACGCGGACAGGACGCTGACGGAGATCCGCGACGTGTCTGCGGCCGTGCGGGCCGGACACCCTCGTCGAGGTGCAGGTGCCGGCCGAGGTGGCGCTGCTGGTGCGGATGCCAGCGCAGGTCAGGCCCGCCGCGGCCAGGATGATGGCCCGGCCGATCACCGGACTCGCAGCCGAACCGGCTGCGGGGACGCGCTTCGCCCTCCACCTGTGCCTCGACGGCATGGGCGACCGAGGGTTCGGCAGCGTGAGCGGCCTCAACCCTGTGGTGCTGCTGTCGAACGCGATCATCACCGGCTGGCCCGCGGGACGAGCGCTCGACCTGGTCCACGTGCCGCTCACGAGCGGCGACCGGCCTCCACCGACGGACCGCGGGTTCTACCGGCCACTGCTGGGCCTGCAGCTACCAGCGGGCACCAGGTTCGCGGCGGGCCTCGCCCACGAGGCGCAGGCGGTCGACGTGCAGCGCACGATCCTCGGCGTCGTCGAGGAGCAGGTCGGCAGCGAGGTGGTCGTGGCGCCCGGGTGCGGGTGGAGGCGGCGTCCCCAGAAGCCCGGGCCGCGATCCTCCACCGGCTTGCCGAGCTCAGCGCGTCCTGAACCGGACGCAGGACCACACTCCTGGAACGGCTGACCACTGCCGTATCGTCGCGATCGTGCCGCGATTCGCCGCTGTCTGCCGCCATCACGTCACCAGCGCTCTGGAGGAGTACGACGCTCCGGGCCGCGAGGAGTTCGTGCTCATGCACGGCGGGCAGGCTACGGCGCGCAGGCGGTGCTCAGCGCCGCCCACCAGAAGGCGACCGGGACCGCCGTGCCCGACCACGACTGGTCGAGCAAGGACCAGGCGGCCCGGATCCTGCGGGAGCTCGGCTTCCGCGTGCTCGCCGGCGACGACCCCGAAGCGGTCGTCCCCGTGACCGGGGCCTGGCGCGAGACCAGCGAGGTCGGCGCCGAAGCCACCCGCGAGGCCTGGGCGGTGGCCGCCCGCGAGCGCCTGCTCGAGGCGGCCCGCCGCTACCGCGCGACGGTGCCACCCCAGGAGCTGGCGATCGAGGTGCAGCGACGCAGCGGCATCCGCACCCGGCAGCTGTGGCACCACTGGCTCGACGAGGTGCTCGGCCTCGTCGCCCTCGACAGCGCCCGCCTCGAGGAGCCGCTGCTGGTCTCGCTGTGCGCCGACGACGCGCGGGCGGGTGACCGACGGGTACGCCGTGGCCGTGCGGGCGGCGTACGGCGAACGGCCCGAGAACCCCAACGCCCACGCCGCGAAGGAGCGGCTGGAGTGCTACCGCTACTTCGACGCGGTCGGGCTGCCCGCCGACGGCGGCTCCGTCGCGCCGCCCAAGGTGGCGGCGGCGCCCAAGACCAGGAAGACCGCCGCGCCGCGGCACCCGGCGGTGAAGAGGCCGACCAAGCCGGCCGACCGGCCGCCGGAGATCTGCCCGACGTGCTTCATGGCGATCCCGCGGTCCGGCGTCTGCGACAACTGCGGCTAGCGCGTGCCGCTTCGGGATGGCCGAGCTGCGAACGCGACTGACGGCGAACGGATGTAGCGCCGCGGCTCGTAGGCGCGCTCGGTCAGCAGGGCGACCAGCGCCTCGACCTGGACGTCGACCGAGGAGGCCTCGATGTCCTGGCCGTCGAGCGCCCGCGCGGCCAGGCCGGCCTTGCTGTCGATCAGCTCGGCGACCTTGGTGTCGATCGTCTGGGCGGCGATGATCCGCCACGCGGTGACCGGCTCGTCCTGGCCGATGCGGTGCACCCGGTCGATCGCCTGGGTCTGCTCGGCGTCGGTCCACGACAGCTCGGCGAGCACCAGGTTGGAGGCGACCTGGAGGTTGATGCCCACGCCGGCCGCGCTCAGCGAGCACACGATCACGGCCACGTCGGGGTCCTCGACGAACGCCTTGATGCTGCGCTCGCGGGCCGTCCGGGTCTGGTCGCCGCGGATCGTGGAGTAGCGCAGCCCGCGCTTCTCGAAGGTCTCCTGGGCGGCGTCCATCACGTCGATGTGCTTGGCGAAGAACACGACCTTGCCGACGCTGCGCGCCAGCTGGGCGGCGTAGTCGGCGGCGAGCCCGGCCTTGGCCTGGCCGATCCGGCGCATCATGCCGAAGACGTTCTCGCCGCTCGACTCGTCGGAGGAGTCCTCGCGCTCCCACGTCGCCACGCGGCGTACGAGCTCGAGGTCGATGCCGTCGTCGTCGAGGTGGGCCTCGCCGTACGGCGGGTGGCCAGCGCCGACTCGTAGCGCGCGACCAGGCGCCGGGCCAGCTCGGCCTCGGCCTCGCGGATGGAGCGGCCGATCTCGTCGTCGAGCTCGACGGGGATGTCGGCGACCCGGCGGGCCGGGATGTCCTTGGCGACGTCGACCTTGCGACGGCGGACGATGCCCTGGTCGACCACGCAGGTGCGCGCGGCCGGGTAGAAGCCCGGGTCGGCCGGCGTCAGCCCGGTCTCCTCGAGCGCGTCCATCAGCGTGCCGAGCGGCTTCTTGTCGTCGATCCAGCCGAGGTACTGCCAGATCGCCCGGAAGTCCTCGATGTCGTTGATCAGCGGCGTGCCGGTGAGCGCGAACAGCAGCGGCCGGCCGGTGCGGGCGCGGATCCGCTCGGAGAGCTGGAGCACGTTCTGCGAGCGCTGCGAGGTCTTGTTCTTGATGAAGTGGGCCTCGTCGACCACCATCGCGCGGAACCCGAAGTCGCCGAGCCAGCCGACGTGGCGGTCGAGCACCTCGTAGTTGACGACGACGATGTCGGCGAAGCCGTTGATGTCCTGGCCGTCGCCGTGGATGACGGTGGACATCCGGTGCGGCACCCAGATGCCGGCCTCGCGGGCCCAGTTCATCTTCACCACGTTGGGCACGACCGCGAGCAGCGGGAAGGCGTCGGTGGCCTCGGCGGCCGAGCAGGGCCTGGGCGGTCTTGCCGAGGCCGGGCTCGTCGGCGAGCAGGAAGGTGCGGTGACCGTCGGCGGCCGCGGCGACGACCTCGGCCTGGTGCTTCATCAGCTGGAGCACGCCCGGCAGCATCACCTCGCGCGGCTCGGGCAGCGGCATCGTCGTCGAGGCGCCGTTGCCGACCTCCTCGAACGAGCGGAACAGCGGGCCGAGCAGCTCCCAGCCGGCCAGCCGCCGGGCCTGGCCGCGGTTCTGGGAGGCGGCGGTGAAGTCGGGCACCAGGAAGGGGTTGGCCAGCTGGCGGGCGAGCACGGACTGCGGGACCACCCGCCGTTCGGTGACGGCAGCGGCAGCTCGCGCGAGCTCCTCGGGCTCCTCCTCCTCGACCTCGACGCCGGCCCGCTCGAGCATGGCCTTGCGCAGGTCGGCGGCCTGGTCGGAGACCTTGGCGTCCTCCGACAGCAGGGAGAACAGCGACGGCTCGCGTGCGGCGGTCTGGGCCAGGATCGTGGCGATGCCGTCGAGCCGCTTGAGCTCGCCGTCGCGCTTGGCCTCGGTCAGGGCGGCGTCGGACCTGACCCGGGCGCGCTCCTCGCGGGCGAGCAGCGCCACGGCCTGGAACCGCGAGCGCACCGACACGCCCTGGCCGCGCTCGACGGCGGACTCGATCTCGCGCACGGCGCGCGCCAGGATCGGGATCAGGCCCTCGTTGTCGAGGGGCCGCGTGCGTCCCTGACCGCGTCCGCTGGTACGGCGCGACGCCTGACGCTGACGACTCCGAGCCACTGCTCTCCTCCCACCGGCCCGGACGGTCGCCGGGCCGGCCTGCACGCAGGTCGTCGCACCCTCCGCGGACGGCCGCCCCGGGAGCCTCGGGCTCCGGGAACGACGACGTCCGGGTCGGGAGACGGTCCGGCCGGCCTGGGCGGCCGGCGGACGAGGACCGCGGGCGCGGTCCGACCTTGTGCGTCGCCAGCATAGCCCCCGGGGGTACGGCTGTCCCAGGCGGTGCCGACCTCGGGCTGCAGGTCCAGTCCGCCGCCGGGATCGAGCTCGTCGATCGGGCCTGAGGACGCGACCATGGCGGTGTCTCAGGAGCGGGACACGACAGCGCCTCTGATCGCTCGGGACTCGCCGGAGAGATCTCGGGATCTCGCTCGGAGCGGGCACTGACAGCGACTCTGGACGGTCCCGGTGACCTCGTTCACCGTGTCGACGACATCGTCGGCGACCGTCGCGACCGACCGGCAGCACGTCTGGGACGCGCTCACCGACCCCGAGCTGCTGCCCCGGCTGACGCCGTACCTGCGCCGGATCGACGCCCAGTCCGATGACCGGGGCGACCGCTGGACCTGGCACCTCGTGCGCATCCCCGTGCTGGGCTCGATGGTCTCGCCGTCGTTCACCGAGGTGATGACCTTCGACGAGCCCTCGCGCATCGACTTCGTGCACGACCCCGAGCGCACCGACGAGAAGGCCGGCGTCGAGGGCCGCTACGACCTCCTGGAGGTGGACCGAGCGGCACCCACCTCGAGATCGCGCTGGCGATCTCGGTCGACCTGCCCTTCCCGCGGCTGGCCAGGCCGGCCGTGCAGACGGCGATGCGGGCAGTGGTCGCCACGATGGGCGCTCGCTTCTCGCACAACCTGGTCCGTCACCTGCGAGCGGGCCGCCTGATGCGGGTCGTCGTGCTCGGCGCGACCGGGTACGTCGGGTCGCGGCTGGTGCCGGCACTCCTGGCGGCCGGTCACGAGGTGGTCGCCGCGTCGTCGTCGCCGGCCGACCCCGATCGGTTCGCCTGGGGACACGAGGTGACCTGGCGCCAGTGCGACGTCACCGACGACGAGGCCGTCGACCGGGCGCTGCGCGACGCCGAAGGCATCTGCTACCTCGTGCACAGCCTGAGCCGGCGCGGCTTCGCCGACCTCGACCGGGTGGGTGCGGCGCACGTGCGCGACGCGGCGTCGGCGGCCGGCGTGCGCCGCATCGTCTACCTGTCGGGGCTGGTGCCCCGGCTCGACCGCGGGCAGGCGCTGTCGGCCCACCTCGCCTCGCGCCTGGAGGTCGAGCGCATCCTGGCCGAGTCGCCGACTGCTCGACCCTCAGCGTGCGGGCGGGGGTGGTCATCGGCGCCGGCTCGACGTCGTACGAGGTGGTGCGGCAGCTGGCGTCGCTGCTGCTCGTGCAGCCCGTCCCGTCGTGGATGCAGCACGCTGGTGCAGCCGGTCGCGGTGACCGACGTGGTCCGCGCCCTGGTCGCGGCCTTCGAGCCGGACGCGCCCGAGGGCGACGTCGACCTGGGCGGTCCCGACGTGGTCCGCTACCCCGACCTGCTCGCGGCCTACGCGCGCGCCGCCACGGCTCTCCCGGCTGCGGGTGCCTGCGCTGGTGGCGCCGGTCGCGGCCGTCGGGCTGTCGACGGCCCTGCTGGTCGGGGCGCCGTTCCGGACCGTCACGGCGCTGGTCGAGAGCCTGCGGCACGACATGGTGTGCCGCCCGGACCACGCGCTGGGAGCCGGGCGGCGAACCGATGCTCGGGGTCGACGAGGCCCTGGCCCGCGCGGTCGGCCGCCGGGGGCCCGACGTGCCGGAGACGCCGCTGCCGAGCGACGCCGCCTGGACCCGGATGCGCGCTCCGGTGCTCGACGAGCTGGGCGCGCCCGCGGTCGTCCGGGCGGGCACCAGCCTGGCGCTGCGGCGACTGGCCGACGTACGCGGCGTGTTCCGCAACAGCGTCGGCTCCTGACCGTACGGTGGCTTGGTGACCACCACGCCCGTCGCCGGCCCCACCGCCAGCCCAGGCCTGCGCCGTGCCACCCAAGGGCGGCCTGCCGCCGTGCGACAACTGCGGCGCGACGATGCGCTGGGAGACCTCCCACCAGCGCTGCGACCGGTGCGGCCACATCGTGCCGTGCTGCGAGGGTTCCCCACTGAGCTGAGTGGCGATCGGTCGCGCCCAGACGCCAGCGTCCTAGAGGCGGAGCCGTCCAGTACTCACATGCGTCGCGATGCTCGTGCCTGACGCCGTCGTCGTCGACCGAGTCCCACACGTCGACCGGCCGGAGCGTCGGGTGGCGCTGGTAGCCGAGCGACGCGTAGAGCGCGGTCGCCGGCACATTGAGGGTGTCCACGGCCAGCCCCAACACGGTGGCGCCCGCGTCCCTAGCACGCTCGGCGGCGTCGTCCATCAGCGCCCGGGCCACGCCTCGGCGGCGTGCAGACTCGGCCACGCCCAACCCGTTGACCTCCATGACCGGGCCAAGCGCGCACGGCACCTCGGCGTACTTCGAGTCAGGCAGCAAGAGCGCGTGCCCGACTGCCTGGCCGTCGAACCAGGCGAGCAGGTACGTCGACCCGTCGTCGCGCTCGAACCTCTTGCGGTGGAACTCGTTGCCTCGCGTCGGCAGCGCCCGCTCGATGGCCTCCACGTCGGCGTGGTCGCGACAGGGCCGGACGACCAGGGTCACGACGCAGACCGGGTGCGGCGTTCGGGCCACGGCCAGTCGAGGCGCAGCCGGTTCCCGACGGAGAGCGCATGCCACTTCCGGGCAAGCCGGTCCAACGCGTCAGCGGCCGCGGCGACGTCGTCGAGCTCCACCTCGGCCCGCAGCGCGGCGTCGGCCGACAGCGCCCCCCTGGCCCCGCCGTGCTGCAGCTGCCAGGCGTGCTGCACGAGCCCCGCGAGCAGCTCCGACCTGCCGATCTGCGAGCCGCTCAGCCTGTTCTTGGCCTTCATCCGCCTGCGCTCGCGCATGCTGCCGACGGGATCGATGAACGTCTGTGCGTCGCCGCCGACGGCCAGCTGACCGAAGATCCCGTCGCGAAGACCCCAGTGGGTCTCGACGAAGAAGTGGACCAGGTCGTGCGGGATGTGGTCGTCATAGCCGGGCGCGGGGTCCGCGACCACGTCGGCCGCGTGCTCGCGGTCGACGTGGACGGCGTACCGCCGCCGGCCGGTGCGGACGAACGAGACCTGCACGCTGCCACGGTAGGCAGGCCTCGGGCGGTCGGCCACGGAGTTTCGGCTGACCCGGGGCTCCAGCTGCGCGAGCGATCCCCGCGTAGGCCGGGGAGTTCAGCAACGCCCAACCACGCTCACGACGGGAACCTCTCCGCGGACCTTGCCCTCGGCAGCTTTGGCCAGGCGCAGAGGCTCTCGGTCTCCAGGTCCACCACGCTGACGGTGCCGCTGTCGAAGCCGGCCACGACGAGAGCCGACTCGTCGGGCGTCACCACGAACATCCGAACTCCCCGCTGGCCGACCCTGCCGTCCTCGCCTTCCGTCACGACCGCCCCACGATCGCCCGTGTGTCACGCAGGTCCGTCGCTGAGGACCGCCGAGGACCCAGGGTCGTGTGCCTGAGAACGCGCTATGGAGCTGCCTCAGGCACACGACTCGACCTGCGGATCGGCTGGCCGCCCGAAGATCCGCCTGCACGGATGATCCGGGAACCCAACCGGCCGGTCACGACGTCCTACCCCCATGGCTTCCGGACTGCCTCTCGCGCTCGCTGCCGGACTGCTGATCATCGTCGCCTGCGGCGATCAGCCTCCTGCCGCGGAACCGGAGTCCGGGGTCACCGGGGTGGTCCATCTCGGTCCTCAGTGCCCGGTCGAGAGCCTCAACGGACCCGTGTGACGACCAGGCGGCTGCGGGTGTGACCGTCATCGTCTCCGAGCAGGTTCCGGGCGATGCCTACGTGGCCGGCAAGGAGGTGGCGCAGACCACGACGGCCGCCGACGGGACCTTCACCGTGAGGCTCGCGCCGGGCGAATACGTCGTCACGGCCGAAGCGGGCATGTCCTGCGAGCTCATGGATGCCCGCGTCATTCGGGGCGAGTACGCCGAGGTGGACGTCCCCTGCGACACGGGCATCCGATGATGACTCCTTGGCGCGGTCCGGGCGACAGTCAGCCTCGCGGGCGCCTCAACCGCGTGTGCATCCCCTGCATGATCGGCACATCGGGCAGGAAGCGCTTGGCCACCTTGGTGACGACCGTGTAGTTGACGTCGACAACATTGGCGACCGGCGTCAGCGCGGTCTGGGAGACCAGCTGGTAGGCGTCCATGTCGGAGAGTCCGGTGAGCTCCTGGACCCAGCGGACCATCTCGTTGTGCGCGATCCGGAAGGCGTCCTCGAGCGGTCGCGCCGACCCTGTCGTCATGATGAACGTGTCGTCCTCCAGCCTCGGCCACGCGGTGGGCGGACCACCCTTGATCAGGTCGAGCACGAGCACGGTGTCCATCGCACACTCGACCGCGACCCCGCAGGTCCGCCCTGGTCCACGACGGCGACCGACACCTGGGCGCCGACGGCCGACGCCCGGTCGACGGCCGCCTGCGACATCTGCTCTGCCAGCCTGAGGTTGATCACGGTCGGCACGGTACGCCGCTCCACGTCTGGTGCACCTTGGGAACATCTCGTGCACGTGGTGGCTGTTGCGGATTGCCAGCCGTACGGCCGGGCGCCGAAGATCCTCCTGCCCGCGGCGGAGAACCAGGGTCGTGTGCCTGAGAGTGCGCTACAGCGCACGCTCAAGCACACGACTCGATCACCGCTGAGCGTAGGCGGACCGAAGATCCTTTCGCGGCCCGACGACGAGCCGTCATCTTGCGACAGCCACGTGGTCCACAGAAGTTGCCCCGAGGCCCGCGCGCCGCGGCCCCGCGGGTGGTTGATCACCGGCGGGAGCCGATCTGCGCTTCAGCGTCGCTTCAGCAGGCGGGTCCTAGCGTCGAGCCCTCGGGTTCATCGCCATCGAGACCGAAGGAGCCCACCATGAGAAAGCTGCTCACCGTCGCGGTCCCCACGGCGTTGCTGGCGGGCGGTCTCGCCGCAGTCGGCCACGCCGAGCTCGACGAGCCCGGGCCGGAGACGGATCGGCGCGCGGGCCAGGTCGTGAAGATCGCGGATGCCCGTCTGAAGTTCGAGATCAACGCCACCGACCACGATGGAGGAGTACAGGTTTTCCTCGACGCGGACCAGTGGAAGCGCATGTCCATCTTCGATCCGGACGGCCGGCGGATCTTCACCAGCGTCACCGACGGCATCATGGCTAAGCAGGGTGGCACCGAGTTCTTCCTCGAGAGCGCTGAACCGACGTTCGACGAGCTGCCTCTCGAAGCGCTGCTCGAGCGATGGCCCGCCGGGCGGTACGAGTTCCGCGGTATCGGCCTCGATGGGGAGACCCTGAAGGGGGCCGCGCGGCTGACCCACCAGCTGCCCGCCGGCCCCGTGCTCGTGTCGCCGATCGAGAGCGACGAAGCACAGGATTCCTCGCACACCGTGATGCGCTGGGAGAAGGTGCCGTCCGCCGACGGGAGCCCGATCATCGGCTACCAGGTGTTGGTCGTCGAGCCCGACACGGGAATCAGGGCCCTCCCCAAGGTGACCCTGGACGTGATGATGCCCCCGACCGCGGACCGGCTTCGGGTGCCTCCCGGGTTCCTGAAGCCGGCTACCGAGTACGAGTGGGAGGTGCTCGCCATCGAGGAAGGCGGGAACCAGACGCTGTCCTCCTCGACGTTCGTCACTATTCCGTGACGGGTCGCCCGACCTCATGGGCATTGGACGTTGGTCCGATATCTGAGCAGCGGGGCCTTGTGGTAGACCGGACAAGGGAGGCATCCAGAAGTCCGGAGGAGGATCGATTCGATGAAGACCCGGCTCGTAACCAGGGTGGTTCTCGGCGTCATCGGACTGGTGACGGCCGGCCTGATCGGTTTGTACACCCCGGCGGTCGCCGTGGACGACACTCTGGCCAAGCTCGACGACGATGAGGTAGCGGTCGCGCGTCACGACGACGATGACGACGATGACGACGACGACACAGACGGGACCAACTCGGAGGGGACGACGGCCACCGCCGGGACCACGGCCACGACCAGCACAAGCGGCACTGGCACCGGGACGGGCACGGCCAGCCAGACCGGCGGCACCGACGACGCGACCACGGGTGACGCCACCAACAGCGTGACCACCGACGTGAGCAAGGACGCTGACATCAGCCTCGGCGACCAGTCGGTCGACCTGACCAACGACGGTCCCGGCGACACCGTGACGGTCGACGACACCAGCGGTCACACCAACGACGCCTCGCGTCACGACACCCGCGGCTAGACGCGCCAGCGAGCGCGGCCGCGTGCCGAGTCACGGACGAGATGGCTGGCGGTTCCGCCAAGGAGACCGCATCACCGAGGAGCTCACCGCGATGCGGCTCCTCGGCGGCGGCTCGTCGTACGAGGCCTACCTGGCCTTCGACGAGATCACCTTCTTTCCCGTGGTCGTCAAGGTCCTCAGGCCCGGACGCGTCACCGATGAGGCCAGCCTGCGCGGCCTCCGCCGCGAGGCCGCGGCCCTCGAAGTCCTCAACCACCCGGTGGCGGTCCGGGGTCTCCGGCACGACGTTGCAGGAGAGCGCCCGCACCTGGTGATCGAGCACGTCGACGGGCCACGACTCTCGACCCTCATCCGAAAGACAGGCCCCCTTCAGCCGCAGCAGTACCTCCCCTGGCCATCGACGCCGCGGCCGCGCTGCACTACTTCGGCCGCCTCGGCTGGGTCCACCTGGACATCAAGCCGAGCAACGTGATCATGGGCTCACCCGCGCGCCTGATCGACCTCTCCGTCGCCCGGCCAGCGGAGGACGCCCGGAACTTGACGGCCCCCATCGGCACCGACGCCTACATGGCGCCCGAACAATGCGCCCCCGGCCGCTACGGCGTCCCGGATGTCGCCAGCGACGTCTGGGGCCTGGGCGCGACACTGTGCGAGTCCGTGACGGGACATCGGCCCTTCGACGCCGGCGCCTCCGACTCCCACGACGTCCATGATCGTTATCCCCAGCTGACGCAGCGTCCGCACCCGATGCCTAGCTGGGTGCCAGGCGAAGTGGCCGCCGTCATCTCGAGTGCCCTGAGCGCGACGCCTGCAGACCGCCCGACCCCTTCCGAGATCGTCGATGCCCTCGAACCGGTGCTGGTGCGACAACCCAAACCCCGAATCGGCGGCCTGAAGGTCCACCGCTAAGCGGCTCTGGGGGTGTCGAACGTGCAGCTCGACCCATTTCGCCCGGATCGCACGCCGAGCGAGTCGGCTGAGGTCTGGGGAACAACCCGCATGAACCTGGTGAACGAGATGTTCCCCAAACCCGCCCGAGGCACTACTCCTGGATGGTTCCGGGGACGCGGGTCGACAGTCCCCGTGGGCGTTTGTCGGGCGCAGAACGCTGGTCGGTGCCCCGCCGCCGTCGTACCAGAGTGGCTCGCGCAACGAGGAGGAGCGGCACCGTGATCTGGAGCAGCCCGCCGGCTTGCATGGTGGTCCCGGCGCCGAGCACGGCGATGATCGCGCCGCCGGAGAGCATGCCGAGGGACACTCCGCCATTGGTGGTCACCTGCTGCACGGCGAAGGCGGTGCGGCGGTCGGCACCAGTGGTGTGCTCGGTGATCAAGGCGTTGAGGGCAGCGATCCCCAGCGGCGTGGCGAACCCTCCCACGGCAGAGGCCACCGCCAGCGCGACCAGGGACCCTGAGAGCCCTGGCAGCACCACCAGCGTGGCGCCCAGGACGAGCCAACCGCTGACCATCGCCGGGACCCGCGGCAGCCGTGTCACGAGGAGCGATGCAGCCACCGATCCTGCGAGAGAGCCGACGCCGTATCCCACCATGCCGGCGGCGACCAGCTGGCCCGGTCGACCGGTCTCGACTCCGAGGATGGCCAAGCCCAGCGAGAAGCTGAACCAGCAGAACCAGCCGATCCCGGCCATCGCAATGCCGTCGGCGACCAACGGGTGAGCGCGCAGTACCTCCCGCGCGGAGCGCGGAGCGGACTGCACCAACTCCTGACGGCGGGTGTACCGAGCGGACCGGCACCACGACTACCGCGGCCAGTGCGACCGCGATGGCATCGGCCCACATCAGCGGTGTCGCCCCTTGCTGGGTGACCACCCAAGCAGCCACCGGCGGGCTGCCGACCATGCTGATCCGGTGGGCGAGGTCCTGCCACGCCAGGGCCCGGACGGCGACCCCCGGGCCGAGCCGATCTCCCAGGTCGGCAAGCAAGGCTCGGGTCGCCGGACCACCTACCGCGGCAGCGGCGCCGGTCACCAGGCCACTGACACACAGGTGCACCACGGTGAGGTCCCCTCGCACCGCCCCGACCGCCACGATGAGGTGCCCGAGCGACTGGGCGCCGAGGACCACGCCCAGGGCGCGGCCAGAGGTCAGCCGATGACGCAGCCGGGCCGCCCACCACGGGGACGTCACCGACGCGATGCCGGCAGCCCCGGCCACCAACCCCGTGGCCCACAGCGAGCCTGTCTGTTGCAGCGCAATGAGGGGAAGCGCGACCTCGGTGAGCCGCAGACCGGTCCAGCTGACAAAGGTCGCGAGCAGGATCCGTACCAAGTCCTTGTTCACGCTCCAAGCATGTTGCAGGCAATCTCGGGGAGGTAGACACGCGTTGCGCCCGACAGGTCATAGGGTGGACCTATGAGTTTGCCCAATGCACAGCGAGCCGACGCGTCTCCTCCGGACGTGGCGGATCTCCGACTCGTTGTCGCCATCGCCAGACACGGGTCGATGGGGGCGGCGGCCCGGGAACTGCTGATAGCGCAGCCGTCCGCCAGCCAGCGGCTGGCGGCGCTGGAAAGACGGTGCGGAGTTCGGCTCTTCGACCGGGATACCACAGGGGCACGGCCAACGGCCGCCGGCCAGGAGATGGTCGAGAACGCGCGACACATCCTGGGCCACATTGAGCAGCGTT
>CAWBOE010000016.1:0-44393 GCA_963790295.1 uncultured Actinomycetota bacterium
GAAGCCCGTCCCGAAGACCGCCATGCCGAGGAGCACGGCGGCCGGGCTGCCGGTCAGTGCGGCGAGGCCCATCCCGGCGGCCGACAGCGCCACGCCTGGCAGCAGCAGGGCGTGCGGGCCGCGCCGGTCGGACCAGCGACCGCCCAGGTAGCGGGCTGCGGTTGCCGTCAGGGCCTGCGCGAACAGTGCTGGTGCAGCGAGTCCGGCGTGTGCGGACACGGCGTCCGGGAGGAAGGTCACGACCGCGCCACCCGCTACGGCCGCGACCGCGAAGACGACCGCAGGGGCGAGGGCGCCGGGCCGGCTGACGAGGGCGCCGATGCCGGCGTGCTCGGCGGAGGTGTCCTCCGCTGCGTCGCGTGGCAGACCGAGGCAGACGGGTACGACGGCGAGCACCGCGGCCGCGCCCAGCACGAACGCCGCCGACGTGCCCATCGCCTCGGCCAGCCACACGCCGCCGGGAAGCGCGGTCACGGCGGGCACCATCGAGACCACGCCCAGCAGGCCGAGGCCCTCGCCGCGGCGCCCGACCGGCAGGGTGCTGGCGGCCAGCGCGCCGGTGGCCGTGACCACGATCGCGAAGCCGAGTCCGCGAACGACGCCGACGAGCAGCATCGAGCCCAGGTCGGTGACCCAGAGGAGGGCGAAGGCAGGGGCTCCGAGCAGCACCAGCCCGGCGACCAGCAGCCGCCGGTAGCCGAACCGCGCCGCCAGCCGAGGGGTGGCCAGCTCGCCCGCGACCGAGGCGAACATCAGCACCGCCGTGGTCAGGCCGGCGCCGAGGCCGCCCGCGCCGTGGTCGGCGGCGTGCATCGGGACGACCGCCAGCAGCAGGTAGAAGCCGGTCATCGCGCCAAGGTCGACGGCCAGCAAGCGGACGAAGGCGGGCGGTGAGCAGCCGGGCCGGCGTGGTGCGGGAGAGGGTCGCGGTGGTCATGGAACGAGGTTCGCGCGCAACTGGTCCTGCGATAAGGTCCAGTTCCGTGGCTGTCGAGTGGACCGGTTCGAGCCCGGAGCTGCTGATCCCGCTCGACCGCGGCGGCCGCGCGAGCCGCTGCGTGGCCAGCTCGAGGGCTGGTTCCGCGACGCGGTGCGCAGCGGCCGGCTGCGGCCGGGCGAGCGGCTGCCATCCAGTCGCGAGCTGGCGCGCGACCTCGGCGTCTCGCGCGGGCTGGTCGTGCAGTGCTTCGACCAGCTGCACGCCGAGGGGTACCTGGTCGCGCGGCCCGGCTCGGCCACACGCGTCGCCACCGACGGCCACGGCCGGCCGCGCCGCCGCTGCCCACCACGCCGTACGCCGCGCCCGCGCCGGCCATGGACTTCGTGCCTGCCGTGCCCGACCTGGCCGGTTTCCCGCGCGACGACTGGGCCTGGGCCGTGCGCGAGGCGACCCGCGACGGCGCCGAGCGCGGCGTTCGGCTACCCCGAGCCCGCCGGCCCGCTCCGGCTGCGCGAGGTGCTGGCCAGCTATCTGAACCGGGTGCGCGGCGCGGCCGCCGATCCCGGCCGGATCGTCGTCTGCACCGGCTTCTCGCAGGGTCTGGTGCTCGCGCTGAAGGCGCTGGCCGAGCGCGGGGTCACCCGGGTCGGCTTCGAGGACCCGGGGTACGACGAGACCGGCCGGATCGCGGCTGCGGCGGCGGGCGTCGAGGTGGTGCCCGTGCCGGTCGACGAGCACGGCGTCGGTCGTCGCGGCCCTCGCGGCGACGCCGGGTCGGAGCGGTGGTGCTGACGCCTGCACACCAGTGGCCCACCGGCGTGGTGCTCTCGCCGGCCCGACGGCACGCCCTGGCGGCATGGGCCGCGACGCCGGGGCGTGGATCGTCGAGGACGACTACGACGCGGAGTTCCGCTACGACCATGCGCCGGTCGGCGCCGTGCAGGGACTCGCCCCGGAGCGCACCGTCCTGATCGGCACGGTCAGCAAGTCGCTGGCGCCGGCCATGCGGCTCGGCTGGCTGGTCTGCCCGGCCGACTCGTCGACGCGATCGCGACGGCAAAGGTGGAGGCCGACCGGGGCTCGCCCGGCGCTCGACCAGCTGGCGCTCGCCACGATGGTCGAGTCGGGACGTTTCGACCGGCACCTGCGACGGATGCGCAAGGCCTACCTCGGCCGCCGCAACGCGCTGGTCGAGGCGCTGGCCGAGCACGCACCCGGCGTCCGGGTCTCCGGGCTGGCCGCGGGCTTCCACGCCGTCGCGCACCTGCCGGCCGGGCTCGACGAGCGCGAGGTGGTCGCGGCGGCCGCGGGACGCGATCGGTGGGCCTCTACGGCATGAGCCCCCAGCGGTCGAGCACGAGCGAGGAGCCGGCCCAGCTGGTGCTCGGCTTCGGCACCCTCGGTGAGCGTGCGATCCGCGAAGGGATCGCGACCGTTGGCGACCTGCTGCGGGGCTGACCGGTCCACTCCGGCGTGGCCGACCGGCGGTCGTTGAGACCAGCTACCTCAGGCGCAGGTCGACGAAGGGGATCGTGTCGCCCGTCGAGGACGTAGCGGTCGACCTCGACGAAGCCCCGCGCCAGCGCGAAGGCGAGGCCGTCCTGGTTGGAGGCGAGCACGACGGTCTCGATGTGCTGCGGCTCGAGGGCTCGGGCTTCGGCGAGCTCGTGGTCGAGGTACGCCGACCCCAGACCCCGGCGGCGATGCTCGGGGAGGATCCGCACGATGACGGTGGCGGTGCCCTCGTCGTCGGGCGGCCGCACGGTCGCGTTGCCGACCAGCACGTCACCGTCGTACCCGAGGGTGAGCCGGTTGCGCGTCGCCCGCTCGGCGACCTCGTCGGCGCTCAGCGGCGCGGTCGGGATGATCGCGTTGTGGATCGCGCGCCACTCCTCGAGCAGGTCGGGGGCGGCAGGGACGATGCGCAGCGTCACGCGCGAGCGACGCCTATTCAGCCCAGAGCAGAACGAAGCGACGTCCCGCCGATGCGCGACCTACCGTGGCCGCATGGGCGACCTGCTGCGACTCCCGGACCGGAACCCCGACAAGCCCTCGCCGGCTCCCGACCGTGGGCCGGCCGAGCCGCTGTGGCGCGAGCTGGTCGGGCGCGAGCTGCGCGCCGAGCGCCAGGAACGCGGCGAGCGGCTGTCCGACGTGGCCTAGCGGGCGGGCGTCTCGACGCAGTACCTCTCCGAGGTCGAGCGCGGCCTGAAGGACCCCTCATCGGAGATCCTCTCGGCCGTCGCGGGTGCGCTCGGCCTCACCGTCCGCCAGCTCAGCGTCCGCGTGGCCCGCCGCGCCGCGGCCCCTGCGCCGGGCGTACGACGCTCTGCCTCGGCTGCCTGACACTGCGCGAGTCGGCGCTGGTTGCCCGTGACCAGCGCCGAGTCGCCGCCAGTTGTCGGCAGCAATCGCCGCTCGCGTACCAGCCGGCGACCGAGCCGCTCCCGAGCCTGCACCTGGGACGTGAGGACCGCGTCGGCGATGCCGTAGTCGACGGCGGCCTGGCCGGGGAGGACGAGGTCGCGGTCGGTGTCGTCGCGGACCTGCTCGGCGATGCGGCCGGTGTGGCGCGCGAGGATCTCCTCCAGGAGCGCCCTGATCCGGGCGACCTCGTCGGCCTCGACGATCAGGTCGGGGATGGTGCCGCGCTGCGAGGTGGCCGGCTGGTGGAGCACGACGCGGGCGTGCGGCAGCATCTGGCGGCGGCCGGGCTCGCCGCCGGCGAGCAGTACGGCGGCCGTCCAGGCGGCCTGGCCGACGCAGGTCGTCTCGACGGGCGAGGAGACGAACTGCATCGCGTCGTAGATCGCCAGCATCGCGGTGATCGAGCCGCCGGGGGAGTTGATGTAGAGGCTGATCGGGGTCGACGGCGCCTCCGACGCGAGGTGCAGCAGCTGGGCGATCACGGCGTTGGCGACGCCGTCGTCGATCTCGGTGCCGAGGTAGATGATCCGGTCCGAGAGCAGCCGCGAGTAGAGGTCGACGGTGCGCTCGCCACGCGGCGTCTGCTGGACGACGTACGGGATCGTGTAGGTGCTCATCGCGCCACCCCCACCGATCGGCCGAGCCCCACGAGCGGACGGCCGCCGGAAGGCGCGACGTCGTCGACGGACGAGACGACCTGGTCGACGAACCCGTAGTCCAGCGCCTCCGAGGCGCTGAACCACCGGTCGCGCCGCGAGTCCTGCTCGATGGTCTCGACGGACTGGCCGGTGTCCTCGGCGACCAGGGCGAGCACGGTGTCGCGGGTGTAGCGCAGGTCCTTGGCCTGGATCTCGATGTCCATCGCCGTGCCGCCGATGCCCGCGGAGCCCTGGTGCAGCAGGATCCGCGCGTGCGGCAGCGCGTGCCGCTTGCCCGGAGTGCCGGCCGACAGCAGGAACTGTCCCGCGCTGGCCGCCAGCCCCATGGCCAGCGTGGCCACGTCGTTGGGGATCAGCCGCATCACGTCGCGGATCGCCAGCATCGCCGACACCGACCCGCCGGGGGAGTTGATCCAGAGGCTGATGTCGGAGCGCTTGTCCTCGGCGGAGAGCAGCAGCAGCTGGTGCATCAGCCGGTTGCCGTTGCCCTCCTCGAGGGCCTCGCCGAGCACCACGATGCGCTGGTGCATCAGCCGACGGGTGAGCTCGTCGTCGAGCTGGGTGAGTGCGGTCATGCCCCCACACTGACCGGACGTACCGGGTCACCGAAGGGCTTGCTGCCCGCAGCGGATCGGCGTACGGCGGATCCGCTCACCGCGGACTGCCGCGGTCAGTGCTCTCGCGTGGCGCGCACGATGACGAGGCGGTCGACGTCCAGCAGCGGAGCCTGGATGCCGACCTCCTCGAGCACCCGGCCGGTGAGGAGCACGCCGTCGCGCACCCACGCCGGCACGAACGGCCCGCGAACGGCGTCGTCCCCGGGCGCCTGCGCGCGCACCCGGTAGCGAGCGTCGGGATCGAGCCCGGGCAGGGTCACCCGCCCCGCGGGCCAGGTCACCGTGTGGTCGAGGGCGGACAGCCGGTACAGCGCGTCGCTGCGGTCGGCGGCGACGACCCCGTCGAGTACTGCAGGGCGGGGTTGCCCGAGTCGGCGCGGACGACGTCGCCGTGGTGCAGCAGGTCGCGGACCTCCTTGTGGAAGGCGATCCAGGTCGCGAGTGCTGCCACGTCAGCGTCGGCCATCTCGGTGAGGTCGGCCTCGACGCCGAGATGTCCCCAGAACGCCGT
The DNA here is from genome assembly GCA_963790295.1 of uncultured Actinomycetota bacterium. GTDB lineage: Bacteria > Actinomycetota > Actinomycetes > Propionibacteriales > Nocardioidaceae > Nocardioides. The sequence continues at coordinate 5,155 of CAWBOE010000016.1, forward strand.
GCCGGCACGGAACGTCAGGTCGTGCGTCCGTCCGGTGGTGTGGTCGGGAGCGGACCCCACATGCGTGCCCATCAGCTCGGGCGGGAGGGTGAGCCCGGTCCAGCGGACCAGGCGGTGCCGCTCGTGCGCGTCGATGCAGTCAGACACCCAGACCCGGTCGGCGTGGTCGAGCATGCCGAGGTCGAGCCGACCTCCGCCGCCGCAGCAGGACTCGATCTCCAAGCCGGCGTGGCGAGTCTTGAGCTCGTCCATCAGCCGGTACGCCGCCCGGGTCTGCGCATGCACGCCCGGCGTCCGCGTGGGCCCGTGGCCGGCGTCGACGAGTGCCCGGTTGTGGTCCCACTTGATGAAGGCGATGTCGAGCTCGGCGACCAGGGTGGACATCCGGTCGAGCACGTAGGCGTACGCGTCGTCGTGGCCGAGGTCGAGCACCTGCTGGAAGCGGGACTCGACGCCGGGGCCGTGCTCGGTCTGGAGGACCCACTCGGGGTGCGCGCGAGCCAGGTCGGAGTCGGGGTTGACGGCCTCGGGCTCGAACCACAGGCCGAAGTCGAGCCCGAGCTCGTGGACCCGGTCGACCAGCGGGCGCAGGCCGTCGGCGAAGACCTTCTCGTCGACGAACCAGTCGCCCAGCCCGGCGCGGTCGTCTCGCCGGTGGCGGAACCAGCCGTCGTCGAGCACGTACCGCTCGACGCCGATCTCGGCCGCACGCTCCGCCAGCTCCACCAGCTTGCCGAGGTCGAGGTCGAAGAGCACCGCCTCCCAGGTGTTCAGCAGGACCTTGCGTGGGGTGCGGGGATGCTGCGGCCGCGCCCGCAGGTGCCGATGGAACCGCGCCGACAGCTCGTCGAGTCCCTCGCCCCACGACGCCGTCAGCCACGGGCTCCGGTACTCCTCGCCGGGACCGAGGCGCACCTCACCCGGCAACAGCAGCTCGCCGCCGCGAAGCAGCCGCCACCCCGTCGAGGAGTGCTCGGCCGAGAGCACCTGGTTGCCGCTCCACGCGAGGTGGACGCCCCACACCCGGCCCGACCGGAAGCCGAAGCCCGGCTGCCCGGCACACAGCACGGTCGCCGAGTCGTGCCCTGGCCGGCCGCCCCACGACTCGCGCACCCACTGCCCCAGGTCGAAGGCGCGCCGCTGCGGCTCGCGCTCGTGGGTGTGTCGCCCGGCCATGTCGAGCAGCTCGCCGGCCTGCGCCGGCACCGGCAGGGCAGGCTCGAGGTGGCCGACCTCGTAGACCTCGTCACCGAGGTTGCGTACGACGGCCCGCAGCCGCACCAGACCGCTCTCGCACAGCTCCAGGTCGGTGGCGACCTCCAGACCGCTGGTCGCGTCGGTGGCGACGCTCGTCAGGCGTGTCGCGCCCTCACCCTCCGCACCCGCGGACCTCTCGTCGAGCTGGTGCCGCACGCCGCCGTCGTACCGGACCGACCACGCGCGCCCGGCCCGGCTGCCCGACAGACCGGGCCGACCGAGCCAGCCGGCCGAGTGATGAGGCAGGACCGACACCGCCTCCTGCGACATCACCACGGAGTCGACGTAGGGCATGGCCAGCGCGGTGACCACGCCGTCGAGAGTGTCGTCGGGCAGGTCGCCGAGGTCGGGGCCCCAGTGCAGCACCACGGCAGCTCGTCCGGGTCGAGCCGGGCGAGGACGCTGGTGCCGCCACGCCTCAGGTACACCACCTGCGCGTCGTCCTCGGTCACCGCACACTCCCGTCGCCGCCGGCTGCTGTCGTGGTCCGCGCGAGGAGCTCGAACAGCTCTCGCGGAGAGGTGACGACCCGGAGCCTGGTACGTGCCGACGCGGGCGCGTAGCCGCTGCCCACCATGTGGTCGAGCAGCGCCAGGAACGGCGCCCAGAAGCCGTCGACGTCGTAGAGCACGACCGGCTTGGCGTGCAGCCCGAGCTGGGCCCAGGTCATGATCTCGATGAGCTCGTCGAGGGTGCCGGTGCCGCCGGGCAGGGCGACGAAAGCGTCGGCCAGGTCCGCCATCCGCGCCTTGCGCTCGTGCATGGTGCCGACCAGCTCGAGCCGGGTCAGCCCGCGGTGTCCGACCTCGCGCTCGACGAGGTTCTGCGGCAGCACGCCGACCACCTCGCCCCCGGCGGACAACGCCGCGTCGGCGAGCAGCCCCATCAGGCCGACGTGCGCGCCGCCGTACACGATGCCGTGCCCGGCCTCCGCGATCGCCCGCCCGAGCCCGGTGGTGGCCGCCCGGTGCTCTGTCGGGCCGAGCGAGGAGCCCAGGAAGACCGCGATGCGCATGGTGCCCATCCTGTCGGGTCGGGATACCCGGTCGACCGGGTGTCCCGGACGTTCGGCGTCGTTGCAACCATCACGAACGTCCAGGAACGACGCCAAACCTCAGGGACTAGGGTCGCGAGCATGACCGACCGGGTAGCGGTGTACATCGACTTCGACAACGTCGTGATCTCGCGCTACGACAACCTCCACGGCGACGGCATGTGGCGCAAGGACGAGGCCCGGCACCACCGCGCCGACCTGACCTCCGGTGACCCGGTCGACGTGAAGCTCGCCCAGGCCGAGGTCGACCTCGGTGCGATCGTCGACTACGCCGCGTCGTTCGGGGTGGTCGCGATGACCCGTGCGTACGCCGACTGGTCGGTGTCCGCCAACGCGGCCTACCGCAAGGCGCTCGTCGACCGGGCCGTCGACCTGGTGCAGCTGTTCGCCGCCGCCGGCACCAAGAACGGCGCCGACATCCGGCTCGCGGTCGACACCGTCGAGGACCTCATCCGGCATCCCGACATCACCCACGTCGCCCTGGTCGCGGGCGACTCCGACTTCGTGCCGCTCGCCCAACGGTGCAAGCGGATGGGCCGGTTCGTGGTCGGCATCGGCGTCGCGGGATCGACGAGCCGGGCACTGGTCAACGCCTGCGACGAGTTCCAGCAGCTACGAGTCGCTGCCCGGCGTCGCCCCGCCGCCGAAGGTCGCGGCGACCAGGTCCGAGCCCGCCAAGAAGGCGGCGGCCAAGAGGGCGACCGGCAAGAGGGCCGCCGCCAAGTCGGACGTGCCCGTCGAACCGCCCGAGCAGGCCGAGGCGACCGCACTGCTACTGCGCGCCGCGCGGGTCGGCCTGCAGAAGAGCGACGACGAGTGGATGCACAGCTCCAGCGTGAAGAGCCAGATGCAGCGGATGAACCCAGGGTTCAAGGAGAAGGCGCTGGGCTACCCGTCGTTCCGCGCCTTCGTGGAGTCGCGCGACGAGATCCTCGAGACCAGACTGCTCGAGAACGGCCAGCTGCTCGTGCGGCTGAAGTAGTCCTGCCGGCCGCCACTCACCCGCCGTACGGGACCGTGATCATCTCCAGGACGTGCCCGTCGGGCGCCAGCCAGTAGAGCCCGCGGCCGCCGTCGTCGTTGTTGATCTCGCCGGGCTTGCGCTGGAACGGGTCGGCGTAGAAGGTGATCCCCCGCTCGACGATGCGCGCGTGGATCGCGTCGAACTCCGTCCTCCCCGACCAGGAAGGCGTAGTGCTGCGCGTGCACGCGGTCGGCCTCCATCACGTAGAGAACCGCGTCGTTGGTCAGGTGCACGCCCAGGAACGGCGGGGCCTTCTCGGCCTCGGGCAGCCCGAGGATCTCGGTGAGGAAGTCCGCCGTGGCGCGCTGGTCGGTCGCAGCGACGATGGAGTGGTTGAGCTCGATCTTCATGGCACTAGGGTGCACTCTGCCTCGCGTAGAAGCCGACCCCCACTCACCGCCCTCCGCCGTCAGCGCAGGTGCGCGACCAATGCCTCCCACGTCTGGTCGATGTCGGCGTCGGTCGTCCGCCACGAGCCGGCCGCCAGGCGCAGGGCGGCGCGGCCCTCGACCTTGGTGTGGGAGAGGTACGCCGCCCCCGACGCGTTGACGGCCTCCATCAGCGCCATGGTGCGCTCGTCGTCGCCGACGGCGCGGAACACCACCAGCCCGAGCACCGGCTCGGTGACGATCTCGAAGCGGTCGTCGGCGCGGACCAGGTCGGCGAACCGCGCGGCCTGGGCGACGCCGGCCGCGATGTGCGCCCGCAGTCCCGAGAGCCCGTAGGTGCGCAGCACGGTCCACAGCTTGAGCGCCCGGAAGCGGCGGCCGAGCTGCGGGTGCCAGTCGCGGTAGTCGACGACGGCGCCCGACTCGGACGCGGGGTTGCGGAGGTACTCCGGCAGGATCGACAGCGCCCCGACCAGGTCGGCGCGGTCGCGCACCCAGAAGGCACTGCAGTCGAAGGTCGTCAGCAGCCACTTGTGCGGGTTGGTGACGTAGGAGTCGGCGTGCTCGACGCCGTCGTGGATCCAGCGGTGCTCGGGGCACACCGCCGCGACGCCGGCCCACGCCGCGTCGACGTGCAGCCAGGCGCCGTGCTCGGCGGCGACCTCGGCGATCGCAGCCGTCGGGTCGATGGCGCCCGTGGACGTCGTACCGACGGCCGACTGCACCATGACCGGCCGCACGCCTGCCGCGCGATCGGCGGCCATCGAGTCGCGCAGCGCGGCGACGTCCATGGCCTGGGTCTTGGGGTCGACGGCGATCGACCGGACCGCGCTCTCGCCGAGGCCGCTCATCATCGCCGCCTTGAGCAGCGAGGAGTGGGCCTGCGTGGATCCGTAGATCGCGAACGACCCTGCCTGTACGCCGTCGCGACGGGCCGCCCCGCCCGTCGCGCGGTGCAGGGCGGCGAGCACCGCCGTGAACGTCGCGGTCGACGCGGTGTCCTGGATGACCCCGCCGCCGCGGGCGTCGCCGGCGAAGGCCTCGGGCAGGTCGAGGGCCTGCCGCAGCCAATCGAGGACGACCTGCTCGAGCTCGGTCGCGGCCGGGCTGGTCGCCCAGATCATCCCCTGGGTGCCGATGCCGCTGGAGAGCAGGTCGCCGAGCACGCCGGCGGGGGAGGAGTTCGCCGGGAAGTACGCGAAGAAGCGCGGGTGCTGCCAGTGCGTCAGGCCCCGGACCAGGTGCGCGTCGAGGTCGGCCAGCACGGCGTCGAGCGGCTCGGGCTGCTCCGGCGCGGAGGTCGGCAGCGCGGCCGCCACCTCGCCCGGCGCCACCTGCGCCAGCACGGGCAGGTCGTCGACGCGGGCCCAGTAGTCGGCGATCCAGTCCACCACCCGGTGGCCCTGCTCGCGGAACTCCTCCGGCGTCAGGTGCGGCGCGCTCATGAGGCAGACCTAGTCAGGGCACCGATGCGCGGTCTGCGTCCGCCAAGCGCAGCGACACGCTCGACCCGGGCTGCCGTCCTGACGAATCGTCGAGGCATACGACGGGCTGTTCACGGCAGCCGCAGCACCCACTCCGCGCCGTCCTCGCCGACGACGACCAGGCCGAGACGCTCGTACAGCGCCTGCGCTCGTGGGTTGTCCTTCTCGACCGACAGCCCGAACCCGCACCCGATGGCCGCCGCCTCGGCCATCAGGTCGCGGACGATGCGGGTGCCGATCCCCTTGCCCTGGTGGGCCGGCAGCAGCTGCAGCCCGGCGAGCTCGACGAGCCCGGCGGTCCGCACGACGCGCAGCCGGCCGACGTCGGCGCCGTACGCCGTCACGACGGACGTGGTGCTGTCGGCGACCTCGCCGCGCAGCTGCTCGCGCGTCCAGTCGAGGAAGCCGGCGCGGTACTCCGCGCGGTCGAGGTCGGCCGGGAAGCGACCCTGTGCCTCGGTCGCGGCGATCGCGGTGTCGGTCAGGAACTCAGCGTCGGCAGCGGTCGCCGCCCGGATCGCGACGCGCTCGCTCGGCAGCAGGGAGTAGACGCCGGAGTCGAACCACCGGCCACCTGGGTACTGCGCCGAGCTGCGCTCCGTCCCCTCGTAGCTGAAGCCGGCCCGCTCCAGGAGCCGCACCGAGGCGGCGTTCGCGGGGTCGACGCGGGCGAACACGCGCATCAGGCCGTGCTCGCGGAAGCCCCAGTCGGCGACCAGCAGCAGCGCCCGCGTGGCCAGGCCACGACCGCGTGCCGACTGCCGCAGGAAGTACGCCGTCTCGCCGGTGCCCGGCTGCGTGAACCGGATCATCGCCCCGCCGACGACGTGCCCGTCGACCACGATCCGGAACACCCCGCCCCAACCCTCGGCCCAGGCCTGCTCCGAACGCTCGATGTTCGCCAGTGCCTCGGCCTCGTCCGGAGGGTCGTCGCCCTCCCACAGCATCCAGTGCCGGGTGTCCGCCTCGCCGTAGACCTCGCAGATGTCGGCCGCGTCGGCCGGGACCGCCCGGCGCAGGGTCAGGTCTCCGTCGACGAGCGGGCGGTACGACTCCGCGAGTCCCGGCTTCACGAGCCCGGCCCGCCAGGCCGCGACACCTGCTCGGCGAGCTCGCGCGGGGCCTGCACGCAGTAGGAGTCGGTCAGCAGCTCGGCCAGCTCCTCCCAGTCGGTGTCGTCGTCGATGACGAGCCCGACCACGTTGCGCCCCCAGCCCGCGCGGAAGTACGGGGAGCCGAGGTGCTGCAGCGCCATCACCTCGTCGGGCTCGGCCCGGAACGTCACCCGGAACAGCTGGTCCTCGCCACCGAACACGTGCGCGACCGTCGCCTGACCCGAACCGCTGGGCACCAGCCACTGGGTGCCGACCCACGCCTCCTGCTCGCGGCACTGCGGGAGGCCGAGAGCACGCGCCGGATCCGGCGCACGAATTCGGTCCGGGACCTCCGGCCGCGTCGCGCCGTTCATTCCCTCGCACCACTGCGCCAGCCTGCCAGAATGCCCGGCATGGAGCTGGGCATGCGGCCCCAGGTCGTCGCCCACCGCGGCGCCAGCCACGAGAACGCCGAGCACACCCTGGGCGCCTACCTGATGGCTCTCGAACAGGGCGCCGAGGCGCTCGAGTGCGACGTGCGGCTGACCGCCGACGGCCACCTGGTCTGCGTCCACGACCGCGACCTCCGGCGTACCGCGAGCACCAAGGCGGTGGTCTCGGCCATGGAGCTGGCAGACCTCAACGAGCTCGACTTCGCGTCCTGGAAGAACCCGTGGGCAGACCTCGACGACGAGGCACCCGACCGCGACCCCGAACGCGACGGCGTGCTGACCCTGCGTCGCCTGCTCGAGACCGTGGCGGCGTACGACCGGCCGGTCCAGCTGGCCATCGAGACCAAGCACCCGACCCGCTACGCCGGCCTGGTCGAGCGCAAGCTCGTCGAGATGCTCGAGGAGTTCGGCTGGCACGAGGCCGATGCGCCGGTGCGGGTGATGAGCTTCTCGTACGTCGCCCTGCAGCGCGTCCAGCGCTTGGCACCTGCGCTGCCCGTGGTGATGCTGGTCGAGCACGCGCGCCACTGGCCGGTGCTGCGACCGCTGCTCGAGGACGAGTGGATCGTCGGGCCGGGCATCGCCACGCTGCGCAGGCACCCGGCGTTCGCCCGGCGGCTCGCCGACTCGGGTCGTGACATCCACGTGTGGACCGTCAACACCGAGGGCGACCTGCGCACCTGCCTCGACCTGGGGGTGAAGGCCGTGATCACCGACCGCCCGCAGTTCATCCTCGGCCTGCTCGACGGCGACCCAGCCGCTGGTTGAGGAGGTCGCGCAGCGACCGTCACGAAACCATGGCGACCACAGGGCGGGTGGTCTCGTGACGGGCCTGACGACCCTCCGCAGACCTCGGGGTGGCCGGATAGCCTCGCCCGCATGGCCAAGAAGTCCCGGACCAAGCACCGCCCGCAGGCAGCCCCTCGCGCCGACGGCGAGGTCGGGCCGCGCCAGCCGTGCCCGTGCGGCTCCGGGCGTCGCTACAAGAACTGCCACGGTGCGGCCGACGGCACCGCGGTCTACGTCGGGCGGCCGTTCGAGGGGCTGCCCTGGGAGTGCGACCTGGTGGCCCTGCGCGAGCTGGTCCCGTCGGCCACCGCGCCGCTGACGGTCGAGGGCGCCGACCGCGAGGTCACCTTGTGCACGCTGCTGCCGATGGCCGCGCCGGCCATGGTCCGCGAGGGCGGCGACGTGTGGCTGGGCCTCCAGGTCCAGCACCAGTTCGGAGACCCCTCGCGCGACCTCGCCGCGGTGCTGACGAGCGCGCTCGCCGTGGCCGCCGAGGGCAGTGGCCCCGGCATCGTCGGCCTGACCGACCCGCCCGGTCCCGGCCCCCGGCTCCAGGACCTCGTCACCAACGACCGGCTGGAGGTGACGGTGCACGACGGCTTCGACTTCTGGGTGGCCGACGCCGCCGACGACCCGTCCACGGCGGCCGCACTCGAGCAGGCCAACGCCGCGGCCTCGCCGTCGGCCCGGCTGACCACCGTCGAGGCGGCGTACTGGACCGACGTCGGCACCAAGGAGCACCTGCGCTGGGTGATGCCGGAGCCCGAGGGCGTGCTCCTCGACGCCCTGGCCCGCCTGCACGCCGCGGGCCGCGACAGGCTCGTCGACGACTCCAGGCTGGTCGGGATGTTCCGGGCCCACGGGCTGCTGGTGCCGGTGTGGGACCTGCCCGTCGGCACCGGCGTCGAGGCGCTCGAGGAGCCCGCGGAGCGGTTCGCCGCCGACCTGGGCGAGGCCCTGGCCGACGGGTCCCCGCTGACGGGCGAGGAGCGCTCGGCGCGGGCCGGCCTGGCCAACCGTCAGGTCACGCTCCGCAGCTGACAGCGCGCTGCACGCCTGTATCCACAGGCCCCGAGGAGCCGGTTGCGCGCCGTACGCGGCCCCGGGAAGCCTTCCGCCGTAGCACCAGCACCGCTGGTCGAGGAGGGCCGCCAGGCCCGTCTCGAGACCCGGTGACCGACGGGGGAGGGCGATGGACGGGCAGCTGACGGTGGAGCTCGCGGACCTGCGCGGCTGGGCGAGGCAGGTCGGCCGGGCTGGTGACGACTGCGGCTACCTGGCCGACTACGTGACCAGCTTCGTGCCGGATGGCGACTTCGGGCCGATCCTGGCGCCCATCCGGACCGACTACGAGCGCTTCGTGGCGCGAGTCCGTGAGGTCCTCCCGGTCGACGCGGCCGGGCTGGTTGACACCGAGGCTGCTCTTCGGCTCGCCGCCGCCCGCTACGCGCAGACCGACGCGCGCGTCGCGCAGGGCTTCGGTGTCGCGGCGACGCGATCGTCGACGACGGCCACGTCAGCCCCGGCCTCGGCGACACCGGCCCCACCACGGCCGGATCCCCCGGTCTGCGGAGGAGAGGTGCTGCCAGTGGTCTCCTTGACCTGGGCGTTCAGCCAGGTCAACGACCTGGTCGTCGCCGTCGGCGGTCCCGACATGCGCCGCGAGCTCACCGACTTCGTGGCCGGCGACATCGGCAAGGCGCTGGCCCAGGCGTCCGTGTGGGAGAGCTCCGCCCAGGCGTTGGCGGCGATCCGTGGCAACCTGGTCCACGGCTCCCGCGTCGTGGGCAGGAGCTGGGCGGGCGAGGCCGCGTCCTCGTCGCGCGCGCACACCGAGGCCTGGGTCGCCGAGCTCGGCAGCCAGAGCGAGACGCTGGCCCAGGTCGCCGCGCACCTGCGCGACGCGGTGGCCCAGGCCGTCGACGTGGCCCAGCTGGTCGCCGACGCGATCCAGCTGGTCATCACCACCGTCCTGGTCGGCTTGACGCTCCCGTCCATCCCGATCTTCGGCCCGGTCCAGCTGGCCAACAAGCTCAAGGACGCCGTGAGGCTGCTGTGGGAGGCCCGCAAGGTGCTGGCCGTGTTCTGGATCTTCCTGGTCTGCATCAAGGACGCCTTCTCGACGGCTGTCGACTGCTTCACCGCGGCCGCCCTCCCTCCCGCGCCGGTCGTGCCGGCGAGGCTGCCATGAGCGAGCGGCTCGAGGCGGCGCGCCGCGACCTCCGCGAGGCCCTCCGCGCCGCGCGGACGACGCTCGACGCCGTACGACGCGGGGCCGCGGTGGTGCCCACAGCGCCAGGGGTCGTCACTACCGGTCAGGATCGCGACGATGCCCGATCCGACGACTGACGAGGCGAAGCCGGGCGTGCTTGCCCAGGTGGCGCTCGCCGGCGTCGTCCTCGCTGAGGAATGGCTGCGCGAGACGGTCCTCCTCCTGATGCTGGTGTCCTCCCTCGTGGCGCTGGGCAAGGCCTTGTCGGTCGGGAGTGCACCTTGGGCGGCCGCTGGGCTGCTCGCGGCGATTGGCGGACTGACGGCCCTGTTCGGTCCGCTGCTTCGTCTCTGGGGCCACTTGGGCACCTGGCTCATCATGCTCACCACGCTGGCGTTCGACCTCGGTGTGATCCTCGTCGCTGGCCCCACCCTGAGCAATCTTGTGGCTCGGACGTGGCCATTTTGTTCCTTTGGTGACATCGGTTAGGTTGCTCGTCGACCCGGTCGTTGTCGTATCCCCCGTCGACAACGGCCGGGTCTCTGCTCAGGTGGCGAATTGGCTCGAGCGCGCTGCCGCGCCGACCTGGCTAGTGGGCCGGCAGCGGGGCGCGGCTGACCGGGCAGCTCATGCAGCGCGGGCCGCCCCGCCCCGAGCCGAGCTCGGACCCCGCGATCCGCACCACCTCGATGCCGGCCTCCTCGAGGCGGGAGTTGGTCTCGTCGTTGCGCTCGTACGCGACGGCCACCCGCGGCGCGAGGGCCAGGGTGTTGTTGCCGTCGTCCCACTGCTCGCGCTCGGCGGTGACCGGGTCGAGGCCGGTGTCGATCTGGTGCAAGGTGTCGATGGCCATCGCCTTGGCCGCCGCGATCAGGAACGGCTCCGCCTCGGCGACGTGCAGCACCAGGTCGGCGTCGGTGTCGCCGTGCTCCTGCACCGTGACCGTGTGGGCGGTGAGGGTGCCGGCGACGTTGGGGTACATCACGATCTTGTCGACGTCGACCATCGTGCAGACGGTGTCGAGGTGCATGGTCGCCCGCTCCTGGGCGATCGGCACGGCCAGCACTGTGTGCACCAGGCCCTTGTGCATGATCTCCCGGGCCAGCTGCTCGACACCCGCGGGCGTCGTGCGTTCCCCGACCCCGACCGCGACCACGCCAGGGGCGAGGAGCAGTACGTCGCCGCCCTCGACGTGCTCGTCGCGCCAGCCGTGCAGGGTGCCGGTGCCGGCGAACCTCGCGTGGCGGGTGTAGATGAGCTCCGTCAGCTGCGTCTCGCGGCGCCGCGCCGGCATCGCCAGCGACGTGACGGCCACCTGGTCGCGGATCCACACGCTGGAGTCGCGGGTGAACAGCAGGTTGGGCAGCGGGTCGATCAGGAAGTCGTGGCTGTCGATGAGCGAGGTGACCAGGCCGAAGCCGCCGCGCACCTCGTCGTTGCGGATGCCCGCGGTCAGGTACGTCGTCAGCTGCTCGGGCGACGACTCGGTCAGCAGCGGACGCAGGTAGGTGCGCATCGTGTCGCCGAGGTGGAGCTGGGACAGCGCGGTCTCGATCGCCTCGTCGCGGACGCCCTCGTCGGCGAAGGTCTCGGTCAGGAGGTCGGTGAGGTAGAGGACCTCGACATCGCGGTCGCGCAGTGCCGCCGCGAACGCGTCGTGCTCGTCCTGCGCCCGGTGCACCCACGGGATGCCGTCGAACAGCAGCCGGTCGTTGTTGCGCGGGGTCAGCCGCTTCAGCTCCGGGCCGGGCCGGTGCAGCATCACGGTCTGGAGGGTGCCGACCTCGGAGTCGGCGCCGAGGGGTCGTCCGAGCTGGTCGCCGGGGGTAGCCATGCGGCGCACTCTAGAAGAAGCGGCGTCAGCGAACGAGTTCGTACACGGTGAGCAGCCCCAGCACCAGGCACACGCCGGCCCCGATGTAGTGCAGCACGTGCAGCGCGATCCAGCGCAGCAGCTGGCGCCCGGCGAGCACCGCCAGGGCGCTGACGGTGAGCAGCGCACCCAGGGCCCCGACGAAGACCTCGACCGGCTCCTCGAACCGCGTCACCAGCGTGATCGTCAGCAGCTGGCTGAGGTCGCCCCACTCGGCCGCGAACAGCACCAGGAAGCAGGTCAGCACCTGGCGTACGCCGTGCACGTCGCGAGCGTTGGCGACGTACTCCTCGCCGGACGACTCGTGGTGCTCCCTGCCCTCCCGGAACAGCAGCACCGCACCGAGCAGGAACATGCGCGGCAGCCACGCCTCGCACCAGTTCCTCGGGCAGGAACGACGCCGCGTGGCCGAGCAGCACCGCCACGACCGTCTGCACCGTGAAGGCGAGGCCGACGCCGATCCAGACGAACAGCGGCCGGTAGCGGGTGGCCAGCACGAGCGTCGCCAGGAAGGTCTTGTCCGGCAGCTCGACGACGAAGATGGTCCCGAACGCGACAGCGAGCGCGACCGGGATCCACCGCGAGAACCTAGCGAACCGTTGTATCGAGGAACGCTCGGGTGTTTCCTGATGAGCAGGCGGATCTCGGCCGGCAGCTCATCAGGGGAGGAGACGCCATGCCCGTGTTCGACAACTACGCGCAGGGGACGCCCAACTGGGTCGAGCTGATGACGCCCGACCAGCGGGCGGCCGCGGAGTTCTACGGCGACCTGTTCGGCTGGCAGATGGTCGAGAACCCGCTCGACGACGGGCGGGTCTACATCATCGGCAACCTCCAGGGCGACGCCGTCGCCGGGATCGCCGCCCAGCTGCCCGAGATGGCCGAGCACCCGGCGTTCTGGAACGTCTACCTCGCCGCCGACGACGTCGACGCCGTCGCCGCGCTGGTCGGGCCGGCCGGTGGCGAGGTCGAGGCCGAGCCGTTCGACTTCTTCGACCTCGGACGTACGGCGCGCATCAAGGACCCGACCGGCGCCCGGGTGAACCTCTGGCACGGCAACCGGCACTTCGGCACCCGCCGCGCGAACGAGCCCGGCACCCCGATCTGGAACGAGCTCCTCACTCCCGACATCGGCCGCGCCGCGCAGTTCTACTCCGACGTGTTCGGGATGTCGGCCGAGGAGAGCGCCGTGGCCTGGGGCTCGACCGGGAGCTACACGACGCTGAGCTGCGGGCGGCCGGCCGGATCGCCGCCGCCGTCCCGCCGCTCGAGGGGGCCCCGCCGCACTGGAACGTCTACTTCAACGTCGTGGACCTCGACGACTCCGTCGGCTGTCGCCGAGGCTCTCGGCGCCAAGCTGATCACGCCGCCGTACGACCTCGAGGGCACCGGCCGGATGGCCGCCCTCACCGACCCGCACGGCGCGATGTTCTGCCTGATGGCCAGCTGACCGCGGCCGGTGAAACTTGCAGCCCTCAGCTGACCGTCTCCCGGAACGGGTCGGCGGAGTAGACGCCGAGGATCTTCACGTCGGTGGTGAAGAAGCGCAGCTCCTCGAGGGCGCGGCGTACGGGCGGGTGGTCGGGGTGGCCGTCGACCTCGGCGAGGAACTGGGTCGCGGTGAACTCGCCGCCGACCATGTAGCTCTCCAGCTTGGTCATGTTCACGCCGTTGGTCGCGAAGCCGCCGAGCGCCTTGTAGAGCGCGGCCGGCAGGTTGCGGACGTTGAAGATGAACGACGTCACGACCGGGCCGTTGTCGGCGGGCGCCTCGACCAGCTCGCGCGAGAGCACGACGAAGCGGGTGGTGTTGTGGTCCTCGTCCTCGACGTCGGAGGCCAGCACGTGCAGCCCGTAGATCTCGGCGGCCAGCGGCGGCGAGATGGCCGCCTGGGTGGGGTCGCCGGCCTCCTTGACCTCGCGCGCCGCGCCCGCCGTGTCGCCGGAGATCACGGGGGTCAGGTTGTGCTCGCGGATGATCTTGCGGCACTGGCCGAGCGCGTGGACGTGGCTGTGAACGGTGCGGACCTGGTCGATGGTCGCGCCGGGCAGACCCATCAGGGCGAACTGGATGCGCAGGAAGTGCTCGGCCACGATGTGCAGGTTGCTCGCCGGCAGGAAGTGGTGGATGTCGGCCACCCGCCCCGCCAGGGAGTTGTCGATCGGGATCATCGCCAGGTCGGCGTCGCCACCCTCGACGCCGGCGAAGACGTCCTCGAAGCTCGCGCAGGCCACCGCCTCCCAGTCCGGGTAGTGCTGCTGGCACACCAGGTGGGAGTTGGAGCCGGGCTCGCCCTGGTAGGCGATGCGGCGAGTTGCTCGGGCACCGTCCGAGTTTCGCACCCACCCTCGACGCGGCGACCTGGTTCCCAGCAGGCGGGCGATTACCGTCCCAGCATGCTCGGCTCATCGGAGATCCTCCTCGTCGCGCTGATCAGCCTGTGCCTGGTGGTGGCGACCGGCGCGGTGGTCGTCTTCGTGTGGACGACGATCCGGCGCCTTGACACGCGTCGCCGCGTCGGAGCCGAGGCGTTGCCCGAGGACGTCCTGGGCCTGCGCCAGGAGGTCGCCGCCCTCCGCGCGGAGGCGGCCGGCGCCCTGCGCCACCTCGCCGTGGTGCGCTACGACGCCTTCAACGACATGGGCGGCCACCTCAGCTGGTCGCTCGCCCTCCTCGACGACGGCGGCGACGGCGTCGTCCTGACCTCGATCCACGGCCGCTCCGAGGCCCGCACCTACGCCAAGAACATCTCCTCCTGGACCAGCCAGCAACAGCTCTCCCCCGAGGAGGAAGAGGCCGTCACCCACGCCAAGCCGCGGTAGCCTCCCCGCTGGTTGAGGAAGGCGCGCTAGCGCCGTCACGAAACCGGTGACCGACCGCGATCTCCGAGGTTTCGTGACGGGCCTGACGACCCTCCTCAACCGGCGAGCCTGAAGACCCGGGACTCCCAGGGGGCGAGGGGGTCGGTGGGCGTGGGCTTGGAGCCGGGACCGAGGCGATCAGCAGCTCGGCTGCGTCGTACGGCGCCCGGGCAGCTCGTCGGACAGGTCGGCGACCACGTCGCACGTCGTCGCTAGAGGTTGGCGACGACGAGCAGCCGGTCACCCTCGTGCTCGCGCACGTACGCATAGACCTGAGGGTCGTCGAGGAGCAGCATCCGGAAGGTGCCGTGGGCGACCACGGGTTCGTCGTGCCGGAGCGCGATCAGCCGCTGGAAGTGCGAGAACACCGAGTCGGGGTCGTCGACCTGGGCAGCGGCGTTGACCTCCGCGACCAGCGGGTGCACCTCGATCCACGGCGTGCCGGTCGTGAACCCGCCGGTCGGCGAGGCGTCCCACGGCATCGGCACCCGCGCGTTGTCACGACCCTTCGCGCTCAGCGCCCGGATCACCTCGTCGGCGTCGCGGCCGGCCGCGAGCGCCGATCGCGTGGTAGTTCAGCGACTCGATGTCGCGCAGCTGGTCCAGGCGCGTGAAGCCGACGTTGGGCAGGCCGAGCTCGTCGCCTTGGTAGACGTACGGCGTCCCGCGATGCAGGTGCAGCACGGTGGCGAGCGACTTGGCCGACTGCTCGCGATGCTCCGGGGCGTCGTTGCCGAACCGGCTCACGCACCGCGGCTGGTCGTGGTTGCCCAGGTAGAGGCTGTTCCATCCCGCCTCGGCGAGGCCCTCCTGCCAACGGTTCAGCGAATGCTTGAGGTCGAGCATCGTCATCGGCGCGATGTCCCACTTGCCGCCCGGCCCGGAGTCGAGGTCGACGTGCTCGAACTGGAAGACCATGTCGACCTCGGCCCGCGCGGGATCGGTGTAGAGCCGCGCCTGCTCGATCGGGGTCGCCGGCGTCTCGCCGACGTTGAGCAGGCCGGGCGGCCGGCCGGCGAAGACCTCGCGGTGCATCTCCTGCAGGAACTCGTGGATGCGCGGTCCGTTCACGACGCAGCGGCGTCGTGTCGCCGTACCTCGTGGTGTCGACGACCCCGGCGCCGAGCGGGTCGCGCGGCCCGATGTGCCCGTCGGGCAGCCGCGGCGGGCCGCCGTCGGGATCGGGCTCGAGCACCTTCGACAGCAGGCACACGACGTCCATCCGGAAGCCGTCGACGCCGCGGTCGAGCCAGCGGTTCATCATCGCGTAGACCGCCTGGCGGACCTCGGGGTTCTCCCAGTTGAGGTCGGGCTGCTCGGGCGCGAACAGGTGCAGGTAGTACTCCCCGGTCGCGGCGTCGAAGGTCCACGCCGGCCCGGAGAACGCCGAGCCCCAGTTGGTCGGCTCGGCTCCCGGCGTTCCCGGCTCGAACCCCGGTCGCGGTGGCCGCCACCAGTACCAGTCGCGCTTGGGGTCGTCCTTCGACGACCGCGACTCCTGGAACCACGCGTGCGCCGCGCTGGTGTGGTTGACGACGAGGTCCATGACCAGCTTCATGCCCCGCTCGTGCAGCGCCGCGATCAGCTCGTCGAGCTGCTCGAGCGTGCCGAAGAGCGGGTCGACGTCCTCGTAGTCGCTGATGTCGTAGCCGTTGTCGGCCATCGGCGACCGGTAGACCGGGCTCAGCCAGACGACGTCGACACCGAGCCGCTCGAGGTGGTCGAGGCGCGCGATGATGCCGCCGAGGTCGCCCACGCCGTCGCCGTCGCTGTCGGCGAAGCTGCGCGGGTAGACCTGGTAGACGACGGCCGACTTCCACCAGTCACGTGCGGTCACGCTGCGCAGTCTTGCGGACGCTGGAGTTTCACCCCATCACCTGGGGATGACGCCGCGGCCGCCCACGCGTAGCGTCGGGGGCGGTCGACCTCTCTCGTGGCGGTCAGCGACCGGACCTCGACCGACTCCACTCCCACGTCGAGAGGAAGGTCGGCTCATGAATCGGTTCTTCATCGCCCTGCTGGTGGTCGTCGGGCTGGCCCTGCCGACCGCCGCCCAGGCGGCCCCGATCGAGCGCGAGCACTACAGCGGCACCGACTCGTTCGACTTCGACGACTGCGGGTTCGTCGTGCACGACGAGGTGACGTTCGAGGGCACGTTCATGCTGAAGGCCCCGCGGGCCGACGGTGCTCCGCCGTACCTCTTCGACAACTACGAGGTGCACGAGGTCCTCACCGCCAACGGGCGGACGCTGTACGTCGACCACCAGGGCCTCTACAAGGACCTGCACATCACGCTCGTCGAGGGCACCGTCTACCAGTTCGTGGCGCAGGAGGCGGGCCGGCCGTTCGTGATGCGCGACGAGTCGGGCGCCGTCTTGTTCCGCGACCGCGGCCTGCTGCGGTCGACGTTCCAGGTGGACACTCTCGGCGACACCGACCTCGACAACGACGTCTTCATCGAAGGCAGCTTCGAGCTGCTCGCCGACCGGGGCCGGCACCCCGGGTTCTACATCGACTTCTGCGAAGTGATCGACGAGTACTTCAACGGGTGACCGCGGCGCCCCTCGTCAGCGGGGGACCCGGACCAGCAGCCGCCCGTGGATGCAGTGCATCCGCAGCTCGCGGCCGGGGCCGATGGCGTCGCCGTCGAGCTGGCGGGGGGTGTCGGCGCTGGCCCGGACCACGACGGACTGGCCGGTGAGTCGGCCGAGCGCGTCGTCCACGCGTTGACCCTTGGCGAGCACGCGCGCCACCAGGGGCAGCCAGGACAGGAACCGCTTGGGGTGCAGGATCACCACGTCGAGGACGCCGTCGTCGATGGTGGCGTCGGGCAGCAGCGGCATGCCGGCCTGGAGGAACCCGACGTTGCCGACCACGACGGTGACCGCCTTGTACGTCGTGAACTCGCCGCCGTCGACCGCGATCTCGACCTTCACCACCGGCGACATCAGGGCCTTGAGACCCGAGAGCACGTAGGCGATCCAGCCCACCCGGCGCTTGATGTCCTCGTTGACGCCCTCCATGATCGCGGCGTCCAGACCCATGCCGGCCATCACCATGAAGTGGGTGTCGTCGAACCCGTCACCGCTCACCTCGACCAGGTCGATGGCCCGGTCCTGGCCGTTGAGCGCGACGTCGATCGCGGCCCGCAGGAACAGCGGGATCGCCAGGTTGCGGGCCAGCAGGTTGCCCGTACCTGCGGGCACGATGCCCACGGGGATGCCGGTGCCCGCGAGCTCGGCGCAGACCTCGCGCACCGTGCCGTCGCCGCCGCACACCAGCACCAGGTCCGCGCCCGAGACGGCCGCCGCCTCGGCCATGCCGGTGCCGGGGTCCTCGACCGTGGTGTAGAGCCACGTCGGCGACGACCAGCCGGACTCCTCCGCCATCGCGGTGACGATCGAGCGGAAGCTGGGCGACGTCCTCGAGCTTGCTGGGGTTGAGGATCACCGCGAGCTGGCGGTTGCTCGGAACGGCTTCGTGCAGCGGCTCGGCGCGGGCCGCGTGGCTGCGCGGGAGCGGGCTGAAGACCGCCAGCCAGAACAAGGCGAACCCGATCGCCAGGGCGGTGCCACCGAGCACGTCGGTCGGGAAGTGCCGACCGAGCAGCACCCGGTCGGCCCAGATCAGCAGGACCTCGAGCGCCGCCAGCGACGTAGACGGCCCGCCGCATGCTCGAGCGCCGGATGAACATCAGGGCCAGCACGCAGACGACCGCCATCAGGGCGGCGTTCAACGAGGTGTGGCCGGAGGGGTACGACCGGCTCTGCACGATGTCGATCGGGTCCTGCCACTCCGGACGGACCCGTCCGAGCGACGCCTTGACCAACGTCGTCACCAGCGTACGTCGAGACGGTCACCAGGCCGGCGTAGATCGCGGCCCGGCGGTGGCCGCGCACCACCAGCAGGACGACGAGCACGAGCGTGGCGACCGCCACCGGCACGGTGTTGAACCAGACCTCGACGAAGCGCAGCACGTGACGCAGCGTGCTGTGCTCGTCGGCCCAGTCCTCGAGCCGCCGCCCGAGGTCGTCGAGCGCGCCCAGCGGGGCGCGATCTCCGCGTGACCGCCCAGCCGAGCACGCCGAACAGCGCGAGGAACAGCGCAGCCCACGACAGGGTGATCACGCGGGGCCGGTCGAGCACGGGCGTCAGTATGCCGGGGTGTCATGCGGGCACCCCCTCATCCGTGAGGGCGACCGCGCGCACCGCTGGTTTCGTGACAGGACTTCGTCCTTCCTCAACCAGCGGCGACGGGCATCTGGCATGCGACGCCGGACGCCGCGCGGATAGCCTCATCCCATGATCGACCCCCGTCTCCTGCGTGAGGAACCCGACCGCGTCCGAGCCGCCCAGGCCAAGCGCGGCCTGTCCGACGAGGTGGTCGACCGGGCGATCTCCGCCGACGAGACGCGGCGCTCGGCCATCGCCGAGTACGAGCGGCTGCGCGCCGAGCAGAAGACGCTCGGCAAGCAGATCCCGCAGGCCGCACCGGACGAGAAGGCCGCGCTGCTCGAGCAGACCAAGGAGCTCGCGGCGCGGGTCAAGGCCGCCGAGGCGGCGCAGACCGAGGCCGAGGACCTGTGGCGGGCGACGTTGATGGAGATCCCCAACGTCGCGGCCGACGAGGCGCCGGCGGGCGGCGAGGACGACTACCGCGTCATCGAGACGATCGGCACGAAGCCGGAGTTCGACTTCGAGCCGCGCGACCACGTCGAGCTCGGCCGGATGCTCGGCGCCATCGACCTCGAGCGCGGCGCCAAGGTGTCGGGCAGCCGCTTCTACTTCCTCACCGGCATCGGCGCCCAGCTCGAGCTGGCCCTGGTCAACATGGCGATGGACCAGGCCCGCAACGCCGGCTTCACCCAGATGATCGCCCCGTCGCTGGTCAAGCCGCGGGCGATGGAGGGCACCGGCTTCCTGGGCCAGGCCGCCGACGACGTCTACCGGATCGAGGGCCAGGACCTCTACCTGGTCGGTACGTCGGAGGTCCCGCTGGCGGCGTACCACTCCGACGAGATCCTCGACGCCGGCGCGCTCCCGCATGAGGTACGCCGCGTTCTCGCCGTGCTTCCGCAAGGAGGCCGGCTCCCACGGCAAGGACACCCGCGGCATCTTCCGGGTGCACTGGTTCGACAAGGTCGAGATGTTCGTCTACACGACCGTCGAGGAGTCCTTCGCCGAGCACCAGCGGCTGCTGGAGTGGGAGAAGGAGTTCCTCGACAAGCTCGAGCTCCACTACCGCGTGATCGACGTGGCCGCCGGCGACCTCGGGCTCTCGGCGCAGCGCAAGTTCGACTGCGAGGCCTGGATCGCCTCGCAGGGCCGCTACCGCGAGCTCACCTCGACCTCCAACTGCACCGACTTCCAGACCCGCCGGCTCGACACCCGCGGCCGGTTCGCCGACGGCACCGTCGGCCCGGTCGCCACCCTCAACGGCACGCTCTGCTCCACCAACCGCCCGATCATCGCCCTGCTCGAGACCCACCAGCAGGCCGACGGCTCGGTCACGGTGCCGCAGGCGCTGCAGCCCTACCTCGGCGGGCTGGACGTCATCAAGCCACTGACGTGAGCGACTGCCGATGAACGACTGGCAGCCGCGGCTCGTCGCCCTGGACATCGACGGCACGCTGCTCAAGTGGGTCGAGGGTGCCGGGCAGACCTACGAGCAGGTCCCGCCCGCCGTCCATGCCGCCGTACGCCGTGCGCACGACGCGGGCGCCCACATCGTGCTGGCCAGTGGTCGCTCGCCGCACGGCATGACGATGATCGCCGACCTGCTCCAGCTCGCCGACCGACGACGCGGACCCGCTCTGGGTGGTCGCGTCCAACGGCGCGGTGGTGTTCCGCTACCCACCGATCGAGGTGGTGCACGAGGAGACCTTCGACGCGCGCCCGGCCGTCGAGGCGATCCTGCGCGAGCACCCGACCGCCTTGGTGGCGGTCGAGGAGCGCGGCGTCGGCTATCGCGTCAACCGGCCCTTCCCCGTGGGCGAGCTGTCGGGCGAGATGGTCATCACCGAGGTCGCCGACCTGGTCGCCGAGCACGTCAGCCGCGTGATCATCCGCGACCCGGACTCCACGGCCGAGGACTTCGTCGACCTCGCCGGCCGGCTCGGCCTCCACGGCACCGACTACGTCGTCGGCTGGACGGCCTGGCTCGACCTCGCGCCCGTCGGCGTCAACAAGGCCAGCGGCGTCGCCCACGTGGCGGACGTGCTCGGGGTCGACGCCGCCGACGTGCTGGCGATCGGCGACGGCCGCAACGACATCGAGCTGCTGCAGTGGGCCGGCCGTGGCGTCGCGATGGGCCAGGCGGTCGAAGAGGTCATCGCGGCCGCCGACGACGTGACCGACACCGTCTACGACGACGGCGCGGCCACCGAGATCGCCCGCTGGTTCCCCGATGAGTGAGTGGACCTTCACCGCGCCGCTGTGGCGGTGGTCGGCCAAGCAGGAGTCGGCCGACCCGGGGTCGTGGTCGTTCGTCACCCTGCCGGTCGAGGTCGCCGAGGACGTCCGCGACTCCCTCGTCGTGCCACCGCGCGGCTTCGGCTCGGTGAAGGTGGATGTCGAGGTGGGCGAGTCCAGGTGGAGCACCAGCGTCTTCCCCGACAAGGACTCCGGGAGCTACGTGCTGCCGGTCAAGCAGGCTGTCCGCCGCGCGGCCGGCCTCGAAGAGGGTGACCCGGTCACCGTGACGCTGCGGCTCGCGGGCGGATGAGGCCCCGGCTGGTCGCGACCGACCTCGACGGCACGCTGGTCCGCTCGGACGGCACCGTGTCGGCGTACACGCAGCGGGTGCTCGCCGAGCTCGACGAGCAGGGCGTGCCCGTGGTGTTCGTGACCGGCCGGCCGCTGCGCTGGGCCGAGGACGTCTTCGACCACGTCGGCCGCCACGGCCTGGCCGTCATCTCCAACGGCGCCCTGGTGTGGGACGTCGCGAGGCGGGAGGCCGTGCTCACCCGCACGATCGACCCCGCGGTCGGCGTCGAGGTCTGCGAGCTGATCAGGGCGGCGGTCCCCGGCAGTGCGTTCGCCGTCGAGACGCTGGCCGGCATCGCCCTCGAGCCCGACTTCCACGAGCGCCACCCGGTGCCCGACGGCACGCGGCGTGGCGCGATCTCCGAGCTGTTCACCGAGCCGGCTCTCAAGGTGCTGGCGCGGCACGAGGAGCTGGGCTACCAGGAGTTCTGGGACCGCGCCGCCGAGGCCATCGGCGACCGCGCCGTGATCACCTGGTCGTCGACGTCGTCCCTGCTCGAGATCAGCGCCGCCGGCGTCACCAAGGCGACCACCCTCGCCGTGCTGTGCGCCGACCTCGGGATCGCACCCGAGGAGGTGATCGCCTTCGGCGACATGCCCAACGACCTGGCGATGCTGGCCTGGGCCGGCACGTCGTACGCCATGGCCGACGCACACCCGACGGTGGTCGAGGCCGCCGCCCACCTCGCCCCCGGACACGACGACGACGGGGTGGCCCGGGTGCTGGCCTCGGTGTTCGGGCTCGACTCCGCCCCTGTGGTCGAATAGAGGCATGTCTGGCCTGCTGCGGCGCGTGCTCGTGCTGCTCGTCGTCGGGCTGACCACGGTCGTCGTCTCCGAAGCCCCCGCGCACGCCGCGTGCACCTGTCAGCGGCCGCCCCTGGCACAGCAGGTCAACGACGCCGACGCCGTCTTCTCCGGCACCGTGACGATGGCGTGCGGTCCGACGACCTCCGGCAAGCGGCAGATCATGTCGTACGACGTCAAGGTCGACCGCGTCTACAAGGGCGACATCAGCTCGCCCCAGGTGACCGTGAAGTCCGACGCCGACCCGACCAGGTGCGGGCTCTCGGACATGACCGCCGACACCCGCTACCTGTTCTTCGTGCGCGCCAACGAGCCCAACCTGCTGGCCAACAAGTGCGGCGGCACCGGTCCCGCCAAGAGCACCAAGACCCAGAAGGTCGTCGCCCTGCTCGGTCCGGGCACCACCCCGATCCCCCCGACGCCCCCGCCAGCGGAGTTCACCCCGGTGGCCGGCGCCGAGCCGATGCCGCTGACCCGGCTCGCCGCCCCCGGCGCCGCCATGGTGCTGCTCGGCCTGCTGGGCCTGATGATCTTCGGTGCCCTCGGCCGCTCGCGCCGCTAGCGGACACCGATTCGTCTGCACACCTCAGCGAGAAAAATGCAGGTGATCCGCAGACGAACCGGGGTTGAAGGCCCTCAGAGGTACATGCCGCCCGAGCCGGGGCCCTTCTCGGACTCGTCGTCCTGCTGGCCCGGTTGTCCCTGGCCGTCCTGACCGGGCGGCCCGGTGGCGATCTGCACGCCGGGCGGCAGCGCGCGGCGGATCTGCTCGAACTGCGCCCGCGCCGCCATCTGCTGGGCGTAGATCGCGGTCTGGATGCCGTGGAAGAGACCCTCGAGCCAGCCGACCAGCTGGGCCTGCGAGATCCGCAGCTCGGCGTCGGACGGCGTCTCCTCGCCCGTGAACGGCAGGGTCAGCCGCTCCAGCTCCTCGACCAGCTCGGGCGCGAGGCCCGGTCTCGAGCTCCTTGATCGAGCGCCGGTGGATCTCCTTGAGGCGCTGCCGGCTCGCGTCGTCGAGCGGGGCCGACTTCACCTCCTCCAGCAGCTGGCGGATCATGCTGCCGATCCGCATCACCTTCGCGGGCTGCTCGACCAGGCTGGTGAGGTCGCCCTCCGAGTCCTCGGAGTCGCGTCGTCGCCACCCTGCTGCCGCAGCGCCGAGGCGGGTACGGCGGCCACCGGCTGCCCGTCGGGCCCCACGATCACCACGTGATCGGCCGCTCTGCCTCTGCTGGAGCTGTCCGGCTAGCTGACCGTCCCTGCCGGCGTCCGCCGGCGCGGCGGCTCGGGCTGTTGGCTCATGGCCGACACACCCTAGGCCGGGATCGGAGACAGGCCGGTCACGAAACGGTGAGGAGGATCTTCCCCGACGACTCGCCCGACTCCATCAGCGCGTGCGCGCGCCCGGCCTCGGCCAGCGGGATGCGGGCGCCGACGACCGGCTTGATGGTGCCGTCGGCGACCAGCGGCCACACGTGCTCGACGACAGCGGCGCAGATCGCAGCCTTCTCCTCCACCGGCCGCGGGCGCAGCCTCGTGGAGATCAGGGCTCCCCGCTTGGTCATCAGCTGGTTGAGGTCGAGCTCGCCCTTGGTCCCGCCCATCAGGCCGATGACGAGGAGGCGGCCCTCGGTCGCCAGCGCCTCGACGTTGCGGCCTGAGGTACGACGCTCCCATGTTGTCGAGGATCACGTCGGCGCCGTGGCCCTCGGTCGCCGCCTTCACCTCGGCGACGAAGTCCTGCTGCTTGTAGTCGATGGTGACCTCCGCGCCCAGCTCGGCGCACTGCGCCAGCTTGTCCGCCGAGCCCGCAGTGGTCATCACCCGCGCGCCGACCGCGTGGCCGAGCTGGATCGCCATCGACCCGATGCCGCCGGCGCCGCCGTGCACCAGGAACCACTCGCCCCGCTGCAGCCCGGCGATCATGAACACGTTGGACCAGACCGTGCACGCGACCTCCGGCAGGCTCGCGGCCTGCTCGAGCGACACTCCGGCCGGCACGGGCATCACCTGGCCGGCCGGGCACACCACGCGCTCGGCGTACCCCCCTCCGGCCAGCAGCGCGCAGCACTCGTCACCGACGCTCCATCCGGTCACCCCCGCACCGACGGCCGCGATCGTGCCGCTGCACTCGAGCCCGAGCACGTCGGAGGCGCCGGGCGGCGGCGGGTAGTGCCCCTGCCGCTGGAGCAGGTCGGGCCGGTTGACCGCAGAGGCCGCGACCGCGATCGCGACCTCTCCCGGGCCGGGCTCCGGGTCCGGCAGCTCGCCGAGCGAGAGCACCTCAGGCCCGCCGGGGCCCGACGCCACGACGGCTCGCACGTCAGTCGTCGAAGCGGTCGCCGGTGTGGTCGACCAGGCTGTCGTCGGGTACCTCGTCGTCGACGTCGACGGGGTCCTTGGCGTCCGGCGGCCGGTCCCACCCCTCCGCGAGAGCTGCGCCTTCGCGGCGAGCTTCTCGACCTCCTCGGGGTTGGCCTCGTTGAGACCGGCGGCGTACCCGAGGAGGTAGGCGCTGATCGGGCGCGGCCTTCCGGACGACGTTGTCTGCCACGACCTTCGCGAGGTCGAGCACCAGTCCCTCGTCGACCTCGGTGTCGATGTCGAGGACGTCACACAGCTCGTCGATCCAGTCGTGCAGGTTCACGGCTCCAATCTTGCGAAAGCGGTCGATACCCGCAAGCACTTCGGGCAGGTCGGCCCACGAGTCGACGTCCCCGGCCTCGAATCCGGTGGCGGCTACGTCCGCCAGCTCGAGCCGCGCCCACAGGCCGCGCATCGGCGCGCCCGCCGTCGGATCCGGCCGGACACGCTCGAGCGCCGCGGTCGTCACCGCCATCGCCAGGTGCCGCTGCCCGCCGTCCGCGAGCACCGCGCCGTCATGCCCCTCGGCGGCCGCCACCAACCGCGCCACCGTCTCTCGCCGTCACCCCCGGCATGTCCACCGCCAGCACCACCACCACCCGGTCTCCCGTCGTTGACCGGTACCGGGCTCCAGACCGTCAACGCACGGGAGTACCCCGCGGAGCGCGTCGAGACCGGCGTACGTCGCCGCGACCGGGCCGCCGTACGCCGGGCGCTCGCGGGTCCACAGGACAGGGCGGGAGGTGGGTCGCTCGTCGCCGACGACCACCACGCTGCGCGGCGTCGGAGACGGCGGCCAGGGCGCGGTCGAGCAGGGTCTCGCCGCCCACCTCCAGGGCGGCCTTGTCCGTGCCGCCGAGCCGCGATGCGCGACCGCCGGCCAGCACCACGGCGTCGAAGTCCACCCGAGAAGTCTCGCGCGCCCGCCCGGCCCGGCACACTGGGGGGATGCAGGTCACCCTGGTGCAGGAGGCGTCCACCCTCGACCCGGCAGACAACCGCGACCGGCTGGCGGAGCTGACTCCCGAGGGGAGCGACCTCGTGGTCTTCCCGGAGGCGTTCGCCCGCGACTTCGGCGAGCCCGGCTCCGACCTGAGCGGCGCCGCCGAACCGCTCGACGGGCCCTTCGCCACCGAGGTGGCCCGGGTCGCCGACCAGCGCGGGACGACCGTCCTGGCGGGCATGTTCGAGCGCGGCGACGACCCCGCCCGGCCGGTCAACACGCTGGTCCTGCGCGGCGCGGCCCACGCCGACTACCGCAAGATCCACCTCTACGACTCCTTCGGCTACCGCGAGTCCGACCGCGTCACCGCCGGACCCGCTCACGCCCGTGACGGTCGACCTGGCGCGGTCCTGCGGATCGGCCTGATGACCTGCTACGACCTGCGCTTCCCCGAGCTCGCCCGGGCCCTGGTCGCCGCCGGCGCCGAGGCCCTGGTGGTGCCGGCAGCGTGGGTGGCCGGCCCGCGCAAGGTCGACCACTGGACCACCTTGGCCCGGGCCCGCGCGATCGAGAACACGGCGTACGTCGTGGCCGTCGGCCAGCCCGGCCCGCGCTACACCGGGCACTCGATCGTGGTCGACCCGCTGGGGGAGGTGCTCGCGGAGGCGGGCGAGAAGCCCGAGACCCTGACCGTGACCCTCGATCGGGCCGTCGTCGACGACGCGCGCCGGACCAACCCGTCCCTCGCCAACCGCCGCCTCTGACGCTGCCGACCGCCCCGGATACCCTTCCCGCCCGTGTCGACCACCGTCCCCCGCCGTCGCGCCGAGCGACTCGCCGCGCCGGTCCCGCCTGCGGCCCGGCCGCCGCTTCGGCGTGACCGTGTGGGTGGTGCTCCTGCTCGGCGGGCTGGCCGCGCTGGCCTACGGCGCGACGCCCGGCGCTCCGGCGTACGTCGGGGAGAGCGGCGGCGTCGCGATCGCGGTGGCCTTCACCGCCGGTCTGGTGGCGCGTACCGGCGGCCGCACGTTCGTCTACGGCGCCCTCGCGTTGCTGGCTCGGCGGTGCGGTGGTGGTCACCGACGAACCCGTGCTGCGCACCGGGGCGGCGGTGCTGACCTGTGTGGTGACGGCCGTCTTCGCGGTGATGGTCACGACGCCGGCCGTCACGGTGCGTGCAGGCGGCGCGCGAGGTGCTCGTGGCGATGCTCGTCGCCCTGGTCGGCGCGGCCGCGGTGGTCGGGCTGGAGCCGACGCTGAACCTCTCCCGCTTCGCCTACACGACCCTGGGAGCCTCGCTCGCGCTCTGCCTGCTGGTGGTCTTCCGGCTCGGCGCCGGGCTCCACGGCCTGGGGCGGCGCGGCCTCGTGGCGGTGCTGATCGGCGGCGGCCTGCTGGCCGTGACGCTCGCCTACGCCGAGGTGCTGCGCCGCTACGGCGCCCCCGACCTCGTCGACACCCTGCTCGACGGCCGCCGGTGGGCGCTCGAGACGCTGCACGGCGCACCTCGCCCGGTGCAGGCGCTGCTCGGCGTACCCGCCCTGGTGTGGGGCACCCACATGCGGGCCCGGCGCCGGCAGGGCTGGTGGGTGTGCGCGTTCGGGGTGACCGCCGCGGCGCAGGTCACCCACACCTTCCTCGACCCGTCGCTGACCATCGCTCGAGGCGGGCCTGACCACGCTCTACTCCGTGGTCGTGGGCGTGGTGCTGGGCGCCATCGTCATCCGCGTCGACCTGCTGCTCACCGGCTCCCGCCGAGGCCGCCGGGCGCGCACCGACGACTCCGGGTCGACGCTGCGGCCCGAGCCCGGCCGCACCCACCCGCTTCTCTAGACCCTCCTTCGGCTAGTTTTCGGGTCGTGGCCCGCGAACAGCGCATCGAGATCCTCGCCGAGATGGTGGCCAACGTGCTGAGCGTGGCCGTCGAGGTGGGCGACGCCGTCGACGTCGGCGACATCGTGGTGCTGCTGGAGTCGATGAAGATGGAGATCCCCGTCATCGCCGAGGCCGCCGGCACCGTCACGGCCGTCCGGGTCGCCGACGGCGACGTCGTCCAGGAGGGCGACCCGCTCGTCGAGCTGACTGGCCTGACAGCGACCCGGTGTCTCGTAGGGTGTGCTGGGATCGCTCCCGGAGGGGTGCCGGAGTGGCCGATCGGAACCGCCTTGAAAGCGGTCGCTGGCAGAGATGTCAGCCGCGGGTTCGAATCCCGCCCCCTCTGCTGACCTACTCGCTGCCGCCGATCTCCAGCTCGACCTCGTCGTAGGCGAGGTCGTGCTGACGCTGGACGTAGTGCTCGATGTCGCCCAGCAGCCGCTTCAGCCCGTCGCGCACCTCGGCGAGGTCAGGGTGCTCGAGCACCATCGGCCCGTACGCCGCCAGCCGGCTCAGCAGCGCGGCCCGCTCCCGGGCGGAGCGGCCGTGGCGGGCCGACAGCCAGCCGTCGGCGGGGTCGAGGTGCTCGCGCTCGATCGCGTCGCGGACCGGCCCCAGGTGGCGGCGTACGGTCCAGCGCCAGCCGCCGGCGTCCGAGGCGGAGAAGGCCGTGTCGAGAGACTGGTGGAGCCCCGCCAGGGCAGCAGCCGTGCCGATGGGCGAGTCGATCGTGGAGTTGATCATGAAGACCTCCGCGACGGGGGGCGGTGGGGGCTTCGAGTGTGACTCGGCCGACGGCGGCGGGACAAGATGGCACCCGGAACTCGGGAAGAATTGTGGTGATCTGCCGAAGTGACGGTTGAATCCCGCGCGTGGACCCCCGATGCGAGCCAACGAACGGCCCAACGGAACGGCCCTGCGGGCGGCGGGGTGACCGACTACCGCCTCGCCCCCGCGATCGTGGTCCGGTCGGCGGGGGCAGCCCTGGTGCTGCTCGCCGTCGTGGTCACCGCCCTGAGCCTGCTGAGCGCGGCCGCGGGCTGGGGCTTCTGGGTCGTCGGGCTGGTGGCCGTGCTGGGGCTCGCGGCGGTCGCGTGCGGTGCGTGGTGGGCCACGCAGACGCGCGTACGTCGTCCGGCTGGACCGCTGGGCTACCAGGTGCGGCTGCTGCGCGGCGCCGGGGTGAAGCGCGCTCGGTGGGCCGACGTCGCCGAGGCCTCGACCGCCGACCTGGGTGGCGTGCCGTGCGTGGTGCTCGCCCTGCGTGACGGACGGACGACGACAGTGCCGGTCGCGGTGCTGGCGGGCGACCGCGACGAGTTCGTCACGCGGCTGCGGGCCCTGCTGCGCCGCGGCCGGTGAGTGACCGGTGAACGGCCAGGTCAGACTGCCTGATTCGGCGCTCGCAGACCGGTCCTTGTAGCCTGTCTGACGCTTCGGGGAGGCGTCGCCTAGTCCGGTCTATGGCGCCCGCCTGCTAAGCGGGTTGAGGGTCAAACCTCTCGCGGGTTCAAATCCCGCCGCCTCCGCAGCGAGTCGGTCCTCTCGGGAGCCCAGGAAGCTGGATCGAGAGGACCGACTCAGCGCTGCTCTGCTGAGATTGCAAGATTCTGCATTGCAATTAGATGAGCCAAGCCGTGGGCTGACGTGGTCGCCGCGCCTCGACAGACTGGACGTTCGGAGGGTGGGACCAGCACCGCACACCGCTAGAGGGAGTACTCTGATGACCTTTCTTCGCAAGGCAGCGATCGTCGTGGCCACGGCCGCGATGACGATCGGGCTGGCCGGAGTGAGCTCACCAGCCGACGCCGCCGACACCGGGTGGGACTGTCCGGCCAGGTACACGGCGCCCGGCTACGGGCCGGTGACGCTACGGCCGGCTGACGGCCACCACACAACCGCACACAGACTTGAGACGGGAACCCCCGGCCGACCCCCCATGGCCGGGTTCCTCAGGCCACCCCCCGGCCGGTCTCATGAACGAGGGCAGTGCCTCCGGGCACTGCCCTCGTTATGTCCGCCGATGTCCGCTGCTCAGCTGTCCGGCTCGGGCGGGCTCGGTTCCGCGTCGCCGTCGCGCTCGGCGCCGGAGATGCCCAGCTCGCCCATCTGGTACCCGAGCTGGAAGCGGGTCTCGGCCTCGAACTCCTCCTTGAGGTCGGCGACGTAGCCGGCGTACGTCCGCGGGCTGACGCCGAGCCGCTTGGCGCTGGCCGGGTCGGCGTACCCCTTGATCAGCATCCGGATGGTCATCTGCCGCTGCTCGTGGGCGATGTCGCGCTGCGCGGCGCTGCCGCGGCTGCTGAAGGGCTGACCGCGTTCCCAGGTGCGCTCGAAGATGTCGACGAGGTACGCCAGCAGGTTGGGCTCGCGGATCACCAGGGCGGTGGCCGGGCCACCCGCACCGGGATCACCGCGATCCGTCGGTCGATGACGATGATCCGGTTGAAGAACTCGTCGAGGGTGCGCACCTCGGCGCCGCGGGCCGTCACCGCGGCGACGTACTTCTGGGTGCCGGCGCTGCGGCGCGCGCTGTGCTGGTAGAGGGTCCGCATCTTCACGCCGCGCTCCAGCGCGGCCGTGTCGCGTCGGGCGGCGACGTCGAGGGTGGCCTTGAGGCCGGCGTTGTTGCGCATGCCCTGGGGCTGCGCCGTCAGCAGCTCCTCCTCGGCGTCGGCGACCGCGGAGGCCAGGAACGCCGAGATGGCCTCGCCGCCGCCGATCTCGGTGAAGGGCCCGCGCTGGACGGGGGAGGAACGCCGCCACGTCTGCGCCAGCCCGGAGAAGGCCCGCGCCCACTCGGCGGACTCGTTGAGCAGCTCCGCACCCCGGACGCCCAGCGGCGTGACCACCTGGGCCTGCGCGGTGGCGGGGTCGACGGGGTGCCAGACGTCGTCGGCGGTGTCGAGCGCAGGAGGTTGAGGCGGACCAGCAGGTCGAACGCCTCGGTCGACTCGGCGTCGCTGGTGATCCGCGGGTCGTCGGCCTTGATCCCACCGGAGGCGACGATGTCCTCGTACAGCTCCGTGGCGCGCGTCTCGAAGACGGCACGGTCCTCCGGGCCGAAGTGCGGCACCCACATCCCCTTCCGCTGCCCCCGGTTCGGATCATGGCACACGCCGGAGATGACGCGAGACCCGGACGGCGTGACGCCGTCCGGGTCTCGCAGCAACTGCTGGTGGTCAGGGCTCGGCGCCCAGGCGGGCGCGCAGGCCGTCGAGCTCGGTCCAGAGGACGGCGGGCAGCTGGTCGCCGAACTTCTCGAACCACTCCTGGATCTGCGGCAGCTCGGCCTTCCACTCCTCGGGGTCGACGCGCAGCGCGGCCTCGACCTGCTCGGGCGTCATGTCGAGGCCGTCGGTGTCGAGCGCCTCGGGGGTCGGGCACGTGCCCGATCGGGGTCTCGACGGCAGCGGCCTGGCCCTCGATGCGCTCCACGACCCACTTCAGGACGCGGCTGTTCTCGCCGAACCCGGGCCACAGGAAGTCGCCGTCGTCGTCGCGGCGGAACCAGTTGACGTAGAAGATCTTCGGGAGCTTGGACGGCGTCGTTGGCCTTGCCGACCTCGATCCAGTGGTTGAAGTAGTCGCCGGCGTGGTAGCCGATGAACGGCAGCATCGCCATCGGGTCGCGTCGCACCACGCCGACCTGGCCGACCGCGGCCGCGGTGGTCTCGGACGACAGGGTGGCGCCCATGAAGGTGCCGTGCACCCAGTCGCGGGCCTCGGTGACCAGCGGGATGGTGGTCTTGCGGCGACCGCCGAAGAGGATCGCGTCGATCGGCACGCCGCGCGGGTCGTCGTACTCGGGGGCCAGGATCGGGCACTGCTTGATCGGCGTGCAGTAGCGGCTGTTGGGGTGGCTGGACAGCTCGTCACTCTCGGGGGTCCAGTCCTCGCCCTTCCACGACGTGGCGTGGGCCGGCATGTTCTCCATGCCCTCCCACCAGATGTCGCCGTCGTCGGTGAGCGCGACGTTGGTGAACACCGAGTTGCCCAGGTTGATGGTGCGCATCGCGTTGGGGTTGGTGTGCTCGTTGGTGCCGGGGGCGACGCCGAAGAACCCGTACTCCGGGTTGACCGCCCACAGCCGGCCGTCGTCGCCGATCCGCATCCAGGCGATGTCGTCGCCGATCGACTCGACCTTCCAGCCGGGGATGGTCGGAGCGAGCATCGCCAGGTTGGTCTTGCCGCAGGCGCTGGGGAAGGCCGCGGCGACGTACTTGGTGACGCCGTCCGGGCTGGTCAGCTTGAGGATCAGCATGTGCTCGGCCAGCCAGCCCTCGTCGCGCGCCATCACGCTGGCGATGCGCAGGGCGTAGCACTTCTTGCCCAGCAGCGAGTTGCCGCCGTACCCGGACCCGAACGACCAGATCGCCCGCTCCTCGGGGAACTGCACGATGTACTTGGTGTCGTTGCACGGCCACGGCACGTCGGCCTGGCCGTCCTCGAGCGGCATGCCGACCGAGTGCAGGGCGGGCACGAAGGGTGCGTTCAGCTCCTCCATGCGGCGCAGCACGTGGCTGCCCATCCGGGCCATCACGCGCATGCACGCGGTGACGTACGCCGAGTCGGTGATCTCGACGCCGAACATCGGCTTCTCGGCCTCGAGGTGGCCCATCACGAACGGGATGACGTACATCGTGCGGCCCTTCATGCAGCCGGCGTACAGCCCGCGCATGATGTCCTTCATCTCGTTCGGGTCCATCCAGTTGTTGGTGGGCCCGGCGTCCTTCTCGTCGACGCTGCAGATGTAGGTGCGGTCCTCGACCCGGGCGACGTCGGTCGGGTCGGTGCGGGCGTAGAAGCTGTTGGGCTTCTTCGCGGGGTCGAGACGGGTGAACGTGCCGCGTGGCGACCAGCGCGTCGGTCAGCTGGGTCCACTCCTCGTCGGAGCCGGTGCACCAGTGGATGCGGTCGGGGGTGGTCATCGCGGCGACCTCGGTGACGAAGTCGAGGATGCCCTGATGGGTCGTTGGGGGAGCCTGGGTATCGGCGGTCATGAAGTCCCTCTCGGCCTGCGCTGGATCAGCGGGGAGTCGTCACGGCGTCGCCCCCAACATCGTTGTCGGCGGATTGCTGGGCGAAATTCCTGGGCGAACAAGTGCCCGCGAGGCTACTCGCGCACGCGCTGGCCACATATTGGATCGATCAACGCCCTGTGGTCGCGGTCACAGCCGCTTCCACGAAGGCGCTCACCACGGACTCGGCGGCCGGCCGGTGCAGGTCGCGACGGGTGATCAGTGCCCCGTTGACGTCGGCGGCCGGCACGGCCTGGAGCACGTCGCCGCTGTGGGCGTCGAGCACCGACGACCAGTCCGCCCACCTCCTGTGCGCGCTCGGCGACCCGTGAGGCCGTACGCCGGTCGCCGGGTGCGAGCCGGACGTTCACTGTCCACCGCCCGCGACCGGTGTCGAGCTCCGTCCACGCCCCCGTCACCGTGACTCCGTGCAACCCACCGGTCAGCGTGTAGGTCTTGTCGCCGTCGGCCGAGCACCGATGGCGCGGGGACTGCGGCCGGCAGCCCAGCCCGAACACCGCCACCGCCGTCGCGAGCTCGACCTCGACGGCCGCCGTGAGCTGCGGCGGGTCGCCGCCCACCGGGTCGACCGCCATCAGAGTGGGGTCCGGCGACGGCTCGACGTCAGCCGAAGGTCCGAGGTCGCACGCACCCGTGATCGCCGCGGCCAGCACCGCGACGAGGACCTGGACGAGCGGCGTACGACGGCCCCGCACGCCCCCATCGTGGCCCGCCTACTGATTTCGGCAACCTCCGAGGGGTCGGCTATCCTCGACCAGTCGTCCGGCCGGTCCGCGAGTTCCAGCTGACGCGACGGGCGCCCGTAGCTCAACGGATAGAGCATCTGACTACGGATCAGAAGGTTTGGGGTTCGAATCCCTACGGGCGCGCCATGCCATGGTGGGCCTGACCTGCGAAGCACTCAAAGTGGCCTGCGGCTCCTCGTCGGTCAGGCGTCCAGGTCCGCGAGCGCCGGTGAGCGTCGGTCGGTCACGACGGCGACCCGGTGCATGACGCGGCGGTGGGGCAGGTAGTCGGCGACCGCGTAGTGCTGGGTCCCGCGGTTGTCCCAGATGACGACCATCCCGGGCTGCCACCTGATGCGGACGTGGAAGTCGGGTCGGTTGATCAGGTCGAACAGGAAGGTCAGCAGCCGGGCGCTCTCAGGAGCCGAGAGACCGATCACGAACCGGGTGAACGACTCGCTGACGTTCACGTACGGTCGGCCGGTCACGGGATGATGGGCGATCACCGGGTGCACGGCCGTGCCGGCCTCGGCCAGCGCGGCACTGATGCCCTCGTCGCCGCCCTGCCTCGTAGGCGCCGGTGCGGAAGGCTCCCATGTCGTGAACTGCCTCGAGCTGTTCCAGGTCACGCCGCAACCCGGGTTCGAGGGCGTCGTGCACCGCGAACATGCTCGCCCAGAGGGTGTCGCCGCCGACCGGGAGGCACCTCCACCGCCTTCAGGATCGAGGCGAACGGTGGCTGGCGCCTGTAGGTCATGTCGGAGTGCCACTCCGCGGCGTCCGGCTTCTGGTCGCCTTCCCAGGTCAGCACCACGACGTCCTCGGAGTCCGGGATGCGTCGTGTAGGAGTGGTGGCGGATGCCCAGGGTGCCCAGCGCGCGCCCGAGCTGCACCATCCTCCTCGCGTCGAGGTCGGCGTCGGGGAACACCAGGACCGAGTGTTCGATCAGGGCTGCGTGGATCGCGTCGGCCAGCTCTCGGAGACGTCGCCGAGACCGGTCAGGCAGCGTCGCGGTCGCACCGAGTGCGGGCGTGAGGCGGGTGCACGTGAGCTTCATGGCGCCAGGCTAGGAGCACCTCGTGCCGAGCAGGACCTGTTCCTGGTCAGGCTCGCCGCCTGGCGCGGCGGACGCGCGGCCCCTACGGGTCGCGCTGACCTGTGCCCCGTCAGGTCTTGCGGTATTGGCCGGGGCGCTGGGACCGAGGCAGGCGAAGGAGTGTGCGGTAGACCTGGCGCGGGGTGGGCGGGTCCGGGATAGGGCCCGCCGCTTCGGCGGCGAAGGACTGGATGAGGTAGCCGACGACCCGGCGCCAGGCGTCCGGAGCGGTGTCTCGCGTGGCCGACACGACCCCGGCGTTCGCCATCAGGATCAGGGGCACGTCCTGGTGGACGAAGTCCGGGCGCAACCGCCCGGTGGCCTGGGCGCGAGCCAGCAGCTCCATCAGGCCGGCCACCGACCGGTTGCGTTCCTGCTCGAAGGCCTTCGCGGTCGGGAAGGTCAAGGCGAGGACGTCGGCAAACCCGCGGTCGTCTGCCTGCATCCGGCACACGCGTTCGATGTAGGCACAGAAGCCGAGCCAGGGGTCGGGCTCGGCGAGGGCGTCGTCGATCGCGTCGACGTAGGCCTGCATCTTCGCGGCGAAGGTGGCGGAAAGCAGGTCCTCGCGTGTGGGGAAACGGCGGAACAGGGTGGCGATCCCGACGCCGGCCCGACGGGCGATCTCGTTGGTGGAGGCGTCGAGACCTTGCTCGAAGTCCGCCCAGGTGATCGAGAGGAAGTTCCACCCGACAAAGGCGGCGAGCGCGGCGACCATGACCCGGCGCCACACCGGCCAGGCGTCGCCGACTCCGATTGCAAGCACTCCCAGGAACACGAGGAGGACGAGCGCGGCTCCGAGCGATCCCCACCTCGTCGGCTCGAGACTCGCCTCGCGCCAGGCCCAGGCCAGCCAGATGCCAACGGTCAGGACACCGACGGCGATGGCGGGGCTGCCGGGCGCGCCGTAGCGGCGCGTAAGCGCTACCGTCAAGGTTTGCGCCCTCACGGCCGAAGAATAGGCAGAGCACATGACTGCGAAACGGACACTGGTCACGGGCGGAGCCGGATATCTCGGCTCGCTCGTCGTTGATCAGCTACTCACGGACGGGCATCATGTGCGCGTCCTCGACTCGCTGATGCACGGCGGGGTGCCGTCGCTCCTGTCGGTCTGGGGCGACGAGAGGTTCGAGTTCCTTCATGACGACGTCGGCGATCCAGCGGCCCGGAGAGCCGCGCTCGACGGGCGTCGGCGACGTAGTTCACCTCGCCGCTATCGTCGGCGACCCTGCCTGCGCACGCCGGCAGGAGCTGGCGCGGAAGATCAACGTCGAGGCGACTCTGGCGCTCCTCGACGAGGCGGAGGCTGCGGGCGCCGCGCGGTTCCTCTTTGCCTCCACGTGCAGCAACTACGGCAAGGTGCGCGACAACGGCAGCTCGCTTGCCACCGAGGAGTGGGAGTTGCGTCCCGTCTCGCTCTATGCCGAGACGAGGTCGCCGCCGAGCTCGAGACGCTCCGGCGGTCGAGACCCGGATTCGCGACCTGCTGTCTGCGCTTTGCCACGATCTACGGCACGTCGCCGCGAATGCGATTCGATCTGACCGTGAACGAGTTCGCCCGCGATGTTCTGCTCAGGGGAGGGGAAGCTCCTCGTGTACGGCGAGCAGTTCTGGCGTCCGTACGTTCACGTACGAGACGCCGCCCATGCGGTCGCGCTGGCGCTCGCAGCGCCGGCCGAGACTGTTGCCGGCGAGGTCTTCAACGTGGGCGACACCACAGAGAACTACAGAAAGCTCGACCTCGTCGAGCTGCTCAGAGCGCGAGTTCCCGGCGCCAAGGTGGAGTTCGTCCACAAGGACGAGGACCCGCGGGACTACAAGGTGAGCTTCGAGAAGGCGAAGGAGCAGCTTGGGTTCGAGGCCGCCCGAAGGGTCGACGACGGGATCGACGAGGTCATCGAGCTGCTCGAAAGCGGACTCCTCGCGGATCCGTTCGCGGAGGTCTACCGGAACTAGCGAGACATTTCAGCTCGGGGTTGCCCCGGGCGGCCGTTCGATGAAGATAGTCGCATGCGGCGGCACAAGTTTTCCGGTCGGCTGGGCTCCGGGTAGTTAATGGGGGGACGACAAGGCGCTGTGCGCTCGGGCTGCTTATGGCGGCGATCGCACTCCTCGTAGCATCGCCAGGCGCTAGCGAGCCCAGCTCTGCGCGGGGTCGCGAGCGCGAGCAACGCCTCTTCATCGGCGCTCACGATCGCCGTGCCGGGCGGGGTGGTCGCCGGGGACGTGCTCGTCGCCGCAGTTCACACCCGGCTCGCTCCAGGGAAAAGCGTCACCGCCCCGCAGGGTGGACGCTGGTGCGCAGCGACGTCGCCACGAGCGGTGCCACCCTAAGCCAGGCCCTCTACTACCGCGTGGCCAGCGCCGCGGTCGCCTCACCTATAGCTGGAAGTTCCCGGTCTCGATTGCGAACGGAGGTGCAATCCTCGCGTACACGGGCATCGACTCGAGCTCGCCGGTCCTCGCCCACAGCGGGCAAGTTTCGGCGGGCGCGAGAATCTCACCGCCCCGTCCATCACCACATCCGTTGCCGGCGCGCTCCTGATCGGCTTCTTCGGACCAACGGGACAAACGACATCACCGGCGCACCGGGTGGGATGGAAACGATACGACCGTCTCGTCACAGGCGGGGAAGGCCTGAGTCTCCTAGGCGCCGACTCCGTCCAGGGCGCGGCCGGCTCAACGGACGTCCGCGAGGCGGCGACACAAGGCACGAACTCGAGCAGCATCGGCCAGCTCCTGGCTCTGCGGCCCGGGCCCTCGAATGGGACGCCTCCAAGCGCGCCCCCTCGCCGCCGACCCCGACCCCGACGCCGACCCCACCCCGACCCCGACGCCGACCCCAACCCCGACGCCGACCCCGACGCCGACCCCGACCCCCACCCCTTCTCCTGCGCCGTCCGGCGGCGGTACAGCCGGGACCCCATTCCCTGCCCCTCCGGCCTCGACCGGGAAGGCGTTCTACGTGTCCCCGTCGGGCTCGGATTTGAACGCCGGAACCCTCAGAAGCCCTGGAAGACGATCCAGAAGGCGATCAGCACGATGAAGGCCGGCGAGACGACGCTGGTCCGCGCAGGGACGTACTCCCCAGTCGCTCGTCATGTTCGACGAGCGGGACCGCCAGCAAGCCGATAACGCTCAAGGCCTACGGGAGCGAGAGGCCCGTGATCACCGGCCGGTTGAAGATCGCGGCTTCCTACCTAAAGGGTCTCCGGGTTCGTGCTCAAGGGGCAAACCTCGGCGAACCCAAACTCATGTGGTGCTCTACCTCGCGGGCGCCAAGCATGTCGAGATCTTGGGCAATGAGATCACGAAAGCCTCGATTTCCGCGATCTCCTCGGCGAAAGTGTCCCACGACATCCGCCTGCTCGGCAACTGGATTCACGACAACGGGACGAACGCGACGTTCGACCACGGCATCTACTGGTCCCTGGGCACCGGAGGTGTCATCGCCAACAACGTCATCGAGAAGAACCGTGCCTTCGGGATCCACCTCTACCCCGACGCGAACAACATCCTCGTCACGTCGAACACGGTCGTGGGTAACGGGAAGTCGGGAATCCTCGTCGCCGGTAATGCCGGCAGCAGCTCGGACGGGAACACGATCGTCAACAACATCGTCGCCAGCAACACCGAGTACGGAATCCGCTCCTACTGGAGCGGGGCGGTCGGTAGCGGCAACAGTGTCATGACGAACCTGGGGTACGGCAACTGGGGCCGGGTACTTCGCGACCGGGTCGCCCGCGGTCGGACTTGCGTTTTCCAACAGCATCTCGGCGAATCCAGCCTTCGGTTCGAACTACCGTCTGGCCGCTGGGAGTCCCGCGGTCGACCGGGCGCTGGGTGCTTACTCACCGGCTGCCGACCACGACTGGCAAGGCACGCCCGCAAGGATCTTCCGCGGACATCGGGGCCTTCAAGCTTTGAGCCCCCTCTGCGGCCCTCGTCGCTGACAGCGGCGAGGGTGCAGCGGTGACAAAAGGCACACCGCTGACCCGGCGGGAGTACGCCGCAGGAGCAGACTCCCATTTCGAGGGACTCCGTTCGAGGGACGTCCTCCTCCCGAAGGGTGAGACTACTCGCAAAATCGAGGGACTGAGGGCTGTACGGCCGGCGCCGATAGAGGCACTGGCCCATGCGAAGCCTCTTCAAGACCGCGGTTCTTCTCGTCGCGCTCACGGCCCTCCTCGTTGCGCCGGCGATAGGGACCGCTGCCCCGGCTCTGCGGAGTGTCTCGAATGGGGCAGCGGACTCGGGGACGACGCTCTCGATCGCGCGCCCCGCGGGTGTCGTTGCCGGCGACGTTCTGGTTGCCGGGATCGACCTACGCACCCCCGGGAACTTCGGGATGACACCGCTCCGGCGGGTTGGACGCTCGTCCGCAAGAACTCGAACACGGGAGGCGCGAGCCTGACCCAGGTCGTCTACTTCCGGGTGGCGGGGCCGTCCGAGCCGGCGTCGTACAGTTGGACGCTTCCGTTCTCGACAGCGGCGGCCGGGGCTATCCTCGCGTACTCGGGCCTCGACACAGCGTCGCCGATCTTGGCCCACAGCGGGATCTACTCGCCGAACGTGAGCCTGATCCCCGCCCCGTCGGTCACGACCACGGTGGGCGGCGCGCTGGTGGTCGGGTTTTTCGGCAACAACGGCATACGCTCGCCTTCGCCGCCGAACGGGATGACCGAGCGGTCCCGATCGCGCAGCGGTCGGCCTCGGTGTGTTGGCCGAAGCTGCCGACATGGTCCAGCCGGATGCGGGCCCAACGGGTGACAAGGTTGCCACAACCTTGAGCCGGAACTCGAGCAGCATCGGCCAGTTGATCGCGCTGCGGCCAGCGCAGGGGAGCGCTCAGCCGACTCCGACCCCGACGCCGACGCCGACCCCAACGCCGACGCCGACGCCGACGCCGACGCCGACCCCAACGCCGACCCCAACGCCGACGCCGACGCCGACGCCGACGCCGACCCCAACGCCGACGCCGACGCCGACGCCGACCCCGACGCCGACGCCGACCCCAACTCCGACGCCGACGCCGAGCGGGACGTTCTACGTGTCGCCTTCCGGCTCGGACTCGAACGCGGGCACGGTCGTCCAGCCGTGGCGGACGATCCAGAAGGCGCTGAACACGG
>CAWBOE010000017.1:0-75400 GCA_963790295.1 uncultured Actinomycetota bacterium
ACTTCTTCGACGCTGCTGGGCTCGCGACGCGACAGGTCGATGCCGAGCTCCTCGGCCGCCCGGAAGACGTCTTCCTCGGCGTCCTTCATCTCGATCGGGGTGCCGTCCTGCGACAGCACCTCGACGTTGAGGCAGAGCGACTGCATCTCCTTGACGAGCACCTTGAACGACTCGGGGATGCCGGAGTCGGGGATGTTCTCGCCCTTGACGATCGCCTCGTACACCTTCACGCGGCCCGGGACGTCGTCGGACTTGATCGTCAGCAGCTCCTGCAGGGCGTAGGCGGCGCCGTACGCCTCCATCGCCCAGACCTCCATCTCGCCGAACCGCTGGCCGCCGAACTGGGCCTTACCGCCCAGGGGCTGCTGCGTGATCATCGAGTAGGGGCCGGTGCTGCGTGCGTGGATCTTGTCGTCGACGAGGTGGTGCAGCTTGAGGATGTACATGTAGCCCACCGACACCGGGTCGGGGAACGGCTCACCGGAACGGCCGTCGAACAGGCTGGCCTTGCCGGTCTCGTTGATCATCCGTACGCCGTCGCGGTTGGGGAGGGTGGCCCCCAGCAGACCGGTGATCTCGTCCTCCTTGGCGCCGTCGAACACCGGCGTCGCCACCTTGGTGCCCGGAGCCGCCTTGTCGGCGTGGATCGAGATCAGGCGCTGCTTCCAGTCGTCGGAGCCCTTGCCGTCGTGGAGGTCGAGGTCCCAGCCCTGCTTGGCCAGCCAGCCGAGGTGGAGCTCGAGGATCTGGCCGATGTTCATGCGTCGCGGCACACCCAGCGGGTTGAGCACGACGTCGACGGGCGTGCCGTCCTCCATGAACGGCATGTCCTCGATCGGCAGGATCTTGGCGATGACGCCCTTGTTGCCGTGACGGCCGGCGAGCTTGTCACCCACGGAGATCTTGCGCTTCTGGGCGACGTAGACGCGGACCAGCTGGTTGACGCCCGGGGGCAGCTCGTCGCCGTCCTCGCGGTCGAACACGCGGACGCCGATGACCGTGCCGGACTCGCCGTGCGGCACCTTCATGGAGGTGTCGCGCACCTCGCGCGCCTTCTCACCGAAGATCGCGCGGAGCAGCCGCTCCTCGGGCGTCAGCTCGGTCTCGCCCTTGGGCGTGACCTTGCCGACCAGGATGTCGCCCGTGGTGACCTCGGCGCCGATGCGGATGATGCCGCGCTCGTCGAGGTCGGCCAGCATCTCCTCGGAGACGTTGGGGATGTCGCGGGTGATCTCCTCGGGACCGAGCTTGGTGTCGCGGGCGTCGACCTCGTGCTCCTCGATGTGGATCGAGGTGAGGACGTCCTCCTGCACCAGCCGCTGGCTGAGGATGATGGCGTCCTCGTAGTTGTGGCCCTGCCACGGCATGAACGCGACCAGCAGGTTGGTGCCCAGGGCCATCTCGGCCTGGTCGGTGCACGGACCGTCGGCGATCGGGGAGCCGACCTCGAGCCGGTCACCCTCGGTCACCAGCGGGCGCTGGTTGATGCAGGTGCCCTGGTTGGACCGGCGGAACTTCGCCAGCCGGTAGGTCTGGTAGGTGCCGTCGTCGTTCATCGTCTCGATGAAGTCGGCCGACACCTCCTTGACCACACCGGCCTTCTCGGCCACCAGCACGTCACCGGCGTCGACCGCGGCGCGGTACTCGATGCCGGTGCCGACCAGGGGCGAGTCGCTCCTGATGAGCGGCACGGCCTGGCGCTGCATGTTGGCGCCCATCAGCGCGCGGTTGGCGTCGTCGTGCTCCAGGAACGGGATCAGCGCGGTCGCGACCGACACCATCTGGCGCGGGGAGACGTCCATGTAGTCGACGTCCTCGGCCAGGACCTCGGACACCTCACCGTGACGCTGGCGGACCAGCACCCGCTCCTCGACGAAGCGGCCCTTGTCGTCGAGCGGCGCGTTGGCCTGCGCGATGACGTACTTGTCCTCGTCGTCGGCGGTCAGGTAGTCGACCTGTGTCGGTGACCTTGCCCTTGGTGACCTTGCGGTAGGGGGTCTCGACGAAGCCGAACGGGTTGATCCGGCCGTACGACGCCAGCGAGCCGATCAGGCCGATGTTGGGACCCTCGGGGGTCTCGATCGGGCACATCCGGCCGTAGTGGCTGTGGTGGACGTCGCGGACCTCCATGCCGGCGCGGTCGCGGGACAGACCACCGGGGCCCAGCGCCGAGAGGCGACGCTTGTGGGTCAGGCCCGAGATCGGGTTGGTCTGGTCCATGAACTGCGAGAGCTGGCTGGTGCCGAAGAACTCCTTCAGCGCCGCGACCACCGGGCGGATGTTGATCAGGGACTGCGGCGTGATCGCCTCGACGTCCTGGGTCGTCATCCGCTCGCGGACCACGCGCTCCATGCGGGCCAGGCCGGTGCGGAGCTGGTTCTGGATCAGCTCGCCGACCGTGCGCATGCGGCGGTTGCCGAAGTGGTCGATGTCGTCGGCCAGGACCTCGATGACCTTGCCCTCGGGGTCCTTGATCTCGGTCCCGGCGGCGTCGGCCAGCGTGGTGTCGCCGTTGTGGAGGCGGACGATGTAGCGGATCGCCGCGACGATGTCGTCGATCGTCAGCGTCT
Source organism: uncultured Actinomycetota bacterium (assembly GCA_963790295.1). GTDB lineage: Bacteria > Actinomycetota > Actinomycetes > Propionibacteriales > Nocardioidaceae > Nocardioides. The sequence goes on from CAWBOE010000017.1 coordinate 2,571, forward strand.
GCTGGTCGAAGGCCTCGTGGGTGCCGAGCTTCTTGTTGATCTTGTAGCGGCCGACCTTGGCGAGGTCGTAGCGCTTGGGGTTGAAGTAGTAGTTGTTCAGCAGCGTCTGCGCGGCCTCCTCCGTCGGCGGCTCGCCCGGGCGCAGCTTGCGGTAGATGTCGAGCAGGGCGTCGCGCTGGGCCTCGGTGTGGTCCTTCTCGAGGGTCAGCATCATCGACTCGTACTGGCCGAACTCCTCGCGGATCTGCTCGTTGGTCCAGCCGAGGGCCTTGAGCAGCACCGTGACGTTCTGCTTGCGCTTGCGGTCGAGGCGGACGCCGACCATGTCGCGCTTGTCGATCTCGAACTCCAGCCACGCGCCGCGGCTGGGGATGATCTTGGCGGTGAAGATGTCCTTGTCGGAGGTCTTGTCGGCGGTGCGCTCGAAGTAGACGCCCGGCGAGCGGACCAGCTGGGAGACCACGACCCGCTCGGTGCCGTTGATGATGAACGTGCCCTTGGGCGTCATCAGCGGGAAGTCGCCCATGAACACCGTCTGGCCCTTGATCTCACCGGTCTCGTTGTTGGTGAACTCGGCGGAGACGTAGAGCGGGGCGGAGTAGGTGAAGTCCTTCTCCTTGCACTCGTCGACGGTGTACTTCGGGTCGTAGAAGACCGGGTCCTCGAACGAGAGCGACATGGTCTCGGAGAAGTCCTCGATCGGGGAGATCTCCTCGAAGATCTCCTGGAGCCCCGACTTCTCGGAGACGTCCTCGCCGGCCTCGCGACGGCGGGCCACCTCGGCGGTCCAGTCGTCGTTGCCGACCAGCCAGTCGAAGCTGTCGGTCTGGAGGGAGAGGAGCTTGGGGAGCTCGAGAGGTTCGGAGATCTTTGCGAACGAGATGCGGCGGGATTTTTCGGCAGAGCTGCGCGCGGCCAACAGGTGTCCTTCGACGTGTCCTGGGGTGATTGCGTCTCCCACCACTCCATCGGCCACCGGGCAGGCGGATGGGCATCTGAGAGCAGACGCGAGGGGCCACGATAGCGTAAACCTGCGCGCGCCACAAGGGCGGCAATCAAGCCCGGGGCAGGTCGCTGACGACGATGATGACCTCAGGCCCGCCCGAGGTCAAGCACATCGGCGAAACCTGTGGAGAGTGGTCTGGCGCCGTACGGCGGGTGTCCGGGCGGTCAGGACGCCTCCGCGCGCGCGTCGACCTGCTTCTCGTGGGCGGCGTCGGGGCCGCTGCCGTCGCCCTCGCTGGGCTCGCGCTCCTTGCGGCGCACCAGCAGCGTGGAGACCGCCAGCACGCCGATCGTCACGGTCAGCACGCCCATCAGCCAGACGGTGTCCGTCGAGCTTGTCGGTGCCGACGTAGTCGGGCGCCTTCACCGAGAGCACCACGATCTCCTTGATCGAGGCGATGATGCCGACGATCAGGAAGGGCTCGGCCACCAGCTCGCGCTCGGCCAGCGTGGTCCGGACCGCGTACAGCAGCTCCACGACGATGAAGACCAGGAGCAGCAGGTCGAGCACCTCGGCGGCCATGGAGATCACGCCCAGGTCCGGCAGCTCGGTGAACTTCACCGCGGTCGAGCCCAGCACCACCGCCGCGACCGCGACCAGGACCACCGCCACCGCCAGGTAGACGACGTTCTCGGCCTTCTCGATCGCGTCTTCGGTCCACTGCCGCATGGCTCGCTCCGCTCGCTGTCCGGCGCGCCATAAGGTCGCTCCTTCCTCCTCGCGGGCTCGCCCAGGGGCTCGCCACGCTCGTCGTGCAGGAGCGACCGCGCGCCGGACGAATCTACGGCTTACGGCCTCGGGCGGGTCAGCCGCCGGCGGGTGAGGTGACCAGGTCGTCGACGAGCCACTCGTCGCCGACCTTCTGCATGGTGACGGTGACCTGGTCCTTGTAGACGACCGGCTGCTCGAGCTGCTTGTTGGTGGTCGGCCGGTTGACGAAGACCAGCACGGCGACGCGGTCGTCGCCGGAGCGGACGATGCCGGACGCGACCACCTCGGCCGACGACCTTGGTGCCGGTCTCGGGGGCGTTGGCCTTGATGACCTCGAAGAGCTTGGCGTACTCCTCGCGGTACTCGGCGGTCAGGAAGCCCTCGGCGGCCCGCTGGTCCTCGTCGAGGTGAGCGCTGCGTCGTAGGACAGGATCGGCACGATCGCCCGCTCGGCGCTGGTCTGCGCCTCGCGGGTCGGCGTCGGCGATGCTCGCGTCGGAGGGTGCCGTCGAGGCCACCACCGCGCAGGCCCCCACCACCAGCGCCGCGATGGCCGCGACGGCGACCAGGAGCCAGCCGGGCACGACCCAGCCGGTACGTCGCGTCGTCACCGGGGCCTCGGCATCGGGCTCGGGCTCGGCGCGCGGGCTCGGGCTCGGGCGCGGACTCGGCGAGTGCGGACTCGTCCTGGTGCGCGTCCAGCTCGGCCGTCAGCAGCTCCGCGTCGTACGCCGCCCGGCGGTCGCGGTCGAGCAGCACCTCCGCGGCCTGGTTCAGCAGGCGGAAGCGCCGGTCGGAGGGGTCGAGGTCGGCGATCGCGGCCTTCCACGCGGCCCGGACCTCGGGCTCGGTCGCGCCCAGCGTCGAGGTCGAGGACGTCGTACCAGCTCGGGCTGGCCACGGATGTGCCCGCGCGTGCTCATCGGGTCGCTCCCGTCACGGGGGTGAAGTTGTCGACCAGCCACTCGCCGTCGACCTTCACCAGGCTGACCTCGATCCGGAACGGCGCCGGCTCGCGCGGCTGGTCACCGGACGCCTTGGGGTAGCTGTCGGTGAACGCACCGGCCACCAGCGCGGTGGCGGAGTCCTCGTCGATCGCCGAGACGCCGGTCGACGAACACCTCGGCCTCGCGGGAGATCCTGGCCTGCGCCACGAGCTGCTCGGCGGTGGCGGCCTCCTTCTCGAAGGACACCGCGAACTTCGGCGTGATGACCTCGTTGACCCGCTCGCGGTACTCCGGCATCCCGCCCTGGTCGTCGAGGAGGTCGGGCCCGTAGGTGCCCATCCGCAGCAGGAACTGCTCGGTCTGCGCCATCACGGCCTCGCGCTCGCTCTGCAGCTGCTCCTGGTCGCCCTGGACGCCGACGGCGTCCACGCTGCGGCTGGAGACCAGCCACACCAGCGCCACCAGCCCGGCGACGGTCACGGCGACGAGCGCGGCCAGCAGCCCGCGGCGGAACCGCGGCGCCAGCGGCGCCTGTTGCGGCGACGTGCTCGCGCGCGTCTCCGTGTCCCTCTCCGTCACCTGCCGCGGTCATCGACTCACTCCCGACTCGACATCAGCGGCTGCAGGAACAGCCACTTCCACGAATCCCCTCCCAGGGTTCTTGGTGCCAACGAGCCAGGCGAGGAAAGGTCACGCGGGACGCTCGCGCCCCAGCGCAGCCGCTCCGCCGTCGTACGTCGCCACCACGGGCGCGAACGGAGCGGTCCGGTACGCCGCCGGGAGCACGCTGCGGGGCGTTCTGCGCCCCGCGGGCGTTGGACTGCGAGGCGGGCTCGGCACAGTGCGCGTCCATGTTCATCGGCCGGTTCTCGCCCTCCTGCGGCGGCCGGCGGTCGGTCGACTCGTAGCCGCCGTGGCAGACCGCGGGGTGCTCGGTCATGATCATCCCGAAGTGGGCGTCGTACAGGCCGGTGTCGGGCGAGCGCGACACCACGGTGAAGCCGCCCTCGACGACGTACGGGTAGAGCACCAGGATCTGCTCGATGCCCGGCAGGTGGCGGACCACCACCTCGCCCGTCGTCACCAGCTCGTTGATCAGCTCGGCGAGGTCGACCTTGTTGTCGTCGAGGAAGCGGCGCAGCTCGTCGGCGGTGGCCGAGCCGTTGTCGATCACGGCGCGCAGGTCCTTGTCGGAGCCGGCCAGCGTGCCGGTGAACAGCTTCAGCTGCTTGGCGAAGGTGCGGATCGCGCCCGCGGAGGCGATCTGCCCGCGGAGCACGGTGTTGCTGTCGCGGATCAGCGCGGTGGTGGTGTCGAAGTTGGCGTTGGCCGCGTCGATGAAGGAGGTGCCGCTGTCGATGATCCGCTGGAGGTCCTCCCCCGTGCCGCCGAAGGCGGCGCCCATCTCGCTGACGGTCGTGCGCAGCGCCTCCTGGTCGACCGACTCGACCGTGGTGGAGATGTCGCCGAGCAGCTTCTGGGTCGGGATCGGCGTCCGGGTGTCCTCCATCGCGATCTCGGAGTCGTCCTCGAGGAACGGCTTGCCGTCGGTCTGGGGCTGCAGCTCGACGTACTGCTCGCCCACGGCCGACCGGTTGCCGACCACCGCCAGCGCGTCGGCCGGGATGTCGTCGTACTCGTCGTCGATGTCGAGGTAGACGTCGACGCCGGCGTCGGTGAGCACGAGCTTCTCGACCTGGCCGACCCGGACCCCGCGGTAGCTGACCTCGCCGCCGGCGAAGATGCCGCCGGAGTCGGCGAAGTGGGCGACCACGGTGTACGACGAGTCGACGAGCAGCGCGGTCGAGACGGGCGTAGCGAGCGCCGACGAAGCTGACTCCGACCAAGGTGATCAGGGCGAAGACCAGCAGCTGGATGCGGGTACGGCGGGTGATCATCTGTCCACCACCATCCCCGGGACGAGCAGGCTCACCAGCGCCGGGTCGTAGAGCGCCATCAGCTGCCGCACGGTCGGACCGCGCTTGCCGAAGTCGAGCGCTGCCCCTGCTCGCCGGTGGGCGCACGCGGCAGGCCGGGGATCGTCGGCAGGGGCAGCAACGTGCTCAGCGTCGGCACTGGGACCGGCAGCGAGCTGTCGGCCGTCGGCAGGCCCGGAATCAGGGCGAGCTGCTTGCAGACCGCCTTGTCCTCGTTCTCCTGCTTGGCGCACTCCTCGCGGAGCTTGAGCAGCTTCTCGGGGCTGGCCAGCACCTTCTGGCACTCGGGGCTGGTCAGGCTCCCGCTCTGGAGGCAGGCCAGCACGTCGCCCACGATCACGGTCGGGTCGAGGATCGTCGGCAGCGTCGTCGGCAGGTCGGTCGGCAGGGTGGGGAGCCCGTCGGCAGGCCGGTCGGCAGCGTGACGCCGGTCTCGACGTTGATGTCGAGGGTGACCGAGAGGTTGGTGTAGTCGCCCATGTGGAGGTTGCGGGCGACCTGCGGGTCGCGGCCGACCACCTCGTCCACGAACGGGTAGGTCAAGAAGACGTGGAAGGCGTTGACGAAGTCGTCGCCCGAGGCCGCGATCTGCGACAGCACCGGACTGAGCTGCTGCAGCGAGTCGATGGTGGCTGCCTTCGACGCCTGGATCACCCGGACCCCGACGTCGCTCAGCTTCGACGAGCGCCTTGAGCATCCTGCACCAGGTCGTCGCGCTGCTTGTCGATCGAGGCCAGCGCCGAGGGCAGCTCCTCGAGGGCGGCGTCGATGGTGTCGCGCTGCTCGTTGACCGAGACGGCGAGGGTGTTGAGCTTGTCGATCGCGTTGACGATGTCGGCCTTGTGGTCGTCGAGCTGGGTCATCAGCGTCCCGGACCTGGTCGAGCACCGACCGCGTCGTGCCCTCGCGGCCCTCGAGCGCGATGTTGAGCTCGCGGGCGATGGTGCGCAGCTGGGCCACGCCGCCGCCGTTGAGCAGCAGGCTCAGCGCACCGAGCACCTCCTCGACCTCGGGGTTGCGGCCGCTGCGCTCGAGCGGGATCACGTCACCGCTGCTGCAGCGGTTCGCTGCTGGCACCGGACTCGGGCGGCGGCCAGCGAGACGAACTTCTCGCCCAGCAGGCTGGTCTGCCGGATCGTGGCCACCGCGTTGTCGGGCAGCTCGGTGTCCTTGCGCAGCTGCACCGTCACGTCGGCGGTGAACCCGTCGAGTCTGACGTCGGTCACCTTGCCGACGTTGACGTCGTTCACCTTCACCGTCGACTGCGGCACCAGGTCGAGCACGTCGCGGAACATGATGTGCACCGTGATCGGGTCGTCCCCGACGTCGGTGCCACCGGGCAGCGGCAGCTTGTAGACGTCGAACCCGCAGCCCGAGATCGTCAGCGACGCCGAGCAGGGCGAGGACCAGGAGCTTGAGGCGCCGAGGGACGTGATACCCGGTCGACCGGGTATCCCGGACGTTCGTGAGGGTTGCAACGCCCCCGAACGTCCAGGAACGACGCCAAAGCTCGCAGACACTTGCGGCATCATCGGGCAGCCACCAGCCCTCCGAGCGTCGGGTCGAACTGCTCCGGCTCCGTACGCCGCCCAGGTCGGCCCTGGCCGAGCGCCGCCACCCGCGGGGCGGCGGGCAGGTCCTTGAGGATGTCCTTGATGACGTCGCACACCTGGCCGGGCTTGTCGGCCTGGTTGACGATGCCGCACAGCAACGTGGCCGGGTCGCTGTCGATCTGGTGGCCGAGCTCCTGGAGGTTGGCGCGGGTGTCGAGGGTGCCGGCCTGCGGGTTGTAGGTCAGCGCGAGGTTGTTCAGCGCGACCGGTGCGGCCGTCAGGATCTCGTCGAGCGCGGCGCGCTGCTTGACCAGAACCTTGGCGACCCGGTTGAGGCCCTTGATGTTGGAGCCGAGGATCTCGCGGTTCTCCTTGACGAAGCCCGAGACCTGCTTCATCGCGACGGCGAGGTTCCGCAGCGACGCGGCGAGCTCGTCGCGCTCGCCGGCCAGCATCTGCGACACCGAGGCGAGCGACTGGTTGAACTGGCGCACGGTCTTGTCGTTGCGGGCCAGCGTCTTGATGAACCCCTCGAGCGCCTCGGCAGAGCCGAACAGCTCCTCCTTGTTGTCGTCGAGGGTGCCGGTGAGCTGGCTGAAGTCCTGGATCGTCTGGTGGAACTTCGCACCCTGGCCGCCGAAGTTGGCGGCGGTGGTCTCGAGCAGGTCGGTCAGCGCACCCTTGGCGTTGGCGCCGTTGGGGCCGAGCGCGACGGTCAGGTCGTCGAGGCTCTGGTAGATCTGGTCGAGCTCCAGCGGTACGGCGGTCCGGTCGGTCTGGAGCGTCGCGCCGTCGTCGAGGACCGGGCCGTCGGTGTAGACGGGCGTCAGCTGCACGAAGCGGTCACCGACGATGGACGGCGACACGATGACGGCCGCGGCGTCCGTCGGGCACCTTGACCGTCGGCGTCGTACGACATCGTGACGACGACGTCGGTGCCCGACGGGGTCACGGTGTCGACCGTGCCGATCGGCACGCCGAGCACGCGCACGTCGCTGCCCTCGTAGATCGAGACGGTGCGCGGGAAGTGCGCGGTGAGGGTCTTCGTCTCCTTGCCGCCGAGCAGGAAGGTCCACGCGCCCGCGACGAGCAGCGCCACGATGATGGGCGGGACGACGATCTTCTTGAGGTCCATGGCTCAGCCCACCTGCGGGACGGGAGGCATGTTCTGGATGTAGGTGTCGAACCACGGCCCGTTGCCGAGCGTGTTCGCGAAGACGCGGTAGAAGGGCGCCATCAGCCGCAGGCTGTTGTCGATGTTGTCCTCGTTCTTGTTCAGCACGCCGACGACGGTGTCGAGGTGGGTCAGGGCGGGCTTGAGGTCGGCACGGCTCTGCTTGACCAGCTTGGTCAGCTCGGTCGAGAGCGTGGTGGTCGAGACGAGCAGGCGGTGGACGGCCTCGCGCCGCTTGACCAGCGCGCGGAACAGCACGTCGCTGTCGCGCATCAGCCCGATGATGTCCTGGTCGCGCGCGTCGAGGACCTCGGCGACGTTCTGGAGGTTGCCGAGCAGCTCGTTGATCTGGGAGTTCTTGGCCGCGACGTTGGTGGACAGCCGGGAGACGCCGTCGAGGGCGGCGCTGGAACTCCTCGGGAGTGTTGCGGGTCAGGTCGGCCAGCGTGGTCAGGGCCTGCGCGAGCTGGTCGGTGTCGATGTCCTCGGAGGTCTCGGCGAGGCCCGAGAACGCCTCGACGACGTCGTACGGCGAGCTGGTGCGGGCCACCGGGTATCTCGCGCGCCCTCGGCGAGCTGGCCCGAGCCGGCCGGGGCGAGGCTGAGGTACATCGCGCCGAGCAGGGTCTTGACCTTGATGTCGGCGCGGGTCTCCTTGCCGAACTCCGCGCCCTCCTCGATGCGGAAGGTGACCTTGACGTGGTCGCCGTCCAGCTCGACCTTCTCGACCTTGCCGACGCGGACGCCGGCCACCCGCACCTCGTCGTTGGCCTTCAGGCCGCCCGCCTCGGAGAAGGCGGCGTAGTAGACGTCGCCGCCGCCGATGATCGGCAGGTTCTGCGCGTTGAAGGCGGCCAGGATCAGCGCGGCCACGACGGCGAGGCTGATCGCCCCGACCACGACCGGGTTGCGCTCACGGAACGGGAGTGCTCATCCGAGGGCGCACCTGTCGGAGCCGGTGTTGTACTGCACCGGGACGGTCACGCCCGCGACGGTGACCTTGCCCTGGAACTGGCAGAGGTAGAAGTTGAACCACGAGCCGTAGATGGCGGTGCGGCCGACCTTCTCGAGCTTGATCGGCAGCACCTGCAGGGCCCGGTCGAGCTCGCCCTTGTTGCGGTCGAGGTTCTCGGCCACGGCGCGGAGGTGCTTGATGTCCTCGACGAACGGCTTGCGGATGCCCTCGCACCAGGCCGGCCGTCTCGACCGAGAGCGTCGAGATCTGGTCGAGCGAGCCGAGGATCGCCTGACGGTCGTCCTTGAGGCCGCCGACGAAGGTGCGGAACGTCGTGATCAGGCGGTTGAGCTGCTCGTCGCGGCTGCCGAGGTGGGCGAGCACCTCGTTGAGGTTGTCGATCAGCTGGCCGATGATCTGGTCGCGGTCGGCGAGCGTCGAGGTCACCGAGGCGGTGTGCGCCAGCAGGCCCTCGAGGGTGCCGCCCTCGCCCTGGAAGACCTGCACGATCTCGTAGGAGAGCTTGTTGATGTCGCTCGGGGTCAGCGCCTCGAACAACGGCTTGAACCCGTTGAAGAGCACGGTCAGGTCGAGCGCCGGCGAGGTCTGGCTGACCGGGATGGTCGCGCCCTCGGCGAGCGTGGCGCTGTCGCCGATCTGGTTGCTCAGCGAGATGTAGCGCTGGCCGACCAGGTTGCGGTAGCGGATGTCGGCCCGCGTCGCCTTCGACAGCGAGGTGGTCTCCTGCACGCTGAAGGTGACCAGGGCACGGGTGCGCTCGACGATCTCGACCTTCTTGACCGTGCCCACCTTGACCCCGGCGATCCGGATGTCGTCGCCCTTGACCACGCCGGTGGCGTCGGTGAACTCCGCCTTGTACTCGCGGCTGGTGCCGAAGTCGAGGTTGCCGATGGTGACGACCAGGACGCTGGTCGCGAGCGTCGTGACGACGATGAAGATCACGCAGCTTGACCAGGTCGAGGGTGGTCCGCTTGTCGAGTGCCTTCATCGCAGCGTCACCTCCGCCCCGCGGGCCATCGGCCCGACGAGCAGCACGCCGAGGTCGGGTACCTCGTCTGCGGTCAGCGCCGAGGCCCGGGCCGAGCAGGGACTTGAGCACGGCGGCCTCGTCGAGGCTGCCGGCGTAGCCCCGCCGTGCCCGCCGAGGCCGGGCGCGACCCGGCTGATGCCCTTGCCGGTCGGGCTGTCGACGCCGTCGTCGAAGTCTCGGCTGGTGGCGCATCGGGTTGGCCTGGGTCCACGGCGGGGTGGGCAGGTTCAGGCAGTCCGGGCCGCTGTTCATCGCCCAGCCGCGGCACGTCGGACGCGTTGTAGCCGCGCGGCTGGTTGGGCAGCGTCTCCAGGACGATGTGCAGCGTGAAGCCGCGGAAGGCCTCGGCCTGCCGCTTCCCGGCGTTGACGATGCCGCCGGTCAGGCAGGGGTACTCCGGCGCGTACTTCGCCAGCACCCGCAGCTGCTGGGCGCCGAGCTGGCCCAGGCGGATGATGTTGTCGCCGTTCTGGTCGAGGAAGACGCGGGTGTCGTCGGAGAACCTCGACAGGTCGGAGAAGAACACCTTCAGCTGCTGCTCGCGGTCCTCCAGCGTGCCGGTCGTCTTGATGGTGTTGCGCAGGATCTCCGCGATCTCGGGCATCACCTCGGCGTAGGTGGTGGACACGCGTGCCGTCAGCCGGAGGTCCTGGACGATCGCGGGGATCTGCGGGTTGAGCCGCTTGAGGTAGGCGTCGACGGTCTCGAAGTTCTCGCCGATCAGCTCGCCACGGCCCTCCAGTGCGGTGGCGATCGCGTTCAGGGTCTGGTTGATCTCGGCCGGCTGCACGGCCCGCAGCAGCGGGTAGAGGTCGTTGAGGACCTTCTCGACCTCGATCGCGACCTGGGTGCGCTCGATGGTGGCGCCGGCCTCGATGTGCTCCCGAGCGGGCTCGGCGGGCACCTCGAGGGCGACGTACTTCTCGCCGAACAGCGTCTTGGGCACGATGGAGCCGGTCACGTTGGCGGGGATCGTGTCGACCTGGTCGGGATAGAGGCCGAGCGTCACGACGGCGCCGTCGGAGTCGGTGCCGAAGCCGAGCACCTCGCCCACGATCACGCCGCGGATCTTGACGTCGGCGCGCTCGGGCAGCTGGAGACCGAGCGTCGAGGTGTGCAGGGTGACGCGGTCGTAGTCGACGAACTTCTTGGTGAACACGCCGTAGGTCAGCCAGACGCCCAGCAGCAGCAGGCAGAGGAAGACGACCCCGAGGACCTTGTGGTTGACGTGCATCCGGCTAGCCCGCCAACCTCACGGTCGTGGTCGTGCCCCAGATCGCCATCGAGAGGAACAGGTCGAGCACGTTGATCGCCACGATGCTGGTGCGTACGGCGCGGCCGACCGCGACGCCCACACCGGCGGGCCCGCCAGAGGCGTTGTAGCCGTGGTAGCAGTGGATCAGGATCACGGTGACGGCGAAGACCAGCACCTTGCCGAACGACCACAGCACGTCGCCCGGCGGCAGGAACTGGTTGAAGTAGTGGTCGAAGGTTCCCTCGCTCTGGCCGAAGAACTGGGTGACGGTCAGCCGCGTCGCGAAGTACGACGACAGCAGACCCGACGACGTACAGCGGGATGATCGCGATCAGGCCGCCGATGATGCGCGTGGTCACCAGGAAGGGCAGCGACGGGATCGCCATCACCTCGAGCGCGTCGACCTCCTCGGAGATCCGCATCGCACCGAGCTGGGCGGTGAAGCCGCAGCCGACCGTCGCCGCGAGCGCGATGCCGGCGACCAGCGGGGCGATCTCGCGGGTGTTGAAGTAGGCCGAGACGAACCCGGAGAACGCGGACGTGCCGAGCTGGTTGAGCGCGGCGTAGCCCTGCAGCCCGACCTCCGTGCCGGTGAAGAAGCACATCGCGGTGATCACGCCGACGGTGCCGCCGATGACGGCCAGCGATCCCGAGCCGAGGGTGACCTCGGCGAGGATCCGCATGACCTCCTTCTTGTAGCGGCGGACCGTGCGCGGCGTCCACGCGAGCGCCTTGAGGTAGAACGCCAGCTGGCCGCCGAGGTCGTCGAGCGACCTCGCGGGGGCGTCGTACAAGGACTTGAAGCCGGCCATGACGTCAACCCGTCTTCGGCGGGACGAGCTGGAAGTAGATCGCGCTCATCACGAAGTTGACGACGAACAGCAGCATGAAGGAGACGACGACCGACTCGTTGACGGCGTCACCGACGCCCTTGGGCCCGCCGGCGGCGTTCATGCCCTTGTAGCAGGCCACGATCGCGGCGATCATCCCGAACACCACGGCCTTGGCCATGCCCTGCCACAGGTCGGGGAGCTGGGCGAGCGCGGTGAAGCTCGCCAGGTAGGCCCCTGGGGTGCCGTCTTGGAGAACCACGTTGAAGACGTAGCCGCCGGCGACGCCCACGACGCTGACCAGGCCGTTGAGGAAGACGGCGACCAGCATGCAGGCGAGCACGCGTGGGACGACGAGGCGCTGGATCGGGTCGATGCCCAGCACCATCATCGCGTCGAGCTCCTCGCGGATCTTGCGCGCGCCGAGGTCCGCCGCGATCGCGGACCCGGCAGCGCCCGCGATCAGCAGCGAGGTGGCGATCGGGCCGGCCTCGCGGACCACCGCCAGCACCGACGCGGATCCGGTGAACGACTGGGCGCCGAACTGCTTGATCAGGCCACCCACCTGCAGCGCGATCACGGCGCCGAACGGGATCGCCACCAGGGCCGTCGGGATGATCGTGACGGAGGCGATGAACCACGCCTGCTGCAGGAACTCGCGGGTCTGGAACGGGCGCCGGAACAGCCCGCGGCCGACGTCGAGGCCGAAGGCGAACAGCTTGCCGGCGGTGCCGACGGGCGCGAGAGCGCGTGAGGACGTCAGGGTTGCCATCGGCTCAGGCCCCCGGCGCCATGCTCATGGCGGGCTCGAAGGACCCTGGCGGCGGCGTGACGCCGTTCTCGCGGCACCACTCGCCCGGCGGGCGCTGGCTGCGGCGCGGGATCCCGTTGGACGGCTCCTGCTGGAGAGGGATCGGTGGCAGCGGCGGCAGCTCCTGGCCCTTCTCGGCCTCGAGCTCGTCGGCGTCCTTCTCCTCCGACATCCCGATCGGGCCGACCCGCTGGGCGTTCAGGAACTGGCGGACCACCGGCTCCTCGGAGCTCAGCAGCATCTCCCGGGGCCCGAACATCGCCAGGTGGCGGTGGTAGAGCAGCCCGATGTTGTCGGGCACCGTGCGCGCGGTGTTGATGTCGTGGGTGACGATCAGGAACGTCGCGTCGATCTGCGCGTTGAGGTCGACGATCAGCTGGTTGAGGAACGCCGTACGCACCGGGTCGAGGCCCGAGTCGGGCTCGTCGAACAGCACGATCTCCGGATCGAGCACCAGCGCCCGGGCCAGCCCCGCGCGCTTGCGCATGCCGCCCGAGATCTCGCCGGGGAGCTTGGACTCCGCACCGATCAGGCCGACGAGGTCCATCTTCTCCATCACGATGTCGCGGATCTCGGACTCGGACTTCTTGGTGTGCTCGCGCAGCGGGAAGGCGACGTTGTCGTAGAGGTTCATCGAGCCGAACATCGCGCCGTCTTGGAACAGCACGCCGAACAGCTTGCGGATCTCGTACAGCTCCCGCTCCGAGCAGCTGGCGATGTCGGTGCCTTCGATGACCACCGAGCCGCGGTCGGGCTTGAGCAGCCCGATCAGCGTCTTGAGCAGGACGGACTTGCCGGTGCCGGACGGGCCGAGCATCACGCAGATCTCACCCGCGGGCACCGTCAGCGTGACGTCGCCCCAGATGAGCTGCTTGCCGAAGGACTTGGTGAGTCCCTCGATCTGGATCTCGACACCCATGGCGCCGCGTCTCCCTTCGCATCGACGTGCCCTGTCGAGGAAGGGGCGCCTCCCGTTCGCCACTTCCAGGAGAGTCAACGGGCGCGAGTCGGGAAGGTTACGGACGAGTAGCGGGGAGTGAGGGTTGGTTTCGGCGGCTCGGCGGTGAGTGAGGGTTGGTTTCGGCGGTACGGCGGTGAGTGAGGGTTGGTTGACGGCGAACGAACCAACCCTGGCTCACCGCCCACAACGACGAACCAACCCTGACTCACCGCCCAGGACGACGAACCAACCGTGACTGACCGCTGCCAACCCACGGACCGACCCTCGCTCGCCGCCACGAAGGCGCGGAGCAGCGGGTGGACGGGCTCGCCCTGCGAGCGCTCCGATGTGGGGCTGGAAGAGGCTGGCGACGTAGAACGGATGGCCGGGGAACTCCAGCACCTCCGCGCCGGCGTCGGGCGCCGTCGCGCCGACCACCACGCCGGCCGCCTCCAGGTCGTGCACCGCGGCGGCCGTCGGGCCGTAGGAGCAGTAGTGGGTGCCGACGAACGGCTCCGGCGACCCAGCCGGCGAACCGGGTGCCGCTGATGGGAGTGACCAGCCGCTGCTCGCCCTGGAGCGAGCACGCCAGCGCAGCGACCACGTTGTCGTCGTCGACGCCGTCGGATTCGGCGTGGGTGGCCCGGAGGCCGACCACGTTGCGGGCGAACTCCACGACGGCGTACTGGAGGCCGCCGCACGTGCCGAGGAACGGGATGCCGCCCTCTCGGACGTCCGTCAGCGCGGCCAGCACGGCGGCGTCGTCGGCGTACGGCGACCCAGGGACCAGCCAGACTGCGTCGTACGCCGTCACGTCCTCGCCGCTGTCCGTGGCCACCCAGCGCGCCTCGACGCCGAGCCCGATCGCCAGCCGCGGGACCAGCGCGTCGAGCTCGCGGTGGCTGGGATGCGAGCTGTGGTCACCGAGCAACGCGATCCGCACCGCCGCAACCTACCGATGGCCGGGGCGCGAGCGGCGCGAGCCCCACGACGACCCCAGGAATGGGCGGCACGGTGTGCGCGAAGGGCGGGCACCCGAACCGGGTGCCCGCCCTTCGACGGTGGTGCGTCAGACGCAGAGACGTCACTTGAGGGTGACGGTGGCGCCGGCGCCCTCGAGGGCCTCCTTGGCCTTCTCGGCGACGTCCTTGGCGACGTGCTCGAGAACGGGCTTCGGAGCCGCCTCGACCAGGTCCTTGGCCTCCTTCAGGCCGAGGGAGGTCAGGGCGCGCACCTCCTTGATGACGTTGATCTTCTTCTCGCCGGCGGCCTCCAGGATGACGTCGAACTCGTCCTGGTCGGCAGCCTCCTCGCCCACGTTGCCGGGGCCGCCCGCAGCGGGCGCGGCGGCGGCGACGGCAACCGGTGCGGCCGCGGTGACGCCGAAGGTGTCCTCGAACTGCTTCACGAACTCGCTGAGCTCGATGAGCGTCATCTCCTTGAACGCGTCGAGGAGCTCGTCGGTGCTGAGCTTCGCCATGGTGGCGTTTCCTTCCAATCTGTGGTCCGCGTCGGTGGTGTGACGTGCGACCGGGGTTTTCGGGTGGTGGGTGACCGGGGCCTCAGGCCTCGGTCGTCTGGTCCTCGGACTCGGCCGCCTCGTCGGCGGAGTCGACGCTGTCCTCGGCGGTCTCCTCGGAGCCGACGTGGCCGTCGGTCTCGTCAGCGGCCTCCGCAGCGGGCTCCTCCTCGGCGACGGCCTCGTCGGTGGCCGGGGCCGGCGTACCGGCACCACCCGCGAGGATCGAGGGGTCCTCCTCAGCCTTCGCCTGCAGCGCACCGGCGAGCCGGGCGACCTGGGCGATGGGGGCGTTGAGCAGGTAGACGGCCTGGCTGAGCGACGCGAGCATCGCGCCGGCCAGCTTGCCCAGCAGCACCTCGCGCGACTCGAGATCGGCCAGCTTGGCGATCTCCTTCGCGTCGAGAGGCTTGCCGTCCAGGACGCCACCCTTGATGACCAGGGTGGGATTGGCCTTGGCAAAGTCACGCAGACCCTTGGCCGCCTCGACGACGTCGCCGTTGATGAAGGCGATCGCGGTCGGGCCGGTGAGCAGGTCGTCGAAGCCTTCGATGCCCGCCTCGGAGGCGGCCAGCTTGGCCAGCGTGTTCTTGACCACGGCGTAGTTGGCGTTCCCACGCAGCGAGCGGCGCAGATCCTGCAGCTGCTTCACGGTGAGCCCGCGGTACTCGGTCAGCACGGCACCCGCCGAGTCGTTGAACGAGTCAACGATCTCCGCGACGGCCGCAGCCTTCTCTGCCCGCGCCATGGGTCTCCTTCCGGATAGGAGACCGGCGGTCACGATGACCCGGAACGACGAACGCCCCGAGCGCAGGGCTCAGGGCGTCATGGGTGGATCACGCTCTGTCACCTGCGCGGGACGTCCGACGGATCGGACCTTCGGCCGGGCCAATCACGAGTGATGGGCCCGACGACCAGCGGTCTCTGGTTTCAGCGGCCCACCGTACGCCGCGGCGTACGGACCGGCCAAATCCTCACCCTCGTCATCCTTTCGGCTGCCCGGAGCGGCCCGGCCGGACTAGTCAGATTTCATCGTTCGGTTCACGCGCACGGCCTCGGTCTGTTGCAATGTGGGCGTGGACCCAAAGCTGACTTCGCTTGCCACGATCTTGGATCGTGCTGACGCTCGGTTGCGGTCCCCGGAGTCCTCGGTGCTGATCTGGCCGACGGGATTCCCGCTGCTTGACGACGTCCTCGGGGGCGGCCTGCGGGCCGGGGCGCTCAACCTACTCGCCGGGCCTCAGGGCCAAGGCAAGACGACCATGGCTCTCCAGGTGGCGCGCAACGCCGTCGCCTCCGGACGTGCCGCCATCTTCTTCTCCTTCGAGCTCGACGCCGAGGCATTGCTGCAGCGGCTGATCGCGCTCGAGTCGGGGCTCATCGGCGGCATCCATGCCCCGGGGCTGACGCAGGTCCGCTCCGCCTTCGAGGGCGCCGACGGCGGCAACGGCGGGCTTCCCGAGAGGTTGGCGGGGACGGCCGGCATCGAGGCCATCATGCGCATCCAGGGGTACGCCGACCGCCTGGTGGTGCACCGCTCCACCACCACCCAGACCGACATCCCCACGATCGCGCAGGCGGTCAAGGAGGTGCACGGCGAGACCGGCCAGCCGCCACTGATCGTCGTCGACTACCTCCAGAAGGTGAAGTTCGACGACCCGCGGCTCTCCGACGAGGAGAGCATCACCAAGATCACCGAGCAGCTCAAGGACCTCGCGATCGACTTCGAGGCCCCGGTATTCGCGGTCGCGGCCGCCGACAAGAAGGGCCTGGAGCCCGGCCAGCGGATGCGCGCGCGCCACCTGCGCGGCGGCACCGCCTTGGCCTACGAGCCGGACGTCGTACTGATCATGAACACCAAGTCCGACGTGGTGGCCCGCAACCACCTGCTCTTCGACGTCAACGGGCTCGACCGCTACCGCGAGTGGACCGTGATCACGGTGGAGAAGAACCGCCAGGGTCACGACGCCATCGAGCTGGAGTTCCGCAAGCGGTTCGCGCAGGGCCGTTTCGAGACCCAGGGCAAGATCGTCGCCGAGCAGCTCGTCGAGGAACGCCTCTTCGCCGACCGCTGACGCAGAGGTCGGACTACTGTCTGGCCATTTCGGGTGGTGAGGTCACCACCCGATCGGACTATGTTCGTGCGATCGGCCATCGCAGTTGCCTGGCTCTGGTCAAATCGAGTCATGGACCAGAAGCTCACGTCGCTGACTTCGGTGGTCGAGCGGACCGACTCGCGTCTCCGCTCCCCCGAGGCCGAGGTGCGCATCTGGCCGACCGGCTTCCCGATCCTCGACGAGACCATCGGCGGCGGCTTCCGGGCCGGCGCCCTCAACGTGCTCGCCGGTCCTCAGGGCCAGGGCAAGTCGACGATGGCGCTGCAGATGTGCCGCAACGCCGCTGCGGCGGGCTGCTCGGCCGTGATGTTCTCCTTCGAGCTCGAGGCGGAGATCCTGCTCCAGCGGCTCATCTCGCTCGAGGCCGGCCTGATGTTCGGCACCAGCGCGCCGCCCATCTCCCAGATCCGTGAGGCCTTCGACGGCAAGGGGGACGCGGGCGGGCTGCCCGAGCGGCTGCTCGCGACTGCGGGACCGATGGCCATCGACGCCTTGATGGCGATCGGGAGGTTCTCCGACCGGCTCGTGATCCACCGCTCGACCACGGCTCACACCGACATGGCCTCGATCGCCGAGAACTCCAAGGAGGTGTACGCCGACACCGGGCAGCCGCCCTTGATCGTCGTGGACTACCTCCAGAAGGTGAAGCCGTTCGACCGGACCATGTCGGAGGAGCAGCAGATCACGCTGATCACCCAGCAGCTCAAGGACCTCGCCATCGACTTCGCCAGCCCGGTCCTCGCGCTCTCCTCGGCCGACCGTGATGGCCTGAAGCCCGGCCAGCGGATGCGCGCCCGGCACCTCAAGGGCTCGACCGCGCTGGCCTACGAGCCGGACGTCGTCATGATCATGAACACCAAGGCCGACATCGTGACCCGTGACGCCCTGGTCTACGACGTCAACGGCCTCGAGCGCATGCGCGAGTGGACGGTCGTCACGCTGGAGAAGAACCGTCAGGGCTCCGGCGGCCTCGACATCGAGTTCCGCAAGAAGTTCTTGCAGGGCCGCTTCGACATCGACGGCGCGATCGTCTCGGAGCGCCTGGTCGAGGAGCGCATCGATGGCTGAGGCACTCTCGTCGCCTCGCTGACCCGGAGGCCGTGCGCACAGTGAAACGCCCCGCCCGGAGCGATCCGGAGCGGGGCGTTTCGTGTGGTTGGCTCACGCCGGGACGATGTCGTCCTCGACGGTCACGTTGCGGGTGCGGTTGGGGTCGACCTGGATGCCGGGGCCCATGGTCGTGGAGACGGTGACCTTCTTGATGTAGCGGCCCTTGGAGCTGGCCGGCTTGAGCCGCAGCACCTCCTCGAGGGCGGCGGCGTAGTTCTCGGCCAGCTGGGCCTCGGAGAAGGACGCCTTGCCGATGATGAAGTGCAGGTTGGCGTGGCGGTCGACGCGGAACTCGATCTTGCCGCCCTTGATGTCGGAGACGGCCTTGGCCACGTCGGGCGTCACCGTGCCGGTCTTCGGGTTCGGCATCAGGCCGCGGGGGCCGAGCACGCGGCCGAGGCGGCCGACCTTGCCCATCATGTCGGGCGTGGCCACGACGGCGTCGAACTCGAGCCAGCCGCCGTTGACCTTCTCGATCAGCTCGTCGCCACCGACGACGTCGGCGCCGGCCTCACGGGCGGCGTCGGCCTTCTCGGCGTTGGCGAAGACCAGCACGCGGGCGGTCTTGCCGGTGCCGTGGGGCAGGTTGACGGTGCCGCGGACCATCTGGTCGGCCTTGCGGGGGTCGACCCCGAGACGCATCACGACGTCGACGGTCTCGTCGAACTTCTTCTTGCTGGAGCCCTTGGCGATCTTGATCGCCGCGAGGGGGGCGTAGAGCTCGGCCTTGTCGAAGGTCTCGCTCGCTGCACGGTAGGTCTTGCTGCGCTGCATGACTGGTTCTCTTTTCGGTCTGGGTGTCCAGGTGTGGTCAGCGGGCCAGCGCGGCCCTGCCACTTGTTTCTTGTTGCGATGGTTTCGTGACGGGCCGCCAGACGGCCCTCCTCAACCAGCGGGAAGGTCAGTCGACGGTGACGCCCATGGAACGAGCGGTGCCCTCGACGATCTTCATCGCGGCCTCTTCGTCGTTGGCGTTGAGGTCGGGGAGCTTGGTCCGGGCGATCTCGCGCACCTGGTCCTTGGTCAGCTTGCCGACCTTCTCCTTGTGCGGGACGCCGGAACCCTTCTGCAGGCCGGCGGCCTTCTTGATCAGCTCGGCGGCCGGCGGGGTCTTCGTGATGAACGTGAAGGACCGGTCCTCGTAGATGGTGATCTCCACGGGGATGACGTTGCCGCGCATGGACTCGGTCTGGGCGTTGTAGGCCTTGCAGAAGTCCATGATGTTCACGCCGTGGGGGCCCAGAGCGGTGCCCACGGGCGGGGCCGGGGTCGCGGCGCCGGCCTGGAGCTGCACCTTGACCAGCGCAGCGATCTTCTTCTTGGGAGGCATGACTCCAACTTTCTTCTCGTGGTCATGACGAGGGCCCGCGCCCTCTGCCACTGGTTCTTGCTCGTTGCCCTCAGCACATCGACCAGGGCAACCGGGACATTCTGCCCCGACCGGGGCGTGCCGGGGAAATCAGCGAGCGTCAGACCTTCTGGATCTGGCTGAAGCTCAGCTCGACCGGGGTCTCGCGGCCGAAGATCTCGACCAGCGCCTTGACCCGCTGGGCCTCGGCGTTGATCTCGGTGATCGTGGCGTGCAGCGTCGCGAACGGGCCGTCGACCACCATCACGGAGTCGGAGACCTCGAAGTCGGCGACCTCGACGGGCTTCTTCGTGGCGACGCCGCCCGACGGAGTGCCTCCTGCAGCTGCCGCGGCGGCCTCGGCCGTGGCGATCACGGTCGGGGCGAGCATGTTCTCGACCTCGTCCATGCTCAACGGCACCGGCTGGTGGCTGTGGCCGACGAAGCCGGTCACCGACGGGGTGTGGCGAACGGCGGCCCAGGACTCGTCGGTGAGGTCCATGCGGACCAGGACGTAGCCGGGGAGAACGGTGCGCTTGACCATCTTGCGCTGGCCGTTCTTGATCTCGGCGACCTCCTCGGTCGGGACCACGATCTCGTGGATGTAGTCCTCCATGTGGAGGGAGGAGATGCGGTTCTCGAGGTTCGCGCGGACGCGGTTCTCCATGCCGGAGTAGGTGTGCACCACGAACCAGTCGCCGGGCTTGGCGTACAGCTCGCGACGGAACGCCTCGAGCGGGTCGTCGTCAGCGGGCTCCTCCTCGGCGGGCGCCTCAGCCTCGGGCTCTTCGACGGGCTCCTCGGCCTCGGGCTCCTCCGCCGCGGCCTCGACCGCGGCCTCCTCCACGGCGGCCTCGACCTCGGGCTCCTCGACGGGCTCGCGCCTCGACCTCGGGCTCCTCGGCGGCCTCCTCGGCCTCGGGCTCCTCGACGGTCGGCCTCGACCTCGGGCTCCTCGACGGCGGCCTCGACCTCTGCGGCCGGCTCGTCGGCGACCTCCTCGGCGACCTCGTCACCCAGCGGCAGGTCGTCGGCGGCCTCGGCGGTCGGCTCTTCGGTCACCTCGGGGGCCGCGGCGTCCTCGACGGACTCCTCCACGACGTCGTCGACGGCGGGCTCGGTCTGCTCGACGGCGTCGGCCGTCGGGACCTCGAGCTCCTCGGACTGGTACTGCTCGGACACGTGTTGCTCCATCGGTGGGGTTCGGGCGGTGCGGGGAAGGGGCGGGCGGGGGCGATCGGACTACTGGGTGCCGCCGCCGCCGAAGACCCAGAAGACGAGCTTGCCGAAGCCCAGGTCGAGCGCGGACACGATGGCGATCATCACCAGCACGAACACCATCACCACGAAGAAGTAGGTGATCAGCTGCTCCTGCGTCGGCCAGACGACCTTCCGGAGCTCGGCGACCACCTGTCGGTAGAACGTGGGCAGGCTGGTCCGCTTGTCGGCCTCGCGACCACGCTCCCGCTCGTTGCGGGGGCCGCGTACGGCCTTGCTGTCCGACACTCGCGTCTCACCTTCCATCTGTGTTGCGAGTCATGTGCCAATCGATTGCAGGGCACGAGGGACTTGAACCCCCAACCTTCGGTTTTGGAGACCGATGCTCTGCCAGTTGAGCTAGTGCCCTCCGGTGAGGCTCCGATGGGCAGGCTTGAGCCTGTGGGAGACCACCAACTGGGGAGTCTACGTGGAACGCCGAAGGGTCGTCCAAACCGCCCGGTCAGTGTGGGGTCCTACGATGACGGCATGCCTCCAGGGACCTCACCTCGTGACCGTCGCGTCTCCCAGCGGATCGGCGCCATCGCCGAGTCGGCCACGCTGAAGGTCGACGCCAAGGCCAAGGCGCTCAAGGCCGAGGGCCGCCCGGTCATCGGCTTCGGCGCCGGCGAGCCCGACTTCCCGACGCCCGACTACATCGTCGAG
Organism: uncultured Actinomycetota bacterium; assembly: GCA_963790295.1. Lineage (GTDB taxonomy): Bacteria > Actinomycetota > Actinomycetes > Propionibacteriales > Nocardioidaceae > Nocardioides. The sequence goes on from CAWBOE010000017.1 coordinate 23,758, forward strand.
GCCGCCGTCGAGGCCTGCCGCGACCCCAAGAACCACCGCTACACCCCCGCCGGCGGGCCTCCCCGAGCTCAAGAAGGCGATCGCCGAGAAGACCATGCGCGACAGCGGCTACGCCGTCGAGCCCGAGCCAGGTCGTGGTCACCAACGGCGGCAAGCAGGCCATCTACGAGGCGTTCGCCGCGATGATCGACCCGGGCGACGAGGTGATCGTCCCGGCGCCGTACTGGACGACGTACCCCGAGGCGATCCAGCTCGCCGGCGGCGTGCCGGTGCCGGTGCTCGCCGACGAGACCCAGGGCTACAAGGTCACCGTCGAGCAGCTCGAGGCCGCCCGCACGCCGCGCACCAAGGTGCTGCTCTTCGTCTCGCCGTCCAACCCGACCGGGGCCGTCTACACCGCCGACGAGATCCGCGCGATCGGCCGCTGGGTCGAGGACAACGACCTGTGGGCGCTGACCGACGAGATCTACGAGCACCTCGTCTACGACGGCGTCGAGACCGGCTCGCTGCCCGTGCTCTGCCCCTACCTCCAGGACAACTGCGTCGTGGTCAACGGCGTCGCCAAGACCTACGCGATGACCGGCTGGCGGGTCGGCTGGATGATCGGCCCCAAGGACCTCGTGGCGGCCTCGGCCAACCTCCAGTCGCACGCGACGTCCAACGTCGCCAACGTGTCCCAGCGCGCGGCGCTGGCCGCGGTGGCGGGCGACCTGTCGGCCGTCGACGCGATGAAGACCGCCTTCGACCGCCGGCGCAAGACCATCGTGTCGATGCTCAACGAGATCGAGGGCGTCTACTGCCCGATGCCGGAGGGCGCGTTCTACGCCTACCCGTCGGTCAAGGGGCTGCTCGGCAAGGACTACGACGGCCGGCGGATCGACTCCTCGGCCGCGCTGGCGGAGTACATCCTCGACGCCGCCGAGGTCGCCATCGTGCCGGGTGAGGCGTTCGGCTCGCCCGGCTACCTGCGGCTGTCCTACGCACTCGGCGACGACGACCTCGTCGAGGGCATCACCCGGCTGCAGAAGCTGTTTTCTTGACGGCACAGCACTTGACGGCACAGCGCTCGAGGGATCTCTCGCGGCTGCCCAAGGCACACCTGCACCTGCACTTCACGGGGTCCATGCGGCACCCGACGCTGGTCGAGCTCGCCCACCGCGACGGCATCGTGCTGCCCGACTCGCTCGAGGAGGACTGGCCGCCGCAGCTCTCGGCCGCCGACGAGAAGGGCTGGTTCCGGTTCCAGCGGCTCTACGACGTCGCGCGGTCGGTGCTGCGCACGCCGGACGACGTACGCCGGCTGGTCCTGGAGGCCGCCGAGGACGACGTCCGCGACGGCGGACGCTGGCTGGAGATCCAGGTCGACCCGTCGGGCTACGCCGCGCGGTTCGGCGGACATCACCGCCTTCACCGACCTGGTGCTCGACTGCGTGCGCGACGCCTCGCGAGCGCACCGGCCTCGGCATCGCGGTGATCATCGCCGCCAACCGCACCCGCCACCCGATGGACGCGCGGACCCTCGCGCGGCTGGCGGTGCAGTACGTCGACCGACGGTGTCGTCGGCTTCGGGCTCTCCAACGACGAGCGCCGCGGGACGACGTCCGAGTTCGCGCCGGCGTTCGCGATCGCCGAGCGCGGCGGGCTGGCGCTGATGCCGCACGGCGGCGAGCTGATGGGCCCCGAGTCCGTGCGTACCTGCCTCGACTCCCTGCACGCCGACCGGCTCGGCCACGGCATCAGGGCAGTCAGAGGACCCCGCGCTGCTCGAGCGGATCGTCGAGCGCGGGCGTGGCGCTGGAGGTCTGCCCGGTCTCCAACGTGGCGCTGGGCGTCTACTCCGACCTCACGTCCGTGCCGCTGCCCCAGCTGCTGGAGGCCGGCGCGACGGTGGCGCTGGGCGCCGACGACCCGCTGCTGTTCGGGTCGCGGCTGGCCGGCCAGTACGCCACCATGCGCGCCGCCCACGAGCTCACCGACGAGCAGCTCGCCGAGCTGGCCCGGATGTCCGTGCGCGCCTCCCGGGCGCCGTCCGACGTGGTGAAGACGATGCTCGCCGACATCGACGCCTGGCTGGCCGACGAGCACGCTGGTTGAGGACGTCGCTAGCGCCTGTCACGAACCGGCGTGACCTCGCAGCTGGCGTGGTTTCGTGACAGGACTGCGGCCTTCCTCAACAGCGGGGCGGAAGACGCGCAGCTGCACGCCGTTCGCGTACGTCGTGCAGTCGGCCAGCCGCAGCTTGGTCTTGTCGTCGGCGGCGTCGGGGAACAGCCGCTTGCCGCTGCCGAGGATGACCGGCCAGGTCATCAGCCGCCACTCGTCGACCAGCCCGGCGGCGTACAGGGCCTGCACGAGCGTGGGGCTGCCCTGGACGAGCAGCGGGCCGCCGTCCCATCGCGGAGCTCGGCGAGCTCCTCGACGCCGCCCAGGACGTGGGTGTTGTTCCACGCAGGGTCGGTCAGCGTCGAGGAGACGACGTACTTCGGCATCGTGTTGAACGCGTCGGCGAAGTCCCCCTCGCGCTCGGGCCAGGCCGCCGCGAAGCCTTCGTAGGTGCGCCGCCCGAGCACCAGCGCCTCGGCCGCGAGGGTCTCCTCGAACTTGTAGTCGTACATCGACTGGTCGGTCTCGATGTCGAAGGTCCAGTTGGTGTGCTTGAAGCCCTCCTCGCCGCCGGGCGCCTCCACGACGCCGTCGAGGGAGATGAACTCGGTCACGATGATCTCGCGCATGATGGGTGCCTTTCGTTGGTCTGTGGGCTTGCTCTCACCGACACCACGAACGCGGCTCGGCACGGATCTCCTCGACAGCGGTCAGAGCTGCAACGCCGACCAGCACGGGCTCGTTGACCAGCGTGATCCCGAACTTCTCGCGTACGCCGTCGCGCAGCTCGCGGGCCAGCGCGAGGAGGTCGTCGGTCGAGGCCCGACCCGCGGTTGGTCAGGGCGAGGGTGTGCTTGGTGGAGAGGGCACGCGCGTGCGTTGCCGTAGCCCTTCGCGAAGCCCGCCTGCTCGATCAGCCACGCCGCGCTGGTCTTGACCGAGCCGTCGGGCTGCGGCCAGGCGGGCGCGCCCTCGGGGACGGCGTCCGGCGCGCACGACGGGGTTGGTGAAGAACGAGCCCGCAGACCAGGTGTCGTGGTCGGTCGGGTCGAGCACCATGCCCTTGCGGGTGCGCAGCGCGAGCACGGCCTCGCGCACCGACTCGATCAGCGCCCGCTGGCCGACCTCGAGGTTCAGGGTGCGGGCGAGCTCGGCGTACTCCAGCGGCGGGCCGTAGGTGCCGAGCCGGAGCTGGAAGGTCACGTCGAGCACGACGTGCCGTCCGGGGTCCTGCTTGAACCGGCTGGTGCGGTAGCCGAAGCCGCAGTCGGCGGCGGCGAAGGTGCGTACGCCGCGCAGCTTGCGGTCCCAGACGCGCACCGACGCGATGGTCTGGGAGACCTCCTGCCCGTAGGCGCCGACGTTCTGGATCGGCGTGGCGCCGACGTAGGCCGGGGATGCCCGGCCAGCGCCTCGATGCCGGCCCAGCTCTTCTCGACGGCGAGCGCGACGAACGGGTCCCAAGGCTCACCGGCGGCCACCTTGACCGTCGCGCCCGAGCAGGACGCCTCGACGTCGTCGTCGAGGTCGGACTCGATGCCGCGGGTGGCCACCTCGACGACCGTGCCGGGGAAACCCTCGTCGGCGACCACGACGTTGCTGCCGCCACCGAGCACGAGCACGGGCTCGCCGGCGGCATCGGCGGCGCCGACGGCCTCGATCAGCTCGGCCTCGGTCTCGGCCCGGACCCAGCGCCGCGGCCGGGCCGCCGAGCCGGAGGGTGGTGTGGTCGGCCAGCGGCGTCCGGGTCGACCTCAGGCACGGACGACGGCCTTGGGGACGCCGAGCACCTTCTGTCCCCTCGCAGGTGACCTCGAGGGCGATGGTGGCCAGGCCGTCCTCGACGCTCTTGACCGTGCCGGCGACCACGACATCGACGCCGGTGTCGTCGTCGGGGACGACGACCGGGTTGGTGAACTTGCAGCCGAGCTCGACGACCTCGGCGCCGTCGGTCCAGGTGGCGACCGCACGGGCGGCCAGCGCCATCGTGAACATGCCGTGCGCGATCACGCCCGGGCAGGCCGACGGCGGTGGCGACGCGGTCGGACCAGTGGATCGGGTTGAAGTCGCCGCTCGCGCCGGCGTAGCGGACCAGGTCGGCGCGGCGTACGGCGTAGGTCTGGGGCTCGAGGGCGTCGCCGGGGTTCATAGCTCACCGCCGCGGTGGACCAGCGTGGCCGTGGTCGTGCAGACGAGGTCGCCGCCCGCGTCGCGGATCTCGCTGCGGGTGCCGATGATGTCGTTGCCGCCGATCTGGCGCAGGCGCGGCGACCGACGAGCGTGGCGGTGAGCTCGTCGCCGACGACGATCGGGCGCTCGTAGGTGAACCGCTGCTCGCCGTGCACGATCCGTTGGAGCTCGACCCCGACGTCGGCGAGGAAGGCGTTCATCGCCTCGAAGGCCATCACGATCGGGAACGTCGCGGGCACCTGGTCGTCGGCGGACCCGATGGCGCTCGCGAGCTCGCGGACCTTCTCGGCCGACACCCGGTAGGGCTGGGTCGGCGGGAACTCCCGGCCGACGAGGGACTGGTCGACGGGCATGTGTTCACCCTAGTGCGCGCTGACGGTGGTTGAGGTAGGAGGGTCGCGCAGCGACCGAGCCACGAAACCCAGCGATCGCCCGGTGGCTCGAGGCTCGTCGACGGGCGCTGCACGCGCTCCTCGACCACGGCAACGCGAACGACCCGCCCGGGGCGGCTCGGGCGGGTCGTCGTACGGAGCTGGGGTCAGCGGGTCTCGCGGTGCGGGGTGTGCTTGCGGCACCGACGGCAGAACTTGTTCAGCTCCATGCGGTCGGGGTCGTTGCGGCGGTTCTTCTTGGTGATGTAGTTGCGCTCCTTGCACTCGGTGCAGGCGAGCGTGATCTTGGGGCGGACGTCGCTGGTCTTGCTGGCCACGGGGAATCCTTCGGTCGGTCTGTCGCACTGTGTTGTAGCGGGGGCGGGATTCGAACCCGCGACACCACGATTATGAGCCGTGTGCTCTAACCACCTGAGCTACCCCGCCAAGGGGACGGGGTGGTCCTGTCGATCAAGTCGGCGACCCCACCGCAGAGCCCCTTTACGGAATCGAACCGTAGACCTTCTCCTTACCATGGAGACGCTCTGCCGACTGAGCTAAAGGGGCAACGACCGATGAGGATACACAGGCTCTCGGGGGTTCCCGAAATCGCCTGAACCCCGCTCAGCGGCGGTCTATTCCCCGCTCGATCCGCCGCGTGCGCGCAGCCGCGTCGGTGGCAGCCGACCAGGTGGTCGTCGACGATGCCGATGGCCTCCATCAGGGCGTACATCGTGGTCGGCCCGACGAACACGAACCCCTTCTTCTTCAGGGCCTTCGACAAGGCGACCGACTCGGGCGAGGTGGTCACCATCTCCTCGGTCGTGGCCGGGCGCCGGCCCCACCTCGGGGCGGAAGCCCTCGACGAACGCCGCCAGTCCGCCTTCGTCGCGCAAGCGCGACCGTCGCCCGGGCGTTGGTGATCGCGGCGTCGACCTTGAGGCGGTTGCGGACGATGCCGACGTCGGCCATCAGACGGGCGCGGTCGGCGTCGTCGTACGCCGCCACGACGTCGGCGTCGAAGCCGGCGAACGCCGCCCGGAACGCCGGCCGCTTGTTGAGGATGGTCAGCCACGACAGCCCCGACTGGAAGGCCTCCAGCGTCAGCCGCTCGAGGTGGGCGGCCTCGCCCTGGATGGGCATCCCCCACTCGGTGTCGTGGTAGTCGCGGTTGACGGGGTGGCCGGCCGCCCACGGGCAGCGCGCCAGCCCGTCGTCGCCGACGATGGGTCCGGGCATGGGGCGAGTCTGACTGACGACTCCGACATCGCCCCTGGTCAGGCGTCCGGGTCGATGCGGAACACGAACTGGTCGTCGTACGCCGAGACCCAGAGGTCACCGTCGAGCACCAGCATGTCCCCGCTGCTGGTGAGGTCGTCGGCGGTGATCTGCCCGAGCCGCTCGCCGGTGGCGCGGTCGACCTGGATGAGGAAGTCCTCGGCATTGCGCACCCACACCGATGACCCGTCGAGGGCAAGGCTTCCCTCGGGTTCCGCCGGGGCGTCGGCGACGGTCAGCACCTCGCCGGTCTCGGGGTCCAGCCGCTGGGTGTCGGTCGCCGTACCGACCCAGACCTCGCCGTCGCCGGTGGCGACGGTGACCGGGTTGGCGACGTCCAGGTCGAGCAGCACCTCACCGGTGGCGGGATCGAGCTTCAGCACCCGGTCGTCGATCCGGCAGGGCAGCCACAGCGCGTCCTCGGACGAGGCCACGTCCGCCCCCCGGGCGGGCAGGGGGTACTCGACAGCCGGCTTGTTGGTCTCCGGGTCGATCCCGACCAGGGTGCTCCCGTCGCCGGTGAGCACCCACACGTGCCCGAAGCCGCCGACCAGATGTCCCTGCGCCGTCTGCTTGCGGACCCGGAAGCGGTTGGTGACCTCCATCGCGTCAGGGTCGACGCGCAGCACATCGCCCTCCTTGCAGGTCCACACGGAGCCGAAGGACGCCCCGATACCGCTGCAGAGACTGGTGTCGCCGACGCTCACCGTGCCCGCGACCTCGTTCGTCGTCGGGTCGACCAGGGTGAGCTCGCCGCTCTGCCGGAACACCCACAACCCGTGCTCGTCGGCGACGAGCCAGTCGGGATCACCGGGGAGGGTCAGCTGCGCGACGAGCACGTCCTCGACGGTTCGCACCGACGGGGAGGTCTGGGAGGAACGAGGTGCGGCCTCGGTGGAGCGGGTGGAGTGTCACCGTCACCGGCACATCCGCAGCACACCAGGACCGCTGTCAGCGCCAGCGCTCGACCGTTCATGCCGGGATCGTAGGAATCGCCGCTCCCCCGCGAACACCGTGCTAACCCTGGAGTGCGATCTCAGGCCCGCGGCTTGAGGCGGGCCGTGGGCAGCGGCGGCGCGGGGATGGGTGCCAGGTGGTCGCCGACCACGATGCCGAACCGGCCGTCGGCGACGTCCTGGCCGTCGGCGACCACCGCTCCGTCGCGGGTGATCTGGGACTGCCACTCCTCGCGGGCCCGGACGACCTCGTCGTGGGTGCGGCCGACGAAGTTCCACCACATCACGATCTGCTCGCCGAACGGCGGCCCGCCGAGCAGCACGAGGCGGCTCGCCTCGACGGCCTCGACCGTCAGGGACGACTGCGCCCGGGCTCGACGTACGCGAGCTCGGCCGGCTTGACCTGCTCGTCCGTCGACGAGCAACGACCCCGCGTCGAGGAGGACGCCGTGCTCGAAGGTCGCGTCGACGTCGAGCTCGAGCGTGGTGCCGGGCTCGAGCACGCAGCTCGGCGCCGAGCAGCGGGGTCGCCGTACGGACCGGGCGAGGTGTGGCCCAGCGCCGAGCCGAGGAAGACGCTGGCCTGCCAGCCTGCGCCGGACAGGACCGGTGGCGCGTAGTGCTCGAAGCCGGCCGGCAGGTCGCGGGCGTCGTCGGGCAGCGCGACCCAGAGCTGGACGCCGTGCAGCGTGGTCGTCGCCGGGCGTCGAGACCTCGGAGTGGCTGACCCCGCGGCCGCCGGTCATCAGGTTGAGCTCGCCCGGGCGGACCAGGGCGTGGTGGCCGGCGGAGTCGCGGTGCTCGATCTCGCCGGCGAACAGCCAGCTCACCGTCTGCAGACCCGGTGTGGGGATGCGGAGGGACGACCATGCCACCGGTGTCGTCGACCTCGTCGGGGCCGTAGTGGTCGGCGAAGCACCACGCGCCGACCAGGGTGCGCTCGCGCTGGGGGAGGGTACGGCGGACGCGCATCGCCCGCAGGCCGCCGAGAGGTACGTCGCGCGGGGTGAGCACCTGGGTCATGAGCACTCCCTGATGTGGAACGACGGGCTCGGGTGGAGTGTGAGTCGTCACCAGGTGACACCCAGACTCCAGTTAACCCGCGCATGCCGCCTCGACGCTACGAGTTGGAGAAGACCGCGGGGCCGCCGTCGCCGGAGTCCCGTCGTCGACGTCGGAACGGTCGGGGTCCGCGGCCGGCCCAGGTCCAGGCGTACGCCGGGTCCTCGGCGGCGATCCCGCCCTCGCCGAGCTCGAGCGGCATGAAGGTGTCGATCATGACCGCGAGCTCGTCGAACTTCTCGGCGCCGAGCGAGGCCTCGATCGCGCTCGGCTGGGGGCCGTGGGCGTGGCCGCCGGGGTGCAGCGAGATCGAGCCGATGTTGATGCCCGAGCCCTTGCGCGCCTCGTAGTCGCCGCCGACGTAGAACATCACCTCGTCGCTGTCGACGTTGGAGTGGTAGTAGGGCACCGGGATCGCCAGCGGGTGGTAGTCGACCTTGCGCGGCACGAAGTTGCAGACCACGAAGTTGTGGCCCTGCCACACCTGGTGCACCGGCGGCGGCTGGTGGATCTTGCCGGTGATCGGCATGTAGTCCTCGACGTTGAAGGTGTGGGCGTAGAGGCAGCCGTCCCAGCCGACCACGTCGAAGGGGTGGGTCGCGTAGGTCAGCCGGCTGCCGCCGATGCCGCCGGGCAGGCCGGGCACGCGGTGCTTGACCAGCACCTCGACGTCGGTGCCCTCGACCAGGTGCGGCTCGGTCGGGCCGTGAAGGTCGCGCTCGCAGTACGGCGCGTGCTCGAGCAGCTGCCCGAAGCGCGAGAGGTAGCGCTTGGGCGGGGAGATGTGGGAGTTGGCCTCGAAGGCGTAGAGCCGACGAGGGCTCGGCGGGCACCCAGCGGTGGTCGGTCGCCCGCGGGACGAGCACGTAGTCGCCGGTGCGGTAGGGCAGCACGCCGAAGACGGTCTCGACCGTGCCCGAGCCCTCCTGGACGTAGACGCACTCGTCGCCGATGGCGTTGCGGTAGAGCGGCGAGGGGTCGGTGCCGGTGACGACGTAGGTGATGCGGACGTCGTTGTTGCCGAGCACCAGCCGACGGCCCTCGACCGGGCAGGCGCCCGGAGCCCTCGCCGAGGCGCCGGGAACAGCCCGTGCAGCTTGAGGTGCCGCGGCTTGAGCGGGTGGTTGGGCGTCCGCGCCTGGTCGCCCAGCTCCCAGACCTGCAGTCGACGATCGCCGACGGCACGCCGCGGTGGTAGAGCAGCGAGGAGTCGGAGGAGAACCCCTCCTCCCCCATCAGCTCCTCGCGGTAGAGGAACCCGGTCTCGTCGCGGTGCTGGGTGTGCCGCTTGGGAGGGACGCACCCGACGGCGCGGTAGTAGGCCATGGCCGCACCCTACTTTCGCTGGTCGAGGAGGTTGCGCAGCAACCGTCACGAGACCTCGCAGCGGCATTGCAGACCTGTCGCCGGGGTCTCGTGACGGGCCGCGAGACGGCCCTCCTCGACCAGCGGTGTCTCGTCCTTAATGGGTCGCTGCTTGTCGGCGGCGCCTCCTACTCTGGACGAGCGATGCGCGACTTCCCACCGGTGTTGGACACCTTCTACGCGCGCGGCGGGGGCCAGCCCACTGCCGCGCCGGACACGCGCACCCGGATGCGGTTCCTGCTGTGGATGCTCAAGCTCCAGTGGCCGGTGATCCTGACCACGACCGCGCTCGGCATGGTCTGGCAGCTGCCGCCGATGGTCGGGCCGTTCATCTTCGGCCGCGCGATCGACGAAGGGATCGTCCCGGGCGACGTCGACGCCACGCTGAAGTGGGGCGCGCTGCTGCTGGCGGTCACGCTGACGGGTGCCCTGTTCGGCATCCTGATGCACACCTACATCGTCCGCACCTGGCTGATCGCGCTCTACGGGACGATGAAGCTGGTCACCCGCAAGGCCGCCCAGATGGGCCACGTCCTCCCGCGCCGTACCCCGACCGGCGAGGTGCTGAGCGTCGCCTCCAGCGACTCCGACGAGTTCGGCGCGCTGACCGAGATCCTGGCCCGCACCTGCACCCAGCTGGTCGCCTACCTGGTGGTGGCCTTCATCGTGCTGAGCACCTCGGTCGAGCTCGGCGTGCTGCTGCTGATCGCGGCGCCGGTGCTGGTCGGCGCGGCCTTCCCGCTGCTCAAGCCGCTCCACCGTCGTCAGGAGGTCGAGCGCGGGCGCAACTCCGACCTGACCTCCCTGGCCACCGACATCGTCGCCGGGCCTGCGGATCCTGCGCGGCATCGGCGGCGAGCGCACCTTCGGCAGCAACTACGCCACCCAGTCCCAGCTGGCCCGCCAGGCCGGCCAGTCGGCCGGCATCTGGCAGGCCGCGATCGAGGCCGTCGGCGTGCTGTTCTCCGGCGTCTTCGTGGTGCTGCTCGTGTGGCTCGGCACGCACCAGGTGATCAGCGGCGACCTGACCATCGGTGCAGCTGATCAGCTTCCTCGGCTACGCGCTGTTCATGATCTACCCGATCCAGACGTTCTTCGAGTTCGCCCAGAAGCTCACCCGCGCGACGGTCTCGGCCCGCAAGGCCATCGCGATCTTCGAGCAGCAGCCGCCGTGGCGCGAGGCCGCCGACCCCGAGCAGCTGCCCGACCACGGCGACCTGGTCGACGAGGAGACGGGCTTCGTGGCCCACGAGGGCGAGCTGACCATCGTGGTCAGCGCCGTCCCCGAGGACACCTCCGCGCTGGCCGACCGGCTCGGCCGCTACCTGCCCACCGACACCGAGCCGGTGAGCCACGACATCGGCGAGGGACTCAAGGGACGCGCCGCCCGCCGCGCCCGCGCCGAGCGAGAGGTCGAGCGCGCCCGGATCGCCAAGCGCGACGAGGAGCGCGCCGGCCAGCCGGTGGGGCGTCACCCTCGGCGGGCGTCGACCTCTCGCAGGCCCGCCTGGCCGACGTACGCCGCCGGATCCTGGTCAGCGACACCGGCAGCCAGCTGTTCGCCGGCACGCTCCAGGACGCCGTCGACCCCCACGGCCGCCTCGACCGCGACCAGGCCGAGGAGGCGTTGCGCGTCGCCAACGCCGAGGACGTCTACGACGCGCTGCCCGGCGGCTGGCAGGGCCAGCTCGACGAGCGCGGTCGCGGGCTCTCCGGAGGTCAGCGCCAGCGGATCGTGCTGGCCCGCGCGATCGCGACCGACGCGCCGCGTGCTGGTGCTGGTCGAGCCGACATCCGCCGTCGACGCCCACACCGAGGCCCGCATCGCCGAGCGGGTGGCCGACGTACGCCGTGGCCGGACGACCGTGGTGACGACCGTGTCGCCGCTGTGGCTCCACCACGCCGACCGGGTGGTGCTGGTCCAGGACAACCGCGCGATCGCCGCCGGCACCCACGAGGACCTGCTGCTCGACAGCCCCGACTACCGCCGGGTCGTCACCCGCGCGATGAACGCCGACGACGTGCCGACCGAGAGCGAGAGGAGGTGAGCGACCGATGGTTGACCTGCTGGCCACCTCACCCGACACCTGGCGCGACCGGGCCTCCGAGCCGCCGGTGATCCCGCGCGAGCTGATCCCTCCGCGAGGAGGGGTCGTTCACCGACCGGGTCCCGCGCTGCGTCGCCGCCACGCCCTGCGCGAGCGCCGCGCGCTGGAGAACTACGCCCAGTCGCGCAAGCCCGAGCGCGGCTGGCCCGTGGCAGACAACCAGCGCCGTGCTTGCCTTCGCCAAGACCCTGCTGCGCGAGCGGCCCAAGATGTTCGTCGCGCTCGTGGTGCTCAACGGGCTCGCGGCGGCGACCGGTCTCGTCGTACCCCGGCTGCTCGGTGAGCTGATCAACCGGACCGTCGCCGGCGACGCCGCCGACGTCCCTCGACACCCTGGCCGTGCTGGTGGTCGGCGTGGTCTGCGCCCAGGCGCTGCTGACCTTCCTGGCCCAGCGCACCTCGACGGTCTTCGGCCAGGAGCTGCTGTCGTCGGCGCGCGAGTACATCGTCCGCACGATCCTCGAGCTGCCCCTCGGTCGGGTCGAGAGCGCGAGCAGCGGCGACCTGGTCACCCGCGTCACCCGCGACGTCGGCACGATGAGCCGATCGGTCCAGTACGGCGTCCCGATGGCGATCATCTCCGGTCTCACGGTGGTGCTGTCGATCGTCGCCATGCTGCTCAACTCGGTCGTGCTGGCGGTGCCCTCGCTCCTGGTCATCGGGCTCGCCTACCCGCAAGTGAGGCGCTACCTCCAGAGGGCGCCCAAGGGCTACATCAACGAAGGTGCGACCTACTCCCGCATCAACAGCACGCTGACCGAGACCGTCGAGGGTGCGCGCACCGTCGAGGCCCTCGGACTGGCCGACCGCCGCGTCGAGGCCGGCGACGACGACATCGACATCTCGGCGCAGGCCGAGCGCTACACGATGACGCTGCGCAACCTGCTGTTCGCGGTCATCGACGTGGCGTTCAACCTGCCCCGCGTGGTCACCCTGCTCGTCGGTGCCTACGGCTACTCACAGGGCTGGCTCTCGCTCGGCCAGATCACCGCGGCCGTTCTCTACGTCGAGGCGTTGAGCGGTCCGCTCGACCGCCTGGTCGGCGAGGTCGACCGGCTCCAGGTCGGGGCTGCGTCGACCAGCCGTCTGCTGGGCATCGCCGAGGTACCGCCCGACCGGATCGGCCGGAACGGCCCTCCCGACCGGCCCGGAGCTGGTCGGCGAGGACCTCCGTTTCGCCTACCGCGAGGGCACGACGTCCTCCACGGCGTCGACCTGCGGCTCGACACCGGCGAGCGGCTCGCCATCGTCGGGCCGTCCGGCTCGGGCAAGTCCACCCTGGGTCGACTGCTGTCCGGCATCAACGGTCCGCGCACCGGCTCGGTCACCGTCGGCGGCGTCGAGCTCGTCGACCTCCCGCTCGAGACCCTGCGCACCGAGGTCGCGCTGGTCACCCAGGAGCACCACGTGTTCAAGGGGTCGGTGCGCGACAACATCATCCTGGCCCGCGAGGACTCCTCCGACGAGGTCGTCTGGGACGCCCTGCGCGCGGTCGGCGCCGCCGAGTGGGTCGAACGGCTCCCGGGCGGCCTCGACACCCAGCTGGGCTCGGGCAACCAGCAGCTGACCCCTGCCCAGGCCCAGCAGATCGCCCTGGCGCGCCTGATCATCGCCGACCCGCACACGCTGGTGCTCGACGAGGCGACCTCGCTGATCGACCCCCGCACCGCCCGCACCCTCGAGGGCTCGATGAACGCGCTGCTCGAGGGCCGCACGGTCGTCGCGATCGCCCACCGACTCCACACCGCCCACGACGCCGACCGCATCGCCGTCGTGATCGACGGGCGGATCGTCGAGCTCGGGTCCCACCAGGAGCTGGTGAGCAAGCCGACGGCGAGTACGCCGCGCTGTGGCGGGCCTGGACCTCCTGACCCATCGCCGAGTCGCGGCCGCTCGGCTCGACTAGGGTGAGGGGATGCTGCCCGACGCCTTCCGCGGCCTGGTCGACGACGCGGCGGTCTTCCCGCCGGGTGACGCCCCGCTGCCCGAGGCGCTGACGGCGTACGTCGAGCGGCGCGGCGAGTGGTACGCCGACCTGGTCGGTTCGTTCGTGGTGACCGACATCGCGCTGCCGGACGTGACCGAGGACGTGCCGGTGTCGGTCGTGGTGACCGGTGGGGCGGGCGCGATCGGCGGAGCGCTCGGCTACGCCGCCAAGAAGGGCAAGCGAGTCGCCGGGCTCGAGATCGCCCTCCGCGACCTCGACGACCTGCGCCGGCAACGCGCGGCGGGTGGTCGCCGCGGTCGACGCGGCACGCGCGGAGGGTGCGCTCGGCGACGACACGACGGTGTACGTCGAGCTCCCGCAGTCCGATCCGATGCCCGCCTGGCTGGCCGCAGCCGACGTGGTGGCCGAGGGCGAGCACCGGCTCAAGTTCCGCACCGGCGGGCTCGAGGCCGACAAGTTCCCGACAGCCGAGCAGCTGGCGGGCTGGATCGACGCCGCGCTCGACCGCGAGACGCCGTTCAAGTGCACGGCCGGTCTGCACCACGCGATCGCCCACCGCGACCACGACACCGGGTTCGCGCACCACGGCTTCCTCAACGTCCTGCTCGCGACGCGGCAGGCCTTCGACGGCGCCACCGTCGCCGAGGTGGCGACCCTGTTGGCCGACCACTACCCCAACGACCTCGTGGCACTCGCCCGCACCAGCGACCTCGCCGGCGCGCGGCGGTGGTTCGCCTCGTTCGGTTCGTGCAGCGTGCAGGAGCCGCTCGACGACCTGCGTCGGGCTGGGCCTGGTCGAGGAGGACTCCTGAGCAGCTGGGTGGACGGCGCGAGCGGGTCGCCGTACGACGCCGACAACCTGCCGTACGGCGTGTTCGTGCGGCCCGGTGAGGAGCCCCGGGTCGGCGCCCGGATCGGCGACCACGTCCTCGACCTCGCTCCGGTGGCGGCGGCCGAGATGCTCGACGTTCACGCGGTGTTCGGCGAGCCGACGCTCAACGAGCTCCTGCGGCAGGGCCGGCCGGTCTGGGACTCGATCCGCACCTGGCTGGTCGGGCTGGTCACCGACGAGGCCGAGCGCGACCTGGTCGAGCCGCATCTGGTGCCGCTCGACGAGGTCGAGCTGCGGATGCCGTTCGAGGTCGGTGACTACGTCGACTTCTACGCCTCGCTCGACCACGCCTCCAACGTGGGCCGGATCTTCCGTCCCGACCAGGAGCCGCTGCTGCCCAACTGGCGGCACCTGCCGGTCGGCTACCACGGCCGCGGCGGCACGGTCGTGCCGAGCGGCACGCCCGTCATCCGGCCGAGCGGCCAGCGGAAGGGCGACGCCGGCCCGGTCTTCGGGCCGAGCACCCGCCTCGACATCGAGGCCGAGCTCGGCTTCGTCGTCGGCGGCGCCAGCGAGCTCGGCACCCCGATCGCCGCGGCCGACTTCGCCGACCACGTGTTCGGTGTCGTCGGCCTCAACGACTGGTCGGCCCGCGACATCCAGGCCTGGGAGTACGTGCCGCTCGGCCCGTTCCTCGGCAAGTCCTTCGCCACCTCGGTCTCGGCGTGGGTCACCCCGCTCGCCGCGCTCGACGCAGCGTGGACCGACCTGCCCGGCCAGGACCCCGAGCCGCTGCCCTACCTCGCGCCCGGCGCCACGCGAGGGTCTCGACATCGACGTCGAGATCGTGCTGAACGGCGAGGTCATCAGCCGGCCGCCGTACCGCACGATGTACTGGTCACCGGCCCAGATGCTCGCGCACCTCACCGTCAACGGCGCCTCGACGCGCGCCGGCGACCTGTTCGCCTCGGGCACGATCAGCGGCCCGGCGAAGGACCAGCGCGGCTCGTTCCTCGAGCTCTGCTGGGGCGGCCAGGAGCCGATGGCCGACGGCCGCACCTTCCTCGAGGACGGCGACGAGGTGGTGCTCCGCTACTCCGCCCCCGGCACCGGCGGCGGCCGGATCTCGCTCGGCGACGTCGTGGGGCGCATCGAGCCGGCGCGCTGACCCGGGACGGTCGAGAAGGCAACCGTGTCAGTCCGCGAGCGCCGGTCGGGCGTGACTCGCACGGTCCTCACCCGCGAAGACGCCGCACAGCCGCGGCGGCGCGCTCGCTGGTGAACACCTCGTCGAGCAGGATCGGGCGGCCGTCGGGGCCGCTGAGGGGCACCCGCCAGTTGGGGTACTCGTCGATGGTGCCGGGCTGGTTCTGCGCACGCCGGTCGCCGACCGCGTCGGTCAGCGCGACGCAGCGCAGCCGCGACGGAGTGCGCGTCAGGTAGGCGTGCAGCGCCTCGACGCGTCGCCTCGGGTCGCGTCGCCTCTGACGCGTCGCCGTCGAGCAGCCCGACCCGGCGCAGCTCGCCCAGCCAGGCCTCGCGCTCGACACGCGTCGACGGCCAGCTCCTCCTCCACCGGCCGGGTGAGCAGGCCCAGCGACGCGCGCAGCCGCACGTGGTCACCGGCGAGGTAGCCGGCCGTCGGCGGCAGGTCGTGGGTCGTCACCGAGGCCAGGCACCACTCGCGCCAGCGTTCGGCCGCGAGCGGGCCGCCGTCGCCCCCGGCGTCGGGTGGTCGAACTCGAACCACAGGATCGAGGTGCCGAGGATGCCGCGCTCGGCGAGGTAGGCGCGCACCCACGGCTCGACGGTGCCGAGGTCCTCGCCGACGACGACGGCGTCGGCGCGTTGCGCCTCCAGCGCGAGGATGCCGATCATCGCCTCGTGGTCGTAGCGGACGTACGTGCCCTCCGTCGGGCCCGCGCCCTCCGGGATCCACCACAGCCGGAACAGCCCGATCACGTGGTCGACCCGCAGCGCCGCCGGCGTTGCGCAGCGCGGCCGCGACCAGCCGCCGGAACGGCTCGTACGCCGTCTCGGCGAGGCGGTCGGGTCGCCACGGCGGCTGCTGCCAGTCCTGGCCGTTCTGGTTGTAGGGGTCGGGCGGCGCGCCGACGGTGACCCCGCCGGCGTACGTCTCCTGCAGCGACCACGCGTCGGCGCCGCTCCAGTGCACGCCGACGGCGAGGTCGGTCATCACGCCCGAGCCCCATCCCCGCGCGTCGCAGCTCCAGCTGCGTGGCGGCCAGCTGCTCGTCGAGCACCCACTGCAGCCACTGGTGGAACTCGATCGCCTTCGGCGTGCTGCTCGCGGAACCTCGCCACGGCCGGCAGGTCGGGGTGCTTCAGCTCGGCCGGCCAGGCCAGCGAGTCGGCGCCGTGCACCTCGGCGATCGCCGCCCAGGTGGCGTAGTCGTCGAGCCCGCGGCCCTCGCGGCGGCGGTACCCCTCGAAGGCCAGGTCGCGCCCCGCGGACGGGCGCACCTCGAAGACCTTCCGCAGGGCCTCCCGCTTGGCCGTCCAGGCGGCGTCGCGGTCGATCCTGTCAGCCAGCGGGTCTCCGGCCTTCTCGTGCAGCGCGCGGACGGTGGCGCGGTCGGCGGTCGCCAGGCCGGCGTACTCGGGGATCCGCTCGGGCCGGAGGTAGAGCGGGTTGCCGAAGCGCCGGGTCGTGGGCAGGTACGGCGAGGGCTCCATCGGCGCGGTCGGCTCGGCGGCGTGCAGCGGGTTGACGAGCACGTAGTCGGCGCCGTGCTCGACCGCCGCCCAGACGCCGAGGTCGGTAAGGTCGGTGAGGTCGCCGGTGCCCCACGACCCCGCCGACCGGACGCTGTAGAGCTGGGTGGCCAGCCCCCAGATCCGCCGCTCGCCGAGGCGGGCCGGTACGCCGACCCAGTGCGGCGTGACGACGAGGCTCATCCGCGCCTGCCGGTCGCCACTGCGCGCGTGCACCCAGTGGTAGCCCAGCGGCAGGTCGCCGGGGATCGCGAAGGTCGCCTCGCCGACCAGCTCGTGGTCGACCGTGCGGGGCGGGTTCCAGTTCTCGTGCTGGTCGACGCCGCCACGGTGCTCGCCGGTCTCGAGCTCGACCCAGACGTCGACCGACCAGCCGTCGGGCACGTGCACCTCGAACGTCGGGCGCCAGCCCTGCCGGGTGACCAGCACCGGCGGCAGCATCCGCCGCCAGGCCGCGTCGTGGCGCGCGCCAGGGCGGCCTGAGCCGCCTCGGTGGTGCTCGCGTCGACGTCGAGCGCGGCCAGCACGCCGAGCATCGTGTCGGTCGCGACGAGGACGTGACGGCCCTGCCAGTCCCAGTAGTCGGTGGCCACGCCGTACGCCGCCGCCAGCTCGCGGACGGCTGCTCGTGCTCATCGTGCTCCGACATGGTCGTCACCCTAATGGCGCGGGTCGCCGCAGATCGTGGCCCTACCGTGACCGGTTCGTGCCCCGGACAGGCTGCGGCTCGGGCATCCTCCCGGCATGACGACGGGGGTCGCGGTGCGGGCGCTGGCGTCATCCGGGCTTCGTGCTCGCCCTGGTCGTTCTGGTGCTCAACGACCACGTGCTCAAGCAGGCCTACCCCGGCATGCTCACCGGGAAGCTCAGCGACGTCGCCGGGCTGGTCGTCGCGCCGCTGCTGCTCGGAGTGCTGCTGACCGCGATGCGCGCGTCACGCGGCCCGATGCCGGTCGCGATCGCCCTGACGGGAGTCGGCTTCACGCTGGTCAAGGCCTTCGGCGCCGGCGCCGCGCATCGCCAGCGACGCTGTGGAGCCTGACCGGCGTGCCGACGCAGATGCGCGCCGACGTCACCGACCTGCTCGCGCTGCCTGCCTTGTACGCCGCGTGGCTGGTGCACCGCCACGCGGGCTCGGCCAGCGGGCGACTGGCGCGTCCGCGCTGTACCGGGCAACTGGGCGTCGCGATGGTGCCGGTCGCTGTGCGTCGCCACGGCTGCCACGAACGTGCGACGACTCCGGGTACGGCGTCGGACGCATCTCACGGTGGTGCAGGGACAGTTCGCCGGACCGCCCAGCGAGCCGGAGACGCGCATCGTGTCTCGAGGACCAACAGGTCCGACGTGGACGTCACTGGGCGACCTGAGGCAGCGTCCCGCGCTGCCGGACGCGCTTCGCCCAGCAGCTATTCCGATGAGGCTGGCGCTGGCCGAAGCGGACGTGCGACGACGCCGGCTGGTGCTGGCGCGTCGGCGACAGCGATGTCGCCCGCACGTCGATATCTCTTACGACGGCGGGCAGGCGTGGCAGACCGGCCTACGCGCTGTCCGACGACCGTTGCGGAAGCAGGCGATCGAGGGCGTCGACGACACCGGCTGCGGCAACAAGCCCCGTGTCGAGCCTCGACGACCTCGCAGTCCTCGGGTACGGGTGCACGGCGCTGTCGTCGCGGTGGCGGCCGAGGCCGGTGGCCTCCTGCTTCGCACCCCCGACTCGTCCTGGCGCCTCGTCACGCTGGACGAGCTGGACGACCTCCCCGGACCCGCCCGACCCGACCCCCCTGGAAGGCTGTCATCAGCCCAGTCCCCGCCCGCCACCTACGGAGGAGGAGACACCCGAGTCCAGGTCTCAGAGACGCCCTCCCGGCCCCACGTGCGAGGCGCCGGTCACGGTGTCCGTGACGCCGGACCCGCGAACGGGCCGCCGACGACCAACGTCTACTGCCCCTGAGCTCACACGCCCTCGCGGTCGCCGATGCCGGGGTGCACGAACGTCTCGCCGCGCTTGAGCTGCTCGATCGCGCCCGGGTGGACGCGGGCCAGGTGGGCCAGCGCCTTGCGCCGGTAGCGCAGCACCTGGAAGACGCCGATCCCCCAGAACGCGTACTGCACGCACATGGCGACCCGGAAGTCGCCGAGGTCGTACGCCGCCTGGCCGGCCGGCTCGCGGATGTCGAGCACCAGGCCGACCAGCGCCATGGTCAGCAGCGACGCCGAGAAGCCGCCGATGTTGACCAGCCCGTTGGCGCGGCCGCTCACCTCGACCGGCGTGAAGCTGCGGGCCAGGTCGAAGCCGACCATCGACGCCGGCCCGCCCGACGCCATCGCGAAGACGAGCAGCACGAGCAGCCACATCGGCGCAGGCGTCGTACGCAGCAGCACGACGGCCCACAGCAGCGCCATCGCCGCGACGACGCAGACCACGATCACCGAGCGGTAGTAGGGGTACCGCGTCACCAGCCAGCCGAGCACCAGGCCGCTGACCACCACCCAGCCGGTCATCGCCATCAGCAGGGTGCCGGCCTGCTCGGAGCTCAGCCCCTGGCCGCGCACCAGGAACGGGTAGCCCCACAGCAGCGAGAACACCGTCACCGAGAACTGCGACACGAAGTGCGACCACAGGCCGAGCCGGGTGCCGGGGTTGCCCCAGACCGCTCGCAGGCTCGCGGCGAGGGCGAGCAGCTTGATCCGGACGACACCCTCGGTGAGGTACGGCGAGTCCTTGACCAGCAGCGCCACGGCGACCATCAGCACCACGCCGAGCGACGAGGCGACGGCGAAGGCCGGCGTCCAGCCCCAGGCGTGCAGGGCATAGGACAGCGGCGCGGCCGCCGCGATCGCCCCGAGCTGGCCGATCTGCCCGGTGAGCTGGGTGACCAGCGGCGCCTGCCGGACCAGGAACCACGCCGTCACCAGCCGGAGCACCGAGGTGAAGACCATCGCGTCGCCGGCGCCCATCACCGCCACGCGCCAGCACGGCGAGCGGGAACGACGCGACGAAGGCGAACGCCAGCTGGCCGACCGTCATCAGGACCAGCCCCGCCAGCAGCAGCCGCTTGCGGCCCGTAGCGGTCGATGCGCCACGCCGACGGGCACCTGCATGCCGGCGTACACCAGCAGCTGGAGCACCGTGAACGTCGCCAGCTCGGTCGCACTGATCCCGAACCGGTCCGCCGCGAGCAGTCCCGCCACGCCCAGCGAGCTGCGGTGGAAGACCGCCAGCACGTAGACCGCCAGCGCGACCGCCCACACCACCCACGCCCGGCGCCGGCCGATGTCGTGCACCTGCCGGGGACTCACGGGCTTCATGCTCGCAGGAGCCGTCGGCCGCGAGCGCTGGTCTCGAGCGAGCCCGCGATCGCTCACCGGGTCTCGACGGGCCGCCGAGCTCGCCCGGCCGACCGTAGGCTTTCCTCCGTGCAGCCGTTCGGTCAGTACCCGCACCCCAGCCACACGATCGCCCACGTCAGCGACACCCACCTGCTGGCGGGCGGCAAGCTCCAGTACGGCGTCGTCGACACCGTGCACCACCTCGGGCTCGCGCTCGACCGGCTGGGCCGGATCGACCCGAAGCCGCAGGCGCTGGTGTTCACCGGCGACCTGGCCGACCGCGGCGAGCCCGACGCCTACCGGCAGCTGCGCGAGATGGTCGAGCCGTTCGCCGAGCGGCTCGGCGCCCAGGTGGTGTGGTGCATGGGCAACCACGACAACCGGCGAGTCCTACGCTCGTGGGCTCTTCGACGCCGAGGCGTCACCCGAGGTGCTCGACCGGGTCTACGACGTCGACGGGCTGCGCATCGTCTCGCTCGACACCAGCGTGCCGGGCTACCACCACGGCGAGATCCACGACGCGCAGTACGCCTGGCTCGCCGACGTGCTGGCCGAGCCGGCGCCGCACGGCACGTTCCTCGCCATGCACCACCCGCCGATCCCGATCCCGATGCTGCCGGCCGCCGCGATCATCGAGCTCGACGACCAGCAGCGGCTGGCCGACGCTCCTGGCCGGCACCGACGTCCGGATGATCCTGGGCGGCCACTTCCACTACTCGTCGTACAGCACCTTCGCCGGCATCCCGGTCTCGGTCGCGTCGGCCACCTGCTACATCAGCGACATCGCACCCGACGAGCGCTTCATCTCCGCGGTCGACGCCGAGCAGTCGGTCAACGTCGTGCACCTGTACGACGACCGGGTCGTCACCTCGATCGTGCCGACCCACGACTGGCCGGAGATCAACGGCTACGGCATGGACGTCGCGCCACTCGTCGAGGCGATGTGCGTTCGAGGAGCGCCGCGAGATGTTCTCCAAGAAGGACTCCGACTTCAACCGCCACGAGGACGAGACGAGCGGCCCCCTGCTCGTCGACTGAACGTCGCCGCCTGCTCCTGCAGGGCCTCGCTGACGACGCGGACCGCCGGCGTGCGGGTGCCGCGGGTCAGCTGGTAGACCGAACGCCCGATGGTTCCCTCGACCAGGTCCCGGACGACGACCCCTGGCGCCTCGTAGCCGAGGACGAGCTCCGGGAGCAGGGCGCACGCGCCGGTCGTGCGGACGAGCTCGAGCAGGATGAGGAAGTCGTCGGAGGCGTAGCGCAGGTCGGGCTCGAAGCCGCCGAGCTGGCGGCAGATGCGGATCTGCATCTCGCGATGGCCGGTGCCGGGCTGACAGGCGGCCCAGGGGGCCAGGTCCAGCGCTGCCAGCGAGACCTTGCGGCGGCGAGCCAGCGGGTGGTGGAGAGGCAGCACCAGCCGCACTCGCTCGCGGACCAGGTCGGCCCTGGACAGGTCGCTGTGCACGGGCCGCGGCTGGTCGTCGTACTCGTCCCCCACCACCACGTCGAGCTGCTGGAGCCGCAGCGCCGGGACCGCCTGCTCGACCTCCAGCTCGCTGGCCTCGACCCGGACGCGCGGATGGGTCTCCGCCAGCGCACGCACCGCTGGCGCGACGATGCGGAGGAACGCCGACTGGAACGCCGAGACGCGGACCACGCCCGCGACCCGCCCCGCCGCGACCTGGGCGACCTCGGCCTCGGCGGCCTCCCCGGCGTCGAGCATGGTCTGCGCGTGCCGGGCCAGGACCCGGCCGGCGTCGGTCAGCTGGACGTTGCGTCCGACGCGCTCGAGCAGGGGCGTCCCGGCCTCCCGCTCGAGCACGGCGAGCTGCTGCGACACGGCGCTCGTCGTGTAGCCGAGAGCCTCTGCGGTCGCCCGGAGCGTACGTCGCGCCTCGAGCTCCCGGAGCAGCCTGAGCCGGCGCAGGTCGAGCATCTGTTAAGCATACCTTCACGGATCCGTCCAAATACTCGCGATAGACGTGAACGTTTGCTGTTGCGACCCTGGAGTCGTGGGTGCTGTCTTCTGCTTGCTGTCGGCGATCTGCTTCGGGGCGATGGCCATCTTCGGCAAGCTCGCGTACGACGAGGGCGTGACGGTCGGCGACCTGCTGCTCGTGCGGTTCGCAATCGCGGCCGTGGTCATGCTCGGCATCGTCAGGTGGCGGGGCGGGTTCGCGACGATGCCGCGACGGACCGCGCTGGCTGCGTTCTTGATGGGCGCGGTGGGCTACGCGGCGCAGTCGGCGTCGTACTTCGCCGCTCTGGAGCGCATCGACGCGTCGCTGCTGACCTTGATCCTGTACGTGTACCCGGTGCTGGTGATGGTGGGCGCGGTCGCGCTCCGGCGGGAGCCGTGGTCGCGCCGGCGGGTCGTGGCTCTCGGCCTGGCGCTGCTGGGGATCCTGCTGGTCCTGACCGGCGCCGCGTCCGGCCGGTTCGACTGGGTCGGCGCCGGGCTCGGGCTCGTCGCGGCCCTGGTCTACACGGCGTACATCCTCGCGGGCGACCGGTTGCTGTCAGGTGTCTCGCCCTTGGCCCTCACCGCGCTGGTGTGCTGTGGCGCGGCGGCGACGTACGCCGCCGCGACGGTGGTGCGCGGCGGCACCTCCCTGGACGTAGGGGTGGCCGCCTGGGCGTGGCTCGTCGCGCTCGCACTCGTGAGCACGGTTGCAGCCATCAACTTGTTCTTCGCCGGCCTGGCGCGCGTCGGCCCGTCTGTCGCGTCGATCCTGTCGGTCCTCGAGCCGGTCGTTACCGTCGGCCTGGCAGCCGTGGTCTTCGGTGAGGCGCTCTCAACCGGGCAGCTGCTCGGTGGAGCCTTGGTGCTCGGCGCCGTGGTGGTCGTCCAGTGGCCGCGGCCGCGTGTGCCGCAGGATCGCTTGCGTGGCCTGGTCCCGGACGGGGGCCGGCGGACGCTCGTGTCCCATCCCGGGCACCGGCAGGAGGGTGGCGTCGCGAATCTCGCGCGCGAGGGACTCGCCGTGCGCGAGGGGGAACATCGGGTCGGTCGTCCCGTGGATCACTAGGGTCGGCGCCACGATGTCGGTCATGGCGAACTCCTCGTCGTCGTCCCCGGCCACCAGCCAGTGGTTCTTGGTGGCGGCCTCGATGTCGTTCGTCCGGTCGACCACGTGCTCGACCAGCCGGCGGGTGGCCGGTTCGTCGAACCCCAGCGAGCCGGCGTACGGCCGGTAGCTCTCGACCAGGTAGTCGACGACGGCCTGCCGATCCGTCCAGTCGGGCTCGGGAGCCGGGTCGCCGAACGTCTCCGCGACGCGTGGCTCAGGCGGCGGAAGCCTCGACTCGTCCACGCGCCGGCCGACCGGGCTGCACGCGATCAGCGTGAGGGTCTCCACCCGGTCCGGGTGGCGCGCGGCCACCTCCTGGGCGATCCCGGCGCCCATGGACAGCCCCACCAGGTGCACCCGATCGACCGCGAGGGCGTCGACGATGCGCAGCACGTCATCGGTCAAGGCGCTGCCCGGGTACGCCGGGTGGCCCGGCGGGCTCGAGGTCGACCGTCCGGTGTCGCGGTGGTCGTAGCGCACCACCCGACGGCCCGCGCCCGCGAGCTGGCGGCACCACGCCGGGTCCCACCCGTCCATCGACTCCGCAGCTCCAGAGATCAGCAGGATGGTCGGATCTTCGGCCGACCCGTAGCTGTCCACGCACAGCCGGACGTCGCCCAGGTCCAGGATCTCCTCAGCCATGAGAGCTACGACCACCGCGCGTCGCCGGACTCATCGGTTCGCCCGCGGGCGGTACGAGTCGTTGGTTGAGGAGGGCCCTCACGCCCGGCACGAAACCGCGCAACCTTTCTCGGAATCCCCTTGTGGACAAGGGCTTCTGGACGGGTTGGAGTGTCGGTGGTCGATGGTTGGGTTGTCTCATGAACCACCCGGTGCTCTCGGCGATCGCGGCGATGGATGCCGCGTTGGACGAGGTCGCCGAGGTGGATCCGATGTACATGACGGTGGAAGAGAAGAAGGCCGCCTTGGTCGGTTCGGCCAGGGTTCGGGCCCGTGCCGACGCACTGGAGCTGCGGGTGCTCGCGGCTGCCGACGACGTCGCCGAGGCCACCGGCGACCGGTCCACCGCGACCTGGCTGGCCAACCGCACCCGGGAGGCCCACGGCACGGTACGCCGCAAGGCGGCGTTGGCGCGGGCGCTGGCCGTCCGGTGGACCCGCACCGCCGATGCCCTCGAGGCCGGCCAGGTCAACCTGGCCCAGGCCCGGGAGATCGCCGACGCTCTCGACGCCCTCCCGAAGGAGCTGGGCGAGGATCTGCTGGCCAAGGCCGAGGCGCTGCTGGTCGCCGAGGCCGCCGAGCTCGGCCCCCGCGACCTGAAGGTGTTCGGCTCCCGGGTCCTGGAGTACCTCGCCCCCGACATCGCCGAGGAGGCCGAGTACCAGCGGCTGCTGGCCGCAGAGCGCCGCGCCCACGCCGCCACCCGCCTGTCCCTGCGGCCCCGCGGGGACGGCTCGACCGACGGACACTTCCGGGTCCCCGACCAGGTCGCCGGCCGGCTGCGGACCTACCTCAACGCCTTCACCGCACCCCGACGCCGCCACCACTGGGCCACCACCGCCGACCAGGAAACCGTCGAGACGCCGTACGGACCACTCACGCCGGTCGAGGACGAGTTCGCGAACCTGCCGATCGCCCGGCAACGCGGCAAGGCGTTCGTGGCGCTGCTGGAGAACATCCCCACCAGCTCCCTGCCCCGCCACGGCGGCACCGCCACCACCCTGATCGTCACCGTGGCCTACGACGCCCTGGTCTCCGCGATCGGGGTGGCCACCACCTCCACCGGGGAACCGATCACCGCCGGCCAGGCCCGCCGGCTCGCCTGTCAGGCCGGCATCCTGCCCGCCGTGCTCGGCGGCCAGTCCGAGATCCTCGACCTCGGCCGCGAGCCCGGATTCTTCAAGCCACCGCAGCGCAAGGCGATGAACCTGCGCGACAAGGAATGCACCACCGTCGGCTGCTCGATGCCCCGCCGAGTTCTGCGAAGCCCACCACAAGCCCCTGGTCCCACGGCGGCAAGACCGACCTCGAGGACGGCATGCTCCTCTGCCCCTTCCACCACCACCGAGCCCACGACCCCGGCTGGATCACCCACCACCACCCCAACGGATCAACCACCTTCACCCGACGCACGTGACAGACAAGAGCACTCGTCTACATGTGCCGCGGCGTGCCGTGGATGCGTCACTTCGCCCACAATAGCACTGCGTCCGCACGATCAGCGAACCGAGGCGTCCTCGTTTCGTCGTAGGCCGGTGGCCCAGGCAAGACCGCGCTCGGTTTTCAGCGGATAACTCATGGCGAGTCTCCGATCGTGCCGTCAGGGCCCCATCGGTGTCATCATGGGCATCGGAGTGTGCCCTGGAAGGGTGAGACCGGGTAGCGCGTCCGGCGCCACGAGCACGAGCACACCGAGACGAGGACGAACGCCGTGCCATAGGTCGCCGGTCGGCGCCACGGAGGGGTCTTCTCGAGGGCGATGAGCCCGGCGACGATGGCCATCCAGATCGGGCTCATGACGCCCAACGCGAACAGCGACGCCATCAGAGCCCAGCAGCAGCCGACACACCACGCGCCATTCTCGAGCTCCCATGCGAAGCGCGCCTGACCATCCGTCACGCCATGACCCGAGAAGGAGGCCGAGCGGGCTGCGGCACTTGCCCAGGCAGACGTTCTTCAGCGGTGTCAGCTCGTAGACGGCCGCCAGGATCAGTGTCGCACCGGTCAGACGGCCGCCCCGCGTGCTCCCAGGCAAGGTCGGGCTGCGGTGCCGCTGCGCAGCCACCCCGATCAGGAAGGCGACGACTCCGGCGCCGGCCCAGGTGATCAGGTAACCGGCGACGAACACCAGAGGCGCCAGCCGCGACTTCCTGCTCATCCGCGCATACAGCGCGACCGTCGGAGCGACCGACGGGAACATCATCGCCGCCATCATGACGACCCAGACGCCGAGGAACCAGCCGAACGTCCCCAGATCGGTCCACGGCCCGTTGTCCATGCCGCGCATCTGCCGGATCGTCCACCACCATCCGGCGCCAGCCAGCGCGAACAGGACGACAACCAGCGCCAGCTGCGCGCGGGCCGCCGCGAACGCGGGACGAAGACCTGCGCCGGCGGCCGACTGCGCCGACTCGATGTCGGTCATTCCGTCAGGCGGCCCACGAGAAGTCCGACTTCGACAATCCCGTCTTCCCCTCGTACTGGATGCCGAAGGCGTTGATCCTCGACCGCTTCGCCTCGGCCATCGTCAGGTCGGACCCGACCGGATGGAACATCCCGGAGAACTTCACCGGCTCACCGGTCTCCACACCGAACGGGACGATGTCCTCGATCTCGAAGTCGATCGCGTCGCCGACCCGGACGCTGTGCCGCAGCCCGTCATCGTCGACGTCGATCGCCGCGCGCTCAACGCCCAGCATCTCCCCGATCAGCGGAGCAAGTCCCGCCATCGGCCCACCCAGCTGGCCACTGAAGACCTGGACGAGTTTGTCGAACTGTGCGTCCGTCGCACCGTCGTCGACGAACACGCCGACCCGCCAGTTTCCCTCGGTCATCACCTTCGGCGTATCGGCGATCAGCGCGACCTTGCATCCGGCGATGTCCGTGCCGTCGACCGCTCCCTCACGAATGTTGAAGACCAGGGTCACGCGACAGAAGTCGTAGGTCGCGCCATGATCGAGGGACAGGTTGCACGGGCACATGAGCTCACACGAGCAGGTCTCGACGTAGCTCCCCTTCAGGTTCCACGACATGGAACCCTCCCTAACGCTAGCCCCAGTGTCTCGCCGGCCCGAGGAGCCGTCAACGGGCTAGGCACGGGTCCCGTTCCTGACCATGGCAGTCCTCGCGTAGCAGGGTCGTCCCGTCAGGTTGTTCGCATAAGCGTCACATCGCCGCGTGAGGTCAACCCATAGGTAGACGCAACCGGCCGGTCCGTCGTGTGCCTCAACTGTGGGTATCACTGCTATTGGAGTCCGGCGCTGTCAGGGGCTTGCCCTTCCAGCGCTCGTCGGCATCCTCGGGCGATCGGTGTCTTCGATGAGTACGGGCGACAGCACAAGGAACAGCGTGGCGATCGGCACGAGAAAGAGACAGGACCCACCAGTTCAGGCCGCTCCGCCCCTTCCCCCTGCGCTATGCCCGCATTCACCAGACTGAGAGTCCCCCCACCCCACCGCGTAGTCGCTGCCCATCGAGGGACTGTACGACGCGATTTCTGGTCGAGGGCCAGAAGCGGCCGACCTAGCCCGTGTGTCACATCGCCGCTGGAGGGACGCCCGAAACGCCCGCATCTGCCGATGAGCGAGTGTCAGCCCCCGGCCCGTCGCCTGCCGAAACTGGAGCCCAGGGGGGCCTGGCGGCGGCCTCGCGCCCGCGCGCCACCGGACCGTTGATCCTGCGGCCGATCTCCGGTCGGCCGATCGACCGCCGAGACGCCTACCGCATGGTCGCCCGGATCGCGAAGGTTGCCTGGCATCCCGCGGCACATCAGCCCGCACTCGCTGCGCCACGCCGCGATCACCAACGCACTCGATGCAAGGCACGCGCGATACCTTGCGGCAAATGCGCCGTTCCCGCGTATCGGATAGGCAAAATCCAGTACGTCGAGCAAGTTAGTCACCGAGCGTGGGCCGCAGAACGACTAGGCGGAGTCCACGTCCTGGGGGTACTGAGGAGCAAACGGCCGCGTTGTCGCCGATTGGCTTGGTCTCGCTGCAAGACCGGGGGGAACATGAGGGAACGACTGGCCTCAATTGCGGCGAGGGTGCGATGCCTCATGCGTCGGGCTGTGGTCGTGCTCCTGGTCTCGTTGCTCGTGTCGGTGGGTGGAGCCGATTCGGTGAGCGCTCCGGCTGCCTCAGGAAGCACCCGCTCGTTCGTGGAAAGGCGAGCTGGTCCGACGTTTGCGCTGGTAGCCGACCTAGTCCCGGGCCAGGGTCTGCTTTTCCGGGAGGCTACAGGGCGTATACAGGCGGGCGAGTACATGGGGCGCATGGGTCCCTCTTCTTCATCGCCTACGAGCCAAGCGCCGGGTACGAGCCCTGGGTCACGGACGGGACATCCTCCGGCACTAGGTCTGTCGGTGATCTATACCCCGGTTCGGCGGTGGTCCAAGCGAACGACATCACCTCTACCGCCAGCGGCACGGCGCTGGCCCTCCAGAGCCCCGGGGACGGTGGGGACGGTGATGACTTCTCCGGCTCGCTGTGGTTCACCACTGCGACAGCGGAGTCCCCGGGCACACTGACGCCATTGGTGGACTGGGGACCCAGATTTGCCACCACCGCCATTCGCTTCGGGAATGACGCACTGGTGTGGATCACCGACTATCAACAAACCACAGAGTTGTGGCGCACCGACGGCACCACCCCGGGTACCCGCCTCGTCAAGGGAGGCCTGAGGGCTTATGGCTCTCGCGTGGCGTCGATCGGTAACCGGGTCTTCTACACCGACGGTCAGGACACCTTGGCGGTTACCGATGGAACCACCGAGGGGACGCATCGACTCCATACATGGGACGCCAACGTGCAGTACGGCTCGGTCCTGATCTACCGGCTGGCAACCGCGGGAGGATTGGCATTCCTGATGGTCGCGGCTCCTAGAGCGACCGGTGCCGAGATGTGGGTGAGCGACGGCACCCCTCGAGGGCACCCACCTGTTGACGGACATCAACCCCGGGCCATCCAGCGCTCACCCAGCCTGGCTCACGGCCATGGACTCGAGGATGTTCTTCGTGGCCGACGACGGACGGCATGGCCGCGAGATCTGGCGCTCGGACGGCACCGCTCGCGGCACCGTGAGGATCACCACCATCGACGCCCGGCAGGTCAGGGATCTCACGGCGTGTCGTGGTCGGATCTACTTCATCACGGTGGACGAGAGCAGCGCGAGGCTGTGGGTGAGCGATGGCGGGCGGGGGGGCTACCAGAGCCTCGCGTCTCTCCCCGGCAGTCTGGGCTTTCAGCATCGCCCGAGAGGGTTGACCTGCATGCCGGGAGGCTTGTTGTTCGCCGCGGACGATGGTGTGCATGGTCTGGAGCCGTGGACTTGGATGGAGGGAGAGATCAAGGCGGACCTTCATGACCTATTGCCAGGTGCAAAGTCGTCCAACCCTGAGCAATTCACGCGAGTCGGCGACAAGAACTACCTGCTAGCCCGTGATGGAGTGCATGGCCGCGAGCTGTGGGTGGTGAGCTGAAATCAGCCAGACACGGCACAGACCCGCAAGGGTAGAACCCATTGGGGTTCGAGCCTCATCAATCGGTCACCTCGCTCCGCTCGCGTGGCTACCGAGCACGGGCCAACGACTGGCACCACCTCTTGCAGCGATTCCTCTCCGCTTGAAGTCGAGGCGCGGCTCTCCAAGCAACCAGATGGAACCGCGTCACTTCGCCGCGAGTGCCTGGCCCCGAGGGTGTGCGCAATCAATCCTCTGGGTGGGTGGGGCAATCGTTGGCGAACTCTGGCCTGGCCGCCCTGTCTTCGTCGAATCGGCTCCAGACGCCTGTGCGAACCTCGACACGCTGCTCGGTGTCAGCAAGGCGCTCACCGACTATTGCGTCCGCCGTGTCGATCAGTTCCGTGTCGTATCGGCCTGGGATGGACGCACCGTTCCACTCTGTCAGCGACGGCTGAAAACTGACCCCGGAGCGTCGGGCGAGTTCTAAGCCTCGTCGCAACACATCCTGCTATCGAACGGGGTGTGCTGATGACACGACGTGGCCGCAAGCGACGCCTGGTGCTGGAGGACGAGTACTGGCGGATGATCCTGGACGGCGTCTCGACCGTCGAGGCGTGCCGGGAGTTGGGGATAGGTCGCAAGACGGGCTACCGGTGGCGGGTCGAGGCCGGTGGCCTGCCGCCGGCTCGGGTGGCCGAGGAGGCTAGGTCCTCGCGCTACCTGTCGCTGTTGGAGCGGCAGCGGATCGCCACCATGAGGGACCGGGGATTGGGCGTGCGCGAGATCGCTCGCAGGCTCGGTCGCTCGCCCTCGACGGTGTCACGGGAGCTGCGCCGGCATCTCAAGCCCCACGACAAGGGTGCCTATGACGCCGACCTGGCCCATGCTCGTGCTCGGGACAAGGCCCGCCGAGAACGAGCCGGCGTGCTGGTCCGCGATCGCGAGCTGCGTGACCTGGTGAAGGCGAAGCTGGAGGACACCTGGAGCCCGCAGCAGATCGCGTCTTGGCTGCGCGCCGAGCACCCGGATCGTCCCGAGTGGCACCTGTGCCACGAGACCATCTACCAGGCCGTGTATCTGGGCCGCAAAGGCGGTCTGAGCAGGACGTTGACCGCCAAGCTCCGCACCGGGCGGCCACTGCGGAAGCGTCGGCGGCGGGCGACGGAGCGGACCACGCGGTTCGTGGTGCCCTCGCTCTTGATCCATAGCCGACCGGAGGTCGTGGAGTCCGCGGCAGGATCGGGGATTGGGAGGGCGACCTCATCGTCGGCCGACTCAGCCGCTCGGCGATCGGCACTCTGGTTGAGCGAGCCAGCCGGTCGGTGCGTCTGATCCACCTGCCCTATGGGCATGCTGCGGACGCCTTCGTGGAGGCCGTAACCCCGGTGCTCGAGAGGCTCCCGGAGCACACGAGGCTGACGCTGACGTGGGACCAGGGTTCTGAGATGGCGCGGCATGATCTGCTCGCCGATCACTTCGAGCAAGGGGTCTACTTCGCCGATCCCGGCAGCCCCTGGCAGCGCGGCACGAACGAGAACACCAACGGGCTACTGCGCCAGTTCTTTCCGAAGGGACGCGACCTGAACCTCTACACACCCGAGGACCTCGCCCGCGCCGAGAAGCTCCTCAACGACCGCCCCCGCAAGATCCTGAACTGGCGCACACCGGGAGCCGTCTTCGCCGCCGGACTGACATGATCACGCCACGGTGTTGCGACGGCCAGACGAAATCACCTTAGAACTCGCCTGCCGAAAAGGGGTCAATTTTCGGCCGCCGTTGACACACTCCGCATCCGAAAGGTGTTCGAACCGATCTCGTCTACGACGGATGGCCACGCGGCGCCATACTGTTCCCTCAGCGCATCGTAGGCAGCACGCCCGACAGAGCGAAGTTGGTCCACACCCCACTTGACCGGCTCACCATCCGCGTCGAACTGGTCTGTGTGGCTCTCGCCACCACGAAGACTCGAGCGAAAGGCGTCGACCTCGTCGTCCGACGTGAGCGGCACATCTGATGCCTGTGCACTGTCGTCTGGCACGAAGACAGCAGCCCAGTCAGGCGGCAGCACCTTCCAGTCGTCAACGATTCGGAGAAGCCGGCCCGAGATCTGGTCCTGCTGGGCCTGGTCGGCGATGCCCCACAGGTGGATCAACAGACCGTGTTGACCAGCGACGTCGAGGCTTCCTCCTCCATGTCTTGATCGCCCGTCACGATGATCAGGTCGGTGACGGCCTTGTTCTCCGCCAGAGCGAGGATGTCTCGCTGCAGGAGGCGATCGACACCTTTCTGCCTGCCATGGCTCATCGCCCCGAGTCGCAGTTTGACGCGCGGTGCCCGACCTACTGCTCTTTGCTGCACGTTTGGAACTCGATCTGGTGCTCCGTCGTACCAGTAAGTGCGGAGCACGCGAAGGTCGTCACCCTCGGCCTCCTCCACCAATGCCTCAATCAGGGGCACGCCGTATCCGACTAGGGGCAGTTCGCTTCGGTGCTGCTTTCCGACCGCTCGCGCCACCTGCTTCCAGACGTACCCCGCGTCAATCAGAATTGCCGCAAGTTGTATCCCATGCCTCCCCGACCGAGCAGATTCCTTCGGTGGCCGTGCCACCGCGGAGCCCAATGTAGGTGTTCGGATCAGCGTTTGGCCTTCGGTTGTCGTCCAGGCGCGTCAATTCGGCCTGAGGGACTCGAAGTACAGTCCGCCTACGCACAGCAGGCTGGGCCCAGCTCCGATGGGACTCTTCCACGGACTCTTCTGCCTACGGGTCGTGAGCGGGGAAGGTGTCGACGATAAAGCGCCTCAGCGCCTCAGCTGCTCGCTCCAAGTCAGCAGCCGTCGACTCGAGCTTCTGGGCATCTGGTGCCGTGACACTCTCGGCGTAGTCCTGCATCAACGCATACACTGCTGCGTACTGCTCGAGACGTTCCTCGGAAACACGGCGAAGGTCTTCCTTGAGCTCTGGAGCGTAGATTTCCAAGACTCCTAGAGCCGGTGGGGGCTTTTCGTCGGGCTCAGCGCCGAAGCCCCCGAGGAGATCCTCGAATACCTTCGCGTAGGCCGTCTGTGCGGTGAATGCGTCGAAGTCGTCGACGGGTCCGTACGCACCCCGATCCACCCAGTTTTGATAGACGGCGTTCACGTCTCTTGCCGCGGTCGCCCAGCCGCGGATGACGCGATGCAGCGAGACGAGAGCTTCGGCGACCTCGGGCCGCCGTCGTACCTCGTCCTTGTGCCGATCCAGGCGCTCCAGCAGCAGCGCGACTATTGCGACTCCGAGCGCAGACAATTCGACGATCAGCACACTTCAACAGTCCACCCAATCCAATTCGACCTCAAGACTGTGTACGCACCACCTGGCCCCACCGCGGGCACCGAGCCGCGTCAGGGACGCGGGCGGACGCCAGGAGCCCGCCGAACCGCACGGCATCCGAGTACGTCGTTGCAGGGCCTACGTCGGCAGGATGTTCTGGTTATGCCGGAACAGGTTGCCGGGGTCGTACGTGCGCTTGATCTCGGCCAGCCTGTCGTAGTTGCCCTTGTAGTTGGTCCGGATCCGGCTCTGGTCGTCCTCGGCCATGAAGTTGATGTAACCGCCCTCCTCCGAGTGAGGCGACGTGGCGTCGTAGTAGTCCCGGACCCATGCGATGTTCGCCTCGTCGTCCTTCGCGTCGGGCCACATGCCGGCGATGACGGTCGCGAAGTTGGCGTCGCGGTAGGCGAAGGCCGTCGATCCGGGAGCCACCCTGTGGCAGGCGCCGTTGATCGGGTAGATGTGCATGGTCGAGGTCAGCTCCGGCACCTTGGAGCCGTGCTCGATGTGCGCATCGATCGCTTCGTCGGTGAGCTCCTTGACGAAGTTCGCCTTCCAGTAGTGCCGCAGCCCCGATGGGTACAACGCGTCGAAGGCGCTGTTGAGGGCGGGGTACGGCATCGGGCCCACCATCTCCGCGACCACGGGTGCCAGGTCGTGGAACGGCTTGAGCATCTTCTCGCCCTGGTCCAGGTCGCCCGCCCAGCAGGTGACCATGAGCGCGAGTGTCTTGCCGTGCCGCTCCTCCGGGATGAACGGCAGCGGGGGTGCGATCTGGTACGCCGGGAAGCCGCCGAACTGCTCGGGCGCGTCGGCGATGAACTCGCGGTAGAACCTGAACAGGTCGCCGGCCTTGTCGAGCTCGAAGAACATGGGTCCGCCGTAGATGTCCTTGACCGGGCTGAGCCGGAACTCGAACGACGTCACGACGCCGAAGTTGCCACCGCCGCCACGGATCGCCCAGAAGAGGTCGGCTTCGTCCTTCTCGCTGGCGACGTGGAAGCTGCCGTCACCGGTGACCACGTCGGCCGAGACCAGGTTGTCGAGCGCGAGACCCAGCCCCCTGGCGAGGTAGCCGATGCCGCCACCGAGGGTCAGGCCACCGACACCGGTGGTCGAGACGATGCCGCCCGTCGTGGCCAGGCCGAACGGGTACGTCGCAGCAGTTCAGGTCGCCCCAGGTCGCGCCACCCGAGACCCGAGCGGTGTGGTTCATCGGGTCGACCCGGACACCGCGCATGGCTGACAGGTCGATCACGACGCCGTCGTCACAGGTGCCGAAGCCCGGGACGCTGTGGCCCCCGCCGCGCACGGCGACGGTCATGTCGTTGTCGGCGGCGAAGCGGACGGCCGTCATCACGTCTCCGGCGTTGACCGGCTGGACGATCGACCGCCGGCCGCTTGTCGATCATGCCGTTGCGGACCATGCGCGCCTCGTCGTACCCATCGTCATCGGGTCGGTGACGGTCCCCCTGATCGCCTCACGCAACGGTCAGCTGAGCATCCATGCGTCCCTCCTCATGCGAAGTCCCGTCGCGCAGGCCGAGAAGGGCGTCGGTCGAGAGGGCGTCACGAAGCGCGGCGATGCGCGGCAGTTCCTGGTAGGCCCGACGCTAGACCAGGACGACAGTCCGGCGCCATGGCACAGGCGATCCATTCATGACTGGGGCGAGACAGTCAAGGAGCACGCCGGAGCAGAGCGTCTCGGACTCGTGCATGCCGGGGCCTAGCGTCCGACCATGCCGCTCCAACACCCGCATATCAAGCATGCAGGTGCGCTCGCCAGCGCAGCGGGACCGTCAAGAGGTGCGTCACATCGCCGCGTGCAGGACGCAGGCGCTATGCCGATGGGCGGACAACGGCCCTCGGCGGACCCCCGAGGGCCGTCCGGCACCCGACGTGATGACGCGGCACCTGTCGTCGTGCGAAAGGCATCCCTGACTGTGCCCTCGTACCAGTAGGTTCCGGCTATGGTGCCCCCCTCATGCTCGAGGCTCACCGTCAATCTGGAGGTCGGCGGTGTTGAGCTGAGCATCGACACGCTGCACGCGGCCGGCCCCGACCCCGTGGTCTTCCTTCACGGATTCGGCTCGACCAAGGAGGAGTACGCCGACTTCACCCGGTTCCCCGGCCTGGCCGGGCGGGGTTTCCTCGCCTACGACGCGCCCGGCTCCGGCGGTTCCACGTGCTCTCGCCCCGAGGCCATCTCCATCCCGTTCATGGTGGACGTTGCCTGCGCCGTTCTGGACGAACTGCCCATCGATCTCTTCCACATAGTGGGGCACTCAATGGGCGGTCTGACCGCGCAGCTGGTTGCCGAGCGGGCGCCGCACCGGGTCCTCACGCTCACCAGCATCGAGGGCAACCTCGCACCCGAGGACTGCTTCCTCAGCCGCCAGATCCTCACCAACCCCAGGGAGGACCCGGCGGCCTTCCTGGCGGATTTCGCTGCCCGCACATACAACGGTGCTACGTACTCCAGCACCGTGTACGGCGCTCGGGTGCTGAGCACCGTCGATGCCCGCGCGATTCGTCCGTTGTTCGAATCGTTGGTCGACCTCTCTGACAACGGCGACCTCCTGGCGCGGTTCGCCAGCCTGCCGATGCCGCTGATGTTCATGTACGGCGCGCAGAACGCCCACCTGTCCTACCTGTCCCAGCTGCGGCGTCGCGGCGTCGCAGTCGTTGAGGTCGAGCACAGCGGCCACTGGCCCATGTACTCCAATCCGCCGGGGATGTGGGTCGCACTGCG
The DNA here is from genome assembly GCA_963790295.1 of uncultured Actinomycetota bacterium. GTDB lineage: Bacteria > Actinomycetota > Actinomycetes > Propionibacteriales > Nocardioidaceae > Nocardioides. The sequence goes on from CAWBOE010000017.1 coordinate 59,312, forward strand.
GGAGTTCCTCGGCCCGATCCCCTGAGGCACCCACCGTGTTGAAGCGCATGGTGACCAACCATTCCTTGATCGTCGGTCCAATGGCGGAGATGTCGGACCGAGCGGGCGGGCGTGCGTCTGTACGCCGAGAGACGGTGCGGCTCCGCCCCATCACCACCTCGGCTCCGTCGGGTGACTAAGGAGGCGACAGCTATTGACGGACCGTGGATGCCAACCGCCCCCATAGGCTGGTGATCAGGTCCCTGTCGCGGTGTGTCACACCGCGTCAGGGCGTTGTCACCGACGACGACCATCGGCGGCTGCGGTTCACCGACGGGACAGTCCAAAGTTCGGACTCGGGCTGGCGGCCACACGAGTGGGGTCTACCCCGCCCTGACCGAGGTCATGTCGCGGCTCTCGGTCAGCGTCATCTGCTCGTCGTCCGCGCCCCCGCGAGCTCGACGCCGACCTCGTCGCGGCGTGCGACGACCTGCGGGTGGCCGCCGAGCGCACGCACCACCCGTCGGGATCGAGAGCATCTGCTGTCCCACGCGGCCCGGTTGTGGAGGGACTCGAGTCCCGGCGGCGGACATCCTGGCGCCCCGGCGTCCGCGGTTCCCGGGCGGTCCGGGGTCGCGGCCTCAGGCGTGGGGACCGCCCGCCGCAGAACGTCGGTACATGCGAGGGACGACATGCGTGAGGAACGTGGCGGTGGCTCTGGTCGGGACGATGCTGGCGGTCGGTTACGCCGCCCCGGCGGGCGCCAGCGTCGACCGGCTCGAGCGGCAGCGGGAGCTGCGCCGGCCCAACGTCGTCGTGGTGATGGCCGACGACATGCGCGCCGACGACTTGCGGTTCATGCCGCACGTCCGGCGCCTGATCGCTGCTCGAGGGCTCTCGTTCGAGAACTCGTTCAGCCCGTACCCGCTGTGCTGCCCTGCCAGGGCGTCGTTCCTCACCGGCCAGTACGCCCACAACCACGGCGTCCTCGACAACACCTTGCCGTACGGCTTCGGCGGTTTCGACGACAGCGCCACCCTGGCCACCTCGCTGCGTGCGGCGGGCTACCGCACTGCGTTCGTCGGCAAGTACCTCAACGACTACGGCCTGGTGCCCTCGCGGGTCACCGGGGAACCGTCCGCGACGTTCGTGCCAGCGGGCTGGAGCGACTGGCACGGTCTGCTCCAGGTGCCCTATCCCGTGGGTGCGGGGACGTACCACTACTTCCACCCGGTGCTGAACCGCAACGGCACGGTGGCGTCGTACGAGGGGCAGTACCAGACCACGCTGCTGGGCCGGATCGCCCGCGAGGTGGTCCGGGACTCCGCCGGCGATCAGCCCTTCTTCATGTACCTCTCGACGCTGGCGCCGCACGACGGTCTGCCCCATGAGGCCGACGACCTCGACTACGTGCGCCGCGACAACGGGACCATGATGTGGTTCCCGACGCCGGCGCGGCCGGCGTGGGTGCGCGGCAGTGCTGACGCCCTGGTGGGCCGCAGCCCCGGCATCCCTGTCTCCGGCGAGCCCGAGGCCGATGTGTCCGACAAGCCACGCTCGGTCCAGATGCCGCCGCTCAACACCGCCGAGATCGAGGCCGAGGCACGGGTCACCCGGCAGCGCGCCGAGTCACTGTTCGTGCTGGACCTCGAAGTCGCGCGGCTGGTCGACACCCTGCATGACACCGGCGAGTTCGAGGACACGGTGCTGGTGTTCACCTCGGACAACGGCTACTTCCTGGGCGAGCACCGCAAGCGCATGGGCAAGAAGCTGCCGTACGAGCCGTCGATCCGCGTGCCGCTCGTGCTCGCCGGCCCAGGCGTGCCAACGGGCACCCGTTACGACCCGGTCAAGACGCCAGACGTGACCGCGACGATCGTCGACCTGGCCGGCGCGAAGGCGCCGCACCCCGCGGACGGCACTTCGCTGCTGTGGACCATCCGCAACGGCGACCGCGGCTGGAGCGTCCCGGTGGTGACCGAGGCCATCGCCGACCGCGCCACCGCAGGTGGCACGTCCGCCGCGATCCAGCGCGGATTCGGGGACTCGCGCACGACGATCGGGTTGCGGACCGCGAGGTACAAGCTCATCCGCTGGGCCTCCGGCGCGGTCGAGCTCTACGACCTGGAGAACGACCCCAACGAGCTCAGCAACCTGGCCGGCGACGCGGCGTACGCCGAGGTCCGCGACCGCCTCACCCGGCTCTGGTGGCGCTACCGCGATTGCGTCGCCAGCGAGTGCGCCGCACCTCTGCCCGCCCTCTTCCGGGCTGACGAGCAGGAGACGGCCCGGCTGACCCGGCAGCTGCGGACCGGGATCCAGGCCTACCTCGGCGAGCTGACAAGCCAGCGGCAGCCCGTCGCGCCGACGTGGCCGGTTGCGCCACGCTGAGCACGGCCCCGGACGCCGACGGGGCGGGTGGGAAGTTCTGTCGCCGCTCCATGGTTTGCTGTGGCGAGCGATCTCGAGACGCGGACCACGACCGGAGGAGTCGTCAATGAGTGAACCCGTGCGCCCGGCTGCCGACACCCCGTCGGAAGGGACTGAGCCCGACCCGGGCCGATGGTGGGCGCTGGTCGTCCTCGCGGCGGCCCAGCTGATGATCATCCTCGATGCGTCGATCGTGAACATCGCACTTCCATCGGCGCAGGCGGACCTCGACATCAGCAACGCTGACCGCCAGTGGATGATCACGGCCTACACCTTGGCGTTCGGCGCCCTCCTGCTGCTCGGTGGGCGGATCGCCGACTACACCGGCCGGAAGCGCACCTTCATCATCGGTCTGATCGGCTTCGCGGGTGCCTCGGCCTTGGGCGGTCTTGCGCCGAACCAGGAGCTGCTGTTCGCTGCACGCGCGCTCCAGGGGGCGTTCGCAGCCCTGATGGCACCCGCGTCCTTGTCCATCGTGACGGTGACCTTCACCGAGCCGAAGGAGCGTGCCAAGGCGTTCGGTGTGTTCGGCGCGCTCTCCGGTGGCGGCGCCGCCATCGGCTTGATCGTCGGCGGTGTGCTGACGGAGTACGCCTCCTGGCGCTGGTGCCTCGGCGTCAACGTGCCCTTCGCCGTGATCGTGGCGGCGGCGGCGATCCCGCTCGTCCGAGAGAGCAAGGCGCACGGCGACACCAGGTACGACGTCCCGGGCGTCCTGCTGGCCACGGTCGGCCTGTTCTCGCTGGTCTACGGCTTCACCGAAGCCGCCAGGGCGAAGAACCCCGATGACCCGAGCTCCACTGCCGTGCAGGGCTGGGGCCACCCGAGCACGCTGACATTCCTCGGCGTCGCAGTCGTGCTGCTCGTCGCGTTCGTGCTCTGGGAGCGCCGAGCCCGCAACCCGATGCTGCCCCTGCGCGTCGTTCTCGACCGCAACCGCGGCGGGTCGTTCCTGGTGTTCTTGCTCGTGGGTGCCGCGCTGTACGCGATGTTCCTGTTCTTGACCTACTACTTCCAGGTCAACCTCGGCTACACGCCGTTGAAGGCCGGCTTCGCCTTCCTGCCGTTCAGCCTCGGCATCATCATCGCCGCGGGTTTCGTGTCCCAGCTGCTCCCCAGGGTCGGTCCCAGGGCGCTCATCCTGCCGGGGCTGGTGATGGCCATCGTGGGGATGCTGCTGCTGACCCAGATCGACCAGGACTCGTCGTACTGGGTGCTGGTGTTCCCGTCGATGGTCATCATGTCGGTGGGCCTGGCCGGGGTCTTCATCCCTGCCGCCAGCACCTCCCTCATCGGCGTCGGCAGCCACGACGCGGGCGTCGCCTCGGCGGTGCTCAACACTTCTCAGCAGATCGGCGGCTCACTCGGCACGGCGCTGCTGAACACCCTGTTCGCCGGCGCGGTCACGGCCTACTTCATCGACCACCCGCCGACCAGCCCCGGCCAGGCCGAGCAGATCCTCCCGCTCGCCTTCATCCACGGCTACCACGTCGCGTTCCTGTGGGGTGCGATCCTGTTCGTCGCCGCCCTGGTCGCGTCGATCGTGTTCATCACCGCGCACAAGGAGGACATCCCCGACCCGGCGGCCGTGGGCGAGCCCGTGGACTAAGGAGCTCTCGTCGGTAGCAGGACCCGCGCTTCCCTGCTACGCCTCGCGCTCCAGCGGTTCAAACGGATGCGGACTCGCGTTGTCCGATCCGCAGTGCGGTGGTCACCTCGTCGACGGTGGCAATGCGGGCGAAGACCATCCCGAGGCTGGCGAGCGTCGCTCGCTGCAGCTCGGCGGCAGGGACGCCGTTCATCTCTCTCGTGGCAGTGCCATCACTGAGGAACACCACTCGATAGTCCCGTTGGGATGCCTCGCGAGCGGTCGTGTCACAGCAGATGTTTGTCGCGATGCCACTGATGAGCACTGTGTCCACTGCAGCAGACCGCAGCACCAGATCGAGGTCCGTGCCGTGGAAGGCGCCGTATCGCGGCTTGTCGAGCACTATGTCCTCTGGCTCCACTTCCAGATCCTCCGGGAACAACGCAGTCGCCGCATCCGCCGTGTACAGGTCGGTGATGAACGGGGGGACCAGCTCCGCAACGCGGCCGAGGTTCGACCCGTCGGGACGTAGCCAGCCGCGGGTGTGCACGACCAGAGCCCCGCCCTCCCGGCACGCCCGTGCCAGCTTGTTGACGCGAGCCACGAGCGCCGGTCCCTCCGGCGACGCGAGCGGGCTCCCTTCAACGAAGCAGCGCTGCATGTCGACGTTCACCAGTGCCGTGCGGCGCGGCTCGAGGGTCAATTCCATGACGACCACCCATTCGATACAGTGAAACTGTAGTGTTACAGCAATGCTGTACCGTGTTCGGCATGGATGTCAAGACCCCCCGGCGGTCACGTCGATCCGAGCAGGTTGCCGAGACGCGTCGACGGATCGTGTCGGCCGCGACGGCGCTGTTTGCAGAGCGGGGGTACGCCGCCACGACGCTCGAGGCGATCGCCCAGGACGCCGACGTCTCGGTGGAGACCGTCTACAAGCGTTTCGGAAACAAGGTCGCGCTGCTGGAAGCCATCTCCGAGCCGGCGATCGTCGGCGCCGACGACGGCACAGACATCTTCGACCGCGTGGAGATCGCCACCATCGCCGCGACCAAGGACCAGCGGGACCAGGTGCGCCAACTCGCCGCCTTTTCCCGCTGCATCCTGGAGCGCGTGCACGCGGTCCATGCCATCCTCGTAGGGGCCGCCGCGGCCGACACCCGGGCAGCGGAGCTCACCAGAGGCCACGAGCAACGCCGCCTCGATGGGCAGCGACGCTACATCGACCTGCTGCTCGCAAACGGCCCGCTACGGCCCGGCCTCAAGGCCGAGGAGGCCGCGGCGACGTACTCGGCGCTGGCGAGCCCCACCACCTTCGGCATGCTGGTGCGCGACTACGGATGGTCCGCTGACCGGTTCCAGGAATGGCTCGAACAAACTCTCGCGCGAGTGCTGCTCGACGTCCCTTGACGGGGGTCGTGGTGGCACCGGTCGACACCCGCGGTCACCGCGAACACGGTGATGCCGAGAACCGGGTCCTCAGACCGCACCTGCGAGTCAGAGCACCGGATCAACGATGACCTTGCTCGCCTCTTCGATGAGCTCGGACGGCTCGGGGCGCAACGACGAGCGTTGCTCCGAGGCGTAGTACCGGTCGTTGGCGGCGTCGAAGCCATCCGCTCCGTCATAACCAATCAGCCAGATGAACCGATCGTGCTCCCGATCAACCCATGCACCGAGAACCTGGAAGCCGAACTCCTGACGTACGCGGGACGACGCCGCGCTTCCAGCCCGCGATCCACGCATCCATCCGTCCGGGGCGAATCCGATAGTCGCGCAGTTGAACCTCCACGACATCGAGTATCCCCGCGGCGCTGAACGGTTGGACCGACAGGACGCGATCGCCGAACTCCGCGGCTTCTCGTGGGGATCCTTCCCGAGCTCGAGCAGACTCCTGGAGTCTGCAGTGCCAGCCTGCTGGTGAACCGGGCACAGGTGGCAGCGACGTCGTCGTCACCCGGCGGGGCAAGGAGCTCGATCAGCGTCATGTCAGGTGACCTCGCCGGGATCGGCCTTGCGGATCACCAGGCGCGTCCACGAGCCCAGGTAGATGCGGTCGTCGGGGCCGACCTCGCGCTTCACGCCGACCTCGATCGGGCGTCTTGGGCAGCGGGTCGACGGCGCCGGCGACGAACGTGCCGTTGGAGGAGCCGAGGTCCTCGACCCACCAACGGGTGCCGTCGGTGGTCAGCTGCGCGTGGCGACGGCTGACGCCGTTGTCGGTGCCGCAGTCGACGTCGGGGTGGATGTCGCGGCTCTTCGACTCGCGGCCGACGAGCAGTGAGGTGTTCTTGAGGGGTACGACGTCGGGCGGGCCGGCGGACGGCAGCGGGTCGGGGCTGGTCTGCTCGGCGTACCACTGGGGGTCGATCCAGAGCTCGGCGACCCAGGCGTCGCCCTCGAGCGGCGGGGCGATGCTGCCGCTCGGGCTTGGCGTCGGCGGACCCGTCGGTCGGCCGGAGGTCGTCGGCGCCTCGGTGCGCGGCATCGTGCCGGTGGTGAAGTCGTAGCCGCAGGCCTCGCAGAACAGCGCATCCTTCGCGTTGGCGACGCCACAGTGGGGGCACGCCTGGCTGTCGCCGGCCGAGGACGCCGGCTCCTCGGCGGGCGCGTCGGGGTCGAGGACCGGCACCGGGATGGTGTCGCCGGGCTGGGGCGCCGGAGCCTCGGACGGACGCCGCGTCGGCCGGCATCGCGATGCCGCACGTGTCGCAGTAGTCGGTGGCGGTGGTCTCGTGGCCGTTGGGGCAGGTGGTCACTTGCGCACCCTCGTGGTCTTGGTGGAGGCGGTGTCGAGGGCCATCTCGTCGGCCTTCTCGACGGTCTTCTTCAACCGCACGGTGCCGGCGTCCTCGTCCTCGACGTCGACGACCTTGCGCAGCTTGGAGGTGGCCTCCGCGTTGCCGGTCTCCTTGGCCAGCTGGACGGCGCGGCCGAGCTTGGTGGTGGCCAGCTCCTCGTTGCCGGCAGCCTTGGCGGCCAGGCCCTTCCTGGATCGCCTGCGCCAGCTCGGTCTGGCCCGGTGTAGTGGGCGACCTGCTGGTCGATCCGGGTGGTCAGCTCGGAGTCGTCGGACCACTTGGCCTTGACCAGTCCCTGTGCCTTGACCTCGTCGCCGATGGCCAGCTGCACCCGGGCGGCGAGCTGCTCCTGCCCGACGGCCTTGGCCGGCGAGGCGGACGGCGACGTGGTAGTCGCGGGCCTCGTCGGCCCAGGCGCCCGTGGGGTACGCGCCGGTCAGGTCGTTGACCGGCGTACGCCGATGGGTGAGGTCCTCGACCGTCGGCGACACCTGGCGCACGAACAGGATCTGGGCGCCCTGCGGCGTCCAGACGCGCAGGTCGGCGCTGGCGACGCCGCGCGCCATGGACTGCTGCATCATCGCCTCGAACTCGGCCTCCATCTGCTCGGGCTCCGGGATGATGTCGACCGTGCCGAGCAGGGCCTGGGCGATGCGGCGGATCTCCTCGACCTTCCAGTCGACGCCGACGCCGCGGCAGTCGCACTGGTAGTAGCCGGTGGCCCGGCCGATCGCCTCGTCGAGCACGGGTGCGGGCTCGTTGTTCTCGCCGTCGGTGAGCAGGATCGCGTGACGCTGCACGACCTGCGGCACCGAGGTGAACAGCACCCCGGCCATGTCGAGCCAGGTCGAGATCTCGGTGCCGCCGCCGGAGCGCAGCCGCGAGATCGCGTCGCGGGCCTCGGCGCGCGTGGCGTCGTTCATCGGCACCATCGCCGGGCCGGCGTTGACGAGCGGGTAGGCGAGGAACGCCGCGCCGTTGCCGGAGATCACCGCGAAGTAGGTGCCGTCGACGATCTCGGCCAGCGCGGCCTGGGCGGCCGCCTTGGCGGCGGCCATCGCCGACTGCCCCATCGAGCCGGAGGTGTCGATGATGATGATCTCGCCCGCCGCGCCGGAGCCCGTCTGCCCGGCCGTGCCGGCGCCGGAGCAGTCGACGGTGACGATCGCGTGCACGTCGGTCCCGCCGTCGGGCAGGAACTCGTTCTGGTAGACGCTCGCGCTGAACTCAGCCATGGGACTCCCCTCCGTCTGGAGCATTGTTGCCTACCGGTTCGCGTCGAGGAGGGCCAGCACCGTCACGGACCACCGTCATGTTGTCCGGTTTCGGACGGCGCTGCCGCCTCCCAGCTCGTTCGGCGAACGCTGACCAGGTGACGGCGATGTTGTCGACCGCCGGGGCGAACGCGGGTGTCGGCGATCGATCCCGGCGGCCTCGATCTGCGTCACTGGACGCGCGCGACGGCTCGGAGGCGTAGTTCCACAGGCCGTCGGAGCAGGCCAGCAGCCAGCCCGGTCCGGTGACCTCGACCTGCCCGACCCGCGGCACGATGTCGGTGCCGTCCTTGCCCAGCCACTTGGTGATCGAGTGCGCCTGCTTGGACGCCTCGGCCTCGGCGCGCGGCGTACCGCCCGCGATCAGCACCTGGGCCATCGAGTCGTCGACGGTGAGGATCTGGCCGTCGCCGGCGTCGGGCAGCAGGTAGACGCGGGAGTCACCGAGCCCGCAGTAGTGCACGACGCCGTCCTCCAGCACGGCCGCGACGAGCGTGCACGAGGGCGGGTTGGGTACGTCCTCGGTCACGGTCGCCACGATCGCGCGCTGCCCGGCGGCGGCGGCGTCGGTGAAGACCTGGGTGATCGCCGCCGTACGGGCTCTCGGGCACGCCGAGTCCCTGCGGCAGCGGCGGGCGCAGAACGTCGAGCACCGCCGTGCGGCGGCGTTCATGCGAGCCGATGTGCGGAGTCGACGGTGTTGGAGACGCCGTCGCACACGACCAGGACGACACGCTGGCCGTCGACGGCCATCGCCATCGCGTCCTCGTTGCGGTAGTGGCGGATGCCGCGGTCGCAGACGCCGGCGACCCACGGCGCCGGCTGCTCCTCGAAGTGGTCACGCGGGCTCGGGCGCCTTGGTGCCGCACTGGGTGCAGTAGCCGTCGTCGTCGACCTCGCCGCCGCACTGCAGGCACGGTGCCCGCGGGCCGGCGTCCGGCTCGGCTGGCGTCGCCGGGGCGACCGTCACCGCGCTGATCGGGCTGACGTCGTCGAGCGGGTTCGCCGCCTCGCCGACCGGTGCGCGGCGCTCGCGGCGGCGTCCGGGACCATCGCCTTGCCGCACGCCTCGCAGAACCGCGAACCCGCTTCGTTCAGCACCCCGCAGTGCGGGCACTTCACCCGGGTCGGCGCGGCCGTCCCGTCCGGACCCACCGGCGGGTTGAGGGAGGAGTCGGTCACGTGAGCGTCCAGTTGCGCACCGCGTTGGCCCGGCCGACCATCAGCACCTGGGTGTCACGGTCCTGCGCCTCGCGGGCCAGCACCCGGTAGCTCGCCTCGAGCCCGTCGCGCAGCGACGGCTCCTTGGCCTCGTAGCTGCCGATCCGCACGGTTCCCGGTCCTTTCCTCGTGACGACCTCGAGCGCGTGCCCGAGGATCCTCGCCGACAGCTTCGCGCGGTCGTAGGGCTCCATGCCCGCGCCGTCGACGCTCGTCATCGCGGCGGCCAGCCGCATCAGGTCGTCGCCCGCACCGCGGAGCAGCACCTCGGCGCGCAGCTGCCGCGACTCGCCGTACCCGCGGCTGGTCGGGGGCACCAGGTCGAGCGCCGCGACGGCGCCGTCGGTGTCGCCGATGTCGGCGCGGATGCGCGCCATCCCGAACGCCGAGGGGGCGACGTACGCCGCGTCGGTCTGGGCACAGGTGTTGTAGAAGCCCGCGGCGACCTGCGCCCGGTCGCCCTTCTCGCACGCCAGCGCCAGCGCGAGCTTGGGCGCCAGCTCGCCCGGCACCTGCTTGTAGACCGCGTTGAACGCCGCCGCGGCGTCGTCCCACCGCTCCTGCTGGAGCGCGGCGAGCCCGGAGACCCACAGCGCCCGCCACTCCCACGGGTCGGCCTGGAGCAGCGCGGCCGACTGCTCGAGCGCGACGTCGGTCTGGTCGGCCTCGAGCGCGGCCCGGGCCCGCCACAGCCGCACCTCGGCGGTCTCCTCGGGTGCCTTCTTCAGCTGGTCGAGCCGCTTCTTGGGCGGCACCGGCGCCAGGCTGGTCAGCCAGGCGTGCTGGGCGTCGGAGGTGTCGTCGCGCAGGCCGGGCAGCTGGGACCAGTCCAGCGCCACCGTCGTGACGGCAGGCGTCTCGAACAGCTGCGAGGCGGCCGAGGTGAGCGCCGTACCGGCCCTCTTCTTCGCCACCACCTCGCGGAGCACTCCGAGCAGCTGCACCCGCAGCTCGTCGGCGGACTGGAACCGGTCGGCAGGGTCGGTGGCGCAGCACTTGGACGACCAGGCAGTAGAGCGAGTCGTGGTCGCGGAACAGCGGCGTGGTCTCGGGGTCGGGCAGCGAGGAGAGGTACGTCGACTGGTAGCCCTTGAACTCCATGCACAGCACGACGAGCGTGCGGCCGATCGTGTAGATGTCGGACGGCGACGCTCGGCCCGGCCGTCGCGACCTCGGGCGCCTGGTAGCCGACGGTGCCGTAGATCGCCGACTCCTGGTCGTCGACGTGGCGCACGCCGCCGAGGTCGATGAGCTTGAGCGCGTCGCCGACCTGGATCAGGTTGTCGGGCTTGAAGTCGCAGTAGACGAGGCCGAGGTCGTGGAGGTACTGGAAGGCCGGCAGGATCTCGAGGACGAAGGCCAGCGCCTGGTCGACGGGCAGCGGGTCGTAGTCGCCGTTGTTGGCCCGCATCCGCTCCTTCAGCACCTGCTTGAGGGATCGGCCGCCGACGTACTCCATCACGATGTAGCCGGCCTCGCCGTGGGTGACGAAGTTGTAGATCTCGACGATCAGCGGGTGCTCGACCTGCGCGAGGAAGCGCTGCTCGGCGATGGCGGCCGCGAGCGCGTCGGCGTCGCCGGAGTTGAGCAGGCCCTTGAGCACCACCCAGCGGTCGGAGACGTTCTTGTCGCGGGCGAGGTAGATCCAGCCGAGGCCGCCGTGGGCCAGGCAGCCGGCCACCTCGTACTGCCCGGCGACGAGGTCGCCCGGGTGCAGCTTGGGGGTGAAGGAGAACTCCTGGCCGCACGCCGGGCAGAACCCTTCGGCGCGGCCCGGCCGCCCGTCCTTGCTGCGCCCGACGGGTCCGCCGCACTTGGCGCAGTTGCGCTTGTCCTCGGCCACTTCGGGGTTCTTCATGACGACCTTGGCGGCGTCGACCAGTGGCACCGGCGGAATGGTCGTCAGGCCGGCACCGAGGCGGGCAGAGCGGAGTCGCTGGGAACCCGACCGCACCCGGTGGGTGGCGCCGGTGCCGGACGCTCGCTGCGACCCGATCGCCGCGGACTCCAGCCGGAACGAGCCACTGGCCGCGGCCGCGTCGTCCAGGGCGTCCTGGAACACGGCGGCCGAGTCGGCCGCAGGGGCGCCGGCCGGAGTGCCGCAGACGTCGCAGTAGCCGTCGACGATCGTGCCCGTGCAGCCGGGCTGGTTGCACCTGCTGCCGTCGGCAGATCCGCTGGTCGAGGAAGGCGCGCTAGCGCCTGTCACGAGACCCGGCGGCCCGGCGGTGGCACCGGTGCCACCGGCCGGCGCCATCCCGCACACGTCGCAGTAGCCGTCGACGATCGTCCCGGTGCACCCGGGTTGCTGGCACTTCACTTCGTAGCCTCCTGGCTGGCGGAGGAGCGGGACGCGGCGTAGGTCACCCAAGCCTCGTAGGCCTCGACGAGTGCGGTCGCCACCGCCACCGGGCAAGGCCGCCGGGCGAGCACCTCGCGTGCGGTCGCCTCGGCAGCGGCCAGGTCGCGGTGAGAGGCGAGCCCGCGGGCCGACGCCTTGAGGGTGAGTGCGTCGAGTCGGGCGACGAGGTCGTCGCGCGCGCCCAGGGCGTCGGCGTACGACGCGTGGGCGAGGTTCATCGCGTCGCCGACCCGCCCCAGGCGGGCGCGGTAGGCGTCGAGGTCGCGCGGCGAGTCGGGCACGGGTCCGAGGGCCCCGACGTCGGGCACCGCGTAGTTGGGCGCCGGGTCGACCGCCTCCACGCAGCTCGCGGCGAGCTGCTGGAGCGCGGCCGAGCGGGCGAGCAGGTCGTCGCGGAGCTCCGCCGCAGCGGCTGCCCGGTCGCGGGTGTCGCGACGCTCGGCGCCGCCGACGATCAGGTCGCGCTCGAACAGGGCGGTGTCGTTCTCCAGCGGGCCGAGCAGGCCCCCGACGTCGCCGCCCCGTTGCAGCCGCTCGGTGACGTCCTTGATGCGGACGGCGAGGTCGTCCCAGGTCTGCTGGGCACGAGCCCGGCCACTGTCGGGCTCGAGGGCGACCTGGTCGCGGAGCCGGTCGAGAGAGGCACGCAGGTCCTTGACGCGGGCGGCGTTGGCGTTTGCCCAATCGCTGGCGCTGTCGTTCGCGCGGATCCAGTTCACCGCGGATCTGCTGCCCAGCGACATTCTGGGAGTTCAGATCTTCAAAGCGGCAGAGGTGAAGTTCGAGTTTCGGCCCGGCCCGCCTTCCGCAGCGGGTAGCCCTCGGCGTATGTCTCCCACATCAGGATGCGACGGAGGTCGGGATGGCCGGTGAAGTCGATCCCGAACATGTCGTAGACTTCCCGCTCCAGCCAGTCGGCACCGCGCCAGAGGTCGTAGACCGAGCGGACCTCGAGCCGGAGCCCGCTTGTCGAGCTCGGCCTTCACCCGGAGGTCCGCCTTGCGCGCGAGGGAGCGGAGCTGCCAGACCAGCTCGAGCGCGCGCTCGGGGTCGCGGTCCTCGACGGCGGTAATGTCGGTGAGGTAGTCGAACTGCTGGCCGGGGGAGTCCTTGAGCCACGCGAGGACGTCGTGGTGCACGCTCGCGGTCGACGTACACGATGGTGTCGCCACAGGAAATCGTGTGGCGCGTCACGGCGACGAACTCGGCGCGGAGCGGCTGCGAACGATGGGGAGACAGGGCTCATGCGATCGGACTCGCGATCTCCGCTACGCACGCAGCACGCGGCTGCCGCCCCGCCCCGTGAGGCGCCCACCTGCTGGCTCGACGGATCACGACGTGGACCGGGTCTGGTGGACGGAGTTTCCGAACGGCTCCGACGGACTCGTCGACCCGGTCCGCGGGCAGGAACAGCCCGGAGGGGCCCACCAGCTTCTCGTCGCGGAGCATTTCGTCGGTGAAGCTCTCACCCATGATCTTCTTCTGCAGCAGCCGGATGCCGTAGATGAGCCCTTCGGGCGCGGCGGGCAGCCGGGGACGTAGACGTCCACGGGGATGATGGTCGCTGCCCTGGACCATGGCGTAGGTGTCGAAGATGCCGCCGGTGGTGGCGCAGGCGCCCATCGAGATGGCCCACTTGGGCTCGGCATCTGGTGGCAGATCCGCCGGATGACCGGCACCGGCTTGATCGAGAAGCGGCCGGCGAAGATCAGCAGGTCGGCCTGTCGGGGCAGAATCGCATGCCCTCCATGCCGAAGCGGGCGATGTCGTAACGGCTGGAGGCGGTGGCCATGAGCTCGATGGCACAGCACGCGGTGCCGAAGGGCATGGGCCAGAGCGAGTGCTCCGGGCCCAGTTGATCACGCGCTCGAGAGTGGTGGTGACGCAGTTCGGCGAAACCGGCGACACCACGGTCGCGTCCCGTGCGGGTGACTCGTTCGGGTCGCTTGATCAATCCCATTCGAGCGCTCCCGCTTCCAGACGTACACGTAGCCCACCGCAAGAATCAGGACGAAGACGAACATTTCGACCACGAGCAGGCCGGTCATGTCGGTCAGCTGGCGGAATCCCACCGCCCAGGGAATCATGAACACGGTCTCGATGTCGAAGATGATGAACAGCATGGCGACCATGTAGAACTTGACCGAAAACCGCTCGCGACCGGCTCCCAGGACCGGCATGCCCAATTCGTACGGGGCCATCTTGCGGGAGTCCGGCGGTAGGTCGAAAGGAAGTGCGACAATCCCAGCAACAGGATCGCGTTGACCACGACGAACGCAACAGCAGAAGGATCGGAACGTAGGGCTGAAGCATGCGCCTCGGCTTACGTGAATTTTATCACTATACCGCAGGAAAGTAACGCGATTAGCGAGGTCTCATTCAACCGCGCGGCCATCCGGATCCGACTAAATTCCCGCTCGACGACCCCTAGGAGGATGGCCAGCGTTATATTGGTCCTTGTCCCGCCGAAACCCATGTCCATCAAGTCCGACCGCTGGATCCGACGAATGGCCCTCGAGCGCGGCATGATCGAGCCGTTCGTCGACACCCAGGTGCCGCCAGGTGGACGCCCACGGCCGCCGGGTCATTTCCTACGGCGTGTCGAGCTACGGCTACGACATGCGGGTGGCCCCGAGTTCAAGATCTTCACCAACGTGCTGAGCGCGATCGTGGACCCCAAGGAGTTCGATGCCCGGAGCTTCGTCGAGTTCGAGCGGCGACGAGTGCATCGTGCCGCCGAACAGCTTCGCGCTGGCCCGGACCGTCGAAAACTTCCGGATTCCGCGGGAGGTCCTCGCGATCTGCGTCGGCAAGAGCACCTACGCCCGCTGCGGCATCATCACCAACGTCACCCCCTTCGAGCCCGAATGGGAGGCCACGTCACCCTGGAGATCAGCAACACGACGCCTTGCCCGCCCAGATTTACGCCAACGAGGGGATCTGCCAGGTGCTGTTCTTCGAGGCGGACGCGGACGACATCTGCGAGACCAGCTAAGCCGACAAAGCGGGCAAGTACCAGCGGCAGAGGGGAGTCACGCTGCCCAAGCTCTAACCGGATCCCCATGCGAGTTCCTCCCGCTTCGTCCTCGCCCTGGCGGCGGCGGCCGCTCGCCGCCCAGCAGCCCGATTCGAACGCGCCGACGCAACCCGCCCGCCCGCTCAACCTCCAGCCCGCGCTCAAGCCGCCGGTCGCCGACACCGGGATCTTCAGCCCATCGCCCTTCCCGAGGCGAACGTGATCCGCCGGGCCGACGGCGCCCCGGGACGCGACTATTGGCAGCAACGGGCGGACTATGTCATCTCGGCCACGCTCGACACCGCCGCCAGGAGTCTCCGGGGATCAGTGACGATCCGAATACCAACAATTCTCCCGACACGCTCCGGCCTCTGGCTCCAGATGGACCAGAATCTCTTTCGTCGCGGCAGCACCGGCTCACTGCTGAACAGCCGCCAGCCGGTTCGGCGGCGCGGGTTTCGATGGTGGTTACGTGATCGAGACTCACCCAGCAGCTCCAGTCGCCTGCGCCGCCGACCGGGAGCGCCGGTCCGCGGGCCGCCGCCGCGACAGAACAGCCGGTAGCCACCAGGGTGGACGAGACGATGATGGAAGTCAGCTTGGCGAACCGCTCGCGCCGGCGCGACCGCGGTGTTCGATCGCCTATCATTTCGATATGTCCGGAGCACGGCGCCGACCGGATGGGGCGGGACGGCGCCTGTACGAGATCGCCCAGTGGTATCCCCGCATGGCGGTGTACGACGACGTGGAGGGCTGGAACACCGATCGTACCTGGGCCAGGGCGAGTTCTATCTCGAGTACGGCGACATCGACTACCAGATCACGTTGCCCGCCGGCTACATCGTGGCCGCCACCGGCACACTGCAGAACCCGGACCGACGTGCTGACGCCTACGCAACGCGCCCGGCTGGCCGCGGCCGCAGTCGGAACGACGTGGCGATCATCACCGCCGCGAGTTGGCCTCCGGCGCCGCCCGCCCGACCGCACGGAACGCTGACCTGGCGTTTCCGGGCCGAGGACGTGCGTGACGTCGCTGGGCGGCGTCGCCCGACTACTCAGTGGGACGCGTCGGGGTGGGACGGCATCCTCGCCCAGGCCTACTACCGGCCGGCGGCGGCGCGATTTGGCATGACGCGGCCGAGATGAGCCGCTACTCCATCCAGGAGTACCGACCCGCTGGTTCCGCTATCCATACCCGCAGATCTCCGCCATCGAAGGGCCGGTCTCGGGGATGGAGTATCCGATGGTCGCCATGGAAGCCGACGCCGAAGCGAGGGACTGTACAGCGTCATCACCCACGAGATCGGGCACAGGTGGTTTCCGATGATCGTGGGCTCCAACGAGCGCCGGTACGCGTGGATGGACGAAGGCTTCAACACCTTCATCAACACGTTCTCAGAAGAGGACTACTGGAAGCG
>CAWBOE010000018.1:0-70864 GCA_963790295.1 uncultured Actinomycetota bacterium
GACCAACGACGACGGCACCGAGTACACGATGGACTCCCCGGAGATGACCGAGGCGCTCGAGTACTACAGCTCGTTCTTCGACGAGGGTCTCTCCTCGACCGCGCTGCTCGACGCCGGTGAGCTCGAGAGCGGCTTCGAGGACGGCACGTTCGGTTCCTTCATCTCCGGCCCGTGGCACACCGGCCTGGTCGAGGACGCCGGCGTCAGCGCCGACAAGTACGCCGTCGTGCCGCTGCCCGGCAAGGACAGCGCGCCCGGCACGTCGTTCACCGGTGGTGGCGACCTGGCCGTGTTCAGCGACTCCGACAACAAGGACGGCGCCTGGAAGTTCGTCCAGTGGCTCAGCGAGCCCGAGACCCAGCAGGCCTTCTACGACGAGGTCGGCGACCTGCCGGCGGTCAAGTCCGCGTGGGAGACCGGCGAGCTCGCCGACGACCCGCAGCTGCAGATCTTCGGCCAGCAGCTCGACAGCGCCCTCGCCCCGCCGGCCGTGCCGACGTGGGAAGAGGTGGCCGCCGCGGTCGACAGCGAGATCGAGAAGGCGACCAAGGGTGAGATCGACCCCGCCGACGCGGTCTCGGCCATGCAGAAGCAGGCCGAGTCCATCGGCACCGGGCTCTGAGCAGCTGTGACATGTCCGTCGCGCCACTGAGGTCACCTCCCCGGACCGTCGGCACCAGCCGCGGTCCGGGGACGGCCCGACCGGAGCCGGCACGTCGACCCGACCCGGCGGCAGCAGGCGGTCGCGGCCTGGATGCTCGCGCTGCCGTTCACGCTGCTCTTCCTGGCGTTCACGCTCGGGCCGGTGCTGGCCAGCTTCGGCATGAGCTTCACCGACATGCGGCGCGCCGACATCCGCTCGCCGTTCGCGGTGCAGTTCGTGGGGCTGGACAACTTCGTCAAGCTGATCGAGGACCCGCTCTTCCGCAAGGTCACCCTCAACACCTTGCTCTACCTGTTGCTGGGCGTCCCGTTGACGATGGCCCTCGCGCTCGCCGTGGCCGTGCTCCTCAACCGGATCACCCGGCTGAAGGGCTTCTTCCGGGTCGGCTACTACCTGCCGGCCGTCACCAGCATCGTGGCTGTCTCGGTGGTGTGGAAGTTCCTGTACCGCGACAACGGCGGCCTGTTCAACACCGTGCTGGGTTGGGTCGGGCTCGACGGGCCGGCCTGGCTGGACAGCACCGCGCTGGCTCTCCCGTCGCTGGTGGTGATGGCCGCGTGGCGCGGCTTCGCCCCCCTCATGGTGATCTTCCTGGCCGGCCTGCAGACGATCCCCAAGGAGCTCAACGAGGCCGCCGAGATCGACGGCGCCAGCGGCTGGGGCCGGTTCCGCTACATCACGCTGCCGATGCTGCGGCCGGTGCTGTTGTTCGGCGCGGTGATCACCGGCATCGGCTACCTCCAGTTCTTCGAGGAGGCCTTCGTGATGACGAAGGGCGGCCCGCTCGACTCGACCCGGTCCGTCACCTACTTCGCCCTCGACCAGTTCGGCTTCGGCAACTTCGGGTACGCCGCCGCGGCGAGCTACCTGCTGTTCCTGGCGGTCGTCCTGCTCACCTTCGTGCAGTTCCGGCTGCTGGGTGATCGCGACGACAAGCTGGACAAGAAGAAGGCCAAGCAGGCCAAGCGAGCCAGGAAGGAGGCGCTGTCATGAGCCCCAGCAAACGGTCCGAGACCCTGGACCGCGACACCCTCGCCACCGAGACGATGCGCGGGCGAGGACGAGGCCGTGCTCGCCCGCGGCGACCGCAACGACATGGGCAAGGCGCCGGCCTGGATCTACGCGGTGCTCGGCGTCGGGCTGCTTCCTGGTGGTCATGCCGTTCCTGTGGATGGTGATCTCGTCGTTCAAGCCCGAGCGCGAGGTCCGCGCGGTGCCGCCGACCTGGTGGCCCGAGACCGTCACCCTGGAGAACTACGACCGGCTCTTCACCCAGCTCGACTTCCCGACGTACTTCATGAACTCGGTGATCGTGGCTCTGGCGGTGACCATCGGCAACATGGTCTTCTGCTCGATGCTCGGCTACGCCCTGGCCAAGCTGGACTTCCCGGGCAAGCGGGCGCTGTTCCTGATCGTGCTCGGCACGCTGATGGTGCCCGGCGTGGTGACGTTCGTGCCGCTGTTCGTGATCACCACCAAGATGGGACTGGCCAACACGCTGATCGGGATGATCCTGCCGTTCCTGGCCGGACCGTTCGGTGTCTTCCTGATGCGGCAGTACATCTTGACCCTGCCCGACGAGCTGATCCAGGCCGCGCGCATCGACGGTGCCGGCGAGCTGCGGATCTTCGCCTCGGTGATCCTGCCGCTGTGCGGGCCGGCCCTGGCGACGCTCGGGATCCTCACCTTCCTCGGTTCGTGGAACAACTTCCTGTGGCCGCTCGTGGTCGCCCAGACCGAGGACAAGTACACCCTGCCCGTGGCGCTGGCGCTGTACGCCGTCGGCCAGAACGCCACCCAGTACGGCCTGCTGCTCGCCGGGTCCGTCGTCGTGGTGATCCCCGTGCTCGCGCTGTTCCTGCTCCTGCAGCGCCACATCATGCAGGGCATCGCCATGACCGGCATCAAGTAGCTCGGAAGGACGTTGCTGACGTGACTGACAACAGGCGGCGCGCGCGCCGACTGGGAAGAGCGGATCGGGCAACGCAGCGGCGTCGCCTTCGGGGCAACGCTCCGCGGCTCGACCCGCCCAAGGACCTGGAGGCTCTCTCGGGGGCACACCAGGTCACGCTCACCTGGTCGCCGGTGGCGGGCGCCATCGGCTACCAGGTGTACGCGGCGCCCACCGCCGACGGGCCATGGGAGCCGCTCGACCACGCCGGTCGTGACGTGCTCGCGGTGCCCCACCCGCCGTACGCCGACACGACGGGCACGCCGGGGGAGTCGCGGTGGTACTCGGTCACCTCGCTCTCGGACGTGCACATCGAAGGGGAGCGGTCCGAGCCGGTCGAAGCGGCGTCGTCGTCCGGGCCGGCCTCCGGCGTCACGATCGAGATCGACGCCGGCGACGAGCTGGGTCCGGCTGCCGAGGCCGTGGCGGCCGATGATCGGCAGCGAGCACCTCTCGCACATGCTGTCGACCGACACCACCGGCGGCCGGGTGGTCGGCGAGGAGCTCACGTCGGCGCTGCAGGCCGCGCACGACGAGCTCGGCGTCAGCCACGTCCGGGCGCACGCGATCCTCGGCGACGACCTCGGCGTCTACCGCGAGGTCGACGGCGAGCCCGTGCACGACTTCGCCGGCGTCGACCGCGTCTACGACCACCTGCGCTCGATCGGCATGTACCCCGTCGTCGAGCTGTCGTTCATGCCGCACGACCTGGCGTCCGACCCGTCGAAGACCGTGTTCGAGTACGGCGCGATCGTCTCGCCGCCGAAGGACTGGCAGCGGTGGCACGACCTGATCGCCGCGACCTGGTGGCCGCACCTGGCCGACCGCTACGGCCTGGAGGACCTGGTCGAGCACTGGTCGTTCGAGGTCTGGAACGAGGCCAACCTGGAGGTCTTCTGGTCGGGCACGCCGGAGGAGTACCTCCAGCTGTACGACGTGACCGCGGCCGCCGTACGCTCCGTCGACGATCGCCTGCGGGTCGGCGGCCCTTCGTCCGCGGCGTCCGGCTGGGTCGAGGAGCTGCTCGCGCACGCCGAGCGTGCCGGCTCTCCGGTCGACTTCGTCAGCACCCACACCTACGGCAGTCCGCCGCTGGACTTCGTGCCGATGCTGGAGCGCTACGGCCGCGAGGGCACGCCGATCTGGTGGACCGAGTGGGGCGTCACGCCGACGCACTTCAACGAGGTCAGTGACGCGGTCTTCGCCGGCACCTTCCTGCTGCGCGGCATGGCCTCGGCGATGGGCCAGGCAGTGAGCCAGGATCGAGTCGCTGTCCTACTGGGTGGTCTCCGACCACTTCGAGGAGCTCGGGCGCCCGCCGGCGCTGCTGCACGGCGGCTTCGGCACCCGCACCGTGGGCGAGCTGCGCAAGCCGCGCTGGTGGGCGCTCGCGCTGCTCGAGCGGCTGCCCGAGACCCGCCTCGGCGGTCTCGCTCGACCGGTGACGGCGCCGGCTCGCTCGTGGAGGCGCTCTCGTCCCGATCGCCGTCCGGCGAGATCGGCGTGCTGGTCTGGAACCTCACGCTCGACCAGACCAAGGCGTCCGGGTTCGGCCGACCTGGCCCGACCGGTGACCGTCGCGATCGCCGGCCTCGAGCCGGGGGCGTCGTACGTCGTCCACCACGACCGCGTCGACGACGACCACTCCGACATCGCTGCGGTGTGGGGCCGGCTCAAGGACGACGGGCAGGACTGGCCGACCGACGAGCAGTGGGCCCAGCTGCGCGCAGCCGACAAGCTCGAGGCGCTCGGTCCCGACGAGACGCTGGTGGCGGACGACGAGGGTCGGCGTGGAGCTTGCCTTCGACCTGCCGATGCCATCGATGTCGAGCCTCACCCTCACCCCGAACCCGTAGATCCCATCTCGGAAGGACAACCTCATGAGCACTCCTCACGACCCACCATCACCCGGCGCACCGTCATGACCGGCCTGGCTGCCGCCCTCGGCGCTGCGCGCGACGGCACAGCCGCGCCGAGGCCCTGCCCGCGGCGCTTCGGGGCACGAACCTCGGCCGCGCTGCCGGCCGGCGTCGACCGCGCCACGCTCGTGAGGTGGGCCGAGGACACCTGGAAGTCGCTCGTCGCGATGACCCCGCCGGCGACCGGCCTGCCGGCCGACAACATCACCGGCGACCTCGTCCACGCTGCAGCGGCTACACCTCTCCGACCAACATCGGCGGCTACATGTGGTCGGCGGTCGTCGCCCGCGAGCTGGGCATCATCAGCGCCGGGCGAGTGCACCCGGAGGGTGCGAGCAGACCCTGCGGACGCTGCTGCGGATGGAGCACCACGAGCCGAGCGGCATGTACTACAACTGGTACGACGAGGCCACCGGCGAGGCTCATCCTCGAGTGGCCCGGCACTCGGCGACGCAGGGTCTACCCTTCGTCTCCAGCGTCGACAACGGCTGGCTCGGCGCCGCCCTCTGGGTGGTCACGCAACGCCGTACCCGGCGCGGCCGACCTGGCTCGACGCTGTTCGACCGGATGCGCTGGGACGCCTTCTACAACCCGCAACGCCTCGCGACCGGGCGGACTCATGCACGGCGGGTTCTTCACGCAGAAGTACGGGCACGACCGGCCCGGCGGCGTGTTACCTGGGCACCCACATCGGCGGCGAGGACGTCTGGCTGACGACCCACCACTACGACACCATCGTCTCCGAGACCCGGATCACCTCCTACCTCGGCATCATGACCGGCCAGGTCCCGGCCCAGCACTACTTCGCGGCGTGGCGCACCTTCCCGGCGACCTGCGACTGGAGCTGGCACGAGATGCAGCCGGTGGGGGTGACCCGCACCTACCTGGGCATCGACGTCTACGAGGGCGCCTACACCTACCGCGGCATGCACATCGTCCCCGGCTGGGGCGGCTCGATGTTCGAGGAGCTGATGCCCAACGTCTTCGTCCCCGAGGAGGAGTGGGGCCCGCGCTCGTGGGGTCGTCAACCACCCGCTGCACGTCCGCGCTCAGATCGAGCACGGCATGGTCGAGGCCGGCTACGGCTACTGGGGCTTCTCGCCGTCCAGCGACCCGTTCGCGCAACTACCGCGAGTACGGCGTCGACGCGCTGGGCCTGAACCCCGAGGGCTACTTCTCCGACCTCGAGAAGACCAACTACGACGTCGGCTTCGGCGAGTGCCGCGCGGCGACCAACCCCAACCCCGACTTCGGCGACGGCGTCGTCACCCCGCACGCGCCGTTCCTGGCGATGATGCACGCGCCCGCGGCGGCGTACGACAACCTGGTCGCGCCTGGAGGAGAACCTCGGCGCCTACGGCCCGGGCGGCTTCTACGACGCCGTCGCCGTGGGGTCGCGGCACGGTCGCCGAGCGCTACCTGTCGCTCGACCAGGCGATGGTGATGGGAGCGATCGGCAACGTCGCCGCGGGCAACGTCCTGCGGCGGGCGTTCAGCACCGCGCAAGGTCGAGCAGGCTGCTCCGGCCGATCATCGCGCATGGAGGAGTTCGGCGCAGGGACAATCTGACGTGGCCCCGACGGCTCGCTGGTTGAGGTGCGAGGAGCGCCAGCGACGAGCCTCGAAACCCGGTGAGGAACTTGTCCGTTGGTCGAGGAAGGCGCGCAGCGCCTGTCACGGTGGAGAGGCCTCAAATAGACCCGGTGAGGAGCTTGTCCGTTGGTCGAGGAAGACGCGCAGCGCCTGTCACGAGACCCGGTGAGGAACTTGTCCGTTGGTCGAGGAAGGCGCGCAGCGCCTGTCACGAGACCCGGTGACCTGCCCGCTCTCCGTGGTTTCGTGACGGTGGCTGCGCAACCTCCTCAACCAGCGGCGGTCGCACCACGCGGAACCACAGCCGCAGCGGGCCGGTGTCGTCGGGGTCGCAGCGGCTCGAGGGGGACGTTCGTGCCGCCGGGGTGCTCGAACAGGCGGGTGCCGTCGCCCAGGAGCACGGGCGCCACGAGCACCAGCACCTCGTCGAGCACGCCCGGCCTCCAAGCACTGGCGGGCCACGTCGGCGCCGAGCACGTTGACGTACCTGCCCGCCGCGGCCTCCTTCGCCGGCTGCGACCGCTGTCGTCAGGTCCGTCGGCGAAGATGACGCCGTCGACCGGCTGCGGCCGGCGGGTCGTGGGTGAGGACGACGACGGCGCCGTGCCACTTGCCGCCGAACGCGCCCTCGGCGTCGGTGCCGGCGTTCGGGTCGTCGCCGCCGTAGGTGCGGCGGCCCGACCAGGAGCGCGCCGACGCTCTCGACCAGGTCGTCGATGTCCGGCCCGCCGGTCAGGTGCGGCGTCAACCACGACATGTCGCCGCCGGCGCCGGCGATGTAGCCGTCGAGCGACATGGTCGCCGAGTAGAGCAGCTTGCTCTGCGACGCCTCAGCCACGCGGACGCTGCATGTAGAGCTCGGTGAACTCCAGGCACCGTCCCTGCGGGTCGAAGCGCATCAGGAAGCAGTTGTCGTAGGTGCGGACCACCGGGCCCTCGGGGTGGTCCTGGTAGACCGACGTGCCGGTGGCGACCATGCGGTCGCCGTCGACGGCGTACGGCGTGTAGCGGGCGTCGTAGGTGTCCGGCTCGTCGCGCGTCGACGACCCGTCCGCGTCGTTCTCGCCGAGCCACGAGTCGACGACGGCGTCGATGCCGACGATCGCCTCGTCGTAGGGGTGGTAGCGGTACTGGACGGTGGGGGCGAACAGCGCCGCGATGTCCTCGCGGTCGTAGGACTTCCACGCCGCGACATAACGGTCGAGCCAGGCCTGGGCGTTCTCGCGATCCATCTCGCGACACTAGACCGCGCCGACCGGGCACCGAACCCGCCTGTCGGGGTGAGCCCAGGTCTCACCCGTGGTGGCAACGTGGGCCGTGGGATAACCGAACGGTGTGGCCCTCGCGGTCACGAGGCCCTGAAGGCGCCACGGGCCCGTCCCGGAGGACCGCCCGCGCCAGCACCGGTCGGGCGGTCCTCTCCGGCACGGCCTCCAGGCCCAAGTCCCGACACCTGCGACGACACTTAGAACCGCCCACCTCGGGGGATGGAGGCGGGCGGTTCGGCTCGGCTCGTTGCGCCAGACGGGGGTGGATGAGGCTCAAGCCGAGGAAACGGACGGTAGTGCCCCCATCAGCGCCCTCGGCACATCCCGCGGGGCGAGCGAAGGGGTCACACCTGCGCGGGCAGGTCGGCACACCCGTGTCGCGGTCCCTACCATCGCCGGGGTGACGTCGTCCTGGCACCCGCTCCCGGGCGTCGAGCTGCGCACCGCCCCGGCCGAGCTGGTCCTGTGGGGCAGGGAGCCCGCGCGCCTGCGTGACTGGCTCTCCGCCCCGGAGCAGGGAAGGTACGACGCGTTCAGCGACGAGGCGGCGGCACGCGACTTCCTCGCCGCCAGGCTGCTGGCACGGATCCTGCTGTCCGAGGTGGGCCGCCTTCCTGAGGACGAGGTGTCCCTCGTGCAGACCTGCCCCAGGTGCGGTGCGGACGGCCACGGGCCGCCGCGCCCCGTCGGGATCCCGCTCCACGTGAGCTGGTCGCACAGCTCCGGGTACGTCGCCGCCGCCGTGAGCACGCAGCGCCGCGTCGGGGTCGACGTCGAGAGGGCCGGGCGTACCTCGCCCACCCCGTCGTTCCTGGCGACGGCGTTCCCATCGGTCGAGGCCGACCAGGTCCTGCACGCCGCCGACCCGTCGGCGGAGCTCCTGCGGCTGTGGACCCTGAAGGAGTCCGTGGTCAAGCTCGGCGGCGACCTGACCTCGATGACCCGGCGCACCCTCGCCGAGCTCGCGCTCGAGGTCGGCGCCTCGCACTGGTGGTCCGGGGAAGACGGGTCGTTCGTCGTCGCCGTGGCCACGGCCGGGCTCCTGAGCTGCTGCGACCCACCAGGTGCGTCGCAGGCTCGGGCTACCCCCGGACCTAGTCGCTCGTGCAGATGAAGTTCTCGAAGTGGCCCGGGGTGGTCGAGAAGGCCTTGCCGGTGTTGTTCTTCAGGTCCTCCGTGTAGACGATCGCGGCCTCGCGGAACGCCGAGGTCCCCGGCGTCTGCACGTCCGCCAGCACCGGGCGTCCGGTGAAGTCGGCCGTCGCGCCGGTGACGTAGGCCAGCCGCTCCAGACCCAGGATGTTGTTCGGGTCGACCTTGCGGACGTCGTTCCAACCGCCGTACGCCGCGTTGCAGTGCGTGTAGAGGTTGTAGGCGCCGTTCCAGTCGAGCAGCTTGTCGCCGTCGTTCGGGCCGTTGGCCGTGACGTCGCCCTGGAGCACGTCGCGGTCCCAGCCGCCGTACTGCCAGTCGGTGCCGTGGTGGTGCTGGCGTCCCTCGACCCCGGTGTTCTCCGGCGTACGAGTCGGCGTAGCCCGCGACCATCGTGAACCAGACCGCCGGGTCGACGCCCGGTCCGCGGCTGGTAGTCGATGATGTCGGCGCCGGCCTCGGTGGCGTTCGCGCCGAAGCCGCCGAACAGCACGTCGATCCACTGGCCGTCGACTCCCGGGTCGTTGCGGCGACGGGATGTCGGGGGTGAGGACCTCGGGTCGGCCGCGGCCGCCCCACATCACGTCGGCCCCGTCGTCGCCGTACTCGTAGTCACCGCCGGAGTCACCGTTCATCAGGTCGTTGCCATCGGCTCCGTGCATCGAGTCGTGACCCGGTCCGCCGCGCATGACGTCGTTGCCGCCGGCGCGTGTGCCGCCCTGGGCGAGCACCGAGCCGTCGCGGTCGTGCGACAGCGAGGTACGCCGGTCGAGCGGGTGCGCGATGAACGGCCTGAGCACGGCGTCCTGCGGGCCGCTGTGTCGGGCCGCCCAGGTTGATGCCGGGCGGGCCGAGGCTGTTGTGCGTCAGCACCAGCGGGTCGTTCGGCGTCGCTGCCGTTGGCCTCGACGAACCGGGTCTGCACGCCGCCGCGGTCGCCGACCATGGCGTCCTCGCCCGCGCCGCCCCACATGGTGTCGTCGCCGAGCTCACCGAACTGGTCGTCGTTGCCGTCCTCGCCGAACAGCTTGTCGTTGCCGTCCTGGCCCCACTGGCTGTCGTCGCCGTCGCCGGCGCCCTGCGAGATCAGCGGGTTGGTGCCGTTGCCGCCGAACATGCAGGTCGGCGCCCCAGACGCCGGCGCCTGGCCGCGCGTCCCGACGTCGTAGCGCGTGACGCTCGCGCACGATCACGGCGTTCGCGGGCGCGACGTTGTCCGGCGTAGCGCTCCTCGTAGACGTCGTAGGCGCCGCCCTCGATCGGTCCGGTTCAGCTCGCCGTTGTCGCCGAGCTGGAAGTCGGCCTCGCCGTCGCCGAAGATCCAGTCGCCCGGGTCACGATGGCCGGCCCGGTTGGAGCCGCCCATCTGGTCGTCCTGGCCGTCGGCCTGCGCCGGACCGACCAGCTGCCGGCCGGTGCTCGGCGCGCCGGGCAGGCCGGAGGCACCGGCGGCAGGGTCGGGCAGGGTTCCGCCGACCTCCGGCGGGCAGCACGATCCCGGCGTACGCCGTCACCGGCCGGTCGCCGACCACGACGTCCGGCGTCCGTTGCCGAACTGGAAGTCGCCACCGCCGTCACCGAAGACGAAGTCGGTGCCGTCCTGGCCGAACTCCACGTCGACGCCCTCGCCGCCGTTGAGCTGGTCGGCGCCGAACTCCGTGGCCACCGGCCCGTCGAGGTCGTGCAGCACGACTCCGCGCGGGGTCGTCGACGCCGAGCTGGCTGGTCACGTAGTGGAACGCGGTCGGGCGCCGGCGTGTCGAGCTGCTCGCACGAGGCTCGGGTTGAACGGCACGCCCGCGGCCTGGCGGACCAGGCAGGTGTTGTCGCCCGCGAGGACGTCGGCACCATGGCCGCCCCAGAGGACGTCACCGGTGTCGGGCTGGTCGGGGAACGACGAGCCGCCGATGAGGTCGTCCTCGTCGTCGTTGCCCTCGAGCCAGTCGCCGTCCTGGTTGCCCTCGACGAGGTCGTCGTGGGCGTTGCCCTTGACCAGGTCGTTGCCGCCCTCGCCGAACATCCGGTCGTTCTCGTCGTTGCCGACCATGAAGTCGGCCGCCGGAGACGATGTCGAGTGCCGCGCCGGTCTTCTCGGTGTCGAGCAGCGTGAGCTTGCGGAAGACGCCGCCCGTCACCGGGTCGACCTTCCACTTGCTCGGGTCGTCAGGGTCGGCGACGCGCGTCGACGATGGCGTTGTCGCCGGCCATCACGTCCTCCTGGCCGTTGCCCTGCATCTCGGTCTCGCCCGTCGTCGGGCGCGCTGTTGGCGCCGGTCGGGGTCGGCGAGCGGGTTCACCGGGGACGAGCCGCCGATCAGGTCGTCCTCGCCGTCGGTCTCGTGGTCGGAGTCCTCGTCGAAGCCGAACATCTGGTCCTTGCCGTTGTTGCCCTCCATCGTGTCGTCGTCGGCGCCACCGCGCATGACGTCGTCACCGGCGCCGCCCCAGGCGTGGTCGTCGCCACCGGTCGACCAGGGGTCGTCGGCGGAGTCGAAGTCGCCCCAGATGAAGTCCTGGCTGCCGTCGTTCGGCGCGACCAGCGTCACCGTCAGCACCGGTGAGCCCTTCGGCGTGCCGGGCACCCAGCCGCCGGCCGGCGCCACGACGTCGCGCGGACCGGGCGTGATCGTGCCGCGGTCACCGACCAGGTAGTCGGGGCCGCCCTCGCCGTGCAGGTCGTCGGAGCCGAGCTCGCCGAAGATCTGGTCGTGGTCCTCGGCGCCCCACAGCTCGTCGCTCGCCGTCCTGGCCGTGGATCTCGTCGAGCCCGGTGCCGCCGTCGGCGACGTCGTCGCCGTACGTCGTCGGGTCGGCGGAGGGCACGAACGAGACCGCGTCGCTGGCGTCGAACCTGCGCGTTGCCGCCCGAGCGCGATCGTGACGTCGTCGCCGTAGATCCGGTCGTCGTCGGGTCCGCCGAACAGGCGGTCACCGGTGTCCTTGCCGGCTCGGGTCGGGGTGGCCGCCGACCAGGAGGTCGGAGCCCTCCGAGCCGTGCACGTCGTCGTCGGCGCCGTTGCCGAAGACCACGTCGTCCTCGGTGCCGCCGAACAGCTCGTCGGAGTCGGCGTCGCCCCAGGCCTCGTCGGCGCCGGTCTGGCCGTGGACCACGTCCTCGCCGTCGTTGCCGTGGAGCAGGTCGCGGTCGTCGCCGCCGTAGAGCGTGTCGTTGCCGCCCTCGCCGTAGATCCGGTCGTCGCCGGCCCCGCCGCCGAGGTTGCTGTCGCGCACGCCGACGCTCTGGCTCGGGTTCGCGGTCCGGCTGCCGACGGCGCCGGTCACCGTGCCGTTGTCGCCGAGGATGATGTCGGCGCCGTCGCCGCCGTCGGTGGTGTCGTCGCCGACCGCCTTCAGCGGGTCGCCGCCGCCGGCGCACGGCCCCCGGTCCGTCGCCGATGATCTCGTCGTCGCCGCCGTCACCGAACAGGCTGTCGGCTCCGCCGTTGCCCCACAGCTTGTCGGCGCCGGGGCCACCGCGGATCTCGGGGTCGTTGCCGGACTGGCCGGAGCCTTCGTCGTCGCCGTCGTCGCCGAACAGCCGGTCGGCGTTCGGGCCGCCCCAGAGGTGGTCGTCGCCGGCGGAGCCGATGCAGCCGGTCGTCGCCGCCGTTGCCCTGGATGTCGTCGCTGGAGCTGTCGACCCCGTCCGAGGCAGGATGAACCCGCCGTAGCACCTCGTCGTTGCCGCGGCCGCCCCAGATGTCGTCGGCGCCCGCGCCGCCCTCGATCAGGTCGTTGCCCGGGGCCTCGCCCTCGACGGTCTCGTCGCCGGGCTCGTCGGCGTCCAGCGCGAGCGAGGTCTGCTCGTCGCCGTACATCTTGTCGTCGCCCGGACCGCCGTTGAGGGTGTCGTTGCCGGCACCGCCGACGATCTCGTCGCCCTTGTCGAGGAACTGCGGGGTGCCCGGAGGCGCGGTCTGACCGATGGGCACGCCGGTGATGTCGTGGCCGCCGTGCACCTTGTCGACGCCGCCGTTGCCGTAGAGCTTGTCGCCTCGGGGCCGCCGTCGACCAGGTCGTTGAGCGGGCCGCCGTACAGCTCGTCGACGCCCTTGCCGCCGTTGAGCCGGTCGTTGCCCTGCTGGCCGAGGTCGGCCGTGTCGTCGTCGCCCCAGGCCTTGTTCGTGCCGTCGCCGACGTTGATGGTGTCGTCACCGCCGTTGCCCTCGACCGTGTCGTTGCCCGAGCCGCTGACGAAGTTGTCGGTGCCGATCCCGAGCTTGGCGTCGACCTGAGCGGTGAACGGCCAGGAGCGACGGGTGCGGTCTCGGTGAAGTGAGCCGCCGCCCTGGAACAGGAACGAGTCGTCGCCCTCGGCGGAGTTGATGATCACGACCCGCTCGCCCGTGTAGTCCTGGTTGTAGCCGAAGGCGCTGACGGTGAACTTGTACTCGCCGTTGCCGTCGGGATCCTTCGTCATCTGCCGTCACGACGTAGGACTCGTTGTCGTGCTCCGGACCGGTGAACGCCTTGCGCAGCTCCTTCTCCACGCCGACGTTCAGGTGGACGACCCGGTCGCCGGCCGCGCCCACCTCGCGGGCGAGCTCCGGCGGTTCTGCGCGTCGCACTTGTTGGTCCACTCGAACAGCGTGACCGTCGCGAGCCGCCAGGTCTCGGTGTGGCAGAACGGGCAGACGCCGAACCGGGCCCACGCCTCGAGGAAGGCCGAGAGCTTGCCCTAGATGTCGAAGAGGCAGATCGGCGTCTTGATCTTCTCGATGATCTCGTCGATGTACATCCTGCCGTCGGCCTGCGGGGTGTCGTTCAGGTTGAGGCTGAACGACGCCTCGATGCCGCCGTCGACACCGGCCGCCACGATGAGCGCGTCGAACTTCGCCCCGACCTTGATCCGGCCGGTGCACCTCGAACTCGGGCACGTCCTTGCCGCTGCGCGTCGTGGTCGACCAGGTACAGGCTCTGGAAGAACACGTTGCCCGCGGCGCCGGCGTCGAGGCTGGACGTCGCCCGCGAGGAGTCTGCTCACCGAGCATCCGGACACCGCGCGTGGAGACGCCGCCGCCGAAGTTGCCGTTGGCCTCGACCTCGCCGCCGAAGGTCACGTAGAGGACGCCGAAGAACGGGCCGAAGCTGAGCGGGTACGACGCCTTCACGTGCAGCGGGTCGGGCCGCCACTCGACGATGACGCAGTCGTTGCCGAAGCAGCAGGCCGACCAGGCACGCCGGGCTCGTCGAAGACGGGGTAGGTGAAGTCCTCGCCGTCGCCGCCCTCGGCCGCGCCCAGCGCCTCCCACTCGTGCCGCAGCCGAGGGCTGCCGAGCGCGCTCCTCGACCTTGCCCTCGAGGTCGATGCCGCTGAGAGTCTCCGCCGGGCTAGAGGTCGGAGACCTGGTCCGGCGTCTCGGGCGGCCCCATGGCCTCGTCGGGCGATCGATCGTCAGCTCGTCGACGAGCACCA
Organism: uncultured Actinomycetota bacterium; assembly: GCA_963790295.1. GTDB lineage: Bacteria > Actinomycetota > Actinomycetes > Propionibacteriales > Nocardioidaceae > Nocardioides. The sequence continues at coordinate 13,964 of CAWBOE010000018.1, forward strand.
GTCGGGCCGTCGCCCAGCGTCGGCGACCGTCGCGATGAAGTCGAGGACCTCGTTGATGTCCTTGAGCAGCCGGGTGTCGGCGACGCCGAAGGCCCGTGCGATGTCGATCATCGCGAGCGTGCCCTGGCCGAAGTACTCCGAGATGTCGCTGATCACCGGGATCGGTGTGAACAGGAAGTCGCGGACCTCCTGGGTCGGCTCGAGCACCTCGCCGACGGCGCCTGAACACGTCGCCGAACAGTCTCCTCGAACAGCTCGCCGGCGTTGACGCTGATGTGCTCGAGCGCGATCTCGGGGTCGGGCAGCGCAGTCGGGGTCGAGGAGTCGGTGCCGACCCGAACTCCCAGCTCAGCTGGAAGTCGGCCTGGAACGTCGGCAGCGTCTTGTTGATCGTGTCCTCTGCCGAGCCGATGCCCGGTCTCGAGCTTGAGGTCGAGGTCGATGCCGCCCTGCAGCGTGGCGTCCGTGAGGTACTGCGAGGGGTCGCCCGGTGAGCAGCTGGGAGCCCGAGGATCCGGCCGGTGCAGTAGGCGCCGGTCAGCCCCGCGTCGTACGGCGCGGCCTGGGCGAGCAGCCGCCCGGGCGCGTCGAGCCCGACCTGGGCGAGGAGGCCCGCGCCGCTGCTGTCGCGCGCCGGGCTTGTTGTCCGTCGCCTCGAGCGCGATGAACCCGATGGTGCCCTCGGAGCTTGCTGGTCGGCGGCCGGAAGAGGTCGATGCCGAGCGTTGACGCGGATCTCCTGCGGACCGCCGGACGGCTCCGCCGTCCGGCGTACCCGATGCCGGGCACCGGGTTGTCGAGCAGGTAGAAGCCGTCGTCGCGCGACAGGCCGAAGCCGAGCTCGAGCGTCCAGCCCGCCTTGCGCCTTGGCCGGGGTCGTCGCCTTGAAGCTCAGCGGCAGGCCGTCGAGCCGCAGGTCGATCGGGATGTCGACCTCCCGGGCACGGGTCCGTTGCCGCCGGCAGTCGGCGCCGGGCGCACCGGTGGCGCGCGCACCTTGGCCGAGCTCCAGCTCGACGCGGATCTCGTCGATGCGTCGTCGACGTCGGCCGACAGCGCGCAGAGCGCGCCGTTGCAGACGGGGACGATGCGGATGTCGCTGGCCGCGGCGGCGTCGGGGTCGGTCGCCGTAGACCAGCGGGTAGGTGCTGTCGCGCAGGATGCCCTGGCGCCGTCGAGCGCGTCGTGCAGCTTGTCGCGCAGACCGCCGGTGTGCGAAGAGGACCTCCTCGACGGTCGGGTCGGTGTCGAACGGCAGGTTCAGCACGTCGCCCGGGTTGTCGAGGAAGGTCTTGAGCGTCGGTCAGGCCGCCGGCCAGCTTGGAGAGGTCCTCGCCCACGAGCGGGCAGCTGCCCGCCGATGGTCGAGGCGGCGATGCGCGACCTGCGAGGATCTTGGACAGCGAGGCGAAGCCGTCGTCCGAGCCCGTCGAAGGAGAACGCCATCGAGTCGATGACCGCGGCCAGGTTGGCCGGCGCGGTGACGTTCGGCGCCGCGGTCAGGCTGTTGATCTCGACCTTGAGGTAGTCGCCCTCGGCCGGGGAGTCCGGGGCCGAGCCCGCCCAGGGTCTTCAGCTACCCGGTGAGGGTGGTCAGCACCGGCAGCGAAGCGCAGCCGAAGGTGCCCGACGTGGGCGCGAGCCCACCGGGCGGGCTGCAGGTGAAGCTGCCGGACGGGTCGGCGGAGGCGACTCCCGACGTCGAGGCCGGTGTCGAAGAAGTCGCCCAGTGCGATCGGGCTCCTCGCCGGCCGCGCCGGGATCGGGCGCGCCGTCGCGGCCGACGGACGATCTTCGCGCCCAAGGCGAGCCGGCCGGTGTGGTTGGTGCTGTCGCCGAGCTGGGCGCTGAGCGCGCCGAGGTTGACCGAGAGCTGGGCGGAGCCGGGCGGGGTCCTCGGTGACCGACCCGGTGACCGAGACCTGGCTGCCGTCGAGGATGCGCACCGGCGGCGTCGGCGTGCCCTCGGCGTTGAGCGGGACGACGACGCCGAGGTCGAGCGAGCCGGCGACGGTGGCGGTGACGTTGCCCGGCTCGCCGCTGCTGGTCAGGCTGGGCAGACCACAGGCGTCGAGGGTGAGCGGCAGCTGCCGCGGAGGCCGACTTGTCCACGTCGAAGCGCAGCGTCAGCGAAGGGTCGACGGTGCCGTCAGCCGGGTCGTCGTCGCGCAGGGCGAAGCGACCAGGTCGTGCTCGGCGGGGTCTGCCCAGGCAGGGCTCCTGGAGCTTGGTCTCCACGTCGGCCAGGTCGACCGGCGTCGGGCCGGAGCGCAGCGCGTCGATCGTGCCCTTGAGGTCGACCGCCTTGCCAGCAGGCCACCCGCCGTCTGCTCGATGAGCGGGATCTTGGGACCGTCGACAGCCGGCCGCGGTGATGCCGTCGTCGAGGTCGCGCGAGCGAGTCGGCAACACCGGCCGGCCGTGTCGATGATGCGGCCCAGCAGCCGGCGTCGGCACGGCCGATGTCGACGTCGAGCGCCTTCAGCAGTCGCGCCTGGTCGTTGGTGAGCGCGGTGGCGTACGACGTCGGGTCGAGGCCGGTGCCGTCGACGGTGAACGTGCCCGGCGTGGCGGTCAGCACGTCCTGCGGCGCGGGCGCCGTGCCCGTTCACGGTGAGGTCGGCGTCGACGACCACGCTGCCGCGTGGCCGCGCGCGACCGGGTACTCCGCCGGGTTGCCGTTGGCAGGGTCGTCCGCGATGCCGGCCATCAGGTCGACCAGGCGCGGCGTGCTCGTCAGCCCGCTGGCCGGGTCGACATCGACGACGGTCGTCGGGTTCGGTCCCGTCCTGCTTGAGCTTGTAGGTGCCGCCGACGGTCGCGGGGACGAAGCCGATCTGGCCCGCGACCCTCGGCGCCGCTGTCGACGAGGCGGTCAGGTCGGCCTCGGCGCCGTCCTGGAGCTGAGGTCTCGAAGCGCTCGTAGACCATCGGGGACTCGAACTCGATGACGGAGGTGTCGGGTCGTCGGCGGCGGTAGCCGCCGGCGAGAGGTCGATCAGGATCGGCAGGTCGACGTGGTAGCCCACGTCGACCTGCGGGTCGACGGGCGTGTGTCCGGCCGCGTGACGCCACGCAGGCCGGTGGCTCCCGCGCAGCTGGTCGCCGAAGGTCAGCTGGGCGACCTCCGAGCCGGCTGGCAGGGTCAGCGTCGACAGGCCGTCGAGGGCCTGGGCAAGCTCGAGGTCCATGGTGACGCGCTCGGGTCGTGCTGTCGTACGTCGGCTGGAGCTGCCCCCGGCGAAGCCGGGAGGCCGTCGAGCTCGTCGGCCAGGTCGCCGATCGTCTGGATGTTCACCACGACGACCTGGCTGGCGGTGTCGTCGGTGGGGTCGGCGTCGGCGTCGAAGGGCACGATCTCGATCAGGCTGTCGGCGAGGGTGCCGACCGAGGCGCCCAGGTCGTAGAGGTCGGAGAGCCGGCCGCCGGCGAGCGGGCAGGGGGCGTCGACGTTGGGATGGGTCTGCAGCGCGCGCAGCGGGTGGAGTACTGCACGAGGCCCGAGACCAGGTCGACGGGGCTGATGCGCAGGAACGCCGCCATGTCCGCGAGGTCACCGGCGGAGCCGACCAGGTCGCGCTGCAGGTCGGAGGTCGTCGCCAGGTCGGCGTCGAGCGTCATCGTCGGGGCCGGGCTGTCGTCGAGCGGGATCATGTCCGAGGCCGAGCTTGACCGAGGCGGTGGCGCTGCCGGAGGGCGCGAAGGACGTCAGGCTCTCGGCTGGCATGGTGAGCTCGCCGGGCGTCGTACCCGTGCCGTCGAGGGTGGGCTCGGCGATGGTGAGCCGGCCGTCGCCGTTGCTGTCCGCCACGGTGCCGGACCAGGGCGCGTCGAGGTCGACGGTGCTGCCGGTGGCGATCTCGACGTCGCCGACTCCGATCGCGGCCTCGCCCTCAGGGAAGGTGTAGGCGCTCGAGCCGGCGAGCCCGGCCTTGAGCGAGAGGGCGGGGCTCGCGGGTCCGGCCACCAGCCAGAAGCGGTCGCCGGCCGAGTTGGTCCGCAGCTTCGCCGCGAAGGAGAACTCCAGGTTGAAGGGCGCGTCGGCGGGGACCGGAGCGTGAACGGGGCTGCCGCCGGGGCCGGAGGGGTCGGTCAGCGCGACGGCGCCGTCCTGGGTGTTGGTGACGGTGATGGTCACGTCGAAGCCGATGCCACCGGCGCCGGAGACGACGTTGTCGGCGGAGACCTCGAGCTCGGAGCCCGCGACACGGTGCCGTCGAGCTGCGGTGTCGACCTGCTGCGCGAGCTCGGCGACGGTGGCCACCTCGTCGCTGGTCATCAGGGCGAGGAGCCGGTCGGTCACGCCGGTCGCCATCACCTCCTCGAGGTCTCAACGCGTCGCCCGGGCGCTGAGCAGGGCGGCCCCCGGACCGGTGTCGCTCAGCGGGACCGGTTGGGCGAGCGGCCCGGCCTCCTCGTACTCCCCGATGAAGACCTCGGCCACCGACCCCAAGCCGGCGCGCAGAGTGGCGACCTCCGCGGGCTCGGCCGCCCAGACGGGCGTCGCCGTCGGCAGCAGGATCAGACACGTCACTACGGCCAGCGTGGTCGGGTAGGCACTCCAGCGAGCGCGAGCCGGACGATGGCGGCGAACTAGGCTCATGGCCTGCCCCGTTTCCCAAGGCGCCCAACAGGCCGCGGGCGCCACGATGGCAAATGACCGTAGGGACGCGCGTTCGAGGGGTCAATAGCCCATTTGTGCCAGTCGGCCAGGGTTGTTCGCACGGTGGAGCTCCTTCACGCCGGGTCTGCGTGCTCCGAGCGTCGTCCCGGTCGGCTCCTCTCGCATCAGGGTTCTCCCTGGATGTCACCTCCGTGGTGGCACGGAGGACTCGCATGGAGGCTTGGTGGTTGGCCTTCGGGGTGCGACGTGGCCGCCGTGCCTGCTGAAGGGGATACCCCGGCGATCGCCAGACGAATCCAAGGACCACCGGGGTCCCGGCGAGGGCAGCACGCCCAGTACGGGGATCGGGGCCGCGCCCTGCCGCTCCAGTGGGGTCAAGTCGAACCGCCCCGGCCAGCCCCCCCACCTACCAAGGGCGGTCCGAGGTCCGGTCGGCCCCCCCATTTCCAACCGGGCCTACCCAAGAACTTGACTCACGTTCACGGTAGTCCTGCCCACCCCACAGCACTAGAGCCCTCCCCGGCTCGACCCGAGGATTCGGCGGTTGTCCGACTGGTCGACCGGCGACCTCGTGGCGGCGCCCCGGCGGCGACGCCCTTCAGTGGCCGGGTCGCACGATCTGCTTGGCCAGGTCGACGAGGGTCTGCGCGCGCCGGACGAGTGGCTCAGCCTTGGAGAGCGTGATGAGTGTGGTGCCGTACTCGACGTCGCCCTTGATCGTGATCAGCTCGCGGAGCGCCTTCTCGGCGGACGCGGCCTCCTGACGGGTACCGAGAGCCGCGCGCAACTCGCGTGCCGACTTGGCGTGGTCCTTCGCCTTGCTGGTTGCGCCGGTCAGCAGCGTGACGATCGCGTCCTTGGCACTGATGCCGGCGTGGATCGCATCGCCTGCTGCGGGGGTCGCGCGCTCGAGGTCAAGGTTGTCCTGGGCGGACGCCAGATACTCCTCGGCCTTCTGGAGGTGGCGCTTGGCGTAGTTCAGGATTCGGCGGCGGTCATGATGCCTTTCGACGGCTCGGACGAGGCATGCTGCCGACCAGTGCCAGACCGTCACGAAGGATCTCTGCGACGACCGGCTCTCGGTCCTCGGGCGCGCTCGCGAAGTGCTCGCGGGTGAGGTGTAGGACGTCGCAGTCGTTGCCAAGTCGCTCATGTACCGATTGCTGCAGAGCGGCTCGCCCGTCCCATGCTTCGGGTGCGATCACGACGAGGTCGATGTCGCTGTGTCCGTGGGCTTCTCCGCGAGCGACCGAACCGAACACGATCACAGACTCAACAGCCGGGGCAGCGTCACACACCACGCGAGTCAGCATCTCGATCGGACTGGCCAGGGCTCGCAGCGGCGCGATGGCCTCGTGGTTGTCGTTGATGCTGTGTACGCCGGCACGCCCGATGGTCTCCGTCGTGATCAGGCCGAGCCCCTCGAGGTCTCGGAGGGCTTGCTGGACCGCGCCGAGGCTGTGCCGACCGCTGGCCAGTGCATGCACGCGCCGCCCGGTGAGGGGCGCGCCGGTGCGAAGTAGCACCGCGAGCACCGCGCCTCGTGCGCCTGGCATCAGGCCGCCGAACGGTGCCCCAAAGTTCATGTGAACGAATACTGGTCATATGAACAGATGGCTAGTCGGGTCTATGGGCTGGCCAGGGCTGTGGTTCGTGAGCTCCACAGCCCTGAAGGCTGGCCTTGCGTGCACGATAGGGCCCCCGCAGCCTTGGTTCCTGATGGCCACCTGCCTTGTGCCAGGTGCGGCAGCCGAGGGAATCAGAGAGATCACGTGTGACCACGTCCACACGGGCATGGTCGTTGGACCGCGTCGCGGGACGTCGATCGCGCTCGTGACCAAGTTGCGCACATCTCTGGGCTCGGTCGGTAGGTGCAGCAAGGGGTTTGCCGAGCATGTTCCGCCGGACCGGCGACCGTCCCGTCGAGTGCCTTGACCCACGCGTCACCGCAGGCGTCGTACGACACGAACATGCCGACTTCGAATCCATCGACGCGAGCGGAGGGATGGTCACTGATCGCTCATCGGCATGACCGCTTGGAACGCGGCTTGCGTGCACGAACCGCCCACTCGGGATGGAGGTGGGCGGTTCGTCTTGGCCCTGGCTGATTCTCGGGACCAGCCGGATGGCCGCGACGGCGGGTCCTACCCCCTGCGGACCCATCGTCTCTCTTTCTGTACCCCATATAAGGCATCTCCACACTTCCAGCGGAAGCGGTTCAACGGTCCTTGGCTGTCGCGGACGAACGCTGCACACGGGGCGGCAACGCGCCACCTGCGCGACGAGCAGTGCTGGCCCGATGACGCGGCACCGCTGGCGGCAATGGCCTACAAGCGATCACCAAGGCAACGACGATCATCGCTGGCAGCATTGCCGTCAATATCCACATGAGATGGCTGTACCCAATGGCCGTCGGCCAATGACTCGAACCCTAGGGGCGGGCATGCAATCAGACTCCGGCCCATCGCCATAGCCCTCGGGCCCCTCGCTATGACGCGGGCAGCGGCCCGTTCCTTCGCTGGATCCAGCACCCGCCTTGGATGGTGCCGCCCTGCCATTCTTCCTCAGATTGCCAGAACGGCATCAGCACCAGCGCCTCGGCGTCGTCACGGTCGGCGACGAGGTCACCGCACATCGCCTGCCCCGTCTTCTCGAGCTTGGCGGCGGACGGATACTCGCTGGCATCCAGGTCCATGATCGTCACCAGCAGTTCGGCCTGGTGGGGCTTTTCGCAGGAGGTCAGTGGTTGGCTGCGGTCCGGGTCGGGGACCTCGGCGATGCACTGCTGGAACCTTGCCAAGTCCTTGCCCATCGCGCCCTCCAGGGACTCGGTCTGGGGCACCAACGGCAAACAGCAGTGCGTCTCCGCCTGGATACCGGCGTCGCAGCGAACCCACGACTGGCCGGCCTCTGTCTGCTCGGGCGTCGGCCCGTAGACCACCGGCCAGACGATGTTGTACGCACCAGGTCCCGGGCTGTCGACAAAGTCCCACACCGTCAACGACCCGCAGGACGTCGCAAGTTGTTCCATGAGTTCGAGGGTGACCTTTTCGTCCGTCTCGATGACGTAGAGCGTCTGCAGCGTGTGAGTCTGCGAGCAATCCACCACTGGCGTTTCATCAACCAAGTCGTCGGGATCAAGGTTGCTCATGGGGGTGTCGCGGCACTGGCCCACCTCGGGCGGCGGTGGCACGTTCGCCGCCTGCGACGAGTCGGGCGACGGTGGCACATCCCCCGCCTGCGACGAGTCTTCTGAGTCGCTCGTACAACCCACGCAAACCGCCAGAACAACCACAGTGATGACAATTCGCCAACCCCGCATCATGACCACCTGGACGTAGTCAGGCGGCGTGAGTCCGCTGCGATGACGTACAGCCAGGCTACTCGCGCGAGCGCCGGGCATCAGCCATAGCAAAGTCACGCGCCCGCCGGCTGTCATACATCGGCAATCCGTGCTCAGGCCCAAGGCGGAACGCCCTCACATGCCGCGATCCGCACGTCAGTCGGCAGCCGGAAGTGCTAGTTCTTGGGCCGCCCACTCCGGCTGAGGCTTGTGTCACCGTTCGCCGTGGACTTCTTCGCGTACCCTCCTGTGATCGGTCAACGGCGCACCCGATAGCGCAGGTGAAGCACCCGGTTGCCCTGAATCACCACGTCAGGATCCTCCAACAGGTGCTGCGCGTGGACCGACCCGAAGTAGCGCTTGCCGGACCCGAACACGACGGGTACGACGTCCATGCGCACCTCGTCGACCAGGCCCGCGGCAAGCACCTGGCCACCGACGTCGCCAGCGGCGACCTCGACCATGCGGTCACCCGCAAGCTCCTGCGCCTTGGCCACGGCTGCCTCGACGCCGTCGACGAAGTGAAACGGCGCCTCGGGGTCCCAGCCCTCGGGCTTCGGCCGGTGCGTCACGACGACCACGTGGTCGATCCCGCCCGGAGGCTTCCCGTCCCAGCCGTCCGTCATGTCGAAGACGTGGCGGCCGGCGATGGTCGCCCCGATCTGGTCCCAGTACGGCCGGGTGTAGTCGTAGGACGTCTGCGACACCTTCAGCGCTCCGCTCTCGTCCAACGGCACGTCACCGCTGAGCAACCAGTCGAACAGGGGTCCGGGCTGGTCGTTCTCGTCCGCGATGAAGCCGTCCACCGACACCGAGCTGTACATGACTACTGTGCCCATCGGGCGCTCCTCTGCTGTGGGATGCCCTCAGGTTAGAGATTCGTGAGCTGTCGCTCTTGTAGGAAATCAATCGGCCGGCAGCGGCCAGCCCTCGAACACGTGGCCGGGATGTTCGCGCAGGAACTGCCGCCGGACTTCGACGTACCGGGTCGGCGTGAGCCCGGTGAAGGCCCGGAACTCGTGGCCGAAGTGGGCCTGGTCGAAGTAGCCTGCGCGACCGGCGAGGTCGGCCCAGTCGATCGGTTCGGCGGGGTTGATCGAGAACACGGTGGCGGCGAAGCGGTAGGTGCGGGCCAGCCGCTTCGGCGTGACGCCGATGAGCTCCTTGAACCGCTGTGCCAGGTGAGTGCTGCTGACACCGGCTGCCACGCTCAGGTCGCCGATCGCGACCGCCTCGCTGGTCGCCGCGATGACGCTGCTCGTATGGCTGACCAGCCCCAGGCCGGCGGTCTCGCACAGCCGTCGCATGAGCTCCTCCTCGAGCAGCGTCAGCATCTGGTGCGGTCCGTCCGCTGTGGCCAGCCGGTCTCGCAGCTCAGCAACGGCGGGCCGGCCCCACACCTGCTCTATCGTCACCGGCCGGTCGCACAGCTCGCTCGCGGGCATCGGCAGGAACGGTGCCAGCCCCCACGGCTTGACGTGCACGCCGACGGACCGGGTCCGGAGTGGGTAGCCGAACTCCAACGCGCGGGTGGGCGTGGTGACCACGCAGCCGTCGGCGTACTCGGCCGTCTCGATGTCGGTGCCGGCGCGGATGCGGAACGGCGCCCCGAGGTTGACGATGAGCAGCGCCGCGGGCATCGGCGGCAGCGTCAGCCGGGCGTACGGCGGCGCACCCTCCAGGTAGTAAAGGTCGTCGATCAGCCCGTCCAGCGGCGGTCGCGGCACTCTGGACACGTACTCCATGCGCACAGCATCGCCGACGCCCCGCCGGCATCGCGCCGGGATGGTCCAGCCGCGCTGCCGCCAGCATCGAGCCGGCACCGATCCCGGGAGCCCCTCAAGCATCGGCGCCGGAACATCGCGACGACCGTCGCCCGCCTTGATCGCGTTCGCAGCACATCGACACAGCTTCGGATCGACTGCTTCGGCAGCCGACGTGCAAGCGCGCCGCGCAACTCGCCGGAACCTCCCAGCAACTGCTCGGTACACACTGGGAACACACGCCAACGAGAAACGGCGGCTGACGTTGCACGGCCTCGAAAGGCAAACGTGCAGGTCAGCCGCCGTTTCGACGACAGGGGAGCGGGCCTAGAGGCCCCGCTCACTAGATGTCGTAGTACAGCTCGAACTCGTGGGGGTGCGGGCGCAGCGCGATCGGCTGGATCTCTTGCGTCCGCTTGTAGTCGATCCACGTCTCGATGAGGTCGGCGGTGAACACGCCGCCCTCCAGGAGGTAGTCGTGGTCTCCCTCGAGGGTGTCCATGACGGCGCCGAGCGAGGCGGGCACGGTCGGGATGTCGGCGTGCTCGTCCGGAGGGAGCTCGTAGAGGTCCTTGTCGACGGGCTCGTGCGGCTCGATCTTGTTCTTGATGCCGTCGAGGCCGGCCAGCAGCATCGCCGAGAAGGCGAGGTAGGGGTTGGCCGACGGGTCGGGGCAGCGGAACTCGATGCGCTTGGCCTTCGGGTTCGAGCCGGTGATCGGGATGCGCACGCACGCCGACCGGTTGCGCTGGCTGTAGACCAGGTTGACCGGGGCCTCGAAACCGGGGACCAGGCGGTGGTAGGAGTTCACCGTCGGGTTGGTGAACGCCAACAGTGACGGGGCGTGGGCCAGGATGCCGCCGATGTAGTAGCGGGCCATGTCGGACAGCCCGGCGTAGCCCGTCTCGTCGTAGAACAGCGGCTCGCCGTCCTGCCAGATCGACTGGTGGCAGTGCATGCCCGAGCCGTTGTCGCCGAAGATCGGCTTCGGCATGAACGTCGCGGTCTTGTTGTTGCGCCAGGCGACGTTCTTGATGATGTACTTGAACTTCATCACGTCGTCGGCCGCCTTGAGCAGCTCGTCGAACTGGTAGTTGATCTCGGCCTGACCGGCGGTGCCGACCTCGTGGTGGGCCCGCTCGACGAGGAGGCCGGAGGCCTCGAGCTCCTTGACCATCTCGTCGCGGAGCTCGCCGAAGTGGTCGTACGGCGCGACGGGGAAGTAGCCGCCCTTGTAGCGGACCTTGTAGCCGCGGTTGTTGTCCTCGGAGCCGGTGTTCCAGGCGCCGGCCTCGGAGTCGATGTGGTAGTACCCGGCGTTCACCTTGGTCTCGAAGCGGACCGAGTCGAAGACGTAGAACTCGGCCTCGGGCGCGAAGTACGCCTTGTCGCCGATGCCCGTGGAGGCGAGGTAGGCCTGCGCCTTGCGCGCGATGTTGCGCGGGTCGCGCGAGTAGGCCTCGCCGGTGAGCGGGTCGTGGATGAAGAAGTTGACGACCAGGGTCTTGGCCGTGCGGAACGGGTCGAGATAGGCCGTGGTCGGGTCGGGGAAGAGCGACATGTCCGACTCGTGGATGGCCTGGAAGCCGCGGATGGAGGAGCCGTCGAAGTTGAGGCCGTCGTCGAACACGCCCTGCCCGAACGAGGACACCGGCACCGTGAAGTGCTGCATGATCCCGGGCAGGTCGCAGAACCGGACGTCGATCATCTCGACGCCCTCGTCCTTGACGTACTTGAGCAGCTCGTCGCTGTTGGCGAACATCTGTCCTCCTTGGTCGCCGGGTCTGGAGTCTGGGCGACCGACAGGTCTGGGTATGGCGGAAGGCTGCCTGCAACCTAGGAAGGGGCAGTTTCCCGGTGGTGTCCCCATTGTTTCGCCGATGTAACAGATGTCCAGGGCCGTCCGCTCGGTGGTTTCGAGGCTCGCGAGCTCGCACCTCAACCAGCGAGCGCGAGGTCGGTGGTTGAGGTGCGAGGAGCGCCAGCGACGAGCCTCGAGACCACGCTGTCTACGCTGACGGCGTGAGCCAGTACGCCGAACCACAGCTGCGTACGGCGTCCTGGCCGCGCCGCATCCTCGCGCTGTTCGTGGACTGGACGGCCTCCACGCTGGTGGTCGTGGCGGTCATGGGGCCGGCCGGGTGGAGCGAGAGCAGGTCGTCGAGCCTCTACACGATGGGCGTGTTCGTCCTGGAGTCGACCGTGCTGACGGCGCTGGCGGGCGGTTCCTTCGGCAAGCTCGCGACCCGCCTGCGCGTCGTGCGCCTCGACGGCAGCGGCCGTCCTCTCGACCTGCTGCACTCGCTGCTGCGGGTGGTGCTCGTCTGCCTGGTCGTGCCCCCGGTCGTCTACAAGCCCGACGGTCGCGGGCTGCACGACCTGGCGGTGGGCTCTGCCACCGTTCCGGTCAGTCCGCATGGCGACGGCAGGTAGGCTTCAGCGTTCCTTGCTCGTCGCCATCGGGGGTCCCCATGCACGCAGTCCGTCCCACCCGCGCCCGCCTGACCGGGGCCCTGGCCGCGCTCGCACTCGCCGTCACGCTGACCGCGTGCGGGTCTGACGACTCCACTCCGGCCGAGGCTCAGGATCCCGCGACCACCGCGACCTCCTCGACCGCGACCGACGGCTCGAGCCCCAGCGAGGCCACTGACGAGCCCAGCCCGATCGACGACGGAGCGCAGGTCGACGTCGCCGCGTTCGTGGATCGTCTCCAGGCGGGCATCGACAAGACGAAGTACGCCCACATCGACTTCACCATGGGCGGCGCCGGCGGCGAGATGAAGGGCGCCGGCGACGTCGACTACACGCGCAAGCCGCCGAACATGCAGATGTCGATGGAGATGGGGCCCCAGACGATCGGCATGTTGCTGGTCGACGGGTTCATGTACATCCAGTCCTCGCAGGCAGGCGGCAAGTACATCAAGTACGACCTGTCCGACCCCAGCAACCCGCTGGGCGCGGGGCTGGCCGACCAGCTCGACCCGGCCGGCTCGATCGAGACGTTCACCAAGGCGCTGTCGTCGGTGACGTCCTCCGGCTCCGAGGACGTCGACGGGCGCTCGCTCGACCGCTACCTGCTGACCGTCGACACCACCCAGCTCGGCGGCCAGACCGACACCACCGGGCTGCCGGCGGAGATGCAGATCACCGTGTGGCTCGACGACGAGGACCGGATGGCCAAGACCTCCATGGGCATGGGTGCCGTCCAGTACGACGCCTCGCTGTCCGACTTCGACAAGACCGTCGACCTCAAGGCGCCGCCGAAGGACCAGGTCGTCACACCTCCCGCAGCCTGAGCCTGTCCCTTCGGCCTCGAGGCCTGCAGCGGGACGTGGCGCGAACTACCCATCCCAGGGCGTCCGGAGATGCGCATCGCGACCGACGCGACCAATCCGGTCGCGCCGCCAAGGTCGTGCCATGAGCACGAGCCTGCCGGTCCTCGCGGGGATCATCTCGACGATCATCTTCGCCGCCAGCACCTTCCCGATGCTGGCCAAGGCACACCGCACCCGCGACCTGTCGTCGTACAGCCTCGGCAACATCCTGCTCGCCAACGTCGGCAACGCCGTCCACTCGGTCTACGTGCTCAGCCTGCCGCCGGGCCCGCTGTGGGCCCTGCACGGGTTCTACGTGACGAGCACGGCGCTGATGCTGACCTGGTACGTCAGGTACCGCGTCGTCGCGGGCGCACGTACCGCGGCACCCGCTCTCGGTAGTCGGTGAAGTCCGGGCCGAACCGGGCGGCGAGGTCGCGCTCCTCGCGCAGCACCTGCCGGTGCACCAATGCGAACGCTGCCGGCCAGGTTGCCAGCACCCACGGTGAGCGCGCGACGAGTCCGACGCCGAGATGCAGCAGCGTCCACCCGACGTACATCGGGTTGCGCGACCACGTCTGGGGACCGTCGGTGACCAGTCGGACCGGCCGGTCGATGGCCTCCCCGTGGCGAGCGGCGACCGCCCAGGCGTTGAGCCCAGACCCAGCCGCGACCAGGAGCCAGCCGACGGGTCGCGCGGTGGAACGCGAGTCGCGGTCGAGGCACGAGCAGGTGGAGGAGCGCACCGGCGACCAGGCCGGCGGCGTGCTCGGCCGGGAGCGGGAGCCGGTCCCAGAGGGCCACAGGCAGCGCCATCGGCCCAATCTAGGTGGCTTTTCACCCATCGAGCGCGGCGGCAGATGGGTGGTTCGCCCGACGCGACAAGGCGATACGGGCTCCTAGCGTGACGGCGTCCGCACGCACCACGCAGGAGGCAGGCCATGACCACGCAGCACATCGAGACGCTCATCATCGGCGCCGGCCAGGCCGGGCTCGCGACGGGGTACCAGCTGCAACGGCTGGGACATCCCTTCCTGGTCGTCGACCGCAACGAGCGGATCGGCGACAACTGGCGTCAGCAGTGGGACACCCTCAAGCTCTACAGCCCGGCCAAGTACGACGGCCTGCCCGGCCTGGAGTTCCCCGCGCCGCCCTGGTCCTACCCGGGCAAGGAGGACGTCGCCGACTACCTGGAGAAGTACGCCATCCACGCCGACCTGCCGGTCCGGATGTCCACCCCGGTGGACCGCCTGCAGGCCCGGCCCGAGGGCGGGTTCACCGCGTACCTCGGGTCCGACACCATCACCTGCGACAACGTCGTGGTGGCCACCGGCTCCTTCGGACGCACGCCGAACGTGCCGGCGTACGCTGCTGAGCTCGACCCCGGGATCCGGCAGCTGCACTCCAGCGAGTACCGCCGTCCTGCGCAGATCGCCGACGGCCCGGTGCTCGTGGTCGGTGCGTCGCACTCCGGCTGCGACATCGCCTACGAAGTGGCCGAGCACCGGCCCACGACCCTCGTCGGGCCCGATCGCGGGCAGATCCCGCTGCAGTGGAACTCGCGAGCGATCCGCTTCGCGTTCCCGATCCTCAAGTTCGTGTGGAGCCACGTGCTGACCCGGAAGACACCGATCGGACGCAAGGAGATGCCCGAGATCCGCCACCACGGAGGACCCATGCTGCGCGTCAAGCGTGCCGACCTCGAGCGGCGCGGAGTGGTGCGTCACCTGGCCCGTCTGGCGGGCGTCAAGGACGGCCGGCCGGTGCTGGACGACGGCACCGTGGTCGACGCCGCCACCGTGGTGTGGTGCACGGGCTTCAAGCAGGTCTTCGACTGGATCGACCTGCCCGTCTTCGGTGAGGACGGCTACCCGCAGGAGTACCGCGGCGTGGTGGAGGATCGTGCCCGGTCTCTTCTTCTGCGGGTTGGCCTTCCAGTACGCCTTCAGCTCGATGGTCTTCCTGGGTGTCGGGCGGGATGCGGCGTACGTCGCCCAGCAGATCGACGGGCGGATGCAGCAGCAGGTCCTCACGGTCGGCGCAAGGTCGGCTGCCTGACTGACCCGCGACGGGGCCGCCGACCGCGGCTATCCTCCGACAAAGGGGTGCGCGATGGGCGTGATCGACGACCTGGACCGAGCTCGGCAGGCCTACGAGCGGCGTGAGTGGGTGACGGCCTACGAGGCTCTGTCCGACGCCGACACCAGCGCGCTCAACGCCGACGACTTCGCCCGGCTGGCGATGGCCGCCTACCTCGTCGGCCGCAGGAACGACTGCATCCAGGCGCTGCAACGCGCGTACCAGGCCCACCTCGACCAGGGGGAGGTGCTGCCGGCCGTCCGCTGCGGCTTCTGGCTGGCCCACGCCCTGCTCATGGGCGGGGAGGCCGCGGTCGGAGGCGGGTGGGTGGCTCGGTGCCAGCGGCTGCTCGAGGACGTCGACGAGGACGTCGTCGAACGCGGTTACCTGCTCATCCACGCGATGTTCCAGAACGTCTTCAGCGGCGGGTTCGAGGAGGCCTACCGGCTCTCGTTGGAGATCGCCGACTACGGCCACCGGTTCGGCGACCCCGACCTGATCGCCAACGGGCTCAACGCCCAGGGCCGGATGCTTCTCTACTCCGGCAGGGTGCCCGAGGGGCTGGCCCTGCTCGACGAGGCGATGGTGGGGATCAGCACCGGCGACGTGTCACCTGTCTTCGCCGGCGAGATCTACTGCTCCTTGATCGAGGCGTGCCAGGAGGCCTCGGACTACGGGCGCGCGGCCGAGTGGACCAGCGCCCTGACGGCCTGGATCGACACCCAGCCCGGACTGGTGCCCTTCACCGGTCAGTGCGCCGTGCACCGCGGTCAGATCATGCGGGTCAGGGGCGCGTTCGTGGCAGCCGTCGAGGAGTTCCGGCGAGCGACCGAACGGTACGTCGCCGCGGACACCCCGGCGCCCGCGGGGCTGGCGATGGGCGAGTGCGGCGAGGTACTGCGGATCCTCGGCGACCTACCCGCCGCCGAGGCCGCGTACGAGCGGGCCGTCGGCTTCGGCTACGAGGCCCAGCCCGGACGGTCGTTGCTCTGGCTCGACCGCGGCCGTCAAGCCGCCGCGGTCGCCGCCGTCAACCGGCTGTTGGCCGAGCCGCAGGACCCCGTGCACCGGTCGCAGCTGCTGCCCGGCGCCGTCGAGGTGCTCCTCAGCGCCGGTGAGGTCGAGCAGGCCTCGGCCGTAGCCAGGGAGCTCGGCGAGATCGCGGACGCGTTCGGCTGTGCGGCCTTGCGGGCGATGTCTGCCTACGCCAGGGGCCGCACCCAGCTCGCGGGCGGACAGGCCGAGCTGGCGGTGCCCGAGCTGCGCCGGGCGATGGCCGGGTGGCGGTCGCTCGACGCGCCGTACGAGGCGGCCCGCGCACGCCTGCAGCTGGGCCTGGCCCTGAGGGTCCTCGCCGACGAGGAGTCGGCCACTGCCGAGATCGCAGCCGCTCGAGCGACGTTCGGCACCCTCGGCGCCGTTCCCGCCGAGCGGGAGGCCGCCAGGCTGCTCGGGACCGCGCACCCGTCGGGGCTCACCGACCGCGAGGTCGAGGTGCTGCGGCTGGTGGCCCGGGGGAGCAGCAACCCGGAGATCGCCACGACGCTCGTCCTCAGCGAGAAGACGGTCGCGCGGCACCTCTCCAACATCTTCACCAAGCTCGACGTCGGTTCGCGGACCGCGGCGGCGGCCTTCGCGTTCGACAACGGCCTGGTCTGACAGCGTGTCCGTTGGTTGAGGAAGGCGCGCGCAGCCCCCGCTGGTTGAGGAAGGCGCGCAGCGCCTGTCACGAAACCCGGTGAGAGGTCCACGGTCCGGTACCGGGGTCTCGTGACGGGCTGACCGCCCTCCGCGGCCAGCGGCTACTCCTCTGGGTCGTCGGCCCGCGCGTATCGGGCCGGGGTCCGGGGTGGCCCGGCACGACGCCCGAGCGAGCCTGACCCGAAGATCGAGTGAGCTGCCGCTCCAGGCATGATGCCCGAGTATCTGGCGCACCTGGTGCGCCGGATACTCGGGTGTCTTTGTTTCAGCGCCCTCGGTCCCAAGTTTCGGTACCTCGTGGCGGACCCACCCGACGCACGGGATGTCGCCAGGCCTGACGGCCCTTCCTCAACCAGCGGAGCCCTTAGCGGCCGCGCATCTGGCCGCGCAGACCCTTCATGCTGGTCGGCACGGGACCTTTGGGGAGCGGGATGTTCGGCCTGGCGGCGTCGATCGCCTTGAGCCGGTTGAGCAGGTCGGTCATCTCCGCCGGGGCGACCTGGCGCTTGAGCTTGCTGATGTGGCGGACCAGCTTGGGCAGCGGGACCTGGCCCTCGTCGGTGCCCACCACGATCTCGTGGATCGGGGCCTCCGCCGCCACCCGCTCGTGCCGGCGGCGCTCGTTGGCCATCAGCGCCTTGAGCCGCTGGGGGTTGCCCTCACCGATCAGCACGATGCCGGGGGGCCCGACCGCGCGGTGCACGACGTCCTGCTGCTTGTTGAACCCGACGGCGGGCTCGGACTTCCAGCCGCGACGCAGGGTGGTCAGCGCCGACGCGGCGGCGCCGGGTCGGCCGTCGAGCTGGGCGTACGCCGCTGCCTGAGCGCGCCGCGAGAAGATGATCAGCGCGGCCAGCAGGCCCATCATCAGGGCGCCGACGGCCGCCGAGACGATGCCGAGGACGCCGCCTCCCGGCAGCAGCCAGAACAGCGCGAAGCCGACGGCCGCGCCGACCACGAAGGCGCCGAGGAGCCACCAGACGAGCCTCGGGTCGCCCCTGCGGGCCATCTTGAAGGTCTCGACGAACTGCTGGCGCCGCTTCATCTTCGGCTGCTCGGGAGTCTTGGCCATGCGAGAGCTTTCGTGTCCGGGGGTCAGGCTGTCAGACGGGCTGTGAGATCGGCTGGGTGGTGCGCGCGTCCATCGCCTGACGGTACAGGCGACCGGCGCGGTACGACGAACGCACGAGCGGTCCGCTGAGCACCCCGGAGAAGCCGATCTCCTCGGCCTCGGCCTGGAGCTCGACGAACTCCTCGGGCTTGACCCACCGCTCGACCGGGTGGTGCCGAGCGGACGGGCGGAGGTACTGGGTGATGGTGACCAGCTCGGTGCCGGCCTCGTGGAGGTCGCGCAGCGCCTGGCTGACCTCGTCGCGGGTCTCGCCCAGGCCGAGGATCAGGTTCGACTTGGTGACCAGGCCGAAGTCGCGGGCCTGGGTGAGGACGTCGAGGGACCGGTCGTAGCGGAAAGCCGGGCGGATGCGCTTGAAGATCCGCGGCACCGTCTCGACGTTGTGGGCCAGCACCTCGGGCCGCGACTCGAAGACCTCGGTCAGCAGGTCGGGCTTCCCGTTGAAGTCGGGGATCAGGTTCTCCACGCCGGTGCCCGGGTTGAGGTCGTGGATCACGCGCACGGTCTCGGCGTACAGCCACGCGCCGCCATCGGGCAGGTCGTCGCGGGCGACGCCGGTGATCGTGGCGTAGCGCAGGCCCATGGTGCGCACCGACTCGGCCACCCGCCGCGGCTCGTCACGGTCGAGCGGCTGCGGCTTGCCGGTGTCGATCTGGCAGAAGTCGCAGCGGCGGGTGCACTGGTCGCCGCCGATGAGGAAGGTGGCCTCGCGATCCTCCCAGCACTCGTAGATGTTGGGGCAGCCGGCCTCCTGGCAGACGGTGTGGAGTCCCTCGGACTTCACCAGCCGCTGCAGCGCGGTGTACTCAGGGCCCATCTTGGCCCTGGTCTTGATCCACTCCGGCTTCCGCTCGATCGGGGTCTCGGCGTTGCGGACCTCGAGGCGGAGCAGCTTTCTGCCTTCAGGAGCAGGAGCGGTCGTCACGTCGCCAAACATTACGCCGCGCGGCCAACGCACCCGTATTCGGCGAACCTCGACAACAGGTAACTCAGCAGTTACCTTTCACGGGTGGACGTCTTCGCAGCCCTGGGCGACCCGGTGCGCCGCTCGTTGCTGGAGGAGGTGGCCGCCGGCCCGGTCCGCGTGGTCGACCTGGCGGCCACCCGGCCGATCTCGCGCCCGGCAGTCAGCAAGCACCTGCGGCTGCTGGCCGAGGCCGGCCTGGTGACGGCCACCGACCGGGGACGCGAACGCCACTACGCGCTGGCGCCCTCCGGGCTCGCACCGGTGTCGGCGCTCGTCGAGCGGTTGGTGCTCGGCGGCACGCCAGTCTCGGCCCAGGCACTCGACGCGCTCGCCACCGAGGTACGGCGGACCGCTCGCGACCGGCGTACCTCACCCGCCCCACGACAGGAGACCGCATGAGCCCCACCCCCACCGGCCGGATCGAGCGTGCCGGCGACCGCCTGACGCTCCACCTGACCCGGACCTTCGACGCGCCGATCGAGGACGTCTGGGCCGCCGTGACCGACCCGGACCGGATGGCTCGCTGGCTCGGCACCTGGCACGGCGACCCCGCGAGCGGGACCGTGAGCTTCCGGATGGGCTTCGAGGGTGACAACGCGTCGTACGAGGAGATGGAGATCCGCGAGTGCGACCCGCCGCGGACGCTGAAGGTCACCTCCCACGTCGGCCCGTACATCTGGTACCTCGACGTCGACCTGACGCGAGACCGACGGGATCACGACGCTGGCCTTCAGCCAGCCGGACCTCGACCACGACGACTCCCTCAGCGTCGGGCCTGGCTGGGAGTTCTACCTCGACCGCCTCGTCGCCGTCGAGACCGGCGGCGACCTGCGCGGCGATCGACTTCGAGCGCGACTACTACCCCGCGATGGCGGACTACTACCGCGAGCAGCGCGACGGCTAGCCGGCCCCGCTGGTTGAGGAAGGCGCGCTAGCGCCTGTCACGAAACCAGCGCGACCTGACCGCCGACCGGTTGCGCTGGCTTCGTGACGGGCTCTCGAGATGGACCAGCGTCCCTCCTCAACCAGCGGCGTCTGCGGCTAGGGAGTCAGCAGCTCGATGCGGGGGTGCGGCCGGGCTCGGGCCGGGGCTCGTAGTCGGGCGTGGCGGTGTACGGCGCCCACGCCAGCAGGTCGCGCAGGTGCCGCTCGGCGAGCGGCAGGACGTCGGAGACCGTGACCCGTCGACCGAGCTCAGCCGTCAACGAGGTGACGCCGGCGTCGGCGATCCCGCACGGTACGAAGCGGTCGTACCAGCCCAGGTCGACGTCGCAGTTGAGGGCGAAGCCGTGTGAGGCCACGCCCCGGCTGACCCGGATGCCGATGGCCGCGACCTTCCTCTCGGGCAGGCCGCGCCCAGAAAGATGATCGGGGTCGGCGCGGAGCCACACGCCGCTGCGGCCAGGCACGCGGGCGGTGTCGACGCCCAGGTCGCGGCAGACGCCGATCAAGGCCTCCTCGAGGCGGCGTACGTAGTCGACGACCTTGACGTGGTCGGGCAGCGGGACGATCGGGTAGCCGACCAGCTGGCCGGGACCGTGGAAGGTGATCTTGCCGCCGCGGTCGACGTCGATCACCGGAGCGCCGCCGGGGTCGGCGGGCCGCTCGTGGGGCTCGGTGCGCTTGCCGGCCGTGAAGACCGGCGGGTGCTCGAGCAGCAGCACGGTGGGCGGCTGTTCGCCGGCCACCACCCGGGCGTGCACCCGCCGCTGCAGCTCCCAGGCCTCGAGGTAGTCGACCGCATCCGGCCCGAGGCCGGCGATCGTGAAGTCCAGCTGCACGGGGACAACCGTACTCATCGCCTGTGGATGACCGCCGACGCGCTCGGCCGCAACCCCGCAGGCTGGGCCCATGGGCTCGTCGCGCTCGTTGCCGCTCGCCGTCCTCGTGGCCTCGGCCGTGCTCGGCCTGGTCACCGGGGTCGCCGCTGTCGTGGTGGCGACCGGTGACGACGACGACCGACGCGATGCTGCCCGGGCGTGCAGTCACGCGAGCCGCACGCGCTCCGCGTCCTGCGGGCATGGGACGCCGCCCGCTCCAGGGCCTTCGCGCGCGGCGACGGAGCCGCGCTCGCCGACCTCTACGTCGCCGGCTCGCGCACCGGCGCCGCCGACCGCGCCGTGCTGCGCGCCTATCGCGAGCGGGGCCTGCGCGTGACGGGCATGCGCACGCAGGTGCTCTCGGCCACCGCGATGCGCGAGTCCCAGAGCCGCATCGTGCTGCTGGTCACCGACGTGCTGACCGATGCCGTCGCGGTCGCCGGCGCCGAACGTTGGCCCCTGCCCCACGACCGTCCCTCGACGCGTCGTGTGGTGCTCGTCAGGAGCGGTGGCCAGTGGCGGGTCGCCGAGGCCTACGCGGTGGACTGACGGATGATCGACTGGATGTGCTCGACCGGGCGGAGGCCGGCGGCGCGGTACGTCGCGACCGCGCCGACGTAGTCGAGGGGAGTGCAGACCGTGACTCCCGAGGCGCCGAGGTCGCGCAGCCGGCTCACCAAGGCCGTGACTGCGCGCACTCCCCAGCCGCGGCCGCGGTGGTCGCGATGGGTCGCGACCGGCTCGAGGATCGCTGTCGCCCCCTCGCCGGCCCACCAGGCTGTCGCGATCGACACCGGCGATCCCTCGCCGACCACCACGAGGTCGAGGTCGCGCCGGTAGCCGGGGCCGGCGGCCATCCGGTGCCAGGCGTCGTCGGTGAAGCTGGAGTTCTCGAAGCCCGCGCGCTGCACCGCTACCCGGTCGGCTACGGCGTCGGCGGCCTCGACGACGGCCACGTCATCGAGCGAGACCGTGGGCGTCCAGCGGTCGAGGTCGGCGTGCAGCGCGACCCACGGCTCGGGATCGAGCGTCCAGCCCTCGCCCGCCAGGATGCGCCGGGTCGCGGTCTCGGCGCGCAGGTCGGCGTACACCTCGTCGCCGGCCAGCTCGCGGCAGGCCTGGGCGACGTGCTCACCGAGCTCGCCGTCGCGCTCGCGACCGGGCATCACCGAGAAGCGGCCGATCACGCCCTCGAGCAGGCCGACTGCGAGCAGGGCATCGCCGTCCCACCAGCCGACGAACGCGCCCTCGATCGCCTCGTCGTCCAGACGCAGGTGCCAGCCCAGGTCGCCCTGGTGGAGGCTGGCGGCCACCCGCTCGGGGTGGGGCCACGCCGCCATCGCGGAGAGGAGCTCACCGACCGAGTCGCGGTCGTGCGTACGGCGAGTGATCATCCGCCGCTACCGCGCGGCCAGGGCAGTCGTCACGACCTTGGCGACGTCGTCGTCCTGGAAGGTGAAACCCGCGCGCAGCAGGGCCTCGGGTCGGAGGTTGGTGGAGTTCGTGAGCTCGGGGGAGAGCGGACCCATCGCGAGCTCGAGCAGCTTGGTCGGGACCACGAACGGCGCCCGCCGATGCAGCTGGCCGGCCAGGGTCTCCACGAACTCACGGTGGGTGGGCGTCGTGGGGCAACACACGTTGTACGGGCCTGACGGCACGTCGTTCTCGGTGAGGAAGGTGGCCGCGGCCTTCCAGTCCTCCAGCGACACCATCGGGAAGTACTGGCCGCCCCTGCCGACCCGGCCGCCGAGATGGAGCCGGAACAGCGGGATCAGCTGTTGGGTCGGCACGTTGCCGGGGTGCACGATCGGCGCCTGGCGCATCAGGACCACTCGACCGCCGGCCTCGAACGCCGGACGGGCGGCCTCCTCCCAGGCCCGTACGACGCGAGCCAGCAGCGCGTCGCCACCGCGGTCGGGTGACTCCTCGGTGACGACGGCCTCGCCGTGGTCGCCGTACGCCGAGGTGCCGACGCCGACGACGTACGCCGGTGGCGTCTCGGCCGCGCTGACCGCCTCGGCGAGCACCCGCGTCGTGGTCACCCTGCTCTCCAGGAGGGCGTCGGCCCAGCGGCGGGAGTAGGGGTTGCCCTTGTTGGAGGCGGCGGCCAGGTTGACGACCGCGTCGGACTTGCCGATCAGGCCGCTGTCGACCTGGCCGGCGTAGGGGTCCCAGGTGGACTCGTCGTCGGCAGTGGCCTCGCGCCGGACCAGCCGCACGACGTCGTGGTCGCGCGCCCGCAGGTGCTCGACGAGGGGCCGGCCGAGGAACCCGGACGCGCCGGCGACGATGATCCGCATGTACCTACCCTGTCACCCCGTCCCGAGCGACGCGGAGCAGGCGGCCGGCCATCACCATCCGGCACGGGAACAGCAGCGTCAGGACGATGAGCCGCTGGGCCAGGCCCGCCTGGTCGTGCAGCGGCGCGTCGCCGGGGATGACGAAGCCCATCATCACGACGGTGGAGGCCACCATCGCCAGGCCGGCGACGAGCGTGTAGGTGGACACGCCACGCCAGGCCTCGTCGCGACGCATCCGCCGCGAGAGGAGCAGCAGCGCGACCGTGCTGCCCCCGAAGAAGAGGTTCCCGCCGATGGTGTGACCGAGTGGGAAGACGGTCACGCCAGCGGCGTCCTCGCGGACGGGGAAGGCGGCCGCGACGAGGGCGCCGATGCCGGAGACGAAGAGGGCGACCGGCCCGGCGATGCTCCGACGTGTGGGCGCCATGCCCCGGTGCTGGCCCCAGGCGTGCGCGATGGTGAGGACACCGAGCACGACGAAGGACACCTGCTGGACCCAGCCGTTCGGCCCGGCCTCGAGGGCGCTGACGGGCTCCGCGATGGGGCTGTAGTCGTCGCGGCGGAAGGCCTCCTGGACCAGGAAGGCCGCGGTGAACAGGGCGGGGCCCACGAGCCCGGCCCAGGCAGCCGCGCGCAGACGTCGCGCGGGCATGTCGTCGGTCTTGTTGCTGGTCGTTGCGTGCTGGATGGTCATGCAGCGACGCTAGGAAGGCGGGCGGCCGGAGGTATCGGGAGTTCTCCCCAGTCGGTCAGGCCGTGCTTCATGGCGAACACCGCCGCGGCGGCACGGGTCGAGACCCCTGCCTTCACATAGGCGTTCTGGAGGTGTCGGTCGGCCGTCTTCGGCGAGATGCCGAGCCGGGTGGCGACCTGCTTGGTGAGGAGCCCCCGCGCGACCATCGCCAGCACCTGCGCCTCGCGGTCGGTCAGTCCCGCCGGTCTGAGATCCGCGGGACAGGCTGACCGGCCGCGCGCAGCACGGCCGACACCGCGTCCGCGTCCAGGAGTCCCGTGCCGGCTGCCTCGCCGAGAGCGGTCCCGGCTTCTTCGGGGGTGAGCGCGGGGCGGTGCGGGCGCGGCTCGATGTGCGTGCGGTAGGCGTCGGCGGCCGCGAGGATCCGGGTGGTCATCGGTTGTGCCGAGGCGGTCGTGCCGCGGTGGTACCCGCTGCCGTCGAGCCGCTCGTGGTGGCTCGCGGCCATGGGGGCGAGCGACGCCAGGGCGGGCGCCCGGCCAAGCACGCGTTCGGTGTAGTAGGGGTGCAGCCGCACCTGTTCCCACTCGTCCGCGGTCAGGCGGTCGGCTTGGTCCACACAGCACAGCTGACGGCCACCCGGCCGAGGTCGTGGACGAGCCCGCAGCGGCGCACGCGGGTCACGTCGTCCGGCGGCAGGCCCAGGCGTGCAGCGGCGGTGCCGGCGAGGTCCGAGACCGCCGCCGCGTGCCCGTGGAAGCAGGTGGCCATCACGTCGGCGAACCGGCCCATGGCGGCGAGCGCCCGGTCCAGACCGGCGGGTCCGGTCGTCAGCCAGGGCGTCGGCTCGAGCGCCAGCGTGGCCTCCCAGACCGACCCGGCGTCGTCCGTGGAGAGCAAGCCTGCGGGGTCGTCGACGAACGCGCTCGGCGACGGCTGGGTCGAAGGCGTGCCCCGAACGTTCGCGGATCAGCGGCGCTGCTGCGTCGGCCCGCCGACGAACTCGTGGAACGCGGCGTCGCGCGCGACGTGGATGACGCGCATGGCCACCGGGATCCCTCGCCGCGGGCCTTGCTGCGCGGGCCGCGTCCGTCCCAGCGCGCCGTCAGGTCGCCGAACAGGTCGCGGACGCCAGGCGGCATGCCGAGGTCGTCGCAGAGCATCTCGGCGACCTCGCACATCGCGTCGAGGTGGCCGCCGTACGACCGGCCGGCTCGCGGCATCCGGACTACTCCCTGAAGCAGACGGAGCGGTGCGGGGCTGTCGGGATCGGCCAGGGCGCGCAGGATCCCCAGCGTGGTCTCCCGGGATGAGCCGAACATCACCGGGGCGAAGTGTCGGAGCAGGGCGCCCGGCGGGAAGAGGGCGGCCTCTGTCTCCGCGTCGGCGGTGCAGCCGACGTAGAACAACAAGCAACCGTAGAAGGCCTGACGCGACTGGTCCTCGTCCAGGCCCAGGCGCTCGGCCAGCCGCATCGCGATCATCGTGCTGCGGAGACCGTGCTCCAGCGGCAGACCCATGCCGAGGTCGGTCGCGAGGCACAGGGCGCCGATCACCTCGGCGCTGCGAACCTCGTCGTACGCCGGCGGCGGCAGCACCCCAGAACGCTACTCCCGCTGGCAGACTCCTAGACCTCGAAGGTGCCCGTCTCGAGCCTGGCCTTCACGTCGCTGAGGAACCGTGCCGCGTCGGCACCGTCGACCAGCCGGTGGTCGTAGGTCAGAGCCAGGTAGACCATCTGCCGGATCGCGATCGTCTCGCCCAGGTTGGGATCGGAGATGACCACGGCCCGCTTGACCACCGCGCCGGTGCCGAGGATGGCGACCTGCGGCTGGTTGATGATCGGGGTGTCGAACAGCGCGCCGCGGCTACCGGTGTTGGTCAGCGTGAAGGTGCCGCCCGACAGCTCGTCGGGGGTGATCTTGTTGGTGCGCGTGCGGTCGGCCACGTCGGCGATCTTGCGTGCCAGGCCGGCGATCGACAGGTCGCCGGCGTCCTTGATGACCGGCGTCAGCAGGCCCTTCTCGGTGTCGACCGCGACGGCGATGTTCTCGCGGTCGTAGTAGGTGACCTCGCCCTTCTCGGTGTCGATGGCCGCGTTGAGCTTGGGGTGCTCCTTGAGCGCGTCGATCGCGGCCTTGGCGAAGAACGGCATGAACGACAGCTTCACGCCCTCGCGCTGGGCGAACTCGGCCTTCGCGCTGTCGCGCAGTCGCGAGACCGCCGTGATGTCGACCTCGACCACCGTGGTCAGCTGGGCGCTGGTCTGGAGCGACTCGATCATCCTGGTGGCGATGACCTTGCGCAGCCGGCTCATCTTCTCGGTGGTGCCACGCAGGGACGCCGGCACCGTCGAGGTGGTCGCGGCGGCCGGCGCCGACGCGGCGGCCGGCGCAGCGGGGGCGGGTGCGGCCGCGGGCGCGGCCGGCTGGGCAGCGGCCTGGGCCGCTGCGGTCGGCGCGGGTGCGGTGGTGCCCTGCTTGGCCGCGGCGTCGAGCACGTCCTGCTTGCGGATCCTTCCCCCCACGCCGGTGCCGGCGACGGTGGCGAGGTCGACGTCGTGCTGGGCCGCCATCTTGCGCACCAGCGGCGTCACGTAGCCGGAAGGCTCGTCACGGTCGGTCGCCGGCGGCGCCGGAGCGGCGGTCGCAGCGGCAGGCTGCTCGGGCTGGGCGGGTTGCTCGGGCTCGGCCGGCTGCTCCTCCTGCTGCGGCTGCTCCGGCTCGGATGCCTCCTCTTGAGCCGGCTCCTCCTCGGGCTGGGCCGGCTGGTCCTCGGCCGGTTGCTCGTCGCCACCACCTGAGGGTGCGGCGCCCTTCTCGCCGATCACTGCGAGCTCGGCGCCGACCTCGACGGTCTCGTCCTCGTTGACCTTGATCTCCAGCAGCGTCCCGGCGACGGGGGAGGGGATCTCGGTGTCGACCTTGTCGGTGGACACCTCGAGCAGCGCCTCGTCGACGGCGACCTCGTCGCCGACCTGCTTGAGCCAGCGGGTGACGGTGCCTTCGGTCACCGACTCGCCCAGGGCCGGCAGGGTCACCGACGTGGTCTTGCCGCCGCCGGACGAGTCGCCGCCGCCACCGGAGGCCTGCTCCTGCGCGGCCGGCTGCTCCTGCGCTGGCTGCTCCTGCCCGGCCTGCTCCTGCTGCTGCTCAGCGGCCGGCTGTTCCGGCTGGCTCGGCTGCTCGGGCTCCTCGGCCTGCTCCTCGGCCTGGGCGTCGCCCTGGTCCTCGGGACCCGAAGCCTGGTCGCCTGCGCTTGGTCGCCTGTCTGGTCGCCTGCCTGGTCGCCTGCCTGGCCGTCGCCCGTGGACTCGCCCTCGTCGCCGATCAGGGCGAGCACGGCGCCGACCTCGACCGTCTCGTCCTCGGCCGCCTTGATCTCCAGGAGCGTGCCGGCGACGGGGGAGGGGATCTCGGTGTCGACCTTGTCGGTGGAGACCTCGAGCAGCGCCTCGTCGACGGAGACCGAGTCGCCGACCTGCTTGAGCCAGCGGGTGACGGTGCCCTCCGTGACGGACTCGCCGAGTGCCGGGAGGGTGACTTCGGTGGCCATGGGGCTCCTTCGGGGAGTGGACGGTCTGCGGTCGGTCTGGTGATTCAGCTATGGGCGTGCAGAGGCTTGCCGGCCAGGGCCAGGTGGGCCTCGCCGAGGGCCTCGTTCTGGGTGGGGTGGGCGTGCACGAGCGGGGCGACGTCCTCGGCGTGGGCCTCCCAGCCGTAGATCAGCTGGGCCTCGCCGACGAGCTCGCCGACACGGTCGCCGACGAGGTGGACGCCGACCACGGGGCCGTCCTGGGCGCCGGACGAGCTTGACGAACCCCTGGGTCTTGAGGATCTGGCTCTTGCCGTTGCCGCCGAGGTCGTAGGTCAAGGTCTCGACCTCGCCGTACTTCTCGCTCGCCTGCGCCTCGGTCAGGCCGACGGACGCGACCTCGGGGTGGGAGTAGGTGACGCGGGGGATGCCGGCCTCGTCGATCGTCGCCGGCGCCAGCCCGGCGATGTCCTCGGCGACGAAGATGCCCTGCTGGAACCCGCGGTGGGCGAGCTGGAGGCCGGGGACGATGTCGCCGACGGCGTAGACGCCCTCGAGGTTGGTGTGGCAGCGGTCGTCGGTCAGCACGAAGCCGCGCTCCATGGCGACGCCCTGCTCGTCGTAGCCGAGCCCGTCGGTCGACGGTCCGCGGCCGACGGCGACGAGCAGCAGCTCGGCCTCGATGACGTCGCCACCCTCGACGGTCACCGCGACGCCGTCGTCGGTGACCTTGACGGACTGGAACGGCGTGCCGGTGCGCATCACGATGCCGCGCTTGCGGAAGGCGCGCTCGAGCGCCTTCGACGACGCCTCGTCCTCGGCGGCGACCAGTCGGGGCAGTGCCTCGACGATCGTGACCTCGGCGCCGAACGACCTCCAGACGCTGGCGAACTCGCAGCCGATCACGCCGCCGCCCAGCACGACCACGGACGCCGGCACCGAGTCGAGGCGCAGCGCGTGCTCGCTGGTGACCACGCGCTGGCCGTCGATCTCGAGCCCGGGAAGCGTCTTGGCGTAGGAGCCGGAGGCCAGGACGACGTGCGTGCCGACGTAGGCCTTGCCGTCGACGGTGACCTCGCGTGGACCGGTGAGCCGGCCCTCGCCCTCGATGACGGTGATGCCGCGGCCCTTGATCAGGCCGGTGAGCCCCTTGAAGAGCCGGGAGACGACGCCGTCCTTGTAGCTGTTGACGCCGGCCATGTCGATGCCGTCGAAGCGTGGCCCGCACGCCGAACTGCTCGGAGTCGCGCGCCGAGTCGGCGACCTCGGCGGCGTGGAGCAGCGCCTTGGTCGGGATGCAGCCGACGTGGAGGCAGGTCCCGCCGAGGTTGCCCTTCTCGACCAGCCCGACGCTCAGGCCCAGCTGGGCCGCCCGCAGGGCACAGGCGTAGCCGCCCGATCCCGCCCCGAGAATGAGTACGTCGAACTCGGCCGCCACGCTGGTCCTTCCGCTCTCACGTGTCTGTTCTGGTGTCCGGTCCATCCTTGCACTTCTCCCTGACGTGTCCACACCGGTCTGCGGCCCGTTGCCGGACGGGGAGTGGACCGGCAGGGCACACTAGGGCGCATGGGGTTGTTCGACCGGTTCCGCCGTGGCCCGCGCGTCCGCATGCGCGCCCCCGCGCGTGACGCCGCCCGCACCGGCTCGACCCGCGTGCGCGCCTCCGACGCCGCCGACGAGGGGCACCTGCTCGAGTTCGTGACCACCCACCGTGGCGTCGAGGGCTTCGTCGAGCCGCGCACCGCGGTCAGCGACGTCACGCTGCTGCTCGTCGCCCACGACGGCGAGTGGACCCGACGCCGCGTCCCGTCGGTCGACTGGGCGCACAAGTTCTGCAACAAGCACCAGGTCCCGTCGTACGACGCCGCCGTCGTCGGCGTCCCCCAGCGGATGCGCGACTACAACCGCCGCAAGAAGCAGCAAGGGCTGTAGCGCCGCCCGTTGGTCGAGGTGCGAGGGCGCTAGCGCCGGTCTCGAAACCCGGTGACGTCCGGTGGGTCTCGAGGCTCGTGCGTGGCGGCCGTCCACCTCAACCACGGCGCAGTCGGCGAGCGACCGCGCGTAGTCGACCAGGGTCGCGACGGCGAAGCCCGTACCTCCCGACGTCAGGTGGCCGTAGGGGCCGCCGGTGTTGAAGGCGGGGCCGGCGATGTCGAGGTGGGCCCAGGGGAGGCCGGCGGTGAACTCGCGCAGGTACGCCGCGGCGAACAGGCCGCCGCCCCAGCGGATGCCGTCGTGCTGCAGCAGGTCGGCGATCTTGCTGGCCTTGACGCGCTCGACGATGGCGTCGGGGATCGGCATCGGCCACATCGCCTCGCCGGCGGTCTCGCCGGCGGCCAGCACGCCGCCGACCACCTCGTCGGAGCCCAGCACGCCGGCGAGCCGGTCGCCGAGCGCGATCACCATGTGCCCGGTCAGCGTGGCCACGTCGAGGATCACGTCGGGCTGACGCTCGGTCGCGCGCACGAGTGCGTCGGCGAGGATCAGCCGGCCCTCGGCGTCGGTGTTGAGCACCTCGACGGTGGTGCCGCCGTACTGGGTGATGACGTCGCCCGGGCGCATCGCGCTGCCCGAGACCATGTTCTCGGCCATCGGAGCGAAGGCGGACACCTTCACCGGCAGCCCGAGCTTGGCGATCGCGAAGGTCGCCTGGACCACCGCGGCCGCGCCCGCCATGTCGCACTTCATCGTGGTCATGCCGGTGGCGGGCTTGATCGAGAGCCCGCCGGAGTCGTAGGTGACGCCCTTGCCGACCAGCGCCAGGTGGGCGACGGCGTCGCGCGGGCTCGTAGGCGAGCTCGACCATCCGCGGCGGCGCCGACGACCCCCGCCGACCCCGAGGATGCCGCCGCAGCCGAGCTCGGCCAGCTGCTTCTCGTCGAAGACCTTCACGGTCACCTTGGTGCCGCGGCCGAGCTTCTTGCCGGCCGCGACCACCGCGTCGGCGAACTCCGGCGGCCGGAGGTCGGCGGCGGGCAGGTTGACCCAGTCGCGCGCGTCGCGCACGGCCTGCGCGACCAGCAGCGCCTCCTCCATCGCGGCGACAGCCGCCTGCTGGCGGGCGAGGCCCGTCGAGCACCGCGACGGTGCTCGCGCTCTTGGAGGCGTCCTTGGCCGTCCTTCTTGTACGTCGTGAACGTGTAGCCGCCCAGGTCGTAGCCCTCGGTCACCGCGCGCACCAGCTCCGGGGTGTCGGCGGGCAGGGCCAGCGCCACCGACGACGCGTTGCTGATCGCCCGGGCCGCGACGCCGGCCGCGCGGCGGACCGCGACGTGACCGGGGTCCTCGCCGAGCCCGACGATCACCAGCAGCGGGGACGGCGAGGGTGCCGGCCGATGGGGACCTTGGCGACCTCGCCCGGCTTGCCCTTGAAACCCAGCGTCGACAGCAGCGGGCGCAGCTTGCGGCCGAAGGCCTGGGCCACGTCCTCCGCGCCGGGGGCGAGCCGGACGTCCTTGCCGGACTGCCGGACTGCTCGGCCCCACCACGACGACGTCGGAGCGGGTCTTGGCGGGGCTCGCGCTCCGCAGGTGGTACGTCGTCACCCGCCGCACTCTAGCCACGCGTGCCGGCCGCCTCACGCGAGTGGCGGCGCGACACGGGGTAGGTTCGCGCCATGGCGCTGCTCCAGTCGCCGCTGCACGACCGGCACGTCGCGCTCGGGGCGAAGTTCGCCGAGTTCGGCGGGTGGAGCATGCCGCTCGAGTACTCCTCCGGCGTGGTCAAGGAGCACACCGCCGTCCGCGAGGCGGTCGGCATCTTCGACGTCAGCCACCTCGGCAAGGCGATGGTCAGCGGGCCCGGCGCCGCCGACCACGTCAACGCCACGCTCAGCAACGACCTCGGCAAGATCCAGCCCGGCAAGGCGCAGTACACCCTGTGCTGCGACGACGCGACCGGCGGCATCGTCGACGACCTGATCGCCTACTTCCACGACGACGAGCACGTGCTGCTGGTCCCCAACGCCGCCAACACCGCCGAGGTCGTGCGCCGGCTGGCCGAGGCGGCGCCCGAGGGCGTCAAGGTCGTCGACCACCACACGGAGTACGCCGTGCTGGCCGTGCAGGGCACGAAGTCCGACGAGGTGCTCGACCGAGGTCGGGCTGCCCGCTGGCCACGACTACATGTCGTTCGTCGAGGCCGACTTCGGCGGCACCGGTGTCGTGGTCTGCCGCACCGGCTACACCGGCGAGCGCGGCTACGAGCTGATCGCCGCCAACGAGGTGGCCGGTGAGCTGTGGGACCGCGCTGATGGCGGCGGGCGAGCAGCACGGCATGCTCGCCTGCGGCCTCGGCGCCCGCGACACCCTGCGCACCGAGATGGGCTACCCGCTCCACGGCCAGGACATCAGCATCGACGTCACGCCCAACCAGGCTCGGCTCGGCTGGGCGGTCGGCTGGAAGAAGGAGCGGTTCTGGGGCCGCGAGGCGCTGCTCGCCGAGAAGGAGGCCGGACCCCGAGCGCCTGCTGCGCGGGCTGGTCGCCGACGGCCGCGGCATCCCGCGTCCCGGGATGATGGTCTTCCTCTCGCCCGACGTCGCTCTGGGCGAGATCACCTCCGGCACCTTCAGCCCGACCTTGCGCAAGGGGATCGGCCTGGCGCTGCTGCCGAGCTTCGTCCACCCCGAGGCCGAGGTGGGCGTCGACGTCCGCGGGCGGCGTGAGATGTTCCGCTCGGCCAAGGTGCCGTTCGTCGACCCGTCGGTGCGTGAGTCGTGAACCTCCCGAGCAGCCGCCGACCTTCCGCCCGCCGACCGCCGCCGAGCGGCCCTGGTGGTGGCGGCTCGAGGACGCGTCCGGCGACGAGGTGCAGACGTCCGAGGAGTACGCCGGGCAGCGGTTCGCCTCGCAGGCCGACGCCGAGTCGTGGGTCGGCGAGACCTGGACCGAGCTGGCCGACGAGGGTGTCGCCTCGGTGACCCTGTTCGAGGGTGAGCGGGCCGTCTACGGCCCGATGTCCCTGTCGGCCTGACGTCGAACCCGCCCCGTTGGCTGAGGGGGGCCGTCAGGCACGCGTGAGGAGGGCCGGCGGCCCGTCACGAGACAGCGCAACAGGCACGCGCTACGGTAGGTTCGCTGGCGGAGGTGCGAGGAGCGCTAGCGACGAGCCTCGAAACCCCGCGTGAAGATTCCTCAAAGCCGCCTGTGGAGGCAGGCCCGCGGTCCCAGGCAGCACACGAGGATTCTCCCCGCGGGTCGGTGGTCGGATGCTTGGACTGATCCACGAGCGCGGCACCTGCCGGCCTGGGCGCGCTCTCGCCCGTCACCGGATGACAGCGTCCAGGAGCATTCGCGCCAGCCACCTCTCGTAGCGCTGCGGGGACCAGCCGTAGTCGCCCATGAGCATGCCGGCGACCTGCGGGCTGTAGAGGACGTAGAGGGTTGCGGCGGCTTCCTCGCGGCTCACGCGCAGCCCGTCGGGGCCGGCGAGGATCCTCGCCGAGGCGATCATTTCCTTCCGGCGGGCTGCCTTGACCACCGCCATCATGGCGGCGAGCTCGGGATCGGAGGCCGCAGCCTCTTCCGCGACCCGCACGATGGGCGCCACGCGTTCGGTGATCGACCGGCTCAAGGCGGCGTCGAGCTCGGCCCGCCGACGGGCGTCGGGTTCGGCGGCGACCGCCTGCGCCTCGGTCCGCTCCGTGATCGGCAGGGGATCGTCGTCGCCGGTGATCGTGGTCTCGATCAGCTGCCGCAGGAGTTCGCGCTTGGTGCTGAACACGGCGTACACCGTCTGGACGGCGACGCCGGCCCGCTCGGCGATCGCCTGGATCGTGGTGGCGGCGTACCCGGTGGCGACGAAGAGCTCGTGGGCCGCGTCGAGGATCGAGCGGCGCGTCTCCCGGGCCTGGGCTTCGCGTTTGGCGGACGAGTACGACCTCTTGACAGGCACATGGTTAGAGTAGCAGTCTAATGAATAGAGTAGAGACCCCAATGAAAGGTTACGACCATGGCGTATGCAGTGCTGATGGAGTTCGACGTCGATCTCGACACCCACATCAAGATCGGTGAGGCCGATCGGGGATGCGCCCGTGAAGGGACTGATCGTGCATGCGGGCGGCCCGAGCGAACGCGGCGTGCACAGCCTCGATGTGTGGGAGAGCAAGGAGGACTCCGTGCGGTTCTTCACCGAGCGGATGGTGCCGGCGCTGCAGCAGCTGGGCATCCAGGGCGGGCCGCCGCTGAGCTATCAGGAGTTCGAGCTGCCGTACCTGTTGGTTGCAGGGGTAGGCGCGCGCGGATAGCGGCTACCGCTTGACCCAGGGCCCGAAGGTTCGGCGATCCACAGCCCAATCCACGGTGCTCATGCTCTCGTCCTTGAACTGCACGGCGACCCGGACGCTCCCTGGGTTCTTCAAGCAGCGTCGCGGGATTCGGATCGACACCGGCTTGTCGGTAATGGATATCGGCGCGAAGCCGCAATCCCGGGCACTGGACGAACCGAGACCGACGATCCCCGAAGAAGCGCACGCGTCGTATCACCTCGTCGAAGCCCGTGTTGGCTCGGAAGTCGACGTAGTAGTCCGGACGTGGACCGTGGCCAGCGTCGATCCAGAAGGCATAGACCTGTCCGGCTGCCAGCGGCACAGCCGACCGGACGCGCACGATCACCGAGTCCCGATGGACGACCCGGACGCGCGAGATGTCCACGAAGGTCGAGTCCCCGACGGGGTCGACGAACACCTTGGTGTCCGCCATGGCCGGCGCAGGGGCGATGGCCAAGACCAGGCCCAAGGTCCACGTGGACAGATGGCGAATCGACCATCTCGTTGCGAACATGCCCATCCCCGTTCCGGACGACGACCTGTTGGCCTCATGGTCGGGTGTTTCGACGGAAGCATCAAGGGTGCGCGCTCATCGGCATGACAACGTGCCATGGGCGTTCCAGTGCGTAGGCCGTCCTCGCGCAAGCGGGTCGCTGCTCGCGCAGGGTGGCGTCCGCCGGGCTGCTGTCGCGGTCGCCGCCCGCGCCACGCCGGTGATCTCGATCGGCTCTCGTGGCAACAGCTCCGCAGACCTGGCCCGGAGCGCGGACTGCTCGAGCGGCCGAGAGCGTCGCGAAGTACTCGCCGGCGGGCCCGATCCGGTAGGCGAACGGCGCCCACCACTCCTCGAACGTCGCGATCTCGACGTGGACCGTCAGCGCCGCCGATCGGGTGACCTCCAAGCCCGCTGCCGTCATCAGCTCGGCGAGGTGACCCTCGCGAGCACCGGGGAGGTCGATCGCGGCCGACGCGCCAGGGGCGAGCTCCTCCGCCGCGCTCCAGAACGCCTGGACCGGGCCGCTCTCGAAGTCCCACGCACACGCGGCGACCACTCCGCCGGGACGGACCACGCGGCCCATCTCGGAGAGCCCCCGCAGGGGGTCGGCCATGAACGGCACGACGAGCTGGCAGAGGGCGACATCGAACGTCGCGTCGGCGAAGGGCAGGTCCTCGGCCGCGCCCTCGCGCACGTCGACGTCCGGGAGCCGCTCGCGCACCGCGGGCACGAAGCTCGGTGACGGGTCGACGGCGGCGACATGGTCGGAGCCGAGCCGTTGGGCGAGCACCGCGGTGACAGTGCCCGGACCGCAGCCCACGTCGAGCACGCGGTTGCCCGGCTCGAGTCCCACGAGGTCGACGAACTGCTCGGCCAAGGGCGCGGCGAACCGACCCATGAAGCTGGCGTAGGCATCGGCGGCCACGTCGAAGGTCACGTGGGGACGGTAGCCCCTGTCCATGGTCATGGGCGGGCGGCAGGGACACCATGGGAGGGTGCGCGGCGAGCTGGACTTCGAGGGCTACGTCGCGGCGCGCGGCGCCACGGTGGTGCGCTGCCTCGTGCTCCTCGGCCTCGAACCGGCGGAGGCGGAGGACACCGCGACCGCGGTCTTCGCCTCGCTGCGTCCTGACTGGCACGAGCTGCAGCAGTCCGCCGACCCCGACGTCACGCTGTGGCTGACGGTGCTCGCCGTCGAGACGAGGAGGCGCCGCCGCGCGCAGCACGCCCCGCTCGACGAGGCCAGCGTGGCTCGGGTGCTCCGCGGGGCCGCGGCCCTCGAAGAGCTCCAGGTGTGCGACGTCCTGGGAAGCTCGGTACCCCAGGTGCGCGCGCTGCTGGCCGGCCAGCCGCCCGAGCAGGCCTCGGACGAGGACGTGGCGCTCGCGACATTGCCGCTGCCCTACGCGCGGGTGCGCGCCCTGGCCCGCCGGCGCCGACTGCGGCAGTGGCTGGTGACGGGCGGCGTCGCGGCGATCGCTGCAATGGCGGTCGCGGTGGGTGTGGCGCTCTCGCGGCCCGAGCCCGTGCAGCGGCCCGGTGACGTGCTGCCGCCGGCCCCGGCGACCGCAGAGGCGAACCCGGCCGGCCTGGTGTGGTGGGCCGACGGGGAGCTCCACCTTGCGTCATCCGTCGTCCGGATCGCCGAGGTCCGCCGCTTGGTCGCCGCGGGCACGGGGGCGGCGTACGTCGACCCGCAAGGCCGCCTGATCGGCGTCACCGCAAACGGCGACCGGACCCTGATGGGCCGGCCGGCGGAGGGCTCGCCGCTCGTCTCGTCGCCGCGGCTCGGGCTGGTCGCGTGGGCCGATGCCTCGGTGCCGGACGTGACGCGGCTGGTGGTGTGGGACGTCGAGGCGCAGAGGCAGCTGGCCGCGGTGACCACGCGGCCACGCGTGCGGCCGATCACCTTCGACGGTGGGTGGCTGCGGTTCGGCCAGGGGTTGCGTGACTGGGCGTGGGACCCCTCGGGCGGGCCGGCCCAGCTCACCGGCGACGGCTTCTCAGACGACCCCAACGAGCGCACCGCCCTGGTCGACGCGGTGGCCGGCATCCGCGTCGAGCAATGGGGCACCTTCCTCCGCGTGGTCCGGTCGGGGCTTCGGGGCGAGACGAAGTTCGTGGGTTTCGGTGGCTCCCTGTCGTCCGACGGCCGGTTGGTGCTCACCGGTCCGGAACAGGGTCGCGAGCCGCGGCTCTACGACACTCGCAGCGGCGACCAGCTCGACGCCTGGCGGCCGGACTGGCTGGTCCGGGCGGCGGTGTTCGCCGATGGCGGCAGGGTCAGCTGGCTCGCCGACCAGGGCGGCGGCGAGCTGGTGATCGTCACCTGCGGCACCACGGCCCGGAGCGCCTGCTCGGGCTACGTCGAGCTGGGGCAGGTGGAGGACGTGCTGCTGGCAGGGGACACCCGGCGTTAGCAGGTTTGCCCGGGTACGGCGTCGGCGGTCTGAGGCAGGATGGGGACGTGCGCGCCGACCCGGACTTTGCGGCGTACGTCGTCGCGCGCTGGCTGCCCGTGGTGCGGGTGCTCGTGGTGCTCGGCTACCCGGTGGACCGCGCCGAGGACGTCGCCGTGGCGTCGTTCGCCCGGCTGCTGCCCGACTGGGGCCGACTGCGCCGCGAGGACGACGTCGACGTCGAGCTCGCGCGGATGGTTCTCGACGGCTGGGTCCGCACGCGCGGCCGCGAACCCGCGCCCCAGGTGCCGGTGCGCGTGCCCGCCGCACGCGTGATGACCCAGGAGCTCGAGGACCAGCTCGCCCTGCTCGAGAGGCTCGTCGAGGGGCTCGCTGAGCTCGACGACGCGACCAGCGTCGCCGTCGTGCTGCACCACCTCGGCGAGCTCGACGAGCAGCAGGTCGCCGACGTGCTGGGCGAGTCTCATGGAGAAGTAGCCCGCCGGTTGTCCGAGGCGGCAGTGGCTCTCGACCTGCAGCCGCTCGACCCTGCCTGTCACGCGGCCGCGACCGCGATCGACGTGCCACCACCGTCAGTCGAGCGGGTGCTGGCCCACGCGAGCGCCGGGCAGCGGCGCCGGTGGCTGGTGACGAGTGCCGTGGTGGTCGCGCTCGCCCTGGTGGCCGGGGTGTCCTTCCTCCTCAACCGGCCCCCGTCGGCGGCCGACCCCGACGCCTTGGAGATCTCACCGGTGGAGAGCCTCGTCGACGTGGCGTGGTGGTACGACGGGGTGCTTCACCTCCGCCACGGCACCGCTCGCGTGGACGAGGTGACCCAGCTCGTCGAGACAGGCATCGGTGTGGTCTACGCCGACGGTGACGGGCTCGTGACCGCAGTCGACGAGGACGGCACGCAGCGCGAGCTCGGCGAGATGGCGACCGACACGAACCTGGTGGCGCAGCCCCGGTTCGGCTGGGTGGCCTGGACCCTCCCCGATGGCGGAGACATCGTCGTCTACGACGCGATCGGTGACCGCGAGCTCGGCCGCCTCGACGCGAGCGGCGACACCCGGCTGATCGGCTGGGACCGAGAGCGCCTCTACTTCCACGGCGAGGACAGCGACTGGGTCGCCAACGTCAACGGGCCGGGTGTCTCGGAGCCGAGGCAGGTCGAGCCGCCGGAGGGCTACCTCGCGTCCGTGCTCCTCGACGTCTCGTCGGGCGCCGAGCTGCGCAGCAACGAGGACGCCCTGTCGGTCGTGCACCCCTACTTCAACATCCACCCCGAGGTCCCCGGCACCGTCGGTCTGCTGTCACCCGATGGCAACTTCGTGCTGACCAGGATCGCCGACGAGGTCGCGCTGTACGACGCGCGCGACGCCCACCTCGACGGTGACTGGGACACCTGGGTCGACCGGGGCTGGACCACCGTCGCCGCGACCTTCACGGTCGAGGGGCGGGTCGTGTGGGTCGTCGACAGCCACGACGGGACCTTCGGCCTCTACGAGTGCCAGGCGTCCAAGCAGTACATCAACTCCATGAACCCCGACCAGGAACCCTGCACCCAGCGCCTCGACGTCGACGGTGTGCCCGTGCTCGCCGGCACGCCACCGGGTCTGGACACCACCGACTGAGCGGTCTTGCGCGCCACTAGCGTGGGCGCGTTCGCAGGTTCAGCACTAGTGACCCGGGCGAGAAATGCGTGCGCTAGATCGTGGGCTGAGTGCGTGCATCGCGAGACGACGGAGCGAAGGGCTACCGGGCGTATCGCGAGCTCTGTCGACGAAGCGAGGTGCGCGCTCAGGCCGCGAGATAGCGTGCGAAGTTCGAGTCCGGGTCACTAGGTTGACGCCATGGGGGCCTCTCTCGACGGCACGCGCGTCACGCTCGTGGCCGCGGTCGCCGACAACGGGGTGATCGGTGCGGAAGGCGGGATCCCCTGGCGGATCCCCGAGGACTTCGCCCACTTCAAGCGGGTCACCCTCGGCCACACGCTGGTGATGGGCCGGGCGACGTACGACTCCATCGGCCGTGCGCTTCCCGGGCGCACGACCGTCGTCCTCACCCGCGACCCGTCGTGGTCGGCGCCCGACGTCCAGGTCGCGGGGTCGTTCGACGAGGCGCTGGCCCTGGCCGCCGGCCTGCCGGGTGAGGTGATGGTGGCCGGCGGCGCCACCATCTACGCCGCCGCCCTGCCGGTGGCCGACGCGCAGATCCTCACCGAGGTCCACCTCACTCCTGGGGGCGACACGTGCTACCCCGACTGGGACCGCTCCGAGTGGGTCGAGGCCAAGCGCTTGCCCGGGCCCGGGCTCGAGTGGGTGTGGTGGGAGCGAGCAACACCGATTCGTCAGCGATCGCCTCGCGTCGACGACCCGCTGGACCGCTGACGAATCGGGTCACCCCGTAGATGTGGTCGGCGAGCCAGAGTCATCCTGGGCAACGGTGGAGGGGATTCCTGGGAATCCGCCCGCGGCTGACCGGACTCCTTTACCTTTCGGTCATGCCGCAGAACGCGCCCGCGGGGTGGTACGCGCAGCCCGACGGGACCGAACGCTGGTGGGACGGGCAGACCTGGACCGTGCACAACCGTCCCGTGCCGCCTCCGCCGACCGCTCCGCTGGCGGCGCCAGGGCACTACGGGAGCGACCCGGAGCTGAGCCCGTACGGCGCGTGGGCGCCGCCCACGCCGGGCTACGTCGTCGCCGCCAAAAACCCTGCCGTCTCGCTGATCGCATCCTTCTTCATCCCGGGCCTGGGCACCATGCTCAACGGCGAGGTGGGCAAGGGCGTGGGGATCCTGGTGGGCTACTTCGTCTGTCTCTTCCTGTTCTTCCTGCTCGTGCCACTGCTGGTCGCGATGGGCCTCTGGGTCTGGGGCATGGTCGACGCCTACCAGGGGGCGCAGCAGTGGAACAGGCGCCACGGAATCCTCAGCTGAGGAGGGCGACCGGGATGGGCCGGCCGGCCTTGCGGGCGTACCGCTCCACCCCCGGCCTAGAGGCCAGGATCGTGGCCCAGGCGGCGTCTCGTTCGGGACCCACCAGCTCGCGGGGGACCACCGGCTTGCGCCGAGCGCCGATCTCGATCTCGGCCGTGCGGGCCACCCGCAGGTTCCGGAACCAGTCGGGGTCGTGTGGTGCCCCGGACGCCGTGCCCCAAACGAGCCGGCCGTCCTCGGTGTCGAGGTAGGCCATGCAAGTCGACCGGGGCTGCCCGCTGCGACGGCCGGGCACGGTCAGCACCAGCGCCTTTCCGGCACCGCCGCCGGCGCGTCCGGACGTGCGGCGGTAGGCCCACACCCCGAACCGGTTGCTCTGCGACAGCAGCCTGCGCCGCACGCTCACGGGCTCACGGTAGTCGTCTGACAGGGTGGACCGCATGGCTGGCATGGAGCTGCGGGTGTTCACCGAACCCCAGCAGGGGGCGTCGTACGACGACCTGCTGCGGGTGGCCCAGAAGACCGAGGAGCTCGGCTTCGGGGCGTTCTTCCGATCCGACCACTTCCTCGGGTTCGGCACCGACGCGATGCCCGGCCCGACCGATGCGTGGGTGACGCTCGGCGCACTGGCCCGCGAGACCAGCACCATCCGCCTCGGCACCCTGGTGACGAGCGTGACGTTCCGGTGGCCCGGTCTGCTGGCGGTCCAGGTCGCACAGGTCGACCAGATGAGTGGCGGCCGCGTCGAGCTGGGCATCGGCGCGGGATGGTTCGACCGCGAGCACGCGGCGTACGCCGTCCCGTTCCCCGGCACGCGCGAGCGCTTCGAGATGCTCGAGGAGCAGGTCGAGATCGTCACGGGGCTGTGGGCGACCGAGGGCGGGTATGGCTTCGAGGGCAAGCACTACACGGTCAAGGACTCACCCGGTCTGCCCAAGCCCCACCAGGCCAAGCCCCCGGTGATCATCGGCGGCGCCGGGAAGCGACGGTCGGCCGCGCTGGCGGCGCGGTTCGCCGACGAGTACAACGTGCCCTTCACCGCGTTCGAGGAGGGCATGGCTGCGCACGACCGGGTCCGTCAGGCGTGCGAGGACATCGGTCGCGACCCGGGGTCGATGGTCTACTCCAGCGCGCTCGTGCTCTGCGTCGGCAAGGACGAGGCGGAGTTCGAGCGCCGCGCCGCCTCCATCGGCCACGACCCCGACATGCTGAGGAAGTCCCAGCTCGGCGGCACCGTGAGCGAGGTGCTCGACAAGGTCGGCAGCTACGCCGAGTCGGGCCAGACGCGGCTCTACCTCCAGACCCTCGACCTCGACGACCTCGACCACCTCCACCTGGTCGCCGAGGAGATCAAGCCTGCGTTCGCCCCCGCTGGTTGAGGAAGCGCTGGTCGACTCGGGGCCTGCCACGAGTACCGAGCGGTGCGAGACCGTCCGCAGTGACCCGGTGGATCGGCGGGCTCGTACGCGGTTTCGTGACGGGCTGCCGCCTCCTCAACCAACGGAAGCGGTCCGCCCGATAGCCTGAGGCCCATGACGTCCCCGCCCTCCGGCCCGCGCTTCGGCCGGATGCTGACGGCGATGGCCACGGCGTTCCACGACGACGGATCCGTCGACCTCGACGGCACGGCCCGGATCGCCGCCCACCTCGTCGACCACGGCCACGACGGCGTGGTGGTCAGCGGGACCACCGGCGAGAGCCCGACCACCACGGCCGCCGAGGACGGCGACATCCTGCGCGCGGTCATCGACGCGGTCGGCGACCGCGCGACGGTGATTGCCGGGGTCGGCAACAACGCGACCGCGCGTTCCGTCGAGCTGGCCCGCCAGGCGGAGAAGCTCGGCGCCGACGGGCTGCTGCTCGTCACGCCGTACTACAACAAGCCCGGCCAGGCCGGCGTGCTCCACCACTTCCGCACCGTCGCCGAGAGCACCGACGTGCCCGTGATGCTGTACGACGTCCCCGGACGCACCGGCACCGAGATCGCGCTCGAGACCTACGCCGCCGCCAAGGAGTGGCACACCGTCGTCGCGGTCAAGGACGCCGTCGGCGACTACGCCCGCGGCGTGAAGATCATGCAGCTGGGCTACGACCTCTACTCCGGCGACGACGTCTCCACGCTCGGCTGGCTGGCCCACGGCGCCCAGGGCGTGGTCTCGGTCGTCGGCCACGCGGCCGGCGACGAGATCGCCGGCATGATCCGCGACTTCCTCGACGGCGACCATGCCGCTGCCCTGGCGACGTACCAGCGGCTGCTGCCCGCGACCGACGCCGTCATGGGCGTCCCCAACTACGGCGCCACGACGGCCAAGGCCTGCCTGCAGCTGCTCGGCGTCCTCGACAACCGCAACGTCCGCGGCCCTCTCGTGCCGCTCACCGACGAGGAGGTGGCCGCCCTCCGCGAGGGCCTGGTTGCCTCCGCCCTGATCTGACCGAAGGAATCACTTGAGCCATCCCCACCCCGAGCTCTCCGCGCCGGCCCCGCTGGCACCCGGAGGGTTGCGGATCATCCCGCTCGGCGGCCTCGGCGAGGTCGGCCGCAACATGACGGTCTTCGAGTACGACGACCGTCTCCTCATCGTCGACTGCGGCGTGCTCTTCCCAGAGGACCACCACCCCGGCGTCGACCTGATCCTGCCTGACTTCGAGGCCATTCGAGGCCGGCTCGACGCCGTCGAGGCGCTGGTGCTGACCCACGGCCACGAGGACCACATCGGCGCCACGCCGTACCTCCTGCGCGAGCGCGAGGACATCCCGCTCGTGGGGTCCGAGCTGACGCTGGCGCTGCTCGACCCCAAGCTCCGCGAGCACCGCCTCAAGGAGACCGTGCACCACGTCGTCAAGGAGGGCGACCGGCTCACCCTGGGCCCGTTCGACCTCGAGTTCATCGCGGTCAACCACTCCATCCCCGACGCGCTCGCGGTCGCGATCCGCACGCCGGCGGGCCTGGTGCTGCACACCGGCGACTTCAAGATGGACCAGCTCCCGCTCGACGGTCGGATCACCGACCTGCGAGCCTTCGCCCGGCTGGGCGAGGAGGGCGTCGACCTGTTCCTCACCGACTCCACCAACGCCGAGGTGACCGGCTTCACCACGCCCGAGGTCGACATCAGCCCGGTGCTCGACCGGGTCTTCCACAAGAGTGCCCAGCGCATCATCGTGGCCTGCTTCGCCAGCCACGTGCACCGCGTGCAGCAGGTGCTCGACGCGGCGGTCGAGCACGACCGCAAGGTGGCGTACGTCGGCCGCTCGATGGTGCGCAACATGGCCATCGCCCGCGACCTCGGCTACCTGACGGTCCCGGAAGGGGTTCTCGTCGACGTCAAGGACCTCGCCGAGCTGGCCCCTGAGCGGCAGGTGCTGCTCTCCACCGGCAGCCAGGGCGAGCCGCTCTCGGCGCTGAGCCGGATCGCCCAGCGCAACCACCACCTCGTGCACATCGAGGAGGGCGACACCGTCATCTTGGCCAGCAGCCTGATCCCGGGCAACGAGAACGCCGTCTACCGCGTCATCAACGGGCTGGCCCGCTGGGGCGCCAACGTCGTGCACAAGGGCAACGCGATGGTGCACGTCTCCGGCCACGCCAGCGCCGGCGAGCTGCTCTACGCCTACAACATCGTCAGGCCGCGCAACGTGATCCCGGTGCACGGCGAGATCCGCCACATGCGGGCCAACGCGGCGCTGGCCCGCCGGACCGGCGTACCGGCCGAGAGCGTCGTGATCGCCGAGGACGGCGTGGTCGTCGACCTCGTCGACGGGCGGATCTCGATCGCCGGCAAGGTCGAGTGCGGCTACGTGTTCGTCGACGGCTCCTCGATCGGCGACGTCACCGAGTCGTCGCTCAAGGACCGCCGGATCCTCGCCTCCGAGGGCTTCATCTCGGTGATCGTGGTCATCGACTCGGTCAGCGGGAAGGTCGCCGGCGGCCCGGAGATACACGCCCGCGGCTTCGCCGAGCACGACTCGACCTTCGACGACGATCAAGCAGCCGATCATCGACGCGCTCGACCGCGCCGGGGCCGAGGGCAACAACGACGCCTACCAGCTCCAGCAGGTCATCCGGCGTGTGGTCGGCCGCTGGGTCAACCGCGAGCACAAGCGTCGCCCGATGATCATCCCGGTGGTCATCGAGGCTTAAGCACCCTGTCATCTTCGGGTCTGTCACCCGCGCGGCGACTGGCGTAGCGTCGTTCGCTGACCGCTCCAGACCGGAGCGGCCAGGGGGACAGGAGGCAGGGATGTACATCCAGGTGATCCAGGGCCGGTGCAACGACGCGGACCGGCTCAAGAAGCAGCTCGACCTCTGGGAGCAGACCATCGCGCCCAGCGCCGACGGCTGGCTCGGCAGCACGAGCGGCGTGACCGACGACGGCACGTCAGTGGCGGTGGTGAGGTTCGAGTCGCGGGCGCAGGCCGACGCCAACTCGGCACGCCCGGAGCAGGATGCGTGGTGGCGGGAGACGTCCGGCTGCTTCGACGGTGAGCCCAGCTTCACCAACTACGACGACGCGTTCGAGTGGCTCGGTGGTGGCTCGGACGACGCCGGGTTCGTGCAGGTGATGCGCGGCCGGGTCGGCAACCCCGACGGGTTCCGCAAGTTCAGCCAGCAGCCCATGGACGGCCTGAGCGAGATGCGGCCCGAGATCATCGGCGGCACGGTCGCCATCGCCGACGACGGCGACTTCACCCAGACCATCTACTTCACCTCCGAGGCCGCAGCGCGCGAGGGCGAGAAGCAGGAGATGCCCGAGGACGTCCAGCAGCAGATGCAACAGGCCATGGGCGACATGGGCGACATCACCTACCTCGACCTGCGCAACCCCTGGTTCTCCGGCCGCGCCTGACGGATCCGCTGGTTGAGGAGGGCGCGACGCCGCCGCTGGTTGAGGAAGGCGCGCTAGCGCCTGTCACGAAGACCCGGTGACCTGCCCGCTCACCGCGTTTGTTGACGGCTTCGGTGGTCGAGCAGCCGCCAGGAACGGGTGGCGAGGACCTTCAGCAAGATGTCCGAGGATCCGGCGCACGTGGTGTGCCGGATCCTCGGACATCTTGGTGCAGCGCGCCCGGTACTAACTTGCGGTGCCTCGCTGGCTCGGCGACGAGCAGACAACGGAAGATCCCATGCGTGTGGTGCTGGAGATGTTCCGCTTGGTTGAAGTAAGACGCGCGGCGCCCGCGCCGAAGAGATCTTCCACCCCCACGGCGCGCCCCAGGGCGCCATGGCGCTGTCACGAAACCCGGTGACGGTCGAGCAGGCCTGTTCACTCGCGGGGTTCACTTCGAGGACGGTCGCTGCGCGACCTCCTCAGTACAAGTCGTGACGGTGGGTGGTCGATTTCACCAACCAGCGGTCGGGCGCTTCTTGGCCACCGTCTTCTTCGCGGGCGTGGCCTTCTTCGCCGCTCTCTGATAATGCTGTTCTCGGTCA
Source organism: uncultured Actinomycetota bacterium (assembly GCA_963790295.1). Lineage (GTDB taxonomy): Bacteria > Actinomycetota > Actinomycetes > Propionibacteriales > Nocardioidaceae > Nocardioides. Next base: position 58,767 of record CAWBOE010000018.1, read on the forward strand.
TGAACGCGTAGGGCACGTAGATCTGCCCGCCGCTGGTATTCATGAAGTCGCCGATCGACCGGGCCATGGCCGTCTTGCCGTTCCCCGGGGGGCCGTAGATGAACACCGACCGGCCGCTGACGATCGCGGGGCCGATGGCGTTAAACAGGGCGTCGCTGACGACCAGGTGGCTGAAGGCGGCCCGCAGGATCTCCGGGCTGACCGTGATGCCGGTCACGGCCTGGCGGTAGGTTTGCTCGATGTAGTCTTCCAGCGGCACGGGCGCCGGGCCGACGTAGGCGCACAGCTTCATCGCATCCTGAGGCGCTCGCGGCCCAGCTCGGTCAGGTTGAAGCGGTAGCTAACGCGGCCGATGAGGTCGCCGCCGGAGACCTCGATGCATTCTCGTCCTTCAGGAACCGCAACGACTCCTCGACCACCTTGAACGGCAGGCAGAGATGCCGCGACAGGTCGAGGCCGAGCATCCCGCCGCGGGTGTAGAGGACGCAGGACCAGGTCGTTGAGGAAACCGAGGTAAAGCCGGCCTCCTGGACGTTTCCGGCGCTGCGGGCGCCTCTGGAGGCCCGCCCCTTCCCATTCCATTCCCGTACGATTTATCAAGCCATGGCTGCTGCTTTCACCATGTTGCGTACCTCGGCCCGAGTTGTCGCCGACCGCATCCCCACCGAGGGCGGCCGCCGGCGGTGCCGGCTTATCGCCTCCACCAGATGATCCACATCGCGAATGCAATGGCCAGCATTGCGAGCTGAACCATGCGCGTCTCGTTCAGCGGCTTCCAGAACATGCCCATCGATTTCTTGCAGCTCAGCCGTCCGTGAGAAGCCAGGACTCAGAGCGGTTTCGGCGGGGGCGGGACGGCCGGGCTGGACGTCGCTCGAAGACGGATAGTGTGAAAGCAGGCAGACCGCCAGGACGAGGAGCCCGAAGGCCCTTGCCGTGCGTCGCGGCTGAACAGGTGCAATCGACATGACCTTCATCCCTGTTGCGAATTCACGGGGTGCCCGGCGCGATTCAAACCGGCCCCGGGGAAGGCCGCTCCCCTGCCGGCCAGGGAAAACCCCGGACTTATCAGACCGCAGGCCTAGCGGCCGGACCCACCGGTGCCGCCGCCGCCGGAAACCGGGTGATACCGTGCCGCCACCCGGGAAGACCCGCCCGCCTGGTGCATCACCCGCTGGTCTGCCACCAGGCCGCTGTTGTGCATGGCCCGGATCGTTGCCGCCATCGGCACCGCCGACATGCCGACCTCGCCGGGGTCGTGGACGACCACCTGGAGGTCGACGCGGCGGTTCGCCGTCTGGGCGTGAAGGTACTTCTTCACCGCCTCGATCGCGCTGGAGGTCCAGCGTGTTCCGCGCTCGACGAACTTCTCCGGCGCGGCCGGGTCATAGGCGCAGGTCCTGGGCCGTCTGCAGGTAGACCACCGGGTCGGGGCACGGACGACGACGAGCCAGGAAGGCCAGGTGCTCCAGCCCGCCCGGCGTCAGCTTGTCGGTGCCGCCGGCTCGAAGTGGTAGTTCCACACCGTCTGTTCCAGGACGTGGCCGTTGTGCACCTGCGGCAACGAAGGCTCGCGGACCGTCCTGCCGGGCCATGTACTCGTACCGCTCGGGCTAGCACGGGTCGACCAGGTTCCGGTAATGCCCGCAACCGCCCACCAGGGTCAGGCCCCCCAGCCAAGCACGCCGCCGCCAGTCCGCTGCCGCAGAGATTCCCTTCCGCGTGAGACACTCCTTTGTCCGTCGCCCGCCGGCCGCCGTCCGTCCGACGGCGGCCGACCAACGAAGTCAGGTTACTGAGGCTTCAGCATCGTCTCCATGATGCTGATCGCCGCCGGGCCCACGAGCACCACGAAGATGCCCGGGGAAGATGAACAGCACCAGCGGGAAGATCAGCTGCACGGCCGTCTTGGCCGCCTTCTCCTCGGCGATCTGCTTGCGCCGCGTCCGCATCGAGTCGGACTGCACGCGCAGCGCCTGGGCGATGCTCGAGCCGAACCGGTCGGCCTGGATCAGGATCGCCGCCAGGCTGCGGACGTCGTCCACGCCGGTGCGCACGCCCAGGTCGTGCAGCACCTCGCGCCGCGGCCGGCCCATCTGCAGCTGGAAGTTGGCCAGCGACAACTCCTCGCAGATGACCTTGGCGTGGTCCTTCATCTCGTCGCACACCTTCCGCATGGCCGCGTCCAGGCCCAGGCCGCTCTCCACGCACACCACCAGCAGGTCCAGGGCGTCGGGCAGCGTCAGGAAGATCTCCTGCTGCCGCTTGCTGCGCAGGTACCACAGGACGATGGTCGGCAGGTAGAAGCCGAGCGCCGGTGCAGACCACGATCCACTTGCAGCGCCTTGAAGCGTCAGGCCGTACTTCGGGCACGAAGATCGACGACGCCGAGCAGCGAAGAACACGACCAGGCAGACGAAGCGGAGGCCCAGGTAGACCGGCGACGGCCGAGTCGCTGCGGAAGCCGGCGTTGGCCAGCTTGATCTTCAGCGCGGACTGCTCCAGCTCGGTCTGCGGCATCAGCGGCTTGCGACAGCGCCTTGGCCGTCTCCATGATGCCCTGGAACCGCTCCTTCTTCGCCGACTTGCGGGTCCTCGATCTCCGCCAGCGACTGCGGCCGGCTGATCCGCTCCAGCCGCTCCTGCGCCCGGCTGTTGCGGTTGCGAGATCATCGACAGCACGGCCCAGATGCCCAGCACGAATGCCGGCGAACACCAGCAGCGGGATCAGTCCGTCAGTCCGACAAGCGAAATCACGGTGCATCTCCGAGTGTCAGTAGTCAGTAGTCATGGTCGATTCGGTCCAGTCGTCCGGCTCTGCAACTCACGACTACGACTGACTGATCTACACCTTGATGTTCACGATCTTCTTGATGACCAGCGCCCCGAGGATCTGGGCGATGAGGGCGACGATGCTCATCTTGATGCCCAGCGGGTCGTCCACAGCATCTCGACGTAGTCCGGCTTGATGTGCAGCATGACAGGAACAGGCCGAACGGCAGGGCGATCAGCACGACGCCGCGAAGCCGGCCTTCGCCGGTCAGCGCCTTGACCTGGCCCAGGATGCGGAAGCGCTCGCGGATGACGTAGCCGATCTTGTCGAGGATCTCCGCCAGGTCGCCGCCGGTCTGCCGCTGGATCGCCACGCGTGGTGACGAAGAACCGCAGGTCCAGGTTCGGCACGCGGTCGCACATGCTCTCGCATCGCGTCCTCGATCGGGATGCCGAGGTTCTGCTCCTCGTAGACCCGGCCGAACTCGTCGGCGATCGGCGACGGCATTTCCTCGGCGACCACGTGCATGCCGGCCGCCAGGCTAGTGGCCGGCCCGCAGGGCCCGGGCGACCAGTTCCAGGGCGTCGGGCAGCTGGGCCGCGAACTTCTTCAGCCGCATGCGGCCGCTTGTTCAACAGCCAGAGCGAACGGGATGCATGAACAGCACCAGGCCGGCGACCGGGGCGAAGAACCACGGCACTCGCGCCAGCCAGCTCGCCGGTCGCGCCGAGCGCCGCCAGCACCAGGCCGATGCCGAACAGCGTGCTCGGCTTGATGTGGCAGTCGGCCTGCTCGAAGATCTTCTGCAGGCTGAGGAAGTTCGGCGTCAGCAGCTCCAGCAGCGACTTCTTGTCGCTCTCGAAGGCGCGTCTTGCGCAGGATGTCGGCGGCCTGCGTCGTCCTTGCGCCGCTTGCCGACCAGCAGTGTCGAGCCGGTCGGCCGTCTGCGGCGTCGTTGTCGCGGAAGCACGAAGGCCAGCACGCCCGACCAGGGCCGACACGCCCACGAACGCCAGCAGGGAGATCATCATGGGAGTCATGTCATGGTCACTTAGTCGTGCAGTCGTCAGTCGTCAGCCGTCGTCGCGGCGAGCTCGTCCTGGCTCGGCACTGCCACTGCAGACCGCATGTCTAATCGCGCAGCAGCACGCGCTCCTGGAACAGGTTCGACGGCAGCTTGATGCCCGCCGCTTCCAGCCGGCTGACGAACGACGGCCGCACGCCGGTCGCCTCGAACTGGCCGTACGCCCGGCCGTTCTGGTCGATGCCCAGCTGCTTGAAGCGGAAGACGTCCTGCATGATGATCATGTCCTGCTCCATGTTCATCACTTCGGTGATGCGCGGTGATCTTGCGCGGCCCGCCCTGCAGGCGGTTGGCCTGGATGATCAGGTCCACGGCGCGAGGCGATCTGCTGCCGCATCGCCTTGATCGGCAGCTCCAAGCCGGCCATCATGATCATCGTTTCCAGCCGGGCCTGGGCGTCGCGCGGCGTGTTGGCGTGCAGCGTGGTCATCGAGCCGGCGTGGCCGGTGTTCATGGCCTGGAGCATGTCCAGCGACTCGGCGCCGCGGCACTCGCCGATGATGATCCGGTCGGGCCGCATACGCAGGGCGTTGCGGACCAGGTCGCGGGTCGTGACCGCGCCCTTGCCTTCGATGTTCGGCGGCCGCGTCTCCAGCCGGACGACGTGGTCCTGCTGCAGCTGCAGCTCGGCCGCGTCCTCGATCGTGACGATGCGCTCGTCGTGCGGGATGAAGCTCGACAGCGTGTTGAGCAGCGTCGTCTTGCCGCAACCGGTGCCGCCGCGAGATGAGGATGTTGAGCCGGGCCTTGATGCACGCCTCCATCAGCATCGCCATCTCGGGCGTGAACGCCTTGTAGTTGAGCAGGTCCTCCAGCTTCAGCGGGTTGGCGCCGAAGCGGCGAATGCGACAGCGTCGGGCCGTCCAGGGCCAGCGGCGGGATGATGGCGTTGACGCGGCAGCCGTCGGGCAAGCGGGCGTCCACCATCGGGCGACGTCTCGTCGACGCGCCGGCCGACCTTCGACACGATGCGGTCGATGATCTGCAGCAGGTGGTCGTTGTCGCGGAACTTGACGTCGGTCTTCTCCAGCTTGCCGCGGCGCTCGACGTAGATCTTGTGCGGCCCGTTGATCAGGATGTCGCTGATGGTCGGGTCCTTGAGCAGCACTTCCAGCGGGCCGAAGCCGAAGGTCTCGTCGAGCACCTCGTCGATGAGCCGCTCGCGCTCCATGCGGTTGAGCAGCGGGTTCTCGGTGTCGCACAGGCGCTCGACGACGAGGCGGATCTCGCGGCGCAGCGTGTCGCCGGCCAGGTCGCTGACGCGCGACAGGTCGAGCTTGTCGACCAGCTTGCCGTGGATGAGCCGCTTGAGTCCTCGAAGCTCTTGTTGCCCTGGCCGGTCGCCGCCGGCCTGGCGACGCTGCCCAGCCGGCTGATGCCGTTGCCGCTGGCCGTGGCTGTTCAGGCCGGTCAGGCCGCGTTGCAAGCGCGACATGGTGCTACCTCTCGGTGTCGTCGCGTGTCAGTGTCGTTGACCGTAGCGTCCGACTCGGCTCAGCCGTGCCGGTCGCCGAGCGACTGGTCACGTCACTTGAACGAGACAGAACCACCGCGCGCTCCTTCTTGGCGCCGGCGGCCGGCGCTGCCTTGCCGCACAGGGCCTGGGCCAGCCCGGCGATGCTCTGCTGCGCCTTGCTACTTGGGGGCGTGCTGCAGCAGCGGCACGCCGGCGTTGCGCGAGCTCGATCATCGCCTTGGCGTCGTTGGGGACCTGCCAGTAGATCGGCTTGCCGATCGTCTCCTCCGCCTTCTTCAGGCTGATGTCGCCGTCGTCCGAGCCGACGCGGTTGAGGACGACCCGCACCTTGTCGGCCAGCGCCTTCCTCGGTGCCCAGCGTCAGCAGCATGCGGACGACGTTGCGCAGGCTGCGTCAGCTCCAGCTGGGCCACCAGCAGGATCACGTCGGCCATGCGCAGGGCCGTCAGGTCGGTCGGCGTGAAGCTCTTGCTCAGGTCGAGGATCAGGTGCGTGTAGCTGGCCCGCAGCAGGCCGATGACGCGCTGCAGGTGGTCCTCGTGGATCAGGCCGACGTCCTCCATCTGCACCGGGTGCGGCAGCAGCGACAGGCCGGTGGCGTGCTTGCACAGCGACCGCCGCAGGAACTGTCATGTCGAGCCGGTCGATGTTCAGGCCACGTCGGCCAGCGTGTAGTCGGGCATCAGGTCGAGGGCGACGTCGGCGTCGCCCAGGGCCAGGTCGAGGTCGATCAGGGCGACGTTGTTGGCTGGGTCCTGGGCCAGGGTGCAGCCGAGGTTGACGGCCAGGCTGGTGCAGCCGACGCCGCCGCGCGAGCCGAGGACGGCGATGACCAGCGACTCGACCTTGGCGCGGTGCCGTTGCCGGCGCGACTGCCGTCGGCCGGCCGCGGCTGTGCGCTGCAGCCGCTGCAGGGCCGTGAGCAGCTCTTCGAGCACGACCGGCTGCGGTGAGGAACTCCTTGGCGCCGCTGCGCAGGGCCTGGAGGATCGACTGGCCGTCGCCGCGGGCGCTGACGGCCAGGATCGGCAGGTCGGGGAACTCGCTGGCCAGCTGGGCGATCAGCTGCAGGGCCTTGTTCTGGTCGGCGTCGAGGGCGACGACCACCACGTCGGGCTGCGACTGCTGGACGACGTCGAGGAAGAACTCGTAGCGCGAGCACTCGGCCTCGAGCCAGACCGACTCCACGCCCAGGAGCAGGTTGCGCAGCGGCTCGCGCGTCGCGTCCGACGGGATCCACGATCGCGATGCGTTGCACGTCCTTCATGAGTCACCACCGATGTTCGAGGAGTCTAGCGACGGCCGCTGGTCCGAGCCGGCGGTTCTCGCCCGGCTGCCGCTTGCATCCCGGTGCCGCTGCGAGCTCGCCGAGGGCCAGCGGCCGGCTCGTCCGCTTGGCGCCGCCTCCGGGGACGTCACTCGGCGTCGCCGGGCGACGCCAGCGGCCGCCCGGACTTCCGCCGGCCGGCTGCCGTCGGGCTCGGGCGTCGCCGCCGGCCGAGCGTCGGCTCGGCCGCCGGCCGCGGCCAGGTCCGCACTGGCCGGCGTGATCGCTCGGCACCGCGGCGTCGCCGCCGGCCGGGCATCGGCGGCGCCGCCGGGGCCGTGCTGGCACCGGTCGTCGCCGGTGCGGCCGTCGGCCGCGCCGGCCGGCGCACAGCCGTCCGGCCACTGCGCGTCGCCGTGGCGCAGCCGCCGTCGCACGCCGCCGCGTGCCGCCGCCGTAGCCGTCCGCCGCTGCAGCGCCCGTCGCCGAACGCCGCACAGGGGAACAGGTCCGCCGTCGGGCCGTTCTTGTAGGCCGGCACGTAGCTGGCCGTTGACAAACTTCCCGCGGGCCGCGCGGCGCTTCCAGGATTCCTTCCAAGAATAGCTCAAAATCGTCGGGGCTGCGCGTTTCCTGGCCAGGCAAAACATTTCGGCACCTGGTCGCACGACCAGCGGATCGACCAGGTGCGGCGTCACCAGGACCACCAGCTCGCTCTTCGCCTCGTTGAACTCTTGCTGCTGAAGCCGCGCCGACGAACGGCAGGTCGCCCAGGACCGGCACCTTCCGCGTTCGCCGCCTGTCACGTTCTGGTGGATCAGGCCGCCGATGACGCAAGCGTCTGGCCGGTCTTCCATCTCCACCGACGGTGTGGACGCGCTGCGTGTCGCGGCCGGGGACGACGTGCCCTGGATGTCGTGCCGCTGGCCGGTTGAGGCGGCTGACCTCCGGCTCGACCTCCAGGTGGATCTTGCCGTTGCCCAGCACGATCGGCAGGAAGTTGAGCCGGGTGCCGAACTCCTCGAACTGCACGCCGACCTGGCCCAGAGCCCGCCGCGGCACCGGGACTGGCCTGCTCGCCGCCGGAGAGGAAGCTGGCCGGCCGGCCGCTCAGGGTCACCAGCTTCGGCTCGGCCATCAGCTTGGCCAGGCTCTCGTCGCGCAGGGCCTGCAGGAAGCCGAGGAAGTCCTGCTTGGGTGTGAAGACGCCGGCGAAGAGGTTGATCGGTGCGGCCCTTGAGCCTGGCCGATGGCGTTGGTGATGTCGGGCTGCCCGGGAACGTGCCCGCCGATGCCCGTGCGTCGGGATGACCAGGCCGCCCATGCCGTTGGACGAAGGTGCTGCGGGCCGAAGTTGACGAACTCGAACGACATACGCCGCGGATCTCGTTCGCGACACCGCGGCCACGACGACGTCCAGCTGCACCTGCATGCACGCCGCCGACGCGCAGGGCGTTGATGACGCGTTCCGGGCCGCCGACCACGCTCTGGGCGGTCCGCAGGATCGACGTCCACGTCCTCCGCCTGGGCCACGGTGCCGGTGAGGATGATCGCGTTATTGGCCGCGGGGACCGGCACGATGTTCGGCGGTCGGCACCGCCCGCTGCAGCAGCGTGCGTAAGTAGCTCGACGTCGAACTGCAACGCCAAGACGTAGGACTCTCGCGCGCCGTCCACGTCGGTCAGGGTGAGGCGCGTCGTATCTGGGCCAGGCCAGTCACGATAATGCTGCTCGGGTCGCCTTGACCTCGTGACCGGCGACGGCTTCCTTTTGGTTGACGGCGCGCCGCAGCGGTATCTTGGAGGTCATCTGGAGCCGCAGACTGCCATCACCGGGACGACGATAGGTTGATTCCCGGCAGTGGCAGCAATCGGCTTTTCGGCGGCCAGCGGAACGGGAAGAACACCCTTGCCAGGCTGGGGAGCCGCTGCCCCGGGCTGAACGGGGGCCACTGGCACCGGGGCCGGCACCGCCGGCGGCTGAGCCAGCACCGCGCCGCTGAACGTCAGGCCCAGCAGCACGCTCCAGAACGCGTTCGGTGGTACGCGATTCGTGCGGTGCATCCTTTCACCTCTTCGGAAGTGTAGGGTAGGTGTGTGCCACCCACCGAAAGACTATCTTTTGCCGGGTGCGGGTTCCGTCCCCCCCCCTACACGACATTTTCGGAAGCTGAGTGATGAGTGCAGCTCTTGAGCTACATCTCACGGAACAGCTCATCACTCAGCAGCCTGGACATTATCTTCGGGTCTTCGGCGACTGCCGTAGTCGGGATTGAGGGATTCGGCAGAGCAGTCCGGCCCGAAGCCGGCTCGCGCTCTGGAGAATTCCTTTGGATATCGATAATCGGCTCCGCTTCTTCATCACCCACGGGGAACCGGACGCGGCGGATCGCGTCACCGTTGTGGATCGTCATCAGGTGCATCTTCGGCGGCAGCGGCGCTTCGGCCTTCACCGTCGTCGTCGCTTCGGGTGCAGGGGTCGTCGGTTGAACCTTGACGTCGGGCAGCTTGGATGTCCACGCCGGCGGCTTGGACGATTCACCCACGGTGACCTCTTCCGTATTGCCTTCCGTCGCCGGGTCGGCCTGGCCCTTGGAGAGACTCTTCAGGTTAGCTCCAGCCCTTCACCGACTCTTCATCTCCGAAGGCTCGCAGTGTGAGACGCAAATCCCCTGTCGCCACGGCCAGAGCCAGCTTCTCGGACTGTTCGGGTGTGACTTCGAGTGTGACCGTGGCGGCGAGCACGGCATGCTTGTCTTCCGGGCGAATATTCTGGGTGTCTACCGCCAGGACCAGAACGTTTTGCAGGATCGTCTTGGCCACGGCGTCGGTTTCGGACGCGCCTCGTTTGACCCACAACACGTCCACGCGCGAATTCGCCAGGGCAAAACCGCCGACCTGCGAGGCGGCATCTACTTTGACGGTCGCGGCTCGCATACCTTGGCCATCACGGCCCCAAGGCCGTACTGGTTCTTTTCCATCAGGTCGTCGGGGAAGACATAGTTCCCTTCGTTGACGGTCTTGTTCAGGCAGCGATCTTTCACCTGCTCAAAGAGCTTGGCCGCCACTTCCTCGCTGAACTCCGACGCATCAATTTGTGCGCTCTTGGATCGCTTTCTTGGGGGCTTCGTCTTGCAGTTTCACGTCAAAAACTTTCTGCGGTTCCTTGATCAGCTGTCCAAGAGCCAGGGGCTTGGCGACCAGGACGGCAACCTTTTTAGTGTTCGCTTCTTGCGGACCGCTCGGTCACGAGCTTGTTGGTCATGTAGGCGGCCGCCAGCCCGGTCGAAACCGCCAAAACCATAAGGATCAATGTCTTGGGTTTCATGGTGTTTACCTCAAGGAGTCTTTCTTTCGTTCCGCCACGGACCCACGCCGTGTCTGTCAGGGTGTACGTCGATGGCCCAGCTCTATTAGCATAGCATCCAGGCGCAGTTACGTGTTGTTCGATTCCTTTCGCATCACGACGCTCGCGGACAAATTCTTCCCTCCCATGAACAGCGGCACCGGCAACCAACTCACGCTGTTGAAGGGTAGGGATCCGTGACTTTTACCTGATCTCCCGCAACCGCTGTGGTCGGCGACGCCACGGAGCCATTGACGTAGATCGTCGTGGTGGCACTGCCGGTGGGAATACTCGAGGTCGTCAGGTAGTTGGTGACCGTGGTCGTCACGTCGCTCGACGTGGACCCGGGCAACACGCCCAGCCGCGCCCTTGCGCCTGCGTTCGTGATGATTTCTTCCACCATCATCACCCGACCGAACTCGATCATCCCCAGAATCAAAGTTACCAGCAAGGGCGCGACGAACGCGAATTCCACGGCCGCAACGCCTCGTCGTTTATTTCGACCAGATGAGGAAGGTAACTTCAACTTTATCGGCTGTAGCAAAGGCATCACGTTTGCCGCTTGGGAGGCGGTCTCGACAGGTTGCTGAGCCTGCGAAAAAGCGGCAACCGGCACAGGTTTTGTAAAACTGGCGGGATGGATCATTGCTGGGAGTCCTTATCAATGTGGACCACCTGACCAGACGGCGCCGGCTCGGGCCACGGGAGCCTGCGTCCCGACGCTGTCCAGATAGACGAGGTAGCCCACGAACCCGATACAGAGCGGGATGCCGTAAGGCAGGAGATGGAGGCGAGACTTACGCTGGCCCGCCCGGCTCGCGACCTCACCGACGCTGCCCGCCGTCAACCAGTCACCCATGATTTCGCGTGTGTTCTGGATGTTGGTGTGAACTGTCTTCGCAAAACAATCATGATCAGTGCCATCATGCCGCCGATGATGGTCGCCAGACAGAAGGCCCAGAAGATGACCCAAAGACCTTCATTGACGCCGAAGAAGGCCGCTATCCAGGCCCCAAACCCCATTTGCATTTTCACATCGCCCGCTCCCATCCCGCCGATAGCATAAACGGGGAGCAGCAGTACGAATCCCAGAGCGGTCCCGGCCAGACTGGCGCCGATGCCCCCGATTCCGGTTCCGGGCAGCCAACCCAGGTCATGACACAGACCGAAGAGCCAGCCGCTAATGATCACCGGGAACGTCAGCCAGTTGGGAACCTTGAGCTTCCAGCCGTCAATAACGGCTGCTACAACCATAGCTGCGCAAATGAAGAGAAGGGGCCAGTTCGCCAAACTAAACATGAATTCGATCCTCACACCAGATAAGACGATGCTGTGCCGTGTCGCGAACGGCGGCGACCAGCCGGCCTCACTCCTGCCCCGCGGAGTTTTCCGGTGACCAACAAAGAGGCGAGCCGCGAATCACAAGTTTTCGCGGCTCGCCCCGAGTCCGTCCCTGTTCCGGCGATGTTACCGGCCCCGCTTACGAGCCCAGTCGCCGTTGCATTGCCGACCGTTGTGAACGTCTGGTTGGCGTTGCCGCCCAGCGTCGTAATCGCCGTGATGCAAACCACGACGATCAAGGCCAGCATGACTGCGTACTCAACGGCTGTCGGGCCGTCTTCTCGTTGCAGAAAACTCTTCGCGTGTTGAACAAACTTCGACATGTGCATTTCCCCTGTGTTAAGTGTAGGTTACAAAATCAAGTGCTGCCTCTAGCGTTACGACCCCGTCGCCGTCGCGTTGCCGACTGTGGTAAACGTTTTGTTCGCGTTGCCGCCGAGCGTGGTGATGGCGGTGATGCAGACCACCACAATCAACGCCAGCATCACGGCGTATTCCACCGCCGTCGGACCATCTTCCTTCTTCAGAAAATCTGCCACCAGCTGACCATACTTACGCATTGCCCGGTCCTTTCATTGAGCGAGAAAAACTTTCATTTCCATGTTCTAAAAGGTCAGTGAAGCCCGCCTCCAGCTGACCACATCTCCCGCCGATGGGATTTTCGTTGGCTCACGAGCCGCCGCCCGCGGCCGAGTTCAAAGCTACGTTGCTGAAGACCTTGTTGAAGTTGCCCCCCAAGGTGGTAATCGCCGTGATGCAGACCACTACAATCAGGGCCAGCATCACGGCATATTCGACCGCCGTTGGGCCG